>JBCBGF010000040.1:0-618 GCA_038526915.1 Pseudomonadota bacterium | reverse complement strand
CATGCTCGGTCTCATACCCCAGGCGGCGCATCCAACGCATCCACACGCGCGGGCACAGGCCCAAGAGTTGGGTTGCCCCTTCATCGCGCGCCGTGCGCACCATCTCTTGCATCAAACAGGCCTGAACTTGCGCGCGTGCCTTAGCGGGCACATGGGCCGCAACGAATACGCGGCTGGCCTCCCACACCTGCGGGCTGACCGGCGCTTCTTCATAGAGAAGCTCGGCCGGGATCGTATCCAACAGCCCCAGCTGCGCATCCCGGATCATATAGGTGTAGATCCCGCAGCGCGCGGTTGTCGGCGTCATCCGAATACCGGCCAACACTTCGCCCAGATGGTGGACCGCGATCCAGCGGCTTTGCGGCGTGTCGTATTGATCGAACTCCATCCCATCAACCGTGGGCAAGTCCCAGTTGCGCTGCACCACAAAGGATTCGTGGCGCGCCTTAAGCACATCGGTGAACAGTTCTCCGTGCGCATGCATGTTTTGAAAAGAAAGGGTCGTGGTCTGCATAACAGCCTCCAGCTTGGTTGGTTGGGTTGAAAAACCAGTGCCAGCCGGGGCGTCGTTCAGAGCAGATTATATTCCTGTGCCCTTTGGATCGCCTCGGCGGTCGT
>JBCBGF010000039.1:0-804 GCA_038526915.1 Pseudomonadota bacterium | reverse complement strand
AAGAGAGTGGACGTTTTTTTGACAAAACGTGGAGATGAGAGCGCTATTTCTTTTTAGAGAATGAACGTTTTTTGACAAAATATGGACATAAGAGCAGTATTTTTTTCGTGACATTAACTTTTTTGGCCCATAAATAAGTGTAGTTTTAACAGAATTGACGTTTTTTGACCAAATATGGGCATGAGAGTATAGGTTTTTTATGGAAATTAAAAAAAAAAAAATCATGAGAGCACAGTGTTTTTAAGAGAAAACGGAAGTTATTATGACAAAATATGGGCATGAGAGTAGTTATTTTGTCGTGAAAAATCGGAAAAAAAGGGGCATCCTTTTGACTTTTTTGGCCCATGCTAGAGTGTAGTTCAACAGAAGTTACCTTTTTATTTGACCAAATATGGGCATGGCAGCAGAGGCTTCTTCATGAAACTTTTGAAAAAAATGACATTAGAGCAATGTGTTTTTGAGAGAATGGACGTTTTTTGACAAAATATGGGCATGAGAGCAGTGTGTTTTTTAGAGAATGGACGTTTTTTTGACAAAATATGGGCATGAGAGTAGTGATTTTTTCGTGAAAAATAGGAAAAAAAAGGGCATCCTATTGACTTTTTTGGGCCCATATTATACCGTAGCTTTGAAAGAATTGACTTTATTTTTGACCAAATATGAGCGTGAAAGCAGGGCGTTTTCCATGTTATATTTCAAAAAGAAGACATGAGGACACTGTGTTTTTAAGAGAGTGGACGTTTTTTTGACAAAACGTGGAGATGAGAGCGCTATTTCTTTTTAGAGAATGAACGTTTTTTGACA
>JBCBGF010000038.1:323-806 GCA_038526915.1 Pseudomonadota bacterium | reverse complement strand
GTCGACAGCGCCAAAGCCGGCAAAGGTTGAAAAACCGCAATCCGTGCCTGCGATCACGCGCTCGGGGCCGACCATGTCGACAAACCGCGCGATCCGCTGCGCCACGAGGCGGGGGTGCTCGATGAAGTTCGTTGTCGAGTCGATGACGCCTGGGATCAGCACCTTGTCCTCGAGCAGGCCGTCGCGCTCAGCATCGCGGAACACCGTCCATTCATGGGCGTGGCGTGGATTGGCATTTTCGAACAGAAGCCCCGCTGGCTTGGCCTTGAGCGCGATGGGCAAGACGTCTTCCATCGGCGCGTCGCAATGATGCGGGCCTTCGTAGTTGCCCCAGCAGATGTGCATCCGCACCCGCTCGCCCGGAATATTGCGCAAGGCATGGTTCATCACCTCGACATGGCGTGAAGCGAGGCGTTTGTAGTCTTCGACGGGGCGGTCCTTGAACATCATATGCCGACCAAGCCCAAGGTCTGGACTGTCGAG
>JBCBGF010000038.1:0-313 GCA_038526915.1 Pseudomonadota bacterium | reverse complement strand
ATCGCCTCGTATTCGGGCCGCATCGCTTCAGCCAGAGCCTCCAGATAGGCATAGTCATCGGGGTAGAATTCGTTGGGCTGGAACAGCGCGATGACGCCGGGGCTGGCGGCATTCATGAAGCTGCCAGTGACGTCTGCGCCGTCGAGTGCAGTAGCGAATCGAGACAGATCGGCTTCGAGCGGGCCCATGTCCTTGACTTCGATCGGCCCGACACAGCGCGGGCGGCGATAGGTTGGTGTGCCGCCTCCCTTGGCCTGGCGCTCAAGGAAACCCGGAAACTCCTCGAGATCTGCCGGCGCGCGGCGCGGACTGT
>JBCBGF010000037.1:0-875 GCA_038526915.1 Pseudomonadota bacterium | reverse complement strand
GGTTTTGTCGATGGATCTCCTTCATAGTATGAACTTGTTCCTGTCAGAAATTAGCAAACTGGGTAAAGTTGCAAATTGGTAATCGATACGCGAGCAAGTTGCTTCGATATCATATTCAAGGGTAGGCAGGAAGAAACTGTGGAGTTCTAAGCGAAACAGGAGCTTCAGACATCAGTTTAGATGATTTTCAGCGGGATTCAGGTTTCAGAGAAATATGCGAAATATCTTGGAAATCGACAATTTTCGATTACGAGGTTTTTGGGAAATCGCGGTAGTCGCGATTTACCGATATCGCGGTTGTATCGTAAAGAATACGATAACGCGGTATTGTCGACGCTATCGCGGTAGTATCGTTAATAATACGATATCGCGGTATGTCGGTAATTACCGATACAAAGGTAAACGACAATATTTCGCAATTGCACTTAGGGTGGATTTTAGCCAATGAGAGAGCGAGTTAGTAAACAGCTGTTCGAGTTCCGATTGGATAGAGAGTTTCGACAATCCAATGAGAATGAGAATGACCGAATATAGCCTACTGGAGCTTGTTTTGAGATCTGGTTTGAGCACACTTCTGAAGTAATAACTCGTTGTTTCTCTATCCACTCTTGTTCTTCCACAACCTGGTCTACCGCATATCACTCTGTGATTGTTAAGATTAGATTCTAACAGGTTAAGAGCCTAAAACGCAAGTGTTATCACCGTTTAATCGGAATACGATACACTCAGTTTATGGAAGACAACAGTGAGATCTCGCCTTCTAGGGCAAGAGAACAGACGAGAGGACCCACGAGAGAAAGCTCAAGTGGTACAAACTCATCTGAAGAAGTCACCGAACTCCGGGAGGAAGTACAACGTCTACATCGTTAATCGAA
>JBCBGF010000036.1:342-962 GCA_038526915.1 Pseudomonadota bacterium | reverse complement strand
AAAGTTTAAATCATACCACCATTTATTACTAAGGCTTTCTGTATTTATCACCCATATATCTTTCGTGCTTTTTTCATAGTTAAATAATTCATCTATTGATAAGGAAGCAAATATAGAATTTGGATATTCTAAAAATGAGCCTGATATTAACCATCTTTCAGGTTTTGATTTTTTAATTTTTAAACCTTCTTTTAATACAGTATCTTTATTTTTTAAATCTGTTGTATGATATACCCATTTAGTAGGTTTTATTCTCTTTATTTTTGCTTCTTTTACTCTGCCTCGGACATTACCTAAATTTTCTTTAAAATAAACGATAAGAAGTAAATCTGTTTTTATGAATATATCTTGAAAATTATAGATAATTTTCTTAACAGATTCTGTATAATTGGGATTATAGTAAAAATTGTAATCTCCTACTATGTAACTTGTGTTTCTTTTTAAATTAAAATCAATATCATTAGATATACTTCTAATTTTATCAAACATCGAATTTAACAAATACTTAACATAATTTTCATTTTTTAAATACTCGAAAGTTTTTAAATACTTCACATTAAGCTATTTTTTATTTTCATTCTTAGAATGCAATATGCTGTGAAAGCTTTATCTTCAAGTAT
>JBCBGF010000036.1:0-334 GCA_038526915.1 Pseudomonadota bacterium | reverse complement strand
TAAATTTATTTTCAATATCTCCAATTTCTACATGATTGTTAGCATCATTTTCTTTTGCTAAATCAGATATCTCTTCTTCTTCAGAAACACCTGCATTAGGCTCGTATTTTTTATATTGGTCTCCACTTCTTCTCCAATATTTTCCTGACCACTTTTTAAAATCACCAACAGGGTCTTTAGAGCCAATTTCAATTCTTTTAGACACCACATTTCTATAATAAGGATTAGTATCCTCAAACCCTGGTATTGGGTCAAAGTTATAGCTTTTATTTTGTTTAATACTCGCTTCAGGAGTGGTCAATGTAACTGTTTCTTTTTGCTTTTTATTATTTTT
>JBCBGF010000035.1:0-1086 GCA_038526915.1 Pseudomonadota bacterium | reverse complement strand
AACCCCACACCCCACCACCCCCCCCCCCACCCCCCAAAACAACCACCCCCCCCCCCCCCCCCCCCCCCCCGGGCGCCCCCGCGGCCCCCCCCCCGCGCATGGTAACCAATATTAGCTCATTGACAATAGCAGTGTCATTTGCATTTTTATGAATTCGTAAGATAGCATTTAATTTTTTGCCAAAAAATGTAATTAAGTGATACCAACTTCATTTCTGTAAGATGTAATATGCTTTGTAAGAATAAATCTATTCACAATACTTAAAACCACAATATTATAAAAACAAAAACAAGTTTGATCAATTGCTTTTTTATGGTATAAATGCTTTAGTCACTGGTATTCAAATATTTGCCAAAAATATATTTTCTATGCTACAGATTTCATCCGTTTTTTTAAGTTTTGCAATTAGATTATAAATTGGATGCAATAGCTTTTGGAAGAATAAACTTTTTACTATTAAAAAAAATATGCAAATAGAATGAATGAGTGGCATCAATTGTAGTCTTACAATTATTGCTAGTGATTTCTATTGAAATATTTGCCAAAAATATAGTTTTTTATACTTAAGATGTCAAAAGTGTTTGCAATTACTTTATTTTTTGTTAAAATGGTAAAAGGCATATTCAAGTAATTTACTTAAAGAAATTAAGAACTAATTCTTTAATTACTAAGCGATTTTTAAAGAGTAAATTGCTTAATGGCATATCAAATTTAGAGGCTGCCTGAGTATCAGACAAATAGCAGAACAAACAGCATTGTATTTCCTAAGATAATATATTGTTACAGACATCAACCACTAAGATAATTCCTATGCAAATTTAAAAGAAAACCTTGCCAGAAATTCCACATTAGTCACTTGCATTTAAATATTTGCTAAAATTTTAATTCTATTTCAATACTGTTTGAAATTATTCTTTATAAGGAGCAATGGCATTTGGAAGACTAAATTTATTCTAAATACTGAAACAATACAATTTTGACAAATAAATTAAACAATTTCATTTTTACAGCATGAAAGTTTTATACACCCATATTAAAATATTTACCAAACAATTATTTTCATTGCTACAAACATAATTTTGGTTT
>JBCBGF010000034.1:0-1320 GCA_038526915.1 Pseudomonadota bacterium | reverse complement strand
ATGTAAAAGAGATTTGCTTATAAAACGAATAAAGTGTTTTTTTTTTAGTCTTTTCATGCATTTCTAGTGGAAATATCACCAATCAGGGCATTTGTCAATTTCATAAGCAAATCTCGTTTGCATGTCTTTTTGTACCTTTCTAGGCATATATCACAAATCAGAAGCTATCCTAATTTCATAAGTAAATTTCCATTATCACTGTTTCGACATGTAAGTAATTGGGGCATTTTTTCATTTCATCAGTAAAACTGTGTGATCAGCCCTTCCACATATCTTATTGTGTTTTTCTAGTGGAAATATCAATAATTAGATGTTTTCATTTCATACGTAAATCTATCTGATCAGTCCTTTTGCACATTTTTTTCGGATTTTTTTTCTTATTGAAATTATCCCTACTGAGGGATTTTGTTAATTGCATAAGAAAATTTATCTGATTAGCGTTTTTACACGTCTTCTTGATCTTTCTTGAGTAAGGATAAGACTTTCGTTCATTTCATTAGCAAATCTATCTGGTCAGTGTCTTTACCCGTCTTTTCATGCTTTTACGTGTGTTTTCAGGCGTTTCTCTTGGCAATATACCTTTAATAAACAAATCTTACTAATCACTAATTTTACGTGTCTTTTCGAGCCTTTCTAGAGGAAATACCACTAATATGCACTATTTTTATTTCCTAAGCAAATCTCACTGATCAGTGTTTTAAATCTCTTTTCCTGGTTTATAAGTAGATATCAGGATTTTTCACATGTCATCCATCCTTCCGTCTTTCTCTTGTAGAAATATAATTTATCATGTGTTTTCTTCAATTAATAAGCAATTCTCAAGTGGAAATGTCGCTAATCAATAATCAGTTATTTTCTCCATTTCAAAAGAAAATCTATCTGATCAAGTGTTTATAGATGTCCTCTCTTCGTTTTTTAGTATAAATATTATTAAGAACGGGCTTCTTAATTTCGTAAACAAATATCACTTGTCAGGGCTTTTGGAAATGCGTTCACGTTTTTCTTGAAGAAATAACATTAATCATAGTTTTTCTTCATTCATAATCAAATCTCACTGATTTGTGCTTTTACATGTCTTTTAGTGCCTTTTAAAGTAGAAATGTCTCTATTGACAATTTTTTGTCATTTTATCAGAAAACTGTCTGATCAGCAAGCGCTTCCACATGTCTTTTCGTTTTTCTAGTGGAATTATCACTAATCAGGTGTTTTCTTCATTTAATTTGCATGTCTATCTCATCAGTGCTTCTTGCACGTTATTTTATAAGTCAATATTGCCAATAACTGCATTTACTTGTGTTTTCGTTTTTTCCTAGTAGAACT
>JBCBGF010000033.1:918-1338 GCA_038526915.1 Pseudomonadota bacterium | reverse complement strand
CCGTTGGCCCGGAACACGTCGTCGCAGATGCGATGGGTGGCGATGGCCGTGAGGGGCGCCTTGAGGCTCGGCTTCCAGATCATGGTGTCGCCGCACACCGCCGCCACCATGGCGTTCCACGCCCACACCGCGTTGGGGAAGTTGAAGGCGGTGATGATCCCCACCACCCCGAGGGGATGCCACTGCTCGTACATGCGGTGGCCCGGGCGCTCGGAGTGCATCGTCTTGCCGTAGAGCTGACGGCTCATGCCGACCGCCAGGTCCGCCATGTCGATGGACTCCTGGACCTCCCCGAGGCCCTCTGACAGGACCTTGCCGACTTCCAGGCTGATCAGCTGGCCGAGGTCGTCTTTGTGGGCACGCAGCGCCTCGCCTACCTGGCGCACGATCTCGCCGCGCTTGGGGGCCGGCAGCGTCCGC
>JBCBGF010000032.1:0-1347 GCA_038526915.1 Pseudomonadota bacterium | reverse complement strand
CTGCGTTGGAAATCCTCCTAAGGTGGAAGCCGCGGGTGCTGGGCGTTGTCTATAGAGATTGTGTGCAGGTGGTCGACGGGACCGTTGTTTCTGCGGACCGGTTTACCCCTTGCGGAGGGCTTTGGTGCACGGAGGCGCCTTTGGTTGTATGTGGCGTTCAGTTTCTCCCCTGACGGACGCTCCGATGCCCAACAAACACAATGACCCGCGCCGGCATCACATCCCTCGGGCCCGGTACAGAGTAGAGAACTGGCCGGAGTACGATCGTGGTCTGGTGCAGCGGGGCGACATCCGGTTCTGGATCTCCGAGGACGCTCTGGTGGGTTGGATCGCACCCGATCGGACGACACCGGGTGGCCAGCGGAAGTTCTCCAACCTCGCGATTGAGGCTACGCTGGTTCTGGGCGCCGTGTTCAAACTGCCGCTCCGGCAGACCGAGGGCTTTGTCCGCAGCCTGATGGCGCTCCTCAAGCGGGATCTGCCGGTGCCGGACCACACGACGCTGGCGCGGCGGAGGCGTACCGTAAGGGTTGATCAGCATGCGCCAGGGCGCAGGGCGCCGGTAGATCTCGTGCTGGATTCCACGGGCTTGAAGTTCTTTGGAGCTGGGGAGTGGGCCCGCCAGAAACATGGCGAAAAACGGCGATCCTGGCGCAAGCTACACATCCCTTGCCCGGCAGGCAATTCGCGCAGCGAAATGCTGAGAGGGGGATCGACGCTGGAACAGGAGAGATCCTGGCGCATGCGCTCACCGCGGACGACATCTCTGATCCAGCCATGGCGGGCGATCTGGTGGCGAAGGCTGGCGGCCGGATCCGCACTGTGATCGCGGATGGCGCCTACGATGGACAGCCGACATATGACCAGATCCGAGCCGCCCGTCCCACGAAATCCCCGCCCAGGATCGTGATCCCACCACGTACCCCATCAATCCTGGACAGAAGCGCTTCCTGCGGTGGCAGCGAGCGAGAACGTCATGCTCTGCGCATCGGCGAAATCGGGCGACTGCCCTGGCAGGACGAAACGGGATATGGGCGACGGAGCATCGTCGAGACCGGCGTCTTCCGTCTCAAGCTGATCACCGGCGGTCGCCTCACGGCACGGACCTTCGGGGCGCAAAAGGCTGAGGCGAAGATCGCCGTGGCCGTCGCCAACAAAGCGATACGCGCGGCGAAACCGATGATGATCCGGGCAAGCTGAAACGATCAAGCAAGGCGGGCTACGCCTTGAGAGCGCGATGCACCAACGCCAAGCCCTTGCCAACCAATCAGGTCAAGATGGCAGCTACGAATGCGGCAGGTTTGCCTTGGTTTTGAGACAAATCGGCTCATTAAAGCCATGTTCTGC
>JBCBGF010000031.1:0-1403 GCA_038526915.1 Pseudomonadota bacterium | reverse complement strand
CGACACCGTTCGGGTCACGGGGACGCCTCCGATCACGCTGACGGTGCCAGGCGGCATCTTCGGTGACACGGCGACCATCGCGGCGCTGGTCAACACAGCGGGGCTGGTCGCCGGCGGCGATCTCCTGCCGGGGCTGCGGACGATGGCGGACCTGCCAGTTCTGCGCGCGTTTGCCACGCGCTAGTCCTCAGACAAGCTCATAGTGAGGGGTAGAGCCGACGCAGCTTCACCCGCGCATCCGCCGTCGTGAACTGCCACGCTACCGTCGCCCCCTCCGCATTGCGAGCACTCACCCACGCCCCAACCTCCCGGCGAAGCATCTCGATCGTGCCCAGACGCCGACGACCGAGACACTGCCGCACCAGCGCCGAGAACTCGCACTCCACCACGTTGAGCCACGACCCGTGCACCGGCGTGTGCACGAACTCCACCTTGGACGCGAGCCGCCGCGCCTCTGCTGGCGCGAACGCCTCGTAGAACGACGCCACCCCGTGCGTGTTGAGTTGGTCGCACACCAGCCGGACGCGCTCCGCTTCGGGGTAGACCTCGTCACAGAGGTCGCGGATCACAGCGGCGAACTCGACCCGGCGGCGCTGGGGTAGTACCCACGCACGCCGGGAGCCGGTCAACGGCTCGAAGGCCAGCATCGCGCAGCACAGCCCACCCCGTACGTACTCGTGGTCCTGGCGCGTCTCGACACCAGGGCGCAGCGGGAGCGGGGACCGGCCCTCCACCTCGCCGACGAGAGCGCAAGGCCGTTCATCGAAGCAGACCACGGGCCGCGCGGGATCGTAGGGCTCCGCATAGAGGTCGAGCACGCGCTCCATGTCGGCCACGAAGGCCGCATTCTGCTTGGGCGGGATCACCCATGCCTTCACGCGATGCGGCTTGAGCGCGTTTTTTTGAGCGTCTGACGCACCGTCTCGCGGCTGACCGGCTCCTCAAGCCAGCCCTCTTCGACGCCGAGGGCGACGTAGCGGTCGGTAAGCAGGCGCACCGTCCAACGTGCGCGGCCTTCGGGCGGCTCGGAGCACGCCAGCGCGATCAGGTGCGCCTCGGCAGCCCCGTCGATCTTGGGTGGACGTCCGGGGCGGTCTGCGATGACGCGCAGGGCCGCCTCGAAGCCCTCGGTGACGAAGCGGCGGCGGGTGCGCGCGACCGTCTGAGGGCTGCAGCCGAGAGCATCGGCGGCCTTCTCGTCGGTCCAGGCCGGGCCTGCGTCGGAGGCATCGGTGAGGAGGAGCGTCCGGGCGTGCTGGATGGTGCGTGCGTGGGAGCGGCCGGTGCGGATGAGGCGATCGAGATGGTCGCGCTGGTGGTCGGTGAGGCGAACGCGGTACTTGGCGGGCATGGCAGATTGCGGTGGTGAAGCCACAACCTACCACTATGCGCCTGTCAAAGGA
>JBCBGF010000030.1:0-1434 GCA_038526915.1 Pseudomonadota bacterium | reverse complement strand
CTAGTAACAAAGAAAGAAGTAAAAAAGATGAGCACTCTAAAAAAGAGTACATGTATATGAAAAAAGGTACGAATGACAAGAGTATAGTTTCTACCAAAAACAAGGATAGGAACAAAATAATAAATAATGAAAGAACTCGCACAAAGCCCAAAAATGACAAAAATAAGAATGATAATGATAATAGTAATGGTGGAAGAGATAATGTTGATAACAGGAATAATAACAATGACAAAAGAAAAATAAAGGAGAAAGTTGAAATTAAAGCAATTAACATTCAAGGAATGTCAAACATGAAATTAACGGAAGTAGAAGACATGCTAAATAATGAAAATACCAACATTATATGCTTAACGGAAACCCAACTGAAAGTAGACAGAATTAATGTAAGTAGAGGAGTGAAAAAGATAGACAGTATGAGAGAAGAAAAAGATAAAAAAGGAGGAGGACTAATGATCTTATATAAAGAAACAGATGATGTAAAACTAGAAAAAAGAGAATCAAATAGCAAAGACATATTAGAAGTATTTGGAAAAATTAAGTCCACAGTATTAAGAGTAATAATTATCTATATGGATTGTGGCAATAACCAAGAAGCGAAAGTAAGAAATAGAAGGATTGCGGAGGAATTAGAAAACAAACTAGAAAGCAGAAGAGAAGAACCGACGATTATAGTAGGAGATTTTAACGCCCATTTGGGGTATTTAGGATATCAAGAAGAGAACGAAAACGGAAAAAGAATAAATGAGTTAATAAATAGACAAGGTTTGACGCTAATTAATATAGACGAGAAATGCTCTGGTGTTTATACGTGGCAAAGAGGAGAACAAAAAAGCGTCATAGATTTTGTATTAACGAATGAAAATGCATGCAATATCATAAAGAAAATGCATATTGATGAAGAGAAAGAAGAATGTGACATATCAGATCACAACCTAATAACTATAACACTGGATGTAAAATACGATAATGGAAAGAAGTTCAACAATAAGAAATGGAAGGAAATAACATATATAAAAGATGATGCAGATAGTATAATCAAATACATAAATGAAATAGAAAACAAGATTACGGATCAAATAAATAATATAGAGAAATTTAATAAAATATTAAAGGAAGCGTCAGATAAACATTTAAAAAAGACATACAAAAGAAGGATTAACAAAGAAAATAAGATAGAACAGCCATGGATAACAGAAGAAATAAGACAAGGAATAAAGAAAAGAAAAGAGTGGAATAGGAAGCAGAGAAATACAGTAGGAGAAGAAAGAGAAAGGTTTTTTGAACAATACCTTGAACAAAAATTTAAAGTTCAGAGAGATATTAAAGAGGAAATAACCAAACATGAAAAGAAAAAGACTGAAGAAGTTAAGAAAGGAGGTAAGAAACTATTTGACTACATAAGGATATTGAAAGGAGAAAGAACAAGTAAGGAAG
>JBCBGF010000029.1:0-1543 GCA_038526915.1 Pseudomonadota bacterium | reverse complement strand
GTGCGCTAAAAGTCTATCGGACATTTCACTCTGGAACCGAGTGCTATAAACTTGTGTTAAAACTTGTGCTAAGCTTTATACTAAAACTTGTGCTAAAAACTTAGTTTTAAACTAAAAAGTGAAACCCATCAACTTAAGTGAAAACCTAACCTGTGACGCTAGCCAGCTGTTCTTTTTATAAATACTAAATAAGTGCATTGACTGTGGTGACTTTTATTTCATGTTTGTAACCGGCTGAGATCCTGTGCTGTGACGATATACTCTGGAACTAGACTAAAGTAGTTACGTTTTCGTGAGACTTTCTATGCCATTGGATCAATCCTGGATTACTATCGCATCATACCTTGGGATTATCGTCTTACTATGCCTGACCCGCACACGTAAATTGAGTAAGTTTGACCCTCTTTAAGTTCGTGGCGAGTGTCCAATACCATAATGATTACGAAACCTGTAAGCCTCTTGATAATAATTTAATAATTTGTTATTGATTAATTTTAAATGTGAGTTTGGTGGGACTTTGTGTTACATCGTTTTGGGTATCTTTAAATGTGGTTGCCTTTTACTTGCAGCTTGGTGTCGGGTTCCGATCTGGATCGTCTCCGCCTAACCATTTGTCTATGTTGGCTCCCCATATCGATTACCAATAATTTCTCAACTGGGTATAATTCCTATTTCCCACTCAAAGTCTACATTTTGTCTATTATTTATAATTTAATTTAGGAACTTTCATAATAAACTCTCAATTGAGCTATTAAGTTTAATCAGAAGTTCCACAAGACTTTATAGAAATCCAGTTATTACTTTATAAATAGTTAAGCCAGTAATTTAAGATTTATCATTCATTAATTGCATAGAATTTCATAAATATCATTTCAATAATTGCATAACATTCATTTATCGATTCATTTAATGCATTCATATACTATAACTGCAATATATAACTACTATTTACTGTATCGATCTTTATAATTAAAGAATTGAATGTTTTTGTTTCTATTCTTACCAAATATTTGTGTATTCATATTATTGCTGAACTGCTAGTTCATATGAAAAATAAAACTATTAATGGAATTTATATTCGTTGTTAAAGTTCTAAGAACCTAGCCACACGTTCTGGACTTGAAGGGTGCAGGCCCTATAACCTACCTAAACAGCCTAGAAACTGTTTCCTTCTTTTGGCTTATTAAAAACAATTATATAAGGAGCCTTAAATAATTTATATACGGCATCCTCCATTATTATATATTTTGTACATATTATATATTTTGTACATGGCATCCTTTTGTACATGGCATCCTCATCCCTTTCATATGGTTCGGCGGAACGATAATCCTAGGTCTTGCGAACTTTGTAATTCTTGTAATTTTCGCTACTTTTACGAACTTCGTAAATTTAAGAAATTCTTAACTTTTTTATCGGTCGTGAATTCGTTGGTCACTTCATTTTTTTCGCTGTGCTTATTAATTATTGAGTGATTATTTTCTCGTTGCTAGTGTTTAATACCTTAGGTTGTGGTAGTTTGACTACTTTGTTGTAGTTTGAC
>JBCBGF010000028.1:0-1543 GCA_038526915.1 Pseudomonadota bacterium | reverse complement strand
GATGCCGAAACCGCGCGCGAATTTGGCTGCAAGCTGGTGTAAACCTGACCTTTCAGTGCCAACCTGAACTTGCCCTGATACGCGCGCCATGGCAGGCGCAGCGGGTGATTTGACGGCGCCCCGATCGACACGTTGGTCTTGGCGGCTTGCCCTGTGATGAGGAGATAGACGATGCACGTGGCAGTGATTGGCACAGGGTATGTGGGCTTGGTGTCGGGAGCCTGCTTTGCGGACTTCGGCCATGTGGTGACCTGCGTCGACAAGGATGCTTCCAAGATCAAGCGTCTCAACCGCGGCGAGATCCCGATCTTCGAGCCGGGCTTGGAGGATCTCGTCGCCAAGAACGTCAAGGAAGAGCGCCTGTTCTTCACCACAGAGGCCAAGGATGCGATTGCCGACGCCGACGCGGTGTTCATCGCGGTGGGCACCCCATCCCGGCGCGGCGATGGCCATGCCGACCTGCAATACGTCTATGCCGCGGCCGAGGAAATTGCCGGACTGATCGACGGCTTCACCGTCGTCGTGAACAAGTCCACCGTGCCCGTCGGAACAGGCGATGAGGTCGAGGAGATCATTCGGCGGACCAATCCGGGTGCCGAGTTCGCCGTGGCATCGAACCCGGAATTCCTGCGCGAGGGCGCGGCCATCAAGGACTTCATGATCCCCGACCGGGTGGTCGTCGGCGTTGAGGATGACCGTGCGCGCGACGTGATGAAGGAGCTCTACCGTCCGCTCTTCCTCAACGAGACACCGATCCTGTTCACAGAGCGGCGCACCTCGGAGCTGATCAAATACGCCGCCAATGCGTTCCTCGCGGTGAAGATCACCTTCATCAACGAGATGGCGGACCTTTGCGAGAAGGTCGGCGCAAATGTCCAGGAGGTCTCGCGCGGCATGGGGCTGGACGGGCGGATCGGGCGCAAGTTTCTCAATGCCGGGCCGGGCTATGGCGGCTCGTGCTTTCCCAAGGACACCCTCGCCCTGACGAAGACCGCCAATGACCATGGCAGCCCGGTTCGCATTGTGGACACGGTGGTGGAGGTAAATGCCGCGCGCAAGAAGGCGATGGCCGACAAGATCATCCGCGCGGCAGGCGGCAGCGTGGAGGGCAAGACGATCGCGGTGCTTGGTCTCGCCTTCAAGCCCAACACGGACGACATGCGCGATGCCCCCAGCCTCGACATCGTTCCGGCTTTGACCCAGGCCGGTGCCAATGTGAAAGCCTACGACCCCGAGGCGATGGAAGAGGCTGAAAAAATGATCGAGGGCATCACCTTCACCGAGGGCCCCTGGCAGGCCATCGAGGGCGCCGACATCCTCGTCATCATCACCGAATGGCACCAGTTCCGCGCCCTCGACATGCACCGCGTGAAAGAGGCCATGGCGGGAGACACCGTCGTCGACCTCAGAAACATTTACGATCCAGAAGAGATGGCCAAGCAAGGCTTCACATACGCAAGCATCGGCAGGCCCTAGGCTGCGACGTCCCGGCCTCGAGTCTCAGTGTGAAGTATACGCGTCTCTGGTTAAGCCGCGCGGGCAG
>JBCBGF010000027.1:0-1545 GCA_038526915.1 Pseudomonadota bacterium | reverse complement strand
GCCGCGCGAGACAATGCCCGTCACGCGCGCGGCGGTGAGGTGGATATAGGCCAGGCGCACGCCGGCATGGATGGTGAAATAGTCCACGCCCTGCTCGCACTGCTCGATCAACGTGTCGCGGTAAACCTCCCAGGTGAGGTCCTCGGCCACGCCATCGACCTTCTCCAGCGCCTGGTAGATCGGAACGGTGCCGATGGGCACGGGGGAGTTGCGGATGATCCATTCGCGGGTGTTGTGGATGTTGCGGCCTGTGGACAGGTCCATGACATTATCGGCGCCCCAGCGGGTCGCCCAGACCATCTTGTCGACCTCTTCCTCGACAGAGGAGGTGACGGCGGAATTGCCGATATTGGCGTTGATCTTCACCAGGAAGTTTCGGCCGATGATTTGCGGCTCGAGCTCGGGATGGTTGATATTGGCCGGAATGATGGCGCGCCCGCGGGCGATCTCGTCGCGGACGAACTCCGGCGTGATGAAGGGCGGGATCTCCGCGCCGAAGCTTTCGCCTTGACTGATGGCGATCTCGGCGCGGGCGAGCTGTTCCTGGCGGCCGAGGTTTTCGCGCTCGGCGACGTAGATCATCTCCTTGGTGATGATGCCGGCCTTGGCGAATTCGTATTGTGTTATTGGGGGGTTTTTGTTTGATCCCCGCTCCGCTTCGCTCCGCGATGGATCGCGCTCAGGGCTGCTGACAACGCCCCGTATTGGGCGGTTGCGGACAGGAAATTCCCGGGCGAGATACTTGCCCGTGGCGCCGCCATTGTCCTCGGGTTTGACGTCACGGCCGTCATATTCCTCAACGCCGCCGCGCTCCAGGATCCAGGCCGTGCGCGTGCGCGGAAGACCCTTCTCCACATCGATCTCGACGTCAGGGTCCGTATAAGGCCCAGAGGTGTCATAGACCGGCACGGGCGGCTCATTGGCGGTGGGGTGCAGGTCAATCTCGCGGCGCGGCACGCGCAAGCTCGGGTCCGCCTTGGGGTTGGTGTAAACCTTGCGCGAGGCGGGCAGCGGCCCGGTGGTCACTTCCGGCGTGGTGAATTCGGCTTGGGGGGTATGCTTGTTCATGGGGTGCTCCTAGAGGTCAGGATTGGCGGTCATGAATCGCTTTTCAAACACGCCTTTTGTGGATGGTTGGGCGGCGAGCCCTTCATTCGCCCATTCGACTTTCCACTCCGCAACAGAGGCGCAGCGGTTTGCGAAAAGGCAGGGATACGTGCTGCCGGAGGCGAAATCAGCGAAGGCCGAAGACCGGTGGGACATTATTAGGATGCTGTTGGCGAGCGCGCGACCACGCCCGTCGATCTTTACTGTTCGAGTCACATTGCCGTTTCTGCCGATCTCGAAAAACTTCTCGGCAAAGTCATGTGTGTTCTTTGAGATGGGTGTGGCGCGGAAATACTCCGCCATTTCATCGCCTCCGTCCCTCCGCCGGTGTGGGGTGCCTGCACCATGCAGGGCCCCGCCGGATCAGGTTCAAAGGGTGCTGTCGGTCGCGTACCGTCATCTCAGCCCGTGCACGGGCGCCCCTCGGATCATCAGCAC
>JBCBGF010000026.1:0-1595 GCA_038526915.1 Pseudomonadota bacterium | reverse complement strand
ATTTCGTAGAGCTCGTCCTTGGTTTTGTTGCGCAGGCCCGCCTCGCCGGATTTTGCCCGGCCGTTTTCGTCCGTGGCATCTTCGATGGCCTCTAGCAACTCGTCCTTGGTCATGGATGAGCGGCCTTCAATATCGAGATCCTGGGCGCGCTCCATCAGCATCTCTTTCGTCGGCCCGTCTGATTTGATCTTGGAGACTTTCTCACGCACGTCTTCCGGCTGATCGGAAAACAGTTCGTCGCCGTCAAACGTGTCGCTTTTCTTCTTCTGGGTAGAGCGCTGGTATTCGTCTTCGGTGAGCAGCATGCGCACCTTCTTGGGCAGGTAGCGCTCGCCGCTTTCCAGGCTTTCCTCGCCCGATTTCGTGCCCCAGTCGGCCTCGGTCCATTCGTGCAGGTCGGTGTCCTCCTGGCTGGGCCCATCATCGGCATAGGTGCCGCCGCGGCGCTTGTATTCCTGGACCGCCATCTGGGCCTTGCGCGCGGACCACTGGCCTGGCTCGCCGCCCTTGTCGGACGCCATCATCTCGTCTTTCACCTCTTCCCAGAGGTCTGGATCGCACTTTTCTGCCGTGGCCATAGGTAACTTCTCCTTCGCCCCTCAAACGCACACGGCGCGGATTTGTTGCGAGGGCTGCCAGCGCGATCAGTGGAGACTGACGCCGGGGTCTGGCGCGGCGGCGTGCATCACGCGGTCGAGCTTTTTTTCCAAGAGGCTGATCAACACATCCTTGGCATTCTGCAGGCTGACGGCCTGGGCCGTCTCGCCCGTCGCCTTGATGACGATCTTGTGTGTAAACAGGCCCCCACCCGTCGCAACAATGACAGCGTGGGGAGTCTCCAGTTCAATATGGGCCATGGGGCACCTCCGTACCCCCCGGCCTTGTGACTGATGGTGCTGATTCCCTGTGCCTGAGGGGAGTCGGTTTGTGCAGTTGAGCGAGGATTCACCTGTGGGATTCGTCGGAAGGTTCTGAATTTTTGAGGGTCTTTAGGCCCGCCTCATAGTGAGCTCCGTAGGGTGCATGGAGGGCCTTGGCCCGATATGCACCAGCGGTGCAGGCCATATGGGCGGACGGTGCATATCGCTTTGCTCCATGCACCCTACGAAGCGCATCGGATCCAGCACCGGCGCCCGCGCGGGGCGGGGATCAGGGGCGAATGGCAATGACAGGGTCGCCCCTCCCCCAACGCATGGGAGAGGGGCCGGGGCAAGGGGTGGGCCGGTTCCAGGCGTGGAGAGACGCTGATTGTTTCCGCAGATACCTGCGCAGGCAGGTATCCATGGATCATCGGCAGCCTTGGGCGCATAGGTGGACAGGGTGGTCCATGGACCCCTGCCTGCGCAGGGGGGTATAGTTATGTCCTCAGAAAAAAAATTGTTCGGGTAAGCGTCTGATTTCCGGACTGTTTTCGGAGATCGCTGTTTACCCGAGTCCGGAGCCCCAGTCCTCCTCCGGCATCAGGTTGAAGGCCTGCCAATCTGCGGGAGCCGCCCAGTCGAAGTCTCTATAGTCTCCGCCTGGTGCTAGCTGTGGCGCTGAACCAACAGGTGCGGCTTCGACCAACCCGATGTCCGTATTGAGCACTTCTCGCC
>JBCBGF010000025.1:0-1668 GCA_038526915.1 Pseudomonadota bacterium | reverse complement strand
TTCTTTCTGTAGTTTCTTTAAAAGAAGTATAATAATTCATGAATATTTCGCTAGACATTAATAAGATTTTTCTATAATCTCTTCTCCATCAGTGAAGTTTAAATTAAGTTTAGTCTAGAAAAGGCTTTATTTTTATCTCAATACTAAAGAAAAAATAATAATGAAAGTAATTTATCGTAATATCATTAGATAAGTAAAATCTTAGATAAAAACCACAATTATTTCGTATTGTGTTTGTTCACATCCGTTAGAATTAATAAATTGAGAAAATAAAAATTAAACTTTAAAAGAGAATTTTCGACACACTTACACTACGGTCATTTTCAATCTAAACAGTTAAATTATTGAAAAGCTAGAATAATAATAATAATAATAATGATATTAAAACTATAAAGAATTCTTAGCAAGATCTGCGCATATATTGAGAAAAATTTTCTCAATCAAATTGTAGCAAAGAGTCAAAATATTCTCAAGTCTATTGTTTAGACTCGAATATGTATATCTATATCAAAATGTCTATAAGGAAAACGCATTATTGATAAAAATTTCTCGAAAACCGAGGGGCTGCCTGATAACCATAATCAGGATAATCATAAGAAAAGGTAAAAAACTAAAAAAATATTAACTCTCTCACAAACTTTAGCCATTTATACTATTCTTATATCTATAGTTTAGACTAGAATGTACTTAGGCACTTTCAACTTCGTTTCAATAATAGAAAAAAAACTACCTTATGTTAAAAAAACGATCTTGAAAACTGCATTATTGTATTTATAATATAAAAATACGCATAACATCTCATAGCGTATAAAATAGATTGTCTAATATTGATTAAAAATAACAGTAAATGAAATTTAGTAACAAGAATGTAATCAACTTAGATAACAATAACAGAAATAAAACATAATCGCAAAGGAAAAGGAAAACAATAATAACTTTAAAAATCCTTTAAAATAAACTAAATACGACTAAAGGTCGTATTTATTTAATATAAATTTAATGTAAATTATTCACAAAGCTTAAAATATAGATAAAAAGGTAGGAAACTGAAATTATTAATTATAATTTACTGTATATTCTATGTTTAGTGAGAGGAAGAAAATGCGACTCATGACGGTTCATGGTCAAATAAGCGAGTTCCAGACTTATTCAGTAAGTATTTTCGTATGCATACTAACAAAAAAAAATGAAATATTTAGCTTACTGCATGCTTACTGTGGAACTGAGTAAATTTACGTTACTGGTGTCACTAAAATTATACTAATGTCTTTGTGTTTATATTAAGAATAGGGTATGTTAATAGTTCCCAAGAAGAGAAATTCAACAAAATTAATATAATGTATATTGGTCCAAAATGTATTTATATAAAAATGATGTGTGTGTTAAGAGTATCTATTGACCCCGAGTGCCTATTGCTAAACTTGCAACTTCTAAGTCAGCGTCAAGGCGTATCAAAGTATAATGATATTTAATTGAGGCTAGTAATTGAAGCTAACTATTTTCATAACAGTTAATTGTATTCAGTGTATTAAGAAACTGATAAAAGGTATTTTGTCTAACTTTGTATTAAATTATAAAATTGGATAGGTAGAAAGGAAATTGATCATCTATTCTATAATATAAAAAAAAAAGAATGTTATTTACGAAAAATTTAACTTTAATTTATAG
>JBCBGF010000024.1:0-2180 GCA_038526915.1 Pseudomonadota bacterium | reverse complement strand
CGACGATTTGCGAGACGGCTTCGGCGCAGTGTTTAAGGGCCTGCCACCATTAAACCCGTTCTCTAGCGTTCAACCCACAGGAGCGTTGTTGGGTGAAAAACTCGAGTTTGCTGGAGATGTGAATGGTGACGGCATCGGCGACTTCATCATTTCAGCGGGCTCGGGCCGTTTTCGGCAAACCGACGGATCCGATGTATCCGACTACGCCGATGGGGGATCATACGTCTTTTTTGGTCGAACGGATATCGATGCCATCACGCCGACGCGGTCCAGCACGATACTGACATCAGGAAACGATGTTTTCGAAGGGACAGGCGACGGCGAAATCGTCTTTGGTGGGGCGGGAAATGACTCGCTCTCAGGCCTTGGCGGGCGAGACACGCTCTACGGAGAAGCAGGCCAGGACACTCTGAATGGCGGTGTCGGCGAGGATGTGCTGTTCGGCGGGCTCGACAATGATACGCTTATAGGCGGAGACGGTGACGACACGCTTTTCGGCGGTCCGGGGGATGACTCGCTCGATGGGGGCGCGCGCGAGAACACGCTTTACGGCGAGGATGGTGACGATTCCCTTTATGCTGTCGATGATTCGGTGTTTTCCGTATTAAACGGCGGTGCCGGAAATGACCGTCTTTTCGGTGGGAACTTCAGGGATACGCTCCAGGGCGGGCCCGGAGACGATCTTGTTGTGGGCAACTTTGGGTCAGACTTAATTAGCGGCGGACCCGGTAACGATACGCTCCAAGGGCGCAACGATAATGACCTGTTCTTCGGCGGAGAAGGAGATGACACGATTTCCGGCGGGCATGGACAGGATACGATCACTTACGATCCGGAAGGGTATACAAGCCTCGCCAATAATCGAGACAGGTATACGGCCACCGAAGGTGTCGTAGTTGATTGGAATACGGGCACAGTTTCCAAGGCGGAAGGGGTCGATACATTTACCAGCGTGGAAACAATCGTCGGCTCGCCAAATGACGATCGCGCCACGGGCGATGGGGAAGATAATGCCTTCAGTGGCGCCCAGGGCGATGACCAGTTTTCAGGGGGAGACGGCAGTGACAGGTTCGGCGGAGGGCCGGGCGATGACACTGCCTATGGCGGCGCAGGCGATGACTTCCTGTTTGGTGGCGATGGAAATGACCGCCTATACGGCGAAGACGGCAATGACACCATATATGCAAACGGCTCAAATGGTGTCGCTACAGGCTCTCAGAGTCCGTTCGATGATATCGGCAACGCTATTGCCTTTGGCGGGGCGGGAAATGACCGGCTCATTGGCGGAGCGGGAGACGATTCTCTTGACGGCGGCGAGGGGGATGACAGCTTCGAAGGATTCGGCGGCGACGACTTTCTTTCGGGCGGCAACGGCGCAGACTGGCTGCGCGGCATGGATGGCGATGACCGGGCGCTCGGCGGCGAAGGGTATGATCGTGTGTATGGCGATAACGGTGCCGACTATCTCATAGGCGATGGCGGCAATGATCTCCTTGCCGGCGGTGAAGGCCATGATGAGCTTGATGGAAGTGTCGGTGACGACCGGCTCTATGGCGAGGACGGCGATGACAGCCTGCGCGGCGGTGACGGTGACGACCTGCTGGTCGGCAATGACGGCAACGACACGCTGAATGGTGAGGCTGGGGATGATACCTCACAGGGCCGCGGCGGCGATGATGTGCTCGTGGGCGGCGTCGGCAATGACACGCTGAATGGGGGAAGCGGGTTGGACACCGCCGACTACAGCGCCTTCACATCGGATATTGTGGTGGATTTAACGGCCGGCACCGTGTCCAAGGGCGTTCTGGGGACGGACACTGTTGATTTCTTGATCGAGATTTTCCGCGGCGGGTCTGGCACGGACCAGTTCATCGGCACCGATGGCATCGATACCTTCTTTGGCGGGGACGGGTTCGACTTCTTCAATGCCGGTGGCGGCAATGACATCCTCTATGGCGAGGGCGGCAATGACAGGATTTTCGCCCTGGACGGCAATGACATCCTCTATGGCGGGGATGGTGATGACTATCTCGTCGGCAATGCCGGTGATGATGAGATGTATGGCGAGGCTGGGGACGATAATCTCCAGGGCCGTGAAGGTAACGACCGGATGTTCGGCGGCATCGGCAATGATCAGTTCTATGGCCTGGGCGGGGATGACTTTGCCGATGGCGGGGATG
>JBCBGF010000023.1:0-3518 GCA_038526915.1 Pseudomonadota bacterium | reverse complement strand
GACAGCTTCCGTCACCGGATCATGCGTTCACGGGCGGATTTTCCCAGCGGGTCGCGGCAAAGGGCTGCGTGATGGCGCGCTCCAGCATCTCCAACCGGTCCTGCCCATAGAAGACCTCGCCCGCCAGCACGTAGGTGGGCGATCCCATCACGGGCACGTCCAAGGCCGCCTGCGCGTTGCTGGCATAGGCGGCGGCCACCGCATCTGACCCGGCGCGGGCCAACAGTCCATCCGCATCATGGCCCAGCTCCGCCGCAACAGCGCGCAACGTGGCGACATCCGACAGATCCGCATCATCCCGCCAATGCGCCTGCAACAGGGCGTGGGCCATGGCATCCACCTGCGGTCCCCGATCACCCAGGGCCAGGATCATGCCGCTGGCCAGCGCGTAATCCGCATCGTGATGTGTCGGACGAAAGGGCAGCACCGGTACGCCGCGCCACTCCGCCCACCGCTCGATCTCCCGGCCAAAGAAGTAGTCCACATGGGCCTGCGTGCGCGCCCGAAACGGCAGGCTGCCCTGCGCTTCAACCACCGGGGACAGCGGCACGGGGCGGTGCACCAGGGTCAGGCCATGTTCGGCACAGATCTCCATGACCCGGGCCGACCCGAGATAGGCAAACGCGGAATGAGCCGAGTAAAAGTAGATCAGATCCGTCATGTGGGCAGGCTAGGCGGCAAAGGGACGGCCCGCAAATCGAAACCTGTCGCCCGTAAGGCGGAGGTGTCCTCTGCCACGCAACGCAAAACGCCCCGCGAAACCGCGAGGCGCTTGTGCTTGGGCGTAGGGCGGACTTCAGCCCGCCACAGGTTCAGCCCTTTTCTTCGATGATCTCGACCAGGTGCGGGATTTTCCGAACCATGCCGCGCACGCTGGGCGTGTCTTCCAGTTCGCGGGTCTTGTGCATCTTGTTCAGGCCCAGGCCGATCAGGGTCGCGCGCTGGTCTTGCGGGCGACGGATGGGCGAGCCGATCTGTTTGACGACGATTGTCTTTGCCATCTGACTTAGGCCTCCTCAGCCACTTGAGCCGACGCATCGGGGGCTTCGTCCCGCTTGGGAAGGATATCGGACACCTTCTTGCCGCGACGCTGGGCGACCGCGCGGGGCGATTGCTCTTTCTTCAGGCCATCGATGGTGGCGCGGATCATGTTGTAGGGGTTTTGAGACCCGATCGACTTGGACACGACGTCCTTGATGCCCAGCATCTCGAACACGGCACGCATGGGACCACCGGCGATGATCCCGGTCCCCTCGGGGGCGGTGCGCATGACGACCTTGCCGGCGCCCCAGCGCCCTTCCATGTCGTGGTGCAGGGTGCGGCCTTCGCGCAGTTGCACGCGGATCATCTGGCGCTTGGCCTGCTCGGTGGCCTTGCGAATGGCCTCGGGGACCTCCTTGGCCTTGCCCTTGCCGAACCCGACGCGGCCCTTCTGGTCCCCGACCACCACAAGGGCGGCAAAGCCAAAGCGCTTACCACCCTTGACGGTTTTCGACACACGGTTGATCGCAACCAGGCGATCTGCAAATTCCGGAGCCTCGTCGCGGTCGCGACGGCCTCCCCGGCGGTTATCACGTTCTGCCATCAGAACATCCTTTTCAAGGTGGCTTGCGCCAGTTTGTATCAATCCAGGTGGGCCGAAGCCCCCGGATCATCGGGAGGGCGTGTATCGCCCCCCTCAGCTGTCACGCAGGGTGCGCAGCAAGTGCACACCCTACGGTGTCGGCGTAGGGTGCGCATTCACTGCGCACCGCACCCCTTAGATCTTCAAGCCACCTTCACGCGCGGCGTCGGCCAATGCCTTCACCTTGCCGTGAAAGAGGAAGCCGCCGCGGTCGAAATAGGCTTCGTCCACGCCAGCTTTCTTCGCGCGCTCGGCAATCGCCGCGCCGACCTTGGTGGCCGCTTCGACGTTGTTCTTGCCAACGACGCCCAGGTCTTTTTCCAGGGTCGACGCCGCGGCCAGGGTTACGCCGTTCACATCGTCGATCAGCTGCACGCTGATGTTCTTGTTTGAACGGTGCACGCTCAGGCGCGGACGCCCGGCGTTGACCTTGCGCAGTTTGTTCCGGACGCGCAGGCGGCGCTTGAGGAACAGGGTCCGTTTGCTGTTTGCCATCTGTCTGGTCCTTACTTCTTCTTGCCTTCCTTGCGGAAGATGAACTCGCCCTTGTAGCGGATGCCTTTGCCCTTGTAGGGCTCGGGCTTGCGCCACTCGCGGATTTTCGCGGCCACTTCGCCGACCTGTTGCTGGTCGATGCCCTCGACCACGATCTCGGTCTGCTTCGGGGCAGAGACGGTGACACCCTCGGGTGCCACGAAATCCACGTCGTGGGACAGGCCAAGGTTCAGTTTCAGGGTGTTGCCCTGCATCTGCGCCCGGTAACCCACGCCCTGGATCTCAAGCTCTTTCTTGAAGCCCTCGGACACGCCGGTCACCAGGTTCTGCACCATGGTGCGGCTCATGCCCCACTGCTGGCGCGCGCGCTTGGACTTGCCACGCGGGGTGATGGTGACGACGTTGTCTTCGACCGCCAGCGTCACATCGTCCGTTGCCTTGAACGAACGGGTGCCCTTGGGGCCTTTGACTTCGATCTCCTGGCCGGAGACGGATGCCGTGACACCCGAAGGCAGATCGACCGGTTTCTTACCAATACGAGACATCTGCGGCTCCTTAGAAGATCGTGCAGAGCACTTCGCCGCCAACATTGGCCGCACGTGCGCTTGCATCCGACATCACACCCTTGGAGGTGGAGACAATCGAGACACCCAGGCCCTGACGGACCGACGGGATGTCCCCTACACCCATGTACACGCGACGGCCGGGCTTGGACACGCGCTTCAACTCGCGGATCACGGGCTCGCCCTCGTAGTACTTGAGGCTGATTTCGATGGCCGGGTGGCCGTTCTCACCGGTGGTTTTCTCGAAGCCACGAATGTAGCCTTCGTCCGCCAGCACTTCGAGCACGCGCTCGCGCAGTTTCGACGCGGGCGTCGAAACCACGGACTTGCCGCGCATCTGGCTGTTGCGGATCCGGGTGAGCATATCGCCGATAGGATCGTTCATAACTGTCTCTCCCTTACCAGCTGGATTTCACAAGGCCGGGGATCTGGCCCATGGAGCCCAGTTCCCGCAGCGCGATCCGGCTGATCTTCAGCTTGCGGTAATAGGCGTGCGGACGACCCGTCAGCTGGCAGCGGTTGTGAAGACGCGTGGCCGAGCTGTTGCGCGGCAGTTTTGCCAGCTTCAGCGAGGCGCGGAAACGCTCTTCCATCGGTTTGCTTTCATCGCTGATGATCTCTTTGAGTTCCGCACGCTTGGCGGCGTACTTCTTCACCAGCTTTTCGCGCTTCACTTCGCGCGCGATCATGGATTTTTTAGCCATATCTTTTCTCTCCTGCGCTTACGAGTTGAAGGGCATGTTGAAATGCTTGAGCAAGGCTTTTGCTTCGGCATCGTTGTCGGCTGTCGTGGTGATCACGATGTCCATCCCCCAGGTCTCATCGACCTTGTCGAA
>JBCBGF010000022.1:0-3730 GCA_038526915.1 Pseudomonadota bacterium | reverse complement strand
GCATTTCGTCCAGACTGAAGCGATGACGCAGATGTTGCCGCCGTTCGTCCCGTTCGCTACGCCGCTTGTCTTGGCAACAGGGTTGCTCGAGTTCGCAATCGCGGCGGGGCTCTTGCACCCCGCATCGCGTCGCTTGGCTGGCTTGGCTGCAATCGCTGTGCTGGTCGTGTTCTTCCCTGCCAACGTCTATGCCGCCTTCGCCTATATCGACATCGGCGGGTACGCTTGGGGTCCTGCTTATCTTTTGATCCGCACGCCCCTGCGCATTCCGGAGCATCCGGCCGGTCATTCCGACGACATCCGGCCACCTAAACCGGGGTATCCGGCCACGTGTAGCGCGTCGTCTTGAGGCCTGAGTTTATCGTTATCATTCTGGGCGGGTTTCGTCACCGGCTTTGGGGGCGTTTTTCCTGAAGGACTGGCCTTCGAGTTCTAGCCGGTAGGCGTTGTGCACGAGGCGATCCAGGATGGCGTCTGCGAAGGTGGGTTCGCCGATGACGTCGTGCCAGGTTGAGACCGGCAATTGGCTGGTGATGATGGTTGAGCCTGCCTGATATCGGTCCTCGACAATTTCCATCAGGTCGCGGCGCTGGCTGTTATTCAGCCGGTCGGGTCCCCAATCGTCGAGGATCAAGAGTTGCGCCTTAGTCAGTGACTTGAACAGGCGTGGGAAGCGTCCGTCGCCATGGGAGAGCTCCAATTCATCGAAGAGACGCGGGGTGCGTTTGTAGAGCACGGTCATGCCGTCTCGGCAGGCGGCTTGGGCCAGAGCGCAGGCCAGCCAGGTTTTGCCGACGCCGCAGGGGCCGGTGATCATCAGGTTGCGTTGGTCTCTGATCCACTTGCCGGTGAGGAGCTGTTGGAAGAGCGGTTTGTCGAGGCCGCGCCGGGTTTTGTAATCCACATCCTCGGGCGCAGCGCCGACATGGCGCAGGCGGGCGGTGCGCATTCGGCTCTCAAAGCGCTTGGTCTCGCGGCTGGCGGCCTCGCGGTCGATGAGCAGACCCAGCCATTCCGCATGCGTCAGATCTGCAGTGCCATCTTGGCTTTGCAGCTCTTCGAACGCGTCGGCCATGCCGTCGAGCTTCATCTCACGCAGTTGGGTGTGTGTTGGATGATCCAGCATTCTTGTCTCCTGTCAGTGGAAGTATCCTGCACCCCGGATGTTTTGATGTGTGATCGCGGGGCCGTCCGGGGTGGGGTCGCGGCGTTGGCGATCCAATCCATTCTTGAGAATGGAATTGATGGATGAGTAGCTGTGGGCGTTGATGGTCAGGGCGCGTTCGCAGGCTGCGTCGAGGCGCTCCTTGCCGTAACTGCGTGCCAGCTTCAGGACGCCTAGGCAGGCGCGATAGGCCTGTTCTGGGTGATGGCGGTTGCGCATGAGCACATCCACGAAGGTCTCGACATTCGGCCCGATCCGGGCGGCCTTGACGCGGATGACGCTCGGCGAGATGTCTGAGCGAAAGCGGTGATTGGCGGGCATGTGTTCGCGCACGGTCGTGTGCTGGCGGTTCCCCGATGTCCGGGCATGGGACGCAACTCTCTGACCTGTATGGAAGACTTCAACCGTGCGGGCGGTGATGCGCACCCAAAGCTTCTGTTTGATCAGCTGATGCGGCACCGAGTAGTAGTGCCGGCCGATCTCGACATGGTAATCGATCCCGGCGCGCCGCTGCTTCCATTCGGCGTAGACGTACGGCCTTGCGGGCAGCGGCTTCAGAACGGGTTTGTCGATGGTCTCAAACAGAACGCTGCGGCTGGCCCCAAGGTGGCGCGTGACCTTCCCATTCAAAGCATCACGCAAGGGCCGTATGGCCGCGTTCAGTTCATCAAGGCCAAAAAAGGTCTGGTTCCGCAGCTTGGCCAGGATCCATCTCTCAGCAAGCTGGACGGCGTTCTCGACCTTGGCTTTGTCTTTGGGCTTGTGAGGCCGCGCGGGGACCACGGCGGTGCCGTAATGGGCCGCCATGTCGCCATAGGTTCGGTTGATCTCAGGATTGTAGAA
Organism: Pseudomonadota bacterium; assembly: GCA_038526915.1. Lineage (GTDB taxonomy): Bacteria > Pseudomonadota > Alphaproteobacteria > Rhodobacterales > Rhodobacteraceae > JBCBGF01. The sequence continues at coordinate 1,722 of JBCBGF010000022.1, read as the reverse complement.
ACAGGCCTTGATCACCCCAGCCTTCAGATTGTCGGAGACGATCATCCCCGGCACGCCGCCGAAGAAGGCGAAGGCGCGGACGTGGGAGGCGATCCAGTCGGGCAGCGTCTGCGTCCAACTGGCCTCGACATAGGTGTAGTTCGACGCCCCAAGCGCCGCGACGAAGATTTGTGCCCTCCTGACCTCGCCGGTCTCAGGGCAGACGACATCGACGGTGTGCCCCGCATAATCGACGAACAAACGTTCGCCCGCAGGGTGACGTTGCCGCATCACCGGCGACAGGCGACCTTCCCACCGGGTGTAGAGCTCGCAATAGCGGCTGTACCCGTAGCCGTCAGGATGGACGGCGCGATACTCTTCCCAAAGCAGGGCCAGGGTCACGCCCTTGCGGCGCAGCTCGCTGTGGACATACGCCCAGTCCGGCTGAGGGATGTCCCGCGCAGACGCGCCGGGCTCATGCGGATAGAGCCGATGCTCAAGGTCGGTGTCGGACAAGTTGTCGGGCAAGGGCCAAGACAATCCCGCCGCATCAGCCCGCCGGAAATACTCCGACACAGTCGCCCGGCCAAGCGACAGGCTCTGCGCAACGCGCCGCCCCGACAATCCTTCAGCGCGAAGCCGCAGGGCTTCTCTGATCTTCCGCATCGACGACCTCTTCATGGGGCTCCCTCCCGTTCCCAAAAGAACGAAAGCTAGCCGGTCAAAGATCGCCTCAAAACAGTCGCTACATCCCCAGATCAGGGGTGGCCGGATGCCCCGGTTTGGGTGGCCGGGTTAAATCGGTACGGGTGGCCGGATGCTATCGGAATAGGTGGCCGGGTAACCCCGGAATGCACATTGTACCAGCCACGAGCTTCTGTGAAGCGAAGGGGAAGCAGCCGGCGACCTACTATTGGTTTGGCCTCAAGGGAGACGACCCCCGCCCACCTTTCGCCTTCGCGGGCCTCTTCACCTACTACAACGGGGCCTATGGCAAAGACACCTGGGAAGGCCTGACCTCAACTATCGTGACCACGACGCCCAACGAGCTCGTCCGTCCCGTCCACCCGGACCGGATGCCTGCGATCCTCAGACCGGAGACCTATGAGACCTGGCTCACCGGGGAGCCCGACGAGGCGTTTAATCTGATCGAGCCCTTCGCAGCAGAGGACATGGTGGTCCATCAGAGCGGCGAGGGGCTGAAGTCGGATCATGGTGGGGTTTGAGCACTCGAGTTCCTCTCAGCTGGAAACGAGCATGATCCGGACATGGGCCGCTTGAAACGCCGATGTCTCGGGGCGCAGTGCGGACGAAGTTGACTTTCGCTGCAGCTGCGCCAACGACCGGTTCGGTTCCGAGCGGTGCAATGTCGAGCAGCCCCAGCAATCAACGACTAACCGACGAACATTGCAGCCGACATCAGCGCTGCAAGCCCGATTGTCCACGTGTCGAAAAGAAGCATTGGCCACCGGATGAATACGCCCATCGTCAGTGGGGAAAGAAGCCATGGAAGCGGCCCACGTGTTCGCTCCTGCACTCTTCGCCGCACCCGGATAGCAATCAAAGCTGACAAAAGGCCAAAAAGAACAAACAGATAAGGGACAACGGCGGAGATACCGAGTAGCGCAAGGACCCCAAACATGAAAGGTGTGTCAAGCTTCATATCTTCCACCACGTAGACCTTCTCATAGAAGGGTGGGAAGCTGGCGCTGACCTGCAATGCCAAAATCAGATAACTGAAAC
>JBCBGF010000021.1:0-3858 GCA_038526915.1 Pseudomonadota bacterium | reverse complement strand
GGCGCACGCTCCTGTCGTCGTTCCTGCGTGAAGAACTGAAACTGACCGGCACTCATGTTGGGTGTGACACGTCGCAGTGTGGGGCGTGTGTTGTGCATGTTGACGGAGTTGCGGTGAAGGCGTGTACGATGTTGGCGGCGGAGGCTGACGGGGCTGTGGTGACGACGATCGAGGGCATGGCGAATGCGGACGGGTCGCTGTCCGTCATCCAGCAGGCGTTTCAGGATCATCACGGGTTGCAGTGCGGCTTTTGCACGCCGGGCATGGTGATGTCTGCGGCGGCCCTGCTGAAGGAGAACCCGCGGCCGAGCGAGGCGGAGGTGCGGGAGTACCTCGAGGGCAATATCTGCCGCTGCACGGGCTATCACAACATCGTCAAGGCGATCATGGCGGCTTCGGGCCAGGACGTGGCTGCGCTGGCGGCGGAATAACGGGACGGCGGGTGCAGGACCGGGGGGCCAGCCCCCCGGACCCCCCGGGATTTTTTTTGGAACAGAGACGGGGGACCCCGGGGTGTTTGATGCCCCACGGTTCGCCAGATTGCAGGGAGGACTGACATGCCGAAGGACAGTGGTATCGGCGCCAGCACGAAGCGGCGCGAGGACATCCGGTTTTTGACCGGCGAGGGCAATTATACCGACGACATCAACATCCACGGGCAGGCCTATGTGCACTTTCTGCGCTCGGACGTGGCCCACGGGACGCTGACCAGTGTCGATACCACGGCGGCCGCGGGCATGCCGGGGGTGGTGCGGATCTTTACCGGGTCGGACTTTGAAGGTGTGGGCGGCATGCCCTGCGGCTGGCAGGTCACCGACCGCCATGGCCAGCCGATGCAGGAGCCGGCCCACCCGATCCTGGCCCAGGGCAAGGTGCGCCATGTGGGCGAGCCGATTGCCGCCGTTGTGGCCGACACGGCCGAACAGGCGCGCGACGCGGCCGAGGCGATTGTGGTGGACATTGCCGAACTGCCTGCGGTCGTCGACATGAAGGCGGCGCTGGAGGCCGGGGCCACCAGGGTGCATGACGATCTGGACAACAACCTCTGCTATGACTGGGGGTTTGTCGAAGAGAACAAGGATGCGGTGAACAAGGCGTTCGAGGACGCGGCCCATGTGACCAGCCTGGAGCTGGTGAACAACCGGCTGGTCGCCAACCCGATGGAGCCGCGCGTGGCGGTGGGCGATTATGCCCGCGGCACGGACGAGAGCACGCTGTATACCACGTCCCAGAACCCGCATGTGATCCGGCTGTTGATGGGCGCGTTCGTGCTGGGCATCCCGGAACACAAGCTGCGTGTCGTGGCCCCGGATGTGGGGGGCGGCTTCGGCACCAAGATCTTCCACTACCAGGAGGAGGCGTTCTGCACCTTTGCGGCCAAGGCCTGCAACCGGCCGGTCAAGTGGACGTCGAGCCGGACGGAGGCGTTCATGTCGGACGCCCACGGCCGCGACCACGTGACGAAGATCGAGCTGGCGCTGGACGCCGACAACAACTTTACCGCGCTGCGGACCGAGACCCACGCCAACATGGGGGCGTACCTGTCGACCTTTGCGCCGTCGGTCCCCACCTGGCTGCACGGCACGCTGATGGCGGGCAACTACAAGACGCCGCTGATCTATGTGAACGTGAAGGCGGTGTTCACCAACACCGTGCCTGTCGATGCCTATCGCGGGGCCGGCCGGCCCGAGGCGACGTTCCAGCTGGAGCGGGTGGTGGACAAGGCGGCGCGCGAGCTGGGCGTGGACCCGATCGCGCTGCGGCGCCAGAACTTCATCACCGAGTTCCCCTATGCCACGCCGGTGGCAGTGGAATATGACACCGGGGACTACCACGCGACCATGGACAAGCTGGAGGCCATGGGCGACTTCGCGGGCTTTGCCGCGCGCCGTGCCGAAAGCGAGAAGAACGGCAAGCTGCGGGGTCTGGGGGTCAACTGCTATATCGAGGCCTGCGGCATCGCGCCCAGCAACCTTGTGGGGCAGCTGGGCGCGCGGGCTGGCCTGTATGAAAGCGCCACGGTGCGGGTCAATGCCACGGGCGGCCTGGTGGTGATGACCGGCAGCCACAGCCACGGGCAGGGGCACGAGACGGCCTTTCCCCAGGTGATTGCCGAGATGATCGGCATCGACGAGAGCATGGTCGAGATCGTGCATGGCGACACCGCCAACACGCCGATGGGCATGGGCACCTATGGCTCGCGCAGCCTGGCGGTGGGTGGCTCGGCCATGGTGCGGGCGACCGAGAAGATCATCAACAAGGCCAGGAAGATCGCGGCCCACCTGCTGGAGGCGTCCGAGGGCGATATCGAGCTGAAGGACGGCGCGTTCAGCGTGGCGGGCACCGACAAGTCGGTGGCCTGGGGCGATGTGACCCTGGCGGCCTATGTGCCGCACAACTACCCGCTGGAAGACATCGAGCCGGGGCTGGAGGAGACGGCGTTCTACGATCCGGCCAACTTTACCTATCCGTCGGGCGCCTATGCCTGCGAGGTGGAGGTCGACCCCGACACCGGCAAGGTGACGATCGAACGCTTCTGTGCGGCCGATGACTTTGGCAACATCGTGAACCCGATGATCGTGACCGGCCAGGTCCATGGCGGGCTGGCACAGGGGATCGGGCAGGCGCTTTTGGAGAACTGTTCCTATGACGAGAACGGCCAGTTGCTGAGTGCCAGCTACATGGACTACGCCATGCCGCGCGCCGATGATCTGCCGATGTTCCAGGTGGATCACGAGGACGGCACGCCCTGCACCCACAACCCGCTGGGGGTCAAGGGCTGCGGCGAGGCCGGGGCCATCGGCTCGCCCCCGTCGGTGGTCAATGCGGTGGTGGATGCGCTGCAATCGGCGGGCAAGGATGTCACCCATATCGACATGCCGCTGTCGCCGGACCGCGTCTGGGCGGCGATGAACCCCTGAACGCAGAGGGCAGGACCGGGGGGCTGTCTGCCCCCCGGACCCCCCGAGGATTTTTTGGAACAGAGACGGGGCGGACCCCCGCGGTTCCGAGAGAAAGGACAAAGAGATGTACAACTTCGACGTGGTAAAGCCGAGCCGGATCGCGGATGCGGTCAAGGAACTGTCGGACAGCACCGAAAGCCAGCCCCTGGGCGGCGGCCAGACCCTGATCCCGACGCTGAAGCAGCGCCTGGCGAGCCCCGAGAAGCTGGTGAGCCTGGGGGCCATCGACGAGATGAAGGGCGTGTGCCGGGGCGATGCGGGCGAGGTCTGTATCGGCGGGGCGACGACCCACGCGACCGTGGCGGCCGAGGCCGGGGCCTATCCGGCGCTGGCGGCGACGGCAGCCCATATCGGCGACCCCGCGGTGCGCAACCGCGGCACCATCGGCGGGTCACTGGCCAACAACGACCCCTCGGCCTGCTATCCGGCGGCGGCCCTGGGATCGGGGGCCACAATCGTGACCAACACGCGCGAGATCGCCGCCGACGACTACTTCCAGGGCATGTTCACCACGGCGCTGGAGGAGGGCGAGATCATCACCGAGGTCCGCTTCCCCGTGCCGGAAAAAGCCAACTACCAGAAGTTCGTGCAGCCGGCCTCGCGCTTTGCGCTGGTGGGCGTGTTCGTGGCGAAATACGCTGACGGGGTCCGCGTGGCGATCACCGGGGCCAGCAATGACGGCGTGTTCCGCTGGTCGCAAGCCGAGGCGGCGCTGTCATCGAACTTCGACGCGCGCGCCCTGGACGGCCTGACCCTGCCCGCAGACAGCATGATCAGCGACCTGCACGGCACAGCCGCATACCGCGCACACCTGTGCAACGTCCTGGCAAAACGCGCCGTGGGGGCCTGCTAACGTCTACCGGATTGCAATGAATTGCAGCGCCGCCCCGTGGGG
>JBCBGF010000020.1:0-4234 GCA_038526915.1 Pseudomonadota bacterium | reverse complement strand
TGTGGCGTAGCTGTTGAACGCATCGCGGTAGAGGCCGCGTAGCTCTGCGGTGGTGCGGCTGGCCGCTTCAAATCGTGTAATTAGTCTCATCATGTCCTCCTTGGGATCAGGAGGCCCCGTCCATCGGAGCCTTTCGGCCCCGGAAACACACAATCATTGGGGTGAGAAGGACTCCGCATGGATGGCGGTTTCTTGCATCCGCTTGAGGGTAACCGCCCGGTTTGGGCCGTCTTGTGATTTCAGGCGGCTTTGATCTCAGGGGTTTGGGCTGAGGGCTGCCAGTTCCAGGGTAGGAGCTGGTAGAGATGTTTGTTGGGGTGGTCGTGGATGCGGGTGAAGATGTCGGTGAGGTAGGCTTGGGGATCGAGGTCGTTCATCTTGGCGGTTTCGATGACGGTCATGGCGCGAGCGAGGGTTTCGCCACCGGTGTCTGAGCCTGCGAAGAGCCAATTGCGTCTGCCGACGCCGATGGGTCTGAGGCCACGCTCTGCCGGGTTATTGTCGATGGCAACGCGGCCGTCTTCCAGGAACAGGGTGAAGGCATTCCAACGGCTGAGGCCGTAGCGGAAGGCCTTTGCGAGATCACTCTTGCCGGGGATGCGGGTGAGCTGGGCCTCGGCCCAGGTTCGGAAGGCTTCGACCTGAGGTTTGGTGCGTTCTTGGCGAACGGCGCGGCGGGTCTCAGCAGGCTGGCCGGTGATCTCGCGCTCGATGTCGTAGAGCTTGCCGATACGGTCGAGGGCCTCGCGGGCGATCTCGGACTTGGTTGCTGTCCAGACGTCGTGGAAATCGCGCCGCAGATGGGCCCAACAGGCGGCCTCGCGGAACTGCGCCTCGCCGCCAAGGTCGGTGGTGTAGAGCTTGGCATAACCCTTGTAGGCGTCCGCTTGGAGGATGCCGCCCATGCCGCTCAGATGGTCTAGGACGTGCTTTTCCTTCCAGTCCGGGGCGAAGCGGTAGACGGCGCCGGGTGGGGCCTGGCCGGCCCATGGCCTTTGATCGCGGACATAGGTCCAAATGCGTCCCTTCTTGACGCCCTTTCCCAGACCCTTGTCCGTCTTGGAACGGTCGAGCACCCGGATGGGGGTGTCATCGGCGTGAAGGAGATCGCTGCCCAGGATGTCCGCTTCGATCAATTCGATGAGTGGGGCCAGGGTCTTCATCCCGCCGCCGCACCAATCGACCATGGTGGTATCGGGTATGTCGGCCCCCATGCGGGCGAAGATCTCGTTTTGGCGGTAGAGATGCGCTGATCGGGCTTTGCGCCAAGACCTGACGTGGCACGCTGCTGCGGACGGCAACCGATCAGGAGAGATGATCATGGAGTTCTTCGTAGGCCTCGACGTGTCGCTGGACGAGACGCATCTTTGCGTCGTCGACGAGGGCGGCCGGATTGTGAAGGAGGGCCGGTGCGCAAGCGAGCCCCAGGCCATCGCCAAAGCGATCCGACATCAGGGTCGGCGCATCGAGCATGTCGGGCTGGAGACGGGCAACCTCTCGCAATGGCTTCACGAGGGGCTGACGCGGGAGGGCTTCTCGGTCGTCGTGATGGAAGCGCGCCACGTCCGTTCGGCGCTCTCGGCGATGCGCGTGAAGACGGACCGGAACGATGCGCGGGGCATCGCCCAGCTCGTCCGGCTGGGCTGGTTCAAGCGGGTGCATGTCAAGTCGCTGGATGCGCAGGAGACACGCGCGCTGCTTAACGCCCGCACCTTCCTGGTCGAGAAGATCGTCGCTTCCGAGACCTCGCTGCGCGCCGCGCTGCGCAACTTCGGCCTGAAGATGGGGAAGGTGACGCGTCCGCGCTGGCCCGCCCGCGCCCGCGAGCTCGCGGCAGGCCACGAGGTCCTCGAGACGATCACGGAGGCGATGCTGCGCGTGCGCGCTCTGCTCATAGAGGAGCTCGCCGCGCTGGACGCGCGCCTGATCGCCATGGCGAAGGCGGACCCGGTGACGCGGCTGCTGATGACGGTGCCCGGCGTCGGCGTGATCGTCGCGCTAAGCTTCCGCTCGGCCATCGACGACCCGGATCGGTTCAAACGAACGCGCGACGTCGGGCCCTGGCTCGGCCTCACGCCCCGGCGGTGGCAGTCGGGGCAGACGGACGTCGTTGGGCGGATCACGAAGGCGGGGGATGCGCGGGTGCGGACGATGCTCTTCGAGGCCGCCGCGGCACTGCTCGGCCGGGCGCGGCGCGTCTGCGCATTGAAGGCCTGGGGCCTACGCATCGCGCAGCGAACCAGCATGAAGAAGGCGATCGTCGCCACCGCGCGCAAGCTCGCAACCGTACTGCTCGCGATGTGGCGGTCGGGCACGGCCTATTGGTCGGTTCCCGAAGCGGCCGCTGCGTGAGGTCCGAGCGATGATTATGCGACAGCGGCGCGATCCGCCCCCACCGCACAAACGGTCCGAAGAAAGGTAAGAAGAGATCCGTCGTCCCACCGGATGGCGGGCGTCCCGGGCAGGGACGCAGGACGGGATGAGCTCGCATGTGCCCACGGCGCAATGAGCCCGAGGTAGAGCTTCAGAGCCTCCCGCCCTCATAGGAGTTCGCATCACGTGGCGGCCACGGCCGACCCCGGACAGAAGCAAGAACCTGCCCGCTGGACGCATTGACGGAACCCGCCCGATCACAGAAGCGGCACGTGATCGTCAAACTTGGCGGTCAGAATGTGCGCAAGGAGACCGGGGCCGACCATGCTGCGCGGGATCGGTCGGCTCTGTGCGGGCTTCTGGACCATCTTCTCGCAACGACGGCAAGACTTCTTGATCCGGGCGATCTCGATCACTTTGAGCTTGGCCGCAATCAGGTCGAGCAGTTCGCTCACGTCCTCACTGACCACCCGTAGCTCACCCCCACAGTCCGGACAGGTGTCACCGGGATCGAGTTCGCGCCGTTCCCGCGGGGTCCCGTCCGCGACACGCGGCCGCCGCCGTGGCTTGGGCTGATCGGCATCGTCGGTTTCTGAGGCTTCCACCTCACCCTTTTCATCCAGAGCCGTGTCACCGGCCTCGGCGATGGCGACCTGGAGATCCTCAAGGGCCAGTTCGAGTTGCTCAATCTCGCGTTCGATCTTTTCCGAGCTGGCCCCAAAAGCGTGCTTTTGGAGCTTGGCGATGCGGACCCGAAGTGACTGTACCAACAGATCATGGGCCCTCAGCGTGGCCGACATCTTGTCGTTCTCGGCCTGCAAGGCGGCAATCATCGCCTTCAAAACAGCCGGGTCATTGGGGAGATCGGAGGCGTCGGTGGACATGGCTATGCCTACCACAGCGCGCAACCCAGAACCATAAAAACAAGCTATATCAGTCGGATAATCACCCGACCCGGGCTGGTGGCGCCCCCCAGTCCGGGCGCCGCCAGTCGATCCCTTCCCAGAGCATGGCAAGCTGCGCCGAGGTCAACCGAACCGCGCCGTCCGCGACCGAGGGCCAGGGAAAGCGGCCCTGCTCCAGTACCTTGTAGTAAAGGCAGAACCCCTGACCATCCCAGTACAAGAGCTTGATCCGGTCGCCGCGCCGCCCGCGAAAGGCGAAAACGGCCCCGCTCGTGGGCCTTTGCCGCAGAATGTCTTGGGCGATGGCCGACAGCCCCGCGATCCCCTTCCTCATGTCGGTGACGCCACACGCGAGATAGACACGAACACCGGTGCCTGGTCCGATCATGCGGTCTCAACGAGCCGGATCAGCCGCGCCAGATCCCGGTCATCAAGACCACCGCGACACCGCAAGCTCCGACCGTTGGCAAATCCGATCTCGACCTCTGCCGGAACAGTCGCAGCTGTCGTCGCCGCTGGCTCCGGACCATCTAATGCCAGAAATACGGACCCATCCGGCGCCGGGAAAAGGCCCTTCTCCCGCATCTGCCGCCGCCACTGATAGATATGCTGCCGCGTCAGATCATGAGCCCGCGCCACATCGGCCACCGTCGCGCCGGCCACGCCCACTTCCATCAAGATCGCAAGCTTGTCCTCGTCCGACCACCGCCGACGCCGCTCAACGCCAAAGATCACCTCATGTCGCAAAATCTGCCCTCGCCGATACGACGTCGTTAGCAACGCCAATAACGACAGATCATAAGATCTCAGCCAAACCGCAACAGGCGGCCTAAACCGGGCGCTTACGAAGGTCACAGGGAGACTGTCCGGAAATCTCTGCGTTGGCGTTCTAGCTCGGGGATGATGAGACCCTCGCATGAGCATCGACAAAGGCCCGCTGGGCTAGCTGATCATGG
>JBCBGF010000019.1:0-6050 GCA_038526915.1 Pseudomonadota bacterium | reverse complement strand
CCTGGTGTGCCCGAAGACGCCTTCGCGGGCATGGGGCACCGGGGCCAGTACCTCGTCATCGTGCCCTCGCGCGGCGTGGTCATCGTGCGCCGGGGCTATGATGAGAGCGGCGGGCCTTACCGCTTTGACATCACGGCATTCACGCGCGACGTGATCGGAGCGATTGACGCAGCCGAAGCCGAGCGCCTTTCCGCTGAAGAAGCCGCGCGCGCGGCTGAGCAAGCCGCTTATGAAGAGGCGCTGGCGGCATCGCAGGGCTCAAACCTGTCGCCCGAAGAACGCCGCGCCCGCCGCGAAGCGCTTTCTGAGCGCCGCCCCCTCTCGTTGCGGAACAATTAGCGCGCTGGGCAGGTATGGGGCCGTCAGCTGAGCCAGTCCTTTTGCTGCGACCCAGGGTGCAAGGTATTGGCCCTCTATAGCCCTTCGGCGAATGCTGACGTTGTGTCTGGCGTCGATCTGAAATCACACATTCGCAGATGGCTTTGGCGCCCGGGCTTGTGTGCGTAGGACGCAATCATTCTAAGATCGGGTTTACCGGTCTTCTTCCAGGCGCTGGGCATTTGGAACGCTTGCCGACCCATCACTCGCTTACAGTTTCAGTCCGATGCGGAGACTGACGCGACGGAGATCGGTAAAAACTGTCGTTGTTGTTGATGACTTGACCCCTCTTCCGAAAAGAGAAACCTCCAACAAACTCGATTTCGACGCTTCCATGTGCTCGGACGCAGCAGCTGGATTAACCCTTTATAAACCCGAAATCTTGCACCCAGCGATTGAAAATATCGGGGGTCAGTTTGCGTCTCACCGCACATCTTTTCCGCACGACACTCCTGGGATCGGCCAGCCTCCTCGGGGCCCTACAGGCTGCTGCCCAGGTGTCGACGAGCCTGACGTTCTCGCCAGCCGATGCAGCGCGGACCCATATGGATGTGGGTGGAGCGTGGGATGGGGCCGCGGATGCAACTTCTAGCGGTGATCGCTTTGAGGTGGTCATAGCCAATGGCTCTGCGGACCAGCCGGCCTATGATTTAACCTTCTCTGCGGACGTGCCGGCCGGATTTTCAGAGCGGACAGGATCGCTCAATCTGGCACTCGCTGGGCCAGCTTGCGGCGCCTTACCTTCTGTCTCGGTGGGGCGCGTCGGTGATACGCTCACATTTGACTTTGGCGGCTATGACCTGCCAGCCAGCTGTAATCTAAGCTTCGATTTCGGCTTGATCGCTCCATCCGGCATGCTTGCTGGAACTTACGGTGTCTCCACGCTAGCTGAGGCTGCGTCCAGCGACGGTGGGTCCCTCGATTTGTCCGACGGGGCAAATCAGGGGTTTACGGTGCGCGTCGGGGCGGCGCTCGTAGAAAAGTCACCATCCGTCTCGGCCCAGACCGTGGGCTCCAGCGTCACCTGGGATATCTCTGTCACGAACACAGGGCTAGGCGGCCTGTTCGATGTACAACTCGATGAATCCGGGCTCGGCAGCGGCCTGACGCTGGACAGTATTACCCCCATGTTGCCCGCAAGTCCTGCGCCGAGCGTTGTCGGTCCGGTGGTGTCGATCCCTTATCTCGCGCCGGGCGAAACCCTGAGCGCGGATGTGACCGCAACCGTGTCGCTGTGTGAGGGGCTTACCAACAGCGTCGCCCTATCCGAGCGCACGGGCACGATCACCGGCAATGCCGAGGCCTCGCTCCAACTCGAGCTGGAGACGCCGTTCGTGGACGTCACGATCGGGTCCACGCCGATCGATTTTGGTGGGACGGGCACGATCAGTTTTGACGTCGTCAATACAGGCGATGGCGATGGCACGAACCTGGTGATCGACACCAATCTCGAAACGGCACCCCTGAACGTGGTCTCCGTGAGCGCTGGCTGGACTTACACGCCCGGCAATGGACAAGCGACGCGGACGGCCCCCTTGGCGGCGGGCGATGGTGATCTCCTGGTCATCACCGTGGAAGATGCCGCCGATGTTTGCACCGCGCCCGGGACGCTGAACTTGATCGTCACCACACAGTTTGATGACCAGTGCGGCACGCCCTTCGCCACGCCAGCGCAGATCGGGTCCATCGGATCGGAGGCTGCGCCGAGCGTGTCGCTTTCCGTGGCTGGTCCTGAGCGCTTGGACCTTGGCGAGTCGGCGGCGCTGACCCTGACAGCGAGCGCCGTGGACGCCGCCACCTTCGACACCGATCCCGTGCCGGTCACGTATTCGCTGCCGGGCGGCATTCAGGATGGCACGCTTCTCTCGCCATCGGTTGGCACGGTGGTCTGCACGGGCACCTGCGGTGCTGGCGACACCGTAACGTGGAACATCCCCCGGGCGGACCTTGCGTCCGACGCCCAAACGCTGACCATCGGCGTGTCGGCCTCGATTGACCCTTGTGAGGCAGGCGCCGCCTATTCCAGTTCCGGCACCATAGCGGGCACCTTTGCCAGCGGCGTGTGTTCCACCAGCGATGGCGACGGTTTTGGATTTATTCTGTCGAACTCCCCGCGCGATGTGGTGATTCAGGACTTCAACGCTGCTGCAGAACCCTATGAGACCGGCATCCCCGATGATGGCGACGGCCTGCGGGAGGAGGGTGAGGGCGAGGATGGCAGCTTCTTGGCAGAATTCACCTTCCCCTCCACCGACGCGGGTGAGTGGGTTGGATCGACCTATGAGGATGATTTCGGCGGCCTATCCGGTGTGGTGCTGACGGTCTCCAGCCTGGAATACCAGTTGAATTCCGGAGCCTGGGCGAGCGTGCCGGGCGGGTCGGTCTCGACGAATACGTCGGGCTTCACCATCGATCTGGGCTTCTTGGCCAGCGTTGATGGCGATGGGGGAGTGGCCGGCGACAGCTTCCGTGTCCGCTATTCGGCGACGGCGCCGGACAGCGTTCTCGGCGCGGGCAGTTCCATTCGCGTGGAACAGTTTTCGACGCTGACCCTTAACAATGGCAGCGCGGAGGCGTCTGCCTGTGTGCCCGGCGCCCCGGGGACCGTCACCTATAGTATGGGCGACTATGTGACCTGGCAGCGGGCGGTGGGCAGTGTGGGCGTGACGCTCTCTGACACGGTGATCGATGTCTGCGAGACGGTGGATGCCACTATCACTGTCGGCAACCAATCCGATCCGTTGCCGATCCGAAACCTGCTCGCATCGTTGGGTCTGGGAAGTGATTTTGAACTCATTGCGCCATCCGTGCCGACCTATGGCGGCGGCCTCGGCAGCGGGGCAAGCGCAACCTACAATGATGGTGCGCCCGGTGGACCGACTGTTGTTTTGAATGATGAGACACTGAGCGCCGCAGGCAGCGTGACGATTCCGCTGCAGCGCAGGGCCACCGCCTCGAACCAGGGCGGCGGCGTGACAGCCCGCATCGACTATGACGACAATGAAACAGCCCCTGCGGGTGCGCGACCTTTCAGTTCGACCGCCGGTGCCAGTCCGCAGCTTGTGCGCAGCGCCGATCTGGAACTGTTTGTCAGCCCCAGCACCCTGCCGTTATCGTCAGACACCGCCTCTTGGGGGCTGACGGTGACCAATACGGGCAGCGGCGTAGCGTTCGGGGCGGAAGTCTCAGACACGGTTCCACCGGGCCTCACCATCTCATCGGCCAACATTACATCGATGGACGCGGTGAATGGTTCCTATACGGCATCGGCCACCAACGACACTGTGACGTGGGCCGTTGGCGACATTCCGCCGGGGGAGTCGGTCGATCTCACTGTCATCGCCTCGGTGGATGGCACGACCTGTTCGATCCCGGCGGGATCCAACACGGTCAATGCCGGGTGGGGCTGCGGTGGCGTCTCTTCACAGGTGCAGGTGAATACAAGGCCAGACCTCACGTTCCCTAAGGGCAATATTCAGGTGTTGCACGACACGACCGGCGCATTTGCTTCGCTCTGCGGCGCGGGGCAGATTGTCCTGATCGTGCGCAATGCCGGGGCATCGGAGGTGCGCGATTTCAGCCTAGAGGAAGCTCTGAACACTGCATCAACGGGCATGTCGCTGGTGCCGGGGTCGGTGGAATATTCGACGAACAATGGCGGATCCTGGAGTGCGGCCGGCAGCGTCGCAGCGACGTCCACCCTCACCTTTAACTCCACGAATGTGCCGCCCCTGGCGCTGCTTGGCCCGTTCGGCTCGTCGACCGATGAAGTTCTGATCCGCTTCGCCATCAACACAGATGCCCGCACCAACTCCAGCAGCACCGCCAGCGTTTCCGGTTCGGCCTTTCTTCATTGCGGCGACCCCGTGTCCAGTCCGGCGTCTGGCTTTGCTGTGCCGCTGGACCGTCCTGAAATCCGTGTGCGGAAGACGGGCCGCAACCTCACCACAGCCACCAGCCTGTCGGAAACGGTCTATGGCCGTCCCGGCGATACGATCGAATGGCGTGTGGAGGTTACCAATTCCGGCAGCGTCGCCACCAACGAGCTGAGGTTGCGTGACCTGCTCGCAGGTTCGGGCGGAGCGGCCACGGCCTCTGGTGGTGGTCTCACCAATGCGCCCGTGACCGGCAGCTATATCGATGTGGATGAGATCGCCTCGGGCGCGACGACGGTCTTCACGATTACGGAAGTACTTGGATCGACCTGCGCCAATGGCAGCAATATCGCCGATGTGACCTGGGGTTGCGCGGCCCAACCCCTTGGCAGTGCCTCAGAGCTGTCGACGCCGACCGACAATACTGACGGCGCCGGCCTTGTGATGCGCCCAGCCGCGCCGGATGTGGATCTTGAAATTACCATGACCGCACCGGGCGGGGCCGGGGCGCCAACACTGAACAGTGAGGTGACCCTGACCCTCACCAACAATGGTGCCCCCTTCACCAATGGTGAATTCACCGTCGAACTGCCTTCTGGATATGTGATCGACACATCGCAGACGGCGACCTTCTCCAATACTGACACCACGGCGGACCGTGTCACGAGCGTATCGGTTAATGCGGCCACGGCGGATACGCCGGTGTTTGCGCTCAGCGATGGGGCCGGTAGTGGATGGGTCCGCCACGGCGCAGAGCTTTCCATCACCTTCCCGGTCGTCGCCACGGGCCTTTCCGATACCGTCAGCGATGAGGATGTGCGCCTTGAGACGACTGGCGATAGCTCCGACCCTGCGCCCCTGGTTGATGATACGGCGCGGGTAACCGTCGATTTCGAAAGCGCCTGCGGTGATAGCGACAGCGCGTTCGACACCGTGGCCATTGATCCGAAGACGCCGGATCTCGACATCGATATCACTGATCCCTTGGCGCGTGTTGTGACGGGAATCGGCGATATGACGAGCGTAGCCGTGGTGGTCACAAATAATGGTGACACCCGGGCCGACCATGGCTCGGTCAGCATCGTCACTGGCGCCGGATGGTTTGGTTCGGCCCCAACCGGGTGTTCGGGCAGCATTCCTGGAACACTGACTTGTGGTCTCGAAGGCGCCAGCGCGTTGGGTATCGGCGCATCTCGGACGTTCACGCTTGATCTGACCGTCGATAATGAGACGAGCCCGCTGGATATCACAGCGACTGTGGAAGGCGATATCGAGGATGCCTCCGGCACCGACACCGGTGTGGATTACAGCCTCGACGCGATCGCCTCGCGAATTCTCGGCTTCCGCCAAACGCTTGATCTAACATCCACGAGTGAAGCCGATTTTGGTGCGCTGGGCGACCTTCAAATCGGCGAAGACGCTCTCTTGCGTCTGACATCGGTCTGGTTCGGTGGCGGCAGCGAAACGATCTCCAACGTCTCCATTAATCTCGATTTTGAGGAAAACAGCCGGTTCGCCTACCTTTCCGAAACAGGTTCGGCCTTCACATCCAGCTTGCTCGCGCCAGGTGCTACGGGGCCCACGCAGACCTATGCTCTCGCCAATTTCACGGGCGGGCTCACCCATGTGCTCGATATCGTCGTGCGCGCGCTGGACGATGCTGGCAACACCTCCGGCTCCACATTTGATTTCGTATCCGAGGCCAAAAGCGACTTTCTCGGCTCGCCCTTTGATGCAAGCGCAGCGGACTATCCCGCCGAAGCGGACCGCACAGAGACGCTGACCACGGAACGCCCC
>JBCBGF010000018.1:0-9233 GCA_038526915.1 Pseudomonadota bacterium | reverse complement strand
CCACCACCCTCCCTTACCACGCGGGCGCCTCCTCACCGGGGCGCCCGTTTTCTTTGGTCGGGAAATATCCCGGGGGACGCACCGTCAGGTGCGGGGGGCAGAGCCCCCATCGGGCGTCACCTCACCCACCACACCGTCCCACCCGCCGGGAACCAGCGCCCGGCCCAGCACCCGGTCGGGATTGGTGGGCGGTGGCATCTCGACGCCTCGCAACCGCCGAAACCCGAACCGCCCGTAATAGGGTTCATCGCCCACGAGCATCACCCGCTCCCATCCAACAGCGCGCGACAGGCTTTCCTCGACCAGCCAGGCCCCCAGCCCTTCCCCCTGCCGCGTGGGGTGGACCGCCACGGGCCCCAGAAGAAGCGCCGCCGCGCCGCCTACGCGCACCGGCCAGTACCGGATCGCACCCGCCAGCACGCCATCCTCCCGCGCGACCATCGACAGCCCCGCCACCGGCGCCACGCCATCGCGCAGCCGATAGGATGACAACGCCTCCCGCCCCGGCGCAAAGCACAGGTCATACAGCGCCTCGACCTCCCACCCATCGGCGGGCGTTTCCTGCGCGAGCGTGAGCATCGCGCCCCCCTCGTTTCGACTGGCCCCGGCCCTAGCATGGGGGTAGGTGGGGCACAAATACCCCAAAAAGGAGCGCCCATGTTCTATCGCCCCGAAGACGGCCATGGCCTGCCGCACAACCCGTTCAACGCCATTGTCACGCCGCGGCCTATCGGCTGGATTTCCACGCGCGGGGCGGACGGGAGCGAGAACCTCGCGCCCTATTCCTTCTTCAACGCGGTGGCTTACGTGCCGCCGCAGGTGATGTTCGCCTCCACCAGCGCCAAGCCAGACCGCGACGGGACCAAGGACAGCATGTCAAACATCCGCGAGACGGGGGTGTTTTGCGTGAACATCGTCGAGTACGCGATGAAGGATGCGATGAACACGACCTCGGGGCCCTGGGAGCGGGAGGTGGATGAGTTTGCCAAGGCCGGGATCGACCGCGCGCCATGCGAAACCATCCCCTGCTCACGCGTGGCACAGGCACCTGCGAGCCTGGAATGCAAGCTCACGCAAATCGTGGAGCTGCCGGGTGAGGCGAACCTCGTGGCCTTTGGCGAGGTGATCGGCGTCCATCTGCGCGATGATTGCGTGAAGGACGGGATCTTTGATGTGTTGTCTTTTAATCCTCTGACGCGCATGGGCTATCGCGACTACAGCGTGGTGCGCGAGAAGTTCAGCCTGAAGCGGCCGGGGGAGTAGGCAGGGGTTCGGCTGGGTGTCTCACGGGCCGCGCAGACTTCGGGGGACAGAGGGGCAAGGGAATGGGTGTCGCCATTACCTGCACCGGGCGGGACCGCAGTTGATGTCTCAAAAAATTTTGGCCATGGTCGCCGCGTGGCGACGCTGGGGGGCATGGAATGGAAAACTGGTATCCCGATATGCTGAAGGTCCCGGCGGGCGGGACACAGGGGACGCTGGATGCCCTCACCAGTTTTTACGACGCGGACGCAGACATTCACTTCGCCGAGTTGGGAATTTACCAAGCCTCAACCGCTGAGTTTGTCCTGAAGACCTTTCCAAACGCGCGCGTCTACCTCTTCGATTTCGACAAAACGGTTCAGGCCGCGCGGCAACGCTTTCAAGACTTTGCGCCGCGTGTGCATTGTTTTGGGAATTCAAATCGGCATCTAGACAGCTACAACTGGAACCTCATGAAGCTCTATGTCGAAAATGGGCATGCCCCTCTTTTCGATTACATTTTCCTCGATGGCGCGCACACGTTCGCGATTGATGCGTTGTCGTTCTTCCTGGGCGACAGGTTGCTCAAGCCCGGCGGCTATTTCGACTTTGATGATTACAATTGGAGGCTGCGCGGCTCATCGCTCGATCCCGAAAAAGTGCCCGTGATCAAAGAGCAATACACCGATGAACAGATAGACGATCGCCAAGTTAAGACGCTGGTCGATCACTATGTTAAGACCGACCCCGGGTATACGGAGGTCATCAAGAACAAGGTGTACCGCAAGGCGTGAAGCGAGAACGCTTGGGGGGCCTCACTCTCGCCTATGCGTCATGGGCGGATCACCCTAACCCCCGGGCCCGACGCGCGCACGGTGTTCGGTCAAAAGGGCCGCCGCACAACCGCCCTCAATGCCCGCCCGCCAGCATCCCTGTGCGCACCGAATAGTTCGTTGCGACCTGATAATCGGGGTCATCGTCACTATCGACCATCAACTGGCCTGCCTTCGACAACAGCTTGTGGCAGTCCCGGCTAAGGTGGCGCAGTTGCAGCGACTTGCCTGCTGCCTCGTACTTCGCAGCGACCGCTTCGATGGCGGTCAGGGCGGACTGGTCCACCACGCGGCTGTCGGCGAAGTCGACGATCACGCGCTGGGGGTCTGAGGCGGGCTCGAACAGCTCGGTGAAGCCCTCGACGGAGCCAAAGAAGAGCGGCCCCTGGATCTGATAGACGCGGGCGCCTTCGGGGGTGTCGTAGGACTTGGCGTGGATGCGGGTGGCGTTGTTCCAGGCGTAGGCGAGCGCGGAGACGATGACGCCCACCACCACCGCGATGGCCAGGTCATAGGCGACGGTCACCACGGTCACGAGCACGATCACAAGCGCATCGGTCAGGGGGACGCGGCGCATGATCTTGAAGCTGTTCCAGGCGAAGGTTCCGATCACGACCATGAACATCACGCCCACAAGCGCCGCGAGCGGGATCTGTTCGATCAGGGGGGCCGCGACCACGATGAACAGCAGCAGGAACAGGGCGGCGGAGATGCCCGACAGCCGTGTCCGCCCGCCCGATTTCACGTTGATCATCGACTGGCCGATCATCGCACAACCGCCCATGCCGCCGAAAAACCCGGTGACGGTGTTCGCCGCGCCCTGCGCGATGCATTCCCGGCTGGCCCCGCCGCGTTCGCCGGTGATTTCACCGACGAGGTTGAGGGTCAGCAGGCTCTCGATCAGCCCGATGGCGGCGAGGATCAGGGCGTAGGGCAGGATGATCTCGAACGTCTCCCAGGTCAGCGGAACCATGGGCAGGTGAAAGCTCGGCAACCCGCCTTCGATCGAGGCCAGATCGCCCACGCGGGGCACGTCGATGCCAAAGGCGATGACCGCGATGGCGACGATACCAATGCCTGCGAGAGGTGCGGGGATCTTCGTCGTGATCCGCGGCATGACCCAGATGATCGCCATGGTTACGGCGACAAGGGCGAGCATCATAGCCAGCGGCCAGCCCGTCATCCATTCACCGTGTGCGATCCCGTGGCCGGAACTCGTGGCCGTGCCGGGCACTTGGAACTGGCTGAGTTGGGCGAGGAAGATCACGATGGCCAGGCCATTGACGAAGCCCAGCATCACCGGGTGCGGCACAAGGCGGATGAACTTGCCCAGCTTGAAGATGCCCGCCCCGATCTGGATCACGCCCATCAGAACGACCGTGGCAAAGAGGTACTCCACGCCGTGGGTCGCGACGAGGGAGACCATAACGACCGCCAGCGCACCCGTTGCGCCCGAGATCATACCCGGACGGCCACCGAACACGGCGGTGATCAGGCCCACGATGAACGCCGCATAGAGGCCGACGAGGGGGTGAACGCCCGCGACAAAGGCAAAGGCAACGGCTTCGGGGACAAGGGCCAAGGCCACGGTGAGGCCCGCGAGGATCTCGATCCGCAGGCGGCCAGCATCAGAGTTGCCGATTGTATCGGCAATTTCGGCAAAAACGGAACGGTTGGCGAGAGCCGCCATCAACTTTGACACTCAAGAGCCTCAGCGAAATTTATGGATTGCCAGCCGCTTAGCACAGCCACAGCAATTTGCACGGTATTCTTGGGTATACCTGCCCTGTGCGGGGCGCATGGCTGTTCGCCCGCTGATGGAAAATTGAGCAGCGCGTGGGATTTCCTTCCGGCACCACGCGCGCCAAAGTGGCAGCGACCACGCATTGGGGGACAGCATGACGGATACGATGATCGGGGTGATCGGTGGCTCGGGGCTTTATGAGATCGAGGGGCTGCAGGATGCGGCGTGGCAAGAGGTGTCGGGCCCCTGGGGTGATCCCTCGGACGCGATCCTGACCGGGGTGCTGGACGGGGTGAAAATGGCCTTCCTGCCCCGTCACGGGCGCGGGCATGTGCATTCGCCCACCACCGTGCCCTACCGCGCGAATATCGACGCGCTGAAACGGCTGGGGGTCACGGATGTAATCTCCGTCTCCGCCTGCGGGTCGTTTCGGGAAGAGATGGCGCCGGGGGATTTCGTGATCGTCGATCAGTTCATCGACCGGACGTTTGCGCGGGAGAAATCGTTTTTCGGCACCGGCTGCGTGGCCCATGTGAGCGTGGCGCACCCCACCTGCCCGCGCCTGGGGGCGGCCTGTCTGGAGGCGGCGACGGCGCAAGGGATCACCGTGCATGATGGGGGCACCTATCTTGCGATGGAAGGGCCGCAGTTTTCGTCGCTGGCGGAATCGAAGCTCTACCGCGAGGTGTGGGGCTGTGATGTGATCGGGATGACAAACATGCCCGAGGCGAAATTGGCGCGGGAGGCCGAGCTTTGCTATGCCTCGGTCGCGATGATCACCGATTACGACAGTTGGCACCCCGACCATGGGGAGGTCGACGTGACCGACATCATCAAGACGCTTCTCGGCAACGCGGAAAAGGCCAAGGGGATGGTGGCACGCCTGCCCGCGCTGTTGGGGGCCGACCGGGCGCCCTGCCCCCATGGCTGCGACCGCGCACTGGAGTTTGCGATCCTGACCGCACCGGACAAGCGCGACCCAGCGCTGGTGGCCAAGCTTGATGCGGTGGCGGGCCGGGTCTTGGGGGGCTGAGATGGAATTTGACCTCTGGCTGGCCTTTGTGGCGGCGTCCACCGCGCTGTTGTTGATCCCGGGGCCCACCGTTCTGATGACGCTGAGCTACGCGATCAGCCAGGGGCGACGGGTGGCTGTGTCGATGGCCGCTGGCGTGGCGCTGGGGGATTTTCTGGCGATGACCGCGTCTCTCATGGGCCTTGGGGCGCTGGTCCTGGCCTCAGCAACGCTCTTCACAATTCTGAAATGGATTGGTGCGGTCTACCTCGTCTACCTTGGTCTGCGGTTGCTGCGCAGCCCGCCTGCCCCCGTCGACGGGATCGGATCGCCCACCCAGATGGCGCCGCGGCAGATCTTTGTCCACGCGACGATGGTCACTGCGCTAAATCCCAAATCGATTGCGTTCTTCATCGCGTTCGTCCCGCAGTTCCTGCGCCCCGAGGCCCCGCTTCTTCCGCAATTCGCGATCCTCATCGGCACCTTCGTCGGCCTCGCGACTGTCAACGTCTTTGCCTACGTATTTCTCGCCGATCAGATGCGCGCGCGTCTGCGGCGGCCCAGCGTTCTGGTCTGGCTGAATCGTGCGGGTGGGACAGCGCTGATCGGGATGGGGGTTGCGACGGCGGCGCTGCGCCGCGGTTAGCAGCCCCTTAACTGTTGTCCTTCATAAACCGGCGAATGAAGCCGCGGATTTCCCGTGCGGCGCTGGTGTCGAGGTCTTTGCAAAGTTCAACGAAGGCGTCCCGCTCTTCTTTGTCGAGGCGCAGGACAAGCTGACTGTCCTTTTTATTGCCTTTTTTGTCGTCTTTCTTGGCCACGCGGTCTCCGCATCTTGACATTCGCATATGCAATGTATATACATATGACATACAAAGCATAGACCCATGTAGTCAATGCAGTTGAAAAGGAAGAACAAAATGACGCTTTATGCCGCAAGAGCAGTGTTCGTACAGGATCGCCTGGATGCCAAGCACCCCCGCCTGAACTGGGTGCCAGGCCGGATCTATCGGCTGCTGCGCAAGGGCTGACACAGCCCACCCTGAGATTTGCGAGAAAGGCCCCCCTGAGGGGCCTTTTTTCATAGGCGAAGCCTCGATAACCCCCAAACTCTCTGCGGCAAAATCAATCAATTCCAGAGTAGCGCCCCGTTTCCGGCCCCTGGCAGGCACTTCGCCCTTGCCAAGACCGCGATGACCCCGTGAACTGCCGTCACGCGCCACGCCGGGAGGGGACATGCAGGACACCACCAAGACCGTCAAAGACTATATCCGCACCATCGTCGACTTCCCCCACGAGGGGATCATGTTCCGCGACGTCACCACCCTCTTCGCCGATCCGCGCGGCTTTCGGATGTGCATCGACCAGCTGTTGCACCCCTATGCTGGCGAACGCATCGACAAGGTGGTCGGGCTTGAGGCGCGCGGCTTCATCATCGGCGGCGCCATCGCGCATCAGCTGTCGGTGGGCTTTGTGCCGATCCGCAAAAAGGGCAAGCTGCCCGGTGCCACCATCAGCGAGGAATACACGCTGGAATACGGCGAGGCGATCATGGAGGTGCATGACGACGCGCTGAAGCCCGGCGAAAAGGTGCTGGTGGTGGATGATCTACTGGCCACCGGCGGCACGGCAGAGGCCGGGATCAAGCTGATCGAACGGCTGGGGGCCGAGATCATCGGCTGCGCCGTCGTGATCGACCTGCCGGAACTGGGCGGACGGGCCAAGCTCGAAGCGCTGGGGATGGAGGTGCATGCGCTGTGTGAGTTCGAGGGAGCTTAGGCGCGCAGCACCGCGCCGGGGTTCATGATGCCCCGGGGATCAAGCGCGGCCTTGATCGCGCGCATCGCATCGAGCTTCACCGCATCGCCATAACGCTCCAACTCCGCCACTTTCAGCCGCCCGACCCCGTGTTCGGCACTGAACGATCCACCGGCCTCGGCCACCAGATCATGCACCGCGCGGGTCACATCGGCGGCGACGGGGGCGTAGTCCTCCCGTGACCGACCAGGCGCCGGGAACACGTTATAATGCAGGTTGCCATCGCCCAGATGGCCAAAGGCATTGATCCGGATCGTGGGATCAATCGCCGCAATCGCCCGCGCGCCGTCTTCCACGAACCCCGCCACAGCACCCAGGGGCAGCGCGATGTCATGGCTGGCAATCGCCCCGATCTGGGCATTGGCGGCGGGGATCGTCTCGCGCAGGGCCCACAGATCGGCCCGCTGCCCCTCACTCGCCGCGATCACACCATCGCTCGCTTCGCCTGCCTCCAGCGCGGCGGCGAAGAGATCGGCCATAATCGCATCGCCATCGCCAGTGGACAGCCCCGCCTCCACCAGCGCGCACCACGCAGGCGGCGTGTCAAACGGCTGGCGCGGGCCAAGGCCCGTCTCGGTGAGAAACCCAAGCCCCGCGCCCGAGATCAGCTCAAAGGCCGACACCGCCCCGCCGAACGCTGCATTCGCGCGGGCCAACAGCGCTAGTGCCGCCTCAGGCCCGGGCACCGTGATCAGCGCCGTCGCTCGCGCCGCCGGACGCGGGTAGAGCCGCAGCGAGGCTGCGGTGATGATCCCCAGCGTCCCCTCCGACCCGATCAGAAGATTGCGCAGGTCGTACCCGGTATTGTCCTTCCGCAATCGCCGCAGCCCGTGCCAGATCCGCCCATCCGGCAAGACCGCCTCAAGCCCCAGGCACAGGTCCCGCGCGGTGCCATAGCGCAAAACCGCAAGGCCCCCGGAATTGACGGCCAACGCCCCGCCAATCCGCGCCGTCCCTTCGGACGCGTAGGAAAGCGGGAATAGCCGATCCGCCTCCCCAGCCGCGGTCTGAACATCCGCGAGCGTCGCGCCGGCCTCGGCAATCAGCGCATTCTCTTGCGCATGAACCGCGCGGATCGCCGTCATCCGCTCCAGCGACAACAGGATCGGCGCGGGCCCCTCGGGCTGCACCTGGCCCAGGACCAAACCCGTCCCACCGCCATACGGCACGATCCCCACCTGCGCCGCATGGGCCATCCGCACGACCTGCGCCACCTCCTCCACCGATCCCGGCGCGACGACGACACCGGCCTGACCGTGATACCGGCGACGCGGATCCTCCAGATAATGCGGCGCAACCTCGCGCAAGGCACCAGGCGGCAACGCGGCCCTCAGATCAGCAATCAACGTCTCGGAGACAGGGTTCAGCATGGCCCGCTTGTCGCACTGCTCCGTCTGCGCGGCAACCTACTCGTCGGTCAGGAACCGGGGCGTCAGGACCACCACGGTCGGCCGGTCCGGCAAGGTGCGCAGCGACACCTCGATACTGTTGGGCCCCGTGCGATCAATCGCGAACTCATCCTGCATGCCGACGATAAACCGCTCCAGCGAGGACAGGCTGAACCAATGCATCGGGATCACGATGGATGACTTCAGCCGTTTCAGCACCCGCGTCATCGTCGGCAGGTCCAGCGTCAGGCCGCCATCCACCGCCGCCATTACCACATCCACCCGGCCCAGCGCGGCATACTGCATCTCGTCGGGTTCATGGTGCAGGTGGCCCAGATGCCCGATGCACAGGCCCGCCACCTCGAACACGAAGATCGAATTGCCGCCGATCCGCATCGGCCCGCCAAACCCGCCGCGCGCATCTGTCGGCACGTTGCGCACCAGCATCTCGCCCAGATCGAGGTGGTGGTCGGCCAGCTCACCATCCGTGGCCCACCCCTGCAACACATGGTCGATGTCGGGATCGGGCAGCGACGTCCAATGCGTAGAATGCCCGTTATTCATCGTGGCCACGGTCGGCGCGAAATCCGTCGTGCCGATAAAGCCCGCGTAATCCGTCACCGCCGACAGCCCACCCTGCGTCTCGATCAGGAACATCGCGTGATCGATGTAGGAGATCCGCACGGTGAAGTCGTCTAGGGGGGCCCCAAAGCTCGCCTTGTGCAGGTATTCGATCCCAGGGGCTGCATCGGCGATGGCGATGCAATGGCTAGGCCGGCGGTCCTGCGCGGCGGTGGCGAGCGGCCAGGCGAAGAGGGATAGGGCAAGAATCAGTCGCAACATGGGGGCACCTCCGCCCAAACAAGGTAGATCCCCATCCGCCCGGGTCACGGATCCACGTTGCAATACCTCTCTTTTCCGTGAGAAATCGGGCGCTTACGTTGCACGCGCTCGCGCCCCCGTGGGGTATGTTTCAAAAACTGGGCCCGCGCACAGAGACGCAGATAAGTCTGTGCATGAGCGCACTATATTTCATCAATTCTCACGCGTCCGTGCGTTGAATGCGAGGTCGTAATGCCCCAGATGTTCGTCATCGGAAGCGCAGACAGCCTCCGAAACACATCAAACCCCGGGGTCACCTCCCAGACCCTCCGAACCAAAACTTGAAAGGAACTACAAAATGAAAACGCTTATCG
>JBCBGF010000017.1:0-21013 GCA_038526915.1 Pseudomonadota bacterium | reverse complement strand
TCGGGCAAAGAGCCGCTCTCGCGCAGATTTTAGCCGCGCTTTCAGAGCGCTCTCTGATATCCCGAGAATTGCGGCCGCCTCGGTGTACCGGCTGCCGGAGGCAACTTGGCGCAGGGCCTGTCGCTGAGCCTCGGTCAGGGTCTCGGGCGGCGTGCTTTGCGTGTGAAGGTGTTCGACAGTGTCGAGGATCGAGGCGATCTCGGCATCGGTAAACTCGCGATCGCCTCTTGCGAACCCGCCAATGCTGCGGGACGACAAAGGGCCATGGGATACGGCCACACCAAAGTTCAGGCCGAACTCCCGCGCCTGTCCCAGGATGTTGTTTGGATCGGGCATGCCCAGCGCGCTCCACCGACACGCGCCTTCATTCGCGAACCCCCACAGCACCACCGGATCCGATAGCATATGGCCGTTTTGGGTGTAGCGTTCGGTCCATTCGGCCGCATAGGTCTGGACCATGATATGCGCCGAGGCGAACCGCACGTGCAGGCCAAGCGCATACCCATCCGGCGACAAACGCCTAAGGCGCGAAAGCCCAAGCTCTAATGCGGCTGTTTTGGAGCGGCTCTGATCCACGATTCTGATCCTGTTCGACTGCTACTTTTAGATATGTTGCCGACAATTCAGTCAACCTTAAAGTGTGCGCATCACGAGAGATACTAAACCTAAAGATGAGTTTCTCATGCCCCCGAGACGCCGCATTCCGCAGATTGGAACGCTCCCCATGCCAGCGCGGAAAGCGCTGTACCAATTCATCGATCACAGTCTTCAGAAGAACGCGGATTGGACGCAGGTGATGCAGTCGATCACCATCGCGCAGGATCACGCTAACCGGCAACAAAAAAGGCGCCTCGCCTAGGGACGAAGCGCCGTTTCGGGCCCGTGTTCGGGCCGGTGTCGCGTCAGCCTATTCCTCGGCTTCCTCGGCTTCCATTCGCGCGCGATCCGCAGCGCCTTTGGCATCCACATCGCGCTCTACGAACTCGATGATCGCCATCGGTGCCATGTCGCCATAGCGGAAGCCCGCCTTCAGAACGCGCACATAGCCACCTTGGCGGTCCTTGTAGCGCGGGCCCAAGACGTCAAACAGCTTCTCGACGTGGGCATCCTGCTTTAGCCGCGCCGCGGCCTGACGGCGTGCGTGCAGATCGCCACGCTTGCCCAGCGTGACAAGTTTCTCCACCACCCGGCGCAATTCCTTGGCCTTGGGTAGCGTGGTTTTGATCTGTTCATGTTCAATCAGCGACCCGGCCATATTGGCGAACAGCGCCTTGCGGTGCTCATGGGTGCGGTTCAGGCGGCGATAGCCCCGTGCGTGACGCATATCTCTTACTCCTATGTGCCCTCTACGGGCGATTTTGCTTTGTCCGGCGGTCCGATGCGTGTCGTCCGCTCTCCTTGGGGCTGGATGCCCGGGGTCGGGGCGCGCGGGTGGGCGCGCCCCTGATTTCTTAGAAGCTGTCTTCGAACTTCTTGGCCAGATCCTCGATGTTTTCCGGCGGCCATTCCTCGACATCCATGCCAAGGTGCAGACCCATACCGGACAGCACTTCCTTGATCTCGTTGAGCGACTTCCGCCCAAAGTTCGGCGTGCGCAGCATCTCGGCTTCGGTTTTCTGAATCAGATCCCCGATGTAGACAATATTGTCATTTTTCAAGCAGTTAGCCGAACGCACCGACAGTTCCAGCTCGTCCACTTTCTTCAGAAGCAGCGGGTTGAACTCCAGCCCGTCATCATCCGATTCCGCACGCGCCGACTCCGGCTCATCGAAGTTCACGAAGATCGACAGCTGGTCCTGCAGGATCCGCGCGGCATAGGCCACCGCATCATCCGGCGTGACCGACCCGTCGGTCTCGAGCTTCAGCGTCAGCTTGTCATAGTCCAGCACCTGACCCTCACGGGTGGGCTGCACGTCATAGCTCACCTTCTTGACCGGCGAATAGATCGCATCGACGGGCACCAGGCCGATGGGCGCATCTTCGGGCCGGTTCTTGTCGGCCGACACGTAGCCCTTGCCCACGTTTACCGTCAGTTCAATGAACAGATCCGCCCCGTCATCGAGGTGGCAGATCACGTGTTCCTTGTTCAGGATCTCGATGCCAGCGCTTTCCGAGATATCGCCCGCGGTCACAACCGCCGGCCCTTTGGCGGAAATCGACAGGCGCTTCGGCCCTTCGACTTCCATCCGGATCGCCACACCTTTGAGGTTCAGGACGATGTCGGTGACATCCTCGCGCACCCCGGCAACGGACGAAAATTCATGCAGGACGTTGTCGATCTGGATGCTGGTGATCGCCGCACCCTGAAGCGAGCTCATCAGCACTCGGCGCAGCGCGTTGCCCAGCGTCAGGCCAAAGCCGCGCTCCAGCGGTTCGGCCACAACGGTTGCCTGCCGCATCGGATCGTTGCCGGGCTTCACTTCCAGCTGGTTGGGTTTGATCAGTTCCTGCCAGTTCTTGTGGATCATGCGTGTCTCCTCAATTCCAGCCGGTCGCCCATGTCCGAAAGCGCCCGACGCCCGAGGTCTAGAAATGACATCAGTCGCACCGTGGACCCCCCGCGGTGCGACCGGAAAAATGCTCAGACGCGGCGGCGCTTGGGCGGGCGGCAGCCGTTGTGGGCAATCGGCGTCACGTCGCGGATCGACGTGATGTTGAAGCCCACGGCGGCCAGCGCGCGCAGCGCGGATTCGCGGCCCGACCCGGGGCCCTGAACCTCGACCTCGAGCGTGCGAACGCCATGTTCCTGCGCCTTCTTGCCCGCATCCTCAGCTGCCATCTGCGCGGCATAGGGCGTCGACTTACGCGAGCCCTTGAAGCCCATGGTCCCGGCCGAAGACCAGGCAATCGCGTTGCCCTGCACATCGGAAATCAGGATCTTGGTGTTGTTGAACGAGCTGTTCACATGCGCCACGCCCGCGGCGATGTTCTTACGCTCTTTGCGCTTGGTGCGTTTGGTATCTCGTGCCATATCCCTGCCCCCTTACTTCTTCTTGCCGGCGATGGGCTTAGCAGGGCCCTTGCGCGTGCGTGCGTTGGTGTGGGTGCGCTGGCCGCGCACGGGGAGGTTGCGGCGATGGCGCAAGCCGCGGTAGCAGCCAAGGTCCATCAGACGCTTGATGTTCATCTGCACTTCGCGGCGCAGGTCACCTTCGACGGTAAAGTTCGCGTCGATATGTTCGCGGATCGACAGCACTTCGGCATCGCTCAGCTCGTTGACGCGGCGGGCGGCGTCGATGCCGACGGCCTCGCAGATTGATTCAGCCGAGGCGCGGCCGATTCCGGTGATATAGGTCAGGGCGATGGGAACCCGCTTGGCAGTCGGGATGTTAACGCCGGCAATACGTGCCACGTGATATGTCCTTTCGGTGCGAGCCCGTAATTCCAGGCCCTTTTTTCACAACCAAAGCCCGAGGCATTTTTGAGCCACGGGCCGCGTCATCTGATCAAAAGCCAACCGTTCGGGGGCGACCCGCTGCATCGGCCGATTCTCTGTCGAGATGGCGTGAGATACGGGCTGCCGCGCGGGGCGTCAAGGTGGTGTCAAGGATTATTTGGTGCGGGGCTAAATTGGATATTACCGACAGCGGTCTCGAAGCCCGAAAGAGGCTGGAAGCCCGCCTTTCTGTGGCCGTCCCGGACTTGATCCGGGGCCTCGTGCGACCGGGAAGAGGTCCCGGATCAAGTCCGGGACTGCGACTTCCAACTAACCGTCCAAAACCCCGGCAATCCCCGCGGCGACCTCATCAATCGCACCCAGTCCCGGCACCCAGCGGAGCGTTCCCTTCGCATGGTAGTAGCCGATCAGCGGCGAGGTTTTCTTGTAATACTCCGTTAGCCGCACCTTGAGGCTTTCTTCATTGTCATCCGCCCGCACCGGTTGACCAGCGGCTGCCGCCTCCTTCGCGCGGTTGACGATGCGGTGCACCAACGCCTCGTCATTGACCTCCATCGCGATCACATGATCCAGCGTCTGACCGTGGGCCGCCAACAACTCACCCAAAGCGTCGGCCTGCCCCAGCGTCCGCGGGAAGCCGTCGAAGATAAACCCACCCTCGGGATGCGCCGCCAGTTGTTCCTCGATCAGACCGATCACGATCTCATCGGTCACCAATTCACCGGCATCCATGATCGCGGCCACACGTTGGCCCATCTCTGTCCCGGATGTCCGCGCCGCGCGCAGCATGTCACCGGTGGAGAGCTGTATCATCCCCCTCTCGGCCACCAATCGTTGCGCTTGCGTACCTTTGCCGGCGCCCGGCGGGCCGAGTAGAATGATATTCATCGTCGCGCTGTCCCCCTCTTACCGCGGCGTTTACCGCGCAGCTGCGACTTCTCGATAAGGCCTTCGTACTGATGTGCCAAGAGGTGCGACTGAATTTGCTGCACCGTATCCATGCCCACAGACACGATAATCAGGATCGACGTGCCCCCGAAATAGGCCGTGATCGCCAATTCGTTGCGCACCATCTCAGGGATCAGACAGACCACGGCGAGGTAGACCGAGCCCACCACCAGAATGCGACTGACCACATAATCGAGGTACTCTTCTGTCTTCTTGCCCGGCCGTATCCCTGGAATAAACCCGTTCTGGTTCTTCAGGTTTTCGGCCACATCCTCGGTCTTGAACGACACGTTGGCGGTGTAGAAATAGGTGAAGAAGATGATCATACCCGCGAAGAACAAGAGGTAAAGCGGCTGCCCCGGCCCGAAATACGCAAGGATCGTCGACATCACAGGCCCGGTCTGCTGGCCGGAAAAGGTACTGACCGTGGTCGGCAACAACAAGAGCGACGAGGCAAAGATCGCCGGGATCACGCCCGCGGGGTTCACCTTGACCGGCAGGTGGCTCGACCCGCCGTCATAAACCTTCATTCCCACCTGACGGCGCGGATACTGGATGTGGATCTTGCGCAGCGCGCGCTCCATGAACACCACGAACACCAGCGTGGCCAACAGCATCGCGCTGACCCCGATGATCACCGCAGGCGACAGGGCGCCCGACCGCCCGCTTTCAAAGAACTGCGCGAAAGCACCAGGCAGTTCGGCGATGATCCCCACGAAGATAATCAGTGAGATCCCGTTGCCGACGCCGCGCGCCGTGATCTGCTCACCCAGCCACATCAGGAACATTGTCCCGCCCACCAGCGTGATCACACAGGCCATGCGGAAGAACCAGCCCGGATCGGTTACAAGACCGCCCGATTCAAGGCTCACTGCCAACCCATAGGCCTGCACCGTCGCCAGAAACACCGTGCCATAGCGGGTGTACTGGTTGATCTTCATCCGCCCCTGCTCACCCTCTTTCTTCAATTGCTGAAGCGAGGGGACCATGGCGGTCAGAAGCTGCACAATGATCGAAGCCGAGATATAGGGCATGATGCCAAGGGCAAAGATACCCATCCGGCTGATCGCGCCGCCCGTGAACATGTTCAGAACGCCGCCCAAACCGGCCGCCGCCTGTTCCATGAAATCGCGCAGGGCGTTCCCATCAATCCCCGGCACAGGGATGTAGGTGCCGATCCGGTAGACGATCAAAAGGCCAATGGTAAAGAAGATGCGCTGGCGCAGTTCCGTCGCCTTGCCGAGCGATGCCCAGCTGACGTTGGCGGCCATTTGCTCTGCTGCTGATGCCATATGTGGCTCTCTTTCATGCAGGCGCCGCCGGACCGTTTCCCGGTCGGCGGCGCTTTGGAAAACGTCTTAGGGATGTAAGGCCCCGATGGGGGCCACACAACCTCTTATTCGGCAGCCGACGCGGTTGTGACAGTCAGTGACCCACCGGCCTTTTCCACGGCTTCCACGGCCGACTTCGAGGCACCGGTCACGCTCAACGCCACCTTGGCCGAGAAATCGCCCTTGGCGAGGATACGAACACCGTCCAGCTTGCGGCGCACGATACCGGCCTCAACCAGCACATCCTCGGTGATCTCACCCTTTGCATCGAGCTTTTTGGCATCGATGAACTTCTGGATGATCCCGAGGTTCACGACGGCAAATTTCTTGCGATTGGGCTTGTTGAAGCCGCGCTTCGGCAGACGCTGGTAGAGCGGCATCTGACCGCCCTCATACCCGTTGATCGCCACGCCCGAGCGGGATTTTTGGCCCTTGATACCCCGGCCAGCGGTCTTGCCCTTGCCAGAGCCCGGGCCGCGGCCCACACGCATGCGCTTCTTGGCGGCACCCGGATTGTCCGAGAGTTCGTTCAGTTTCATGTCGCTTCTCCTTGCCGGATGCGGCCCCCAGCGACGGGAGCGGCCGACCACGGCGTTTTTTTGGTAGGTTAGAGGTGGCCAGTTTTGGGCCACCGGCGGCGTATAGACGGTGGAATGCGGGGTATCAAGAAGAAATGAGGGGCTCGCCCTGAGCAGGGGGATGGTTCACGTGATGCCTGGTGGTATCCGCCGGTAGGGACTACCGAGGGCCGCGCCTCCGCCAGATATCGTCGCAAATCTTCGTGTGATCCTGCGCTAGCAATAGCTTCCGGGACTTTTCGCCGAGATATGGCGCGAGAGCGGTGCGCCTTAGATTCACGTAATGGGTGAGCAGCGCAATTTCAGCCAAGTGATGATCGGTCTCACTAGGGCTCTCAGCGAGTTGCTCTATGAAGTCGGCTACGCGGCGCAGTCCCATTTCGCAGCTCATGGCCTGAATGCTCCAAGGAACGAACAGGTCTTCGACGACGATGTATGGGCCACTTTCATCGGCCTCGGCGACCTTCTCGATACCAACGGCTTCGAGGAACTCCGGGAATTGCGAGGTAAGTTCAAGTGAAAGTGCGTTCAACGCCGGTAACCCATTGCATTGGCCTTAACGATTGCAAACTACCGACACACTACAATTGACCCCCGGCCCGGAATCAAGCCGAAGGCGCCGGGCCAGCGACTGCCCGTCCCGGCGGGCTGGCGCTTTGCTGCGGCAGGGCACCGGGCCCGCCGGAAGATGTGCTTTGAGAGATAAAGCGCGCCGCAGACAGGGCAGAGCGCCACCCCACGGGCAGTCACTGTCCAAGCTCGCGTTGCAACGAGAAACGCCCCGGGTATCCCCGAGGCGTCCACACGTCCCGGACCTGATCCGGGACCTCATCTCGTCGGAACGCAGCCCTCAGCCACGCTCCTCCACGATCTCCACCAGATGCGGGATCGAGTTCACCATCCCCCGCACGCTGGGCGTATCTTCCAGCTCGCGCGTCTTGTGCATCTTGTTGAGGCCAAGGCCCACCAGCGTCGCGCGCTGTTTGGCTGGGCGGCGGATCGGCGAACCGATCTGTTTGACAACAATCGTCTTTGCCATGCTCACGCTACCTCTGCAGCAGCTTCAGCGGGTGCCTCAGCCTCGGGCTTCTTCAGGATATCGGCCACCTTCTTGCCACGACGCTGCGCGACGGAACGGGGCGAGGACTCTTTCTGCAAGCCATCAATCGTGGCCCGGATCATGTTGTAGGGGTTCTGCGACCCGATCGACTTAGCGACCACGTCCTGAACACCCAGCATCTCGAACACGGCACGCATCGGACCACCGGCAATGATGCCGGTCCCGGTGGGGGCCGTGCGCATCACGACCTTGCCTGCGCCATGGCGGCCCTCGATATCGTGGTGGAGCGTGCGCCCTTCGCGCAGCGGCACGCGGATCATCTGGCGCTTGGCTTGTTCGGTCGCCTTGCGGATCGCCTCAGGTACTTCCTTGGCCTTCCCCTTGCCAAAGCCCACGCGGCCCCGCTGATCGCCC
Organism: Pseudomonadota bacterium; assembly: GCA_038526915.1. Taxonomy (GTDB): domain Bacteria; phylum Pseudomonadota; class Alphaproteobacteria; order Rhodobacterales; family Rhodobacteraceae; genus JBCBGF01. Next base: position 13,285 of record JBCBGF010000017.1, on the reverse strand, counting down.
ACAACGACGAGGGCCGCAAAGCCAAAGCGTTTCCCGCCTTTGACGGTCTTCGACACCCGGTTGATCGCGACCAGGCGGTCGGCAAACTCGGGGGTTTCCTCTTCCCGCTGCCGTCCCCGGCCGCGGCGGTTTTCACGTTCTGCCATAAATCGCAGTCCTCATCTCAGGGCGCGGTCAGCGCCGTTCATCTCAATCGCGGTGCCACACGGCCCGGATCATCGGAGGGGCCAATCCGGCCCCTCACCCTTAAATCTTCAGCCCGCCTTCGCGCGCCGCATCGGCGAGCGCCTTCACCCGACCGTGGAACAGGAACCCGCCCCGATCGAAATAGGCCTCTTCGACGCCCGCCTTCTTGGCACGCTCGGCAATCGCCGTGCCCACCTTGGCGGCCGCTTCGACGTTGTTCTTGCCAACAACGCCCAGATCTTTTTCGAGCGACGAGGCCGAGGCCAGCGTCACACCGTTCACATCATCGATCAGTTGTACGCTGATGTTCTTGTTCGAGCGATGCACCGACAGGCGCACGCGGCCCGCGTTCACCTTGCGAAGCTTGTTCCGAACGCGCAGGCGGCGTTTCTGGAACAGATCCCGTTTGGAAAGTGCCATCCTATGCGTCCCTTACTTCTTCTTGCCTTCTTTGCGGAAGATGTACTCGTCCTTGTACTTGATGCCCTTGCCCTTATAGGGCTCCGGCTTGCGCCATTCGCGGATGTTCGCCGCGACCTGGCCCACAAGCTGCTGGTCGATCCCTTCCACAACGATCTCGGTCTGCTTCGGTGCCGTGACGGTCACGCCGGCCGGAACCTCGAAGTTCACTTCGTGGCTCAGACCCAGCGACAGTTTCAGGGTATTGCCCTGCATCTGCGCCCGGTAGCCAACGCCAGAAATCTCAAGCTCTTTCTTGAAGCCGTTCGACACGCCTTCCACGAGGTTCGCCACCATCGTGCGGCTCATGCCCCACTGTTGGCGCGCGCGCTTGGACTTGCCGCGGGGTTCCACGGTGACGACATTGCCGTCCACGCTGATCGAAACATCATCGGTCGCCGTGAACTCACGCGTGCCCTTGGGGCCCTTCACCGACACGGTCTGACCCGAGACAGAGGCTTCCACCCCCGACGGCAGCTCGACCGGCTTTTTCCCAATACGAGACATAGCCAGACCTCCTTAGAAGACGGTGCAAAGCACTTCACCGCCCACATTGGCAGTGCGTGCATTTGCATCCGACATCACGCCCTTGGGCGTGGAGACGATGGAGACACCCAGGCCCTGACGGACCGAGGGGATGTCTTTCACGCCCATGTAAACGCGGCGACCGGGCTTTGACACACGCTTCAACTCACGAATGACAGGGGTGCCTTCGTAATACTTCAGCGAGATCTCGATGGCCGGGTGGCCATCCTTTCCGGTCGTCTTCTCATACCCGCGGATGTAGCCTTCGTCGGCCAGCACATCCAGAACCCAGCCGCGCAGCTTGGACGCGGGCGTGATCACGGTGGACTTCCCACGCATCTGCGCATTGCGGATGCGGGTCAGCATATCTCCGAGAGGATCGTTCATTCTCTACCCTCCTTACCAGCTCGACTTGACCATGCCGGGGATCTGCCCGGCAGAGCCCAGATCACGCAGCGCGATCCGGCTGATTTTCAGCTTGCGGTAATAGGCGTGCGGACGCCCCGTCAGCTGACAACGGTTGTGAAGCCGGGTGGCGGACGAGTTGCGGGGCAGCTTGGCAAGCTTCAGCCGCGCCTTGAACCGCTCCTCCATGGGCTTCGATTCATCATTCGCGATCTCTTTGAGCGCGGCACGCTTGGCAGCATACTTTTCCACCAGCGCCTGACGCTTCTTTTCGCGTTCGATCATTGCTTTCTTGGCCATTGCGATATCCTCCGGCGTCAGCTGTTGAAGGGCATGTTGAAATGCTTCAACAGCGCCTTCGCTTCCGCGTCGGTTTGCGCGGTGGTTGCGATAATGACATCGAGGCCCCAAACCTCATCGACCTTGTCATAGTCGATCTCGGGGAAGACGATGTGTTCCTTGATGCCCATGGCGTAGTTGCCGCGGCCATCGAACGAGTTGCCGGAGACACCGCGGAAGTCACGGATGCGGGGCATGGCGATGGTGATCAGGCGGTCGAGGAATTCGTACATCCGATCCCCGCGCAACGTGACCTTGGCGCCCAGCGGCATGTCTTCACGCACCCGGAAGCCAGCGATGGATTTCTTCGCCTTGGTGGTCACGGCCTTCTGGCCTGCGATCGCGGTCAGATCTTCGACCGCCGATTTGGCCTTCTTGCTGTCCTTCACCGCCTCGGCGCCGCAGCCGATGTTCAGGACGATTTTGTCCAGACGCGGGATCTGCATGTCATTGCCATAGCCGAACTCTTCTTTCAGAGCGGCGCGCACGGTCTCGGTATAGTGCGCTTTGAGGCGCGGGGTGTAATTGGCTGCATCCAGCATCAGATCGCCTCCCCTGTGGTCTTGGCAAAGCGCACCTTGGTGTCACCATCCATGCGGAAGCCGACGCGGGTCGGTTTGCCGTTTGAGTCCAGGATGGCGAGGTTCGACAGGTCGATGGGCATCGCCTGCGGAACACGACCGCCTTGGGTCGCCTGGCTTTGGCGGGTGTGGCGGATCGAGATGTTGATGCCGTCGACGATGGCCTTGCCGGTCTTTGGCATCACCTGGGTGATCTCACCCTCTTTGCCCTTGTCCTTGCCTGCAAGGACGACGACCTTGTCGCCTTTTTTGAGTTTCGCAGCCATCAGAGCACCTCCGGAGCCAGCGAGATGATCTTCATGAAGTTCTTACCGCGCAACTCACGCACCACCGGCCCGAAGATACGGGTGCCGATCGGCTCATTATTATTGTTGAGGATCACGGCGGCGTTGCGATCAAACCGGATCGCGGTGCCGTCTTCGCGGCGCACTTCCTTGGCGGTCCGCACGACGACGGCCTTGCGCACGTCGCCTTTCTTCACACGGCCGCGCGGGATCGCTTCCTTGACCGACACCACGATGATGTCGCCCACTGAGGCATATTTCCGCTTTGAGCCGCCGAGGACCTTGATGCACTGAACCCGGCGGGCACCGGAATTGTCAGCGACATCCAGATTGGTCTGCATCTGGATCATGAGGTTTCTCCCGACCTTTGGGGGGCTTTGCTAGCCTTCGTCCCCAGGGTTTCGATCAAACCGGGTGTTGTGGCGCCGGTTCAGGCGGTCACAACCTCCCAGCGTTTCGTCTTCGATATCGGCGCGCATTCCTGGATGCGCACGCTGTCGCCCACCTTGAATGCGTTCTTGGGATCATGCGCGCGGTATTTTTTCGAGGCGCGCACGGTCTTTTTCATCTTCGGATGCGTATAGCGGCGTTCGACCAGAACTGTGACGGTCTGTTCGTTCTTGTCGCTGGTGACGACGCCGGACAGGATTCTCTTGGGCATGTCTTACGCCTCCGACGCGGCAGCGGCCGCTTTTTCGTTCAGAATGGTCTTCACCCGGGCCGCATCGCGCCGCACCTTGCGCATCTGCGCGGTGTTCTCAATGGCACCCGTCGCCTGCTGGAAACGCAGGTTGAAGGCTTCTTTTTTCAGGCTTGCAAGCTCGTCCCGAAGCTGATCGGGCGTCTTGTCACGCAATTCGCTGGCGTTCATTCCGCCGGTTCCTTTCAACAATCACCGGAAGGCCCCGTAAGGGTCACCCTGATTCCAGTGGAGTACGTGGATGAGCGCGCCGTATAGGCGGCCCGCACTCCGTTGGCAAGGGGGGATTTGCGTCGCTCCCGCGCTCAGAACACCGCGTGGTCGCCAAGCTGCACCACGCGCCGCCCAGCGATCACGTCCGCGTAGAACGCGCCCAGCGTCTCTTGCCCAAACTCCGGTGTGGCGTCAGCGTCATAGCGACCCGCCGCCGCATCCCAAACAAGCATCGACTCGGTCGCATAATATCGCCCGATCCGCACGAACTCCGCTTTGTCCGACCAGCGCCGGCTGACCAACCCAAGCCCCCGCGCCACCCCTCCAATCACATCCATCATCGCCACCGGCACATGCCGAAACCGCGCAGGTCTACCCGCCGCCTCAAAGAGAAGCCGCCCCTGATCCAGCGGGGTCAGCGCCGGGCCTGGGCCGCCAATGGGCAAAACCCGCCCCTGCCGCGTCGGGTCGGTCAGGCAGGTCGCAATAAAGTCCCCCAGATCATCATCGCTGATCGGCTTGCACGCCGTCAGCTCACCATCGCCAAACACCAAAAACGGCTTGCCCACCTGCACCCGCGCGATCTGCCCCGCGAGCGATTTGAAAAACGCGGTGGGCCGCACGATGGACCATATCAGCCCAGACGCCATCAATTCGTCCTCAAACGCCAGCTTCGCCCGCTGAAACGCCAACAGCGGCTTTTGCACACAGATCGCCGATAGCAGCACGAATTGCCCAACCCCCGATGCCTCGGCCGCGCGCAGGATCGCCAGGTTGGCCCCATGATCCACCGCCCAGGCATCGCGCGACGCGCCGGTGCGGGACGCCAGACACGACACCACAGCATCGAAACCGCCCCCGCGCATCACCTCAGCCGCCCCCGTCAGATCCGCGACCCGCGTCTTACCCGCAAACGGAACGGTCGCACGCCCCGGTCGCACCACCCGCACCACATCGTGCCCCGCCCGGATCAGCGCGCGCCCCGCGGCCTGCCCCGCCGTGCCCGTCGCGCCGAACAGCAGCACGCGTTTTGTTTGGTCACCCTGCACCATGGCCCCGATAGGCCGCCAATCCGGCGCGCTTGGCAAGCCCGCCCTTGCATCCCGCGCCCATATCCGCAATCGACAGGCCACCACCGCGAAAGGCTCCGCCATGCCCGAGATCACCCAACTCTTCGCCACACCGCTCTATCGCGCGCGCCTGTCAGACCACGGCCCCCAAATCGATGCGGGCGAGTTGGAAGCCTCGTGCTTCACGATCGCCGAAGACGACGAAGCCGGACAGGAGTGGTGCGAGAAAGAGGGCTACCCAGGCTACACCTCCTACGCCTCCCTCACCGATCTGCCCTGGCGCTTCCCGATCTTCGCCGATCTGGTCACATCGCTCGACGCCCACGTCGCCGCCTTCGCCGATACGCTCGCCTTCGACCTGGGAGAAGGGAAACTCGCGCTCGAAGACATCTGGATCAACATTCTGCCCGAGGGCGGCATCCACACCGGCCACATCCATCCCCAAAGCGTGATCTCCGGCACGACTTACGTTGCGATGCCGGACGGCGCGAGTGCGATCAAATACGAAGACCCGCGCCTGCCGATGATGATGGCCGCCCCACCCCGCCGCCGCGATGCCGACCCGCGGCTGGGTCAGTTCCACTATGTCGCGCCGAACGTGGGCGATGTGCTGTTGTGGGAAAGCTGGCTTCGCCATGAGGTGCCCATGAACATGGCCGAAGAGGAACGCGTCTCGGTCAGCTTCAACTACGCCTGGGTCACTTCTTAAACTGGCCAGACGCCCCGAACCACCTACCTCCACCTCAGCATGATTTGGAGGCCCAGATGACCCTCGCCGCCCTTCTCCTGACCGCCACGCTTTTCGGCGGGATGGTGTTTTTCAGCTTCGGCTTCGCGCCGGTGCTTTTCGCGCAATTGCCCATGGAAAAGGTCCGCCCCCTCCTGCGCGGCACCTTCCCCTACTACTACCTCGCCGTGATCGCGCTGGCCGCCGTCGCCGCCGCGGTGACCTATGCCGTCTCCCCCCTCGCCGCCGCCCTCCTGGCCGCAATTGCCGCAAGCACCGTCTACGCCCGGCAAATCCTGATGCACCAGATCAACGCCGCCACAGATCGCGAGGATAAGCGCGCCTTCGGACGGCTCCACGGCGCGTCGGTGGTGATCCAGCTGATCCAGATCGGGATCGCGGGCTGGGCCGTGGTGGTGATCGCCGGCGGATAGTGCGACACTGGCGGCGCGCCCAGCCGGACCCCGCCATGCCCCGCTACATCTCGCTAAACGACGCCGCCGGCTACCTGAGAACCGCCCGCCGCATCTCAGTCATCGGCGTCTCAGGCGCAGGCAAATCCACCCTCTCCCAACGCCTCGCCGCGTCGCTTGACCTCCGCTACGTCTCCCTCGACCGCGACATGCGGTGGCTGCCCGGCTGGACCGTCCGCGACCGGGCCGAACAGCGTGCACGGCATGATGGGTTCGTCGCCGAAGACCGCTGGGTTATCGACGGCACCAATGTGAGCTTCATGGACACCCGCCTGCCCCGCAGCGACCTGGTGATCTGGATGCGGCTGCCGCGACTAGTGGCCCTCAGTGGCATCGCCCGCCGCGTGGCTGGCAGCTATGGCCGCGTGCGCCCGGACATGGCCGAAGGCTGCCCCGAGGGGCTGCCGGATTGGGAGTTTCTGAGCTGGATCTGGACCTTCGAGCGCAAACAGGCGCCGCGGATTATCGAGACGGTGGAGCGGGTTGCGCCACATGTGCCGGTGGTGGTGGTGCGCCGGAGGGTGGAGGCGGATGGGTTGGTGCGCGCGGTGGCGTAGCGCTGCCAACGAGATTTAACCACTTCAAACGTTGATTCAACGTGGTAAGGGCAGTCCCCGACCGCGGGTGGGGGCTGCCCGACCTATCGGTCGGGCGAAACGTCGGCGCTGAAGCGTTAGCGCACCAATAGAGTATTCAAAGAAAGGTTGCTTCAGCATCCATGTCTCAAGACGACCTACTTTCAGAATTCAGACTGAACCCACGAACGCCAAGCTTTTCCGCCGTTTCCAGCAAGACCTTTCCATAACTCTCGCGACGCGCTTCATCTGTAAGCTGGTATTGCTGCTGCAATGAGGCGGCCGCGGCATCAGTTTCTCCTCGCTTCGCGAGAATAGCCGCAGCCACGACACCCGGTGGTCTTTCAAAAAACTGCCGTGATTTTCCTGCCCTCGACGCCTCTACGAGGATCTTGTCACGACTTTCGAAGCGTTCCAGCAGAGGAATGCCGTCACGACGGAGCCGTGCCTGAATTGCATCGGCCATCACATCTGCGGGTATTGCCTACCAGAAAAAGGCATTGGGGTCACCATCCGGGCCCGGCAAGTTCGAACGGATACAACAGTGTTGGTCTTGAACCCAAGACTTGGGCTCACCGCCATCCAGCACCGCTAGCTCCGGAACATAGACGCCCAAATGGACCTTAAAGCTGCCCGGGCGGGTCCTGGCAGTTTCGTCGACGACGCCGAAGGAATAGAGGCTGGCATCCAGTAAACACTTGATCACCTGCGTCAGACCATCGTCGTTCACACGGTTGAAGGACCGGCCCTTTGCCTTGAAGCCGAGACCGTAAAGAAACGGACGGACACGGCGCTGAAGCGTGTCAAGGTCTTTGGCGAACTGGGACTTCGGCATGGTTTGCAGCAACCCGGCTTAATGTGTTCGCTAACCGAAAACATGAATTGGCCGCTGTGAAAAGAAAAAGGGCGAAGCTTACGCCCCGCCCCTTCTCAACTATCACCGGGTGCCGGCCCGCAGATTGCTTGCGCAATCCACTTCCGCCGCACTCGCGAGGATTGTTACCAATCCTCGCGTACAACAGTCCGCGTCTTCACCGGCAGTTTCATCGCCGCCAGGCGTAGCGCCTCGCGAGCCACCGCATCGGTCACGCCGTCGATCTCGAACATGATCCGGCCCGGCTTGACCTTGGCGGCCCAGCGGTCGACCGACCCCTTACCTTTACCCATCCGCACTTCGATGGGTTTGGCGGTGATCGGCGTGTCGGGGAAGATCCGGATCCAGACCCGGCCCTGACGCTTCATGTGGCGCGTCATGGCCCGGCGGGCGGCTTCGATCTGGCGCGCGGTCACACGCTCGGGCTCAACGGCCTTCAGACCATAGGTGCCGAAGTTCAGGTCAGAGCCACCCTTGGCCTCACCCTTGATCCGGCCCTTGTGCATCTTCCGGAATTTTGTGCGCTTTGGTTGCAGCATCTCTTTGGCTCCTTAGTTCCGGCGTCCGCCACCAGCGCCACGGGGGGCCGGGCCGTCCTGGAGTTCCTGCGCCTTGCGATCCCGCGCGGCGGGATCATGTTCCATGATCTCGCCTTTGAAGATCCAGACCTTGATCCCGATGATCCCGTAGGGCGTCATCGCTTCTTTCAACGAATAGTCGATGTCGGCGCGCAGCGTGTGCAAAGGCACCCGCCCCTCGCGATACCATTCCGTCCGCGCGATCTCGGCACCGCCCAAACGGCCCGCAACGTTCACACGGATGCCAAGGGCCCCCATGCGCATCGCGTTCTGCACCGCCCGCTTCATCGCACGGCGGAAGCTGACCCGGCGTTCGAGCTGCTGGGCAATCGACTCAGCCACCAGCGCCGCATCCAGTTCCGGCTTGCGCACTTCGACGATGTTGAGGTGCAATTCGCTGTCGGTCATCGCCGCCAGCTTTTTGCGCAGCGTTTCGATATCGGCGCCTTTCTTGCCGATGATCACACCGGGGCGCGCGGTGTGCACCGTCACCCGGCACTTGCGGTGCGGGCGTTCGATGATCACGCGGCTGACACCGGCCTGCTTGCACTCGGTCTCGATGAACTCGCGGATCTTGATGTCTTCCAGAAGAAGATCACCGTAATCCTTAGTGTCGGCGTACCAGCGGCTGTCCCAGGTGCGGTTGACCTGCAGGCGCATGCCGATCGGATTGACTTTATGACCCATCAGGCTGTCTCCTCGACCTGGCGAACGGTGATGGTGAGTTGCGAGAACGGCTTAACGATCCGGCCAAAGCGGCCGCGCGCACGGGGTTTGCCGCGCTTCATCGTCAAGTTCTTGCCGACATAGGCCTCGGCCACGATCAGCTCATCCACATCCAGGTTATGGTTGTTCTCGGCATTGGCAATCGCCGATTGCAGACACTTCTTCACGTCCTGCGCGATCCGCTTTTTCGAGAAGGTGAGGTCGCTCAGCGCTTTGTCCACCTTCTTGCCGCGGATCATGGCGGCGACGAGGTTCAGTTTCTGCGGGCTGGTGCGCAGCATGCGCACCTTGGCCATCGCTTCGTTCTCCGCCACGCGGCGGGGATTTTTATCCTTGCCCATGGCTTACTTCCTCTTCGCTTTTTTGTCGGCGGCGTGCCCGTAATAGGTGCGGGTCGGCGCGTATTCACCGAATTTCTGGCCAATCATGTCCTCGGACACGTTCACCGGAATGTGTTTCTGCCCATTGTAGACCCCAAAGGTGAGGCCCACGAACTGGGGCAGGATCGTCGACCGGCGCGACCAGATCTTGATCACTTCGTTGCGGCCCGACTCGCGGGTCTTTTCGGCCTTTTTGAGGACGTAACTGTCGACAAAGGGCCCTTTCCAGACGGAGCGGCTCATGGTCTAGCGCCCTTTCTTCTTGGCGTGGCGCGAGCGGATGATCAGCTTCGACGACGCCTTGTTCTTGTCACGGGTGCGCGCACCCTTTGTCGGCTTGCCCCAGGGCGTGACCGGATGACGGCCACCCGAGGTGCGGCCTTCACCACCGCCGTGGGGGTGATCGACCGGGTTCATGACCACACCACGCACCGATGGACGAATGCCCTTGTGCCGGTTGCGGCCCGCCTTGCCGAAGTTCTGGTTCGAGTTGTCGGGGTTCGACACAGCCCCCACCGTCGCCATGCATTCCTGGCGGACCATGCGGAGTTCGCCTGAGGAAAGCCGGATCTGGGCATAGCCCCCATCGCGCCCCACAAACTGGGCATAGGTGCCCGCGGCGCGCGCGATCTGACCACCCTTGCCGGGCTTCATCTCGATGTTGTGGACAATCGTGCCGATCGGCATGCCCGAAAACGGCATCGCGTTGCCGGGCTTCACGTCGGCGCGTGCGCTTGCGATCACCTGATCGCCCACGGCCAGACGCTGCGGTGCCAGGATATAGGCCTGTTCGCCGTCTTCATACTTCACCAGCGCGATGAACGCGGTGCGGTTCGGGTCATATTCGATACGCTCCACCGTGGCGGGCATATCGAACTTGCGACGCTTGAAATCCACGACGCGGTACAGACGCTTGGCGCCACCGCCGCGGCGGCGCATCGTGATCCGTCCGGTGTTGTTCCGTCCGCCATTCTTGGTCAAACCCTCTGTAAGGGACTTGACCGGGCGGCCTTTCCAAAGCTCCGAACGGTCGATCAGCACCAGCCCGCGCTGGCCCGGCGTCGTCGGTTTATACGACTTGAGTGCCATGCTTGCTCTCTTCCGTTTGCTTCGGCCGGGGGTATGCCCCCTGGCTCTCTGTGTGTTCGAGGCCTGCGATGGCCCCAAAATGCACCACCCCGGACGAATCCGGGGTGGTTGGTGGGAGGCGTATAGCGGGGGTGGGGGTGGGTGTCTAGGGTGAACCACTGGAAGCCATGGCGCCGTTTTCGCTTTGTTTGCCCCCCGTTGTTGCCAAAGCTCTCTTGATTTGATGGCCTGTCAGATGCATGTCTGCACTATGGCAAAGAAAACGACAGCAACCGTGTCGAGACGCGCGGCCTCTGGTGCCTTTGAAGTTCGCAAAAGCAACGGCGAACGATCCGTTCATTCGTCTGCCAAAACGTCCGCAAAAACGGTCTCTTCATCGATTGCGAAGAATAGGGACGCTCTTAAGCGGCTCGCAGATCGGTAACCGGCACTACCGGATAAAACTTGGTGATGTGTTGGAGGCGCATGAACAAGCTTTAGAAGCGTTCGGCGGCCTGCCCGGTATTACGAACCTCGATAGCGTTCTTGGTGCGATCGGTCGTCCATACCATGGGTAGCACTTGCGTATTTACGCGAAGGCCGCTGCCCTTCTGCATGGGCTTGCCACCTCCCATGGGTTTAGTGACGGCAATAAGCGCACGGCATGGTTGGCAGCAGAAATATTGATCGCCAATAGCGGGTTCCGTTTGGACTTGCTTGAAACTGACCGTCTTGACGATGTCGTCGTCGATGTCGTCACAGGCAGGATGTCTCAGAATGAGCTGGCTGACTGGTTCAAACGACGGACCTCACAAGAAAAGGCGGGGTTCTAGCCCCGCCTCACCGAGTGTCACCTGACGATTTTACCTAAAGCCCCGTCGTCACATCAATCGTGTTCCCCTCTTCGAGGGTCACATACGCCTTCTTCACGTCCTTGCGCCGCCCCGGCTGGCCCCGGAAGCGCTTGGTCTTGCCCTTGGTGATCGTCGTGTTCACCGACTTCACCTTCACACCAAACAGCGCCTCGACCGCATCCTTGATCGCGGGCTTGTTGGCGTCCATCGCCACCTCGAACACCACCGCGCCATTCTCAGACGCCATCGTGGCCTTCTCGGTGATCACGGGCTTGCGGATCACGTCGTACTGTTCTGCTTTCGCGCTCATTTCAGCCGCGCCTCCAGCGCTTCGACACCCGCCTTCGTAATCACCAGCGTGTCACGCTTGAGGATGTCATAGACATTGGCCCCCACCGACGGCAGCACATCCAAACCCTGGATATTCGCCGCAGCCCGGGCAAAGTTCTCGTTCACTTCCGCACCGTCAATCACCAGCGCGCGCTTCCAGCCCAGCTCCTTGATCTGCTTGGCCAGAGCCGAGGTTTTCGGCTCCTTCGCGTCTGCATTCTCAAGGATCACCAGCTCGCCCGCCTTGGCCTTGGCCGACAGGGCGTGCTTCAGGCCTAGCTTGCGGAACTTCTTGGTCAGGTCATGGCCGTGGCTCCGCGGCGTCGGGCCTTTGTAGACGCCACCCTTGCGGAAAATCGGCGCGTTCCGGTCGCCGTGGCGTGCACCACCGGTGCCCTTCTGGCGATAGATTTTCTTGGTCGAATAGCTCGTCTCCGACCGCGTCTTTACCTTATGCGTACCCGCCTGCGCATTGTTGCGCTGCCAGCGCACGACGCGGTGCAGGATGTCGGCGCGCGGCTCCAGCCCGAAGATCTCGTCATCGAGATCGACCGAGCCCGCCTTTTTCGCGTCGAGCTTGATCACATCAGCTTTCATCTTTGTCGCCTCCCTCAGGCGCGGCGTTGTCCGCCGGTGTCTCGTTCGCCGCCTCGGCCTCAGCTGCTTCCAGCGCCGCCTGTTCGGCCTCAGCCGCAGCCTTCGCTGCCGCTTCTTCCTCAGCCGCCGCTGCTGCCGCTGCTTCCTCGGCCGCCTTCTCGGCAGCTGCCGCCGCCGATTTCAGCGCCGCCGGATAGATCACGTTCTCGGGCTGCGGCTTCTTCACCGCATCCTTGATCGTCACCCAGCCGCCTTTTGAACCTGGAACGGCACCCTTGACCATGATCAGGCCCCGGTCCGCATCGGTCCGCACCACCTGCAGGTTCTGCGTGGTCACCCGCGCAGCGCCCATATGCCCGGCCATCTTCTTGCCTTTGAAGACCTTGCCCGGATCCTGACACTGGCCGGTCGAGCCATGCGAGCGGTGGCTGATCGACACGCCGTGGCTGGCGCGCAGACCGCCAAAGTTGTGCCGCTTCATCGCACCGGCAAAGCCCTTACCGATCGAGGTGCCCGAGACGTCGACGAACTGACCCTCGAAATAGTGGTTGGCGGTGATTTCCTCGCCCACATCGATCAGGTTTTCGGGATCGACCCGAAACTCCGCGATCTTCCGCTTGGGTTCGACCTTCGCCGCCGCGAAATGGCCGCGCATCGCCTTCGACGTGCGCTTGGCCTTCGCCGTGCCCGCGCCCAGCTGCACGGCGGAATAGCCGTCCTGCTCGGGCGTGCGCTTGGCCACCACCTGCAATTTGTCCAGCTGCAGAACCGTCACCGGCACCTGCTTGCCATCTTCCAAGAACAGCCGGGTCATCCCGACCTTCTTTGCGATCACTCCAGAGCGCAACATGGCTGTCACCCCCTTAAACCTTGATCTCGACATCCACGCCGGCGGCGAGGTCGAGCTTCATGAGCGCATCCACGGTCTGCGGCGTCGGATCCACGATGTCGAGCAAGCGCTTGTGCGTGCGGATCTCGAACTGATCGCGCGATTTCTTGTCGACGTGGGGTCCCCGCAGAACGGTGAACTTCTCGATGTTGTTGGGCAGCGGGATCGGCCCGCGCACCTGGGCACCGGTCCGTTTCGCGGTGTTCACGATTTCCTGCGTCGAGGCATCGAGAACCCGGTAATCAAAGGCTTTCAGCCGGATCCGGATGTTTTGGCTTTGAATGGCCATATCGTCGTCCCTTCCAAGGGCGTGTCAGTTGAGAGGAGGAGCGGCGGTCATCGCAGCCCCTCATCGAACCGGTTTTTTTTGTCGTTGGGTGCCGTGGCACCCAGAGCCGATGGGTGTGAGTTCTCGGGGATCGTTGCCGATCCCCTGCCACTCACCGCTCCAA
>JBCBGF010000016.1:0-30248 GCA_038526915.1 Pseudomonadota bacterium | reverse complement strand
GAGGACGAGAGCAACAACCGCGGTCTCAGCGTCGGAGGCGAAGTGTGCTTCGACGTCGGTGATCTGAGCGAATGCCGGAGCGGAAAGAAGGGTGAGGGTGGCGGCTGCGATAAGCGTTTTCATTGTAGTAGTCCTTTCAAGTTTTGGTTCGGAGGGTCTGGGAGGTGACCCCGGGGGTTTGATGTTGTTCGGAGGCTGTCTGCGCTTCCGATGACGAACATCTGGGGCATTGCGACCTCGCGTTCAACGCACGGACGCGTGAGAATTGATGAAATATGGTGCGCCCGTGCACAGACTTATCTGCGTCTCTGTGCGCGGGCGTGATTTTTGAAACATACCGCACAGGGGCGCGAGCGCGTGCAACGTAACCGCCGAAATTCTCACGGAAAAGAGAGGTATTGCAACGCAAACGGCCCCGGCGGGATCTCCACCGGGGCCGTTCGGATTCGGGTGTTTGAGCCTTAGGCCTTCACCAGCCCCATCTGTTCGAGCTTCAAGAGCACCTGATGGGCGCAGTGATCGACCTCGACGTTCTCAGTGTCGAGCCGCAACTCAGGGTTTTCGGGCACGTCATAGGGATCGGAGATGCCCGTGAACTCTTTGATCTTGCCTTCGCGGGCGAGTTTATAGAGGCCCTTCCGGTCACGCTTCTCGCATTCCTCGATGGTCGTGGCGACATGCACCTCGACGAACGCCCCATGCGCTTCGATATCCTCGCGCACCGCGCGGCGGGTGGCCGCGTAGGGTGCGATGGGGGCGCAGATCGCGATGCCGCCGTTCTTGGTGATTTCGCTCGCGACATAGCCGATCCGGCGGATGTTGAGATCGCGATGCTCTTTCGAGAAGCCCAGTTCCGAGGACAGGTTTTTCCGCACGATGTCGCCATCAAGGAGCGTCACTGGACGGCCACCCATCTCCATCAGCTTCACCATCAGCGCGTTGGCAATGGTCGATTTGCCCGAACCCGAGAAGCCCGTAAAGAAGACGGTGAAGCCCTGCTTGGCCCGCGGCGGGCGGGTGCGGCGGAGCTCCTCGACCACCGAGGGGAAGGAGAACCATTCGGGGATGTCGAGCCCTTCCTGAAGGCGGCGGCGCAGTTCGGTGCCGGAGATGTTCAGGACGGTCGCGCCATCTTCCACCTCGTCGGCGGGCTCATACTGGGCGCGATCCTGGACATAGACCATGTGTTTGAAGTCGACCATCTCGATGCCGATTTCGTCCTGATGCTCGCGGAACAGGTCCTGCGCGTCGTAGGGGCCATAGAAATCCTCGCCCGCGCTGTTTTTGCCGGGGCCGGCATGGTCGCGGCCGACGATCATATGCGTGCAGCCGTGGTTGCGGCGGATCAGGCCGTGCCAAACCGCCTCGCGCGGGCCGGCCATGCGCATGGCCAGGTTTAGCAGGCTCATGGTGGTGGTGGCGGCGGGGTATTGATCGAGCACCGCCTCGTAGCAGCGCACGCGGGTGAAGTGGTCGATATCACCCGGTTTGGTCATGCCCACGACGGGGTGGATCAGCAGGTTGGCCTCGGCCTCCTTCGCGGCGCGGAAGGTCAGTTCCTGGTGTGCGCGGTGGAGCGGGTTGCGGGTCTGGAAGGCCACGACCTTGCGCCAGCCCAGCTTGCGGAAGTACGCGCGCAACTCGTTGGGCGTATCACGGCGGGCGCGGAAGTCGTAATGCACGGGCTGCTGGATGCCGGTGATCGGGCCGCCAAGGTAGACCGGGCCTGCGTGGTTGTGCAGGTAGTTGACCGAGGGGTGGGCCAGATCGTCGGCGCCGAACACCTTTTCGGCCTCACGCGCCTTGTCGGGGCTATAGCGGTCGGTGACGGACATGATGGCGAGGATCACGCCCTCTTGGTCGCGCAGCGCGATGTCCTGACCGGGTTCGATGCTTTCGGCGAACTTTTCCGACACATCCAGCGTGATCGGCATGGGCCAGAGCGTGCCGTCGGCCAGACGCATATTGTCGACAACCGAATTATAATCCTCTTCGCTCAGGAACCCTTTCAGCGGGTTGAAGCCGCCATTCATCAAAAGCTCCAGATCGCAGATCTGGCGGGGCGAGAGATCCCACGAGGGCAGATCGCCTGCCTCGACCTTCAGCTTTTGCGCGCTGTCATAGGAGACATAGAGCTCCGGGATCGGGGCGTGGTTTGTCATTTGCATCAATACGGTCCTGTTTGGTTGGATGCGAAGCGGGCCATCGGAGCCGGTCAGTTCGGCATGGAGGGCGTTGTACTCGGCACGTTTACGGGCAAGAAAGCGATCGACCAGACGCGCCTTCTCGGCCGCGCCTTTTGATGTCAGCGCGTAGGCAACGCGCTGGCGTCGGTCGGGACTGTTGCGGTCTGCGAGACGGACAAAGCCCGCTTCAACAGCCGCATGGAGGTGTGAATTGAGACGGCCTAGGCTGATTCCCAGGGCCTGAGCGGTCGCGCGTTGCGACGCATCCGGCGCGGCATCAAGCTGGCGCAGCAGACGAAACAGATCGTCTTCCTGGTCGGATGTCAGTGTGGATACTGCCACGGGATCACTCACTATGTTCACGGCTGAACATATGTCGGACGATGTTTGTTCAATCAAGAACAAACTTTCCGCTGTGCAGCGAAATCGGGAGACAGCGGGGGATCTGTTGCGGAAAAATCGCCCGTGTCAGGCGGGGTGCATCAGGTAGTTTTTGTTGAGCTTGTAGCGCTGGAAAACGTGGGCCGTGGCATATCCCGCCGTCTCGGCCCAGGCGAGAAACGCGGCCTCATTCACATTGTCGACCTCGACCAGAAGGCCCGGGCGGCAGCGATCGAACAGGCCGGAAAGCCCTTTGAGAACAGAGAGTTCCATGCCCTCGACGTCGATCTTGATGAAGTCGGGGGTGACGTCTGACAGCAAGCTATCGCCCCGGTGCACTTCGATGTCGCCGCCGTGGGCGATCATCTTGGCTGCGCCCAGATTACGCTCACGATCTTCCATCGCGAAATCGGAGGCGGCGGTGTCCGAGACCCCCACGCCAAGGCGCGTAAGATCGAACCGGTCGCGCAAACCGTTCAGCAGCACATTGTGCAACAATAACCTGTAAGCGCGGGGATTGGGCTCGATCGGGATAACACGGGCCGCCTGACAGAAGAGCGCGAAGTACAGGCTGTGATTGCCGACGTTGGCCCCGATATCGACGATGGTGGCATCTTTCGGCAGGGTCTTGGCGATCGCGTCCAGATCGCTGCGTTCATAGAACGCCCCGCGCCGATTGTTGCGCTGGATCGGGTCACGCTCCATGTCGGTGCAGAAGGTGACGCGGCGCCCGTCGATCAGCGCGTGGACGATATTGATCGGGTGGCTGACCACCGGCACGCCCGCGTCATAATCGGCGATGAGGCGGGCGATGTCGGGGGGCATGGGGTTACTCAGCCGGTTCCGCCTCGACCGGGGTAGGGGCGTTTTCTTCCTGTTCGGCCAGGAATTTCTCGGCTTCCAACGCGGCCATGCAGCCCATCCCGGCGCTGGTCACGGCCTGGCGATAGATGTGGTCGGTCAGATCACCCGCGGCAAAGACACCGGGGATCGAGGTGGCGGTGGAGTCGGGCTTGGTCACGACGTAGCCGCCCATGTGGGTTTCCAGCTGATCCTTCACGAGTTCCGAGGCGGGGGCGTGGCCGATGGCGACGAAGAAACCCTTGCAGGGGATTTCCGTCACCTCGCCGGTTTTCACATGGCGCGCGCGCACGCCTTCAACGCCAAGGGGGTTTTCGCCGCCCACAACCTCATCCACCTGATGATCCCACAGGACTTCGACCTTGGGGTTCTTGAACAGGCGGTGCTGCAGGATCTTTTCGGCCCGCAAGCTGTCGCGGCGGTGGACCAGCGTGACCTTGGAGGCGAAGTTCGTCAGGAACAGCGCCTCTTCCACCGCCGTGTTGCCGCCGCCGATCACGACGACCTCTTGCCCGCGATAGAAAAACCCGTCGCAGGTGGCGCAGGCCGAGACGCCGAAGCCCTTGAACTTTTCCTCAGACGGCAGGCCCAGCCATTTCGCCTGCGCCCCGGTGCAGAGGATCACGGCGTCGGCGGTGTAGGTGGTGCCGCTGTCGCCCTGGGCCGTGAAGGGGCGCTTTGACAGGTCGATCGACTGGATGTGGTCGGCAATGATCTCGGTCCCCACGGCCTTGGCATGGGCTTCCATGCGCACCATCAGGTCGGGGCCCTGCACCTCGGTATCGCCGGGCCAATTCTCGACCTCGGTTGTGATGGTCAATTGCCCGCCCGGTTGGATGCCCTGCACCAGCACCGGTTCCAGCATCGCGCGGCTGGCATAGACGGCGGCGGTGTAGCCGGCGGGGCCGGAGCCGATGATGAGAACCTTGGTATGCTTGGTCGCGGACATGGGCGGCAGCCTCCGGATGCGGGATGGACTGACGATATAGACGCGCGCGGCGGGAAGAAAAAGGGGGGTCGCGTTTCCGTATACGGGGCACCCCTGGTCAGGGTCGATTTAACGATATTGCCGGAATGCGAAATATTATTGCGCGGAATTGCGCCTCTGGGTAAGGTTCACGCAAGATTCTCGGGGGAGACCACATGCCGGGCCACAAGCTCGACCAAATCGATCGGCATATCCTGGCCGAATTGCAAGCCGACGGTCGCATGACCAATGTGGAGCTTGCCCGTCGGGTGGGCATTTCCGCGCCGCCTTGCCTGCGCCGTGTGCGCACGCTGGAAGAGGCGGGGTATATCAAAGGCTATCACGCGCGGGTCGATGCGCGGGCGCTGGATTTCGAGGTGCAGGTTTACGCGATGGTGGGGCTCACCAGTCAGGCCGAGGCGGATCTGTCAGCGTTCGAGGCGCGGTGCCGCGAATGGCCGCTGGTGCGCGAGTGCCATATGCTGAACGGTGAGGTCGATTTCATCCTGAAATGCGTGGCGCCGGATCTGTCGACCTTCCAGAATTTCCTGACGGAGCAGCTGACGGCGGCGGAAAACGTGGCGAGCGTGAAGACCTCGCTGGTGATCCGGGGCGCGAAGGATGAGCCTGGGGTGCCGTTTGATGTGCTGGAGGAGCGGCTGGCGCGGACGGCGTGAGGGTCGAGGGGAACTGATCCGCACCCATAAAACGGGCCATATAGTAGCTTTAGGATACCGTCCGACCGATAGGTCGGGCAGCCCCCGACCGCCCCCGTCACGCCAAAGGCGTGCTTTCAGCACGACGGCGGGGGCTACGCCCCCACCCGCGGTCAGGGGCTGCCCTTTGCAAAATGTAGAGGTGTTTCTGGTGCCAGGCCCTCAGCCCAACTCATACATCTCATGCGCTTCGCTATCGAAGCGTGGCCAC
This sequence comes from Pseudomonadota bacterium, assembly GCA_038526915.1. Classification (GTDB taxonomy): domain Bacteria; phylum Pseudomonadota; class Alphaproteobacteria; order Rhodobacterales; family Rhodobacteraceae; genus JBCBGF01. Next base: position 24,926 of record JBCBGF010000016.1, on the reverse strand, counting down.
ATCATCCGGCCAAACCCTTGCAGGCTGTCGATATGCGGGAAGAGCGACACGAACAGATCGCGCAACTCCTGCGACATCGAATAATGCGCATCGGGGCCGGGGTGGTAGCTTTCGACTTCCACACCGTTGGCCATGATCACCTGATGGCTGTCAAAGGCCAGATGATAGACGCGCACCGGCGATACCGGGTTCAGCGCCACAACGCTCACCCCGTCTTCCATGGTTTTCACGGGGCTAAGGGCAGCTTCGGCCCCCAGGGCATTGACCACCGCCGGGTCGCGTTTCAACAGACGCGCGGCGGGGCCGAAGGTGGCATCGGTGGCCGGACGAGCAAGGCCCAAGGCGTCGGCCGTGATCCGGTAGAGCCGCTGGGGTTCGTCGCTGGCGCTGGGGGCACCCGGCACCATCGTGATGGCACCCACCCATTTCAAGGTGGTGGTGCCGCCATTCGCGGTCTCGATCTCCATCCCCGGCACCAGGTCTTCGACGGCTACGGGGCCTTGCGCGGTGTTGATCAGCACACCATGGGCAAAGGCGCTGAAGGCCTGTTCAAAGATCGGGATGGCAGGGGCGACGCGGATGAAATCCTGAATCTGGGCGTCGTCGTCCAGATACATCACTTCATAGCGGCGGGTCAGCGCGACCTGGCGCACCTGGCGGCGCTGGACTGGCGCGGACCGAACGGTCCAAGCCTTCGTGGGACGGTTTACAAAGCGGGAGGGGTCGCCAGCAACGGCGGATACACGGGGGCTGTTCATGCGATCAGTCCTTTTCGGTCTGGTCACATCCGCATCGGCCCCCACCGATTTGGTACTTGCGGATAGACTGGTTACTACAGGTCTTCGATGGCGGGACGATGCACGGGCAGAGGGGCGTCTGTCAAAGATTTCTGCAAATTCGTCCGGTGTGCCCGGGTAATCCGCAAACCCCGCCCGGCTTTGTTTCACCCGGTGGGACGATGGCTCGGTTTGGCCGCAGGCCCGCCTCGAATCGGAAAGAAAAAAGGCGGCCCGTTGCGGGGCCGCCTAAGTTGAACACGAGGAGGGTCGTTCTTAGCCGCGGGCCGTCTGCCGCGTTTTGTCTGTGTCCGAACGGTGGACGATCGATAGGTGCCTGCGCTGGCCGCGTTGCCACGGCAGCCGAACGTTCTGGGAATTCGCTTCGCGAAGTACGGTGGTGATCCAACGCTTTTTCAGACGCATCGTCATATACATGTCCTTCGCTCCAAGTCTGGCACGGGGGGTGTGCCGTGGTCTGTTGCCTCAATAACCGGTCGATTGTTTCGACCTTGAAACCAGAATACCGCGCAATGCGGCGGGGATGGGGCAATGGAAACGATAAATGCCTTTCACCCCACATTTTTTCGCGTTCGGATTGGGCGGGCACAAGATGATGCGTCACCCGGCGAACACTTCGCAAGTTAGGCGATAGTGAATAATAAAAAGTTAAGGCAGACGCAGTGGGGTTTCCCGCTTTGTCGCGCAAAATCAGGGATTTGCGCCACTTTCCTGCCACGATTGACCGGATTTCGCGGGGTCAGATCCGAATCGAAGAGATCAGCCGCCCATAATCCGCCTCTTTGTTGTGAACGCTGCGGCGGTAGGAAAAGAAGCGGTCGGGATCGGAATAGGTGCAGTGCCGCGTCCATTCCGCTGCGCCGACACCCGCGGTGCGCAATCGCGCGAGGCCATAGGCGGGCAGGTCGAAGTGCATCCGGTCACCATCGCCCCCGGCAAAGAAGCGGGCGTTGTCGGGATCGGCGTCGAGGAATGTCTCGAAGAACTCCGGCCCCACCTCATAGGCGCGTTGGCTGATCGACGGGCCAATGACGGCGACAGTGCCTGCGCGGGTGGCCCCCAGCCCTTCCATCGCGTCGAGCGTTGCCTCAAGCACCCCGTCCAGCGCCCCGCGCCACCCGGCATGGGCGGCACCGATCACACCGGCGTCGGCGTCGGCGAAGAGCACGGGCTGGCAGTCGGCGGTCAGGATCGACAGCGCGAGGCCGGGGGTCGCGGTCACGACGGCATCCGCCTTGGGTGCTTCGTCGAACGGGCCGGTGACAGGCACGGCATCGGCGGAATGCACTTGGTGGACGCGGATCAGGCCGTCGGTCCCGACCTCCATCGCGTCGGCCACGCGGCCCAGGTTGATGCGCACGATATCGGACTGGTCGGTCGATCCGGTGCCGCAGTTCAACCCCTCGAACACGCCCGACGACGCGCCGCCCCTGCGGGTGAAGAACCCGTGGCGCAGGGGGGACAGGGCGTCTGAGGTGATAATCTCCAGCGTCATGGCTCAAGCCCCGGGGGTGGGGCGGTATCGGGGGCGTGGATCGACATGCACTTAAAGAGGGTTCCCATTTCCGCCGGGTGCGTCAAGCGCCGATGCGCGGCGATGTGGGACTCTAACGCGTCACCGGTCAGCGCGCGTGCGAGCGTCTGTGCGCGCTGGGTGATGCCGAGCCGTTCGAGGAAGAAGCCTTGCGGGGTGAGGCGACTGTGCTGCGCGCCGGCTTGCACGGCGGCCTGGGCCAGCGGTTCGAAATCGACATGGGCGGTGAGGTCAGCGGTGCCGGGGGCGTCGAGGAGATCTACCGTCTCGTGATTGCGCAACGCCTGCACCGTGTCGCCAAGTGCGCGCCAATCACCGTAGTCGATGATAAGTGCCGCGCCGCCATGGGTGGCGATGCACTGGGCGATCGCCTGCGCCTCGGCTGTGGCTGGGGCGTTCAGTTCGACGATGTCACCGCGCTGCGTGTCGTCGAGGCGATGATCAAGCGCCGCGAGGGGCGCAGGCGGCGCGGCCCCAAGCGCAAGCGTGTCGCCATCGAGGCCCACCATGGTCTCCGCCCAACCCTTTGCATCGCGGCGAAACTGGCGCACGGGCAGGGCGTCGAAATACTCATTGGCGATGAGGTAGAGGGGGGCGTCGGGCAACTTTGCAAGGCCGTCATGCCATGTTGGATTGTGGCCCTTCAGGGCGTCGGCCTGGATCGCGCGCAGCGCAGGCGAGACCTCCACCAAGTGAACCTCCGCCGCGTCGAGAAACCCCGGCACAGCCCGGCACGCGCGCAACGCATCGGCCATGAGCGTCCCGCGCCCCGGCCCAAGCTCGGCCAATGTGAAGGGCGACGGCGCCCCGTGATCCAGCCAGTGCTGCGCCAGAGACAGGCCGATCAGCTCGCCAAACATCTGGCTGATCTCGGGCGCCGTGATGAAGTCCCCACCCGCCCCTAGAGGATCGCGGGTGGTATAGTAGCCGTGCTGGGGATGCGTCAGGCAGGTGGCCATGTAAGTGGCCAGCGTCATCGGCCCCTCGGCCCGGATGGTGCGTTTCAGGATGTCTTCTAGGTCGCTCACGCGGGGGCGCGGGCGCGCGACCTTGCCCAGACAAGAACTGCGACCCCAAGGATCAGCATCGGCAGCGACAATAACTGGCCCATGGTTACGCCCGCCTCGCCCAGCCGGATCACATGGCCCAAGGGGTTGTCGGGGGTGATGAATTGCGGATCGGCCTGTCGGAAATACTCGACAATGAACCGCCCCAGCCCGTAACCGGCAAGAAACAGGCCGGTCAGCGCACCCGGCGTCTTAAGCCACCCCCGCGCGAAAGCGAGCCATAGAAGGAGCAAGCCGAGGAGCAGCCCCTCAAGCCCTGCCTCATAGAGTTGCGAGGGGTGGCGGGCGCACGGCGCCTCAAAGCCGGGGCAAAACTGCGCGCGGTCGCCGGGGAAGATTACGCCCCAGGGGGCCTCGGTCGGCCTCCCCCAAAGCTCCCCATTGATGAAGTTCGCTATCCGGCCCAGAAGGATCCCCGGCGGCGTGGCAATCGCAATCGCATCGCCCACCGACGGGATCGGCAGCGCATGTTTCCAGCAAAACCACAGCCCAGCGATCACCACGCCCAGAAGCCCGCCATGGAAGGCCATACCGCCCTGCCAGATGTAGAAGATCTCGATCGGGTTCGCGAGGTAGTAGGCTGGCTGATAGAACAGCACGAACCCAAGCCGCCCGCCCAGAATGATCCCGAGGATGATCAGCGTGATGAAATCATCCGCCTGATCCTTGGTCATCGGCGGCGTATCGTCCCGCCACAGATGCGCGCGCTTGATCGCCGCCACCGCGATTTGCCAGCCCACCAGGATCCCCACGATATAGGCCATCGCATACCAGCGCAGCGCGAACTCAAACCCGCCGATGCTGATCGAAAAGATCTCGGGCCCGATTTCGGGGAAGGGGATGGCAAAGCTCATGGCGCGACCGATTGCGCGTGGGCGGCGGGGATGTCAACCTTGTGCGCCCCGCCTCACGCCCCATATAGAAGGCAAGCGTGACACGGAGACGACCATGCAAAGCCGCAACAAAATCCTCGATGATGTATCCCAGCTGATGACCAACGCGATGGGCGTGGCCCAGGGCGCGCGGGAAGAGGCCGAGACGGCGATGAAAGGCTGGGTCGACCGCTGGCTGGCCGAACGCGATTTCGTGACGCGCGAAGAGTTCGACGCGGTGCGGGCCATGGCCCAGAAGGCACGCGAAGAAAACGAGGCGCTGAAGGCGCGGATTGAGGCGTTGGAGGGTGGGAAGTAGGCGGGGGCGATTGCGCCTCAACGACCGTTCACTCCTAAACTGACCAGATTTCAGAACGCGCGGCTGACCAGTGTTGGCCGCGTGTTTCGGTGGGCCCCGTGCCGATGCCCGCCGCGCGCCGACCTTATCCACACCAACATCGGCGAAACCTGACCGTTCGCACCCTTTATTCACAAGAATCTGCTTTACAGGTGACTCATAAGGGACCACCATATCTCGTAGGAACGGTGGCAACGAACGCCGGACCTTGAGCAGGCACCTAAGCCTTGGGCAACTCCAATGACCCTCGGCTACAACCCATGAGGCCACCGCATGTCGCTTTCCGAGCAGTTTCTGACCGAAGACCTTCATCCCATCGATATCGTCGAACATATCGCCGAACATCACGATTGGGATTTCGACCGTGTGGCCGACGATCAGATTGCCATGGCGGTCGAGGGGCAGTGGCGGACCTATTCGATCACGTTGGCCTGGTCGGGGTACGACGAGACGCTGCGGCTGATCTGCACGTTCGAGATGGAGCCGCCGGCGGACCGGATGGCGCAGGTGTACGAGGCGCTTAATCGCACCAATGACATGTGCTGGGCGGGCGCCTTCACCTATTGGCAGGCGCAGCGGCTGATGGTGTTCCGCTATGGCCTGGTGCTGGCCGGTGGCCAGACAGCCAGCCCCGAACAGATTGATACGATGATCGCCACCGCCGTGACTTCGGCCGAGCGATTTTATCCCGCGTTCCAGCTGGTCGCCTGGGGCGATCGGACGCCTGAGGATGCGATGCAGGTCGCGATCACCGAGGCCTACGGCCGGGCCTGACCCTTTCCCCCACCGCGATGTTCGCGGACACCCAAGGACCCGTCAGAGCGTGTGTTGCTCTGACGGGTCTTGCGTTTTAAGGGGTTTGCAGATTGGGGAGGTGCCATGGATTTCGGTGAGATAGCGGAACGCGGGCTGGTACTTTTGGGCTGTGGCAAGATGGGCTCGGCGATGCTGGCGGGGTGGCTCGACGGCGGCTTGCCTGCGGCCTCGGTCTGGGTGCTGGATCCGGCGCCGTCGGAGTGGTTGCGGGGGACGGGCGTGCATCTGAATGCTGACTTGCCCGCCGCGCCCGCGATTGTGCTGGTGGCGGTCAAGCCGCAGATGATGGCCGAGGCGCTGCCGGTGCTTGCGCCGTTGGGCGGGGGCGGGACGGTGTTTGTCTCGGTCGCGGCGGGGACTCCGATTAAGTTTTATGAGGATGTTCTGGGCGCGGCCACGCCGGTGATCCGCGCGATGCCGAATACACCCGCGGCGATCGGGCGGGGGATTACCGCGCTCATTGGGAATGCGCAGGTGGATGAGACGGCGATGGCGCAGGCAGAGGGGCTCTTGGCAGCAGTTGGGCAGACCGTGCGGTTGTCGGACGAGGCGCAGATGGATGCGGTGACGGCGGTGTCGGGATCGGGGCCGGCCTATGTGTTTCATCTGATCGAGACGCTGGCATCGGCGGGGGAGGCCGAGGGGCTGCCCGCCGATCTGGCGATGACATTGGCGAAGGCGACCGTGGGCGGGGCGGGGGCTTTGGCCGAGGCTGCCGATGAGACCCCGTCGCAATTGCGCGTGAATGTCACCAGCCCCAACGGCACGACCCAAGCCGCGTTGGAGGTGTTGATGGATGAAAGCGATGGGTTCCCCGCGCTTCTGCGCCGAGCCGTGAGGGCGGCGGCGGATCGCAGCCGGGAGCTCGGGTCATGACCATCAGCTTCGATGACTTTCTGAAGGTCGACATCCGCGTGGGCCAGATCACCCGCGCCGAACCCTACCCCGAGGCACGCAAGCCCGCGATCAAGCTCTGGGTCGATTTCGGGCCGGAGATTGGGGAGAAGAAATCTTCGGCCCAGATCACTGCGCATTACTCGCCCGAGGAACTGCCCGGCAAACGCGTGCTGGCGGTGGTGAATTTTCCGCCGCGCCAGATCGGGAAGTTCATGTCCGAGATCCTGGTGCTGGGCCTGCCGGATGCGGACGATCAGGTGGTGCTAATCACACCCGACAAGGACGTGCCCATCGGCGGGAGGATGTATTGATGAAACGGCTTTTGGTGTCGCGGCGCTTGCCTGAGAGCGTGCAGGATGCGCTGGCCGCGCGGTTCGATGTGACAACGCGCGAGACGACGCAGCCCATGGACCGCGCGGAGGCGGAGGCGGCCTTGCGCGACTATGATGCGATCCTACCGACGCTGGGCGATGCGTTCGGGGCGGAGACGTTTCAGGCGGTGCCTGCACCCCGTGCCACTGTGCTCGCGAATTTCGGGGTGGGGTACAATCATATCGACGCTGAGGCGGCACGGGCCGCGGGCGTCGATGTCTCAAACACCCCCGGCGCGGTGACCGACGCCACCGCCGATACCGCCATGACGCTGATCCTGATGACCTGCCGCCGCGCGGGCGAAGGCGAGCGGATGGTGCGCGCGGGCGCGTGGGATGGCTGGCACCCGACGCAGCTTCTGGGCTTTCACATCACCGGCAAGACCGTGGGCATCGTGGGCATGGGCCGGATCGGCAAGGCGATTGCGCATCGGTGCCATTACGGCTTCGGGATGGAGGTGGTGTTCTACAATCGCTCGCCCGTGGCCGAGCCCGGGATGCCCGCGCGGCAGTTGGGCACCCTGGCCGAGGTCATGGCGGCGGCGGATATCGTGGTGCTGGCGGTGCCCGCGACACCTGCGACCCATCACCTGATTGATGGCGCGGCTTTGGCGGCGATGAAGCCCACCGGGTATCTGGTGAACATCGCGCGGGGTGACGTGATGGACGAGGCCGCGCTGATCGCGGCGCTGGAGGCGGGGGCCATCGCGGGGGCGGGGCTTGATGTGTATGAGTTTGAGCCCGCGGTGCCCGAGGCTTTGAAGGCCATGGAGAACGTGACGCTCCTGCCGCACCTGGGCACCGCCGCGCTGGAGGTGCGCGAGGCGATGGGGAAGATGGCGGTGGAGAACCTGATTGCCTGGGATGAGGGGCGGGCGCTGCCGAACGCAGTCTGAGGTCAGCTTAAGGGCCGCGCTCAATAAAGCGCTGTCGCTATGTATAGAGGGCAGCCCGCGACCGAGGGCGGGGGAGTAGCCCGCGCCCTGGGGGGCGGTCGGGGGCTGCCCGGCGGTGCCCGCCGGGCGCTACATTGCTTCTATGCACAGCCGCGCGGATGACCAACGATAGTGTTTGCGAAGTTGTTCACTGCCGCCTAGCCTCCCACCCATTTGGAGGACCTTCCCATGCATCTCGGCGCCTTTTCCGTCAGTCTCGCCGTCAAGGACATCACCAAATCCCGCGCCTTCTACGGCACGCTCGGTTTCGAGGAATTCGCAGGCGACGCCGAAGCCGGCTGGCTCATGCTGCGCAACGGCGACACGGTGATCGGCCTCTTTCAGGGGATGTTCGACCACAACCTCCTGACGTTCAATCCCGGCTGGGATCAGAACGCCCAGCCTCTGGCCGACTTCACCGATATCCGCGAGATCCAAGCCGCGCTAAAAGCCCAAGGCATCGCGTTCGAGACCGAGACCGACCCAAACGGCGACGGCCCCGCAAACATCATGGTCCTCGACCCCGACAACAACCCGGTCTTCCTCGACCAGCACGTGCCCAAACCATGAGTGCGCCTGTTCTGCACATGATCTGTGGCAAGATGGCGGCGGGTAAATCCACCCTCGCGGCCCGGCTCGCGCAAGCCGAGGGCACCGTGATCCTTTCCGAGGATGCGTGGATTGCCGCGCTCTTTGGCGATCAGGTGGAGAGCGGGGCCGATTTCATGCGCTGCTCGGCCAAACTACGCGCAACCCTGGCGCCGCATGTCGTTGGTCTGCTGCAGGCGGGCGTGTCGGTGGTCCTGGATTTCCAGGCCAACACGGTGCGCAGCCGGGCATGGATGCGCGGGATCGCGGAAGAGGCGGGCGCGGCGCACCGGTTGCACGTGCTGGACCTGCCAGATGAGGTCTGCCTCGCGCGGCTAAAGGCCCGCAACGCGGAAGGCAAGCACCCCTTCGCCGCGACCGAGGCGCAGTTCAAGGAATTCACGGCCTACTACACCTTGCCGACCGAGAATGAAGGGTTGGAGATTGTGATGCATGAGGTGGGCGGTGGGGCCCCGCCCTCTCCGTAACCCTCTCCCGCCGGGAGAGGGGACCTGTTGCGCCTTAACCCGCTGTCCCGGACGCGGGTCCGAGACCTCCTGCCTCGTAGCGCTGAGGCCCCGGATCAAGTCCGGGGCAGCGGAGTTCACTCACTCTCCCCGACCACTCGATCGCCCACCGCCTCGCGCCAATGTTTTCGGCAGAGCGACACATAGCTCTCATTCCCGCCCACCTGCACCTGCGCGCCTTCGGTCAGAACTGTCCCCGCGCCATCCGTGCGCACCACCATCGTCGCCTTCTTCCCGCAATGGCAGATCGTGCGCGCCTCGCGCATCTCATCGGCCAGCGCCAGAAGGGCGGCGGAGCCCGGGAAAAGCTGCCCCCGGAAATCCACGCGCAGCCCATAGCACATCACCGGCACGCCAAGATCATCCACGGCACGGGCCAGTTGCCAAACCTGTTCGGTCTCCAAAAACTGCGCCTCGTCCAGAAACACGCACGCCACCGGGCCCCGCGCCAACCGGCCTTCGATTTTGGCGAACAGATCTTCGCCCGGCGAAAACGTATCCGCCTCGGCGCTGATCCCGATGCGCGACCCGATCCGACCTTCGCCCGCGCGGTGGTCAAGCCGGGCGGTCAGAAGATACGTCTCCATCCCCCGTTCGCGATAGTTGTGCGAGGCCTGCAAGAGCAGCGTCGACTTGCCGGCGTTCATGGTGGAGTAGTGGAAATAGAGCTTGGCCATGGCCGGTGGCTAGCGTCTTGGGACCCTGCGAACAAGGTCCCAAGACACCGTCCCATACACATATGGGGGCGTGACGAGCCAGCGAATGAAGGACATTCTCAAATCCTGACAGCCCCGGGACGGGTCATGCAAGATCTTCCGGTCCTCTCTCACGCCGCTGGCCCGCCGCGCGACTGCCGGATGAACCGGCCTCATCGATCCCATAACGATAAGAGCGTCGGCAGGCCCCACCCTTCCCCGACGCTGGGGGCGCCGGACACTCGTAAACCGTCCCGGAGGTCCGGGACTTATTTGATACTGACATCCCCTTGCGATGCGATTAATGGGAAACGGTCGTATCAATTCCCCGATTTCAGCGGGATAGGAGGGTCGGATGGCCGTTTTGCACAGCTATCTGAAGAAACATACCGAGGCCTTGGTCAAAGATGTGGGCATCGAAGCGGCCTGCAAGCTGACCGGCAAGTCAAAGGCGACGCTGGGACGCTACTATTCGGACGCGCCCGAACATGCCGATCGATTCATGCCCGTCGATAGCGTGGCCGCGCTGGAAGAGGCCGCGCGCTACCCCCATGTCACCAGCGCGCTTGCCGAGCTTACAGGCAGCACGCTCAGCCACGACCCAGAACGCCGCAACGCGCCCGACGGCGGCGTGAACGCGGACGTGATCGCCCTGTCCCAGCGGTTTGCGATGCTGATGGCCGAATACCAGCAATCCATCGAAGACGGCGTGATCTCGATCAACGAGGCCAAGCGGCTGTTGCGGGAAACGGTGGCCCTGCAAAAAGTGCTGATCGATATGAAGCTGCATCTGGAAGAAGAGTCGGGCTAGCCCCGCCCCAACCGCCGCCCTTTATCACGACATCGCAAACAGTCGCCGTGAATCAACAGGCAGTGTTTGCGGAAAACCGCCACTGGCCTCGCGGTTAACCATAAATCCGTCAGAATTGCGAAAAACCTTCGACACCCCCGGCGCACATGGTACCTAAAGCCTCGTAGACGAGTTGAGTACCGAGTGAACTGAGTGAAGGCCAAAACGCCGTCGTTGTGACTGTCACGGACCCAGGGGCATGTGCCCCGATCCCGGTCAGGCGACCGCGCCCCAAACCCAAGGCCCGAACTTTAGAAGCCCCCTGCCGTGGACGTGTGTCCGCGGCGTGCCAGTAAAGAGTGACGTTGAAATGGTCAGCCTTGCCCAGGAAAAAGCCGATGCGCTTGCGACCCTTGGGGTCAGCGCCACTGCAACCGAAGCCGAAGTGCGCGAGGCGTGGCGCACGCTGGCCTTCAAGACCCATCCCGATCGCTGCAATGGCTCCGACACTGAGTTTGTGCGGATCAATGCCGCCTATGACGTGATCCGCCGCCACGGGCATACGCCGATGGAAGCGCCCACGCGCAGCCGCCGTCCGGCGGTGCAGACCCGGATCGTGGACCTGGCCCCGGATGTGGCGACGCTGTGCCGCGATGAACTGGCCGGGCAGGGGGGCAATGCCAAAAGCACATCGGTGGCCGATCATGTGGCCGCTGCCGTGCGCCGCAAAGGCCGGCGCATCACTTACATCATTCGCACTCCGCTCAGCGAAGGATCCAACCGCGTGGCGCTGCCCACGGGCGAGCTTGAGGATAACCGCAAGGTGAAGCCTCAGGTGGTAACCTTTGCCTCTGACACGGCCGGTCAGGGGCAGGTGATCGTGCCCGATGCATTGCGCGAAAGCATGTTCCCGGGGGCGCGGAGCGTGCGGATCCTGTTCGAGGCGGAGGACTAGGGGGCCCGCCGGAAGACGGACGTTACCTGGGGGCCGCTGACACACTGGGGGGTGTGCCGCGGCGTCCGCTTCCGGCGGTAAGTTATTTTGAGAGCGAACGGGGCGCGCGAGGCCCTCGCGGACAGGGGGCTGTCTGCGGGGACCCGGGCGCCTCGGATTTTTTGGGTGCTTGGTTTAGAGGGCTGCGCCGTCCCGGTCCTGACCCGGGACCTCTTACGGCTGGTGGCGGGAGGCCACGGCTCAAGGCCGGGGCGGCGGTGCTCTTTTGTGCTGGCCTCGCGCCCTGCCGCTTCCCCCTCCTGTCAGGAGGGGGACCGAGGGGGAGGCTAGCCTTGCCCCCTCTCCCTATCCCTCTCCCTGTGGGAGAGGGGACCTGTTGCGCCTACCTCCGCCGTCCCGGACTTGATCCGGGATCTCGTTCGCAACCTTGCAGAGGCCCCGGCTCAGGGCCGGGGCTGCGGTTTGCATACCGGAGGTGTGTCGAACCCGCCCATGGCGTACATTCACGCGAACCCTTATCAGGCCCGGAACAAGCCGAAGGCGCCGGGCCAGCGGTCGTCCTTTGTTGCGCCATTGGTCCGAGCGACAATGGACGACGCCGTCCCGGCGGGCTGGCGCTTTGGCTCACGGGGCGCAACGGCGACAGGGAAGACGTCCCTTGCGACCATAAATCAAGCTGGCGAGCTGTGCTTGCGCCACCCCACGGGCAGGCGCCGTCCCGGCTCCGGTTCGCGCCTACCCCTGCAAACTCCGCACCCCGATCTCGCCCTCTTTCGCAGCCTTCATCGCCAGCGCCGTGGCATGCGCCGCTGCGGCTGTCGTGAAATACGGGATCTTGTCCATCAGCGCGACGTTGCGCATCGACCGGCTGTCTTCCACCGCCTGCGCGCCTTCGGTGGTGTTCATCACGAGCTGCACCAAGCCGTCCTTCATCACGTCGACAATCGTCCGCCCGCCCTCATAGGCCTTGTTCACCACATCGCTCTCGATCCCGTTCTCGGTCAGGAACTTCGCCGTCCCCCGCGTGGCCAGGATCGTCAGCCCGAGGTCCTTCAACGCCTGCGCCGTCTCGATCAGTTGCGGGGTCTTGTCGGCGTCCTTGATCGAGAAAAACACCGTGCCCGAGTCAGGCAGGGTGTTGCCCGCGCCAAGCTGCGCCTTCAGGAACGCGCGGTGGAAATTCGCATCCGATCCCATCACCTCACCGGTCGAGCGCATCTCCGGCCCCAGCAGGGTATCGACACCGGGGAACCGGGCGAAGGGCAACACGGCCTCTTTCACCGCGAAACTGTCGATCTGCGGATCGACCAGATCGAAGTTTGACAAGGGCTCCCCCGCCATCAGTCGCGCGGCGATGCTTGCAATGGGCGAGTTCACAGCCTTGGCCACAAACGGCACGGTGCGTGAGGCGCGGGGGTTCACTTCGATAAGGTAGATCTCGCCATCCTTCACCGCGAACTGCACGTTCATCAGGCCCACGACGTTCAAGGCAAGGGCCAGGTCGCGGGTCTGGACCTTGAGCTTTTCGATAATCTCAGGGTCCAACGAATAGGGCGGCAGCGAACAGGCACTGTCGCCCGAATGCACGCCCGCCTCTTCGATATGCTGCATGATGCCCGCGACGTGGACATCGGTGCCATCGCTCAGCGCATCGACGTCGATCTCAACCGCCCCGGAGAGGTAGCTGTCGAGCAGCACTGGGCTGTCCCCCGACACCACCACCGCATCCCGGATATACCGCTCAAGCGACGGCGTATCCCGCACGATCTCCATGGCTCGACCGCCCAGCACGTAGGACGGGCGGATCACCAGCGGGTAGCCAATGGCCTCCGCCGCCTCCATCGCTTCCAAGTCGGTCGAAGCGATGGCGTTGTTCGGCTGCTTCAGCCCCAACTGATTCACAAGCGCCTGAAACCGCTCGCGATCTTCGGCGAGGTCGATGGCGTCGGGCGTGGTGCCCAGGATCGGGATGCCTGCATCATGCAGCGCATTGGCGAGCTTCAAGGGCGTCTGCCCTCCGAACTGCACGATCACGCCGTGGAGCGTGCCGTTCTCCTGCTCCACCCGCAGGATCTCCATCACATGCTCAAACGTCAGCGGTTCGAAATAGAGCCGGTCGGACGTGTCGTAATCCGTCGAAACCGTCTCGGGGTTGCAGTTGACCATGATCGTCTCATAGCCCGCCTCCGTCAGAGCAAAACACGCATGGCAGCAGCAGTAATCGAACTCAATCCCCTGGCCGATCCGGTTCGGGCCGCCGCCCAGGATCACCACCTTCTTGCGATCCGAAGGCCGCGCCTCGCATTCCACGTCGCCCATCACCGGGTGCTCATAGGTGGAATACATGTAGGGCGTCTGCGCCTCGAACTCCGCCGCACAGGTGTCGATCCGTTTGAACACGGCGTTGACGCCGAGGTTGCGGCGCGCGCGGGCGATGTTGGCCTCGTCACGCCCCGACAAAGCGGCAAGGCGCGCGTCCGAGAAACCCATCATCTTGACCGCGCGCAGGCCCTCTTCGGTGACGGGTAGGCCATCATGGCGGATGCGGTCTTCGGCCTCCACGATCTCGCGGATGCGGGCGATGAACCAGGGGTCGAAATCGGTGACGGCCTGTATATCGTCATCGGCCAGCCCGTGCCGCATGGCTTGCGCGATGATGCGCAGGCGGTCGGGGGTGCGGTTCGATAAGGCTTTTGTGATCGCGGCGGCATCGGGTGCCCCCGCAATGTCGATCTCATCAAGGCCCGTCAGACCCGTCTCCATACTCGCCAGCGCCTTCTGCAGGCTCTCATGGAACGTCCGCCCGATGGCCATCGCCTCACCCACCGACTTCATCGCCGTGGTCAGTTCCGGCTGCGCGCCCGGAAACTTCTCAAACGCAAAGCGCGGGATCTTCGTGACGACATAGTCAATCGTGGGCTCAAAGGACGCAGGCGTCACCTTGGTAATGTCGTTGTCGAGCTCGTCCAGCGTATACCCCACCGCCAGCTTGGCCGCGATCTTGGCAATCGGGAACCCCGTGGCCTTGGATGCAAGCGCCGACGACCGCGACACACGTGGGTTCATCTCGATCACCACCATCCGTCCATCGGCGGGGTTGATCGCCCATTGCACGTTCGACCCACCCGTCTCCACCCCGATCTCGCGCAGCACGGCGATCGAGCCATTGCGCATGATCTGGTATTCCTTGTCGGTCAGCGTCAGCGCAGGCGCCACGGTGATCGAGTCGCCCGTATGCACCCCCATCGGGTCGACGTTCTCGATCGAGCAGATGATGATCGCGTTGTCGGCGGTGTCGCGCACCACCTCCATCTCGAATTCTTTCCAACCGAGCAGGCTCTCGTCGATCAGGATCTGGCTGACGGGCGAGGCATCGAGGCCGCCCTTGCAGATCGCCTCATATTCCTCGCGGTTATAGGCAATCCCGCCCCCGGTGCCGCCCAGCGTAAAGGCAGGCCGGATGATCGCGGGCAGGCCCACATGCTCCAGCGCCTCCATGCATTCTTCGAGCGTATTGGCGATGGTGGCCTTGGGGTTCTCGAGCCCGATCCGGTCCATCGCCTCGCGGAAAAGCTTGCGGTCTTCGGCCATCTCGATGGCATCCCGCTTGGCGCCGATCATCTCGACGCCGAACTTCGCAAGCACCCCCATCTCTTCCAGCGCCAGCGAGGTGTTCAGCCCAGTCTGCCCGCCCATGGTGGGCAGCAATGCATCGGGCCGTTCCTTCTCGATGATCTTGGCCACGATCTCCGGCGTTATCGGCTCGATATAGGTGGCATCCGCCATATCCGGGTCGGTCATGATCGTGGCGGGGTTCGAGTTCACCAGGATCACCCGGTAGCCTTCTTCCCGCAGCGCCTTACACGCCTGCGCTCCGGAATAGTCGAACTCACACGCCTGGCCGATGACGATGGGCCCCGCTCCGATGATCATGATCGACTGGATATCGGTGCGTTTGGGCATCGGGGCTCCCCACGGGCAGACGGCAAATTGGCCGCGTTATACCGGGGCGCGGGGCGCGTGCAAGCCGATTGCGGGGGATGGTGTCAGGCGTCGGCGAGGGTCGCTTGCCGCGGGGCCGTGCGGGGGCCGATGGCGGCCACGGCAAAGCCCGCAGTGATCGCCGTGATGGCCAGTGTCGCGACCAATTGCAGGGGGTTCGACACTAGGGTGACGTCGGCAAAATGCGGCAGCACCCACAGCGACAGGGGCAGCAGGGTTGCAAGCAGAAGGAGCATGCCTGCCCGCTGGCCCAAGCCGATCAAAAGGGCAGGGGCAAAGGCCAGAACCGGCAGGTAGTGATAGACCCAGCTGATGGGCGATATTAGCGCCAGAAGGCCCAGCGCCGCGGGCCAGAGATACATCGCACGCGTGCCCGCATCCCGGCGCGCATAGAGCCGCGCGGCCCCGGCCAGAAGCGCGATCATCGCCACGGTCGACAGGGCGGAGAGAAGCGGGCCCTTGGCCATCACATACCACCCGCCCGCCTCACCCGTTGCGGCCCCTATCCAGGGGGAGACGACGTATTCGAAAAGGTCGCGGTCCAAAAACTGCGCCACCGTGGCCCAGAGCGTCAGCGTGATCGGTGTCATCAGGATGGTGTTCGACAGGGCTGAAAGCTGTTCCAGGAAAACCACATGCAACGGCCAGCCCGCCAATGCAACGGACAACCCCGCCAATGCGGCCCCGACAAGGGCAAAGCTCTGCACCGCCCTCCAGTCACGCACAACGATGTAGAACACCACAAAGAGCGCCGGATACACCTTGATCGCCGCCGCCAAAGCCAGCGCGGCCCCGGCCCAACCGGTGCGCCCCGCCCGGTGCCGTTCGATGGCCAGCACGATCAGAAAGCTAACCAAAATCTGCGGCTGGTTCTGCTTGATCGCGAGGAACCCTGCATAGGTGCCGACCACGGCCACCATCGCAATCGCGGCCCAGAGAAGCAGGGGCATGGCCCGGCCACTGGCGTTCCAGGCCAGACAAATCATCCCCGCCAACAGCGCGGAATTGATGGCGGTCGCTACCGGTAGGACCTGCTCGAATGTCACCACACCCTGCGCCAGGCCCGCCAGCGCGGCCCAAAGCGGGGGATAGATGTAGGGGTAAAGCGCCCCTCCATATCCCCGCCCGGTTTCCAGCGCGATCCAGGCCTCAGGCGGGCGCATGCGGAAGATATCGGTGTCAGGCGGGTAGATTGCGGTGGCATTGCCCTGCGCAAAGAACTCGCCCGCCAGCCATGTTGCATAGAGATCGGGCGAGGGGCTGTGCCCTGCGGTCAGCCAGATGATGGCCGCGCACATCGCAAAGACCGCCCAGACCCGAAGCGGGCTGTCCGTGCGGGTGGTGTGATCGGTCCCCACGACTGTCATGGGGGTGCCAAACCACAGGACCTAGGCAGAAATTTGGCGCGCGCGCTCTATTCGGCGCCATGTGGCAGCGCAGGGTCCGCGTCGATTTTGGCATCGAACCGACAGATCGCAGGCAAAAGGCGCTTCCGCGCACCTGATTTGATATGTGTCAATTTGGCGATACATGACATGTGTCAATTAAAGCTGACATATAGGGAGTCGCTGATGCGGATATTGTTCATCCACCCGAACTATCACTCTGGCGGGGCCGAGATTGCGGGCAACTGGCCACCGGCCTGGGTGGCCTATCTGGCGGGGTCGCTAAAGGCCGCGGGCTTCGACGATATCCACTTCATCGACGCGATGACCAATGATCTGCCCGACGACGCGTTGCGCGCCCGCATCGCCGAAATCCAGCCGGATGTCGTGGGCCTCACCGCCATTACGCCGTCGATTTACGTGGCCGAACGCGCGCTGGAGATCGCGAAAGAGGTGGTGCCCAATGCCGTCCGTGTCCTGGGCGGGGTCCACGCGACTTTCATGTACAAGCAGGTGCTGTCCGAAGCCCCCTGGGTCGACGTCATCGTGCGGGGCGAGGGCGAAGAGATCGTCACCGAGTTGATGACCGCCATCGACGACGGCCGCTGGCCCGAAGACCGGCGCAAGATCAAGGGGCTGGCCTTCATCGACGGAGATGAGATCGTGGCGACGCCTGCCGCCTCTACCGTGAAAGACCTCGAAGGCATCAATCCCGACTGGTCGCTTCTGGAGTGGGAGAAATACATCTACATCCCGCTGGGCAAGCGCGTGGCGATCCCGAACCTCGCCCGAGGCTGCCCCTTCACCTGTTCCTTCTGTTCGCAATGGAAGTTCTGGCGCGACTACCGCGTGCGCGACCCCATCGCGGTGGTCGATGAGATCGAGAACCTCGTGAACGAGCATGACGTGGGCTTTTTCATCCTCGCCGACGAGGAACCCACCATCAACAAGAAGAAATTCGTGCAATTCTGCGAGGAACTGATCGCCCGCGACCTGCCCCGGCGCGTGCAGTGGGGGATCAATACGCGCGTGACGGACATCATGCGCGACAAGGATCTTCTGCCGCTCTACCGCAAGGCGGGGCTGGTGCATGTGTCGCTGGGCACGGAAGCTGCGGCGCAATTGAAGCTCGACCGGTTCAACAAGGAAACCAAGGTCGAAGAGAACAAGGAAGCGATCCGGCTCTTGCGCGAGGCCGATATCTTCGTCGAGGCGCAGTTTATCGTGGGTCTCGATAACGAGACGGCGGAGACGCTGGAAGAAACCTATCGCATGGCCTGGGATTGGCAGCCCGATCTGGCGAACTGGGCGATGTATACGCCCTGGCCGTTTACGCCGCTGTTCCAGGAGATCCGCGATCAGGTCGAGATTTTCGACTACTCGAAATACAACTTCGTGACGCCGATCATGAAGCCCAAAGCGCTGACACGGGGTGAGCTCTTGGACGGCGTGATGAAGAACTACCGGCGCTTTTACATGAAAAAGGCGCTGTTCCACTATCCGTGGCGGGGAACCGGGTACCGCCGGCGCTATCTTCTGGGATGTCTCAAGGCCTTCCTGAAAGCGGGCGTCAGCCGGACCTTCTATGATCTTGGCAAGGCGGGCTATTGGGGGCCGCAGACCAAGGACACCGTGCATTTCGACTTTGACGAGACCCGCACCATCGCCGAAGCGCAACTGGACGACTGGGAAGCTTCCGCCGACCGTGCGGCCCGCGCGGCTGAGCGGCGCGAGGCGGTGAAGGCGCAGATGAAGGACCGCGCGGTGGAGCGCACGCAGGGCTTCAAGATGCCGAACGGGGCCGAGGTGCGTGCCTGCGGCGGTGGCGACCAGCAGATGGAAGATGCCTGACGGCAGCGCCCCCAGCGGCCTGATCGGGCCCAATGCGCTGACGCAGCTGTTGCCGTTGCTAGAGCAGGCAGGGGGGCCTCAGTTGCGCGACGAGTTGCTGCTAGAGGCCGGGATCGTGACCTTGCCCGATATGAGCGGGTTGATCGACGAGGCGCCGGTTGCGCGGCTCCATCAGGCGATGCGGGCCGAAAGCCCCACGCTCGCCCCATCGCTCGCTTGGGAAGCAGGTGAGCGGACGGCGGAGTACATCCTCCACAACCGCATCCCGCGCGGGGCGCAGTGGGTCTTGCGGGCGCTCCCCGCCGCGATCGCAGGGCCGATGCTCGCGCGTGCGATTGCGAAGAACGCCTGGACCTTTGCAGGTTCGGGCGCGTTCGAGATCTTGTCGCTGCGCCCCCTGCGCTTTGCGATCCACGACAACCCCGTGGTGCGGGGCGAGTTCTCGGCCCATCCGCTGTGCCACTGGCATGCGGGCGTCTTCGAACATCTCTTCCGAACGCTGGTGGATGATCGTCTGCGCACGCGAGAGACGCAGTGCTGCGCGATGGGGGCCGAGGCCTGTATCTTTGAAATAGCGTGAATTGGGGCTCTGCCCCAAACCCCGGGATATTTGACAAGCGAAGAAGGGGCCGGGTTGACTTCCCGGTCCGCCCCGTATGTATCGGCGCGAACCTGAATGCTTCCCGAGGGATCGCCCCATGCACGCCTTTCGCAGCCACACCTGCGCTGATCTCAACGCCGCCCATGTGGGCCAGACTGTGCGCCTGGCCGGATGGGTGCACCGGGTGCGCGACCATGGTGGAGTTCTGTTCATCGACCTGCGGGATCACTACGGCATGACGCAGGTCCTGGCCGACCCCGACAGCCCGGTGTTTTCCGAGATTGAGGCGGTGCGCAGCGAGTGGTGTATCCGCATCGATGGCGAGGTGAAGGCGCGCGATGAGAGCCTGGTGAACCCCAAGATCCCCACCGGTGAGATCGAGGTGTTTATCCGGGATATGGAGGTGCTGGGGGCCGCCGAAGAACTGCCGCTGATGGTCTTCGGCGATCAGGAGTACCCCGAGGAGACGCGGCTGCGTTACCGGTTCCTCGATTTGCGGCGGGAGAAGCTGCACGACAACATCATGCTGCGCGCGAAGGTGGTGGCCGATCTGCGCAAGCGGATGTGGGATACGGGCTTTACCGAGTTTCAGACGCCGGTGATCACCGCATCCTCCCCCGAGGGTGCGCGGGACTTCCTTGTGCCCTCGCGCTTGCATCCGGGCCGCTTCTACGCGCTGCCCCAGGCGCCGCAGCAGTTCAAGCAGCTGATCATGGTGTCGGGCTTCGACAAGTACTTCCAGATCGCGCCCTGTTTCCGCGATGAAGACCCGCGCGCCGATCGCTCGCCCACCGATTTCTACCAGCTTGATGTCGAGATGAGCTTTGTCGAGCAGGAGGATATCTTTGCCACGATGGAGCCCGTGTTGCGCGGCGCGTTCGAGGCGTTTGGCGGGGGGCGCAAGGTGGATGCGGAGTGGCCGCGGATCGCCTATGCGGACGCGATGCGGTGGTATGGGACGGACAAGCCGGACCTGCGCAACCCGATCAAGATGCAGGTGGTGTCAGAGCATTTCCGCGGCTCGAACTTCGCGATCTTTGCGAAGCTGTTGGAGCAGGAGGGGACGGAGATCCGCGCCATTCCGGCCAAGGGCGGCGGGTCGCGCAAGTTCTGTGACCGGATGAATGCCTATGCGCAGAAAGAGGGTTTGCCCGGGATGGGGTACATCTTCTGGCGCGAGGCCGAGGGGGCTATGGAAGCGGCCGGCCCGCTTGCCAAGAACATCGGGCCGGAGCGGACCGAGGCGATCCGCCAGCAACTGGACCTCGGCGTGGGCGATGCGGCCTTCTTCCTCGGCGGCAAGCCTGCGTCGTTCGAGGCGGTGGCGGGACGTGCGCGGAATGTCATCGGCGAGGAGTTGAAGCTGACCGAGCAAGACCGCTTCGCCTTCTGCTGGATCGTCGATTTCCCGATGTACGAGGCCGATGAGGAAACCGGCACGGTCGATTTCTCGCATAACCCGTTTTCCATGCCGCAAGGGGGGCTGGACGCGCTGTCGGGCGATCCGCTGGAGGTGCTGGGCTATCAGTATGACCTGGCCTGCAACGGGTACGAGCTCGTCTCGGGTGCGATCCGGAACCACAAGCTCGAGATCATGTATAAGGCGTTTGAACTGGCGGGCTATGGGGCCGATGAGGTGGAAAAACGCTTTGGCGGCATGGTCAACGCCTTCAAATATGGCGCGCCGCCCCATGGCGGCTGTGCGCTGGGGATCGACCGGATGGTGATGCTCTTGGCCGATGAGGCGAATATCCGCGAGGTCATCATGTTCCCGATGAACCAGCGGGCCGAAGACCTGATGATGGGCGCGCCGTCGGAGCCGACGCCGGAGCAGCTGATGGAGCTGGGTCTGCGGGTGTTGCCGCGCGAATAGCCGCTGATTTTCCGTCGCGGGCAGACCCTGCGACGGAATTCCCAACTTCCGCCGTACTATCGGGGCACCATGTCCTGAAACAACCGGCGGGAGACGGCGGATGATTTCGACAGAAACGCTATCGGCGATCCGGTTTGGCTATGGTCCGGGCGGGCGCGATGTGCCACCCGATGCGGCCACGCATATCGCGCGGCTGAAGCGCGGGGACCGGATGGTAGGCCGGTATCCCACGCCGGACCTCGAGGCCGCAATCGCGCTGGGCGAGGACCACCGCAAGGCCCGCAAGGCCGCGCAGGATGGCGGGAGCGATCGGGGGCGGCGGCAGGCGCAGGTGAAACTGGGGGAGATGTTTGGATCGGCGCTGATGGCCGGGTTCGCGCGGATCGCGGAAACCGATGATCCCTTGCGCGAGCGGCTGACCTGGTTCTGGGCGGATCACTTCACCGCGGTGCCCACCAATGCCGTGACGCGGGCCGTGGTGCCCGACTATATCGACAGCGCGATCCGGCCCCATGTGACGGGGCGGTTTTCCGACATGCTGGTGGCGGTGGTGACGCATCCCCTGATGCTGATCTACCTGGATCAGATCGCTTCGGTGGGCCCGAACTCACCCGTGGGCCAGCGGCGGGGGCGGGGGTTGAACGAGAACCTCGCGCGGGAGGTTTTGGAGTTGCACACGCTGGGGGTGGAAGGGCCTTATAGCCAGCGAGATGTCACGCAATTGGCCGAACTCTTCACCGGGCTCAGTGGGCAGCAGGGCAAGGGCTTTGTCTTTCGGCAGGGCATCGTGGAGCCGGGGGCTGAGACGGTTCTGGGTCGGCAATACGGTGGCGGGCGGCCGTCGCTGGCGCCCATTCGCGCGGTGCTGGCCGACCTCGCCGTGCATCCGGCAACGGCGGCGCATGTGTCGCGCAAGCTCGCGGTGCATTTCGTGGCCGATGAGCCGGACCCGGCCCTGGTCGCGGCGATGGAAGCGGCCTGGCTGGAGACCGGCGGCGATCTGATGGCGGTGACGCAGGCGATGTTGGAGCATCCGGCTGTATGGGAGGCCCCGCTGACCAAGGTGCGCCAACCCCATGATTTCTTTGGGGCCACGCTGACCGCGCTGGGCATCTCGGGCGATGAGTTGATGGCGGTGCCGGTGCGCGATGCGCGGCGAAACTTCATCCGGCCCCTGCGCGATATGGGCCAGCCCTTCATGACCGCCCCCGGCCCCGATGGCTGGCCCGAGACAGCGGAGCATTGGGTGACGCCCCTGGGCCTGGCCAACCGGATCGTTTGGGCGTTCGAGGCCGCGCGCCATGTGGCCGACCGGGCAGGGGACACGGGCGCGTTTGTCACCCGCGCGCTGGGCGATGCGGCGTCGGATCGGTTGCGCTGGGCGGCGGGGGTGGCCGAGACGCGGGAGGAGGCTTTGGCGCTTGTCCTGGCCTCGCCCGAGTTCAATCGCAGGTAGGAGAGGGATGATGGGCGATATGCTGACACGGCGGGGCATGCTGAAAGGGGCGGGCGTGATGGCCTGTTCGGCGGCGGCGCATCCCTTGATGACAGGGGTGACCTTTGCCGCCGCGCCTTGGGATGCGCGGCTGGTGGTGCTGATCCTGCGGGGGGGCATGGATGGGCTCGATGCCGTTCGGCCCGTGGGCGATCCGGGATTTGCGGCGATGCGCCCCGGTGTGGGTGGCGATGGCGTGGACCTCGATGGGTATTACGAGATGCACCCCGGTCTGCGCGCGCTGGCGCCGATGTGGAAATCGGGCGAGTTGGGGTTCGTCCAGGCGGTCTCCACCCCCTACCGCGACAAGCGCAGCCATTTCGACGGGCAGGATCTGTTGGAGGCTGGCACGGCGATGGATGCACCGATTGCGCGGGATGGCTGGCTCAACCGGATGCTGCAGACCGTGCCGGGGCTGGAGGGTGAGACGGCCTTTGCGATTGGGCAGGACAGTCTGAAAATCCTGTCGGGGCCAGCGGAGGTGGCGAATTGGGCGCCGTCATTGCGGATGGCCCTGACCCCGCAGGCAGAGCTGCTTTTGGGCCATATCTACGAAGATGATCCGTTGTTCCACGCCGCCGCCGATCAGGCGATGACGCTGGCCAACGGGCTGGCCGCCGAGGCCGAGCGGGGTGAGGCGGCGGAAGGCGAGATGATGGCGATGATGGAAGAGCAGGGCGGGCGGTCGGAACGCGCGCTGGCTGCCTTCGCCGCCGACCGTCTGAACCGGGATACGCGGATTGCGGCGTTCTCCATCACCGGCTGGGATACCCACCGCGATCAGGCGGGGCCGCTGACCCGGCGGCTGGAGCGATTGGCGGAGGTGATCCTGACCTTGAAGCAGGGGCTGGGGCCGAACTGGGGCAAGACGACCGTTCTGGCGATAACCGAGTTCGGGCGGACGGTGCGGATAAACGGCTCACGCGGGACGGATCACGGGACGGGCGGGGCGATGCTGCTGGCCGGTGGTGCGGTGCGCGGCGGGCAGGTCTATGGCCGGTGGCCGGGGCTGGCGGAGGCCGATTTGTACGACCGGCGCGATCTGATGCCCACGGGCGATGTGCGGGCCTACGCGGCCTGGGCGATGCGCGGGGCGTTCGGGTTGGACCGGGGCGTGTTGGAACAGACCGTGTTTCCGGGGTTGGAGATGGGCGGTGATCCTGGGGTGATTTTGTAGCATCGCTCACTGGATGTGTTCCGCCCGGCGGGCACCGCCGGGCTGCGCCGACCCGCCCCCCTGGGGCGGCGCAAAAGCGCCACCCCGCGGGTCGACGCAGCCCTCAACAAGCTGCACATCCTAAAAACCGAATCCACGTGCATTCCGCCCCTCCCCCCTGCTATCGCTGGGCCGGGGGACGGCGACATGGACGACAGGTCAGACAACGCGCGATTGGGCCAGCCTGTGCCGGGCTGGACCGCACCGCCGCGTCCGCCGCGCAAGGCGATGCGCGGGCGGTACTGCACCGTCGAGCCGTTGTCGGCCAGCCTGCAGGCAGTGGAGCTGCACCGCGCCAATGCCGCCGACCCTGCGATCTGGGACTATCTGCCCTACGGCCCTTTCGACACGCCGGGCGCCTATCAACGCTGGGTGCGTGAGATGGAGGCATCTGACGATCCGCTGTTTTTTGCTGTGTGCCCAAACGCGTCGGGACGCGCGGCGGGGGTGATGAGCTACCTCCGGATCGCGCCCGAGGCGGGGTCGATCGAGCTGGGGCATATCAACTTGTCGGCCGAACTGCAGCGGACCCAGGCCGCGACCGAGGCGATGACCCTGATGATCGGCTGGGCGTTCCAGGCCGGCTATCGCCGGTTTGAGTGGAAGTGCAACGCGCTCAACCACGCCTCGCGTCGGGCGGCGGAGCGGCTGGGCCTGAGCTACGAGGGCGTCTTTCGCCAGGCCGCGGTGATCAAGGGGCGCAACCGGGATACGGCCTGGTTTGCTGCGATTGACAGCGAATGGCCCAGCCTGAAGGCGGCCTACGCGGCCTGGCTCGCGCCGGAGAATTTCGATGCGGGCGGGCGGCAGATTCTGTCGCTGGGCGAGCTGACGCGGGATATTTTGGTGAGCGCGGATCCGGTTTTGGCGGGGTCGGTGGGGTGTTGAACGGAGCCGGATTGGGTCCGGGGGGTGGTGGCTCGTTAACGCGCGACAGGTTCCCTCTCCCTTGGGGGAGAGGGGTAGGGAGAGGGGGGCAACGCAGACCTCCCCCTCGGTCCCCCTCCCGCCGGGAGGGGGAGGCGATAGTTGGAGAGTTGAGTTAATACACGCCCTGCAGCCCCGGACGTGATCCGGGGCCTTGGTGAACGGGTGCGAGAGGTCCCGGGTCAAGCCCGGGACGGGGGTGAATGCTGCGCGACGGTTCTCCCACACGCGCCCCTATCCCCTCTCCCGGCGGGAGAGGGTTAGGGAGAGGGGGCTTTCACTTTGATTACTCTCCCGTCTGGCAAATGGCGGCGCCGCCGGTGCGGTGGTCTGGCGTCGTATCGGGGGCTCTGACTTCGCGTCCCCCAACCTGG
>JBCBGF010000015.1:0-39788 GCA_038526915.1 Pseudomonadota bacterium | reverse complement strand
CCTACTACGTCGAGAGCCTGACCGCCGAACTGGCCGACAAGGCCTGGGCGCTGATCGAAGAGGTAGTAGGAGCCCGCCAGTGGATCGACGACGTTCGTGACCCCCGTCTCCTCCTGCAAGACAAGCTGCGTGTTCCGCGCGATCCGGGCCGAGAACTCGGTGGGCAGGGCGATCGCCTCATCCAGCGCATTGGTGTGGAGCGACTGCGTGCCCCCCAACACCGCGCTCATCGCCTCGTAAGCGGTGCGGATCACGTTGTTATAGGGGTCCTGCTCCTGCAGACTGACACCGCTCGTCTGGCAATGGGTGCGCAGCATCGAGGATTTGGGATCTTTGGGTTCAAATTCACTCATGATCCGGTGCCAGAGGAGTCGCGCGGCCCGCAGCTTTGCCGCCTCCATGAAGAAATTCATGCCAATCGCAAAGAAGAACGACAGTCGCGGCGCAAACTTATCCACATCCATGCCCCGCGCCAACGCCGCCCGCACGTATTCGCGCCCATCGGCGAGGGTAAAGGCCAGCTCCTGCACCAGGTTCGCGCCCGCCTCCTGCATGTGGTAGCCCGAGATCGAAATCGAGTTGAAACGCGGCATCTCGTTCGACGTGTATTCGATGATATCCGCGATGATCCGCATCGAGGGTTCGGGCGGGTAGATATAGGTGTTCCGCACCATGAACTCTTTCAGAATGTCATTCTGAATGGTGCCCGACAGTGCCTTGCGGTCCACCCCTTGCTCTTCCCCGGTGACGATGAAATTGGCGAGCACCGGGATCACCGCGCCGTTCATCGTCATCGACACGCTAACTTTTTCCAAGGGGATCCCGTCAAAGAGGATCTTCATATCCTCCACACTGTCGATGGCCACGCCCGCCTTGCCCACATCGCCCAGCACACGCGGGTGATCGCTGTCATAGCCCCGGTGCGTCGCCAGATCGAAGGCGACCGAGACGCCCTGCTGCCCCGCCGCTAGCGCCTTGCGATAAAACGCGTTCGACTCCTCCGCGGTGGAAAACCCCGCATACTGCCGGATCGTCCAGGGCCGGCCGGCATACATCGTTGCCTTCACCCCGCGCGTGAACGGCGCAAAGCCCGGGACCGATCCCATATGGTCCAGCCCCGCCACATCTTCCTCGGTATACAAGGGCTTAACGCGGATCCCTTCCAGCGTTTCCCACTCCAGATCCTCCACAGCCCGGCCGCGCAGTTCCTTTTCGGCCAGCGCTTTCCAATCGCTCATGGTGTTCTCCTTGTCTGGTCACGCACGGTTGCGTGACATAGGGTAATCCCAACCTTCGTTTTTGGCGGAACCCGCCCTATATCTGGCGAAGCAGGAGACAACATGACACCACGCTTCCCCCTTGTTTTCGCGGCACTTCTGACGGCCGCCACGGGCGCCTTCGCCACCGATTCCACGCAAACTGCCGAGGACCAGACGATTGTCGAGGCCTGGCAAGCGGAACCCACGCGCATCTTTGACGGTGCGGGCGTCGATTTGAACGACTTCCAGTGGATTGCCCGGCCCATCGTCGTCTTTGCCGACACCGACGCCGACCCGCGCTTTGTCGAACAGATGGAGCTGTTGCAGGCCCGGATTGATGAGTTGGCCGAACGCGATGTGGTGATCATCACCGATACCGATCCCAACGGTCGTTCCGACCTGCGCCGCAAGCTGCGCCCGCGTGGATATATGCTGGCGCTCATCGGCAAGGATGGCGGCGTGAAGCTGCGCAAACCCTCGCCCTGGTCGGTGCGCGAGCTGTCGCGCTCCATCGACAAGATGCCGCTGCGCCAGCAGGAGATCCGCGACGCGCTGTTCTCGGACGGGTAGCGCCCGAGGCGTGATATCTGGGCCTCTGGGCTCACTCAAACTCCATGATCACATCATCGACGCCCATGCTGTCGCCCGCGCTCGCGTTGATCTTGGACACTACGCCCTTCTTCTCGGCGCGCAGGATGTTTTCCATCTTCATTGCCTCAACGGTGCAGAGGGCCTGACCCTCCTGCACCTCATCGCCCACCTCGACATCGACCTTCACGATCAGGCCGGGCATCGGGCACAAGAGCATCTTCGAGGTATCGGGGGCCACCTTCTCGGGCATCAGCGCCGCCAGTTCCGCCACGCGCGGGGTGCGCACGGTGACGTCGAGATCAGCGCCTCGGGTGCGCAGACGGTAGCCCGACGGGATCTTGGAGACCTTTAGAACCACCGGCGTCCCGTCCACGTCCATCCGGGCGAGCGCATCGCCCGGGGTCCAGTCGCTGGAGACGTGGAGCGCTGTGCCATCCGCGAAGGTCACGGTCGAGCCGGTCTTGTCGGCATCAATCGTCACCGGCCAGCTTTCGCCTACCGTGGACACAACCCAATCGCTGCCCACGACGCGGGGGTGATTGTCCATCCGCCCCGACACGCGGCTGCGGCGTACCTCGGCCATGCGGTACATCGCGGCGGCGCAGGCGGCGACGCGGCGCATTGCGGTATCGTCCAGCGTCACGCCTTCGAACCCGTCAGGGTATTCCTCGGCGATGAACGCCGTCGTCATATCGCCCGAGATGAATTTGGGGTGGTCCATCACGGCGGAGAGGAACGGTAGGTTGTGCCCGATCCCTTCCACCTCGAAACTGTCGAGCGCCGTGCGCATCGCCTCGATTGCGGCCGCCCGGTCCGGCGCCCAGGTGCAGAGCTTCGCGATCATCGGGTCGTAATACATGCTGATCTCGCCGCCCTCATAGACGCCGGTATCGTTGCGCACGGCCACCGTATCGGTCGCCACCTCTTCGGGCGGGCGATACCGCGTCAGCCGCCCGATGGAGGGCAGGAAGTTGCGATAGGGATCCTCGGCATAGAGCCGGTTCTCGATGGCCCAGCCATTGATCCCGATGTCGGATTGGGTCAGAGACAGTTTTTCGCCCGCCGCCACCCGGATCATCTGTTCCACCAGATCGACCCCAGTGATCAACTCAGTTACGGGGTGTTCCACCTGCAGCCGGGTGTTCATCTCCAAAAAGTAGAAGTTCTTGTCGCCATCCACGATGAACTCCACCGTCCCGGCACTGGCGTAATCCACCGCATGGGCCAGCGCGAGCGATTGCTCCCCCATCGCCTTCCGCGTCGCCTCATCCAGAAACGGTGACGGCGCTTCCTCCACCACCTTCTGGTTCCGCCGCTGGATCGAGCATTCGCGTTCGTTAAGGTAGACGCCGTTGCCGTGACTGTCGCACAGCACCTGAATCTCGATATGCCGGGGCTGGGTCACGAACTTCTCGATGAAGATCCGGTCATCGCCGAAGGAAGACGCCGCCTCGTTTTTCGACGACTGGAAGCCTTCGGCCACCTCGCCCTCATTCCAGGCGATCCGCATCCCCTTGCCGCCGCCCCCGGCGCTCGCTTTGATCATCACCGGATAGCCGATCTCGCCCGAGATCTTGATCGCCTCGTCGGCATCCTCGATCAGCCCCATGTAGCCGGGCACCGTCGAGACGCCTGCCTCTTGGGCGATCTTCTTGGAGGTGATCTTGTCCCCCATCGCCTCGATCGCGCCTTTAGGTGGGCCGATGAAGGCGACGCCGGCCGTCTCCAAAGCCTCTGCAAACTTCGGGTTCTCCGAAAGAAAGCCATAGCCCGGATGCACAGCTTCGGCCCCGCTTTCCTTGATCGCATCCATGATCTTGTCGATCACGATGTAGGACTGGTTCGCGGGCGGCGGGCCGATATGGATCGCCTCGTCGGCCATCCGCACATGCAACGCGTGCGCGTCGGCATCGGAATAGACCGCCACCGTCGCGATCCCCATCTTCCGCGCGGTCTTGATGACGCGGCAGGCAATCTCGCCCCGGTTCGCGATCAGGATCTTTTTGAACATGTCCCTCGTCTCCTTCCATCGGTGCGCAGGGCACCTGCGGGGTTGGCCCCCGATAGCTTTGGTTCAAACGCAAAGCGACCGGCCCGCAGAACGGGTCGGTCGCTTTCGTGGTGTAGGTGGTGTGGCGCTAGACGCGCGCGCGCCCTAGCAGGCGTTGGTAAGGTCGTCGCAAAGAACCCCCGCCGCGCCGCCAAGGATGGCGCCGGTGAAGAGATCTCCGTCGACGAGATAGCTTGCGCCCGCCCCGGCGGCCGCGCCGGTAAGCCCGCGTTCCAGATCGGTGTCGCCGCAGCCCGCAAGGGCCAGCATCGCCGACACGCCGATGATCGCAGCACATTTCTGCATTGGTTCGTTTCCCGATTTTGCCTCGTTATGGGGGCGGGTTCTGTGCCCGTCCTGCCCTGATATTCAATATCACGCCGCTGGGGGTGGAGAGTAAAGCCACTTTCGCGTGCGCCGGGGATCACCGCATAGCTATGCGCAAATGAACACCGCGGGCCAACTCTGGGAAAGTTGACCCGCGGCGAAGGGGAAGGGTAACGGTTTGTACTAGTCGGGCAGGCAGCCTTGCTGGGAACTGCTTGCCCTAGGATCGTTATCGTGCGGATTGTTTCGGTTTGAAACACCGAATTTGCCGCAAAGCCACACTGCGCCAGATTTTGCCGCATTATCCATTGCATAGGCGGAAACATGCCGATCACACCTCCCCCACAGATTCGGGGAAGCTGGCACGGGCCTGCCGGGCATCCACGCGCAAGAGCGCGTCGTAGCTTTCGGGATCAAAGGGATCTTCCGCCGGCACGACCTCGCGCCCGAAGAGCCAGGACAGGCGACCGGCGTCCAGATTGCCGCGTTCAAACGGGTCTTCGCCGAACGCCTCCCACAGTGCTGCCATGAACGCCGCATCCGCGCGCCGGTCGGCAGGACGCCGGTCGGCATGGCGTTCGCGCCGGATAAGCCGGGTCGCACCTTTGGGATTGGCGCGTCGCAACGTGAATTGGAAATCGGTGCCGGGAAGACGGCCAGGAAAGCCGCGGTGCTTGATCATCTCCGCACCCCCGGACGGGTGGGAGAGAGCGGCCGGACAGACGCCCTGGGGCGCTGTCCGGCCCCGAAGTTACATCTTGGACATAACCGGCTCGGCCATGATGGGCTCGGGCTCGACCATGATAACTTCTTCTTCTTGCTGAGCGCAGGCTGCCACAACAGTGAACAGGCTGACGGCAAGGATGGCTTTGATGCTCTTGGACATCTGTGTCTCCTGGTTACAAAATGGGCAGCGTCGCGGCGTGTAACCACCCACTGCCCCTCGTCCGAGATGCAGGCCCCTTGGAGCGACCCGCACCGAATCGTACCGTAAGGATTTCCGCAATGATATCCAGCGCTTTTCAGATCGTTGGAATGTGGCGCGGATGCTACAGCCGCGACAATCCGCCGATGTTGGGGGGATGCGGTCATCGTCACAGCGGGATGTTGTCGTGCTTCTTCCAGGGCATGCGCTTATCTTTGCGGCGCAGCGCAGCAAAGGCGCGCGCGACGCGGCGCCGGGTTGAGCGGGGCACGATCACCTCATCGATGAAGCCGCGCTCGGCCGCCTTGAACGGATTGGCAAAGTTATCCTCATATTCCTTGGTGCGCTCAGCGATTTTTTCAGGATCGTCGAGTTCGGAGCGATAGAGAATCTCGGTCGCCCCCTTGGCCCCCATCACCGCGATTTCCGAGGTGGGCCAGGCATAGTTGATGTCCGCGCGCAGGTGTTTTGACGCCATCACCACATAGGCCCCGCCATAGGCCTTGCGGGTGATCACGGTCACCTTGGGCACCGTCGCCTCGCCATAAGCAAACAAGAGCTTGGCCCCGTGTTTGATCACCCCGCCATATTCCTGGCTGGTGCCGGGAAGGAAACCGGGGACATCGACGAATGTCAGGATCGGAATTTCGAACGCATCGCAGAACCGCACGAACCGCGCGGCCTTGCGGGCGCTGTCGATGTCGAGAACGCCGGCCAGCACCATCGGCTGATTGGCCACCACGCCCACGGTCGAGCCCTCAAGCCGGATAAACCCGGTGATGATGTTGCCCGCGAAATCTTCCTGGATCTCGTAGAAATCGCCCTCATCGGCGACCTTCAGGATCAATTCCTTCATGTCATAGGGCTGGTTGGGGTTCGCGGGCACCAGCGTATCAAGGCTCGCATCCACCCGGTCGGAGTCATCATAGAACGGGCGCAGGGGCGGCTTGTCACGGTTGGACAGCGGCAGAAAATCCACAAGCCGGCGCACTTCGATCAGCGCTTCGACATCGTTCTCGAACGCCTTGTCGGCGACCGAGGATTTGCGGGTGTGGGTCGTGGCACCGCCCAACTCTTCGGCCGTGACGTGTTCGTTGGTGACCGTCTTCACCACGTCCGGGCCGGTGACGAACATGTAAGACGAGTCCTTCACCATGAAGATAAAATCGGTCATCGCCGGGGAATAGACCGCGCCGCCCGCGCAAGGGCCCATGATCACGCTGATCTGCGGCACCACGCCTGAGCCTTCGATATTGCGCTGGAACACCTCGCCATAGGCCGCGAGGCTGCCCACGCCTTCCTGAATGCGCGCGCCACCTGAATCGTTGAGGCCAATCACCGGCGCGCCGTTCTGGATCGCCATATCCATGATCTTGCAGATCTTGGCGGCATGCGTCTCACTCACCGACCCGCCCAGAACGGTAAAGTCCTGGCTGAAGACATAGACCATGCGCCCGTTGATCGTGCCCCAGCCGGTGACGACACCGTCGCCCGGGTGGCGCTGTTCGGCCATGCCGAAATCGGTCGTGCGGTGGGTGACGAACATGTCGTATTCTTCGAACGACCCTTCATCGAGGAGAACTTCCAATCGCTCGCGCGCGGTCAGCTTGCCCTTTTTGTGCTGCGCCTCAACGCGCCGTTCACCGCCGCCCGCCCGTGCGCCATCGCGCCGTATTTCAAGCTCTTGCAGGATGTTGGTCATGTCCCCTCCTCTTGATCTTCGGGCGCACGGTTTGGCCCGTGCCTATCCCAGACGCCGCAGCGCAGAAAGTGCTTTTCGACATATTTGCAAAAATCTGAGCCCTTTCACGCACAAAAAAACCAATGCGGCCGGTTTTGCATCTTTGCACACAGGTGCCGCACGGAACTCGCATAGACAATGCCCGCGCCGGGGCCTAAGTCCATGGAAATGTCGACGCACCCCGATGTCCGGTTCCTGGATCGGACGACGCCCCCACATATCCTGACGCTCATTCTGATGGCCGGGCTTGGCGCACTCAGCCTGAATGTCTTTTTGCCCTCGCTGCCGGGGATGACCGCGCATTTCCAGACGGATTACCGGCTGATGCAGCTGTCGGTCGCGCTCTATCTGGCGATGAATGCGGCGCTGCAACTGGTGATCGGGCCGGTGTCGGATCGCTTCGGGCGGCGGCCGGTCCTTCTGTGGGCGTGCGTGCTCTTCACCATCGCGTCGCTCGGCTGTGTTTTGGCGCCCAATATCGAGACGTTTTTGGTGTTTCGCATGGCCCAGGCGGTGATCGTCTCAGGGCTCGTCCTCAGCCGTGCGATTGTGCGCGATATGGTGCCCCAGGAAGAGGCCGCGTCGATGATCGGCTATGTCACGATGGGGATGGCGATCGTGCCGATGATCGGGCCGGCCATTGGCGGGGTCCTGGATGAGGCGCTGGGGTGGCAGGCCAACTTCTGGATGCTGGCGATCCTGGGCGCAGCGCTGACCTGGCTCGTGTGGCGCGATCTGGGCGAGACGGCAACGAATACCTCGGCCAGCTTTGCCCAGCAATTTGCGGAGTATCCTGAGCTTTTGACGGCACGCCGGTTCTGGGGCTACGCGTTGGGGGCGGCGTTCTCATCCGGCGCATTCTTTGCCTATCTCGGCGGGGCCCCCTTCGTGGGAACCGAGGTGTTTGGTCTGGACCCCGCCGCCCTTGGCTTTTTCTTCGGGGCACCCGCGGTGGGATACATTATCGGCAACGGCATATCGGGAAAGTTCTCGGTCCGCGTGGGGATCAACCCGATGATCCTCTGGGGCTCGATCCTGTGCGCGGGCGGTTTGGCGGTGTCGCTCCTGCTGAATTACGCGGGGCTGAAGACGCCGTGGATGTTCTTTGGATTTATGGTGTTCGTGGGCCTCGGCAACGGGATGGTTCTGCCCAACGCCAATGCCGGGCTTTTGTCCGTGCGTCCGCGCCTGGCGGGCACGGCCAGCGGGCTGGGCGGCGCGATCATGATCGGCGGCGGGGCCGCGCTGTCGGCGCTGGCCGGGGCGCTTTTGACGCCCGGGTCGGGCGCAGCACCCCTCATCTGGATCATGTTCCTGTCGTCGCTCGGCGGTGTGGCGGCGATCGTCTATGTGATCCAGCGAGAACGGGCACTGTCGATCCAGTGATCGCGCAGCGCCCGTGACGGTAGCTTGGGGAACGGCTTACGCCGCCTCAGACAGCATCCGGTAGAGTTCATCCTTCAGTGCCCCGCGCTTCTTGCGCAGCTCGGTCTCGGCCAGGGTATCCATCGGCTCGACATTGGTTTCGGCGCGGTGCACCTGGCGGTTGATCTCGTGATACTCTTCCATCAGCCGGCAGAAATGCGCGTCGGATTCTTTGAGCGTATGGATGCGCTCGGCGTGTTCGGGGAAGTCGGCGGCAAGTTCATGTGGTGTATGGGACATGTGATTCCTCCGTGTGATTGAAGGTATCGTCCCCGGCGCGCGGGGTGTGCGCTTTGATCCGCGTCAATCTGGCACGCGGGCGGTGACCTCGATTTCGATTTTCATCTCAGGCTCCTGCAACCCCGCGACGATCATCGTGGCGGCGGGCCGGATCTCGCCGAAGACGGCCGAGGTGACGGGCCAGCAGGCGGGCCAGTCCGCGGCATCGGGCAGGATATAGCGGACGCGGGTGACGTCAGCCATGGTGGCCCCGGCCTCCAACAAGGCGTTTTCGATGGTGGTCAGCGCGTTGCGGCACTGGTCTTCGACGGCGGGGGGCATCGTCATGGTGGTGAAGTCGTAACCGGTGGTGCCAGCGACAAAGACCCAGCCATCCGCGACGACGGCGCGGGAGTAGCCGATTTGGGCCTCGAAGGGGGAGTTGGTGGTGATGCGTTTGGCCATGGGGAGTTTGGGTTGAGTTCGGTGGGGTTTGCGACAAGGGGCGTGACCCCTCAAAACCCCGAAAATACCATATCGAGTGCGCCACGTATCTCATAGTCATGCGCGGTCAGATCCGCCACAGGTCGGCCCGAGAGACGAGCGCTTGGAACCGCTGCCATCTCTGCAGTGTGCAAGGCATAGGTCGCGCCGTCGATCTCGAAGATCGGTTCTAGCCGCCCGATGGCCGTTGGCCCGGTGTCCAGCGGAAGTAAGGGCGCGACAACGCGCGTGCCGGTGTCGATGAGATCGGTTTGCAGGTCGAGTACCATTGGCCCGCCGGCCAAACGGTAGACGTGGAACTGTGCCACTAGTCGCCCTGCAGCACCTGATGATCGGCAAGCGGAGTGCCATTTCGATCAATCCACGCGCGACGTTCCGCGATGGCGGCTGCGTTGTCATCCGCCCAGGCCCGCGCGCGTGCCTGCCTTACGGCTGCGATCAAAGCCTCATTGCTGATGGCCGAGACATTGAGCCCCAGGGCCTTCGCCTCAGACAGCGCCTCCGCGTCGAGCGTCACATTGGTGCGGGTTTTGTGTTGTACCGAGCGCGTCATAACAATCAAACTATACACACCCGAGGTGTGTATAGCCAGCAGCGTACGTTGGCCGACGCCTCAGCTCGCCGACGCCGGCTCCTTCTTCGCGTCGGAATAGATCATCAGCGGCGCCGACTCCGAGGCCACAGCCTCTTCATTCACTACCACCTCATCGACGCTGTCCATCCCCGGCAGGTCGAACATCGTGTCGAGCAGGATGTCCTCCATGATTGACCGCAGACCTCGCGCACCGGTCTTGCGCTCAATCGCGCGCTTGGCGATGGCCGACAGCGCGTCGTCGGTGAAGGTCAACTTGGTGTCTTCCAACTCAAACAGCCGCTGGTACTGCTTGACCAGCGCGTTTTTCGGCGCGGTCAGGATCGTGACCAGCGCGTCTTCGTCAAGGTCTTGCAGCGTAGCAATCACCGGCAGGCGACCCACGAATTCCGGGATCAGCCCAAATTTCAACAGATCTTCGGGCTCAAGCTCGGTAAACATCTCACCCACGCCGCGATCGTCGTTCTCGCGCACGTCGGCACCAAAGCCCATCGCGCTGCCCTTGCCGCGTTGGCTGATGATTTTTTCCAGCCCAGCAAAGGCGCCGCCACAGATGAACAGAATATTTGTTGTGTCCACCTGCAGAAATTCCTGCTGCGGATGCTTGCGTCCGCCCTGCGGCGGGACGGAGGCCACGGTGCCTTCCATGATCTTCAAAAGCGCCTGCTGCACCCCCTCACCCGACACATCACGGGTGATCGAGGGGTTGTCAGACTTGCGGGTGATCTTGTCGACTTCGTCAATATAAACGATCCCGCGCTGCGCGCGTTCGACATTGTACTCGCTGGCCTGCAAGAGCTTGAGAATGATGTTCTCGACATCTTCGCCCACATAGCCCGCCTCAGTGAGCGTCGTGGCGTCGGCCATGGTGAACGGCACATCGAGGATACGCGCCAGCGTCTGGGCCAAAAGCGTCTTGCCGCAGCCCGTGGGGCCGATCAGCAGAATGTTCGATTTCGCCAATTCGATGTCACCCGATTTGGCGGCATGGTTCAGACGCTTGTAGTGGTTGTGGACCGCAACCGACAACACGCGCTTGGCATGGGCCTGGCCGATCACATAGTCATCGAGGACTTCGCAAATCTCTTTCGGCGTGGGCACACCGTCGGCGGATTTCAGGCTCGACGACTTCGTTTCTTCCCGGATGATATCCATGCACAATTCGACGCATTCGTCGCAAATGAACACGGTCGGCCCGGCAATCAGCTTGCGCACCTCATGCTGGCTCTTGCCGCAGAAGGAACAATAGAGCGTGTTTTTGCTGTCGTTACCGGAAGAAGTCGCCATCAATACACCCCGAAGGCCTTAACATTTCTCTGTCTGCCCAACGCCCTCGCGGCGCCCCCGCGGGCAAAGCCTACGGGAGAGCCAACCAAGGCACAATGTCGAATTTTGGGCGGCTTTGTCACGCCTCTGTGTCATCGCCCTTGGCGCGGCTTTCGACGATCTCGTCGATCAGGCCCCACTCTTTGGCTTCCTCGGGCGACATGAAGTTGTCGCGGTCCAGTGCCGCCTCCACTTCTTCCAGCGTTCGCCCGCAGTGTTTCACGTAGATCTCATTGAGCCGCGTCTTCAGCTTCTGCGTCTCCTGCGCGTGGATCATGATGTCAGAGGCCTGCCCCTGATACCCGCCCGAGGGCTGGTGGACCATGATCCGGCTGTTGGGCAGGGAGAAGCGCATGTTTGCCTCGCCTGCCGCCAGCAGAAGCGAGCCCATCGACGCCGCCTGCCCCACCACCAGGGTCGACACCTTCGGGCGGATGTACTGCATCGTGTCATAGATCGAGAGACCGGATGTCACCACGCCGCCGGGCGAGTTGATATACATCGAAATCTCTTTCGACGGGTTCTCGGCCTCCAGGTGCAAAAGCTGGGCCACCACAAGCTGGCTCATCCCATCATGGACGGGGCCGTTGAGGAAAATGATGCGCTCCTTTAGGAGGCGCGAGAAAATATCATAGGCGCGTTCCCCGCGGCTTGTCTGTTCGACGACCATGGGGACGAGGTTCATGTAGGTATCGACGGGATCTTGCATCAAAGGCTGCCTGCTGCTTGCGGGATGATCTATCCCAAGGGTGTTACGCTAGTCTTAGTTCTGGGTCCGGGGGGCTGCAAGGCCACCCCGAGAGACAACTTAATCACAGCTTGACAGAAATGTAAGCCCTGACTTACGGTAAGTCATGTCTTACGAAGCTGCCCTCATTGCGCTTGCCGACCCCACCCGTCGGGCGATTGTCGAAACGCTGCGGGAGGCGCCGCAAAGCGTGGGCGTCCTGGCCGGGCGCTTTCCGATCAGCCGGCCCGCGGTGTCGCAGCACCTGCGCGTCCTGACCGATGCGGGGCTGGTAGCGGCAGAGGCGCAAGGGACAAAACGGCTCTACCGCCTGGCCCCAGGCGGGTTCGACGCCTTGCGCGACTACCTCGACACACTCTGGGACGATGCACTTGCCGCCTATGCGGCCGAGGCGCAGCGCCTGTCTGAAAGGAGACCTGCCCGTGACTGACCCGATCAAGAAATCCGTGACCGTGCCCCTCGACCGTCACAGCGCGTTTGAGCTCTTCACCTCAGGCATCGACCGCTGGTGGCCGAAGGACAGTCACTCGCTGGCAGCCAGCGATGGGCGCGGGGAAGAGGCTAAGGTCCGGGTCGAACCCCGCACCGGCGGGCACGTGATCGAAACCATGCCCGACGGCTCTGAGGCACCTTGGGCCACCGTAACCGACTGGGCCCCCGGCGAACGCTTCGGTATGCGCTGGTATGTGGGGCGCGAGGAAGACGAGGCGACGCAGGTCGACATCCGATTCACCCGAACCGAGGCGGGCACACGCGTCGACCTGACCCATGGCGGCTTCGACGCGCTGGGGGCCGAGGCCGAGACGATGTGTGCCAACTACACCTCCGGCTGGGATCATGTGCTGGGCCGCTGCTATGCGGGCCAGTGCAAAGTGGCGGCCTGACGGCCGCGATCTTAGGCCTCCGGCGGGGATATTTCCGGACCAAAGAGGCGGCATCTTTGGTCTCGATATATCCCGGGGGACGCCCGCAGGGCTGGGGGCAGAGCCCCCGACGCGCTTGATGGCCCTGCGCTGCGCCCTACCCTCGGGCGATGATTGCTGAGTTTCCGCCCACCCGCACCGCCGCCCTGGAACGCCTCGCTGCCTTCACGCCGAAGGCCGGGCGCGACTATACCTCTGGTCGCAACTATGATCTGCCGGGGCATACCCATGTCTCGGGCCTCTCGCCTTACATCCGCCATCGGCTCATCACCGAGACCGAGGTGCTGGAGGCGGTGCTGGGGCGCTATTCCCTGTCGACGGCTGAGAAGTTCATCCAGGAGTTGTTCTGGCGGACCTATTGGAAAGGCTGGCTCGAAATGCGGCCCTCGATCTGGGGCGACTATCAGCGGGGCGTGACCGGGGCGCTCAATCGGGTACAGACCGAAAGCGGGCTTCGGCAGGAGTGGGAGGCCGCCTGTTCGGGCGAGACCGGGATTGCCGCGTTTGACCATTGGGCACAGGAACTCGTGGAGACCGGGTATATGCACAACCACGCGCGGATGTGGTTTGCCTCGATCTGGATCTTCACCCTGCGCCTGCCGTGGGAGCTTGGGGCGGATTTCTTCTTGCGGCACCTCCTTGATGGCGATCCGGCGAGCAATACGCTGGGCTGGCGCTGGGTGGCGGGGCTGCAGACGCGGGGCAAGCATTACGTTGCGCGGGTGTCGAACATCTCGAAATATACCGAGGGGCGGTTTGGCGAGGGGATGTATCTCAACACTCAAGCCGCGCCCCTCGATGGCCCGCCGCATCCGCCGCGGATGGATGCGCCGGTAGGGGAACGGCTGGTGTCGGACAAGCGCACCGGGCTGGTCCTGACGGAGGAGGATCTGTCGCCAGGCTTCGTGCTCGACCGCGTGCAGCCGGTGGCGACCTGTTTTCTAAACGCCGCAAGCGGGCGGTCACCGCTCGCGGTGTCGCCGCGCGTGATGGCCTTCACCGACGGCGCGATGGCCGATTGTCAGGCACGCTATGGCGCGCGGCTTGGCCCCGTGACCGGCCCGCTGAGCGATCCGCAGGCCGTCGCAGACTGGGCCCGGGATCAGGGGCTGGAACAGATCGTGCTGCCCTACCCGCCCGTGGGTCCGGCGGCGGAACGCATGGCGGCAGTGGCTCGGGCGCTGGAGGGCGAGGTCTCGGTTGTGCGTCTGCTCCGCCAATACGATGCGATGTGCTGGCCTGCCGCCACAGCGGGCTTCTTCAAGTTTAAGGAAAAGATCCCGCGTTTCGTGGGCGAACTCAAAGGCCTACGCGCGGCATAGGGCTTCGGCCAAGAGATCAAAGACGAGCCGAATGCGGCGGCTCGTGCGCAATTCGCGGTGGGTGGTGAGCCAGATCGGCACCACGAGCGGGTCCATCTCGACGCTCAGACGTTCGACACCGGGGGTCAGGCTGGCGATATCGTCTGACATGGGCGCGATGCCCAGCCCTTCTTGCATGAGCGTCCAACCCAGAAGCGCGCTTTCGGAGCCATAGCGCATTTGCGCGCGGGTCACGGGCACGCCGTGGGCGTTGAGTACGCTCAGGTATTCGGCGGGGTTGCCCATGCTGATGAAGTCATGCTGGGCCAGGTCTTCTCGGCTCCGCGGCCGCCCGTGCCGATCCAGATAGGCAGGCGTCGCGTAAAGATGGATCGGCACCTCGCGCACGAGCTTGGCGATCAGTTCGGGATCTTCCGGGCGGACGTTGCGCAGCGCGATATCGGCCTCACGCCGGCGCAGATCGCGCAGGTCGTTGGCGGCGATCAAATCCACCTCGATCCCCGGTGCACGGGCGCGCAAGGCGTGCAGCACAGCGGGCATGAGATAGGCGATCACGATATCGGTGGCGGTGAGGGCGACGTGGCCCTCGATCGCCTGCGACTGGCCCGTTGCAGTGAGCGAGACGCGTTCCGCCGCCGTGCCCATGGCGCGGAAATGTTCAATCAGTTCCTGCCCCGCTTCGGTCAGGGTCATGGCGCGGCCACCGCGCTCGAAGAGCACAACGCCCAGATGCTCTTCCAAGGCCGTCACCTGCCGGCCGAGCGTCGGTTGGGTGAGGTTCAGCGCGCGGGCGGCGGCAGACAAAGAGCCCTCTTCTGCGGTCGCGAGGAACGCCCGCGCCTGGTTCCAATCAAAGGAGATCGCCGTCCAATTCATGCAAATACGTATGGAAGACCCACGGATTTCGTCAATTACGGGCAGGTTACCATAGAGATATGTGTAGGCCAGCCCTAAGATCAGAGATGAGAGAGACGATGGCCACCATGATCCAACCCGCCCCCTTCTGGGACAAAATCGCCGCGAAATACGCCAAGCAACCCATCGCCGATGTGCCGACCTATGAGCATACGATGGCCCGCACGCGTGACTACCTAAACCCCACCGACCACGTACTTGAGCTGGGCTGTGGCACCGGGTCGACCGCGCTGTTGCTGTCACGCGCGGTGGCACAGATGACGGCGACGGATATCTCGGGCGAGATGATCCGGATCGCGCGTGCCAAGGCCGCCGATCAGGGTGCGCGGACGGTGACATTCCAGACCGCGCCATCGGACGCTGACATCTTTGCCGAGGCTTCGTTTGATGCGGTGATGGGGTTCAACCTGTTACATCTGTTGGAAAACCCCGTACGCACCATCCGGCGTGCGCATGCCCAGTTGAAACCGGGCGGTGTGCTCATCACCAAAACGCCCTGCCTTGGGGATGCCGGCTTTGTCCTACGGATCGTGATCCCGGTCATGCAGATGCTGGGCAAGGCGCCGTTTGTCGGGTTTCCGACGGCGCGTGGGCTTGAGTCGATGATGCACGAGGTCGGGTTTGAGGTGATCGCCTCGGAAAGCCACGGCAAGTCGCGCAATCGGTTTTTGGTGGGCCGCAAAATCTGATCTGTGCAGCTGCGCACACCCGATAACATCCTTGCGAGTTGCTTGGCCAATCTGCGGCACTAAGTCCGACCCCAAGCAAGTAACCTGCCTGTTGGTAGGTACGCATACGAACAAGGAGTTTGCAGATGACTGTGACTGACAGTATCGGCGACTATGAGCGCCGACTTCCGACGATCCGGAGCGCCGACTGGTTCCTGCGCATCCCGCTCGCGATCATCATCATCGAACAAGGGTGGCTGAAGCTGCCCGACTTTGCTCTGCAGGCCGAAGGGTATGGCCTGCCGCTGGTGCTGTTCGGCCTGGCGACTTTTGCCGAGATCGCCGGTGGTCTCGCGATCCTTTTGGGCGGGTTGATCCGCAACAACTGGATGGCCGATGCGCTGACGCGGCTGGGCGGTCTGGCCATTGCCATTGTCGTGGCCGGTGTGATCGTCATGATCTACTTCGGGCCGTTCAGCGGATGGCAGCTTCAGGGCCTGTTGCTGGCCGGTGGCATGTTCTTCCTGTTCCGGGGCAACGGCGACGTCGACGGACGGCGCGTGATCTAAGCCTATAACGGTGAGTCGGGGCGCTGTGTTTGGCGCCCCGATCGGCTTCGCCTGCCTCAGAGCCGACGGCCATTAACCGCATTTTAAGGTTAAAGGCAGATGAAATCGGGTGTCTTCCGTGTCTCGGATGGAGTTGCCCGATGCGCCTTATCCTGTTTGTCCTTGCCGTGACCCTTGCGATCCTGCCCGCTGTCCCGGCGGATGCGGCCGTCCTGCGGGGGCCGGGGTATTCCGCGACAGTGACCATGCCGCAAGAGCTGCCCGGGGGGCGAAAGTGGTACTTTGCCATTGTCAAACCCCGCGACTGGCGTGTCTGGCGGGGGGAGGCCGCGCCGTGGCGGCGGGCCTTGATCCTGGTCCTGCCCCGCCGGGCGGAGCGTCGCAAATTCCCGGTGGTGTTTCTGATGCGGTTCGATCGCGATCGCCCGCTCCCCGATGACGGGCAGGTCGATGATCCCCCGGCAGTGACCCCCCTGCCCGCACCCTTGGGCTTTCTGATCGCGGGCGTGGGGGCGTTCGCGCTGGTCCGCCGACGGCAGATTCGGGCGAGCCGGGCCGACGAGGCGGCGCCCCCTCCGGCCTAAGAGGATCAGCCGTGGTAGGTCGCGACGGTTTTCAGCGATGAAAACCCGTAAAGCGCCTCGAACCCTTTCTCCCGCCCATGGCCTGATTTGCCGACCCCGCCGAAGGGCAATTCGACACCACCCCCTGCCCCGTAGTTGTTGATGAAGACCTGCCCTGCATGCAGGCGCTTGGCGAGCCGCATCTGCCGTGCCCCGTCGCGGGACCAGACCGAAGCGACGAGGCCATAGTCGGTGCCGTTGGCGATGGCGACAGCCTCTTCTTCATCATCGAAGGGGATGACGACCTGGACGGGGCCGAAGATCTCTTCACGGGCAAGGCGGTGGTCGGGGGATACGCCGGATAGCAGGTGTGGGGCGACGTAATGGCCACCGTCCGGCGCGTTGCCCATGATCTGGCCGGTGGCGGCGGTGTCGAGGTCTTTTGCAAGGTCGAGGTAGCCCGTGACGATCTCCTTCTGCCGGGCCGAGATCAGGGGGCCCACATCAAGGTCCGCGATGGCGGGGCCCACGCGTAGCGCACCGTAGCGGGCAGCCATGCGGGCGGTAACTTCTTCGGCGATGGACCGGTGGGCGAGGATGCGGGAGGAGGCGGAGCAGGTTTGGCCCGCGTTCTGGATGCCTGCGTTGACGAGGAAGGGGAGGGCTGCGTCGAGGTCGGCGTCGTCGAACACCACTTGCGGGGATTTGCCACCCAGCTCCAGGGTGACGGGGACGACATTTTTGGCGGCTGCAGCCTGGACGAGGCTGCCGACGCCGACCGACCCGGTGAATGAGATGTGGTTGACACCCGGGTGGCCCGCGAGGGCGGCACCGGCCTCTTCGCCGAGACCCGGCACGACATTGAGCGCGCCCTTGGGCAGGCCTGCTTCTTCGGCCAGTTTGGCGAAGGCCAGCGCGGTGAGGCAGGCCTCTTCAGCAGGTTTCAGGACGCATGCGTTGCCCATGGCGAGTGCGGCGCCCACCGACCGC
Source organism: Pseudomonadota bacterium (assembly GCA_038526915.1). Taxonomy (GTDB): domain Bacteria; phylum Pseudomonadota; class Alphaproteobacteria; order Rhodobacterales; family Rhodobacteraceae; genus JBCBGF01. Next base: position 22,131 of record JBCBGF010000015.1, on the reverse strand, counting down.
CCGATGATCTGCATCGGATAGTTCCAGGGTACGATATGGCCCGTGACGCCGTGCGGTTCGCGCAAGGTATACACGGTGTAGCCATCGAGATAGGGGATCGTCTCACCCATCACCTTGTCCGCCGCACCGCCGTAGAACTCGCAATAGCGGGCAAGCGCCAGCGCGTCGGCCATCGCCTGTTTCAAGGGCTTGCCCACGTCCATCGCTTCAAGATGGGCGAGGTCTTCGGCGCGGTCTTTTACGAGCTGACCCAACCGCGTCAGCACCCGCCCCCGCTCCGCCGCCGTGGCCCGACCCCACTCACCCGCCAACGCCGCCCGCGCGGCCGCAATAGCCGCATCGATATCCGCCGCCTGCCCGCCCGCGATCTCACCGATGCCCTGTCCGGTCGAGGGGTCTTCGAGCGTCAGCCGCCCGCCGCCCTCAGGCGCGCGCCAGCGGCCATCCACAAGGATCTGCGCGGGATCAAACCACAGCCGGTCCAGAGACATCCAATCCTCCCTCATGCCAATCCGCCGGGATCCGCGGCGTGGCCGCGATCAATTCCGCCGTATAGGGGTGTTCGGGCGCGGCGAACACCCGATCCGTCGGCCCCTCCTCCACGATCTGCCCCGCCTTCATCACCAGCACCCGGTCGGTGATCGCCCGCACAACCCCCAGGTCGTGGCTGATAAACAGATACGCCATCCCGTATTCCGCCTGCAGATCGGCCAGCAGGTCGAGGATCTGGGCCCGGACACGGACATCTAGGGCCGACACCGCTTCATCCAGTACGATCAGATCGGGCCGGGTGATCAGCGCGCGGGCGATGGCGATCCGCTGGCGCTGGCCGCCAGAGAATTCGTGGATGTATTTCGCCTTATCGGCGGGGGTCAGGCCCACGCTGATCAGCGCCTCGTCGATGCGGGTCTCGCGGTCTGGCACCTCGCCCAGCAGGTGGAAGGGTTCGGAGACGAGGCGGTCTACTCGGTGGCGGGGGTTGAAGGAGCCGAACGGGTCCTGGAACACCACCTGCATCCGGCGGCGGATCTCGGCGGGGACATGGGGGGCGGTGACAGGCGCGTCGCCGATGCGGATCGTGCCGCCCTGCAGCGGCTCCAGCCCCAGGATCGCGCGGGTGAGGGTGGACTTGCCACAGCCGGATTCGCCGACGAGGCCCACGCTTTCGGCAGCGTGGATGGTCAGGCTCACCTGATCCACGGCGCGGAGCTTCGGGGCCGGGGCGAACAGGGATGTGCGGGGCAAAGTATAGTCGCGCGTGGCCTGCGCGACCTCCAGCACCGGGGTGGCGCCCGCGGTGACGTCTCGGGTGGGCTGATGTTCGGAGGCCGCGAACAGCGCGCGGGTATAGGCGTGGCTGCGGCGGCGGAACAGGGTTTCGGTTTCCGCCGCCTCCACGATTTCGCCGTTCTGCATGACCGCCACGTGATGCGCCACATCCGAGACCACCGCGAGGTCATGGGTGATCAGCATCAGCGCCATCCCCTCCTCCCGCACCAGGCCTTGCAACAGGTCGAGGATCTGCGCCTGGGTGGTGACATCAAGCGCGGTGGTGGGTTCGTCTGCGATCAGGAGCTTCGGGCGCAACGCCACCGCCATCGCGATGCACACCCGCTGCCGCTGGCCGCCCGACAGCTCATGCGGATAGCGGGTGAGCGGGAACCGATCTGCCGTCAGCCCCACCCGGTCGAGCCGTTCGCGGGCGGCGTCCAGCGCCTCGGACCGCGACGCAGCGCCGTGGATAATCAGCGTCTCGGCCACCTGATCGCCGATGGTCTGCACCGGGTTGAGCGCGGTCATCGGTTCCTGAAAGATCATCCCGATCTCATTGCCGCGAATGGCGCACATCTCGCGCTCGGGCAGGTGAAGCAGGTCCTGCCCGCCCATCTCGATGCGCCCCGTGGCCTGTGACCCGCCGGGCAGGAGCTGCATGGTCGAGAGCGCCGTCAGCGACTTGCCAGACCCGCTTTCGCCGACCAGCCCGAAAACCTCGCCCTCTTGAACGTCGAACGACACGTCCCGCAGGATCGGCGTGCCGTGGATGTCGAGCGACAGGTTTTGGACGGACAACAGCGTCATCGCGCCCGCCGCACCCGCGGATCAAGGATATCGCGCAAGCCGTCGCCCACGAGGTTGAGGCCCAGCACGGTCAGCACAATCGCAAGGCCGGGGAAAATCGCCATGTGGGGGGCGAGCGAGATCATCGTCTGGCTGTCGGCGAGCATCCGGCCCCAGCTGGGCGTGGGGGGCTGGGCACCGAGGCCCACGTAGCTGAGCGCGGCTTCGGCCAGAATGCCCAGCGAAAACTGGATTGTCCCCTGCACAATCAGCAGGTTCGCGATGTTTGGCAGGATGTGTTCGACCGAGATGCGGAAGCGGCCCTTCCCGGCCACGCGGGCGGCCAGGATATAGTCCAGCGTCCAGAGCGACAGCGCCCCGCCGCGCGCGACGCGGGCGAAGACGGGGATGTTGAAGATGCCGATGGCGAGGATGGCGTTGACGGCGGAGGGGCCGAAGACGGCGGTGATCAGGATTGCGATCACGAGGGAGGGGAAGGCAAAGACGAGGTCATTGCCGCGCATGATGACCTCGTCAATCAGGCTGCCCCGGTTGGCGGCGGCGAAGAGGCCAAGGGGGACACCGATTGCGATACCAATACCCACCGCGATGATCGCAACCGCGATCGAGGTGCGGGCCCCTACCATGATCATCGTCAGGATATCGCGGCCCAGGTGATCGGTCCCCAGCCAATGCTGGCCGTCGGGAAGGCCCATGCGGGCCGAGATGTTCAGGCTTTCATGGTCAAACGGCGTCCAGAGGAACGATATAAACGCGGCCAGTGCGAAGGCTCCCGCCAGCGCCGTCCCGAGGATGAGCGAGATCGGCCACCTCACGCGCGGGTCCTCAGGCGCGGGTCGATCACGGCATAGGCGATGTCGACGAGGAAGGTCACGAGGATGACCGAGAAGACCAAGAGCATCACCACGCTTTCCACCACGATCAGGTCGCGCTGGGTGATGCCTTGGAAGATCAGCCGCCCGAGACCGGGCAGGAAGAACACGTTTTCGATGATGATCGCACCGGCCAGAAGGAACGAAAACTGCAGCCCGATGATCGTCATCACCGGGATCATCGCGTTGCGGAATGCATGTCGGGTGACTGCCCGGCGTTCGCTCAGCCCCTTGGCGCGGGCGGTGCGCATGTAATCCTGACCCAGCGTCTCGAGCACGCTAGAGCGCATCACGCGGGCGAGGATCGAGGCTTGCGGCAAGGCGAGCGCAATGGCGGGCAGGGTCAGCGCTTTGATCGACACCCAGAACCCTTCATCCCACCCCGGAAAGCCCCCAGCCGAGAACCACCTGAGCTGGATCGCAAAGATCAGCACCAGGATCATCGCGAACCAGAAATTCGGCACCGCGATCCCCAGCTGCGTCGTGCCCATCACCGCCACATCCGCCGGCCGCCCCCGCCGCGCCGCCGCGATCATCCCCACCGGGATCGCAATCGCCGTTGACAGGATCAAGGCATAAAGCGTCAAGGGCAGCGACACCCACAGCCGGTCCAGCACCAGCTCTGTCACCGGCACGCGGTAGGTGTAGGACGTCCCGAAATCGCCCGTGAGCATACCGCCCACCCAGGCCGCATAGCGCTCAATCAGCCCACCATTCAGCCCCAGATCCTCGCGCAAGGCCGCCACCGCCTCGGGCGCGGCATTCAGGCCCAGCATGAAGGCCGCTGGATCGCCCGGGATCACCTCCACCACGGCAAAGATCACCAGGCTCGACACAGCAAGCGACAGGATCAGGGACACAAGCCGTTTCAGGAAAAACCGCAGCATGGCCCGACGTTAGGCGAGGTTTCGCGTATGCGCCACGCCCAATCGCGCGCGGGATCGCTGACACCTGCGCGGGGTTCTTCGCCGCGTTGGCACGAGCGTTAGCGTTTCGTTTAGAAAATTAGGCATCACTTGGGCAACAGTCTGACAATTGTGTGGCAATCGTCACTGCTAGAAACAACACCGGTGAATGGAATAGGTGCCACAGCGCCGTTCTGGGGGGACAGTTATGACGAAGCAACGTTGGGTTTTGCGCGGGCGTGCCGGGGCGATGGCGCTGGTGGCCGCGATGACGGCTTCAGGCGTTTTTGCGGGATCGTTGGACACCCTCGCCCAGGGCGAGCGTCTGGACCCCGTCGTGGTGCCGGGCCCGGAACGCAGCGGGCCGGGCACCGGTCTTGTTGCCCTGCCCGCCGACCTGTGCCTCTACACAGACGGCGTGCCAGAGAGCCTGGCCGCCCGCTTGCGCGAGCGCGACGATTTCCCCGAACTTCTGGACTATATGGGGCGCGAATGCCCAGAGGTCGCTCTGGCCCTGACGGGCGATGCGGCCACGGCCTCGATCGCAGGCCCTTTGGAGACGCCGCCCGCCCCAGTGGCGTCCTCCACCCGGATCGAGATGGATGAAGAGACCGGGCTTGTGGCACTGGCCGTGGCCCTGCCCGACGACCTGTGCAGCTTTGAAGACGGCCTGCCCGAGGCGCTGGTCACGCGCCTGACCCGGCGCTTCGATCGCGAGGCGTTGTTGGACTATATGCTGGCGAACTGCCCCGAGCAGGCCCTGGCCTTTGCCGACGCGGTCACCGCGACGACCCGCCCAGACCGACCCGAGCGTGATGAGAGCGATGATGACGACGGCCCGTTCCTGCCTATTGCGGGTGGCGGCGGCGCGGGTGCCGGCGGTGGCGGGAATGGCACCGGCGGTGGCGCGGGTGATCCGGGCGATGGGACTGGTGGCACGGGCGGCGATGGCGCTGGCGGCGGCACGGGTGGCAATGGCACCGGCGGGAACGGTGGCGGCGACGGCGCTGGCGGCGGGACCGGTGGTGATGGCACCGGTGGCGACGGGGCCGGTGACAATGGCGACGGCGGTAGCGGTGACAGCGGCGATGGCGCCGGAGGCAGCGGCGGCGCGGGCGGCGATGGCTCCGGTGACGGCAACGGTTCCAGTGGGGCCGGAAACGGCGACGGGACCGGCGGCGATGGCTCGGACGGCGGCGGGGACAGCTCCGGCAACGGCGATGGCTCCGGCGGCGGGGACGGTAACGGCACCGGTGGAACGGGCGACGGAACCGGTGAAACGGGGTCCAATGGTGGCGGCTTAGACGGATCCGGAAGCGATGGCAGCGCGGGCGATGGGTCCGGAAACGGCGATGGTGGCAGTTCGGGCTCAGACGGTGGCACGGGCGGCGGTGATGGCACCGGGAATGGTGGCGGTAACGGCGGCTCGGACGACGGTTCAGACGGGGGCGATGGCGGCTCGGATGGGGCTGGCGGTGGTCAGGGCTCCGGCGGCGGCACAGGGTCGGGCGGCACGGGCAGCGGCAATGATGGTGCCGGGTCCGGGAGCGGTGGCTCTGGCAATGGCGGGTCTGGCAGCGGCGGATCCGGCGGCGGGGCGGATGATCACCCCGGCGATGGCGGCATGACCCCGGGTGGCACGGGTGGCGGCACAAGTGCCGATGGCGGGGACAAGAAAACCGCCAAAGACAAGAAAAAGAAGCAGAAGAGCAAGGAGAACACCCCGAAGGACGCGGCGGACAAAAAGACCAAGACAGACAAGAAGGATCGCCAGGACAGCGCGCCAAAAGACGTGGTGGACAAGAAGGACAAGAAGGACAAGAAGGAAAAGAAGGACAAGAAGGACAAGAAGGATCGTGAGGCCAGTGCTCCGCACAAGGGCGACAGCAAAGCCGGCGACAAGAAAGACAAAGGGCACCCCGGCGAAGGCAAGGCCGACCGCAAGGATGCGGGCAAGGCCAAAGACAAGCAAGGCTATGGCAAGCACGACCGGACCGACCGCAAGGACCATCCCGGAAAAGGCGATCGCCACAAGGGCGGAAAGGCCGACAAAGGAGATCGCAAGGCCCATGCCGACACCGGTGGCAAGCACAAGGCGGACCGCGACAAGGGGGACAAGGCCGAGCGCAAGGACCGACAGCGCGACCACCATGCTAAGGCCGATCGCAAAAAGGCGGACCGCGACAAGGGGCACGGCAAGGCAGACAAGGCCGACCGCAAGGACCGGCAGCGCGATCATCACGCCAAAGCCGACCGCAAGGACCGGCAGCGCGATCCCCACAGCAAGGGCGAGCGCAGCAAGGCGGAGCGCGATGACCGTGGCAAGGATAAGGGGCGCGACAAGAGTGACCGCGACCGTGGCGACCGGGACAAAGGCAACCGCGACAAGGGCGACCGTAAGGGTGGCAAGGACAAGGGTGGCAAAGGCGGCAAGGATAAAGGCGGTAAAGACAAAGGCGGCAAACGGTACTGACCCGACCTTTTGCCCGCCTCTACACCTGCAAATGCGGCCTAACCAGGCCGCAGCGCCCTGAACAGACCCCGGCGATTCCCCGCCGCAACGCCATTTGAGGGCTTGCGGCGGTCTTTTCCCACCTCCGACCCCGTTTTTCGCAAATCCCCCAAGGCCCTAGCCACACATCCGGCCCGCACAGGCCTATGGGTGGTCTTCCGCTGAATTCACGACAGCGCTGGGAATGCTTCAGGATTGTTTCCGAAAACCCCGGTTTAGTGACATATCTTGGGCAGCAAATTGACAGAAACGCCACATTCAGTACTTCCTCGCCGCACTGGGAGTAGTGGTGAGTTTTTTGTAGTCAGTCTTGCTGGGGGTTTCCATGAGTAGACGCACGTATGTTTTGCCGCCTGTCACGGCGGCGTTTTTCGCGGTCTCTTCGACCGTTGCGGGTGCGATGTCGCCCGATCCTGAAACCGGTTTGATCCCGGTCAGCCTGCCATCGGATCTGTGTTCGTTCCAAAGCGGGCTACCCACCGATCTGATGCGGCAACTGTCCGAGCACAGCGAATTTGACCGGTGGTTCCTGTATATGTCCGAGAACTGTCCGACGCTGGCCCTTCAGATGGCCGACTTCGCGACGGCGGCCATCAGCGGCGGGATCGTGACCCGCGACAGCGATGACGATGTAGGCGGCCCAACGGTTGGTAACGTCACCGTGGCCGATACCGCAGGCGACGATGACGATGATGGTGCGGGTGTCGGTGACGGCACGGGCACCGACGGGGGCGATGGCACCGGTGGTGACGGCGGCGCATCCGATGGGGATGACGCGACCGAGACCGCTGAAAAGAACCTGCCCGCCTGGAAAGTTGCCAAGAAGAACGGCATCTGGAAAGAAAAGTGGGATCGCAAGGTCGCCCGCTGGGAAAAGCAGCGCGAGGATCAGGACGCCTGGCGTGCCGAGAAGAAGGCCAACAAGAACAACCCCAAGGGCCTGCCGGATTGGAAGCTTGAGAAGAAGTACGGCGGCGATGACGACGCCGAGACCGGTGGCAAGGACCTTCCCGATTGGAAACAAGCCAAGAAGGAAGAGCGTTGGGAAGCCGAACAGGCCGCCGCAGCGGAAGCTCAGGCTGCCAAAAAGGAAGCCAAGCAGGATGCTTCTGACAGCGGTGTCGAGAGCGAAGTAGAAGAAGACGTCGCTGATCAGGAAATGGCCAGCGTCGCAGAATAACTGGATACTCGCTGCGGGCCTTCGGCCACGCTACGACCAGTGTAACGAGTGAAAACGTACCAAATGGCCGGCATTGCCGGCCATTTTCGTGCGATCAGACGCCCGCCTCGGCGAACACCCCACCTGCAAACACCGCGTTCCAGCGCGACGGGGCATCGGGGTCTTGCATCCGCAGGAACGTATAGCCCGTGGCCGACCAGTGCTTGATGCGATTGGTCAGGTTATCGAGAACCATGTCGCCCCGATCCGTGCGCAAAACCAGCACCGCGTGGGCCCGACGCTGGCGATCCAGGACGGTTGCGATCAGCAGCCGTTCGCCCGGCACACCCATCGCCATCAGTTCCTGCCGCTTGAGCAGGGCAAAATCCTCGCAATCACCGCCAATCGACGTGGGCAAGGCCCAGTATTCCTGGCGGTTGTACTGCGTCTGATCGGCAACCTCATCGAAACTGCGGTTCACTGTCAGGTTCACTGACCTGGCCACCCGCAGCAGTTCCTCGGTCGACTTGACGCGCGAACGGGTGTTTTCGCAAGCCCACACATAGCGCTGGCACACGCCGTTGAACCCGTCCGGCGCCGCGACGCGTTGCAATGTGGGCAGGTGCGCTGCGGTTTGCGGGCCGGTGGCCTCGGCAACGACAGCGGTTGAGATGATCAGGGCAGCAGAGAGGGCCGATGCCCGCACAACCCGGCGCACGATCCGGCGCGCGCGATCCACCGGGTTGGTCCGGCGCGTCTTGAAGCACAACGCCGTCTGATATCCATGTCTGGCCATAAACGCTCCTCATCCCCCGAGGAGACGTTGCCAAACGAAGGTGACCGCAATTCGGACGAATTGCGGTCAGTTGGTGGCGGCAATCGGGGCCGCCGCCACCCGTTTGGGGGGAATTTAGTTGGTCCAGCGGACCCCGGTCAGGTCATTGGCCTGGGTCGGCGCGTTCAGCCACAGCCCTTCGATATCGGCATTGGCCACCCCGGTTCGCGCCAGCTGGAACAGATAGCCGTTAACATAGTCATCGGCGATGATCTGTTGCGCGGATTTCAGAAGCTCCGAACGCTCGGCCGGATCGGTGGCGATATCAAGCTCGGCCATGATCTCCTGGAAATCGGGGTTATCGTACTGGAAGTAATACTCGGGCCGGGCGTAGATGTTGATATCCATCGGCTCGGTATGGCTGACGATGGTCAGGTCATAATCCTTGCCGCGGAACACCTGTTCCAGCCACTGCGCCCATTCGAGGTTGGAAATCTCGGTCTCGATCCCCACTTCGCGCAGTTGCGCGGCAATGATCTCCCCCCCGCGCCGGGCATAGGACGGCGGCGGCAGTTTCAGTGTCAACGTCAACCCGTCGGCATACCCCGCCTCGGCCAGAAGCGACCGCGCAAGTTCGGGGTCATGGGCCGATTGGCCGGTCAGGTCGACGTAATCGGGGTTGTGCGGCGCGAAATGCGTGCCGATGGGCGTGCCATAGCCGAACATCGCACCGTCGATGATTTCCTGCCGGTTGATCGCATGGGCAATGGCCTTGCGCACGCGCACGTCCGACAGGGCCTCGGCCTGGTTGTTGGTGGACAGGATTGTCTCGCCCTCGGTCGACCCGATGAGCAGCTTGAACCGTGGATCGGCCTCAAACTGCGCCAGCGTTTCCGGCGCAGGGTAACCCGGGAAGGCGTCGATATCGCCCGCCATCATCGCTGCAAAGGCCGCCGTGGGATCAGAGATGAACTTGAACGTCGCCGCCGTAAGCGCAGGCGCCTCGCCCCAGTAATCGGGGTTCACTTCCAACTCGACCCGATCCCCCTGCACCCATTCGGCGAATTTGAAAGGGCCGGTGCCGATGGGATTGGTGGCTGCCGTCTCGATGCTTTCCGGGGCCACGATCACCGCATCGCCCCAGGCCATGTTGGTCAGAAACGCGCCATTGGGGGCCGACAGGATCACCTTGACGGTGGCGCCATCCACCACTTCCACCTCGGCGATCCCGGCAAACAGCGCCTTTTGCGCATTGGTCGAATCTTCGGCCCGAGCGCGATCCAGCGAAAACTTCACGTCTTCGGCGGTAAACGTCGTGCCATCATGAAACGTTACGCCCTCGCGCAGATTGAAGGTGTATTCCAACCCATCCTCAGAAATCTCCCAGGACTCCGCCAGCGCCGGCGCGATGGAGCCATCGGCCTGATACCGCGTCAGCCCTTCGAAGATGTTGGCATAGACCACCTCGTCAATCGCCGCCGCGGCCCCGCCGGTGGGATCGAGGTTGGGGGGTTCCAACTGCATCCCGATGGTAATGTCGGTTTGCTGGGCCCAGGCCGTACCCGCGACAAGCGCGAGCACCGCCGCAGAGGCTAAGATGCGCGAAGACATTTGAACGACTCCCTGTGTTCCTTTTTTGCAAGGCTAGCCCACTGGTTACGCTTTTGGAAACCCCAGGCCGAAATGCCCGGGGTCACGCGGATGTCATCGCTTGTGATTGGCGCGCTGCCGCGCGGTCGGGATGATCGGCGGAAATCTCGGGAGCGCGCGATGAAGAAATCGGGAAAAGCTAGGGCCAAGGCCCGCAAGTCACAAAAGCCGCAAGAGGTCGCCCCGGCCTCCGCCGACCGGCGCAAGACCCTGACCCTGATCCGCAACGGGGCGATTGGGGCCGTGGTGCTGGGCGGCGCGGGTGTGTTCTCGGTCAATGCCGTCCGTGCAACAGTGGCTGAACAGGACCTCACCAAGATCGGCAACGGCACGCCCTCCATCGTCCAGATCCACGACCCGACCTGTGCGATGTGTACCGAGTTGCAGCGGGAGACGCGCAAAGCGCTCCGCGCCTTTGACAAGGATGCGGTCAACTACCTTGTCGCCAACATCCACTCCGATGAGGGCAGCGCCTTCGCCGCCCGGCATCGCGTCCAGCATGTGACGCTTGTGTTGCTCGACGGTGATGGACAGGTGCGGCAGATCCTCGAAGGGGTCCGCCAACGCGACGAGTTGCGCGCGCATTTCGCGGCCCACCTGACCCCGGGCAGCTAGCCCTTCAGCAGATCGCCCAACACCAGCGCCATCACCTTGGCGCTGTCCACCATATCGTCGATCCCCACCCATTCGTCGGGCTGATGCGCCAGGTCCAGGATCCCCGGCCCATAGGCGATGCAATTCTTCAGCCGCCCGATCCGGTCGATATGCTTCTGGTCATAGGTGCCGGGCGAACAGACGAACTCGGGCGTGCGCTCCAACACCCGCTCAATCGCCGCCGCCGTGGTCTGCACCACAGGCGCATCGCGGTCGGCCATGGAGGGCAGTACCTCATGCAACTCGCGGATCTCATAAGAGAACTCGGGCCGCTCCGCCTTCACCCGTTCCAGCAGATCGCGCACCTCGCCCTTCACGTCGTCAATGCTCTCCTCGATCAAAAACCGCCGGTCGATGATGATCCGGCATCGGTCGGGGACGCAAGGCGCCGGGAAACCCGTGAAATCGTCGGCCTGCTCTGCCTCACCTCCATGGATCGAATTGATGTTCAGCGTCGACTGCCGCGCACCCTCGGGCACGACCGGCATCTCGGTGCGTTTCGACGCCAGAAGCGGGAACAGATGTTCCTCCATCTCCGCCAGCACCGCCCCCATATGCCGCACCGCGCAATCGCCGAGGAATGGCATCGAGCCATGGGCAATCCGCCCCTTCGTCTCAATCTCGGCCCACCAGACCCCGCGATGGCCCAGACAGATGCGATCCTTGTTCAGGGGTTCTGGGATGATCACATGGCCCACACGCGCGGGGTCAAAATACCCCCGCTCCGCCAACCAGGCCACGCCGCCATACCCGCCGGTTTCCTCATCCGCCGTCCCGCTGATCTCGATCGCGCCCTGCCACTCGGGCACGGCCTCCAGAAACGCTTCCACCGCGATGATCGAGGCCGCAAGGCCCCCCTTCATGTCACACGCCCCGCGCCCGAAGACACGGCCGTCCTTCACCTCGCCGCCGAACGGATCGGTCGTCCAGCCATGGCCCACCTCGACCACATCGGTGTGGCTGTTGAAATGCACACACTCCCCCGGCCCCACCCCTTCACGCCGCGCCACGATGTTCCAACGGGGATAGGCCTCGCTGTCGCCCGGTGTCCCCACCGCCCGCAACAGCTCGCAGGCAAAGCCCATGGGGGCCAGCCGCGCCTCCAGATACTCGCATATCTCGCGATAGTTCTCGCCCGGCGGGTTCAGCGTGGGGATGCGGATCAGGTCTTGCGTCAGCGCGACGAGCGCATCGCGCCGCGCCTCCACGGCGGTAGATAGGGCCTCATCCTGGGACATGAGGCACACGCTACCCAAGCGCCCTGCCCCTCACAATATCTTTGGTCCAGAAATATCCCGGGGTCCGGGGCAGCGCCCCGGCTCAGAGCACGCTTTCAATCCGCGCGACGTCGACGGGGTTGTTGAGCTCCCAGAACACCCGCCCCCGGCCCTCGACCTCAACGCACAGAACGTCCTCGCCGTTCTCCAGAAACCGCAACTGCTCCAACCCCTCGTTCCGCTCCAGCGGCCCCGCAGGCCACCCGACATAGCGGCCCAGCGCCTCGGGCCGATACGCATAAACGCCGACATGGTGATAAACCGGCGGGTCGGCCTCAGCGCCCTCGGGCAGAAACGGAATCACTTCCTTTGAGAAGTAGAGCGCCCGCCCATCACCCGCGAAGACCGCCGTCGTCCCGCCCACACGCCCCGCCGCGCGATCCTCGCGGAAGTGGCGATAGGTCTCGGCGTCACACTTCAAGACCGGGGTCGCGACGCCCAGGTCGGGCCGCGCGCGCAGGCCCGCGATCAGGTCTTCCAGAAACCACGGTGGGGTCAGCGGCGCATCGCCTTGAAGATTTACGACAATCTCCGGCGTCACCCCCATCCGCTCGATCGCATCGGCGCATCGCTCCGTACCGTTCGCGCAGTCTTCCGAGGTCATCACCACATCGCCGCCAAACCCCCGCACCGCGTCCGCGATTCGGTCGTCATCGGTGGCAACCAGCACCTGGTCCACACCTGGCACTCCGCGCCCAGTCTCCCACGTCCGCTGGATCAGCGTCTTTTCCCCGTCGGCACCCTTCAGCACGACCAAAGGTTTGCCCGGATAACGCGACGAGGCATAGCGCGCCGGGATCAGGACGATCACGCTCACGCAACAACACCCGCGCGCAGGCAGTCATGGATATGCAGGAAGCCCGCGAACCGCCCATCGGCCTCGCGCACCACGCAGCTGGTGATGCCGTTGCCGGTGCTGGTCATCAGGCGCACCGCTTCTGCCGCGAGCGCATCCGCCTCGACAAATACAGGGTTGGCAGTGGCGATATCGCCCGCCCGCGCGTTCCACAGGTCTTTCGCATGGCGGCGCATATCGCCATCGGTGATGATCCCCGTCACCTCGCCCCCATCGCGCACCAAGGCCACGCCCAGCGCCTTTTCGGCCATCACCGCCACGGTTTCCGACATCGCGGCATCCGGTCCCACAAAGGGCAACTCATCGCCCGTATGCATCAACTCGCGCACGGTCAACAGCATCGTGCCCAGCTTGCCGCCGGGATGATAGCGGCGGAAGTCATCGGGCGCGGTGCCCAGCAGGTGCGTGACGCCTACCGCAAGCGCGTCGCCGATGGCCAGCGACAGGGTGGTCGAAGTGGTGGGGGCCAGACCGTTGGGGCAAACTTCCGTCACCGGCCCATAGGCGATGGTGATCTCGGCGGCGCGCGAGAGCGTGTTTTCCTTGGTCGCGGTCAGTGCAATGATCGGGTGCCCGTGGACGCGGCAATAGTGGATCAGGTCCGACAGTTCCGTCGTCTCGCCTGAGTTCGACAGGATCAGCACCACACTATCTTCCGCGATCAGGCCCAGATCGCCGTGGCTCGCCTCAGCGGCATGTAAGAACGTGGCCGACCGCCCGATGGAGCGAAAGGTCGAGGCGATTTTGGTCGCGATATGCCCCGACTTGCCGATGCCCGCCACGATCAGCGGGCCTTTCGCGGCATGGATCATCCGGGCGGCCTGGGCGATCTCGGCGGTGTCGGCCTTAGCGAAAGCGGCAATCGCCGCTGCCTCATCCAGCATCGCGCGGTCGCACAGCGCCTCAAGCGTGGCATCGTCGATATGGGGGGGTGTCGTCATGGACGGTCCTATACGCCGCAGGGGGCAGAGTGGCCAGAGGGTGTCACCGCCCCGCCCGGCGCATCACCGCCGCCGCGCGCTGGACCTTTGGGTCTTCCCCAAGATCGCCCGCCGCCACCGGTAGGGTGCGCCGCCAGTTGGGGTATTCGTCCACGGTTCCGGGCAGGTTGGGTTGCTCGGCAATCCCGAGGATATCCTCGATCTGCAGGGCCACCAGCCGGGCCGGTGTCTCCGCGAGAAACCTGTGCATCGCATCCACCGCGCCAGAGGTATCCCCCGTCGCTGCGTCGAGTCTGGCCACATCCGCCGCCCTGTCCCGCTGCGCTTGGGCGGCGGCTTCGGCGTCGATGCTGCCCAACGCGTCCCGCAACGCGATATCCGCCCCCTGTCGCCATCCCGCCCAGGTCGGCAGATCATGCGTGCCAAAGGACGCGAGCGCCGCCTCGGGATAGTCCTCTGCCGCCCGCCCGCCCTCGAACATCGCAACCCGGCAACTCAGGATCCCCGACGCCGCCAAGGCCCCGCGCAGCCCGTGCGGAATGTTCCCCAGATCCTCGCCCACGATCGTCGCCCCTGCCCGCGCCGCCTCCAGCCGGACCACGGCCAGCATCGCATCGCGCGGCATCCGCACATAGCCCCCCGGCACGCCCCCCTCGGGCACCCAGAACGCGCGCTCGAACCCCAGGATATGGTCGATCCTAAGAAGCCGCGCGTGGCGCAACTGACAGCGCAGCGTGCTGGCCAGCGCCTCAAATCCCGTCTGGATCAGCGCGCGCGGGTTGAACGGGGCGAGGTTCCAGCGCTGGCCATCAGTCGCAAAGGCATCGGGCGGCGCGCCGAGCGAGACGCCTTGGGCAAAGGCATCCGACTCAGACCAGGTCTCCGCCCCGTGCGGATGGGTGCCGACAGCGAGATCGAGGTAAAGGCCATGGCGCATGCCCGCACGATGCGCGGCCTCAGCGGCCTCGGCCAGTTGGCGGTCGGCGAGGTATTGGAGCCAGACGTGGTAAGTGATCCGATGGGCCTCAGCGGCGGCAAAACGCCGAACCTCGTCGGTATCGGGCGACTGCATCTCGGCTGGCCAATCCCCCCAATAGGGCCCAAACCGCTCGGCCAGTGCTTCATAGGTCGCGAAGCGTTCGAGCGACGGGCCTTCCTCTGCACGCCAGGCGTCAAAGGCCGGGTCGGCCTCCCGCGTGGCAAAGGCGGCCTCGGCGGCGGCGCGATGCGCGGTGCGGGCGGCGGGGTAGTCGATCAGGTCAGCGGGCGGCACCTCAGCTTCGCCCTCAAACCGCACATGCTGCACGCTCAGCCGCCGCCGGTGGGACGGGGAATAGGGGCTGAACGCCGCCGGATCGCCGGGAAAGCCCGCATGGACCGGGTTGATGCCCAAAAACTGTGCCCCGACCCCGGCCAAAGCCTCCGCCGCCACCGCCAAGTCACTGTAACTGCCGATCCCCCCGCGCGCCCGACCCTGCAGCGCATAAAGCGGCGCGGTGACGCCCCAAGTCTTCTCCGGCAAGGCCAACGCCGCCGGGGCCACGATGAGCCAACAGGTCTCTCCCCCCGCCTCGACCCGATGCCGCCCCAGATCGAGCGGTGGCAAGGGCCCGCGCCCCTCCTGCATCTGCCCGTTTTCCAACGTCAGCGCCCACGCACCCGACAGGTCCAAATTCGGCGCCTCGCCCGGCGTCGCGATCACATAATCCGGGATCTGTCGCGGTGGCGGCACAGCCCCGGCCCCCATGGCGCCGAGCAGCGCATCCCGCGTCGCCGCCCGCATGCTGATGCGCCGGCCCAACACGTCCTTGTAGCTGGAGATCAGCCCGTACTGCCGGGCCAGCGTGGCCGAGGAAGCTGCCATTGTGCCCGTGTCCCTGCCGCGACGAACTGCGGGACGCGTGGTCCCCCATCGCTTCTGCCCTGCGCGCAGCCCGGGATCAACCGCGCATCAGGTGTCGCGCAGCGCCTCGATAATTTCGTGATTGAGGCAATAGCCCGGGATATCCGGCGCCTCTGCCGCGCCTTCGGCCATCCAGCGCACGCAGGTCTCGGCCTTCTGGCACGCCCCGCAGCGGGCCACCATTTCAACGAACGTGGCCTCACTGATCCGCCCCGCGGTGACTTCGGCCTTCAGGTTCACACCGGCGGTGCGCGCCATGCCCTGGGTCAGCCAATAGTGGCAATCGGTCTCGTCAAGCTGTGTCATATCAACATTCATCGGATCACCCTCAGGTCGCGCCGCGCTCGAACGCGGGTTTGTTGCGGCAGAACGCGGGCGGCGCATCGGCAAGATCGGTTTGCGCGTCCAGCCAATCGGTACAGCGATCAGCGTTCTTGCATCCCACGCAAGCCAGCAGCAGCGTGCGATAATCCTGCGGCGCCAGATCCCCGCGCAGGATTTGGGCACTTAGATCCTGGCCCACTGCATCGGCCATGCGCGTCATCAGCGCGGCGTGGCGATCCATCTTCTTGAACGAAAACACGTGGGCACCTCCGGGGTTGGATGTGCCCACTGTGGCAGGATGCCGCGCACCCCGCTTTGATCGGGATCAAGCCTGTCTAAAGCTGGGATGCCACCCGCCGGACCACGGCAATCCGCTCGGCATTGGGCGGGTGCGTGCCCAGAAACTGATCGCCGGGATCGGGAATGCGGTTAAAGAACTCGGCCCCACGCAGCGGATCATACCCCGCCGCCGCCGCGATCCGGGTGCCCAGCGCATCGGCCTCAAGCTCAAACTCCTTGGAATAGCGCCGCGCGCCCACCGTGCCGCCGATCCGCTGCGCGGTCTCGACCCCGGCAGTATCGAGGCCCAGGACCGAGCCCAGAACCGTCGCCAACACCGCCCCTTCCGTGGCGCGCTGCTGCATCTCGGGGATATGCGCCTCGATATGATGCGCGGCCTCGTGACCCAGCACAAAGGCCAGCTCATCGGTATTGCGCGCATCGCGGATCAGCGACATCGTGAACCCGATGATCGGGCGTCCACTGCGATCGAGCGTCTGGAAGGCGTTGGGGGCCTTGCGCGGATCGTCATCCACCACAATGCGGAAATCGCAATTGGCGTTGGGGCGGCGCTGGCGGCAGATGTTTTCTGCCACAGGCTCCATCCGCGCGACCACAGATCGGAAGTTCGCCGCCGCCTGACTTGCGGGCAACCGGGCCGAGGCCGACGATTGCTGCGGCGGGGCCTGCGTGGTGGGGGCAGACCCGGTGGTGATCTGGCAGCCCGTCAGGGCGATCATGGCAACGACAGCGATCAGGCGCATCTGAAACCTCATATCTCGTGGGGGCGACCATAGCGTTTGCCCGTGTCTAGGCCAGCCCCGGTGAATATTTCCCAAGCCATCGGCGCAGTTTGGCCATGGCGACACGACGACCCACGCGGGTCGTCAGGCCGGGTTTGCGCCCTATCTTTCGGTCCATGAGCAACGAGACAACCGTGATATTCAATAACACCTGCCCGATTTGCTCACGCGAGATCGCCGTGTATCAGGCCAGGGCGGAAGACAACGACCTGCCCATCGGCTTTGTGGGCCTGACCGGGGCCGATCTGGCGCCCTTTGGCCTGACGCCCGATGCCGCCGCTCGCCGGCTCTATCTGGTGAAAGACGGCGAACTGGTCAGCGGGGTCGACGCTTTCATCATCCTGTGGCGCGCGCTGCCGGGGTTTGAGTGGCTGGCGCGACTGGTCGCGCTGCCCGGCATTCGGCATGCAGGGTACGTCGTTTATGACTATATCCTGGCCCCGCTTCTTTACGCCATGCACCGCCGTCGCCTTGCGCGGGGGCCGCGCGCGGGCTAGGCCAAGGGGCATCCCGAACAGCCAGGGCCCCGCACCATGTTCACGATCGAGCACGACTTCGACGCCACCGTCATCACCCTGGTCGATGATCCCGCCGCGCACCGGCAGGAAGACATCGTGATCAACGCCTTTGACGATTGCATCACCCTGGAACAACTCGATCCCCGCACCGACCGCGTGCAAAAGGTGACGCTATCGATGGCCCAGGCCCGCGATCTGGCCGCAGCACTCGATCTGCCAGAGGGCGTCTACAAAGTTCGGCCCGCGGCGGGATAGGCGCGGGATGCGGACGGGGTTTTTCACCGACGAACGCACGTTTTGGCATACCGGGCACGGCTATGCGCTGACCGCACCCTTGGGCGGTCTCGTGCAACCCGTGGTGGGCGATGGCTTCCCCGATGCGCCTGAGACCCGGCGGCGGCTGCGCAATCTGGTCGAGGCGTCGGGCCTGATGGCGACGCTTCATACCGCCTCGGCGGAGCCGGCATCGCGCGAAGAACTGCTGCGCGTCCACCCCGCCAGTTACCTGAATGAATTCAAGGCCCTGTCGGATGCCGATGGCGGCGAGCTTGGCCCCCGCGCCCCGTTTTCGCGCGGCGGGTACGAGATTGCGGCGCTCTCGGCGGGACTGACACGCGATGCGTTGTTTGAGGTCTTGTCAGGACGGCTGGACAACGCCTACGCCCTCACCCGCCCGCCGGGGCATCACTGCCTGCCCGAACGGCCCAACGGCTTCTGCCTGCTCGCCAATATCGCCATCGCGATCGAGGCCGCCTTTGCCGCTGGTCTCAGCGACCGGATCGCGGTCGTCGACTGGGATGTGCACCACGGCAACGGGACCGAGGCGATTTTCTATGATCGCGACGACGTGCTGACGATCTCGCTCCATCAGGAGCGGAATTATCCGATGGATCAAGGGGATGCCGCTGACACCGGGGCGGGACGCGGAGACGGGGCCAATATGAACATCCCGCTACCTGCAGGGACGGGACATCAGGGCTACATCGAGGCGATGGAGCGGCTGGTGATCCCCGCGCTCGACGCCTATGCCCCCGACGCGATCATCGTGGCCTGTGGGCTGGACGCCTGCGCCTTCGATCCGCTGGGGCGGATGCTGGCCACGGCAGAAACGTTTCGGGCGATGACCGCCATGCTCAAAGAAACGGCGGCCGATCTGTGCGACGGCCGCCTGACTGTGGTACATGAGGGGGGCTATAGCGAGGTCTATGCCCCGTTCTGCGGTCACGCGGTGATCGAAGAACTGGCAGGCAGCGATATCCGAGCCGAGGATCCTTTCGCCGAAACCCTGGCCTTGCGCCAGCCCGGCCCGGCGTTCGATGCCTTTGTCAGCGCGCATCTGGGTGCGCTGACAGAAGGCTTCGGGTTTTAGCGGCGGGCCACCGCTTCCTGAGCGGCGGAGTGTGCGATCTCATCGATCTTTGCCGGGCTGATGCCCAGGTCATCCAGCTCACGCGCACTCAGCCCGTCCAGTTCGGCGCGGGTGGCGTTATAGGCACGGCGATAGGCCAGACCTTCGCGGATCCCGGCGACAAAGCGGGCAAAAACGGTCGAGACGCCGCCCGAGCGGCGTGTGTCATTGAAGTACGTCATCGGTTGTTTCCTTGGGTAGGGTGGCCCGAGTTCTTCGGGTCATTTCGTTGTTTCGCGGCACAGATATGCGATTGGGCGCGCCGTACAATCGCTGTTTCAGCAAAGCCGCTATGCCAAAATCGAATGGCGCGGGACGCCTTGACCCGGGCCGTCTCAGTGCCGACATGACACGCAAAGACGGAGACGAAATGCCCACACCCAATCCCCAAGCGTTGGAGTTCTTGCGCACCCGCCGGTCGCGCCCCGCCAAGACGCTGACCACCCCGGTGCCCGACCGCGCGGCCCTTCTCCCCCTCTTGGAAGCCGCCGCCCGCAGCCCCGATCACGGCAAGCTGGAACCCTGGCGGTTCATCGTGCTGGAACGGGCAGCCTTGGTTCGTTTGGCCGAAGCCGTGGGTCCGCGCGCCGAAACGCTTGGGATCGACGGTGAAAAGATGGCGGCGCTATTCGGCAACGCGCATCTCGCCGTGGCCGTGGTGTCCTCACCCAAACCCTCTGAGAAAATTCCGCAGATCGAACAGACCTTGTCGGCGGGCGCGGTGTGCCTCGCCCTGCTCAACGCGGCCCTCGCCGCCGGTTGGGGCGCAAACTGGCTGTCGGGCTGGGCCTCGCATGATGCCGAGTTCGTCCAGACCCACCTGGGCCTCGCCCCGGGCGAGACCATCGCCGGGTTCATCCATATCGGCACGGAAACCGCCACCCCGCCGGACCGACCGCGCCCCGACCTGGACGCGATCACCACCTGGGTCACCGCATGATTTTCAACGACTTCCTCAAGGCGCTGAACCAGATCGGCGACCCGCGTTTTCGCCGCGTCCTGTTCATCGGGCTGGGTTTGACCATTGCCCTTCTGATCGCGGTCTATGCGGTGTTTCTGGGCGTTCTGAACTGGTTTCTGCCCGATACCGTCACGATCCCCTGGCTGGGCGAAGTGAACTGGGTCGATGACCTGCTGTCGGGCGCGTCGATCCTGTTCATGCTGTTTTTGTCGGTCTTCCTGATGGTCCCCGTCGCCTCGGCCTTCACATCGCTCTTTCTCGATGACGTGGCCGACGCGGTGGAGGCACGCCACTACAGCAGCCTGACCCCCGCCCCCCGTGTCAGCTTTGCCGAAGGTCTGCGCGACAGCGTGAACTTCCTCGGCGTGCTGATCGTGGCCAATATCCTCGCGCTCGTGGGCTATCTGTTCCTCGGCCCGCTGGCACCGTTGGGCTTCATCGCGCTCAACGGGTTTCTTCTGGGCCGCGAATACTTCCAACTGATCGCGCTGCGCCGCTTGGGGCGTGAGGGCGCGAAAGCCGCCCGCCGCCGCCACGCGGTGCAGATCTGGGCAGCTGGCGCTTTGATGGCGGCACCGTTGACCATCCCCATCGTGAACCTGCTGGTGCCGGTTCTGGGGGCAGCGACGTTCACCCACCTCTTCCACCGGCTGGAGACGCCCCGCGCGTAAGCCGCGCTCAGCCCATCCGGTTGAACCAGTCGATATCGCGCACCCCGATCACACCCGACAAGATGACCGCGGCCAGGATGACCCAGATCACCGCGGCCACCACCGTCACGATCTTGGCCTTGCGCCACATATTGAGATTTGCAGGCGCGCTGGCATGGGTGCCGGGCACGATCTCGCCCTGATCGCCCTGTGTCTGCAGCCGGATCGGCAGCACCACAAACAGCACCAGAAACCAGATCACCAGGTAGAGGACGATGCCAGAGACGATGCCCATCAGACCTGCTCCAATTCCACCAGCGTGCCGGTGAAATCCTTGGGATGCAGGAACAGAACGGGCTTGCCATGGGCGCCGATCTTGGGCTCTCCATCGCCCAGAACCCGCGCGCCGGCGGCCTTGAGTTTGTCACGCGCGACTAGGATGTCATCGACTTCGTAACAGACGTGATGAATGCCGCCGGAGGGGTTTTTCTCTAAAAAACCCGCGATGGGCGAGCCTTCGCCCAAGGGATAGAGCAGTTCGATCTTGGTATTCGGCAATTCGATGAACACCACCGTCACCCCGTGATCGGGCTCATCCTGCGGCGGGCCGACCTTGGCCCCCAACGTATCGCGATACTGCGCGGCGGCGGCGTCGAGATCCGGCACCGCAATGGCCACGTGGTTCAATCGTCCGATCATGCCTGTCGGTCTCCCTTGGCTGGCTTGGGCGGTTTATGGGCAAGCATGCGCCCAAGGGCAAGGACTGTGCCCCACCGGTTAACCGCGAATTAGGGGACAGACCGCACTCTGCCAAGATTAACGGAGGGCGCGCGATGCCAGACAGCTTGGATGCGTTGATGATGGGGCAGAAGCCCACAAAAGACCGCCCGCTTCTTGGGCAGACCATCTTGGTGGTGGAAGACAGCCGCTTTGCGTCCGAGGCGCTGCGGCTGATGTGCCTGCGCTCGGGCGCGCGGATAAGGCGGGCCGACAGCCTGGCCTCGGCCACGCGGCACCTGTCGACCTATATGCCCTCCATTGCGATCGTCGATCTGGGCCTGCCCGATGGATCGGGGATTGACCTGATCGACACGATGGCCTCGGCCCAGCCGCGCATACCGGTGATCCTGGCCACATCAGGCGATGACGGGATGCATGAGGCCGCGCTTGATGCGGGCGCCCATGGCTATCTCGAAAAACCCCTGACGAGCCTCGCGGCATTTCAGGCCGCAATCATGGCGCATCTGCCGCCCACCCCCGGGATCGCGCCTCTCCGTGCCGTGGATGAGCCTGAGTTGTCCCCGGATGCACTGGCCTATCGCGACGATCTGGCCCGCGCCGCCGCCGTGGCCCGGGCAGGAGCGGATCGCGAGACCCTGAACTATCTGGCGCAATTCCTGGGCGGGCTTGCGACCAGTGCCGGGGATACGCCCCTGAAGGATGCCGCCGACGATTTGAAAGACGCCCTGCAGAATGGCGCGCAGGCAGAGCCTCAGTTTCAGAGGCTTGCTGGGCTGATCGAGGCGCGGCTGCAAAAGGAAGCGACGGTGTGAGCCGGGGTGATGTCTTTGCGCACGCAACGCAGTGTGAGGCCACCGTGCGTTG
>JBCBGF010000014.1:0-66956 GCA_038526915.1 Pseudomonadota bacterium | reverse complement strand
GACGGCGTCCCCGGCAACGTGACCGACGCAGCCCTGGAAATCCACGCTGGTCTCTATGAAGAAGACGAGAGCAACAACCGCGGCCTCAGCGTCGAAGGCGACGACCTGCGCTTCTCCACCCGCGGTGTGGTCAACGACGTGGCCGCCGAGATCTTCGCCGAGATCAAAGCAGAATCGCGCGACGACGAGTAAGACCAAGACAGAGATCCGGGTCCCTCCCGCCCGGGTCTCTGCCCCCCAACCCCCGACACCGCCGTTTCCGAACCAGCATGCCAATGGCATGACAACGGCGGGGCCGGATCCCAGATAACCCGAACAGCCGGAGAGCCGAGAGGCCCTGTGCTCTGGTGGTTCGGAGAGACAAGACCCCTCTCCACTCCGGCCGAAAGGGGCCCTTCGACAGGGCCCCTTTTGCAATTGTCACATTCAATTTTCTTTACATGTCACCGCAAACCTGCGACAGAACGCGCGCTACGTTACCCTATCGATCCCCTGTCTCCCCCACTCGGCGAACAGCGCACTCGATCTGCACTGACGACGCCGGGCTGCCGCATGACGCGGGCAGCAGATACTATGCTAAGGAGACACGGGAATGGCCAATGGCACCGTGAAATGGTTCAACACAACAAAGGGCTACGGCTTTATCGCGCCTGAAGAAGGCGGCAAGGATGTGTTCGTGCACATCTCGGCAGTCGAACGCTCAGGCCTGACCGGCCTCGCCGACAACCAAAAGGTCACCTATGACCTTGAGGCTGGTCGCGACGGCCGCGAAAGCGCGGTGAACCTCGCCGTCGTCTAAGACGGACAAGCCTTCGGGTCGCGCGCGGGACTGACGCTGGCGCGCGCCCACACCACCCCATCAAACAATGAAAGTCGCTGTGTCCGGAACGCCCGCGCGTTGCGCAGTTTGGCGTGCGCAACGGTGGGGCAACACTAAACGCAAGGCTAGCCCGCCAGCATCGCCTCAACTTCACCCACCAGCGCCGTCACCTCACCTGTCCAGGCGCCCTTACCGCGTTCCAGCACACCTTTGCCCTGGCCCAACGTCTCGGCATAGGCGACGCGATTGCCCAGAACCGTCTCGGCCTGCTGCGCCTCCAGATCGCCCAGCGCGGCCGTCACCTCATCAAGCACCCGCGTCCCCGCCTTCGCGCGGTTCAGGACCACCATCACATCGCAGCGTTCCCGCCGCGCCAGATCCAGCACGCTTTCCGTGGCCCAGACATCCACCTGGCTCGCCGCAACCGGGACAATCACCAGATCGCTTTCGCGCAGCGCGGGCCGCAGATCGGCATCCACCTTGGGCGGAGTGTCCACGATCACATAGTCATGGTCGCGCTTCAGCTTTTCGCATTCATAGGACACGCCCCAGGCCGAGGCCGTGGAAAAGGCCAGATCCTCTTGCCCCATCTCGCGCCGCGCCATGAACCACCGGCCAAGCGAGCCCTGCGGATCGGTGTCGAGCACCGCGACCGACTTGCCCTGACGCGCAAACGCCACGGCCAGGTTGACCGCGATCGTCGTCTTGCCCGACCCGCCCTTTTGCTGCGCGACTGTGATGACGTGTCCCATAGCCGACGAATCCCCCTGGGCCGGTTTATGCTGCGCTGCAGCAATACACGAAAACGCCGAAAAAGCAATTCTGGTTAAGGCGCATTTACGGACCCGCCCAATCCACGTCGCCCGCCGCGGCCACCTTCAGGCTGCCGTCCGCAGCAGACACCATCAGCGCCGATGCCGCCGCCTCATCGCCCGTCAGCCAGGTGTCCAGATCGCCCACATCCAGCAAGACCCCCATCCGGTCATGGATGTCGCGCACGTCCCCATTCGGATCGCATGTCACCGTCGCCACCTGCCAGACCACATGGCCCCCCGGCCCATTCCACTTGTCGCAAATCGCAGCAAACCACAGCGGCGCACCTGACTTGGCCCGGATCGCCCAGGCCGTCTTGCGCCCCTTTTTCCCCGTCCACTCATACCAGCCATCGGCAGGCACCACGCAGCGCGTCACACCTTCGTAGGCGGACTTCGCGAACACCGTTTCTGACCGCGCATTGACGATGGTCTCCATCACCGGCCGACCCCGCGCATTGACCCGCCCCACCGGGATCAGGCCCCAGCGCATGCGCGTAAGCACTCCGTCGGCAGTCAGCACAACCACTTCTTGCCCCGGCGCGATGTTGTGGCGCGGCGGCTCATCCAAGTCGCAGGACGCGCCTGCGATCCCAGCGATCTCGCCCACAGGCGTGGTCAGGAACAGCCGCCCCGGCATGGCCTATTCCGCGACCGCCGCAATGACCTCGATCTCGACCTTGAATTCCTCCCGCGTGAACCCCCCGACGATCATCAAGGTCGAGGCCGGCAGGCGCGTCACCTCGGCCAGCCAGTCATCCCGCGCCCCCATATACCCCGCCATATGTGCACGATCCGTCACAAAGGCATTGATCCGCACCACATCGGTGCGCACCCCCCCACCTGCGCGCAGGATCGCGTCGATATTGGCAAAACAGATCGCGGCCTGGGCGCCGACATCCTCGGGCACCGATCCGTCCGCATCCAGCCCCAACTGCCCCGAGGTAAAGATCAGCCGGTGCCCCGACGGTACCGCCACCCCGTGGGCATAGCGCGCAAAGGGCGGGGCGATGTCATATGGTGTCAGTTCTTCCACGAACCCTCTCCTCCATCTCTCCGCGACGGGTCGAACCGCAGCCCCGGCCTCAGCAAGCCCCTTCCGCTGCTTTGGCCCTGCATTCGCACGCTTTCTGTGCAATTGTTATGCGAATCGTGAAACACCGTCTAAAAAATCAGCGACAGCCGAAGATTTGACTGAGGACGCCGGGGGGCCACCTTCCCTTCTGTCTGCCAAGGGCGAACTTGTCGGCCAATAACACACCTGGAGGTATCAATGTCTGTCAAAACTCTCATCCCGGGGGCCGCCGCGCTTGTCGTCGCCGCCTCTGTAGCCTCGGCCCAGGAAACCGTCACCTTCGGCACCAACTGGGTCGCCCAGGCCGAACATGGCGGGTTCTACCAGTCGGTCGCCGACGGCACCTATCTGGAAGAATGCGGCTTCAACGTCGAAATCATCCCCGGCGGTCCGCAGGTCAATAACCGCGCGCTGATGCTGGCGGGGCGGATGGATTTCCATATGGGCGGTGACCTCTTGCAGGCGTTCAGCGCCGCAGAAGAAGGTATCCCGGTCGTCAACATCGCCGCGATCTTCCAGAAACACCCGCAGGTGATCCTGGCCCATCCCGGTGAGGCCGAGACCTGGGAAGAACTAAAGGACCTCACGCTTCTGATCGGCGACAACGGGTTTCAGTCCTATTACCAGTGGATGATCCAGGCGCATGGCTTCACCGCCGAACAGCGTGAGCCCTATACCTTCAACCCCGCGCCGTTCCTCGCAGACACCAAGATGGGCATGCAGGGCTACCTGTCGTCTGAGCCCTATCTGGTGACGACCGAAGGCGGGTTTGAGCCCAATGTCTTCCTGATCGCAGATGCGGGCTATTCGTCTTATGCCACGACGATCGAGACGATGGCCGACACCATCGCCAATGATCCCGAAAAGGTGCAGTGCTTCGTCGATGCCTCGATCAAGGGCTGGTACAACTATCTTTACGGTGACAACGCCGCCGCCAACGCGCTGATCCAGGAAGCCAACCCCGAAATGTCATCGGACAAGATCGCCTATGCGATTGATAAGATGAAGGAATGGGGCATCGTGGATTCAGGCGACGCGCTGGAGATGGGCATCGGCGTCATCACCGACGAGACGGTCGAAAACTTCTATAACCTGATGGTGGAAACCGGGGTTGTGGAAGCGGGCCTCGATTACTCCGCCACCTACACGACCGAGTTCGTGGGCAAGGGTGTCGGCATGGATCTCAAGACCAACTGATCCCATACTACCGGTGCCGGGCGGGGTGTGCTGCGCACGTCCGGCACCTGACGATCCGAGGGGCACATGACAGAACCACTCCCGCCTGTGGGCGAGCGCCCGCCGCTGTTGAACATGAGCCATGTGGAGAAAACCTTCGCAGGCGACGTGGTGGCGCTACGCGACATGAACCTGTCGGTGCAGGAGGGGGATTTCATCTCGCTTCTGGGGCCGTCTGGGTGCGGGAAATCCACCGCCCTGCGTTTGATTTCCGACCTGATGCACCCCACCGCTGGCACGATCCGCTGGGTGGGCGGGCAACAGGGAGCGGATGATCTCGGTGTCGTGTTCCAGGAACCGACGCTGATGCCCTGGGCAACCGTCGCCCACAACGTGTGGCTGCCGTTTCGTTTGCAGGGGAAGAGTTACAATTCGGTCAAGGACGATATCCTTGAGGCGCTGAAGCTGGTGGGGCTGGAGAAGTTCCAGACGTCCTACCCGCGCGAGCTGTCGGGCGGCATGAAGATGCGCGTCTCCATCGCGCGGGCCATGGTGACAAAACCGCGCCTGATCCTGATGGACGAACCCTTTGCCGCGCTCGATGAGATCACGCGGTTCAAGCTCAACAATGATCTGTTGGAGCTGAAATCCAAGATCGGCTGCACTGTGATCTTCGTCACCCACTCGGTGTTCGAGAGCGTGTTCCTGTCCGACCGCATCGTCGTCATGGCCGCCCGTCCGGGCCGCGTGATCCGGGAACTGACGGTCGACGCCCCCTATCCCCGCGACGAAGAGTTTCGCACCTCCGCCGAATACGCCGCCTTCTGCCGCCAGGCGTCCGACGCCCTGCACGAAGCCATGGAGCTTGCCGCATGACCCTCGCCGACAACGCCCCCGCCACCCCGATCGTGGACGAAGAAGAAGCGGCCCGCGCCCGCACAGCCCGCATCCACCGGATCGCGAAATGGACGCTGCCGAGCCTCGTCATGGTCGTCTCGATCCTGGCCTGGCACCTTTATGTCACCATCGGTGAGGTGCCGCATTACATCCTGCCCGGCCCTGTTCTGGTGGCGCAAAGCCTGATCGAAGACTGGTCGCTGCTCTGGCCCGCGATGATGATCACCGGGCGGCTGACCTTCCTTGCGTTGATCATGGCGATTGCGGGGGGTGTGCTTCTGGCCGTGGCCTTCACCCAGTCGAAATGGGCGGAGATGTCGTTCTTTCCCTACGCCGTGATCCTGCAAGTCACGCCAGTGATCGCGATTGCGCCGCTACTGCAGATCTATGTCGAGTCGGCCTTCGTCGCGGCCCTCCTCTGCGCCTGGATCGTGGCGTTCTTCCCGATCCTGTCGAACACCACCATTGGCCTGAAATCCGCCGACCATAACCTCAGCGACCTTTTCACCATCTACGGCGCCAGCCGCTGGCAGCGCCTGCGCTTTCTTGCGGCGCCCTCGGCCCTGCCGTTCTTCCTCGGCGGACTAAAGATCGCGGGCGGCCTTGCCCTCATCGGCGCGGTCGTGGCCGAGTTCGTGATCGGGCGCGCGGGCACCGGGCTGGGCCTCGCCTCTACGCTCTTGGAGGCCTCCTACCGCTTCAACTTCGGACGGCTCTATGCGGCGCTGATCCTCATTTCGCTCATGGGCATCGTGATCTTCGCGATCATGTCCCTGATCTCCCACCTCTCTCTGCGCAAATGGCACGAGAGCGCCATCAAACGGGAGGGTTGATGGCGCTTCCGACCCTACCTGACGGCCCCCTCACGCTGACCGATGTGACGATCCCGGGATGTTTTCTGGGATCAGACGATGCGCTGGTGCGCACGAACATCTCTATCTCGGACGGGCAGATCACCGACACGCCCCAGCGCCCCGTGCCGATGGGCGGCGCGATGGTGTTGCCCGCGTTCGTCGACATGCACACCCACCTCGACAAGGGGCATATCTGGCCCCGCTCGCCCAATCCCGACGGCACGTTCATGGGCGCGCTGACGACCGTGCGCGCGGACCATGCGGCGTGGACGCCGGAAGACCTGCGCCCCCGGATCGAGTTCTCTCTCAAATGCGCCTATGCGCATGGGACGCGGGCCATCCGCACGCATCTCGACTCGATGAACGGACAATATGCGCGGAGCTGGCCGCTGTTCTCGGAGATCCGGGAAGAATGGGCGGGCAAGATCGACCTGCAAGCCGTCTGTCTGGTCAGTTGCGAGGGCGTGGATGCCGATGGTGAGTTCCCCCAGATCGCCGACACCGTAGCCCAAGCAGGCGGCACCCTCGGCATGGTCAGCTACCCGGTGCCCGACCTGCAGGAGCGGCTAAACCTGTTCTTCGACATGGCCGCCACGCGCGGTCTCGCGGCGGATTTCCATGTGGACGAGACGATGGACCCCGGCTCAGAAACCCTGCGCATGATCGCCGAGACGGTGCTGGCCACCGGTTTCGACGCCCCGGTCGTGGTGGGCCATTGCTGTTCGCTCTCCACGCAGGACGAGGCGCGCGCACTCGACACGCTGGATCTGGTGGCCAAGGCGGGCATCCACGTCGTCAGCCTGCCGATGTGCAACCTCTACCTGCAGGACCGCCACGCCCACCGCACGCCACGCGGACGCGGCATCACGCTGGTGCATGAGATGAAGGCACGGGGCATTCCCGTCAGTTTCGCCTCCGACAACACCCGCGATCCGTTCTATGCCTATGGCGATATGGATATGTTGGAGGTGATGCGGATGGCCACGCGGATCGGGCATCTGGACCATTCCGATGCCGACTGGCCGCTCAGCTTTTCCAGCACCCCCGCCGCCGGTTGCGGCTTCGACGCCCCGTCCCTCGCCCCCGGCGCCCCCGCAGACCTCGTGATTTGCTCGGCTCGTGAATGGACCGAGCTCTTCGCCCGCCCGCAATCCGACCGCATCGTGTTGCGCGGGGGCCGTGCCATTGACACGACCCTCCCCGACTATGCCGACCTCGACCACCTGATGGAGCCCGCATGACCCCGAACGTCGCCGCCGCCAAAGACGCCCTCTCCCATCTCGACATCGAGACATCAGACGCCGCGATCAAAGCGAACTCTCGCGATTTCTTCTGGTACTCGCCGGTGCTGAAAGAGCGCCTGGACCATGTCGTCGCCGATTTCGTCGTGCGGCCCCGCAACGAGGCCGAGGTGATCGAGATCCTCAAGACCTGCTATGCCCATGACTGCCCGGTCACCACACGCGGCGCGGGCACGGGCAACTATGGCCAGGCGATGCCGCTCTCGGGCGGCTGCGTCATGCATCTGCGCCATATGAATTCGGTGAAAGAGGTGCATCCCGGCCGCGTGATCTGCGAACCGGGGGTTTTGCTCAAAGACCTCGATGCCGCCTGCAAAGAGCATTCGGGCCAGGAAATCCGCATGTTCTCCTCCACCTGGGCCACCGCCACCATCGGCGGGTTCATCGCCGGTGGCTCCGGCGGCGTCGGCTCCTGCACCTGGGGATCACTGCGGGACCTCGGCAACATCATCCGCCTGCGTGTCGTGACGATGGAAGAAGAGCCCCGCGTGCTGGAGTTCCGGGGCGAAGAACTGGCCCGCGTCAGCCACGCCTATGGCACCAACGGGATCATCACCGAGATCGAGATGCCGCTGGCTCCCGCCTACGACTGGGTTGAGATGTTTGTGACCTTCGATGACTTCACCCCGGCGATGGAGTTTACAGAGGAACTGGCCAACGAAGACGGCATCCTGATCAAGCTCGCCACCGTGTTCGAGGCCCCGGTAGCCCACGAGTACTTCCAGCGGGTGAAGCCCTATGTCGAGCCGGGCGATCACATGCTAGGCCTGATGGTGGCGCCGCACTCGATGGAAGGGTTCCTGACCTTCCTCGGCCGTCGTCCCGGTGCGAAGGTAATCTATCGTTCGGACGATAACGACTGGGAACGTGGGCCGGGGCCGGTCTTTGAGTACGGGTGGAACCATACCACCTTGCGGGCCCTGAAGGTCGATCCGTCGATCACCTACCTGCAGGTTCGCTACGGCTATCCCCAGCACAAAGAGCTCATCGCCAAGATGCGGGAGGAGTTTTCGCCCGAAGTGCTCCAGCATCTCGAAGTCCTGCGCGAAAACGGCAAGGTGATGTTCGCGGGGCTGAGCCTGGTGAAGTTCACGACTGAGGAACGGCTCGACGAGATCATCCGCATCCATGAGGAGGCGGGCGCGATGATCTTCAACCCGCACCGCTACACGCTGGAGGAAGGCGGGCGGCAGACGGTGGATGACCGGCAGTTGAAGTTCAAGCAGGAGGCGGATCCGAAGGGTCTGCTC
This sequence comes from Pseudomonadota bacterium, assembly GCA_038526915.1. Taxonomy (GTDB): domain Bacteria; phylum Pseudomonadota; class Alphaproteobacteria; order Rhodobacterales; family Rhodobacteraceae; genus JBCBGF01. Next base: position 58,771 of record JBCBGF010000014.1, on the reverse strand, counting down.
AATCCCGGCAAGATGATCGCCTGGGATGTGCCGGATTGGGATTATTCGCGCATGTATGCTTACGCCAAGCTGCAGGCGGCGGAATGAGCGCCCCTCATCCCCGCCGACCGGGGGCTGTCTGCCCCCTGGCCCCCCGAGGATATTTTGGGACCAAAGAGGCGTAACTGTGACCCGCGCCCTCGTCCTCTTTGCCCATCCCTGCCCCGAGAGTTTCTCGGCGTCGCTGCACAGCGCCGTGGTGGAGGAGTTGGAGAAGAAGGGATGGGAGGTGGACGATTGCGATCTCAATGCCGAAGGGTTTTCGCCTGTTCTGACCGAGGCCGAGCGGCGCGGCTATCATGATGAGCCCGACAATATCGGGCCAGTGCAGCCTTACGTCGACCGGGTGCGGGCGGCGGATGCTCTGGTGATGGTCTTCCCGGTGTGGAACTTTGGCTACCCCGCGATCCTCAAAGGGTTTCTGGACCGGGTGTTTTTACCCGGCGTTTCGTTCAAGCTGGAAGACGGCAAGGTGAAACCGAACCTCACCCAGATCAAACGGCTGGCTGCCGTGACCACCTATGGCGGCACGCGGGTCCGGGCGCTGCTGGTCGGTGATCCGCCACGCAAATGCGTGACCCGCGCGGTGTGGCACGTGTGCCGCCCGATGAAGACGCGGTATCTGGCGCTTTATGATATGAACCGGGCCACGGATGCAAAAAGGGGCGCGTTCCTTGCCAAGGTGCGCCGGGAAATGGAGGCGTTTTGAATGCGGGCGCTCGTCGTCTATTGCCACCCGAAACCACAGAGCTTCACCGCCGCCGTGCGCGATACCGTGATCGCGCGGCTCGAGGCGGCGGGGGCCGAGGTGCGGCTCTTTGATCTCTACGCGCAAGGGTTCGATCCCCGGCTGACGGCGGAGGATTTCGATTGTTATGAAGACGAAGCCACCAATTGCCGTGAGATCGGGGAGGAGGTCGCTGCGATCCGATGGTGCGATACGCTGATCTTTGTCTACCCGACCTGGTGGTATGGCCTGCCCGCGATGCTGAAAGGCTGGCTCGATCGGGTGCTGGTGCCCGGCGTGGCCTTTGCGATGCCCGATGCCCAGGGCAACATCAAACCGGCGATGACGCATATCACCCGGCTGGGCGTGTTCACGACCTGCGGGGCGAGCTTTTGGCTCACCCGGTTTATCGGGGCACCGGGGAAGCGGACGCTGTTGCGGGGGTTGCGGCTTCTCTGCGCCAAACGCTGCCGTACCGTGTTTGCGGCGCATTACCTGATGGACAGTTCCACCGATGACAGCCGCGCGGCGCATCTGGCGCGGGTGGCCGCCAAGACCGACAAGCTGATCGGCCCCCGGCCCCAGCGATCGGAGGCTGTGGCATGATCCCGGTGCTCGACTGGGCCGCGTTCGAGCGCGATCCCAAGGGGTTCGCCGCCGATCTGGGGCGCGCGTTTCGCGAGACCGGGTTTGCGATCCTGACGAACCCAATGGTTCCCGAGGACTTGCGGGCAGAGGTCTTTGCCCAGTCAGATGCCTTCTTTGCCCTGCCCCGCGCCGACAAGGCGGCGGTGTCGATCCTGAACACCCCGCATTACAGCGGCTGGGGGAAACCCGGCGACGAGAGCCTCGATGAGACCCGGCCAGAGGTCGATACCAAAGAGACCTTCAACATCGGCTATGACATGGCGCCCGATGACCCGCGCGTGGTGGCGGGCGAGCCCTTTCGCGGGGTGAACCAGTGGCCCGACCTGCCGGGGTTTCGCGACACGATGCTGGCCTATTACGATGCGGCGCTGGCCCAGGGCGTGGCGCTTCATCGGGCCATCGCCCTCGATCTGGGGCTGGCAGAGGATCACTTCGCCGGCGCGTTCGAGGAACCGCTGGCCGCGCTGCGCCTCCTGCACTACCCACCCGCCACCGGGGCCGCGAATGAGATCGGGGCGGGTGCGCATTCGGACTATGGTGCGATCACGTTGTTGATGACCGATGGCGAGCCGGGGCTGCAGGTTAAGCCGCGCACGGGCGACTGGGTGGATGTGCCCCACATCCCCGGCGCCTATGTCGTCAATATCGGCGACTGCATGATGCGCTGGACAAATGACATCTATGTCTCGACCCCGCACCGTGTGCTGCCGCCCAAACGCCAGCGCCGGTCCGTCGCGATGTTCATCGAAGCAAACCCCGACCAAATCATCGCCGCCCTGCCCGGCACGGGCGACGCGAAATACCCGCCCATCCGCGCCGCGGACTACCTGACCTCGCGGCTGGAGGCGACCTATGCGCCCAAGGCGGCATCATGACCCGCCGTCTGGACTGGGCCGATTACCGGACCACCGAATACGACCAGATCGACCCGATGCGCACGATCGCGATCCTGCCCACGGCGGCGATCGAACAGCACGGGCCGCACCTGCCTGTGGGCACCGATACGATGATCGCCGAGGGGATGCTGGCCGAGCTGCGCGCGACCTGTCCCGACGATCTCGACATCCGCATCCTGCCGGTGCAGGCGGTCGGAAAATCGAACGAACACATCCATGCGCCCGGAACGTTGACGATTAGCGCACAATCCGCCCTGGCCGTCTGGCAAGAGATCGGGCTGTCGGTGGCCCGTGCCGGGGTGCGCAAACTGGTGATCGTCAACAGCCACGGCGGAAATCTTGATTTGATATCAATACTTTCGCGCGAATTGCGCGTGCGCGCCGGAATGCTCGCCGTCAAATGCCAGTGGGGGGTCTTCGGCACGCCCGACGGAATGTATTCGGAAGCTGAAAAAACCTATGGTATCCACGGCGGCGACGTCGAGACGTCTTTGATGCTGCAGTTCCAGCCCCACCTGGTGGATATGGATGCGGCCCCAAATGCGCGGTCTTCGGCGGAGACAACGAGAGTACCCCCCATTGGCCCCGTGTCCTATGGGTGGATTGCGAGTGATCTGAGCCCGCTTGGCACCGTCGGCGATGCGTCGGTGGCGACAGCGGCGAAAGGGAAGGCGACCTGTGCGCATCAAATATCTGGCTTCATTGAGCTTTTGCGCGCTGTCCGTGATACAGGCCTGGATGGGTTTGCGCCCACGCAACCTGCCGTCTGACCCCCGAGCACTCCCCCAGACCTATGACCATTGGCCCGCACCGCGGGCTGTCCGCGTTTGATCGCAAGGAGCGCCCCTAGAATGATGACCCGCCCCATTCCCGTACCGCACGCCGTGCGCGACACCGACCATGTCAAGGTGGCGATCTCTGGCACCGGATTCATTGCCCGGGGCGCCTGTGCTGCTCTTTCCGCGTTTCCGCAATATGACGTGACCCGCGTGCTGACCCGCCGCCCCGTTGCCGCCTCTGCCGGGGCCTTCCCCGAAGAGAAGCTGACCAACAGCATCGATGAGTTTCTCGAAGACGCCGACATCGTTGTGGAATGTTCGGGCGATGCCGCCCATGCCGCCGAGGTGATGATCGCGGCGGGCGAAGCGGGGCGCAACATCGTCACCATCAACTCCGAGGCGCAGATCACCGTGGGCAGCGCAATGGTGCGCCGCGGCTATTCCATCACCGAGGCCCATGGCGACCAGCCCGGCTGCCTGGCCGAGCTGCATGAGGAATGCCTCGATATGGGGTTCACGCCGCTCGCCTATATCAACCTCAAGGGGTTTCTGAACCTCACGCCCTCTCTCGAGGACATGCAGTATTGGGGGCCCAAGCAAGGGCTCAGCCTGCGGCAGGTCACGTCGTTCACCGATGGCAGCAAGCTGCAGGTGGAACAGGCCTTTGTCGCCAATGGTCTGGGCGCGGGGATCGCGCAACAGGGGCTGATCGGCGGATCGGTGGCAGAGCTGTCGGATCTGGGCGCCCATGTCGAAGCGGCGCGGAAGCTGGGCAAACCGATCTCGGATTACACGCTGAACCCCGGCGGCCCTCCGGGGGTGCTGGTGCTGGCGGACTGCGCGGTGGCCGATGCCGCGACGGACTATATGCCCTTCACCCGTCTGCAGACAAAGGAAGGCGGCGCCTATGTGCTTTTGCGGCCCCATCACCTGGTGCATCTGGAGCTGACAAAGACGCTCCGCCGCGTCGTGGAAGGCCGCCCGCCCCTCTTGACCAACAGCGCGGACCCCACCATCACCGTGGCCGCAATCGCTAAGCGCCCCTTGCCCGCGGGGACGGTCTTTGACGAGGCACTGGGCGGGTTCGACCTGCGCGGTGAGGCGATTGAGATTGCTGGCAATGCCGATGCGGCGCCCATCACGCTGATGGACGGCGCGCGCCTGCGCCATGCGGTGGAGCCGGGACAGGTGCTGCGGATGAGCGACGTGGAGATGGTCGAAAACCGCGCGCTAGACCTCTATCGCGAGAGCCTGACGCCACAGGGCTGAGCGACGGGCGGCGGTGCTTACAGAGGCACCGTACGCCCCACTTACCCCGCGCTAACCAAGACCCCTTAGAACCCCCACCCGAAGCTTCCGGGCGTGGAACGGGCAAAACCTCGACCATGTCTGACCCTTGGACGCCGGCCTTCTACGCAAGGCTGTCCGCCCAGGCCGACGCCCCCGGATAAAGGGGGCACCAGGACATCGGGGGAAACCCCGTCGGCAGCGCCACCCTTGGCGGGCCCGTCATTTCAAAGACCGCGATAGCGCCACGACCCGGGCTGCGACAGACGCAGTGCCGGGTGGGGGTGTTTGGTGTGTTGGGGGGGCATGGGTGGTGAGCAATGCTTCGATGCCGGCGAACGCGTGCCACCTCAACTGGACTGGCGTGGCAGAGACTCCCATCCAGCAGTCTGCACTAATTTTCACTCGTTGTCCTTTGCCCTCCGTTTCAATCGTCATGTCGGTGAAGAGGTAGAACACCCTTCGCAACTCAAAAGGAGACCGATCATGACAACACCCATCAAAGCCGCCATCCTCGCGCTTGCCGCACTGCTCATCGCCCCCTTGGCCCACGCAGACGAACCTGCTCCCGGCGAAGTGGCCGTGTTCCTGACGATTGAGACACAACCGGGCCAACGCGATGCCTTGGTTGCCCTCTGGGACGACCATCTTCGGACCCGCGCGGAAGCAGATGACGCGCATATCGATTACATCTTTGCGTTGGATATGAATGATCCCAACGTCGTTCACATCACCGAAGTCTACACCACCCAAGCGGCGTTTCAGGCCAATGCGCAATCGGACTGGTTCGCCAGCTATATGGCCGAAGCAGGCCCGCTCCTCGCCGGGGAGCCAGGCTTTGCAATGGCAAGTCCTTACTGGGTGAAATGAGGGGTCAATAACCCACCCACCGAAACCCGTGAGGAAGGGCCCACAGACATGTGGGTCCTTCCTCACGCAGGGGTCCGATACTTCCGGTCAAACACCGACGGGGGCGTGGCAACCGCACAGGCGCAGTAGGCCGCGCGCTTACATCAACTGCGCCCCCAATGCGGCGCGTTTGCCTTCAAGGTGCCGGCGCAAAGCTGGCTCCTGCGTGAGCGCGATGGCAACCTCATAGGCCGCAACCGCCTCGCCGATCCGGCCCAGTTCAGCCAACAGATAGGCCCGGGTCGCTTGGCCCGGCGCAAAACCTGCCAAAACCTTCGCCTCGATCCGCAGAAGCGCGGCCAGCCCCTCATCGGGTTTCCCGACTTTCCCGAGGGCCGCGGCATAGCTGACGGTCGCCCCAATGGTTGGCGCGATATGCGATAGGCCAAGATGAAGCTGCACCAGTGCCGGCCAATTGGTGATGCCGGTATGCAGGCGATCGGCGTGCACAGATTGGATGGCAGCTTCCAATTGAAAGCGCCCGATATGCCCCAACGCCTGGGCCCGGCTGAGATAGGCGGTCGCGCGGTGGATTAGGGCGGTATTCCACTTGGAGGGGTCTTGATCCTCCAGCGCCACGAACCGATCGCCGTCAACTCGGGCCGCATCGCGCGACAGGCTAAAGGCGATCACGGCAGCCAACCCAAGCACTTCCGCATCATCTGGCACCAGATCGACCAAGAGCGTCGCAAGAAACAACGCCTCCTGTGCAAGGGGGCCATCGCCCATCCAATCTTGTGAAAACGCAGCGTAGATGGCCTCCAACACCGCCGTGAGCCGGGCCGGCAAATCTTCCCTGTCGGGAACTTGGAAAGCAACCGCGGTATCGCGAATTTTGCGTTTCGCACGCACCAGCCGCTTGGCCATCGTGGTGTGCGGCAACAAAAACGCGCGCGCGATCACCTCGGAGTCGAGCCCCAGGACCGTTTGCAGCATCAAGGGTGTGTGCATCCGCGCATCAATCGCTGGGTGCGCGCACACGAACATCAGCTTCAGGCGGTCATCTGGAATGTCTGCGGGATGTCCCTCAGGCCCCTGTGGTTCGGGAAGCTCGTCACGGAAATCGATCCGGGCATCGCGCCGCCGCACATCGATCAGCCGATGTCGTGCCACCGTCAGAAGCCACGCTTCGGGGTTCTTTGGCATATCACTGGGCCAATGGATCAGCGCCTTTGCAAAGGCATCCGACAGCGCGTCTTCGGCGATCAGAATATCGCCCGATGTGCTCGCCAGGATTGCCAGAAGACGCCCGTAGGAAGAGCGCATGACCTCAGCCATACGCTCCTCATGCGCCATCAGGCGTCCATGGCGGTGGGGCGGATCTCGACGGCGCCGTATTTCGCCATCGGGCACTTCTTGGCCCAAGAGATCGCTGTATCGAGGTCGGGGACCTCGATGGTCATATAGCCACCAAGCGTCTCTTTTGTTTCGGCAAAGGGCCCGTCATGGATGCGATCGCCGCCGTCAGACACAGTTGTTGCGTTGCTGACCGGCTGCAGCCAGTCGACGCCCACGAGAATGCCCGCGGCCTTGAGCGAGCCGATATAGGCGCCAAAAAGACCTTTCAGTTGGCCGAGCTCTTCTGGTGGGACGTTGGCAAAGTCTTCGGGCCGCGAATAGGTCAGGAATGTATAACGCATGTGTCTTCTCCGGTTATCGAAAGCGAATTTGCTCTCAATGACATGACGAATGATGACACGGGCAAAGGACATCGACCAAAAATTTTTCGCGGGCCGTCGGTAGAGAGCGCATGTGCGTTGGAATGCATGGAAGATAAGCCTCTGATCGACCGTCTCTTTTAAGCGGCCTTCCTTTCGCCAAACGCAGCCATGGGCTTGCAACAAAGAACCACGCCGTCTCGGCCAATGCCACTTTCCGTCCAACACCGCCCCCAACTGTTTCCCAGACTCCCCCACACTGTTTGCGCTATCTGTCCATTTGCACGTTTTTCCAGCAACGCCCCGCCGACCCGCTTGCAGGCGCCACATGACGCTTGATCGGCCCGCAGGCGCCGCCTAGCCTGACCCTCATGCTCGCTGCCTGCCTTCGCATCGGTCTGGTGATTGCCCTCACCACCGGCCTTATCTTGCCCAAAATGGGCGGGGTGCTGGCTGGGTTTGTGCCCGGCGTCATGCAGGTGGTGATCTGCACCGGGACTGAGATGGTCACCGTGACCCTTGGCCCCGACGGACAGCCCATCGAGACCGAAGTGATCGAGGGCGAGCCGTGTGTGATGACCGCCGCGGCCCTGCCCGCAGACACAGCTTTGCCCTTGTGGCACAGGCTCGCGCGGGATCATCGTGATGCATTCTCAGCTGTTGTGCTGGACCGTGCGCCCCCGCGGCTTTTTGCCGTGAAGTGGCCAAGTCAGGCGCCCCCGCGCCGGGTCTGATCCCCCCAAACCCTTCACAACAGTTCAATAGGATCAATCACATGACTGACGCGACTGCGCAGGCGCAGCCTGACACCCGTGTGTCCGGCGGCGCATTCTACCGGCTTGTCTGGAAATGGCATTTCCTCGCGGCCCTCTACGTTCTGCCCTTCATGGCGATGCTTTCGGTGACCGGCGGCATCTACCTCTACAAACCCCAGATCGAGGCATGGCTCTATGCCGATCAGATGCACGTGGCCGTGGGCGAGGCCCGCCTGCCCTATGAGGCACAACTGGCCGCGGTGGAGGCCGAGGCGGGGATCACACGCGTGCGCGGGGTCACCACCTATGACGACCCCGCCCGCTCAACCCTGATCGAGTTCAACGATGCCGACAAAACCCGCTCTTACGCCTGGGTCGATCCCTATACCGCCGAGGTGCTTGGGGTCGTCGAACGCGATGCGATGGCGATGCGGGTCTTGCGAAAATTCCATGGCGAATTGCTCCTGGGCGATGTCGGCACCAAGTTTGTCGAACTGGCCGCCCATTGGGCCATCGTGATGTTTGCAACCGGCCTCTACCTTTGGTGGCCGCGGGGATCGCGCAGCTGGCGCAAGGCCGTCAGCCCGCCCAGCGGGGAAGGCCGCAGCTGGTGGCGCGAAACGCATCTCTTCACCGGGTTTCTCGCCACGATCCTCGTCGTGCCGATCCTGATCTCGGGCCTGCCCTGGACCGATGTGTGGGGTGGCGGGCTGTCCTATGTGCAAGAACAGACCGGCACCAAAAGCAAAAGCCTGCGCTTTGGCGGTGACGTGCCCAATTCGACCACGTCAGAGGGCACGCCCATCGCCATCGCGGATGTCTTCGATGTCGCGCGGTCCGAGGGCCTCGTCTCGCCCATCGAGATGCGGCCCGCGAAAGGCGATGACGGCGCGTTCTGGGTCCGCTCGGCCAGCACCAACCGGTATGAGCAGACCGAACTGATCGTCGATCAGTATTCCGGCGCGGTGCTGAAACGCCATGACTTCACCGACAATCCCGGCGTCGCACAAACCGTGTCGCTGGGTATCTCGTTCCACCAGGGCGAGCTCTATGGCTGGGCCAATGTGCTGCAAAACACGGCAGCCGCCGCGCTGGGTCTGATGCTGTCGGTGTCGGGGTTTGTCGCCTGGTGGATGCGGCGGCCCGCCGGATCCCTCGGTGTGCCCGCGGCGCCTGAGGCGGCCCTGGGCACGGGCATGACCGTGCTGATCATCGGGTTGGCGATCCTCTTCCCGTTGATGGGGGCGAGCCTGGTTGTGGCGCTGATCCTCGACTGGCTGATCTTCCGCAGGCTGGGCTGGTTCCGGACGGCGGCGGCCTGACCACCTAGGCTGGGCGGCGCGCGATCAGGGCGGTGTGGGCATGCAGACTGCGCCACGGGCCGGGGCCAAAGGGCTCCAGCGCGTGGCGCATCGCGACAGCCATCTCCACCAACCGGTCGCCCAGCTTTTCTGGCGTGCTGCCAGAGCGCGAAAGAACGTATCCGAGGTAGTCCTCAAACGACCACTCATGCCAGCGCAGCACCGCCACCTGCGCCAGGTCGGAAAAGGCCGAACGATCCAACACCTCGCCATGTTGTTCATAGTCATCCGAATGCCGGTGGCGCGCGCAGTCATCGATCTCGGAAAAGGACCGCGCCACGGCGTTGGCCGCCCGGTACCAGTCATTCGCCTTCCAGTCCTGAACCGTATCGGCCACGATGACGACGGCGCCGCCGGGCGCGGTCAAAGCGTCCAGCGCCTCCAGCGTTGCCACCCGGTCCATCCAGTGAAATGACCGGCCCATGGTGGTGAGATGCACCGGGTCGGGCACGACCGACAGATCATAGGAACTGCCCACCAGATAGGTGGCGTTCTCTGGCGCCTCGGCCTTTGCCGCCGCAATCATGCCAGCGCTCGGATCAACCCCGATCACCCGGCCCACCTGCCCCGCAATCGCGTTACCGATGGTTCCGGGCCCACAGCCCAAATCCAGCACCGTCGCCTCCGCCCCGGTCCCCGTCTCGCGCAGCATCCAGGCCAGAAGCGCCGGCGCATAGCGCAACCTGTGGGCGACGTAGTTGTCAACCACCGCCTCGAAGCGTTCGGGCAGAAACGGGGCTGTTACCATCGGCGGGCTCCTTACGCCTCACGCATATAGCGCTCATGTCAAAGCCGTGTGACGCCCACCCCGGGACTGGTTCCGGGGCGCTGATCTCATCGAGGTCCCGGATCAGGTCCGGGACGCGGGTCCCATGGGCCAGAACCGCCCAGCCCCGGGCCTGACCCGGGGCCTCCGCCGAACCCCTACTCCGCCGCCTCCAGATACTCCTCCAGCGGCGGACAGGTGCAAACCAGATGCCGGTCGCCATAGACGTTGTCCACGCGGTTAACCGGCGGCCAATACTTGTCGACCCGGAACGCACCCGCGGGATAGCACCCCTCTTCGCGGGTATAGGGCCGGTCCCACTCGCCCACCAGATCCTCCACCGTGTGCGGCGCGCGCTTCAGCGGGTTGTTCTCGGCATCGATCTCCCCCGCCTCGATCTGGCGGATCTCTTCGCGGATCGCGAGCATCGCGTCGCAGAAGCGATCAATCTCGGCCTTGGTCTCGCTCTCGGTCGGTTCCACCATCAGTGTGCCCGCAATGGGCCAGCTCATGGTCGGCGCGTGAAAGCCGTTGTCGATCAACCGCTTGGCGATATCGTCCACCGTCACGCCCACCTCCGCGAAAGGCCGCGTGTCAATGATGCACTCATGGGCAATCCGGCCGTTCTTGCCGGTAAAGAGGATGTTGTAGGCCCCCTCCAGCCGCTTCGCGATGTAGTTGGCGTTCAGGATCGCGACGCGGGTGGCCTGCGTTAGGCCCTCGCCCCCCATCATCAGGACGTACGCCCAAGAGATCGGCAGGATCGAGGCCGAGCCAAAGGGCGCCGCCGTCACCGGCCCCTCGCGCCCGCCGGTTTCGGGGTGGCCGGGCAGGAAGGGGGCGAGGTGCGATTTCACCCCGATCGGCCCCATGCCGGGCCCGCCGCCGCCATGCGGAATGCAGAAGGTCTTGTGCAGGTTCAGGTGGCTCACATCCGCGCCGATCTCACCGGGTTTCACCAGCCCCACCAGCGCGTTGAGGTTCGCGCCATCGAGATACACCTGCCCGCCATAGCGATGGGTGATCTGACACACCTCGCGCACGGTTTCCTCGAACACACCATGCGTCGAGGGATAGGTGATCATGCAGGCCGCGAGGTTCTCGCCCGCCGCCGCGGCCTTCTGGCGGAAATCGTTGAGGTCGATATCGCCGTTCTCCGCCGACCCAACCACGACGACCTCCATCCCCGCCATCTGCGCGCTGGCCGGGTTGGTGCCATGGGCCGAGACCGGGATCAGGCAGATATTCCGATGCCCCTGCCCCCGCGCGCGGTGATAGGCGGCGATGGTCAGAAGCCCCGCATATTCGCCCTGCGCGCCCGAGTTCGGCTGCATCGACATCGCGTCATAGCCGGTGATCTCGCAGAGCTTGGCCTGCAAGTCTTCGATCATCTCGTGATACCCCGCCACCTGATCGGCGGGCGCGAACGGGTGCAGGTTCGAGAAATCGGGCCAGGTGATCGGCATCATCTCGGCCGCTGAGTTGAGCTTCATTGTGCAGGAGCCCAAGGGGATCATCGCCCGATCGAGCGCGAGATCGCGGTCGGCCAGCCGCCGCATATAGCGCATCATCTCGGTCTCGGCGCGGTTGTGGTGGAAGGTGGGGTGCGTGAGGTAGTCGGTTTCCCGCACCAGCCCCTCTGGCACCCGGTGATAGTCTGCGGGGAAGTCATCGCGACTGTGGCTCAGCCCAAACGCCCGCCAGACGCCTTCCAGCACGGCGGGCCGGATCGTCTCATCCACCGTGATCCCGATCTTCGTCTCGCCCACCTTGCGGAAGTTGATCCGCTCGCGCCGCCCGGCCTCCAGGATCACGCCTTGTAGCGATCCGACCTCCACCGTGAAGGTGTCAAAGAAGTGTTCCGGCTCAATGGTATAGCCGCCCGCCTCCAGCCCGCGCGCCAACCGGTCGGTCTTGCGGTGGATCCGCTGTGCGATGGCCTTCAGCCCTTTGGGTCCATGGAACACCGCATAGAACGACGCCATCACCGCAAGCAGAGCCTGCGCTGTACACACGTTCGACGTCGCCTTCTCCCGCCGGATATGCTGTTCCCGCGTTTGCAGGGACAGACGATACGCCTTGTTGCCCCGCGCATCCACCGAGACGCCCACAAGCCGCCCGGGCAGAGCGCGCTTGTAGGCATCGCGACAGGCCATATAGGCCGCGTGCGGGCCGCCATAACCGAGGGGCACCCCAAACCGCTGGGTCGAGCCCACGGCGATATCGGCGCCCATGGCACCGGGTTCCTTCAGCAATGTCAGCATCAGCGGATCGGCAATCACGATCCCGATGGCCTTGGCGGCATGCAGCGCCGCCATCTCGCCCGTGAAGTCCCGCAGATGCCCATAGGTGCCGGGATACTGGAAGATCGCGCCGAACACCGCCTCAGGCTCCAGATCCTCCGGCGCCCCCACGATCACCTCGATCCCCAAGGGGGCCGCCCGCGTCTTCATCACTTCGATATTCTGCGGATGACAGTTCTCATCGACAAAGAACGCTTTGGCCTTCGACTTCGCCACCCGCTGCGCCATGGTCATCGCTTCCGCCGCCGCCGTCGCTTCATCCAAGAGCGAGGCATTGGCCACCTCCAAACCCGTCAGATCCGACACCATGGTCTGGTAGTTCAAGAGCGCCTCTAGCCGTCCCTGGCTGATCTCCGGCTGATAGGGCGTATAGGCGGTGTACCAGGCGGGGTTCTCCAGAATATTCCGCTGGATCGCGGGCGGCGTGACTGTCCCGTGATACCCCTGCCCGATCATCGTGGTGAAGATCGTGTTCTTCTGCGCCACCTGCCGCATGCGCCAAATCAGCTCCCGCTCTGACAAGGGCTTGCCGAAATCCAGGGGCGTCTCCTGCCGGATGTCGTCCGGAATCGTCTCATCGATCAGCTGATCCAGCCCGTCCACGCCAATGGCCGCGAACATCTCGGCCATCTCTTCCGGCGAGGGCCCGATATGGCGCCGGTTCGCAAAGTCATAGGGCAGATAGTCGGTCGGTTCGAAAGCCATTCCACATCTCCAATGGGGCGCTCAGGCCCCCGCACTCTTTGGTCCCAAAATATCCCCGCCGGAGGCTCCCGCCCCCTCAAGCGGGCCTATCCGATGAAGTCCTTGTAGCCGTCTTCATCCATCATCTTGTCCATCTCCCCCAGATCTTCGGCCTTGATCTTGAAAAACCACGCCGCCCCCAACGGATCCTCGTTCACGAGCGCGGGGTTGTCGGCCAGGGCCTCGTTCACTTCCACGATCTCGCCATCCAGCGGGGCCAGGATGTCGGACGCGGCCTTGACGCTTTCGATCACGACGATTTCATCACCCTTGGCCACCTGCGTCTCCAACTCGGGCAGTTCGACAAACACCACATCGCCCAACTGTTCGCTGGCATGTTCGGTAATCCCCACCACCACGACATCCCCATCGACGCGCAGCCATTCATGGTCTTCGGTGTATTTCATCTGATCCCTCGCTGTTTTATCGTTTGAACTTCGCCGGGGTGAACGGCATCGCGGTGACGGTGGCGGGCAGGCGCTTGCCGCGCACCTCACCGTAGACGGTTGTCCCGATCGCGGAATGCGGTGCGGTGACGTAGGCCATAGACATCGGTCCCTCGATGCTCGGTCCAAAGGCTCCGGACGTGACTACACCGATTTCCTCGCCCGCGTCGCTGAAGATCACCGTCCCCGCCCGCATCGGCGCGCGGCGTTCGGGCAGCAGACCGACCCGCTTGCGCGCTGGCCCCTCGGCCATCTCGCGCAAGACCCGCTCCGCCCCCGGAAACCCGCCTTCGCGCTCGCCGCCCGCGCGGCGCACCTTCTGGATCGCCCAGGTGAGCCCCGCCTCCACCGGGCTCGTCGTCGCATCAATATCGCTGCCGTAAAGGCACAGCCCGGCCTCCAACCGCAGCGAATCCCGCGCGCCGAGGCCAATGGGTTCCACCTCGTCCATCGCCAGAAGCGCTTGCGCAAACCCCGCCGCTTCGGCCTCGGGAACCGACACCTCAAACCCGTCTTCACCGGTATAGCCCGACCGCGAGACCCAGATCTCGCCGCCCGACACCGGGATCACAGCCACGTCCATGAACCGCATCTCCGCCACCTCCGGCGCGATCCGCGCCAGCGCCGCCTCGGCCCCCGGCCCCTGCAGCGCCAGAAGCGCGCGATCGGTCACCTCCACCACCTCGCAAGCGTCGCTCAGCCCCGCGCCCATCAGCGCCAGGTCCGCCTCCTTGCAGGCCGCATTCACCACGACAAACAGATGATCCCCCCGATTGGCGACCATCAGATCATCCTCGATCCCGCCCGCGTCATTCGTGAAAAACCCATAGCGCTGCCGCCCGGGCGCCAGCCCCAGCAGATCCACCGGCACCAGCGCCTCGAACCCCCGCGCCGCATCCGCCACATCGCCTGAGCGGGGGCGCAGGATCACCTGACCCATGTGGCTCACATCAAACAGCCCCGCCGCGGCCCGACAATGCAGATGCTCCTTCATCACGCCCATGGGGTACTGCACGGGCATCTCATAGCCCGCAAAGGGCACCATCTTGGCGCCCAGTTCCAGATGCAGATCGTAAAGCCCCGTGCGCTTTAGCTCAGCCATGGTCGTCCCCGTATTCCACCGGGGTCCAAGCCGCCCGGCACCGTCTAAGGCACGCTCAACACGCGCCCGCCGATGCCCCCTCTGTCCTTTCGCCTGAGATCGTTATCCCTTCGGCGCCCCGTCCGGGGTCTCTCCAGAGTGTCGATGTCCGCGGCGGTCCGTGGGCCTGAGAGTTTACCGGGGCGGTTGCTCCTTCGGCACCGGATCGAAATCCGGGTTCTCCCGTCGCTGACCCCTTGTCGTTACTGCGAAACGGCACGTCCGACAAGGGGTTGCGTTGCGCAAGCGACCTGTCCACTCATCGCACCTATGCAAGACCCTTATTTCTTCGGATATGGCAGCCTGGTGAACCGGGCCACCCATGCCCATGACGACGCCCACCCCGCCACCCTGCGCGGCTGGCGGCGGATGTGGCGGCATACAAGCTTGCGTCCGGTGGCCTTCCTGACCGTGGTGCCGTCGCCGGGGTCAGAGATCGACGGGCTGATCGCAGCGGTGCCCGGCGCCGACTGGCTGGCCCTCGATGACCGTGAGCATGCCTATGACCGGGTGAGCGCTGATGAGGTCGCGCACCCCCTGGCCCACAATCCGGACGTGCAACTCTACACCATCCCGGACGGTAAGCATGGCAAGCCGGATCGCACCCACCCGGTGCTCTTGAGCTACATAGACACCGTCGTGCAGGGGTTCCTGAACGAGTTCGGAGAAGACGGCGTCGCCCGCTTCTTTGCCACCACCGATGGCTGGGAGGCGCCCATCGCCTATGATCGCAAGGCCCCCCGCTACACCCGCCACCAAACGCTCACCGCAAGGGAACGCGCGCTAGTCGACCGGCATCTCGACGCCCTATCTGCGGTGGTGCAAGAGCTGGAATAGCCGCGCCTGCCGGGCAAACGGTTCGCGCGCATCGGTCCCGCCGCGTTCGTTCAGCACCCGCAACCCCAACCAGAGCGAGATCAGCCCGAACACCAGCCCCCCGACGGCCTGTCCGATCAACACACCCGCCGCCCCGAACCAGGCGCCAAAGATCAGAATCGGCACGATGGTTCCAACCGTATGCCGCCCCCAGTTGATCCAGGTCGAGTAATAGGGGTGGCCCAGATTGTTAAACGCTGCGTTCCCCACAAAGATCATACCGTTGAAGAAGAACGCGAGCGCCAGCGGCCCACAGAACAGGAACACCAGTTCCCGCGTGATGCCTGTCGCTGAAAACAGCGCCACGATGGGCTCGCGCAGGAGGAACAGCACGAAGGAAATCACCACCACCACGATGCCGGTAAAGATCAGCGCATCCCAGAACGCGCGCCGCACCCGGTCGTGATCCTTGGCCCCATAGTTCTGCCCGATGATCGGCCCAACGGCTCCCGACAGCGCGAAGATCACCCCGAACGCCACCGGCGTCATCCGCGCGATGATCGCCATGCCCGCCACGGCTTCCTCGCCATAGGCCGACATCGAGCGGGTGACATAGGCCTGGCCCACTGGCGTGGCGAGCTGGGTTAGGATCGCGGGGAAGGCAATGGTGGCGAGCGGTCGGAAATCCACCCCCATATCCGCCGGTGTCGGCCGCCCCAGCCCGCCGTGATGTTTGAAGATCGGATAGAGCGCTGCCACCGCGATCCCCACCCGCGCCGCCACAGATGCCAGCGCCGCGCCGGTCAGTTCCAGATTCAGCCCGAAGATCAGGATCGGGTCCAGCACCGCATTGATGACCCCCGCCCAGATCGTCGCCATCATCGCCCGCCGCGCGTCCCCATGCGCGCGCAGGATCGCGCCGCCCACCATGCCGATCAGAAGCAGGGGCAAGCTCGGCACGATGATCGCCAGATACCCCACCGCCAGATCCAGCGTCGCCCCCGACGCCCCCATCAGCATCGCCAAAGGCCGCAGGTTCAGCCACACCGCCAGCGCAAACACCGCGCCAAACGCCACGCCGTAGATCAGCGCGGTCGCCGCCCGTCGCCGCGCGAGGTCTTCGTTGCCCTCGCCCAAAGCGCGGGCCACCAGCGCGCCTGCGGCAATCGCCATGCCGATCCCGAAAGATGAGGTGAAAAACAGGATCGCCCCGGCATAGCCGACGGCGGCGGCCAGCTCCTCTTTCCCCAGCATCGATATGAAGATCATGTCGATGAAGTCCACCGCGAACACGGCCATCAACCCCACGGACGATGTCAGCGACATCACCGTGATGTGGCGGAACAGGTTACCTGTGAGGAACTTCGCGGTCTCGGCCATCACCGCAGACCTGACACCGGATCCCGCGCGCAGGCAATGGTCTTCTTTGCTTCACGAATATCCTCGGGGGCCACCCGATAGGGTGGCGGGGCAGACAGCCCCTCTGCGCTCAGCCCAGCTTTGGCGCCGTCTGCAACAGCGGCATTACATCCGCCATCTCCGGCCCCCGTTGCCGGCCTGTGATCGCGTGGCGGAGCGGCATGAAGAGCCCCCGCCCCTTGCGCCCTGTGGCCTCCTTCACCGTCGCGGTCCATTCGCCCCAGGTCTCTGGCCCATAGGGCAAGGGCGGCAGCATCGCAAAGGCCTGCGCCACGAACTCCCGATCTTCCTCCGCCACCTCCGGCGTCGCCCCGTCACGGAACAGCGCCCACCACTCGGCGATGCCCGCGCGGGTGTCGATGTTCTCGCGAACGGTGGTCCAGAACTGTTCGGCGATGTCCCCAGGCACGCCCAGCGCCGCGATGTCATCCGCCATCGCCTCAAATGGCAACGCCGCCACGACCCGCGCGGTCAGGGGGCCAAGGTCGTCGGCAACGAACTTCGTGGGCGCGGCCCCGAAGCGCGAGATGTCGAAACCCTCGATCAACTCTTCCACCGAGCCGCGCATCTCCAACGGGTCCGACGAGCCGAGCCGCGCCAGCAGGCTCAGGATCGCCATCGGCTCCACCCCCCGCGCCCGCATATCGCGCAAGGCCAGCGTGCCCAGCCGCTTCGACAGCCCCTCGCCCTGCGGTCCGGTCAGGAGCGAATGGTGCGCAAAGCGGGGAGACGTGCCCCCCAAAGCCGCAATAATCTGGATCTGCGTCGCGGTATTCGTCACGTGGTCCGACCCGCGCACCACATCCGTCACACCCATCTCGGTATCGTCCACCACCGATGCGAGCGTGTAGAGCACCTGCCCATCGCCCCGGATCAGCACCGGGTCCGACACGCTGGCGGCGTCGATCGAAGTTTCGCCCAGAATGCCGTCGACCCACTCGATCCGTTCCTGATCGAGCTTGAAGCGCCAGTGCCCGCCCCGCTCCGCGCGCAGCCGGTCCTTCTCGTCGTCGCTCAACGCCAACGCCGCCCGGTCATAGACCGGCGGCTTGCCCATGTTGAGCTGCTTCTTGCGCTTGAGGTCCAATTCGGTCGGCGTCTCAAACGCTTCATAAAGCCGCCCGTCCGCCCGCATCCGGTCCGCCGCCTCCGCATAACGGTCGAGCCGCAAGGACTGCCGCTCGATCCGGTCCCATGTCAGGCCTAGCCATTCGAGGTCTTCCTGAATCGCATCGACATACTCCTCCTTCGATCGCTCGGGGTCCGTGTCGTCGATGCGCAGGATGAAGGTGCCGCCCGCCTTCCGCGCGATCAGGTAGTTAAAGAGCGCAGTACGCAGGTTGCCGATATGCAGGTATCCCGTGGGCGACGGGGCAAAGCGGGTGACGGTCATGGGCGGGTCTCCAATAGAGCGCGCGGTCTTCCACAGGCGGTGCGATTTGTCCATATCTGGGCGATGGACTGGAGTGAGATCACAGCGCCCGACGCCGAAGAGATGGCCGGGATGGCGCGGGCGGCGATTGCCGCGTTGCCCGAGGCGTATCGCGCGGCGGCGGGTGAGGTCGCGCTACGGATCGAGGACTTTGCGCCTGAGGCCATGCTGAAAGAGATGGAGATGGCGGATCCGTTCGAGTTGACGGGGCTTTATGACGGCATCCCGCTCACCGAAAAGTCCGTGATGGATCAGCCGATGGGGCCGGATACGATCTGGCTCTTTCGCCGTCCGATCCTGGATGAATGGTGCGCGCGGGGGGATGTGACGCTGCCCGATCTGGTGGCGCATGTGTTCGTGCATGAGTTGGCGCATCATTTCGGGTGGTCGGACGACGATATCGCGGCGATTGATCGGTGGTGGGAGTGACGGGTCGCCCGTCCCGGGCTTGACCCGGGACCGAGATCCGCGAGGGGCGCGGAGGCCCCGGATCGGGTCCGGGGCGTGTTTTGCTTCAGGGTCGCCTCGCCGTTTTGTCCCGGTGCCGCAACACAAAGGGACCAAGGGCGAGGCCCATGCCCGCTCCCACAAACGTGACCCTCACACCCGCGCACATCTCCTGTGCGCCGGTTTACGAAGTCTTCATCAGGCCTAGGTCCTGCGACAGCTGGTCGCAACATATAGGGACACCTCCATGTCACATCGCCCCCTCTCCCGCCGCTCGGCTCTGGCCGCTGGTGCTTCGCTTCCCTTCGCCTCGGCTTTCCTCGCCAGCGCGACCGATGCGCAAGCCGCTGCGCCAATGCTGGGTGCCTCAAGCCAGATGTTCAATCGCTTCACGCTTGGCGCCTTCGAAGTCACCGCCCTACTGGCCGGAACCCGCACCGTTACCGACGACCCCCAAGGCATCTTTGGCATGAACGTGGATGCCGCGACGTTCCAAGAGGTGTCGGAGGCGAACTTTATCCCCGCCGACCGCGCGCAGTTCTATTTCACGCCCACGGTCGTCAACACCGGGGCGGAACTTGTGCTGTTCGACACCGGCCTCAATGGCGCGGGGATCACCGGCGCGCTGGCCGTGGCAGGCTACACCCCCGATCAGATCGACGTGGTCGTGATCACCCATATGCATGGCGACCATATCGGCGGTTTGCTCACCGACGGCGCGGCGACCTTCCCCAACGCGCGCTATGTCACCGGCCAGGTGGAGTTCGATGCCTGGGCCGCCCAAGGCAATGACGGGTTTGAAGGCAACGTGCGCCCCTTGGCCGAACAGTTCAGCTTTATCGGCGATGGCGGCAGCGTCGCCTCGGGCATCACTGGCATGGCGGCGTTCGGGCACACGCCGGGGCACATGGTCTATAGGGTCGAGTCGGACGGCGCGCAGCTTGTCCTGATCGCAGACCTCGCCAACCACTTTGTCTGGTCGCTGGCCTATCCCGATTGGGAGGTGCGGTTTGATATGGACAAGGCGGCGGCCGCCGCCTCGCGCCGTGCGGTGCTGGGGATGCTGGCCGCGGACAAGATCCCGATGATCGGCTATCACATGCCGTTCCCGGCGATGGGCTTTGTCGAGACGCGCGATGACGGGTTCCGTTATGTGCCCGCCACCTATCAGATGAGTGTCGGCTAGACCTGACCCCCTTACCCGGAAGGCTATCCGACCGGGCGCGCCCCTTCGCACACGGGGGCGTGCCCTTTTTGTGGTTGACGATGCAGGCCCCGTCCCCGAGGGTGCCCGCGCCTCAAGTTAGCGCAAACACCGCATCGGGACCGGCCATGAAAGCCCATATCCTCACCATCACGCTGAACCCCACGGTCGATTACGCCACCGCGACGCCTCAGGTCGAGGCTGGCCCCAAGCTGCGCTGTGGCGAGCCGCATATCGATCCCGGCGGCGGCGGCATCAACGTGAGCCGCGCGATCCGGCAGTTGGGCGGGCAATCGACCGCGCTGGTGGCGATTGGCGGGGCGACGGGGGCGCATCTGTTGCAACTGCTGGCGCTGGAAGGCGTGGCCACCGTGGCGTTTCAGGGCCCAGGCGAAACGCGGCAGTCGGTGTCGGTGACCGAAGAGGCCAGCGGCCAGCAATACCGCTTTGTCATGCCAGGGCCGTCCTGGAAGGAAGAGGACGTGCCGCGCGCGCTGACCACCGTGGATCAGGCGACGGGCGATGGCACGCTGGTGGTTCTCTCGGGCAGTCAGCCGCCTGGGGTGGCGAAGGATTTCCCCTCGATCCTGTCGAGCCATGTTGCGGGCCGCGGTGCGCGGTTGATCGTGGATACTTCGGGGCCTGCGCTGTTCAACCTGGCCGAAGAGCCCAATGAGGCGCTGTATGTGTTGCGCATGGATGGGGAAGAGGGCGAGGAGCTGGCCGGTGAGGCGCATCCCACGCCCGAAGACACGGCCCGCTTTGCCGAAAGCCTGGTGAAGAAAGGTGTAGCCCGCCATGTGATCGTGGCGCGGGGGGCGGATGGATCGGTTCTGTCCACCGCCGACGGCAGTTGGCACGCGGTCAGCGCGCCGGTGGAGGTGGTGAGTGCGGTGGGCGCGGGCGACAGTTTCGTGGGCGCCTTCACACTGGCGCTGGCGCGGGAATGGGCGGTGGAAACCTGTTTGCAATTCGGCGTCGCCGCCGCGGCCGCCGCCGTCACGACCGAGGCCACCCGGCTCTGCGACCGCGAGACGGTGGAAGAGTTGTTTGCCAAGTGCAGCATCCGCAAGCTTTAGGGTCCTAACCCTGGGACCCATCGCATTCTAACCATTTTGGCGGGCGCGCGCTTTGCGTGGTTAACCCCCTGCTCAGGCACGGGGCCTTAGGCACACACTCAGGGCTTTGATAGATCAGCTGGGTGATTACATGCTGTATAACGCGGGCCAATTCTTGGTGGCCGATCTGCTGCGCTCGGTGCAGCTCTTTGATAATCCAATGTTTATTATTTCCGTTGCGCCGGATCAGACGCTGCGGTTTGGCGGGCTGAACGCCGCTCATGAACGCGAAACAGGTATGTCGAGCGATGCGGTTTCGGGCAAGACACCCCATGAGGTATTGCCGCCGCGGCTGGCCGACACGGTCTGTGCGAACTATCGCGCATGCCTGACGGCCAACACGGCTACTTCCTATGAGGAAGAGCTGGAATTGCCCACGGGCAAGCGCTGGTGGCGGACCAGCCTGACGCCGGTGCGCGAAGGGCGCACGATTGCGGCGCTCATAGGATCAGCGGTGGATATCACCCCGGCCAAGGAACGCGCCCACCACCTTGCCGTGGATTCCGGTGCGATGCGGCGCCAGGTGACCACGCTTCAGACCTTGGCCTTTGCGGCGACGACGGCGATGCGTGGGCCGTTGAACAACATCGTGTCGCTGGGCCGGATGCTGCGGACCGAGTTTCGGCCACCGCTGGAGCGTAAGGAACAGCTGTTGTCGATGATGATCGAGACCGCTGTGGACGCGCTGGATGAGATCGACAGGTTTGAAAACGATCAGGAACTGGCGCAGGCGGCAGCGGGGTTTGGCGACAGCACGATCGATGTGGGGCATCTGTGCCGCGATGTGGCGGCGATGGTCGATCCCGATCGCGCGCTGAGCATCTGTTTCCCCGAGGCGCATATCGTGGGCCCCACCGCACGAGTGGCCCCCAGCCTGCAAGCCGCGCTGCGCTATGCCGCGACGCGGGCCGAGACGACCATTCGAATCACGCTGCACCCCGACGCGACCAATCCCGACGCCGTGCATCTGCGGGTTGGCTGGGATGGCACGGCCGAGACGCGCGACCACGAACAAGACACCCGCCTGCGCACCCAGATCGACTCGCTGGGGGGATCGGTTTTGATTACCGAGAACTCCCAGACCGGCGGGCAGGCAGTGTTGGATCTGACGGTGCCGGGGGTCTTGCAGGCGGCGGCCCTGCCATCGCCCCGCGTCAGCCTGAGCCGTCGCGCCACCGATTGACGATGGGATAGCGGCGGTCGAGCCAGAAGGCGCGTTTCGTCAGGCGTGGCCCGGGCGCGGATTGGAAGCGTTTGTACTCGCTGATGTAGATCAGGTGTTCGACGCGCTTGACCGTGGCCCGGTCGAAGCCTTCGGCCACCAGATCGGCCACGCTCGCCTCGCGGTCGATCAGGCCGTCGAGGATGGCATCTAGGATCTCGTAGGGCGGCAAGCTGTCCTCGTCCTTCTGGTCTTCGCGCAGCTCGGCCGAGGGGGGTTTGTCGATCACACGCGGCGCGATCACCTCGCCCGCGGGGCCCTTCATCCAGGGCCGGTGATTGGCGTTGCGCCAGCGACAGGTCTCGAACACGCGGGTTTTATATAGGTCCTTCAGCGGGTTATAGCCGCCGGACATATCGCCATAGATCGTGGCATAACCCACCGCGACCTCGGACTTGTTGCCGGTGGTCAACAGCATCTCGCCGAACTTGTTCGACAAGGCCATCAGCAGGAGGCCTCGCAACCGCGACTGGATGTTTTCCTCGGCAATATCGGGTTCGGTCCCGGCGAAGAGACCCGCCAGGGCCTCGGTCACCGCCGCCCGGGGGCCTGAGATCGGCACGGTGTCGAGGCGGCAGCCTAGCGCATTGGCAACAGCAGCGGCATCCTCCAGCGAGTGGTCAGAGGTATATTCCGAGGGCAGCATGACGCAGCGCACGTTGTCAGGCCCCAGCGCATCGGCGGCGATCACGGCCACCAGCGCACTGTCGATCCCACCCGATAGACCCAGCAGAACCTTGGTGAACCCCGTCTTTCGGCAGTAGTCGCCCAGCGCCGTCATCATGGCACGGTAATCCTGTTCCCAGGCATCGGGAAAGCTCGCCTTGGGGCCGGGCACCGCCCGCCAGCCATCGGGCCCGTTCTCAAACTCGACCATCTGCAGGACTTCCTCGAACGCGTCGAGTTCGACCGCCAACTCCCCGCCGGGGTTCAGCACAAAGCTCGCCCCGTCAAAGATCTGATCGTCCTGCGCGCCCACCGTGTTGAGGTAGACCAGCGGCAGCCCGGTTTCGACCACGCGGGCCACCATGTGGTTGATCCGGGTGTCGTACTTGCCGCGGTAATAGGGCGATCCGTTGGGCACCAGCAGGATTTCCGCCCCGCTTTCCTCCAACGTCTCGGCCACATCGGCGTGCCAGGCATCTTCGCAGATGGGCGTGCCGATCCGGGTGAGGTTATCCACGGAAAACGGCCCGCTGAGGGGGCCGGAGGCGAAGAGGCGCACCTCGTCGAAGACCGTCTCGTTGGGCAGATGGTGCTTGAGCACCTGCGCGACCAGCCGCCCGCCCTTCAGCACGTGATAAGCGTTGTAAAGCTTGCCGCCCTGAATGAGCGGCCCGCCGATGGCCAGCGCCGGACCCTCGGCACAATCGGCCTGCAGGGCGTCCACATGGACCATGGCGTCGCGCGTAAACGCCGGCTTCATCACCAGATCCTGGGTCTGGTAGCCGGTGATGAACATCTCGGGCAGCGCGACCATATCGGCCCCTGTGGCCTTGGCCCTGGCCCACGCCGCGCGTGCCTTGTCGGCATTGCCCGCAAGGTCGCCCACGGTGGGGTTCAACTGCGCCAGCATCAGGCGGAAACGATCGCTCATCATAGTCTCTTGCGGTTTTCGGCCCTCTTAACAGAACCGTGTGCGAGGGAAAGGGATAGGGCAAAAAGCGTTGCGGGCCATGGGCGGCTCACTTAGGATCATCGTGCCCCGAACCACAGGCCCGAACACGGGGATGGGGCACACAGGAAAGGGAGCCTGACATGGCATTGTCGACATTCGTCCGGACCGCCGGCACCGGACTGCTCTTTGCGCTGATGGCCACTGGGGCCTGGGCCCAAAGCGACGGTGACGTCCAGACAAAGCAGTATGATGACGGCGGAATCTATGAAGGCACGTTCCGCGACGGCAAACAGCATGGGCAAGGCAGCTACCGCCTGCCCAACGGCTATGAATATGTGGGCGAATGGGTTGATGGCGAGATCCGCGGCCAGGGAATGGCCAAGTTCCCCAATGGATCGGTCTATGAGGGATCGTTTGTTGCGGGCAAGCCCGAGGGCACCGGCAAGATCACCTTTGCCGATGGCGGCACCTATGAAGGCGACTGGCTTGACGGGGAGATGACCGGCGAAGGCGTTGCGACCTATGCAAACGGGGTGATCTATACCGGCGGCTTCGTGAACGCCCAGCATTCCGGCACAGGCCGGATGGAAAGCCCCTCGGGCTATGTCTACGAGGGCGAGTGGGTCGATGGCGTCAAGGAAGGCCAGGGCCGGATCGAATACCCAGATGGCGCGGTCTATGAAGGCAGCCTGGTGGCAGACAAACGCTCGGGCGAAGGGACGCTGACCATGCCGGATGGGCTGGTCTATGAGGGCGGCTGGCTCGATGGCCAGATCCACGGGCAGGGCCGGCTGGTCCAGCCCAATGGCGACGTCTACGTGGGCGCGTTCGTCAATGGCCAGCGCGAGGGCGAAGGCATCGTGACCTACGCCAATTCCGACGTTTACGCCGGTGAGTTCCTGGCCGACAAGCGCCACGGCCAAGGCACGTTCACCGCGACTGACGGCTATGTCTATGACGGAACCTGGGTCGAAGGCTCGATCGCGGGCGAAGGCACGGTGACCTATCCCGATGGCTCAGTCTATGTCGGCACCTTCGTCGATGGTGTCGCCGATGGCACCGGCAAGATCACCTATGCCGATGGCTCCACCTATGAGGGCCAGTGGGTCGCCGGTGTGATCGAGGGCCAGGGCCGGGCGGTCTATGCCAATGGCCTCGTCTATGAAGGCGAGTTCCGCAATGCCCAGAACCATGGGCAAGGGATCATGACCTATACCGATGGCTATCGCTATGAAGGCGACTGGGTCGAAGGGCAGCGGCACGGGCAAGGGATCGCGACCTATGCCGATGGCACGGTTTATGAAGGCGAGTTCGTCAACGGTGTGCGCGAGGGCCAGGGCACGATCCGCATGGCCGAAGGGTTTTCCTATACCGGTGAATGGGCCGGGGGTGAGATCAATGGCGCAGGCGTGGCGACCTATGCCAATGGCGATGTCTACGAGGGCAATTTCGTCAATGGCCGGCGCGAAGGTGCGGGCACGATCCGCTATGCCTCGGGCGAGGTGGCCGAGGGCACCTGGGTGAACGGCGCGTTGACCCAAGGCGAGGGCGAGACTGCGACGGAGTAGGCCCTGTGGCCCCGGCGGTGGCGTTCCGCTGGGCGGACTTAGAGGATCAGTCTGCGCTGGCCGATCTTTTGCAGGAATCTCACGCCTATTACTGGGGCGATGACAGTGCGGACCCGGGTGAGGCACGGATGGCGGCCGAGGCCATTCTTGGCGGGGGGTCGGGCTGTGACGCGTTGATCGCCTGGGCGGGGGGACGGGCTGTGGGCTTTGCCAACGTCACCTTGCTCCATCCGGCCCTGACGGCGGCGGGGACCTTGTTTATGAAAGACCTGTTCATTAGCGCAGGCATGCGTGGCAGCGGGCTGGGGCGCGCGTTTCTGACGACGCTTGGCCGCCACGCCGCAAAGCTCGGCTGCGCGCGGTTTGACTGGACGGCGGAGACCGACAATCCCCGAGCGATCGCGTTTTATGAAGGCGTGGGGGGGGAGGTAGTGTCGGAGAAGGTATATTTCCGGATCGCTGGGGCGGATCTGGCGGCGTTTGGGGATGAGGGGTGAGCGGCGGGGGTGTTTTGCGGCCTAGCGCGCTGTCTCGGGCTTGATCC
The DNA here is from genome assembly GCA_038526915.1 of Pseudomonadota bacterium. Taxonomy (GTDB): domain Bacteria; phylum Pseudomonadota; class Alphaproteobacteria; order Rhodobacterales; family Rhodobacteraceae; genus JBCBGF01. The sequence goes on along the minus strand of JBCBGF010000014.1, from coordinate 32,924 downwards.
GGGGCCTCGTCGTCGCAGGAGGCCCCGGCTCGGGGCCGGGGCGTTGATGCTTAGGGAGCTTCTGTCGCGTCCTGTCGCCTCCCCCTCCTGACAGGAGGGGGACCAAGGGGGAGGTAAGCGTTGGCCCCCCTCTCCCTAACCCTCTCCCGCCGGGAGAGGGGACCTGTTGCGCTTCCCTGCGCCGTCCCGGGCTTGACCCGGGACCTCTTCGCCATCAGAGGGCCGGGGCGGTGCCGCCTACACCACCTCCCCTTTATCCAGCTTCGCCAGCACCTCTTCCGCCTCCGCCAGCACTGTCTCACGGCGCGTCTCATCCATCCGGTCCCAGGTCCGGTACATCTGCCCCATCCGCGGGTTCCCCGAAAACCGCTCGCGATGGCGGATCAGGAACTGCCAGTAGAGCAGGTTGAACGGGCACGCCCCCGCGCCCGTCTTCTCCTTCACGCTGTAATGGCAGCCTTTGCAATAGTCCGACATCCGGTCGATATACGCCCCTGACGACACATAGGGTTTCGACCCTACCACGCCGCCATCGGCAAACTGGCTCATCCCGACGGTATTGGGGCTTTCGACCCACTCAAACGCGTCGATGTAGACGCTCAGATACCACTCATGCACCGCGTTGGGGTTGATCCCGGCAAGCAGCGCAAAGTTGCCCGTCACCATCAGCCGCTGGATGTGGTGGGCATAGGCGTGGTCGCGGGTCTGGCCCACGGCGTGGGCGATGCAGTTCATCTTCGTCTCGCCGCCCCAGTAGAAATCGGGCAGCCCCCGCTGGTGGTTCAGCGCGTTGCGGCGGGGGTAGTCGGGGCCTTCGCGGAAATAGACGCCCCGGATGAACTCGCGCCAGCCGATGATCTGGCGGATGAAGCCTTCGGCGGCGTTGATGGGGCAGTCACCTTGTTTGTAGGCGGCTTCGACGCGTTGGCAGATGTCGAGGGGATCAAGCAGGCCGATGTTGAGATAGGCCGAAATCATGGCGTGGTAGAGGAACGGGTCGTCCTCCAGCATCGCGTCCTGATAGTCGCCGAAGCTGGGAAGGGCATGGGCGATGAAATGGTCGAGCGCGGCTTCGGCCCCTGCGCGGGTTGTGGCCCAGACGAAGGGATGAAGCGCGCCGAAGTTTGAGGGGAATTCCTTTTCCACCAGATCGAGGACTTCGGCAGTGATGTCGCTTGGCTTGGTTTCCAAGCGCGGGGTCCGAAACAGGTCGGCCTTGGCCGGTTTCCGATTATCGTGGTCAAAGTTCCACTTCCCGCCCTCGGGCTTGTCGCCGTCCATCAACAGCCCGGTCTTCCGCCGCATCTCGCGGTAGAAGTACTCCATCCGCAGTTCCTTGCGACCCTCGGCCCAGGCGTCGAACTCGGCATGACTGGCGATGAAGCGGTCGTCTTCGAGGAAGGCCATGTCGAGGGGCGTGCCCTCCAGCGCTTCGATGAGACGCCATTCGCCTGGGCCGGTGGCGATCACCTGTTTCGCGCTGGTTTCCTCGGCCCGGCGGAGCAACTCGCCTGGGATCGAACCCGCGTTCTCAGCGTCGTCATAGCGGGTGTAGGCGACGGTCCACCCGTCGTCGCGCAGCTCTTCGGCGAAGTGGCGCATGGCGGCGAAGATCAGGGCGATCTTCTGGGGGTGGTGGCCGACATAGGATGCCTCGGCGCGGACTTCGGCCATGACCACCGTGTCGGTCTCGCGGTCGCCTTCCCGCAATGCGGCAACGGTGGGGGTGAGTTGGTCGCCGAGGACAAGGATCAGACGGCTCACCACGGGATCTCCCGGCCTGCGTAGTCGTAGAAGCCACCGGAACTCTCGGTCGTCAGCCCCGCCACCACACCGATCAGGTTCGCCGCCGCCTCAGACGCGGGTACGGTCTTGTGGGCGGCCGCGTATTTCGCGGTGAAATCCGTGGCCACGGTGCCGGGGTGCAGGCAGACGGCGATGGCTTGTTTGTGGGAGCGCTTCATCTCAATCGCCGCGCCGTGGATGAGTTGGTTCAACCCCGCCTTGGCCGCGCGGTAGCTGTGCCAGCCGCCCAAGCCGTTGTCACCGATGGAGCCGACCCGCGCAGACAGCACCGCAAAGACCGCGCGCCGGTCGCGGGGGATTAGGGGCAGCGCGTGTTTCAGCACCATCATCGGGCCGATGGCGTTCAGAAGGTATTGATCGGCAAGGGCTTTTGCGGTGACCTGCTTCACCGCCTTCTCGGGCTCGGCCCCATTGATCACGAGGGCGCCCGTGGCCACAAAGACCAGATCGAACGGCCCCTGCAGCCCGCTTAGATGCGCCGCCACACTCGCCTCGTCGGTCACATCCAGCCCGTCGCCAGACCGCGACAGCCCCGTGACCGCCACGCCGCGCGCCTGCAATTCCACCCCCACCGCCGCGCCGATCCCGCCCGACGCGCCGATCACCAATGCCCGTTCCATGCCTCACCCTTCGTTGACCTCCGGCGAGATAGGGCCAGTTCGTGTGATGCCCAGCCCGAGGAGACATCACCATGCGCCTTGCCCTCGCCTTCGCCCTTTTGGCCACCCCTGCCCCGGCGCTGGAATTGGAGCTGCGCGATTTCTATGAGCTGAGCCGGCCCGCCAGCCTGGAGTTCGATCCGGATTTCTGCGGCCTCTGGATCGCGAATGAGGGGCCGGAGGCGGTGCTCTATACGCTCGATGGGCTGGAGCTGCGCCGGGTCACCAGCGATCTGCCGCGGATCAAGGCGATCACACGGGAGGGGACGAACCTGATCGTGGCCGATGGCTTTGGCGGGTTTCAGCGGCTAACGCGGGATGGCGAGGTACTGGGGGCGCCGTTCCGGATGGGGCGGTCGGTGGATACCGAAGGGCTGGCGATCACCGCGGATGGGCAGATCCTGGCGGTGGAGGATGAGCCGGGGCATCTGTTGTGGCTGAGGCCCGACGGCACGGTTGAGAAACGGATCGATGGCTATGCGGTGGACCCGATCATGCATGAGCCGCAGGGGTTGGAGGTGGATCCCCGCAACGGGCACATCCTGGTGACGGATGACTGGGAGGGGACGAACAGCCTGTTTGAGTTTTCCCCCGAGGGGGAGCTTTTGAGCGTCACCTCGCTTCTGCAATATGGGCGCGATCCGGAGGGGATTGCGTTGCGGCCATCTACGAACACGTTGTTTGTGGCGTTTGACGGGGGCGCGCGGATTGCGGCGTTTGATTATGTGCCGACGGGTGGGATTGATCCGGAGGCCGAAGTGGCGGGCGCGGATTGTGTGATGTTCTGAGCCGGGCAGCGCGTGCCCGTGGGGAGGCGCAAGCCGGGCGAGCGCCTGCCCTTGGGGTGGCGCTGCGACAGATCGCTAAGGCGCTTTATGGCAGCAAAGTTCGTCTTCGCTTACGCCTGCGAATGCCGCGAGCCACAGCGCCGGCCCGCTGTGACGGGCAGGCGCTCGCCCGGCGCCTTCGGCTTGATTCCGGGCGGTTGGGCGAGACCCGCAAAGCTCACTGGCAAGGTAACCGCAGCCCCGGACTTGATCCGGGGCCTCGGCCCGCACAGTAGCTACGAGGTCCCGGATCAAGTCCGGGACTGCGGCGGGCGAGACCCGCGCCCCAAACAAACCCCCTTCCCTTCCCCGCCAACATTTGCCATGCTTCGCCCCATGAAACCGACGACACATATCCCGAGCGCCGCCCCCCTGGGCGCCCTCCTGTCGTCGCTTCTTCTCCTTAGCCGCCTCTGAGCGTGCCTTTCGGCGCGACCGCTCAGGGGAGGATCAGCGCCGGATCAAACGCTAAGGACCAAGGAACACACCCATGACAACCGACAAAAACCGCGTGGTGATCTTTGACACCACCCTGCGCGACGGCGAACAAAGCCCCGGCGCGACCATGACCCATGACGAGAAGCTGGAGATTGCTGGCCTGCTTGACGAGATGGGCGTCGATATCATCGAAGCGGGCTTTCCCATTGCCTCGGACGGCGATTTCGAGGCCGTGAGCGAGATCGCCAAACGCTCGCAGAACTCCGTCATCTGCGGACTTGCGCGGGCGAACTTCAAGGATATCGACCGCTGCTGGGAGGCGGTGAAGCACGCGGCCCGCCCGCGTATCCATACCTTCATCGGCACCTCGCCCCTGCACCGCGCGATCCCGAACCTCACCCAGGACGAGATGGCGGAGAAGATCCACGAGACCGTCACCCACGCGCGCAACCTGTGCGACAACGTACAGTGGTCGCCGATGGATGCGACGCGGACCGAGTGGGACTATCTCGCCCGCGTGGTCGAGATCGCGATCAAGGCCGGGGCCACGACGATCAACATCCCCGATACCGTCGGCTACACCGCGCCTGTGGAAAGCGCCGATCTGATCCGGCGGCTGATTGCGGAGGTCCCGGGGGCGGAGGATGTGATCTTCGCCACGCACTGTCACAATGATCTTGGCATGGCGACGGCGAACTCCTTGGCTGCCGTCGAAGGCGGCGCGCGGCAGATCGAGTGTACGATCAATGGCCTCGGCGAACGCGCGGGCAACACCGCGCTGGAAGAGGTGGTGATGGCGCTCAAGGTCCGTCACGACATCATGCCATACACCACCGGGATCGACACCACGAAGATCATGAACATCTCGCGCCGGGTGGCGACGGTTTCGGGCTTTCAGGTGCAGTTCAACAAGGCCATCGTCGGCAAGAATGCCTTCGCGCATGAGAGCGGCATCCATCAGGACGGGATGCTGAAAAACCCCGAAAACTTTGAGATCATGCGGCCCGAGGATGTGGGGCTGAAAGAGACCAACCTCGTGATGGGCAAGCATTCGGGGCGGGCGGCGCTGCGGTCGAAACTCAAGGAATTGGGCTACGATCTGGCGGACAATCAGCTGAATGACGTGTTTGTGCGGTTCAAGGCGCTGGCCGATCGCAAGAAGGAAGTGTTCGAGGATGATCTGATTGCGCTAATGCGGGATCAGGCCTCGGGCGAGGTGCATGATACGATTCAGGTGAAGTTCCTGCGGGTGATCTGCGGGACCGAAGCACCGCAATCGGCGGATCTGACCTTGTCGATTGACGGTGAGGATAAGCAGATCACGGCGCAAGGGGATGGCCCGGTGGATGCGGTGTTCAATGCGGTCAAGGCGCTCTTCCCCCATCAGGCGCATTTGCAGCTTTATCAGGTGCATGCGGTGACCGAAGGCACCGACGCGCAGGCCACCGTGAGCGTTCGGATGGAGGAAGACGGGCGGATCGTGACGGGTGAGGCGGCGGACACCGATACGGTGGTGGCGTCGGCGAAGGCCTATGTGAATGCGCTCAACCGGCTGATCGTGCGGCGGCAGAAGTCGGACCCGGACGCCGATGTGAAGGCGGTGAGTTATAAGGATGCGGGGTGACGCCCGCGCCCTAACCGTTTGCCGCCGGGAGAGGGGACGTCTGTCGTCCAATCTTCGCAGTCCCGGACATGATCCGGGACCTATTCCCCCACTGCGCCCCGGCCCCGGATCAGGTCCGGGGCTGCCCATGCGCCCTGCCGCCTACCCCTCCCGGCGGGAGGGGGACCGAGGGGGAGGGGTGTGACCGCGCTGCATATCCGCCCCGAGACCCCAGCGGACATCTCGGCCATAGCCCAGGTCCACCGCGCGGCCTTCGGGCCTGAGGAGCGGATCCCCGAACTCGTCGACGCGCTGCGCACCCTCGACGCGCCGTTGCCCACGCAGTCCTTCGTGGCCTGCCACGGGGACCAAGTGGTCGGCCATGTGATGCTGTCCCACGGCTGGCTCGACGCGCCAAAGCGGATGATCGACATCCTGGTCTTCGCCCCCTTGGGCGTGGCTCCAGAGGCGCAAGGCCAGGGCGTGGGCACCGCGCTCATCGCCCACAGCATCACTGCGGCGCGCAAGACCCCGGCGCCAATCCTGATCTTGGAGGGTAACCCCGCCTATTACGGACCGCGCGGGTTTGAGGGGGCCGAAGCCCTGGGCATCCGCCGACCGTCCCTGCGCATCCCCGAACCCGCGCTGCAGGTGGTGCGGCTGGGCGGATACACACCGGAGATGACCGGCAGCCTTGTCTATCGCGAGCCGTGGTGGGCGCTGGATTGCGTGGGTCTGCGCTAAATCCAGTCGATTTGAACGCAGGCCCGCGCTAGGCTCCGCTCACCATGGACACCGCCCCCCTTCTTCTGGCCCTGGGTGGCCTGTTCGCCGCGGGGCTGGTCGCCGATCTGGTGGGGCGGCGCACGCGGCTGCCGCGCGTCACGCTACTTTTGGGCTGTGGCCTTCTGGCGGGCAGTTCGGGGTTTGACGTGATCCCCGAAGCGCTGACCGAGTGGTTCGAGGTGATCTCGATCATCGCCTTGACGATGGTGGCCTTTGTGCTGGGCGGCACCCTGTCGCGATCCACGCTGCTGGCCCATGGCCGGGCGATCCTGGCGATATCGGTGTTGATCGTCGTGGTCACGCTGGCGGGCGTTACGCTGGGCCTGGCCGCACTTGGGTTGGAGCTGGGGCTGGCGCTGATCCTGGGGGCGATTGCCACGGCGACCGATCCCGCGGCGGTGCAGGACGCGGTGCGGCAGTATGGGCGCGAGACCGGGTTTACCCGCACGTTGAACGGTGTGGTGGCCATCGATGATGCCTGGGGCGTGCTGGTCTTTGCCCTGGTGATCGTGGTGGTCCAGCAGATGACGGGCAATGGCGGGACGGGGATGCTGGCCCATGCGGGCTATGAGGTGGCAGGCTCCATCGCGCTGGGTCTGGTGATCGGGTTTCCGGCGGCCTACCTGACCGGTCGGATCGGCGCGGGGGAGCCGCTGGAAAGCGAGGCCTTGGCGGTGGTGTTTCTGACGGCGGGGGCGGCGCTTTGGCTGGAGCTATCCTATCTGATCGCGGGGATGACGGCGGGGTCGGTGATCGTGAACGCAGCGCGCCATCACCGGCGCGCGTTTCACGAGATCGAGCATATCGAATGGCCCTTCCTGATCCTGTTCTTCGTGCTGGCGGGGGCATCGCTCGACTGGACGGCGCTGATCGCGGCGGGGTGGATCGGTGTGGGCTATGTGGTGCTGCGTGTGCTGGGCCGGGTCGTGGGCGGCTGGACCGGGGCGATGGCGGCCGGGGCGCCGGTGCGCGAGCGGGGCTGGTACGGGCCCGCGCTGATGCCGCAGGCCGGGGTGGCGGTGGGCATGGCGCTGGTGGCGAGCGAGGTGTTTCCCGACTGGGCGGCAACGATCATGGCGCTGACGATTGCGACGACGGTGATCTTTGAGCTGGTGGGGCCGCCGGCGACGCTGTGGGCGGTGCGGAGGGTGGAGGATGGGGACGCGCCGGGTGCGTGACGGCCCGTGGGGTGGCGCTGCGACGCTTCGCCAGAGCGCTTTATGGAGGCAAAGTACATCTTCCTTCTCCCCGGCGCGCAACACCCGCAAAAGCGCCAGCCCGTGGGGACGGCGTCGTCCATTGTCGCTCGGACCAATGGCGCAACAATGGACAACCGCTCGCCCGGCGCCTTCGGTTTGACTCCGGACGCAGGCGGAGCGCGGTCTTTTAACCGCAGAAACGACCGGTATGGATGCAATCGAGATGCGCTGCAGAATGCGGTACGCGTCGGGCTGGATGGAGGGGAATTAGCCGGTGCAGAAGCCTAGCTGAGCCGGGCGAGTGACGGCCCGTGGGGTGGCGCTACGACCTTTGAACGGCGTACTTTATGGCAGCAAAGGACATCTTCCTTCTCCCCGGCGCGCACCATCCGCAACAGCGCCAGCCCGTGGGGACGGGCCGTCGCTCGCCCGGCGCCTTCGGCTTGATTCCGGGCGGGGTTAAAGCGTCCAGGCTGGTTCGCTAACTGAGGGTGCGCCGTGTCCGGTTGAGCCTGAAACAGTCAGGCCTTTGCTCAGAATGTCCATATACGCTCGGCGCGTCGCCTTCTGCAACTTGATGTGTCTGATTTGCTCATTGGAAACGAAGCACTGAACGCCGCCCGGAACAAGCCGAAGGCGCCGGGCGAGCGCTGGCCCGTCCCTGCGGGCTGGCGCTGTGGCTACCCGCGCGCGCAGGCGATTGCGAAGATGCACCTTGCTGCCATAAAGCGCTTTGTCGACCGGTCGCGGCGCCATCCCACGGGCCAGCGCGCACCCGGCTCAGGTCCTCACTCAATACGCCCTTTCGCGGTCCACCACGTTCACAAACGCCTCCCCCGCCTCGCCACGGCGGATGTTCTCGGCGATGGCCTCACTCGCCGTCTCTTTCCGCGTGGCGCTGGCGATGTGCGGGGTGACGGTGACGCGGGGGTGGCTCCAATAGGGGTGATCGACCGGCAGCGGCTCGACCCGGAAGGCGTCGAGCGTGGCGTGAGTCAGGTGGCCCGAGTCGAGCGCCTTCAGCAGCGCCATATCGTCTATCAACCCACCCCGACCGGGGTTCATCAGAACGGTCCCTTGGGGCATCGTCGCCAGAGTATCGGCATTGATCAGGGACTCGGTCTCGGGCGTGAGCGGCACCAGCAGCACCACGATGTCCGAACGCGAGAGCACCTTCTTCAGCCCGTCCGGCCCAGCATGCGTGTCAACCCCCTCGATCTCCTTCGCACTCCGCGCCCAACCGGCCACGTCGAAGCCCAGCCCCGCCAGCGCCCGCGCGCAGGCCGTGCCCAATTCGCCCAGACCCAACATCCCCACCCGCCGCTGATGCGCCAGGGGCGGCACGTCTGTGCGCCACACCCCGTCCTGACCCATCACATGGCCATCCATCCCCAGGTGATGGCGCAGCACATGGCCGGTCACCCACTCGACCATCCCTCGCGTCATCCCGGGCTCGACCATTCGGCACAAGGGCGCGGTGAGCGTGGCGTTGTGCACCACATCCTCCACCCCGGCCCAGAGGTTCAGCACCGCCTTCAGCCGGGTGAAGGGCGTGAAATCCTGCAGGGGGCTGTTGGGGGCATAGACCACATAGTCGACCGCATCGGGCGGCAGATCGCGGGCGAGGTGGATGTCGACCCCGGCCCTCTGGCAGGCGGCGATCAGCAGGCCCTCATACTCCGCCCAGCGCCGGTCATCGGCGGCGAAAAGGACATTGGCCACGTCAGTTCCCGCGCGGGCGGTGGACATGGGCCGATTGCACCAGGCCGAAGGCGATGAGCAGCACCAACATGGCCGAGCCGCCGAAACTCACCAGCGGCAGGGGCACGCCGACGACGGGGGCAAGGCCCATCACCATCGACATATTGACCGCGAAGTAGAAGAAGAACGCCGCCGCGATGCCGTAGACCAGCAAGGCCGAGAACCGGTCTTTCATCGTGATGGCCGACGCGATGCAGAAGAAGATGATCAGGCCATAGAGGCTCAGGAGGGAAAAGGCGCCGATGAAGCCGAACTCTTCGGCAAGGGTCGTGAAGATGAAATCGGTATGCTTTTCGGGCAGAAAGTTCAGCCGTGATTGCGTGCCTTGCATGAACCCGCGCCCCGAGAACCCGCCGGAGCCGAGGGCGATCTTCGATTGGGTGATGTGATAGCCCGCGCCCAGTGGGTCCTGGCTGGGGTCGAGGAAGGTGTCGATGCGGCGGAACTGGTAGTCCTTGATCAGCTGCCAATCCGTCCCGCGTGAGGCGAAGACGGCGGAGACGAGGCCCACGCCGCCCGCGATCACCGTGCCGAAATACCACCAGCTGACACCGGCCACGAACATCACCACACCGCCGCCGGCCATGAGCAGGATCGAGGTGCCGAGGTCGGGCTGGATCACTACGAGGCCCGTGGGGATCAGAATCAGGATCACCGGGATGGCAACCCAGAGGGGCCGCGAGACCTTTTTCGGATCGAGCCAGTCGTAATAGGCCGCGAGGATCATCACGAGGGTGATCTTGGTCACTTCCGAGGGTTGCAGGCGCATGAAGCCCAGGTCGATCCAGCGTTGCGCTCCCATGCCGGTGACCCCGAAGAACTCCACCGCCAGAAGCAACAGCAGCGACACGCCATAGGCCAGCGCGGCCACGTTGCGCCAGAACCAGATCGGCACCATGGCGACGATGAACATCGCGACGACGCCCATGGCAAACCGCTGCATCTGCGGTTCGGCCCAGCGGCCCAGATTGCCGCCCGCGACCGAGTAGAGCATCACAAAGCCGATGGAGGATACTGCGAACAAGAGCAGGATCAGCGGCCAGTTCATGTACAGGATCTTGCGCGCGCCGGTGGGCACGGTTTTGACGTTGTACTCAAGATAGCTCATGCGCGGCTTCTCCCCGGCGCAGGCGGCCGCGGGTCCTTGAGGTCCATCTCCTCATACATCGTGCGGATGCGCTCGCGCTGGCTGGAGGGATAGGCCTCAAGCGGTGGGACTTCTCCGAACTGCGCAAAGGCCAGGATGTCGCGGGCCACTGGGGCCGCGGCGCGGGACCCGCCGCCGCCATGTTCGACGACGACCGAGACGGCGTATTTCGGTTTGTCGCGGGGCGCGTAGCCCACATAGAGCGCGTGGTCGCGGCGTTCCCAGGGCAGATCATCGTTGCTGATGACACCGGCCGCACGCTCAGCCGGGGTGATATTGCGGACCTGGCTGGTGCCGGTTTTTCCCGCGATCTCGTACCCTTCCATCACGATACGGCTGCCGCGCGCCGTGCCGCGCGAGCCGTTGTTCACGCCGTCCATCGCCTCGCGCATGAGCTGGAGGTGATAGGGGTTCACGTCCAGTTTCTCGGGCGGATCGGGGTAGAGGGCGACGCCGTCCACCGTCTTGATCAGGTGCGGCTCCAGGTTCAGCCCGCTCGCCATCCGGGCGGTGTAGACGCAAAGCTGCAGGGGTGAGGCCAGTGTGAAGCCCTGCCCGATGGAGGCATTGAGCGTATCGCCCACGCGCCACGCCTCGCCCCGGCGGACCTGTTTCCATTGCTGGGTGGGGGCGAGGCCCTCGGTCACGGCCGACATGGGGATGTCGTGGCGCACGCCCAGGCCCAGCTTGTTGGCCATGGCGGTGATGCGGTCGATGCCCACGCGTTGCGAGATGTCGTAATAGTAGACATCGCAGGACTGCACGAGGGAATCGTAAAGGTTCATATGCCCGTGCCCCCCGCGCTTCCAACAGTGGAAGCGGCGGCGGCCAAGCTGGTAGTGGCCGGGGCACCAGACGGTTTCATTGGGGTCGAGGACGCCCATTTCCAGTGCGGCCAGCGCCACGACCATCTTGTAGGTCGAGCCGGGCGGATAGGTGCCCTGCACCGGCTTGTTGCGGAGCGGCACGTATTTGTCTTCGCGCAGGACGTTGTAATCGGCGCTGGAGATGCCGCGCACGAAGAGGTTGGGGTCATAGGCCGGGGCCGAGCCGATCGACAGGATATCGCCGTTCTCGCAATCCATGACGACGACGCCGGCGCTTTCGCCCGCAAGGCGTGCCTGCACGAAGTTTTGCAGGCGGGCATCGACGGTCAGCTGGATGTCAGAGCCGGGGACGCCCGGATCGCGGTCGAGCTCGCGCATGACACGGCCTGCGGCGTTGACCTCGATCCGTTTGCTGCCGGCCTTGCCGCGCAATTGTTCTTCGAGCTTGGTTTCGACCCCGATTTTCCCGATCTGGAATTTCGGGATCTGGAGCAGGGGATCGGGGTCTTCGATGCGCTCAAGATCATAGTCGCTGACCGGGCCCACATAGCCGATGACGTGGGCGAAATCCTCATAGAGCGGATAGTAGCGCGAGAGGCCCACATCGGGCGTGATGCCAGGGAGTGAGGGGGAGTTGACGGCGACGCGGGAGAACTCCTCCCAGGTCAGGCGGTCGGCCAGGGTCACGGGGACAAACGGGCTGCGCCGATTCATCTCGCGGATGGCGCGTTCCAGTTCGTCCTCGTCAAGATCGATCAGGCCCTTTAGTCGGGCAATCACCTCATCCACATCGCCTGCGTCTTCGCGCACGATGATGATGCGGTAGTTTTGGCTGTTATCGGCGATGATCACGCCGTTCCGATCAAAGATCAGGCCGCGGGGCGGGGCCAGAAGGCGCACGTTGATGCGGTTTTCTTCGGCCAGCAGGCGGTATTCATCGGCCTCCTCGATCTGCATCTGGCGCATGCGCAGGCCGAGCATGCCCATGAAGGCGAGTTGCAGCCCACCCACGACCAGACCGCGCCGGGTGACGACGCGGGCGTTTTCTTCGATATCCCTGGGCGACTGTTTCATAGCCTGTGCCCCAATTGATCCACCGCCCCCGGCGCCATCTTACGTAGGCCGAGGATGCGGCCAGAGAAGACCACGGCGAGAGGATAGCACAAGATCGTCATGATCATCTGAATGAGGGTGAGGCCCAGCGCGGGCTGATCGACGGCGAAGATGGCGAGCGTGATGACATAGCCCAGGGTCATCGAGACGATCACGCCGGTGACCATCATCCATTCAAGCAGGAACGGCAGATCGCGGGAGGCGGCTTCGCGCGCGCGCAGGAATTCCAGGCCAAGGACGACGCAAGCCGCCCAGAGGCCCAAGGGCCGCAGGAACAACACATCTGTCATCAGCATGACGGCGGCAACAAGAAGGGCGGGCACGTAGTCGGGGCGGCGCAGGACCCAGACGAAGGCCAGAAGCAGGATGATGTCGGGGCCGGGGAAGCCGCCCGGCCCTGCGTCGATGGGCAGAAGGCGGACGAAGACGTCGAGGAACGCGAGGAAGACAAAGAGCGCGCGGTAGCGCCAGCGGCGGGTATAGACGACCTCAGCCATCGGTCGCCTCCACCGTGGGGAAGATCGCGTCGGGTCCGACCAGGCCGCCGGGGGCACGGATCGCCTCCGCCAGGCGGGAACGCAGGACGCGCAGGAATTCGAGGCGCTCATAGTCGGCGGCAAGGCGCACGCGCAGGCGGTCGTCGGGGCCGGCGACGAGTTGGCCGACGAGAAGGCCCGCGGGAAACACGCCGCCATCGCCCGAGGACACCACGCGGTCGCCGGGGCGGACCTGTTCGGTGTCCTCAACGAAGTCCACCGGCGGCAAGGCGGAGTTGTCGCCGGCCAGGATCCCACGCTGGCCGGTGGGCTGGATCGTGACAGGGATGCGGCTGCCTGGATCGGTAAGCAAGATCACCCGGGAGGTGGTTTGCCCCACGCCGGAGATGCGGCCCACGAGACCCAGGCCGTCGGTGGTGGCCCAGCCATCCTGAATTCCGTCGCGGGCGCCCACGTTGAGGAGGACCGATTGGCGGAAGGGAGAGCCTGAATCGGCCAGCACGACGCCGGTGACAAAGGTCAACTTCGGGTCGAGCCGCACCTTGTTCAGGTCGAGCAGCTTGGCATTCTCCTGCTCCAGTTGCAGCGCCGCCTCGCGCCACGCCCGCATCTGCTGCAACTCACGCCGGAGTTCCTGGTTTTGCTCGCGGATGCGCGCGTAGCTCTGAAAATCGCCGACCAGATCGACCGCGTTCGTCACCGGCACCAGCGCCCAGTCCATCGACGGCACGAACCGGTCCACCAGCATGGCGCGGAAGCGTTCGGCGCGGGGGCTGTCGATCCGCCAGAGGAGGAACAGGGCGAACAGCATCAGGACCAAGCCGCCGATGAAAATCCGGCGGATCGGGCGGGTGAAGTCGTCGTTGCTGCCTCTGTCCTGTGCCACGGCGGGGGTCCCGGGCCGAATGCGGCCCTGTTAGCTGTCGTAATCTATCACATGGCGCAGCTGCTTTTCATACTCCAGCGCCTTGCCCGTGCCCATTGCAACGCAATTGAGCGATTCATCTGCCACCGAAATGGCCAGCCCCGTCTGTTCCCTCAGCGCCAGGTCCAGCTCACCCAGCAGCGCGCCCCCGCCCGTCAGCATCACGCCGCGATCCACGATGTCGGCGGCGAGGTCTGGTGGGGTCGCTTCGAGCGCGGTCATCACCGCCTCGCAAATCTGTTGCACGGGTTCGGCCAAAGCCTCGGCCACCTGCGCCTGATTGATCTCCGTCTCTTTCGGGACGCCGTTCAGAAGATCGCGCCCGCGGATCTGCATCGAGGTGCCGCGCCCATCGTCCGGCATCCGCGCGGTGCCGATGGAGGTTTTGACACGCTCTGCCGTCGCTTCCCCGATCAACAGGTTCTGCTGGCGGCGCAGATAGCTGATGATCGCCTCATCCATCCGGTCGCCACCGACGCGGACCGAGCGGGCATAGACGATATCGCCCAGGGACAGCACCGCCACCTCGGTCGTGCCGCCGCCGATATCGACCACCATCGAACCGGTGGGATCGGTGATGGGCATCCCTGCCCCGATCGCTGCCGCGATGGGTTCTGCGATGAGACCCGCGCGCCGGGCACCTGCGGACAGTACCGACTGACGGATCGCGCGCTTCTCTACCGGGGTTGCGCCATGGGGCACGCAAACGATGATCTTCGGTTTCGAGAAGGTCGAGCGACGGTGCACCTTGCGGATGAAGTGCTTGATCATCTCTTCGGCCACGTCGAAATCGGCAATCACGCCTTCGCGCATCGGGCGGATCGCCTCGATCGACCCCGGCGTCCGGCCCAGCATCAGCTTAGCGTCTTCGCCCACGGCTAGCACCTGCTTGCGCCCGTCTTTAACATGATAAGCAACCACGGAGGGCTCATTCAGGATGATCCCCTTGCCCTTGACGTAGACCAGCGTATTCGCCGTGCCGAGGTCGATCGCCATATCTGACGCGAAGATACCGCCTAAGAGAGCCATTCTTTGTTCCCGTTTACCGCTGCCCGAACCGTGCAACTTCCAGTTTGCCCAGTGCGCCATGTTATACGGGTGCATTGGTTAACGGGGAAGATGTAAAGCCGTTATTTACAAAGGATTGTCGCGACTTTGCACAAATGCGACAATGTCAGCGCAGTTTGGGGGGTTTTGCGGGGTCGGAGCCCGGCGGAACTTGCACTTTTTCCGCAATCGGCGTCGGCAGATCAAAGCGCAAGGCGGCTTTGGCGAGTTTCGCGGCGATGGGGTCGGTGGCCTGGAAGAAGGCCACATCCATCTGCCCCGCATCGAGGCCTGAGAAGATCAGAGCCTCGGATGCGGCCTGCGCCAGGCTGTCTTCGGCCCCAGGGACGGGGTCGATGAAGGCCAGCATGTGGGTTTTTGCGCCAGTGTCATAGGTGATGCCCGCAAGGAAGGCATAGCTCGCCAATCCCGCGGCGGTGGGGAGTTTGGCGTCAAGCGCGGTGATCAGTGCCTGGGGCAGATCGCCGGGGGCCGTCACCTCGACAGGGCGGGCTTCGACTTGGTCGGGGGTCTCGGACAGGGTGGTGGCGAGCCAGGCGACGGCATCTCCCGGGATCAGAATGGAAGAGGGCGCGACGCCGAGATTTACGCCTAGGCCGAGGTTTTGGCCCGCGAGCATAGTGGCCAACGCGCGGCCTGAGAGGGCGGCGTAAGGAGAGATCTCTTCGGTGAAGGCGGTCAGGCGGTCTTCGCGGTCGAAGGCTAGGACGACCTCACCTTCCTCCAGCGCAAAGACTTGCGGGGTGATGCGGTCGCCGTCGGCCTCTTCGGCCAGAAGAAGGACCAGTTCCGCATCGGCGAGACGTTCGTAGAAACGCAGGCGGGCGGCGTCATCTTCGGGCGCGGCCTCCATCGCGGCGTGGGCGGCATCAAGGGGCGTGTCTGTCATTGCAGAACCTCGGCAACGCGGGTGCGGAGCGCCGGGATAACCTCGGCCTCGAACCACGGGTTTTTCTTCAGCCATGCGGTATTGCGCCAGGACGGGTGGGGCAAGGCGAAGGTGTGGGGGGCATGGTCGCGCCAGGCGGCGACGGTGGCGGTGACGCCGGTGCGGGTGCCCAGGTGCCATTTGTGGGCATAGCCGCCGATGACCAGTGTCAGCGCGACGGTGCCAAGGGCGGCCATGACGCGGGCATGCCAGGTCTCGGCACAGATTTTGGGCGGCGGCAGATCGGATCCGTTCGCGTCATAACCTGGGAAGCAGAAGGCCATGGGGACGATGGCGATGCGGCTTCGATCATAGAATGTGGCCTCATCCACACCCATCCAGTCGCGGAGGCGGTCGCCGGATCTGTCCCAAAACGGTGTCGCGGCTTCGTGGACGCGCAGCCCCGGGGCCTGACTTGCGATCAGAAGGCGCGCGCCGGGGCGGAACCAGACGACCGGGCGCGGCGCATGGGCCGTGGCGGTGGCGGCAAAGCGGTCGGCGCAGAGGCGGCAGGTGGTGATTTCGTCTGGAAGAGCGGTGTCCATGCGCGACGATCTAAGCCGGGAAGCGGGCTGCGGCAAATGGGGGCTTGCTATATTTCGACATTTCTAGAAATATAGAGGAATGAGCGATTCACGCCCCCTCCCCGACCCGTTGTCCGAAATGGCCTCGGCCTTCGCCGCGCTTGGCTCGGAACAGCGTCTGGCTGTCTTGCGCACGCTGGTGCGGGCCGGACCAGACGGCCTGACCATCGGAGAATTGGGTGTGCGGTCTGGAGTTACGGGATCGACCCTGACGCATCACATGAAGATCCTTGCCGCCGCAGGCCTCGTCAATCAGTTGCGCCAGGGCCGCAAGATCATCTGCATCGGTGCGGCCTATGACACGATGAACGGGCTGTCGGACTTTCTTTTGTCGGAATGCTGCGCCGACGTCTCACACACGGATCAAGACCATGGCTGATATCCCTGCCCCCTCCCCCCTGCCCCGGCTGTGGGCGCGGATCGACAAGGTCTGGCTTCTGGTTCTGGCCATACCGCTGGTGGTTCTGGTCCTAGATCCGCCCGCGGCCTGGCCCACCGTCACCGATGCCTGGGCGGCCTTGCTGCGCACGATGCCGGTAATCCTGTTTGCGGTCGGCGCCATCGGCTATCTCAAGGCCACAGGTTCCGAGGCGCTGGTCGCCCGCGCGTTCGAGGGCCGCGAGGCGCGCATGATCGTCGTTGCCGCACTTGCCGGCGGGCTGTCGCCTTTTTGCTCGTGCCAGGTGATCCCGTTCATCGCGGCCATGCTGGCGGCGGGCACGCCCTTGTCGGCGGTGATGGCTTTCTGGCTGTCTTCCCCCCTGATGGATCCCGCGATGTTCGCGATCACAGCCGATGGGCTGGGCCTCGACTTCGCGATTGCCAAAACCGTCGCCGCCGTGGCGCTTGGCATCCTGGGCGGTGCGGTTGTTATGGGTCTGATGCGGACCGGTGCCTTCGCCGACCCCCTGCGCGTGGTCGAAAAGAAAGGTTGCTGCGGGGGTGGAAAGCCCTTTCAGGAGCAGCCCGTTTGGGACTTCTGGCGTGACCCCGCGCGCCGCAAGACGTTTGGCGAGGCGGCGGGCAGCAACCTGGTGTTCCTGACCAAATGGCTCACGCTCGCCTATCTTCTCGAAGTGCTGATGATCCGCTATATCCCGGCCGAGGCCGTGGTTACAGTGGTCGGGGGCGAGGGGCCACTGCCGATCCTTATTGCCGCGACGGTGGGCGCGCCCGCCTATCTCAACGGCTATGCCGCCGTGCCGCTTTTGGCGGGACTTCTGGAACAGGGGATGAGCGACGGTGCGGCCATGGCCTTTGTCATTGCCGGCGCGGTCAGCAGCGTTCCCGCGGCCATTGCGGTTTGGGCGCTGGTCAAGCCGCGGGTCTTTGCGGCGTATCTGGGCCTTGGCATGCTGGGCGCATTCGGCGCCGGGATGGTCTGGAATCTGATCGCGACCTGACCAAACGCGGTCAAACCGCCACAAATCGGCGGAAAACCGGTATTTGCCAGCGGCGATGCGCCCAGTTTCACAGGCCGGGCCGCTGGCAATGGTGAAAAAAACTGTTAAGACAATTATAAATAAAGCTCGAATAAATTGAGCGAATGGCGGCCGGGCAGGTCCGATGATCGAGTTTGAGAATGTCAGCAAGTCCTTCTGGACGGGGCAACAGCGCAAGGTGATCCTTGATCGCGCGTCGTTTCGTGTGGAACGGGGCAATTCGCTGGGCATTCTTGCGCGCAACGGCACCGGAAAAACCACAGTCATCAATATGATGGCAGGGCTTGAGAAACCCGATGAGGGGCGGATCAACCGCACCAGCCGGATTTCCTTTCCGCTGGGCTTTATGGGCGGGGTGATCGGCAAGCTCTCGGCCCGCGAAAACTGCCGCTATATTGCAGGGCTTTACGGGATCGACCCCGATTACCTGGAAGCGTTCTGTCGCTGGCTGGCCGATATCGAAGAATACTTCGAGATGCCGGTGGCGACCTATTCGGCGGGGATGCGGCAACGGCTGTCTTTTGCGCTGCTTCTGGCGCTCGATTTCGATTTCTATCTGATCGACGAAGGCATGCCGGCTGCGACGGATGCCGAGTTTAATCGAAAGGCGGGCACAATCCTGCGGGAGCGCCTTGAAAAAGCCACAGTGGTGATTGTGTCTCACCAAGCCGAAACGCTTGAAAAATTCTGTCGTTCCGCAGCCGTTCTTTTGAACGGTCAGATGTACATGTTCGACACGCTGGAAGAGGCGAAACAGCTCTATGACTACGAAACCCAAAGCTAAGCGTTTTCGCATCCGCCGGAGCAGCAATACGGCCGCTCTGGACGAGACCGCACAGCCCGAAAAGGGCGCGGCTGCGCCGACGCCGCGCGTGGAAGACGGGTTCGGATCGGACCCCTATCCGACATCGAAGGCCGCGCAGGATGCGCCCAGCGATGACGTGGTGGCCGCCGAGCTTGCCAAGATCCGCAAAGAGGGGCTGACGGGGCGGCAGCTTCGCATGGCGCGGCGGCTGGCGCACAAGCACGGGATGGCGCCTGCATCGGATCTGGATGCCGTGCGGCTGTTGCGGAAGGCTGGCATCGACCCGTTCGAGCGGGCGAATATGCTGGAGCTTGTCGTGGCCGATCCCGGTGCGACGGCCGGTGCAGCCGCTGCGGGCGCAGGCGTACCGCAGCCCCGCCCCACAGGCACCGAGATTTCCACCGAGGTGACCCCGCCCGAGGCGCGCCACGTGCGCGAAGTGGCCGAGATCCAGCGCGACATCGCCCGCCGCCGCCGCAAGCGCCTGGTGGCGCTGGGGATCCGGCTGGCGGGGTTTGTCCTGCTGCCGACCATTCTGGTGGGCTATTACTATGCGGTGATTGCGACGCCCATGTATGCCACCAAGTCCGAGTTCGTGATCCAGCAGGCCGACAACCCTGGCGGCGCGGGCATGGGTGGGCTGTTGTCGGGCACAGGTCTGGCCACCAGCCAGGATTCGATCACCGTGCAAAGCTATCTTCAATCGCGCGAGGCTTTGGGACGGCTGGACGCGGATCTGGGCTATACCGCGCATTTCCAGGACCCCGAGATTGATCTGATCCAGCGGCTGGATGGCGATGCCTCGCGCGAGGATGCCTATAGGCTGTTCCGCAAGAACACCAAGATCGGTTACGACCCGACCGAAGGCATCGTGCGCATGGAAGTGGTTGCCGCCACGCCCGAGGCGAGTGCCGCGTTCTCCAAGGCGCTGATCGGTTATGCGGAAGAACAGGTGGACAACCTGACCCAGCGCCTGCGCGAAGACCAGATGGAAGGCGCGAACAACACCTTTGCTCAGGCCGAGGCCAAGATGGTGGCCGCGCAGGAAAAGGTGCTGGAGTTACAGACCCAGCTAGGTGTGCTGGACGCGGCGGGGGAAACCACCTCGCTGATGGGGCAAATCAGCACGTTCGAGACCGAGATCGTGGATAAGCGGTTGCAACTGCAACAGCTTTTGGACAATGCGCAACCCAACCAGGCGCGGGTCGCGGGCCTTGAAGGCGATATCGCGCGACTTCAGGATGTGGTGGCGGAACTGCGTGCACAGATGACGGCGGATACAGGCAACGGCGGATCGCTCGCGTCGATCAGCGGGCAATTGCGGATGGCCGAGGTGGATTTGGAGACGCGGACGCTGATGATGCAGGAAGCGTTGCAAGCGCTGGAAAGCGCGCGGACCGAGGCGAACCGGCAGGTGCGCTATCTGTCCACGGGTGTGAATCCGGTGCCGCCGGACGAGCCAACTTATCCCAAGGCGTTCGAGAACACGATCCTGGCCTTCCTGATCTTTTCGGGGATCTATCTGATGTGCGCGCTGACCGCGTCGATCCTGCGGGAGCAGGTGTCGGGGTAAAGGGGCACGCAAGGACCCTCCCCCTCGGTCCCCCTCCCGCCGGGAGGGGGAGGCGTCAGGGAGCAGCCGCAGCCCCGGGCTTGATCCGGGGTCTCTCGCCTCAGGTGCCAACGAGGTCCCGGATCAGGTCCGGGACGGCGCAATCTCTTTACCTCGCCCCTTCGGCGTCTCCGCCCGGTTACGCCTTGGCGATCAGGCAGGCCGCGCGTTCGGCCACGACCTCGGCAGGCTCATCGCGGCGGATCACATCAACCACACCGTGCCCCGGCAGGACGAGGAAGGTGAAGGTTGAGTGGTCGATCAGGTAAAACTCATCGTCATCTGCTTCGCGGATCTCGAAAACTGAGGCATAGTCTTCGGCCAAGCTCTCCACCTGTGCCGGCGTGCCGGTCAGGCCCAGCATCTGAGGGTGGAAGAAATCCGTAAACTCGGCCAGCACGTCGGGCGTGTCGCGCTTGGGATCGACCGAGACAAAGACGGCGCGGCTCTGTAGACCGCGATCTTCCAGCAGGTCCACGGCATCGGCGTTGCGCAAGTTGTCCATGGGGCAGACATCGGGGCAGAACGTATAGCCCAGGTAAAACAGCGTGGGTTGGTCAAAGACATCCGCGTCCGTCACGCCCGCGCCGGTTTCATCGATCAGCGTGAAAGGCCCGCCGATGGCCGCGTGATCGACCATGTTATCGGCGCGGCAGGGGGCGAAGGCATCGCCGGGCTGGGTGGCGTAGAGCGTGGCAAGCCCTGCCGTGGCGGCGGCGAGGACGGCGCCGGTGGACAGAAGAAGCTTTGAAGAGATCATGCGGATGCTCCGAGGGGTTGGGCAAAGGGTCCCGGCCCCAGCTGCCGGCGTAGGTTTGCGGTGGTAGTGGCAAGGCCTGCGCCGAAGGGTGCGCGCGCGACCTCACCGTCTTCCGTGGTCTGAGCGTCGTCCTGATCCGCCCAATGGCTTGCGATCTCGGTTGCGTCCATCGCCATCGCGCAGGCGACGGCATCGATCACCTCGATCATCGCCTCGGTCGCACCGGCCCGGCGGGCAAAGTCGATCGCGGCGCAGATGATCATGCGCCGATCGCCGGGGTCGGTCACATCGGCGAAGAGATCGATGTCATCGTCCAGCTCGGCATAGGTGAACACCTCGGAGGCTGTCTGGGCATCGGCGATGCTGAGCGGCTGCCACATCAGGCGGCGGTAGGCCACGGTGACGTCGCGCGGGCCGAGGCGTTCTGAGGTATCGGCCAGGATCGACAACACGGCGAGGACGCGGAACTGTACTTCGGTGAAGGGGGTGCCTTTGGGTGGCTCCGTCAGGCTTTGCCGCGCCATCACGCAAGCGATCGAGGCGCAGGCCGTGGCGGAGGCGAGGAAGGGCAGAACGCCGGTATGCGGGCGCATGGGCAGGTCCATGGCCATGGGCGGCGCATCGGGATCGGACAGGCACAGATCCACGAGCCAGTCCACCGCGCCGCCGCCCCAGTAGACATCCAGTGCGGCGGCCAGCGAGACGGCGGTTCCCGCCGCCGGTGCGAAGATCTTTGCCTTATTCACGTCTCGATTCCCTGTCGAACGCGGCCAAGGTTCATCCGAATTGCGGCGAAAAGAAGGACAACTCCCACGGTTCTCCGGCCTGAGCGGCGGGTTGCGCGAGGGTCGGCGGGAAACTGTCTGTTGACGTGTGGGGCGGGCCCTACCCCGCCCGGTAGACATGCACCGAACAGCCCGCGTGGCGCACCACCCGCGCCGCGGTGGAGCCGATCAGATAGTCGACGATGCCCGGCTGGTGGGAGCCCATGACGATGCAGTCCGCGTTTATCTGACCTGCGACCTCAAGGATCGTGCGCGCCACATGGCCCTGCACGATCTGGTGTTTGACATCGGGAAACCCTTCGAGCTTTTCGGCGAAAAGCGTCTTGGCCCGCTTCACCCCTTCGCTTTGCAGGTCTTCGCGCAGCCGCGCATTGGCGGTGCCTGCCGGTTCCTCCACCACATGAAGCGCTGTGACCGTGCCACCGGGTGCTGTGATCGCGGTGGCGAAGGTCAACATCGGCCGCGACACATTGTGGTCGAGGGCCATGGCCACGAGGATCGAAGTGTACATGGGTCAGGTCCTCATGTTTGGGGTATGGGCGGCGCCGGGCATCAGCCCCCACCCACCAAATTTGGCAGCCACAGCGCGATCTGCGGGAAGACGAAGATCATGATGAGCCCGATTACCTGGATCACCATGAACTGCATCATGCCCAGATAGATGTCGCGCAGATCCCATTCGGGCACGACACCCTTGAGGAAATAGGCCGACAGCGCCACGGGCGGACTGAGCCAGGCGGTTTGCAGGTTCACCGCCACCAGGATCGCAAACCAGATCAGAAGGTCGTTGGTGTTGTCAAAGCCGAGGTCCAGCGAGATCACTGTGGGGATCAGGATCGGCACGATGATCAGGACGATGGGCACCCATTCGAGCGGCCAGCCCAGAAGGAAGATCAGCGCCATGATCAGCATCAGGATCAGCACCGGCGACATATCGAGGCTGAGGAGCAGTTCCGTCAGCATCTTCGGCGTGCCGAGGTTCGAGAAGACCGCGCCGAAGAAGTTCGAGGCGGCGACGAGGAACATGATCAAAACGGTGATCTCAAGGCTCTTGATCAGCGCATCGTAAAGGCCCGGGAAGGTGAACTTGCGGTAGAGCATCGACAACAAGAGCGCGCCGAAGGCCCCGCAGGCCGAGGCTTCCGCAGGTGTGGCCCACCCCGCCAGGATCGAACCCAGTGCGAATGCGATTAGCACGGTTGGCGGGACGAGGCCCATGAAAAACTCGTACCAGAGCGGTGAGAAGTAGAAGCCGCCGGGCCGCGATTTGTCGAGCCAGGTGTAGACGGCGTACATAACGCCGATCCAGAGAAGCGGCACGACGATGGCCCCTAGCGGGAAGCCAAAGCCCACCGTGATCCCGCGCGTGATGAGCCAGATCAGGAAGATGAGCGAGGCCATGACGGCGATGACCTCCAGAAGGTAGTAGTTCGACGTCTCGGGCTGTTCCTCGGGCGGCAGGATCGGGCCCATGTCGGGGTTCAGCCAGCACCGGCCCAGCGCATAGAGCAGGTAGAGACCGGCCAGCATCACGCCCGGCAGGATCGCGGCGCGGAAGAGATCGGTGACGGGCACCTCCAGCACCGGACCCATCACGATCAGCATGATCGAGGGCGGGATGAGGATGCCCAGCGTACCGCCTGCGGTGATCGTGCCGGCGGCCAGGCGCACGTCATAGCCCGATTTGTTCATCGTGCGGGCGGCCATAATGCCGAGGATCGTAACCGATGCCCCCACGATCCCGGTGGCGGCGGCGAAGATGGTAGAGACGAAGAGGACCGCGATGAAGAGCGCGCCACGCGTCCGGCTCATCATCATCTGGACGGCTTGGAACAGACGCTCCATCAACCCCGCCTGCTCCATCACGATGCCCATGAAGATAAAGAGTGGCACGGCGACAAGCTGGTCGGACAGCATGACGGAGTTGGTTTGCAGCGTCATCAGGAAGGTGGCGAGTTTGAAGTTCGCGCCCCAGGTGCCGAAGACGAAGCCCAGGAAGATCAGGGTGAAGGAAATCGGGAAACCCACGAAGATCGCAAACAGCATCACCGCCAGCATGATCAGGCCGATGGTGGGTTTGTCGATGCCGGGGCCGTCGCCCAGAAGGCCCTCGAACCAATCCCCCAGGGGAACCGTGTCGGGGAAGAAGACCGACGCGGTGACCAGCGCCAGCACGACCGCATAGATCGGAAGGATGCGCAGGAACTTGCGCTCGCGTTCCTTGCCCATCTGGTGGAAGGCGCGGAACAGTTCGGGGAAGCCCTGCAGCAACAGCAGGAACGCGCCCACGGGCATGGCCAGCCGCGCGGGCCAGAGGATCGGGGCCCAAGTGCTGTCGGCGGCGGTTTCATTTACCAGAAACGCCTTCAGCCAGTATTCCGCAGACACCCAGGTGAAGAACAGCATCGCGGGGATGTAGAGCAAGAGGTAGAGGGTCGCGTCGACCGTCGCCTGTGTCTTGAGCGTCCAGTTGCGATAGAGGAAATCGGCGCGGATATGGACGCCGCGCATGAGGGCATAGCCCGCGGCGGCCATGAAGATCACACCGCCCAGCATGCGGGAGATATCGTAAACCCAGAGTGTCGGCCCAAACCCCCAGGCGATAGCCACATCGTTCATGCCGTTCTGGGTGAGGATCGCGAACATGTTGCGCGAGAAAACCTCGTACACGATCGCGAAGATCAGCGGGATCATCAGAAGGCAGATCAGACGGCCGGCCCAGAGGTTGATGATATCAATGGCTGCTGTAATCGGGCGCTGCCAGGGCGTCATGTCTTCCGGGGTCTGGCCCGGCTCTTCGGCGCGCCGTTCGGCAATCAGCTCATCTGCGATTTCCAGATCGTTTGGATCGACCTCTTCCGCCATGCCCCTGTCCCCGGTTTTTATTGTGCAAAAGGGGTGTCCCGGCGCAGGGCGCGCCGGGATCGGTTCTTTTGTGTGTGCTGCGTTACTTCAGCGTGTCGGCAAAGGCCTTGCCGAGGTTGGCGTTCGACGTCTGCGCCCCCGACCAGAACGGCACCGCAATCTCGGCGAAGTCCTTCTGGCTTTGCCAAACCTCGGCGAAGAACGCATTGTCCGCGGCTGCTGCCTCAAGCGAGGCCTGGGCCGCGTTCATGTACTCCGCGAAGTAGTCGGTCGGCGTGTCGTGCAGTTGCACGCCGTGGTTCTGCGTCAGGTCCTGCAGGGCTTTGCCGTTCTCGAAGATCCGGTAGGACATGGCCTTGGACAGCGAGGCATTGGCTGCCACTTCGATGGCCTTCTTTTCACCGTCCGTGAGCCCATCATAGACATCGCCGTTGATGTAGAGGTCGGCGTTCACGACGACCTGGTGCAGGCCCTGAAGGTAGTAGTGCTTGAGCACCTTCTGAAAGCCAAAGACCGAGTCTGGCTTTGGGCAGCACCATTCGGCGGCGTCGATCGTGCCCTTTTCCAGCGCGGGCAGGATATCCCCGCCGCCCATCGCCACAGCGGCCACGCCGATGTCGCTATAGGCCTGGCCCACCATGCCCGGAGGGGCGCGGAAGCGCAGTTTGCGGAAGTCGTCCATCGAGGCGATGGGTTCTGGGAACCAACCCAGCGCTTCGGGGCCTACGGGCTGCAGCATGAAGCCTTTGACGTTCACACCCATCTCATCCCAGAGACGGTCGTAAAGCTCTTTCCCGCCGCCATATTGGAACCACGACAGGAACGCGATGTTGTCGAGGCCGACACCGGCGCCGGCGATGGGTGCGCCAAAGAGGTTGGCCGCGGGATGCTTGCCACCCCAGTAGTGGGTCCATGCAAAGCCGCCTTCGATCAGACCGGCATCCACGGCATCGAGCGTTTCACGCACGCCCACGACCGCGCCTGCGGGCAGGATCTCGAACTTGACCGAGCCACCTGTGAGCGCTTCCACGTCATTGGCGAACTCTTGCAGCATGAAGACTTCGTCCGCCTGGGCCGGGATGACCGACTGCACGCGGATGACGGTTTCGGCGAATGCCGCCGATGCGAACAGGCCGGCCGCGGCAACGCCTGTCGCCAAGGTTCTGAGATTGAACATATTTTCCTCCCTATCTCAGGTGCCCTCTTGGGTTGGTGATCATTTCGGGGACGAAGGCGTTGCCCCTGATGACGTGGGACGGGATCCCCTTTTGCGGGTGATCCCCGTCCATCTTTGTGCGCCAAACTCATGCATCCTCCAGCACCATGGCGCTTGCTTTTTCGCCGATCATGATTGCCGGCGCGTTTGTGTTTCCGCTGACGATCTGCGGCATGATCGAGGCATCGGCCACGCGCAGCTTGTCGATCCCCCGGACGCGCAGGCGTGGGTCGACGACGGCGCGGTCATCGATGCCCATCTTGCAGGTGCCCGTGGGGTGGTAGATCGTGACCGAGGTGCGCCGCGCCCAGTCGAGCGTGGCGTCGTCATCGTCAAACGCCACATCGGCGCCGGGCGCGTGTTCTTCGGTGATGTGGGATTTCAGGGGTTCGTGCTGCGCGATGCGGCGGGCGATTTTGATGCCGTTCACTAGGGTCCGACAGTCGGTTTCAGTTGCCAGATAGTTGGGGTGGATCAGCGGGTGATCGTCCATGCTGGCCGAGCGCAGGGTCAGGTGCCCAGCGCTTTCGGGGCGCAGTTGCAGGACCGAAGCGGTGAAGGCGGAGAATTTGTGGGCGCCCTCCGCGGGGCTGTCGGCGCTGAAGGGCTGGATATGGAACTGGATGTCGGGGGTCTCGAGATGCGGTTCGGTCTTGAGGAAACCGGTGCCGAGGCTTGCGGCCATGGTCATCGGCCCGGTCTGGGTCAGGGCGTAGCGCAGGCCGATCATCGCCTGTTTAAAGATATTGTCGGTCTCGACATTGATCGTGCTGAGATCGGTTTTGAAGATCGGGCGGGCCTGCAGGTGGTCTTGCAGGTTCTTGCCCACGCCCGGCAGGTGGATGTTCGCCTCGATCCCGTGGGCGGCGAGTTCCTCGCCATCGCCTATCCCTGACAGCATCAGGATCTGTGGCGACCCGATGGCCCCCGCGCTAAGGATCACCTCGTTGTGGGCGCGAATGTCGGTCATCGTGCCGTTGATGCGCGCCCGGACACCCACAGCCCGCTTGCCCTCGATCAGGATTTTTTCGGTTTGGGCGTTGGTCAGAATTTCAAGGTTGGCGCGGCCCCGGGCCGGTTTGAGGTAGGCGACGGCAGACGAACAGCGGCGGCCGCCGGTCATGGTCAGTTGGAAATGCCCGACGCCTTCCTGGTCGGCATCGTTGTAATCGGGATTGCGGCGGTATCCGGCGGCGACGGCGGCGTCGATCCAGTAATCGACAACCTCGCGCTTGAGCCTTGAGGGTTGCACCGACAGTGGCCCGTCGGTGCCGCGCAGGTCGGTGCCGTTGGGGCCCTTCCACGTCTCGGACCGTTTGAAAAACGGCAGGACATCGTCCCACGACCAGCCGGTGCAGCCCAGCTGGGCCCAGTGATCGAAATCCTGCGGCTGGCCGCGCACGTAAAGAAGCCCGTTGATCGAGCTTGATCCCCCCAGCACCCGGCCCCGCGGCCAGGAGATTGCGCGGCCCGCGATCCCGTCATCGGCTTGCGTTTTGTAGCGCCAGTCCGTGCCCGGATTGCCCATCGTGCGGAAGTAGCCGACGGGGATGTGGATCCAGGGGTTGGTGTCGCGGGGGCCGGCTTCGAGAAGCGCGACCGTATGCCGGCCGTCCTCGGACAACCGTGCCGCAAGCGCGCAGCCCGCAGAGCCCGCGCCGACGATGACATAATCGAAGTCGATCGCCGTTCCCTCCCGAAAGATCAAAAAATGAGACTTTTTGTCTCTTATTTTGTAAAAGATGAGCGTACAGCGATTCTCGCGTAGCACAATGAGTATTTCGTCCCATGCCGTCAGAGCCCCGCATTCCCACCAACCTGCGGACCCTTCGCATTTTGGAAATCCTGGGCGAGAGCGATCACGCGATGTCAGCGACCGAGATCAACAGCCACCTGCGCTTGCCCAAGCAAACGGTGCATCGGTTGTGTACGACGCTGGAACGCGAGGGGTTTCTGGCGCGGCAACCGAACTCGAAAAAGTTCTTTCCGGCGCGGCGGTTGCGGGGGCTGGGGCTGGGCCTGCTTCATAACTCACGCTCGCATATCGAACGGCACCAGATCCTGCGCGAGGTCTCTCGCGAGGTGCGCGAGACGGTGAATTTCGTCGTGCCCACCGATGCGGGGATGAGCTATCTGGACCGGGTCGAGACGGATTGGGCGTTCCGGATCCAGTTGCCCATCGGCAGCCATGTGCCGTTTCACTGCACGGCAAGCGGCAAGTGTTTTATGGCGAGCCTTGCCCCAAAGGCGCGGGCGCGGTTCGTGGCGGCGCTGCCGCTAGAGGCTATGACCGGGGCGACGCATCGCGCGCCCGAACCGCTGTTGGAGGAATTGGCGGTGATCGCGAAGCAGGGCTATTCGATCGACAACGAGGAGTTCGTTGAAGGCATGGTGGCCATCGCGGTTCCGATCCGGGATGCCAAGAACCGCTTCGTCGCCGCGCTGGCGTTTCATGGGCCAACGCAGCGGGTCTCGGTCGAGGGGGCGATCGAGAAGCTGGGGTGCCTTGAGGATGCCGCGGCGCGTCTTAGCACGGCGATCATGGGGGAGACCGAGGACGCGCTGGTCGGGGCCTGATTGGGCGCGGTGTTCTTTGTTGGCCTGTTAGGCGGCGACGGCCTCTACCAGATGGATCTTGGCGGGAACCTGAATGCCGTCGTCGGTTTGGTAGGCTTTGCAGGCGTCCACCACTGCCGCCCGCACCTGATCCACCGTCGGCTCGTCCACCTCGACCCCTTTCAGCATCATCCCGACCGTGACCTTCATGTGCAGCTCGGCCACCTGTTCCGCCGGCCCCGGCGGGTGCAACATAAGATCGAGCGTCTTGATCGAAGGGGTCCAGCCGCTGTTTTGCAGGATCGTCGTCAGGCCGGCCGGATCGCCGAACCGCATGGGCCCTGGCCCCGTGGGATCGGGCCTTGGGACATCGGCGATCATCCCGTCCACAATTCGGCGCGGCATCGAGAACCAGGGGTTCTCCGGGGGCGTGGCCCAGACCGTGGCCGTCAGTCGCCCGCCGGGTTTGACCGCCCGCCGCAGGTTTGCAAAGGCGCGGTCATTGTCGTCAAAGAACATGATCCCGAAGTTCGCGATGATCGCATCGAATGCTCCCGGATCATAAGGGTATGCGCCCGCGTCGCCGGTGATCAGCTCGACGCTATCCGGGACACGCTCGCTCGCACGGGCCAGCAGGGGTGGGGCGACATCGATCCCCACGACGCGGCCCTGTTCGCCGACAGCCTCGGCCGCGGTTAGAAGCGTGGGGCCGGTTCCGCAGCCCACATCAAGAACCGTCTCGCCGGGCTGTAAGTCGCTGGCGTTGAAAAGAGCCTGAAAGATCTCGCGAAAAGAGGCCTCAAGGTCCGGGGCCGCGTCCAGCCAGGGCCGCGCCATTTCATCCCAATCCATATGTCCGCACCCTCCCCCGCGTTTCGCTTTTTTGAGACCTTAGCAGACCAGCGCGCCAAACGCAGCTTGCGTCATCGGCGGACCTGTTCGCGTTGCGACCTGCGTGATAGCCTGGCGGTTGGGAGGAGCGTGTCATGACATCAAACGCCACCGGGCCCACACCGCCGGAGAACGTCGCAGGGCGGCCACCGGCGATGCCGCAGGTCAACACTGTGACCGCCGACGATATCACCGCGTCGCTCAGGGCCGGGATCGCGGATTTTCGCGCGCGACCGGTCATGAGCGGGTTTTTCGGGCTGTTCTACGCGGTCTTTGGCATCGCTTTCATGTGGTGCCTGGTGTCGCTGGGTCAGATCTGGATGGTCATCCCCGCCGTCGTGGGCTTCCCTCTGGTGGCCCCCTTCGCCGCCGCCGGGCTTTATGAGATGTCGCGGCGGCTGCAAGCGGGGCAGAGCTTTGGCTGGGCCGAGATCCTGGGCGTCATGGCCGATCAGCGCAAGCGTGAGATGGGGTGGATGGCCTTTGTTACGCTGTTTGTCTTCTGGGTCTGGATGTATCAGGTCCGGTTGTGGCTCGCGATCATCCTGCAGGACGCGTCGTTCTCGGATTTCGACGGGTTTCTGAATGCGGTGTTCTTCACCCCGGCGGGCTGGACGTTTCTGGCTGTGGGGACCTGCGCCGGCTCGCTGTTGTCGGCGGCACTCTTTTCAGTGACCGTGGTGGCGATGCCCCTGCTTCTCGATCGCGAGATTGATTTCGTGTCGGCGATGCTGACGTCGATCCGCGTGGTCACCGAAAATCCGGTGGTGATGCTGAGTTGGGCGGCCATCATATCGGTCACCATGCTGGTGTCGATGGTGCCCGCGTTTCTGGGGCTGATCGTGACACTGCCGATCCTCGGCCACGCCACCTGGCACCTCTACCAGCGCGCGGTGCAGCCGGTGGAGGGGTGAAGCGCCTGGGTCAGTTCAGCAAGATCAGCAGGACAAACAGGCCCCAATACATGACCATGAAGTGGTTCGACTGCGCCCATTGATGGCAATACCAATAGGCGAAGTAATTGCCGCCGATCACGAACCCCGCCCAGATGCAGGCGAAGTAGGCGACGGCGGTGATCGCCACGGCATGGGCGAATGCAGGCCCCGCGAGGCCCAGCGCCGCGCCGATCAAAAGAAGCGTTGCGGCGGCAAGCGCGATGGCAGCCACGGTTTCGGCCAGGCGCATGGCCCGGAATAGCAGGCCGATCAGACGCGGGTCGTCGATGCGGCGGTGGGCGAGTGGCGCAAAGTCATCGGGGAACTGTTCGGCCATCAGGTCGAACCGCACGACCATGGCCACGGCATCTTCGTTCAGTTTCGGGTGCCGCCAATTGTCGACCACCGCCACGGTCATCCAGATACCGAGGCCCGCCACCAAGACGGCATCGACGAGAAGAAGCAGGCTCTCCATCGCTTAGGCCACCTGCGGTTCGGGGCGCATTGCGTCCAGCCCATCGCTGTCGCGCACGCTGGCGCAGATGCTGGCGAGTTTGCGGGGCTGGTCATAGGGCCACGGCGTGCCCCGGTGCAAGACGGCGCGCTGATCCCAGAGAAGGACATCGCCCACCTCCCAGACATGGGAATAGACGAACTGAGGCTGGGTGCAGAAGGCCACAAGTTCGTCGATCAGGGATTGGCTTTCCGCCTCACTATACCCGTCCACCTGGAACGCGTGGCTGGCGATATAGAGCGCCTCTTGCCCGTTCACCGGATTGCGCCAGACCGGTTTCCAGTGCTGGTCGGGCCATTTGTTGAACATCGGCAAGGCGGCCAGTTCGGCCGAGATCTGACGGCGGGAATGGCTGTAGCGGTGCCAGATCCCGCGCCCTTCGATCCGCGCCTTCAGCGCCTCGGGCATCGCGGCCCAGGCGGCGCGGGTGCTGGCCAGTTCGGTCGCGCCGCCTGTCGTCGTGACGATCCGCGCGGTCAGGATGTTCACCAGCGCCGGTACCGGCAAGAAGGTGCTGTCAGAGTGCCACAGGAAGTTGGCCTTTAGGTTCAGCGTGTGCAGGTCCATCTCGCCGCTCGTTGTGCCATCGTCGCGGACGTTCGACACCTCTGGGATCGCCATCGCCTCCCCCGGTTTGCGCTCGTCGGCCTGGCGGTCTTCCACCGGGCCAAAGAGGGTGGCGAGGCGCATATGCGTCTCGGGTGTCATGTCCTGGCCGCGGAAGAGCAAGGCGGAATGGGTCTCAAAGAGCGACCGGATCTGCGCGAACAGGTGCTCGGCGGTCACTGCGTTCAGGTCGATCCCCGTGACGGCGACGCCGAAGGCCGGGGTCAGTGGTTGAGTTTCAAAGGAGGTCATTCGGCAGCCTCCGACTGGCCGCGCGCTTCGATCTCCTCAGGGCTGAGGTGGCGCACGTCATCCCAGGCGCGGGATTTGCCGGGGTTGAGCAAACCTTTGGGATCAAGGCGTTTTTTCCAGGCAAGGTGGCGGTAGTCGACGTTCTTCAGCCCGCCGCCTTCGACAAAGAAGGTATGCGCGTCGGCCACGGGGAAGCCGCCCGCCTCATAGGTCGCATCGATCTCGCGCAACCGCGCCTCGTCCCTAAACCAGATGATCGGCAGGTCGAAGGCGACGATCTTGCCGTCCACACGTGCAAACTCGTGGTGGGGCCAGACATCGTCGCCCACCCGCGCCGCCATCGCTGCCACCCGGTCGGCATCTGCGGGGTCCGGCACACCGATCTGTTGGTAGGTGGCGCTGCGATCGGCCTTTAGGACCTGGAGCGTTGTGTGGTTATAGGCGAACTCGAACACATGCGGCAGTTTGAGGGACTGACGCTCTGCCTCGTCCATTGCCAGATGAACGGTTCCACCCTCTGCCGCCATCAACGCGCGAAAGGCCTCCATATCCTCGCGCGGGACCAGTGCGACCAACAGGTTTGCGCCCTTGGGCACATGGCCTTCGAGCCGGGGGAAATAGGCCACGATCCGGGCGTCCACCGTGCAGCACAGCTTGCGCCCGATCTCGGTCGACGCGGCCAGGGCATAGCCCGCCGCATAACAGGCGCGGTAGCTGTCGAACCCGGTCATGCAGCCGATCCAGTTGCGCGTGGGCACGGTGCGCAGCGTGACTTCGGTGATCGCGCCGTTCAGACCCCAGGCGTGGTGGATCTGGAGCGAGGCTTCGGCGTCAAAGACATGCTCCACCGGCTCTGCCTCCACCGACAGCGCCTTGAGTTGGATGATGTTGCCCTTCTCGCGCAACGCCCCGTTGGCGATGGATCCGATGCCGGCCGAGCCGCCGGCCACGAAACCGCCGATGGTGGCGATATCCTGGGTCGAGGGGAACATGGCCATTTCCCAACCTTCTGCGATGAGGGCCGCGTTGATGTCGGCCATCAGGGCGCCCGCCTCGACCCGCACAAAGCCGTCGCCGATCTCGAGGATACGGTTCATGCCCGTCGTCTCGACAATCAGCCCGCCGTGCAGGGGCACCGCCTGGCCGTAATTGCCGGTGCCGCCGCCGCGCAGAACCACGGGCACCTCTTCGGCATAGGCCACGGCCAGCACATGGGCCATCTCGTCCCGCGTTTTGGGCCGCACCACTAGATCGCCGAAAGACCGGCGGAGTTGGTCGTTCAGGATCGGGCTATACCAGAAGAAATCGCGCGAGCGTTTCTTGATCGTGGTGGGGTCGTCGATGACTTCCACGGGTGCCAGGGCGGCGGCGATGCGGGTCCAGTCGGGATCAGCCAAGGGGGGGTCCTCCGTTCAGATGGGGGGCAAGCGGGTGCAGCTGGGGCCTACCACCCCAGACCGTGGACACCGCCCCCCTCGACCAGCTTGTCATCTGCGACACGACCGATGTCGCCAGCC
>JBCBGF010000013.1:0-72469 GCA_038526915.1 Pseudomonadota bacterium | reverse complement strand
TTCGGGTCTGTATCGGGGCGCTCAGTGATCTGGGGCGCGGGCTCCAAAGGGATTACGCTCGCCAACGTCATCGGTGGGGAAGACGCAGGTCTTGTGGCACTGGTCGACCAAAACCCCCGAAAGCACGGAAAGTTCATCCCTGGCGCCGGCCTGCCCGTGGTTGCGCCCGACGACCTAGCAACGATCAAACCCGATTGCGTGGTGATTTCCAACGGCCTCTATCTTGACGAGATCCAATCGCAACTGTCGGCCCTCGGCGTTGAGGCGCCGGTCCGGGTCTTGGCGTCGTGATCGTGGCCAGCGTTGACTGATATGTCTGCGGAAACTCAAACAGTGCAAAACGGAACGCAGCCCAAAGTCACCATCGGTGTTCCCGTCTACAACGGTGAAAGCTACTTGGGCGAGGCATTAGACTGCATCCTTGCCCAGACCTTCACGGACTTTGAGGTTCTGATTTCCGACAACGCGTCGACGGATCGCACCCAAGAGATTTGCCGCGAATACGCCGCGCGTGATGCCCGTATCACTTACATCCGTCACGAAGTGAATGCAGGCGCTGCGCCGAATTTCAACTTGCTTATCGATCGCGCGAACGGCGAATACTTCAAGTGGGCGGCCTGTGACGATCTCATTGATCGGGAGTATCTTGAACATTGCGTGGCCGCGCTGGATGCCAATCCCAAGGCTGTTTTGGCCTGTCCCTACGCCACAGTGATCGCCGCCGATGGAAGCTTCCTGCGCGAGGCAAGCCCGGTACCTGCGCCTTACGCTCATGCGTCCAGCCTCAGACGGTTTGGGTCATTGCTGTCGCAACGCACCTGCTACGAGGTGTTTGGACTGATCCGCCTATCCCAATTGCGGAAGACAGACGGCATTGTCAGTTCTTACTATGGCGACGGTGTTTTGCTTGCCCAACTGGCGGTTCTCGGGCCGTTTGAGATTGTTCCGAAGCGGCTCTTTTTTGCGCGACAACACGAACAGCAGTCAATCAACCTGCTATCAGATCGGGCGGCATACGTCCGGTGGTTTAACAGTCGCAGATCCGGTCGGTTCCAATTGCCGATGTGGCGCATGCTTTTCGAGTTTGCGCGCATTCCGTTGCGGTTTCGGTTACAGCCGTTTCACAGGTTTAAGGCGCTCGCATACGTCGCGCGGTTCGCTCTGCGCCTGCGGAAGCCCTTGTTCAACGATCTCATCAGCCTTTTTTTATCGGTCACCCAGCGAACTTAGTGACAGGCCAGTCGCATGGGACAGCCGTCGTTAGGGTGTATGCTTCAAGAAGGCGGTCAGTTTTGTGTCAATGTCTTCTGCGTTCAACCCGTCACAGACAAGCAATCCGTGCATCTCGACCCCGGTCGCCCTTGAGACCACGAACGTGCTGCTGTCCCACCAGTTATTTGTCACGATCTCAATGACACGTTTTGGTCGCCACTGAAGCACGTTAAAAATCGCCGCCCCGTGGTCAGCGATGACCGTCTCTGCTTCGGGCGCAAGTTCGCGAAACGCGTGCATGCCCATGCTTTCCGTCAGAATGGTACGGCCCCCTTTACTCTCTACGGCGGCTGAAACTTCGCTGCTTTTGTAGTTGCGTGTGACATATCCATGTGCGCCGACCACCCCCTCACGCGATAGGTAGATCATAGAACCTGGTGTCGGCTTGATCTCTTCGATCCCAAATGCCTTCCGATAGGCACACACATCCCTTTCGTCCCATTGGTTCAAACAGCGCGGCTTGTGCAAAACCTCCGCACGGCGGATGCGGACGGGTTCCGTGGCCACAACGAACTCGACCCCTAGCTCAGCAAGTTCGTTTCTGACATAGCTCCGCGATCCGATATCCTGCGGCAAAAGCAGCGGCGCGTTCAGGGGAAGGGCCTGTGTCAGGGTTCTGAGTGTCTCAAATACCCAGTCGCCGTATGTGTTCGGGAAGTGGCTCTCGATCAGCGTCGCCGCCTCCAATGTCTTGGCCGGTCGGCCAAACAGCAGCTTTGAGAAGTCGCGGTTGTAGACTTTTTTGCGTGCTGAGAGCGAGTAATCGATCCGGCCGTTGTGCAACGCATAGCCGTTTGGGCCGTAGGTCACATCTGAATACTGTTGCCGTGCTGGCCTGTCGCGCGCATAGCTTTGCAACGCGATAAAGTTCCGTTGCAGTGCGGCAGCGTTCTCTGGCCGGCCGCCGTTTGCCGGTTCAATGAAGGGGCCGATGCCAATGGTTCGGTGATTTTCCGGAATATCGCCGAAGAGAAAGTCGCATCGGTCGATGATCCGATCGTCTCCAAGACTAAAATGTGGTGAGACGGCGCGTCGAATGGCCCCCCTAATGGTGTTGCGGATTCGCGATTTGATGGGTTTGGCCAGCACTTTGTCTAGCCGATCCCGCGTCCGCCAAGGGCGCCCCGCCGGGCGTCTATCCAACCTACAAGAACCATTTATTGCCTCAGGCCTTGCGTGACAGTGCTGCGCTGCCAGTGCGACAGATCACGATTTGTAAGCTCTTGAAGCGCGATGATGTCGGGCAAATAAAACGCGCGCAAAAGCTCCTCCAGTTCGCCCGATAGCTTTGGGCGCTCAACGGCGCCTTTGTAGATCTTGGATCTGATCTGCTCTTTCAGCATCTTCGGCAGCAACCCTTTTATCAGGCGCGCAGGTTTGCGGCTGTTGTTCAGCGCCCGGACCAGCCCCGGCGCCCGCACATGTCCCCCTTTCTGAGTATGCACAACCGTGGGCTTAAAGCTGCTATCGACCTCCAGCCACGAATAGATATCCGCCGACACCCCCATCGGATCCGTTTCAAGGTCTTCAAAAAACAGAAACTTCACTCGATCGGCGCCGAAGGTCTCAATCCATGGCTGGACTAGTTGCGCTTGCAGACCGCGCCGCAGCTTTGAGGTCTTGCCAAACCCGGTTATCCGCCCGTCGCTAACCGTGGCATCGCGCAGCGCAAACTCGTCCAACGTCTCGGTCGTTTTTTCCTCTCGGACAAGGCGTCCGTATTCCGACACGAGCCTGTCGACGGGATCCCGAAAGGCCACCAGGATACGCGCATTGGGCGACATCCCATCAATAATCCCCCGCACGTCGGGCGCGTAGATATAGTGCGACGCCTCACCAACCCATCTTTCCGATGTCGCGTTCTCAAACAGAGTCGCATATTTTTCGCGGGTTCGAAAACGCCCCTGATCCTCATACGCCCGCACCTCGTCAGCTGAGCCAAGGCCAAGCTCAAGCTGCTGCCGCATGTATTCCGCAATGAAGAAACAGGGCTCCTTCCTTGGCGACATGAAAATCTCTGGATGTTGGCTGAGCAAAAGGTTGATCGTCGTCGACCCACACCGCATGCCTCCAATGAAATAGAGGTTGGGGAACACTCAAAATACCCTTCCAATTGGCCCAAGGCGGGCGACATGAGGGAACCGCTTAAAATGGGCGGGCCGCGCAGCGATGAGTGTCCCATAGCTGGAAAACGAAGTCAAAACCGTTGCATAGCGGGCTTTAGACCTATGCTGGCAATCGTGACACTAAGTCAAACGTGACCGGATAGAGTACACCAGTCGCCCCGCGGTTATACGATCCCGATCACTATCCGCATGATGAAGCTTGCCGCAAACGCGCCGGTTCTCTCACCATCTCCGATGCAAATCGCAGGAGGGCGTCCGATTGCGACCTGTCGTCAAAGCTCCGCTCAACACAGGCACGCGCGCGCTGTGCCATGCCAGGAACGTGTGACCGGCCTAGGGTCGCGAGGATGTTTTTGACACCTTCCACATCCCGTTCGTCCGCCAAATATCCACTCACCCCATCCTCCACCAACTCCGG
The DNA here is from genome assembly GCA_038526915.1 of Pseudomonadota bacterium. GTDB lineage: Bacteria > Pseudomonadota > Alphaproteobacteria > Rhodobacterales > Rhodobacteraceae > JBCBGF01. Next base: position 68,653 of record JBCBGF010000013.1, on the reverse strand, counting down.
TATCCCCGAATGGCGCGACGTGACCACAACCGTCCCAAGCGCCATAGCTTCCATCAGTGTCACCGGGATCCCCTCCTGATCGCCATCCTCCGCCGTGACACTGGGCGCAAGAAGCGCATCGGCGGCTGCAATCTGCTGCAACGTCTCATCATGAGACAAAGCTCCGAGGAACCGTATCCGATCAGTCAGCCCATGCCGCGCAACCTGGGATCGCAGCGCACCCGCAAGCGGTCCGTCGCCCCCAATATCGTATCGCCAATCGATCTCGGGATGCTGCGCATGGAGCAGCGCCAAAGCCTCAATCGCAACATCCAGCCCCTTCTTCTGCACCAACCGGCAAACGCTGGTCAGGTGGAGCGGTTGTCTGACCGGTTTTGGTGTGAACGGATAGCGTTCCACGGGCACGCCCAGATGCAGCGTTTCCACCCGATCCGCTGGCGCGCCGGCCTTGACCAGTAGCTCCGCAAAAGACCGGTTCACGGGAAGGTGCAGATCCCCCTCGGCCAAAAGCTGGCGATATCGGGCCATGCGGTCGCGCGCATATTCCACGCTTACATCCCGCCCGTGATAGATGGTGATCAAGGGCGGCCGATCCGCCCAGCCTGATTGCGCGCGCGCAATCAAGGCGCCCTGGTTCCCGAAATGTGCGATGACGACATCTGCCTCAATCTCGCGGCGCCAGGTGCGGCGGTTGATTTGCGCGGTGATCTTGTCGGCAACGCTCGCTGGCAGATGCTGCACCAACGGGGGCGGGGCAGGGGGCCAGTGCATGATCCGCACCTTGTCGATATCCGCCTGGTCTGCCGCATTCAGATTGCTTGGCGCAACTTCCCGGCACGCGACGGTCACGTCATGTCCTGCGCGAACCGCATGCAAAATTTGTGTCGTGACAAAGGTTTGTGAACGCTCAAGCAGGCGGGAGACGCAAAAGCAGATCTTCATACTGTCAAACCCCGACTATGCCGTCAGTCTGCCGGGCTCGGCACGGCCTTCAACGGCTTCGGCCAAGACGCGATGAAACGACGCGAACTGAGCGTCCGCCCGCAACTGGTCGCGCTGGGCGTGGTGTTCGGCCGCGCGCGATAGCTCGGTATAGGTTGTCTCGTCGGTCCAGAGCTTGCGCAATGCGGCAACCCAGTCACTGATTGGTGCGTCGTGGGGCAACGTCATGCCACCAGGTCCGATCGCTTCTGGTAGGCCACCGCGTGCGGAGCCGATCACCGGAATGCCGCTGCACTGCGCTTCTGATGCCACGCGCCCCCAGGCCTCTTCCCACTGGCTGGGGGCCAGCAGGATCTTCGTCCGTCCGTAGATGCGGGTCATGTCTGCCGTTCGGCGTTCAAACCGGACATTGTCCAAACCCGCCAACTCGCCCGAGATCTGATTGTACATCGGTTCGTCGAGCGGCCAGGCTTCCAAGAACAGAAACGGGATGTCAGGACAGGCCTTCGCCATGTCCCGCGCGATGGCGTACCCTTTTTCGGGATAGACATTGATCAACGTCGCCACTTCGCGCGTTGTGTCGCAGCGATACGTCTCAAAATCGATCGTCGGGGGAATCACGGTGCAATCTATGCCATAGGCATCGCGATAAGCCCCTGCCGTAAAAGCGGAATTTGCGATGAAGCTGGCACCGGAGATCGTGCTGACATCGCCGTCGTTTTCGTCAAATTCGACATTGCGCAGGTACAGCACCGTTGGCAGGCCGAGCTTGGCAAACTCATGCCCCAGCGCGGCGGACCCCCGCGTCTGCACCACGACCACATCGGGTTGGAACCGTGCGACGGCTGCCCGAACGCGCGCGGGGTCCATCGGCTCCCACGTGCGCATCACCTCGTATCCTTGGCTGCGATCCACGCTGAAGGGTCGCCCGGACAGTTTGCGTTGCGCCCGCATGCGCCACCCAAAGAAACCGCGCCCCTTCGTGCCGCAGTAAACCGCGCAATCGTGCCCGTCGGCGAGGCTTTGGCGGATCAGGTAATCGGTGCTGTTCTGCGTCCCGCCGCTGGCCTCGGGTAGCCAGCTGTTTCCCCCGGCAAAGAGTATGCGCATCGCTCAGATCCTCGTCCTATGTGCCGCTTGCCCGGCGCGTCTCCGCGGCTTGGTCGCCGGCGGCCCATCCGTCGCACACCGCGTCGAACAGTGCGCGGTCCGCAGCGTAGACGGTTTCGATATTTGCCAGATCGTCCGGCGTCAGGTCCGAGACGCTCGTGCGTTGACCACCGGTCCGGTTTTCATGGCGCAACGCCTCAGGCGGAACGCCCGCATAGCGGTGAAGCCCCGCTGCCATGTCCCAAATGGGGATCAGGTGATCGACGACCGCTTTGGTGCCGTCACAGACATAGTCGGACTGCGCGCGAAAGTGGAAATAGCGCATGGCCACCCGTCGATACCTCGGGCGATGCGCCAGTTGGTGGGCAACCTCCGCGGCGGATTTCCCGGCCACCAGGCGCCGTGCAAAGGCATAGTCGGCGGGGTTTCGGCCACCGGCCCGCAGATAGTCATAGGCCGACAGAAATCGGTCCACCGGATCGCGTACAATCGCGATCTTGGGCAGGGTTGCCCAGGCCGTGGGGCACGTGCGGCGAATATCGGACCATGTGCGGTGTCGAACGCGATAGCCGTAAATCGCCTCTTCGACAGACGTCCCGGCGTTTTTGGGGATGTGTATCAGGATGACGCCGCGTTTGAGGTACACCGCTTCCAGGTGCGGGTCGTCCAGCGGCAAAGCGCGGTCAATCATCTTGGCGGGCACACACTGCCAGGCCAGCCTGTGCGCGGCGCGTTCGGCAAGGTGTCCAAGCCGGTTCATGTCAGTCCGTCCGCCTGATTAACCCGTAGCCTCGCGATCCCTTGCGAGCCCAAAGCCAACGCCTCGCGTAGGGTTTGACGCCCAAAGGGGCTGATCGCGAACACCGCAGCGAACACGCCGTAACTGCAAAGCGTGCCCACAACGAGCTTGGCAAAGTCAGCGTCCGGCAGGGCGTCGCGCAGCATCAAAAGCATCGCATAAGCCGCGACAACGGCCATAAGCACCGGCAGAACCCGCGCAATCAGGCTGTCAATCCGCACCGGCCCCTTGCGGCACACAAGCAGCCACAGCGGTATGAGTCGCACCGCACTCACCGCGGCATAGGTGGTGGCCAACGCAACCACCCCGTGCTCGACGCTCAGCACAAACGCACCGCAGGTCAGAATTGCCGAAACGACACCCCACCAGGCCATTTCGGTCGTCCGCCCCTGGCTGATAAACAGCCACCCAGACGGATTGCCCAGCGGTTGCATCAGCGCAGCAAGGCCCAATGCGGCAAAGATCGGCGCCGCCTCAGCCCATTTCGCGCCCAACAAAAACGGCACCGCCGTATCGGCCATGGCAGTCGCCGCCGCGACCCCGGGCAAGATCGCAAGCTGCATGATCCCAAACACCCGGAAGAAAGCGTGCTTGTAGCGCTCAGGCTGGTTCTGCAAACGCGACAGAACCGGAACCATCACCTGCGATAGGGGTTGCGCCACGTGGTTTAGCGGAAACAGCAATAGCTTGTAGGCCCGGTCGTAGAACCCAAGCGCCGCGCTGCCCCACACCCGCCCGATCAGAACGCTATCGAGGTTGCGGGAAAAGAAGTTTGCAAGGTTAAAGCCCGTGACGCCAGCGCCGAACCCGAACAGGGCGGCGGACCCCGGTGCCCAGCCTGGCAGGCCGGGTCGCCACGGCACCCAAAGCCAGACCAGAATGGCCCCCAGCACCGCGCTCGACAGGGTTCCCGCAACCAGCGCCCAGGGCGAGGGGGCAACCCAAGCCCAAAAGACCGCCACCACAAGGCTCAAAACCCCGACCACGCTCGCGTTGATGGCCATGCGCCCGAACATCATCTGACGGTTCATGAGCGCAAAGTGCTGCGCACCGAGGCCGGTCAAAAGGATGCCCCCGGCCATGGCCCGGATCAGCCACACCAGATCGGGTGCGTTGTAGAACGCTGCAATCCACGGTGCTGCACTCCACAGCAAGGCCATCAGTGCGAGACTAAGGCTCATATTGACCCAGAACAGCGTATTGAGCTGGCCATAGGTCAGGTCTTCCTTCTGGACGACCGCCTGCAACAGCCCCAGATCGCGAAACATCATCAATAGCGCCATCACTGGTGCAATCATTGCGACAAGCCCGAAATCCTCGGCTGACAGAAGCCGCGATAGGATCAGGACCGACCCGATCATGCATCCAACGCCAACCGCCTGGCTCAGCCCTATGTGGAAGCTGCCGCGCAGAACCACACCCGAAAACTGATCGGGGGCATGGGTTTCGACGATATCGCCCGGATCGCGCCTAGGCATCGGCGCGTCCATGCTGCGCTGCAGATTGTGGTCGACGGTGCTTCAAGCTTGTCACGTGCCTAGCATCGCGCCCGGGGCCCAGACGCGGTTGAGAGTGTGGGAGGACTGATATGTACTTGGAAACACAAGAGGTTTGAGGTGACGATGCCGCCACTAGATGCGTCGCCATATTGAGTGTCTGTCTGCGGCGAAAATGCGGCGCTCAGTAGGCAAGACTGTGATGCGGCACTGCAGCGCCGATGGATTGGCCCCCGATGTCATCGATCCATACCGGGCCACCCATAGCCAAGCTGATCGCCCGCATCGGAGTGATGGCCGGTTCCCCGAACTTCGATCGCGCTTTACGTACGAGCCCAGCGTTTGACCAATCGCCGAAACCCTGCGCGTTCGGCATGTTCCAGACAGCGGGCTGCCATAGGATGTCGGCGCGCATGCAATTCTGTGCCAACCTTGCGCAGATATCGAAAGCCGTGCGGTCGCGCCGCGCGGTAGGCCTGGCGCAAGTGTCTTGGTGACCGTTTGGCGGTGAGCACATCAAACAGCGCCTCTGCGACCCCCATCTGCGCCAAAGCCTGTATCGGTGCGTGCCCTGCGCCATGCATCAAACACCGCTCGTAACCTGTAACGCGCGGAATCAACGCCTCCTGGCGCCGGTCGCGTGCGTGCAGCGGATCAAACAGCACAATATAGCGGCGGTTGTCATCCATATGGGCCAGCAGATCATGCTGCCACGGCCCCATCGCCTCCCACTGCGGCACAAACCGCCGTTCGCGGGGCGGGACACTGGGGTCGATCGTCACCTGCGGTGTGATCGCGACCGCACGGTCTGCCCCCAACGCACGGGCACCAAGCAGTGCCCCTAGACCACCCATGCTAAAGCCATAGGCGGTCACGCCCGCCGCCGGAGCGAGAAATTCCCGGCAGGCCTCCATGGCGTCAAAGAAACTGTCGTTCTGATACCAGTCGGGCCTGCGATGGAACACGCAGACATGCCCGATGCCCCGTTTCGCAAACGACCGTGCGCCCCAGCCATCGCCGTCAAACGGGTAGTCGAACGGGGGAAATGCGACCACGATCCGAAGGCCCCTTGTGTCACGCGGACCCCAATAAACCATTCGCAGATCCGCCGTCTCGGTCACCAGCGTGCGCGTCCAATCCGCGCCCAAGGCCACGGCAGCCTCACCCATCAGCCAACGCGGCCTCTGGCTCGACCTGCGAAATCCGCCGCACGCCTGTTGCGCGTTCCAAAAACGCCTTCGCTGTCTTCAAATGCCCCACCTCGCGCAGGATGCGCAGGTTCCGGTAGTGCAACAAAACAATCTCTCGATCCTCGGGTAGCGGTTCACCGCGGAGTTCGCCGCCAAGGATGAAATGCTGTTCTTCGGGCAGGATGTTCCAACTCAGCCCAGACGCGATGATCGCGGGAGGCAGGCTCAGCTGATCCAGATAGGGGCGCTTCTTCGCGATGTCATGCCCGTCGATGGCCCGCGCAAGATCATACCAGACCTGTGGAAAACGACGCCCGTCGGCGGCAACTGGCGCCTCCGGAAACGCCACCAACCCAGAGTTGAAGTAGGGCATCAGCTTGCGCCTGCGCTGGCGCGCCAGCCAGATCCGCGCATCGGGCAGGGGCATGTCGCAGGCCCCGTACACCTGTTCCCAAATCTTTTGCCCCGACCAGTACATCGACGTCGCCGGCGCGACGGAGACATGGCCCGGGGTGATCAGGTTCTCAATCGTATTGGGCCGGATCAGCAGCATATCGGAGTCAAGAAACGCCCCGAAAGGCGTCCGCCTCGGCTCCAGCGCGGCAAGGATCTTGTTGCCGTGCGGATAGGCTGGATCGAAACGCTCCCGATCCTCAAACACCCGCAGATCAACACCCATCTGCGCATAAAGCTCCGCCACGCGCGGGTCCTGCTGGTCTGCCGAGCTGGCGGGCACATAGCCGATCAGATCCACAGGCTCGCGGATCATGGCGCGGACCGAGGCGGCAAGGTAGAGACCCATGCTCGCATAATCGGGCGGCTGCGCGATGAAGAAGATGCTCAGACGCGGTGGCTTGGGCTTGCTGGCGGGGCGGGGGGCTGCGGGCGCGGGAAGGGCCTTGGCAGGAAAGCGGCGGACCTGCGGCAGGGCCGACCGCACCCTGTCGATCACACCGGCATCGCTGCGCGCGCGCAGGTCCGTCCGGCCCAGCAACTGCGCCACCTCCACCGCGTTTCGCGCAATCTCCTGACACCGATCCTGATTGCTGGCACACCAATCCAGAATATCGTCCACGGCTTTAAGGGACTTCGGAACCGGAATGAAATGCTCCCACCGTTTGAAGTGACAGGTCCCGAAGGTTTCGAAATCGCAGTCCATGACCAAGGGGACGGACCCGGAATTCATCGTCCAATAGAGCGACGATCCAACGTCCGACCCCGGCAGAACCAGGATGTATTTGTAAGCCTGAAACGCCTCGCGCGGCTTGGCATCCCGCAGATAGTCCTGGATGAACGGCTCGTTCGGCACATCGACCTTTTCGATTTCGGTGTAGCCCACATCAAACCGCGGATCGTCGAAATAGCGCTCAAGCACCTTGTAGCGCGGCATGGTGCGCAGAACGCGCAAGGTCTCGTCCGCGCTCAGCTTGCCGTCATGGTAGCGTCTGAGAAGCGGCACCAGCCGGATCACCGCACCCCGCCCATAGCGGCCAAGCCGCCCGCGGTTGCCCGGCCCGCCCCGCCAGATCACCCGGTCCTCCTTCTGAGACCAGGGGACACGGTCGGGATCCAACCCGCCTAGGAATTGAGGTGAGCCGATATCCTGGAAGACGGGCAGGGGCCACAGGATCCGCCCCGCGCCATGCCCCACGCGCCGGTTGAACGAGAATACCGGAACCGCGCGACCATCTGCCTTGGCCACCGCGCGCGCGCGATGATCCTGCATATCCAGCAGAAAATCGAAATCCGCCCCCGCCGCCAGGATCGCCTCCAGCGCATGTTGGGTCTTGTAGGCATTGCCGTGGACCGGGCTTTCAATCGCTGCAGGGCCGTCCGTTGTCCCGCGCCAGCTGTTGATATCCCAGGGTTTTTGGGCGCGCGATGACCAAGCCAAGGTCATACCGCTAGACGCAGCCAGCGCCTGGTCCAGCGCCGCTTCGGAAAACAGCGGTTTTGCCGCGCCGACCGTACCTAAACGGTGGGCGATTTCCCTGTCGACAAACGCGTCTTCAGATATCTGACCCAAAGGGGCAACCGCTCGTTTTTATTGCTGCGACTGGGCCGCAAGTGTTGTCCCATGTTATCCCACCGCCGCCCGACCCCACAAGCGCCGATCCGTGTCTTATGGCCTAGGCCACAAAGCCGATCTGTTCGGCAAGCTCCGCCCCCGCTTCGGTGGCCAGGATCTCCTCCAGCCGCTTGCGGCGGATATCGAACGACTCCGCGTGCAACCGCCCAAGCACAGGATCGGCCAGCCACGCCTCATAAAGGTCGCGTGCCGCAGGCGACATCTCAACAGCGATCGTCTCGCTGCATCCCGGCCTGTTGGCATGCGCCCAGTACTGGGCCGATGCCCCCAACCGCTCTTGATTCACCGCATCCCCGCGATCGACTTTCAACAGAAACTCGCCCGCGCTTTTGATCATGTAGTGGTTGTACTGCGCAAATGCCCGCGTGCCCGCCGTGGGCTGATGTTTCACATGCCCATCCGTGAATGTCGGGGGCAGGGGGGTGCCCGACCCGTTGACCCACCGCTGGCCCGTGGTGGAAAACGCAGGCGTCACTGGGCGGTGGGGCCTGCGGGCGCCGCTGACCGAATTGCGAAACAGCGTCTTTACCCCGCTGATCGCATCCCCGCCATCGGGGTCCTTCAGGCTCGTCTGGGTGAAACGTTCGCGCACCGGTGCGGGCGCGGGCATGCTCTGCCCGTTGCTGTTGAACGCGACCGACGTGAACGAGATCGCGTCAAACCCGCCGGTTGCCTCATACAAATCATCCAGCGTCGAACACCCGTTCTTCAGGATCAAAAGCTCATCCGCATCCGTGGCATAGATCCAGTCCGCTGCCCGATACCGCCCGAAATGCCCCGCATAGCGCAGCGCCATGATGTGCCACTGACCGCGATTGGGAAACATGATCTTGGGATTGGGCTGATGCTTCACCCGATGCGGCAAGAGGTATTCCAACCGGTCCAGGATCTGGTCCGTCAGGTCTGTGCAGTGATTGGTGAAAATCAAAAGCTCATCTACGCCAAGCGCAAAGTGATGGGACAGCCATTCCAGAATATAGGGCCCTTCGTTGCGCATCACCGCAACCAGCATCACCCGTTCCGATCCAATCGCCATGCCGCCCGCCCGTCCGTTTCAGGCATCTAGGCGCAAGCAACGCGAGGGATCAAGCGCGTCGACATGCGCCGTTCCGCCTTGCCCCGCACGCTTGCCCGATCCGCGCAAGTATGTCATGTGATGGCAAAAGAACTGAACGAACGAGTTTAGATTGATGCCCGACTATGCCGCGCGTCGGACGATGATGGTCGACACCCAGGTCCGTCCTTCGGACGTGACCAAGTTTCCGATAATCGATACCCTTTTGACGGTTCCGCGCGAACTCTTCGTGCCGCAAGCCCGGCGCGAGGCGGCCTATATCGGCGAAAACATCGATCTGGGCGGTGGGCGCGTCGTTCTGGAGCCGCGCACCTTGGCCAAGATGCTGGACGCTTTGGACATTCAGCCGACTGAGCTGGTGTTGGATGTCGGGCCAAACTACGGCTATTCCTCGGCTGTCTTGTCGCGCATGGCCGAAGCGGTTGTGGCTGTTGAGGAAGACGAAAGCTTCGCGGATGAGGCTGAAGCGGCATTGTCAGAGGTCAGCGCCGACAACGTCATCCTCCTGCGCGGGCCGATGGCGGAGGGGGCTGCCAAGCATGGGCCCTACGATGTGATCATGATCCAGGGTGCCGTGGAAGAGGTGCCCGAAACGCTGACAGCGCAGCTCAAAGACGGTGGCCGGATTGCCGCACTCTTCATGGAAGGGGCGTTGGGCGTGTGCCGGATCGGCTATTTCGTTGACGGGGCAGTATCTTGGCGCTTTTCCTTCAATGCAGGCGCACCTGTATTGCCGGGGTTCGCGAAACGTTCAGAGTTTGAATTCTAAGGGTCGGGACCAGCAATGCTGAAAACCAGAACACGTCTCTTTGTCGCCGTTACGGTGGCCGCACTCGCCGCGGCGCCGGCCGCGCTGGCGCAAAGCCTTACCGACGCGCTGATTGCCTCTTATCGCAACAGCGGGCTACTTGAACAAAACCGCGCCGTGTTGCGGGCCGCAGATGAAGATGTGGCCCAGGCCGTCGCGGCGCTGCGTCCGGTTTTGAATTGGGCTGCCTCACTTGACTACGCCGAACCGGCGCGTGGGGCGGATAACACGTCGGGGTCTGTGGGCCTGTCGGCCTCGATGCTGCTCTACGATTTCGGGCGGAGCCAGCTTGGCGTCGACGCAGCGAAAGAAAGCGTCCTGTCGGCCCGCGAAACGCTGAAATCGGTGGAGCAGCAGGTTCTCTTGCGCGGGGTTGCCGCATTCCTGGGTCTCCGGCGTGAAAACGCCTTCGTCCAGCTTCGCGCCAACAACGTGCGCCTGATCACGCAACAGCTTGAGGCCGCCCGCGACCGGTTCGAAGTGGGTGAAATCACCCGCACCGACGTGTCAATCGCCGAAGCCCGCTTGGCCGCCGCCCAATCAGGCCTTGCCGCCGCCGAAGGGGCCCGGGCCCGCGCCGTCGAAGAATACCGCGCCGCGACAGGGACAATCCCCACCGCGCTGCGCCCGCCCCCACCGGCCCCGGCCACGGCCAGCAACCTGGCCGATGCAAAGGCGATTGCCGTCCAGACCCATCCCGATATCAAGCGCGCGCAACGCGATGTCGCCGCCGCAGAGTTGGGCGTTCTGATCGCCGCCGGCGCCGTCCGCCCCCGCCTAACGGGTACCGCGGGCCTCAACGTCGATGACGATGGCGATGACAGCACGTCGTTTGGCCTCAACCTCAGCGGACCGATCTATCAGGGGGGGCAGCTGTCGTCGCTCACCCGCCAGGCACAGGCCCGGCGCGACACCGCGCGCTCCGGCCTTCTGACCACGCGCCTTGATATCGAACAGGCCGTGGGCAACGCATGGGCCAACCTCAACGTAGCCGCTGCTAGCCGTCGCGCCTCTGACGAAGAGGTGCGCGCCGCGCGTCTCGCCCTGCGCGGGGCACGGGAAGAGTTTGAGGTGGGTGCCCGGACCACGCTGGACGTCCTCGACCTGGAACAAGAATTGCTCGACGCCGAAACCAACCTGATCGCCGCCGACATTGACCGGAACCTGGCCGTGTACCAGCTTCTGTCGGCCATGGGCCTTCTCAGTGTGGAACATCTTGAACTTGGGATCGCCACGTACGACCCGGCAGCCTATTACAATGCGGTCGAAAACGCGCCAACCGGGCTGGTCAGCCCGCAGGGTGAAAAGCTCGATCGCGTGTTGCGGAGCCTAAATCGCAACTGACCGACGCTATCGGTTGTGTGCCGTGCCAACGCGGGCTACCATACCTGCGGGGGTAAGAGTGAGTCTGTTATGTCGGATCGATACCCAAATTCAGATGCTGACAAGGTGCTGGAATCCGTGAAACGGCTTGTTGCGGCCACCCCGCATGCCACCGTCCGAGACAGCGTGAATGCGCCTGCAGGCTCTGCGGCCGTCGCCGAAGAGCGTCTGCTTTTGACGCCCTCGTTGCGCGTGGAAGAAGCCAACGATGACGCGCCCTTATCGGACGACGCCGCAGAACGTCATGCGCTGGAGATGCCGCCAGAGGACGACGAAGACCTCGCGGCCCTCACTGCGGAAGGCCACTCCCTCGAAGATCGCATTGCCGAGCTTGAGGCCGCCGTTAGCACCCGGTCAGATGAGTTCGAACCCGACGGGAGTGAGCTTGTCGACCATGAAACCCCGCGCCGCTTTGTCTTCCAACACACGCCCGTCGATCTGACGACCGCGCCCCCGCCGCCGCGCCAAAACCTGGCGGATCGGTTCGATCCGGTGGATGAGGTCGAAGCAGCCATCACAAATGCACCTGAGCCCGAAAGCGCCGCGGCTGACGCCACGCCGTCAACGCCGCCTGACAGCCCCGATCCCGAGCCGATTCCGTTGCGCTTGGACGTGACGGCACCGGACGCGGAGGCGTTTGCGCCCTCAGATGCCCAGCCTGAACCGCAGACCGCTGCGGAACCCCCGTCGGATGCTACGCCAAGCGGCGTCGACGTGGCCGACGATATTGAGATCGACGAAGATATGCTGCGCGATATCGTGGCCGACATCGTGCGGTCCGAATTGCAGGGCGAGCTTGGCGAACGGATTACGCGCAACGTGCGCAAACTGGTTCGGCGCGAAATCCATCGCGCCATCATGACCCGTGATTTCTCCTGATCCCGCAAGGGCAGGGGCCTGAACACCCCCGCACATCTGATCGTCGGCGCCGCCGCCTTTGCCCGACCCGGGGCCCCGTGGGTGACGCTTGCCGCCATCGCCGGTGCCGCCGCCCCTGATCTGTCGCTTTACCTGATGGCGGGCACCGCGCTGTTCCTCATGAACGTGCCGCCCAACGTGGTGTTCGACGAGCTGTATTTCTCACCGCAATGGCAGGCGGTCTTTGCCGTCGACAACTCGTTCCTCGTCTGGGGGCTGGGGCTCGCCCTGGCACTCTGGCTCAAACGCCCGGCATGGATTGCCTTTGCGGGTGCCGCACTCCTGCACCTCGCGCTCGACTTTCCGCTGCACAATGACGACGCCCGCCCGCACTTTTGGCCCGTGTCCGATTGGGTGTTCCAAAGCCCGGTCAGCTATTGGGATCGCGATCACTACGCGAATATCGTCGGGCCCATCGAGGCGATCTTGTGCCTGATGCTATGCGTTGTCTTATGGCGGCGGTTTCAGGGGTGGATCGCGCGCGGGCTGATCGTTGCGACCGGAGCGTTGCAGATTGCCCCAGTATTCATCTGGGTCTTTATCTTCGACGGATAATGTCCTGCCGAGACAAGAAAAAACGCGCCACGGATGGCGCGTTTTTGGCTGTCACAGATACGGAGTTTAAGCGGCCTTCGCCTGCTCCGCTGCCTGGCGGCGTTCGCTTTCCTCGCGCGACAACGCAACCGAGGTCCGCACACCTTTCGACACAAATTCCATCAGGCCGGACACAACACGCTCATTGGGGTCAATCCCGGCACAGGTCAACACTTCACGCCCATCGCGCGAGCGTGCCCACCGGGCAATCTGCTCAGGCCCGTTGCCGTATTTCTTGTCGTCGGCAATAGCATCGTCCAACGCTGCCAGAACAACAGCGGCAAAAAGCTTGCGCGCACGGTTGCCCTGTTCGTTGTTGAATGCTGTGCCATCCACGAAGTCGACCATGTTACGTCCTTTGTTATTGCTCTTGCAAATTTGGCGTGGCGTCTCTTATGGCTGTTTTGCCACCGATTCTGTTTCCCTGTTTCGGAATACCTGCTATGCGTCTGACGCATGACCTAGGGTCATTTTGATCAGCATATAGTCTGCTTGCCACCCCATGCATCGCGAGACATAGCTCACGCCACTAATTTTGCAACCTTTTGTCATGGATTCGTCACATGCCAAAGATTAACGGCAATGAGATCCGGCCGGGCAATGTTCTGGAACATGCCGACGGGCTGTGGGCGGCGGTCAAGGTCGACCATGTCAAACCCGGCAAGGGCGGCGCATTTGCCCAGGTCGAACTGCGCAACCTGCGCAACGGATCCAAGCTGAACGAACGCTTTCGCTCGGCCGACAAGGTTGAACGCGTCCGGCTGGAACAAAAGGATCAGCAGTTTCTGTACGAGAGCGACGGCATGCTGGTCTTCATGGATAGCGAGACGTTCGAACAGATCGAGCTTCCTGCCGATCTTCTGGGCGACAGGCGCCCGTTCTTGCAGGACGGCATGACCATCCAGGTGGAGTTCTACGATAACGAAGCGCTCAATGCCTCGCTGCCGCAAAAGGTGACCTGCACGATCAGCGAAACTGAACCAGTGGTGAAGGGCCAGACGGCGGCAAACTCGTTCAAGCCGGCGATCCTCGACAACGGCGTGCGGATCATGATCCCACCGTTCGTGGGCGAAGGCGAGGCTGTGGTCGTGAATACCGAAACGATGGAATACTCGGAACGCGCCTAGGCCCGCGTCACCGTCGCCTCACCGGCCTCCATCTCACCTTGTGCGCGGTCGAACCGAAGATACGCGATCCCGCGCCCATCGGCCTGGGTGAACAGCGTGCCTGCCGTTTTGCCGCCCGCCATAATCTCGGTCCCCACCGGTGCGCTGCCCTCGACGGCCACGGTCGCAAACCCTTTCCGCAGCTCGGTCTTGTGCTTCATCCGGGCCGTGACTTCCTGACCGACATAGCAGCCCTTTTTGAAATCAACGCCGTGCAACCGCTCAAACCCGGCCTCCAGCAGGAAGGTCTCATTGGGGATCAACTCGACCCCGGCCTCCGGCACACACTGCGCGACCCGCACCGCATCCCAGTCGACCCCTCCGTCAACCGGATCCTCGGCATAGTGGCGCCAGCCCAGATCAGGATGGCGCGGGTCCGCCAGGGCCCCGTCCGGGGCGGTGCCGATCCCGCGCCCGACGCGCAAGGGCGTCTCCGCAATCGCCACGTCTGAGCGCAGCCGATACATGTTCAGCCGCTGCGCCAATCCGGGCGCCTGCGCCCCATCGGCGTCCAGCAGGATATCCTCCCCCCGATCCCACAAAAAGAAATCCGCAAGGTACTTGCCCTGCGGCGTCAACAGCGCGGCATAAACCAGCCCGTCCCGCGCCTTGTCGACATCGTTCGTCACCAGACCTTGCAGGAATTGCCGCGCATCCGATCCGGTGATGGAAAATACCGTGCGTCCCGTGCCCATGGCGCTGCCTCTTTACCCTGCGTTCCCGCGCTATATAGGAAGCGGTTGAGAGGAAGACCACGCCCATGCCCGCGCCGATCACCGTTTTGATCCCGACCTTGAATGCGGCGCGCGGACTTGGCGGGACGCTGGCGAGCCTCATCGAAGGGATCGAGGCCGGGTTGATCCGCGAATTGGTGGTGGCCGACGGCGGATCAACGGACCAGACCCAGTCCATCGTGGAAGATGCAGGCGCCGTGTGGGTGCCAGCCGCTGGCGGGCGCGGGGGCCAGTTGCGCACAGGCGCGGGTCGCGCGCGCGGCGACTGGCTCTTGATCCTGCACGCCGACACGCAACTCTCTGACGGCTGGTCCGAGGCGGTGGAAGACCACATCGCGAGCGGCACGGACAGGGCCGGGTACTTCAAGCTCGCCTTCCGCTCTCCGGCAATGGCGGCACGCATCACGGCGGGATGGGCCAACCTCCGGTCCCGGCTCGCGGGTTTGCCCTATGGCGATCAGGGCCTGCTCATCCATCGTGATGCGCTAAAGGCCGCTGGCGGCATCCCCGACATCCCCTTGATGGAAGACGTGGCCCTCGCCCGAGCCCTGAAAGGCCGCCTCGTGGCCCTCAACGCCGTCGCCTGGACATCGCCCGCCCGCTATCAGGCCGAGGGCTGGATCCGGCGCGGGGCACGAAACCTCGTCACGCTCGCCCGCTACCTCGCCGGCGCAGACCCCAAAGCACTCGCCAAATCCTACAATCGCAAGGGCTAGCTGTCGGCGAACTGCAACCGATAGAGCCCGGCATAGACACCATCGCGGGCCAACAGCTCCTCATGGGTGCCCTGATCCACCACGCGCCCCTGATCCATCACCACGATCTTGTCCGCCTGCCGCACCGTCGACAGCCGGTGGGCAATCACCAGCGTGGTCCGATCCTTCGACAAGTCATCCAGCGCCGCCTGCACCGCCGCCTCGCTTTCGGCATCAAGGGCCGAGGTCGCTTCATCCAGCAACAGGATCGGCGCGTCTTTCAGCACCGCCCGCGCAATCGCCACCCGCTGCCGC
Organism: Pseudomonadota bacterium; assembly: GCA_038526915.1. Classification (GTDB taxonomy): domain Bacteria; phylum Pseudomonadota; class Alphaproteobacteria; order Rhodobacterales; family Rhodobacteraceae; genus JBCBGF01. The sequence continues at coordinate 53,339 of JBCBGF010000013.1, read as the reverse complement.
TGCCCGCCCGAGAGGTTCGACCCCCGCGGGCCCGCACGCGTCTCCAGCCCACCCGGCTGCCGTTCCAAAAATTCCGACAGATGCGCCGCCCGCGTTGCCGCCGCCAGGGCCGCGTCATCGACCCCCTGTGCCCCAAGCAGGATGTTCTCGCGCAGTGTCTCATCGAACAACAACGCATCCTGCGACACGACCGAAAACAGCGATCGCAGCGCGCCCAACTCCATCTCGTCGACCGCGACACCGCCCACCGTGATCTCCCCGCGCTGCCGGTCCACCAGCCGCGTCAAAAGGTTGAAGACGGTGCTCTTGCCCGCACCCGACGGGCCGACCAGCGCCGTGGTCTGCCCGGCCTGCGCCTCAAAACTCGCCCCGTCCAGAACCGGATGCGTTCCGTAGGCAAAGGCCACATCGCGAAACACGATTCCCGTGGCCGACGGCGGATCCTTCGGGGCCGCGGGCGAGGTGATCGCAGGCTCCAGATCGAACAGGTGATAGATCCGCTCAAGGCTCGCCGCCGTCATCTGCAGGACACCGGCGATGTTGGCCAGTCGCCTGAGCGGCTGAAAGGCCAAGGCCATCGCCGTAAAGAACGACATGAACTGCCCCACGGACTTCTCGCCCGACAGGATGTCTTGCCCGCCCAGCACCAGCACCGCAAAAAACCCCACGCCGGTCATGATATCCAGCAACCCAGGCAGCAGGGCACCGCTCGCGTTCGCCTTGATCTGCGCCGTCACGATCCGGTCAACCGTCGCCTTGAACCGACCGGCCTGATAGTCCTCCAAGCGGTTCAACTTGATCGGATCGACACCGTTGAAGATCTCGCTCAGCCGGGTCGACCGTTCGCTCGCAATCTCGCGCGATTGGGTCGTCTTACGGCGGATATACCGCTGCAAGATCACCCCTGGCACGATCAGCACTGGAACCCCGATCAGGGCCGCCAAGGTCCAGATCGGATCGATCAAGATCGCGACGATCCCCAGCGACACAAGCGCGATCACATCCCGGGCGGCGCCCTGAATGATCACTTGCCAGACGTTCTGAACAGCCGCCGTGTCCCCCTGCACCCGCTCCATCAGGGCACCAGGCGGGTTGTCGTGGAAAAACAGGCTGTCGAGCCGCATCAGATGCCGCACCAGGTCGGACTGCATGCGGGTCGTCGACAACTGCCCGACCCGCGTCAGGATCACCCGCTGCCCAACCCCGGACACGGCCCGGATCACGAACAGCGCCATGATCGCCCCGCCGATCAGCCAGACGGCATCGGCATCCCGGCCAATGAGAACCCGGTCAAACATCGGTTGCAGCGTGTAGCTCAGGATCCCAAGGGTGGATCCTTCGATCACCATCAGAACCGCCGCCGCGATCAGCCAACGCCAATGCGCCTTGAGATACTCCCGCCACAACCGGGCCAATAGCGCCAAGGCCGAGGTGGGGTGTGCGGGGGCGTCCTTGGTCAAAAACGGCTCACTTTCAGCCACATCCGTGCAGGCTAGGGGCTTAACTCGCTCGCCGCGCGCTGACAACCTGCGGCGCGATTGACCCCGTCGCAGGGTGGCGCTAACGGGTCACTCAGCACACGCATCGGAGCCGTCATGTCAAACCTCGCCAATGGTCGCAGCTATCTGGCCATCCCTGGCCCGTCCGTCGTCCCCGAACGTGTGTTGCGCGCGATGCACCGGGCCGCGCCCAACATCTATAACGGCCCGCTGATCGACATGATGCCCGAGATGATCGCCGATCTCAAAGCGGTGGCCCGCACCCGGCATCACTGCGCGATCTACATCGGCAACGGCCACGCGGCGTGGGAGGCCAGCATCGCCAATGTGTTTTCACGCGGCGACACGGCGCTGGTTCTGACCACGGGGTGGTTCGGCCACGGCTGGGGCCAGATGGCCGCCGCCATGGGGGTCGAGACAGTGGTCGAGGATTTTGGCCGCGCCGCCCCGATTGACCCCAACCGCGTCGAAGCCATCCTGCGCGCCGATACCGACCACCGGATCAAGGCGGTGACGGCCGTTCTGGTCGATACCTCCACCAGCGTGCGCAGCGATATGGCCGCCGTCCGCGCCGCGATCGATGCCGCAGGCCACCCCGCGCTCCTTATGGTCGACGCAATTGCCTGCCTCGCCTGCGACGTGATCGAGATGGATGACTGGGGCATCGATGTTCTGGTCGCCGGCTGCCAGAAGGGGCTGATGACGCCACCGGGCCTGGGCTTTGTCTATTTCAACGACCGTGCCGATGCCGCCCGCGAAACCGCCGATTGCGTCACCCACTACTGGGATTGGCGCCCGCGGGTGCATCCCGAACGCTTCATGGCGTATTTCGACGGCACCGCGCCGACCCATCACCTCTATGGCCTGCGCGAAGCGCTCGATATGATCGGGGAAGAGGGGATTGAGGCGATCTGGGCCCGTCACGCCACGCTGGCGCGCGCGCTTTGGGCCGCGTTCGACGTGTGGTCCGAGGAGGGCCCATTGCGCCTGAATGTGGCCGACCCTGCCCATCGCAGTCATGCCGTGACCACGGCGGAACTGGGCGGGCAGTTGGGCTCAGCGCTTCGGGCGTGGACCGAGGAAAAGGCGGGCCTGACCCTCGGGATCGGGATCGGCTTCAATGCGCCGGGGGATGCAAGTTCAGAGGGATTGTTCCGTATTGGCCATATGGGCCACGTTAATGCTCAGATGATCCTTGGCGCCATCACGACGATCGAAGCCGGTTTGCATGCCATCGACGTCCCATTCCGTCCAGGTGGGGCCAGTGCGGCCGCAGAGGTGATTGGGCGCAGCTAGTTCCGGCCGACGCGGCGGGCTTCAAAGACGATGACGCGATCGGCGGCGTAACCGATAACCACCGCTGCGAGGAACCCCCACAGCGCCCAGATCGCCATCAGGATGGTGAACAGCAAAAACAGCGCGCTCACGAGAAAGGCGTTGGTGTAGTCCTCGACCATAAGGGTACGTCCTTCGACACGATACTCGATCCGGCGCAGCCTAGCAGGTTCGCGCCATCTGAACAGTCACAGTGCAGTCAGAAATATCAGTGCTCAATCTCGGCGCGTGCGCGGCGGGCTTCAACCTGGCGCAGCGCGAAATCGACACAAGCCGCACCCACCAGAACACCTGTGAGGCCGGCCGCGGCATATACCGCGCAGACGGCCGCCAAAACGCTGCCAACGGTTGCCATTCTGATAAGGATCTCTTTTTCCGACATGGGGTAACTCCGGATGGGTGAACCTCCCGACCCCTCGGACCATAGTGCGCTACTTTGTCGCGGCAAGGGCTTTCGGCAAAACCTCTGCAAAAAGCGCCAGGTCCGCGTCGGTCCCGCAACTGATGCGGATGCAGCGGTCCTGCGGGGCCACAAACGGCATCCGGGCAAACACCCCCTCTGCCAGAATTGCGCCCAAGAGCGCCTTGGCAAAGGCCCCATCCCGCCCGCAATCGATCGTGACAAAGTTCGTGGCCGAGGGCAGGGGCCGCAACCCGTTGTCCTGCGCGGTTTGCGCGATGCGATCCCGCGCGCGCTCTATCCGTGCCCGGGCCTCCGCCAGCCACACGCTGTCCTGCAGCGCGGCGAGGGCGCCGGCCTGTGCGATCCGGTTCATGCCGAAATGGTTGCGGATCTTCTCAAACGCCCGAACCGTATCGCGATGCCCGATGGCATAGCCCACCCGCGCGCCCGCCATCCCGTAGACCTTGGAAAACGTGCGCATCCGCAAAACGCGCGCATCGCTGGTGTCGATGGGCGAGGCCGTCCTCTCAGGCGCGCAGTCGACATAGGCCTCGTCCAGGATCAAAAGCGTGCCGTCTGGTACCGCCTCGATCATTGCCTGCACCCGGTCCGCGTTGTGCCAGGACCCCATCGGATTGTCTGGGTTGGCGAAATAGACAAGCTTGGCCCCGGTCTCCGCCGCCTTCGCGATCAGCGCATCCGCGTCCTCATGGTCCTCCCGATACGGCACCTTCTCCAATCGCCCGCCAAACCCCGCGACATGGTAGTTGAACGTCGGGTACGCCCCGTCAGAGGTCACCGCCACATCCCCCGGCCCGATCAGCAGGCGGACGGTATAGCCCAAGAGCCCGTCGATCCCTTCGCCCACCACGATCTCATCCGCCGCGACCCCGTGATGGTCCGCCAATGCGTGCCGCAACGCGTGGCTTTCGGGATCGGCGTATTTCCAGACCTCCGCCGCCGCCGCTTCCATCGCCGCGATGGCCTTGGGCGAGGGGCCAAACACGCTCTCATTGGCCCCAAGCCTGGCGGCAAAGGCGGCCCCGCGCGCGCGTTCCTGGGCTTCGGGGCCCACGAAGGGGACGGTGGCGGGCAGGGATTGGGCGAGGGTGGTGAAGCGGGGTCCGGTCATGGGAGGCAGTCAAAGCGCAAACGCCAAAGCGGCGCAAGCGGGCCCTTGACGATGGATAGCCGCGACCCCACATGAGAATCATTCGCAACTAGAGGTTCCCATGCTCAACCGCCGCACCTTTATCGCCAGCGCCGCCGCCGCCAGCACGCTGCGCCTCACGCTCCCTGTCGCCGCCACGCGAGGGCGGTGGGTGCTGAAACTGGTGGTGGACAAGGCGCAAGGCGGGATGCGGGCGGTGGAGCGTTGGGTGCCGTATTAAGCGGCAATGCAAGGCAGACCACTTGAACGTCTAGTCTAGGGGACTGCGCGTAACGAAGGACCCGCCCGGCCGCAGGCCGGGCAGCCCCCGACCGCCCCCATGGGCGGGGGCTTCGCCCCCACCCGCGGTCGGGGACTGCCCTAACCGCTTAGAAAGACCGTCAACGCCCGACCGTGGCCTGAGATCAAGCCACCTCCGCCAACCGCGCCAGCGCCGTCTTCAGTCGAACCTCCTCGGCCTCCTTCTCCGCCGCGAGTGTGCGCGTCTCCTCGACCACGTCTTCCGGGGCGCTGTCGATGAACTTCGGGTTCCCCAGCCGCCCGCGCAAACCGCCCAGTTCCTTGCCGAGCTTCTGCAAAGACTTCTCCAACCGCGCCTTCTCCGCCCCCACGTCAATGATATCGGCCAACGGCAACGCATAGGTCCCGCCCGGCACGGTAATCGTCGCCGCCCCCTTAGGCGCCGCGTCCGCCACCGTCACGCTCTCAATCCGCGCCAGCCGCTCGATCAGCGCCGCGTTCCGGTTCCACGCCGCCTGACCCGCCGCATCCAGTTCCACCTGCAACAGATCCACCTTCAACGCCGCGGGCACGTTCATCTCACCGCGCACCGACCGCACCGCCTCGATCATCGCGATGACCCAACGCATCTCGGCCTCCGCCGCCGAGTCCACCAGATCATCCGCCGTGTACTCAGGCCAGTCCGCATGGATCAGCATCTTCGCCCGCTCTGCCGACGCAGCCCACAGCTCTTCCGTGATAAACGGCATGATCGGGTGCAACAGGACCAGGCACTGATCCAGAACCCAGGCCATCGTCGCCCGCGTCTCGGCCATCACCGCCTCATCCCCGCTGGCAAACAGCGGCTTCGAGAACTCCAGATACCAGTCGCAGACCTTTCCCCAGACGAAGGCATAAAGCGCATTCGCCGCGTCATTGAAGCGGTAGGCCGCAAGCGCCGCATCCACCTCTTCCCGCACCCGCGCCGTCTCACCGATGATCCAGCGATTGACGGTCTCCGTGGCTACAGGCGGCGTGGCCGACGGCGCGCCACCCAGCACCCCGTTCATCTCGGCAAACCGGAACGCATTCCACAGTTTCGTCCCGAAATTGCGATACCCCGCAATGCGTTGCGTCGAGAGCTTCAAGTCCCGCCCCATCGCCGCCATCGAGGTCAGCGTGAAGCGCACCGCATCCGCCCCGAACTCATCGACGAGGTCGAGGGGGTCGAGCACGTTGCCCAGCGATTTCGACATCTTCTTGCCCTTCTCGTCGCGGACGAGGGCGTGGACATAGACGGTGTCGAACGGCTTTTGGCCGACCACGGCGTATTGCATCATCATCATCCGGGCGACCCAGAAGAAGATGATGTCGAACCCGGTGATCAGGACGCTCGTGGGGAAGTATTTCTGCATGGCCTCGGTTTCCTCCGGCCAGCCCAGCGTGCCGATGGGCCAGAGACCGGAGGAGAACCAGGTGTCGAGGACGTCGGGGTCGCGCCACATCTGAACGTAGTAATAGCCTGCGCCATCGTCGTCATGATGTGCGTATTGCTCGGCGGTAGCTGCGTCAGCCACGATATTCAGGCCGCCGAACAAGCTGTCTCGCTCGGCGTAGTATGCGCGCGCAGCGTCAATCATCTCAGACTCATTGGGAGCGCAAAACGCGACCGGGTTCTGAAAGTCCCAAATGGTGCGCTTGTCATTCTCCAACCCAACGTTTTCGGATCGAACGCTCGGCCCATACCAAACCGGTATCTGATGCCCCCACCACAACTGCCGCGAGATGCACCAAGGCTCAATCTCGCGCAGCCAGTTGAAATAGACCTTCTTGTCCTGCTCCGGCAGGATCCGGGTCGATCCGTTCTCAACCCCCTCAATCGCCGGGCCGACGATCTTTTCGGCATCGACGAACCACTGGTCGGTCAGCATCGGCTCGATGACGACTTTTGACCGATCCCCAAAAGGTTGCATGATCTTCTTCGCCTCGACCAGCGGCACGGACTCGTCCGGCTCACCCGGCTTGCCGCCCAGCCGCGGATCATCCGCCGTGGTCATCACCGCCAGCCCTTCACCGGTGATCTGCTCCACAACCCGCTTGCGCGCCTCGAACCGATCCAGCCCGCGCAGGTCGTCGGGGACGAGGTTCACGGTATCGCACTCCGCCTCGCCCAACTCCCGCTCGCCCCGAGCAACCGCCATTGCGATGTCCGCGGCCTCGGCATAGGGCGCCCCGTCATCGCGCATCGCGCCTTTGGTATCCATTAGCCGGTACATCGGGATGCCGCCGCGCTTGGCGACCTCATAGTCGTTGAAGTCATGCGCCCCGGTGATCTTCACTGCGCCCGACCCGAGTTCAGGGTCCGGATAGGGATCGGTGATGATCGGGATCAACCGCCGATGCTCCTTCGGCCCTACAGGGATTTCACAGAGTTTCCCGACAATTGGCGCATAGCGCTCATCAGACGGGTGAACCGCAACGGCCCCATCGCCCAGCATCGTCTCGGGCCGCGTTGTGGCGATGGAGATATAGTCGCGCTCTTCCTCAAGCACGATATTCCCGTCTTCATCTTTCTCGACATAGGTATAGGTGGCCCCGCCCGCGAGCGGGTATTTGAAGTGCCACATATGCCCGTCAACTTCGGTGTTCTCGACCTCCAGGTCCGAGATCGCCGTCTCGAAATGCGGGTCCCAGTTCACCAGCCGCTTGCCGCGATAGATCAGGCCCTTCTCGTACATGTCGACGAAGACCCGGATCACCGCGTCATGGAAGTTCTGCCCCCCCGGCGTATCGCCCGGATCGCCCGGAGCGCCTGCCATGGTAAACGCCTCACGGTCCCAGTCACACGACGCCCCCAGCCGCTCCAACTGCCCGCGAATGTTCCCGCGCGACCGCTTTTTCTGCTCCCAGACAAGCTCCAGAAACTCCTCGCGGCTGAAATCGGTGCGGCGGCGGTTGGTTTTGGCCAGCTCTCGCTCGACAACCATCTGGGTCGCAATTCCCGCATGGTCCGTCCCCGGCTGCCACAGCGTGTCGAAGCCCCGCATCCGGTGCCAACGGGTGAGGATATCCTGCAGCGTGTTGTTGAAGGCGTGGCCCATGTGCAGCGCGCCGGTCACGTTGGGCGGCGGGATCAGAACGCTAAACGTCTCCTCGCGCGAGGCATTTGCCCCCGCCTTGAACGCGCCCGCCGCGACCCAGGCCGCATAGATCCGCGCCTCGGCCTCGCCTGCATCGAAAGTCTTGTCCATCGCCATAATCGCCACGCTCGTGCCAGATTTCGCAGGCTATGTAACGCGGGGGGGCAGGGCCGGAAAGGGCAGAATATGAAGGTCGTCCGCAAACACGACCGCGACAAGCCGCGGGGCTGGTTCAGCCTGTTCTTCCGGCTGGGCGGCTGGGTCTCGCTCATCATCGCGCTTGTGATGATGGTCGTGGCGGGGCTGATGGTCGGCTATGCACGCTCGGCCATGCTGTTTGAGCGGGACGGCGTGACCACCCAGGCCCGGATCCTGGAGCGCCGCAGGGAAGTCGAGTGGAACGATGGCGAGGCGACGCGCACCTATTTCGTCCGCTTCTTCTTCGACACGCCCACAATGCACACCGTCAACGTCGAACGCGCAGTGCCCATGCACGTCTATGATGAAACGGTCGTCGGCGAACCCCGTGACATCCGTTACCTCCCGTATGAGCCTGAACGCTTCGAACACACTGTCGGCCTCAACGCCACCAACGGGCGCATCGCGCGCATGGTCGGCTGGGCCGTCGGCGCAATCGGCCTTGGCACCCTGTGGTTCTTCGGCATGAAAACCAACCGCGCCATCCTCGCCCGCCGCTATGGCGAGGAACTGGTGGCCGAGGTGACAGAAATGCGCCGACTGAAGATCGAGGTGAACGGCCGCCAACAGGCCCGCCTCCACTGGCGCCTGCCCGACGGAACCGACGGCCGCAGCCTGATGCGCGATGCCAGCCAACTCGTCGTCTACAACCCAGGCGACCTCATCACCGTCTTCCGTCGGGGCCGGGATATGTGGTGGGACGGTGACGTGGGCCCGCGCGCTGAGGAGACCTGGACGGCACTGGAAGACCGCTAGCCGCGCGCGTCACGCCGGGCGATCGATCCGCGTGCTCAGATGGATCAGGCTTTCTGACCCCCGCACGCCGGGCAGGGCGCCGATCTGGTCCAGCGTCTTGTCCAGATCCTCGGTCGTCTCGGCCACCAGCGACAGGATCAGGTCGAACCGGCCCGATGTCGTATGCGCCCGCGCCACATACCGGATCGCCTTCAGCCGCTGGATCACACTGGGCAGGGTGCGCGGCTCCAGCGTGATAAGTGCCGTGGCATGGATCCGCCGCGCCCGCGCCTCAGCCCCGCGCCGCACGGTATAGCCCGCGATCACGCCAGACGCCTCCAGCCGGTCAATCCGGGTTTGAACCGTTGCGCGGGCCACGCCCAGTGCTGCGGCCAGCTTGGCCACCGGCAGGCGGGCGTTTTCCCCAAGCAGGGTCAGCAATCGGTCGTCGAGGTCGTCCATTTTGTACCCCATATCTATCAGTATGCGCAAAAATACTGACGAAATGTGCAAAGTGACAAGCGATATCGACAATACGCTTTGGCACACTGCCCCCATCAACGTCTCACAAGGGGTCGAACATGAGCCGCCATCCCGCCGTCTGGCCGACGCCCACCCACTTGCTGCGCACAACTCAACCCGACCATCCCGTCCAGTTCTTCGCCCCCGCCACGCTCGCCGCGACAGCCCGCCAGTTCCGCCGCGGCTTTCCCGGCCTCGTCACCTACGCCGTCAAAGCAAACGATGCGCCGGAGGTGCTCGACACCCTCGTCGCCGCCGGGATCACCACCTTCGATGTGGCTTCCCCCGACGAGATGGCCCGCGCCCGCACCGCGTCGCGTCAGGCGGTCCTCCACTACAACAATCCGGTGAGGTCCGTGGCCGAGATCCAGGCCGCCCGCGACTTTGGCGTCACCTCCTACTCCGTTGACGACGCCGGCGAACTCAACAAGATCGCCGCACATATCCCACCGGCGGGGATCGAGGTCGCCGTCCGCCTGAAACTCCCCGTCGCCGGGGCCGCGTATGACTTCGGCGCCAAGTTCGGCGCTCCGCCTGAAACCTGCATCCCGCTCCTCCGTCAGGTGGCCGCGCTGGGCTTTCGCCCCGCCATGACCTTCCACCCCGGCACCCAATGCCCCGACCCGGCGGCCTGGGCCCTATATATCCGAGCCGCCGGAGAGATCGCAAACGAGGCAGGCGTCACGCTCGACCGTTTGAATGTCGGCGGCGGCTTCCCCGCCCAACGCGGACCCGCAGCCCCCGATCTCGCCGCCATCTTCGCCGAGATCGCCCGTACCACCGCCACCGCCTTCGGCCCCCCCGCACCGGCTCTGCTCTGCGAACCAGGACGCGCCATGGTGGCTGATGCCGGCGCGCTGGCCACCCGGGTCAAGTCCATCCGCGCGGACGGCACGGTCTTCCTGAACGACGGCATCTACGGCGGCCTCTCTGAGGCCCCGATCCTGGGCGCCGTCGACCGCCTGCAAGTGCTGGCCCCGGACGGGACATTGCGCCAGGGCAAACCCACCCCACGCACCATCTTCGGCCCCACCTGCGACAGCCTCGACCGCCTGCCGGAGCCCCTGCCACTGCCTGCCGATCTGGCCGAGGGCGACTATGTGATCTTCCACGGCATGGGCGCCTACGCCACCGTCACCGCGACACGGTTCAACGGATACGGGCGGATTGTACCGGCAACAGTCCAGTCCCTGATCTGAAACACTGCGTCACTGAAACGTTTCTCGACAGGGCCTTTCGTGGTGCAGGATAGTGCAATCATGACCGGGGCTTATCGCATAATGCTGCCATGGCGCTGACCCGCACCCTGCGCCAGCTGATGCGGCGGTTCGGGCGGGCCGAGCAGACCGTGACCCTGCCGTCACGGGGCCGGCGCGATCATGTGATCATCATCGACGGCACCATGTCGTCCCTGCGCGACGGGCATGAAACCAACGCAGGCATCACCTACAAACTGATCCGCGAAGCCTCCGACCCCGCTGCTGTCTCGCTGCGCTATGAGGCGGGGGTTCAGTGGCAGCACTGGCGCAGCACGCTTGACGTAATCGAAGGCCGCGGCATCAACCGTCAGATCCGCCGGGTCTACGGCATCCTCGCCTCACGCTATCGCCCCGGCGACCGGATCTTTCTCTTCGGCTATTCCCGCGGGGCCTATGCCGTGCGCTCGCTGGCCGGTGTGATCGACCGCGTCGGGCTTCTGCGCGCCGACTACGCCACGGAAAGCAACATCCGCCTCGCCTACCGCTATTACGAACGCGGGGCAGGCAGCAACGCCGCGCGCATCTTCCGCGCCGCCCGCTGCCACCGCGAGGCCCCGATCGAGATGGTGGGTGTGTGGGACACAGTAAAAGCGCTGGGTTTCCGCGCGCCGGTGCTCTGGCGCTGGGCGGAAAAGGCGCATGCCTTCCACAACCATGCGCTGGGCCTGTCCGTGCGCCACGGCTATCACGCGCTGGCCCTCCACGAGACGCGCGAGGCCTTTACCCCCGTCCTTTGGGAATACCAGCCCGATTGGCCCGGTCATGTGGAACAGGTCTGGTTCCGGGGCAGCCACGGCGATGTGGGCGGCCAGTTGGCGGGATTCCTCGATGCCCGTCCCATGGCCAACATCCCACTGACGTGGATGCTGGAACGGGCCGAGCGCTGCGGGCTGGCCCTGCCGCCCGACTGGCGCGCGCGCTATCCCACCGATCCCACCGCGCCATCCTCGGGCACCTGGCGCAGCTGGGGCAAGATCTTCCTGTTGCGCAGCCGCCGCCGGGTGGGCGCGGACCCCACCGAGGCGATCCACCCCACGGCGCTTGACAGCTATCACGCGCGGCGCCTGCCCAGCCGCCGGGTGGCGCAGGTGTTCGACGACCCCGACGGGGGCGCTGCCCCCAGCCCGGAGGATCTCCGGGCTTCCCCCGGGATATTTCCCGGACCAAAGACGGGTTAGGGCAAATCCATCAGGATGCAGGTGGTGGAGCCTGTGGCATAGAGCTTGCCATCCTCGACGCCGCGTATCTCGCCCCGTGCCACAGCTGTCGAGCGTCCGCCATGCTGCACCTCGCCCACGGCCTCGGCCAGCGTGCCTGGCGGGATCGCGCGGGTGAGGTTCACCTTGTATTCGAGCGTTGTGTAGGTCCGCCCGGCGGACAGGGTGGTCTGCACCGCGCAGCCCATCACCGTGTCGAGAAGCGCGCCGTACCAGCCGCCATGGACCACGCCCATCGGGTTCAGCACCTCGGTGCCCGGGGTCGCGCGGAAGGTGATCGTGCCATGGGCCATCTCGGTGGGTGCAAAGCCCAGAGTGAGGGCCATGCTGGGCGGCGGGATCTCACCGTTTTTGAGGGCGGTCAGGAACTCCAGCCCGGATATTTTGCGGGGGTCGAACATAGTCTGACCCTAGGGCCGGGTTCAGTCGCCGGCAATGGCCGATCAGGCCACCTTCTCCAACGTCATCTCCGGCACGATGCCCAGCGCATGGGCCACCTCGCGGGTCAGACCGGGCTTGTTCAGCGTATAGAAATGCAGGTCCTCGACCCCGCCTTCGAGCAGGTCGGAGCAAAGCTCGGTGCACACCGCCGTGGCCAACAGATCGGTGCGATTGTCGCGTTCGGCTTTCTCGAATGCGTCAGCCAGCCAACCCGGCACCTGCGCCCCGCAGCGCGCGGCGAATTTCTGAACGCCCTGCCAGTTCTCGATGGGCAGGATGCCGGGGATGATGGGCGCGTCGATCCCCGCCGCCACGCAGGCATCGCGGAAGCGGAAGAAGGTGTCGGCCTCGAAGAAGAACTGCGTGATGGCCGAACCCGCGCCCGCATCGATCTTGCGTTTGAGCCAGGCCACGTCCGCCGCGCTGTCAGCCGCCTCTGGGTGTGGTTCGGGGTAGGCGCCGACGCGGATGTGGAAATCGCCGCGTTCTGCCAAAGCCTTGATCAGATCGCACGCATCGGTGAAGCCGCCCGGATGGGGCTGGAATGCGCCCGTGCCCTTGGGCGGGTCGCCACGCAGGGCCACAATTTCCCGCACACCTGCCGCCGCATACTGATCCGCAATGGCCAGCGTTTCATCCTTCGTCGCTGCCACGCAGGTGAGATGCGCTGCCACGTTCAGCCCGTAGTGGTCGCCGATAGTCTGCACCGCCTCATGCGTCAGATCCCGCGTCGTGCCGCCCGCGCCATAGGTCACCGACACAAAGCCGGGGTTCAGCGGCGCCAGTGTGCGCACCGTGTCCCACAGACGGAACGAGGCTTCCAGCGATTGCGGGGGGAAGAACTCAAATGAGATGCGGGGCGCGGACATGGGCAAACCTTATGAAAGACCGCCACCTTGTCCCACGCGCGGGGATGTGAGACAAACTCATAATCTTCAACACGATTATGAGGATCACGTGCATATAGAGTTTCGCCACCTGCGCACCATCCGTGCGATCCACGAGGCCGGTGGCCTGGCGCGGGCGGCCGATCTGTTGAACCTCACGCAATCCGCGCTCAGCCATCAGGTCAAAGGGATCGAAGCGCAGGCGGGGGTTGAGCTTTTCGTGCGCCGGTCGAAGCCCTTGAAACTCAGCGCGGCGGGGATGCGGTTGCTGGCCGCCGCCGAACGAATCCTGCCCGAGATTGATGCGCTGGAGGCCGAGTTTTCCGGCCTGCAATCGGGCAAAACCGGGCGCCTGCACATCGCCATCGAATGCCATGCCTGTTTCGAGTGGCTTTTCCCGGTGCTCGAGTCGTTCCGCAAGGCCTGGCCCGAGGTTGACGTGGATATCCGCCCAGGACTGGCGTTTGACGCGTTGCCGGCGCTTCAGCGTGAAGAGGTGGATCTCGTGGTCTCCTCCGATCCCGAAACGCTGGATGGGGTGGATTTCACGCCGCTGTTTGACTACGCACCGGTCTTTGTCGCCTCAGCCCAGCACCCGCTGGCCGAGAAACCTCATGTCGAGGCCGCTGATTTCCGGGGCCAGACCCTCATTACCTATCCCGTCGATCGCGCGCGGCTCGATGTCTTCAGCCAGCTTTTGACGCCTGCCAAGGTCGAGCCCGCCGCCGTGCGCCAAGTGGAGCTGACCGCGGTCATCCTGCTGCTTGTCGCCTCCAACCGCGGGGTGGCGGTGCTGCCCGACTGGGTTGTGCGCGAGGTGCGGTATAACTCCGACTATGTGACGCGGCCCATCACCAAAACCGGCCTGACCCGCCGCCTTTACGCCGCCACACGAAGTGATGAGACAACCAAGCCCTTCATGGCCCATCTCCTACGCCTTGCCCGCACCGAACCGGTGAAGCTGCAACGCAGCGCCCAGCCCGCCTGACCCCGCTTGGCATTCGCCCCGGCCTCCCGTATACGCGCGGCCTGATTTCCCAAAGGGGCGCGCGATGCAAGGCTCGGCCAATCTCAACATCATGATCAAGGCCGCGCGCAAGGCCGGGCGATCGCTTCTCAAGGATTTCGGCGAGGTCGAGAACCTACAGGTCTCCTCCAAGGGTGCGGGCGATTTCGTCAGCCGCGCCGATATCGCTGCCGAAAAAATCGTGCGGGAAGAGCTGATGGGTGCGCGCCCGAACTACGGTTGGGTGGCGGAGGAAAGTGCTGCGGAAGAGGGGGCCGACCCCACCCGCCGCTGGCTCGTCGATCCGCTCGATGGCACCACGAATTTCCTGCACGGGCTGCCGCACTGGGCGGTCTCCATCGCGTTGGAGCATAAGGGCGAGATCGTCTCGGCCATCGTGTTCGACCCGGTGAAGGATGAGCTCTTCATGGCCGAGAAGGGGCAGGGGGCCTGGATGAACAACCAGCGTCTGCGGGTCTCGGATCGCAGCCGGATGATCGAATGCATCTTTGCCACCGGCCTGCCCTTTGGCGGGCGGCCCGAACTGCCCGAGACACTGCAGGCCATGGCGCGGCTATTGCCCGCCACCGCGGGCGTCCGGCGCTGGGGCGCGGCGGCGCTCGATTTGGCCTATGTGGCGGCGGGGCGCTATGACGGTTATTGGGAACGGCGGCTCAATGCGTGGGACATCGCGGCGGGGGTTCTTCTCGTGCGCGAGGCGGGCGGGTTTGTCGAACCGCTCGACCCCGGTGCGTCGGTCATTGAGTCCGGGGCGCTGATTGTCGGCAATGCCAACGTCTTTGAAGCCTTCGCGGATGTGATCCGCGGTTGAGGATACGGGGGCGCTGCCCCCACGCCTGCCGCGTTCCCCCGGGATATTTCCAAAGCGACGAAGTTCAGCGGTCAGAAGGGTGGTTGATCCCGTCCGCCCAAGGCACTTCGCCCAGATCGCGCGGGTTGATCCCGTCCAGCGTGGCCACGTTCACTCCGTATTCATTGGGGTTTGATCGCCGCTGGTGGTGGGTGTAGATCCCGCAGACCGAACAGAAGTAATGCTTCGCCGTCCCCGTTCCCCATTGGTACAGGGTCAGGACGTCGGCCCCTTTGACCACGCGCACCCCATCCAGCGGGGCCGAGACCACAATCGCCCCGCGCCGCGCGCAGAACGAACAATCGCAGCGGCGCGTGGTGTTGAGCCCGTCGGACAAATCCACCTCTAGCACCACCGCGCCGCAATGACAGCTTGCCCGCATGCTCACCTCCGCCGAATGGTCGGGATATTGGTGCGGCCCACGCGATAGCGGGCTTCTGGATGGGGCGGGTGGCCTTCGGTCCGGGTCCAATAGGCGGTGCCCCCGCGCCGTTGCCACAGCGGGATGGTCAGAAGAAAGCCCACGATGAACCCGCCCGCATGGGCCCAATAGGCGACGCCCCCACCGGCGGTCGAAGTGGCCACCCCATTGAACAGTTGCAGCCCGAACCACAGCCCCAGCATCACCCAGGCCGGGATCGGGAACACCCGGAAGATGATGATCAGGATCAAAAGGACATCGACCCGCGCCTTGGGGTAAAGCAGCAGATACCCCCCCATCACTGCCGCAATCGCGCCCGACGCGCCCACCATGGGCACCGGGCTGCTGGGATCGGCCAGCACCTGGAACAGAGCCGCGCCGATGCCGCCGGCCAGATAGAACCCCAAAAACGGCATATGCCCCATCTCATCTTCCAGGTTGTCCCCGAAGATGAACAAAAACAGCATGTTGCCTCCGATATGCATCAGCCCGCCATGGAGGAACATCGAGGTGACAAAGGTCAGCTCCTCCCCCCAAGCATCGCGGGGCACAAGGCCATAGGTGTCAAAGAATGCGGCCAGCGCGCGCGGATCCTGAAATAGCGGCCAATAGCTGATGAACACCAGCACGTTGATCGCAATCAGCGTGTAGGTGACATAGGGCGTGCGTTCGGACGGGTTGTGATCGCGGATCGGAAACATGGGCCGAAGGCTGCGGGCTGGGGCTGCGAAGGTCAAGGTGCGATCCTTGACAGGGCAGGGTCGGGCGCTCTTTCGTGGGGTATGCGACGTCTTCTTGCTCTCACCGCCCTGATCCCCGGCATGGGGCTGGCCTGTCCTGCCCTGCCGGACCGATCCGCCGATATGGCCGTGCTCTTTGACGAAGCGCGCGCTGCGCCGAACGAGATGTTGGGTCGCCAGGCGTCAGACAAGATGTGGGCGATCTGGACCACAGCGCCTGATGCCGCCGCGCAAGAGCTGTTGGGCCAAGGCATGACCGCGCGCCGCTATGGCGATTTTCTGGGGGCGATCCGGGCGTTTGATGCCTTGGTCGACTACTGCCCCGACTATGCCGAAGGCTACAACCAGCGCGCCTTCATCTATTTCCTCAGCAATCAGCCGGAAAAGGCCTTGGTCGATCTGGAACGCACCATCGCGATCACCCCCGATCACGTGGGCGCGCTGTCAGGCCTCGCCCTGACC
Organism: Pseudomonadota bacterium; assembly: GCA_038526915.1. Taxonomy (GTDB): domain Bacteria; phylum Pseudomonadota; class Alphaproteobacteria; order Rhodobacterales; family Rhodobacteraceae; genus JBCBGF01. Next base: position 36,813 of record JBCBGF010000013.1, on the reverse strand, counting down.
CTCACGCAGCTCGGTCGCGAAGACGAGGCGCAGGCTTACCTGCGCGCCGCCCTTGATCTCAATCCGTGGATCCCAGAACGCGGGATGCTCAAAGAGCCTCCTGGGCAAGAGCTTTAGCATTCGCCAGATGCGCTTGCAGCAGCGCGCGCAACTCGTCTTCGCTGCGCCCCTTGGTCCGGATCGCGCCGTGATACTCCACCCCGCAGGCCTGGCTGAGGAACACAAAACAGCGGGTCCACCAGCTATCGTCGAAAATCTCGATCACCACGCTTGGATGCCAGCACATGATATTCATCATCGCCGCCCCGTGATCGCCGATCACGATATCGGCCTCGGCCGCCAGCGCGATATAGTCGTCGAGCCCCTTGTCGCCGGTCCACACCGTCTGGCCGCCCAGTTCCTCGACAATCTTGGAAATCGCCGCACTGTTATAGTCGCGGTCCTTCTTCACCTGATCGCTGTTGATGCCGTCGCGTGACAGATAGAGGATCGATCCCTTCCGCGGCATTCCCGTCTCAATGCCAAACAGCTTGCGAAACGCAACCTTGTCCGCCGCGGTCAGAAGCGCGCCGGGATGCTGTTTGTGCAGAACGCAGGCGTCCTCGATCCGCACCGGGCCGTCGGTCGAGATATAGTCGATCCCCAACCGGTCCAGATCGCGCTTTACATAGCCCCGGTCCCCGATCCAGCCGGGCAGGACCAAGGGCTGCGGGAAATCGCCGGCATGGGCGATGCACATCAGATGCTCAACGATCCAGTCGCCGTAGGTATAGGGATGGTCACAGGCGATGATCGTACCCTGTTCGATTACGAGCGCCGCCTTGGTCGGCCGTTCGCGCCAGACCCGGCCGATCGTGCGCGGCAACATGATCGATAGCGATTGATCCAGCTGACCCTTCGTCCATGCAAACCCGTTTTGCGAATAAAACACGTTCTTGTGCCGCGTCTTGGTGGGCACCGCCTCGGTATAGTCGCGCTCATTGATCGAATGCTGATCCAGGGCCACGGTCGCGCCGTCAGGTTTGGCTTTCCCGATTGTGCTCAGCCCGCGCGCATAGGGCGAGTTTGGCGTATCCCCCCAAAACCGCCCTTCCAGCACCGGCGCCTTGGCGGTTTTCAGGTGCTTTTTCATCACCCGCGCCTGCCACAGCATGCGGTACAGAAAATTGTCGACGCGCTCCTGTTCGGCGGCGAGATCGGCGGCGGTGTTCAGCGTTGCGGTCATTACAAGGTCTCGCAAATCATACGGGTTACGGGGTGGTTGCCGTATTCGAGCAATCCGCGGCCTGTTTGCCAAGGCCTGGGCCTGTCGACGCGCGTCTGCATGCGTGTTGGATCGCCCTTGAAGAGGGGGTCGTGCAGTTGGTAGGGCGGTCATGCGTCCGCGACTGAGATCGATCGGGGGCGCGGCAAAGGCTGGCCCGCGTGGTGGAATGGTAGACACAGGGGACTTAAAATCCCCAGGCCGGAAGGCCGTGCCGGTTCGAGTCCGGCCGCGGGTACCAAGATAAAGCACCAAAAATCAAACCGTTGTCCGTTTGCCTCTGTCGGGACGCTGACGGCCCAACCAGGGTCGCACGCGTGCGCGCGCACACCCCGCGCGCAGTGCCGGCAACGCGATCTGCGGCTCGGTGCTTCATACGCTGTTGCGCGCTAAGCGATGGTGCGGACACTCTGACCGTCCCTCCGGCCTTGGATTTGCATTGTTCGCCAATTCGACCAGGTCGGTGCGGATCCCACGCTTTGCGGCCTGCGCCGAAAAGATTCGCGGTGTCCGTTCACGCGCGAATCACACAGCATCCGAACGCTTTGATGCGCGCGGCGAAAGGGGGATCCCCCTCCCGTTGCGCTGGCAATCCGCAGCCAATGCGCAACACCCGCCCCGTGCGCGATCCGGTGGGCGGGGGCCACAAAACCGGATTGTGGCGGGCTGCGCTCGTCATGCACAGCGGAGTTTGCGACATTAATTGTTTCGCTTTGATGGACAGCACAGCACCGCTCACGCCCCAATCAAGCGGTTTCTGGCAACCAAGCGTGATCTTTGTTCTCGAAATGACAACAATGAAAGAGGCGATCTGCCCCGCACCCGAGTGCCCCGCACACAAAATCACCTCTCTTTGTCAGGTCTTCGCCCTTATTGGGCCAACCGCGTCCGCCAAACCTCTTCGTGTGGCGGAGCGCGCGTATGGGGGCTCTGTGTAAGGGGTGGAAGGGTATCAGTCACGAGTGGGCGAGTAGGCACCGGGCGGTGCCCCGCGCACGTGCCCGGTGCTCTAACCACGCTGTCGCTCTATGTGACAACAAACGCTGCAATGCTGAGGAAACGCAGTGGACCGTATTCTCCTATACCGCTTTATTCCCGTCTTCATTTCTCCTTTAAACTGTAGCGCTATTCCGTGTCGTTATCCCGCTGGTTGTGCATGCACATCGTTCCGGGCGAGAAGTCGATCAATTCAACCCGAATTGATGCCAGCAAATAGAGCGGTGTGTTGGAATTGACCTTGCTGAATATCACGCGTAAAGCCGGTCAGTGCACACGGTATGGCATCAACGAAAAGAAAGATGCCAGTATATGCGAAGGGGGCAAAAATGAAAAAGAAACCCGATCTAAGTCAGATGAGCCTTAAGGAACTCGAAACGCTTGCAAAAGATGTCGAGAAAGCGATTGAGAAAAAAATCTCTGACAACTTGAAAGAGGCACGCGCCGCCGCCGAAAGTGCGGCACGCAAGTATGGCCTCAGCCTGGATGAAGTGCTCGGAACGCAGCGTAAAACAAAGGCTCCGGCCAAGTCGCTGCCGCCGAAGTATCGCCATCCCGATGATGCCAAAATCACTTGGTCCGGCAAGGGCCGGCAGCCCGGTTGGTTCCGCGATGCAATTGCGTCTGGAAAGACATCGGAAGATCTTCTCATTTAATTCGAACCGCATTTTCGCATTCCGCGTATTCTCAATTCCCCATTATCCAGGCAGAGTTTTCGCCATCACCCCCTGCGGGGGGTGGTAATTCTTGTGCATCTGCCTTATATCTGACGTCGGGTAAGGGGGTAAAAGTTTGTGTGCGTATGATTTGCCCAGGGCGCCGGGTGCCACATGTGGTGCCCGGCGTTTCTATTTCTAATTTACCATCAATACGTTGCCGAGTTATCCACAAGTTTTTTGAAACTTTATTGCGCACGCGATTTCTGGCGACTCGCAAGACTCAAGGGTCACCGACTGTCGTTTGAGTCGAACTGATCCTGAAACAGTGGCGCGGCGATCGGTGATTGGTGCCGATCCGCCCCCGATTTCAGCAAATACGATGCCGTGACGTTAATTCGCAAAAATTCCCCCTAAACCATCCGCGCTTGGCTCCCTGTCTAGTGCCGCGACACGACCCCACGCCCGACCCAGACGCGATCCGCCCGCAACAGACGAACCATCGCGCGCGTCACGTGCCACTTGCGCGGCGGTGTAGGTGAGGGAGGTTATGTGGGGATAAACAATGGCCTGGCAGGACGGCGGCCCGACATGTCCGGCTGGCATTGTCGTCGACCACGCGACGGTCAGTCCGCCTGTACGCGTCGTGCCCAAGCCAGCGCTGTGTTCGCGCGCTATACGTCAGCGCGTCCTCGCACAACACCCCAGGGTTGCGCCGGCGGACGCGCGTGGCGGCATTGCGGGGCGGGCGTGCTGTCGCGGAAGCGATTTATCGCTGGACTTGTATGTGTGCGTATAGTGAACAAACCCCGTGAACCAAGCGACACCTCAAATGTACGGAGGCCGCACCACAGCGTGCGGGGCGCAGTTTGAACAGTATGAGTATGGCCGAGTATAGCGGCATCGCAGAAGGCAACAAATCCGAAGAGGATTTGATCCGTGAAGTGGGTCTATGGCCGCTTCTAAAGGAAGACTTCCAGACGCATCAGCGCAAATGGACCTATGCCGGGCTTCAGGCCCTCTGGGTTCATCGTTTCGGTGTATTCACGCAAACCTGCCGTCGGCCGGTGCGGTTTATACTGAAACCACTCTACACCCTTGGCTATGTGTTCTGCCGTAACGTCTATGGCGTCGAATTGGAGCGAACCGTCCAAATGGGTCGTCGTATTCAGATCGGCCACCAGCACGGTATAGTGATCCACAAATGGGCGCGTATTGGGGATGACTGCGTCTTTCGTCAGGGCGTGACTTTGGGCTCGGGCGTGGAATGGACGCATAAACAAGGGCCCGTGATCGGCAATGGCGTGTCCTTCGGCGTGGGCTGCGTCATCGTCGGCAACGTCACAATCGGTGACAACGTCTCGATCGGGCCGAATTGCGTGGTGATGACCGATATCCCCGCGGACCGAACGGTCTTCACGCCGCCCCCGCGCGTGTTGCCCAAGCAAACCGACACCAAGTCCGCGGACGGCAAGTAGCGAAACCGACATAGAACGAAAGGGGCAGACCATGGCAATTGAACTGGAACAGGCACTGACCGCGGTGAAGAATGCGGTTGCCGAAATGAACATGAGCCTAGAGGCCGACAAACAGATCTCTGACGATCTCGACGCGGTGCTCTTTGGCGATGGCAGCCCGCTCGACTCCATTGGGCTCGTTAACGTCGTCATGGCGGTCGAAGCGCATGTCGCCGATGGGACCGGCGAAGACATGGTGCTGGCGTCCGAGGCCGCGATGTCGCGCAAGCGCAGCCCCTATCGGTCGCTCCGCGCCCTCGCCGAATACGCTGTCGAAGTCTCTGGCGAAAACGACGCCGCCGCATGAGTGACGCCAAGACCATAGCCATCACCGGCACCCGCAAGGGCATCGGCCTGTTCCTGGCCGAAACCTTCCTCGAACGCGGCTGGACGGTGGTGGGCTGTTCGCGCGGGGCGAGCGATCTTGACCACCGCAGCTACAGCCACTTTGAACTCGACGTCTCCGACGAACGCGCGGTGGTCAAGATGATGCAGCAGGTCCGCCGCGACCATGGCGGGTTGGATGCGCTTCTCAACAACGCGGGCATCGCCTCGATGAACCACGCGCTGCTGACGCCAGGTTCCACAATGGAACGCGTTTTCCAGACCAACGTCTTCGGCACCTTCCTGTTCTGCCGCGAGGCCGCCAAGCTCATGGGCCGCAAGAAGTTCGGGCGCATCGTCAACTTCGCCACCGTCGCCACGCCGCTGAAGCTGGAAGGGGAGGCCGTCTATGCCGCCTCCAAGGCCGCGGTTGTGTCGCTGACCGAAGTGCTGGCCCGCGAAGTGGCCGAGATGGGGATCACCGTAAACGCGGTCGGCCCCACGCCCGTGCCCACCGATCTGGTCGGCGCAGTACCGGAAGAAAAAATGACTGCCCTGATCGCGCGCCAGGCCATCAACCGCTATGGCACGATGGAAGATGTGCTGAACGTCTGCGACTTCTTCCTCGACGAACGGTCCGATTTCGTGACAGGCCAGACGATCTACCTGGGCGGGGTGTAGGCGATGCCGGGGGCCATCGACTTCCTGCTGGATCGGTTCCGCTCAGCGGCCGACAAACCGGCCTTTATCGAAGCCGACGGCACCTCCACCTATGGCGATCTGCTGAACGCCATCGTCGCCTGCCAGGCCCGGCTCGACGCCGCAGGCATCGGCTTTGGCACATCGGTGCAATTGCACGGCGACTTCGGCCTCGATGCCGCCGCCTGGCTCATGGCGCTCTGGTCGCGCGAGGCCATCGTCACACCCGTGGCCCCCACGAGCGAAGAGAAAGCGGCGGAGTTTGGCGATGTGGCTGAAATCGCCGTCTCCATCGATCACGATGTGATCCAAACCGTGCCAGGGCACACCGACTGCGCGCTTTATTCCCAATTGCGGGCCGACCATCACCCGGGCCTCATCATCTTCTCCTCCGGCACCTCGGGCACGTCGAAAGGGGCGCTCCACGATGTCGATCGCCTGCTGACGAAGTTCCACGAACCGGGCAAGGACATGCGCACGCTGGCCTTCCTGCTCTTCGATCACATCGCCGGTGTCGACACGATGCTCTATTGCCTGTCGAACACCTCGACCATCGTCTGCACCGCCGATCGCAGCCCCGAGGCGGTGACCACCCTGATCGAAGATCACCATGTCGAGGTCCTGCCCACCGCGCCGTCCTTCCTCAACATGATGCTGCTGTCAGGCGCGGCGGAGACCCATGACCTCTCGAGCCTCAAGATCGTGACCTACGGGGCCGAGATGATGCCTCAAAGCCTGCTCGAACGGGTGGGGGACGCGCTGCCCGATACGGTGAAGCTGATCCAGAAATACGGCACTTCTGAGATCGGCGCGCTCAAGTCGCGGTCTGAGAACAACGCCTCGCGCTGGATCGACCTTGGCCCGGTGGGTGAGACATGGCGCGTCCGCGATGGCCTCTTGGAGGTCAAAACCAAAACCGCGATGCTGGGCTATCTTAACGCGCCATCGCCCTTCACCGAGGATGGCTGGTACAAGACCGGCGACCGTGTGGATGTGCGCGGCAACCTGGTGCAGTTCCAGGGCCGCGAGAGTGACATCATCAATGTGGGCGGGCAGAAGGTGTTCCCCGCCGAGGTCGAAAACGCGATCCGTGCGCTGGACGGTGTGGATGACGTGGCGGTCTTCGGCAAACCGCACCCGATGCTGGGGGCGAGCGTGTGTGCCAAGATCAAGATGCACGACCCCGCAATCACCCCGGCGCAGGTGCGCGTGGGGCTGCGGCAGGGGCTGTCGGGGGTGCTGGAGCCTTACAAGATCCCTCAGAAGATCGAACTGGTGACCGAAGCGTTGACGACGGCGCGGTTCAAGCAGCAGCGGGGCTAAGCCCGTTTTTTTGACGACAGTCTCAGCACTACTTGGTGAGGGCAGGCCTCGACCGCGGGTGGGGGCATAGCCCCCGCCCATGGGGGCGGTCGGGGGCTGCCCGGCCTGAGGCCGGGCGCAAGGTTTCAACTAGTCTTGGTAGACCACTAAGCCGCCCGTCCGCCCGCAAACCGCTCAGCCCAGCCCTCACGCTCCTCATCCGAGATCTTCGCAAACAGCACATCGGGCACCGTAAACCCGTGCCCCGCCGGCAACGCCTCCAACGCCGCCCCCACATCCTCCGGCCAGCCGGTATCCAGCGTATTCATCGCCGCCAACATCCGCGCCGCCGCCTCGGGGATAAACGGCGCCGACAACACTGCATAAACCCGGATGAGGTTCAGCGACAGCCGCACCACTGCCGCCGCCCGCTCAGGGTCTTCCTTGAACGCCGCCCAGGGCGCGGCCTCCTGCAGATACTCGTTGCCCAGCACCCAAATCGCCCGAAGCTCAGCAGCGGCTTTCCGCACCTCGATCGCCTCCATATGCGCCTCGTACTGCCGCACGCGGGCCTCCAGCGCTGCAATCAATGCCTCTTCCTGCGGACCGTAAGACCCACCCTCCGGCACCGCCTCGCCAAATTTCGACCGGCAGAATTTCGTCACCCGGCTCACGAAATTGCCCAAGACGTCTGCCAGATCCTTGTTCACCGAGGCCTGAAAGTTCTCCCATGTGAACTCGCTGTCCGAATTCTCCGGCGCATGGCTCAGCAACCACCAGCGCCAGTAATCCGCAGGTAGGATCTCCAACGCCTGATCCATGAACACGCCGCGCCCCTGCGAGGTCGAAAACTGACCGCCATCATAGTTCAGGTAATTGAACGACTTGATGTAATCGACAAGCTTCCAGGGTTCCCCCGACCCGATGATCGTCGCCGGAAAGCTCAGCGTATGGAACGGCACGTTGTCCTTGCCCATAAACTGGACATAGCGCACGTCATCCGCGCCCTTATCCGTCCGCCACCACCGCTCCCAGTTCGCGTCCGGGCGGCCCGTCGCATCCGTCCACTCCTTGGCACAGGCGATGTACTCGATCGGCGCATCGAACCAGACGTAGAAGACCTTGTCCTCCATCCCCGGCCAGGGCTCGGACCCCTTCCTCACCGGCACCCCCCAATCAAGATCCCGCGTGATCCCGCGGTCCTGCAACCCGTCCCCATCGTTCAGCCATTTCTTCGCGATGGACGTGGTCAGCACCGGCCAATCGGTCTTGCTATCGATCCAGTCCGACAACTCCCCCCTGAGCGACCGCTGCTTGAGATAGAGATGCCGCGTCTCGCGCACCTCCAGATCGGTCGAACCGGAAATCGCCGAACGTGGGTTGATGAGGTCCGTGGGATCAAGCTGAATCGTGCAGTTCTCACACTGATCCCCCCGCGCGCGCTCATACCCGCAATTGGGACAGGTCCCCTCGATATAGCGATCCGGCAAAAACCGCCCATCCGCGTTGGAATAGACCTGCTTTTCAGACACTTCCTCGATCAACCCGGCCTCGGCCAGCCGCCCGGCAAAATGCTGGGTCAGCGCGTGGTTCTGGGGGCTGGAAGACCGTCCGAACTTGTCAAACGACAGCCCAAACCCGTCTGAGAGATCCTTCTGAACCTGCCACATCTCGGCGCAATACTCCGCCACCGGCTTCCCCGCCTTGGCGGCGGCGAGTTCGGCCGGCGTGCCATGCTCATCCGTTCCACACAGAAACAGCACCTCATGGCCCCGCGCGCGCATGTACCGGGCATAGAGGTCAGCGGGCAGCTGCGAGCCCACGAGATTGCCCAAATGCTTGATCCCGTTGATATAGGGGATCGCGGAAGTGATGAGGATGCGGTCCATGGCTATGCTCTATGTCTGAGGTCCGCAGGTCTTAGCGGAAGGCAGCTTGGCCGTCACCCCCGGATCGGACGGGGGCAGGGGCGCTGCCCCCTCAGGCTGGCGCCTTCACCCCCGGGATACTTACAAAGCGAAGAAGCCGCCTCTTTTTTGCATGAGAAGTACCCCCGGACAGCGCGAGGCAGGGTCGGCGACCACGCCTCTCAGTTCACCCGCACGACCTTCCCCGGATTGAGAATGTTTTGCGGATCGAGCGCCTTCTTCACATCGCCCATGATCGCCCAGCCGTCCCCATGCTCGCGCTCCATGAAGCCGAGCTTGCCGATGCCCACGCCATGCTCGCCCGTGGCCGTGCCGCCCAGGCGCAGGGAGCGCTCGACCATCCGGTCCGAGATCTGCTTGGCTTCGTCCAACTCCTCCGGCCGGGCGGGATCGACCAAAAGCAGCGCATGGAAGTTCCCGTCGCCCACATGGCCCAGGATCGGTCCAGGAAACGACGCCCGCGCGATATCCGCTGCCGTCTCATCCACCGCGCGGGCCAGTTCCGAGATCGGGACGCAGATGTCGGTCACCAGAAGATCCGCCCCGGGTCGCAGCGCCTTGATCGCATAGGTCGCATCGTGGCGCATCTTCCACAAACGGTTGCGGTCCTCGGGCTTTTCCGCCCGCTGAAAACCGCTCGCCCCGAACTCCTCGGCCACCTCGCCGAACCGCTGCGCATCCTCGGCAACGCCCGCTTCCGAGCCATGAAACTCCAGCATCAGATGCGGCTTCTCGGGAAACTCCGCCCCCGCATAGGCATTGAAGCTCCGCGCCGTCGCGGCATCGAGCAGCTCAATCCGCGCCACCCCGATCCCCATCTGGATCGTCGCGATCACTGTGTTTACCGCATCCGACACACTGTCGAAGGCACAGACCGCCGCCGAGATCGCCTCGGGCTGGCCGTGAAGCCGCAGCGTCAGTTCCGTCATCAGCCCCAGCGTCCCTTCGGAGCCCACAAACAGCGCCGTCAGATCATAGCCCGCCGAGGATTTCCGCGCCCGCGTCCCCGTCCGGATCACCCGCCCATCGGCCAGCACAACCTGCAGCCCCAGAACATTGTCGCGCATCGTGCCGTACCGCACCGCCGTCGTCCCGCTCGCCCGCGTGGCCACCATCCCGCCAAGCGCTGCATTCGCGCCTGGATCAATCGGGAAGAACAAGCCCGTCGCCCGCAACTCCTCGTTCAACGCCTCGCGCGTGACCCCCGGCTGGACCACCACATCCATATCCTCGGCATTGACCTTCAGCACCTTGTTCATCCGGCTGAAATCCACCGTCACGCCACCCGACAGGGCCAAAGCATGCCCCTCCAGCGACGTCCCCGTGCCCCAGGGAATCACAGGGACGCCATGCACCGCACAGATCCGCACGATCTCTGCCACCTCTTCCGTCGTCTCGGGATAGGCCACCGCATCGGGCGGGGCAGGGGCGAAATAGGTCTCAGACGCGCCATGTGCGGCGAGATCGGCCTTGGACACACTCAAGCGTTCGCCTAACACTGTGGATAACTCGGGCATTGCGGTCTGGACGGTCACCACGTTCCTCCCCGGCTGCGGTCCGGGCGCGACCCTAGGCGATGCCGGCAGCCGGGGGAAGGGACGAGACGCCGCCCGGCAAGCGGGACACCATGGACCAAGGCTCACGCCCAGGCCAGATCAGGGGACAGCTATCCGAGATTGCCGGCATGTGCCGCAATGGCTGGGAAACCCTGCGCGACGAGGGGCCGGGGCAGCTGCAGTTCTGGTTCATCGCGCTGCTCATCGGGACGGCGGCGGGGTTTGCAGCCCTCGGCTTCCGCAAGGGGATCGAGTGGCTGCAGGCCACACTCTATGGCGCCGAAGACATTAAGATGATCCACACCTTCGCGGAAACGCTGGAGTGGTATCACATCCTGATTATCCCGATCATCGGCGGTCTGATCGTGGGGCTGATCCTGAACCGGTTCACCGATGATGGCCGCGTACGCTCGGTCGCCGATGTGATCGAAGGCGCGGCCCTGCGCGACGGGCGTGTGGAGACGAAGGCGGGGATTGCCTCAGCGGCCGCCTCGCTCATCACCCTGTCGTCCGGCGGCTCGACGGGCCGGGAAGGGCCGGTGGTTCATATCGCGGGCGTGATCGCCACATGGGTCTCAAACCGCATTGATGCGAGCGGGATCACCGCGCGGGATCTCTTGGGCTGCGCCGTGGCCGCCGCTGTCTCGGCATCATTCAACGCCCCCATCGCAGGCGCGCTCTTTGCGATGGAGGTGGTGCTGCGCCACTTCGCCATGCACGCCTTCGCGCCTATCGTGATCGCCAGCGCTGCGGGCACGGTGATCAACCGGTTGGAATTCGGCGACGTGACCGAGTTCGCCCTGCCGACGGTCAACGAATTGGGCTTCTACGTCGAACTCCCCGCCTTCCTGATCCTCGGTCTCGTGTGCGGCCTCGTCGCCGTTCTGTTCATGCGCGCAATCTTCTGGACCGATGATATGGGAACCGTCCTGCAGCGCCGCACCGGCTTGCCCCGTTTCCTCAGGCCCGCCGTGGCAGGCGCGCTTCTGGGCGGCATCGCGATCTTCTTTCCCCACATCATCGGCGTGGGGTACGAGACGACCTCGGCCGCGCTGACCGGCAATCTTATCTTGCACGAAACCATCGTTTTCGCAGTCATCAAAGCGGCTGCCGTGGCGATCACGGTGGCGGGCCGGATGGGGGGCGGGGTGTTTTCTCCGTCGCTGATGATGGGGGCGCTGACGGGGCTCGCCTTTGGGCTCATCGCCACGAATGTGCTGCCCGAGGTGTCGGGGTCCGAGACGCTCTATGCGCTCGCGGGCATGGGCGCTGTATCAGCGGCAGTTCTGGGCGCGCCGATCTCCACCACGCTGATCGTGTTCGAGCTGACGGGGGACTGGCAGACCGGGCTGGCGGTGATGGTGGCAGTGTCGACCTCCACAGCGCTCGCCTCGAAACTCGTGGACCGGTCCTTCTTCCTCACCCAGCTCGAGCGTAAGAACATCCACCTCGCCGCCGGACCGCAGGCGTATCTTCTGGCGATGTTCCGCGTGGCCAATGTCATGCGCAAGCCCGAGGATCCGCGTTGTGTGCCGGCAGACGACATCTGGGAGGCGATTGCCGAAGGTCATTATGTCGATGCGAACGCGACGCTGGAGACGGCGATGCCGATGTTTGACCGCACCAACAGGCGGTTCCTGGCGGTGGTGCGGTTCGGGGAGAAGGGCGATCCGCCGGAGATCCTGGGGGCGCTGTTTCAGGTGGATGCGCTCAAGGCCTATAACCGCGCGCTGGCGGCGACGGCGGCGGAAGAGCATTCGTGATGTGGCGCGTTCTTGTTGCTACGGCGATGCGACTTCGAAAGGGCAGTCCCCGACCGCCCCCATGGGCGGGGGCTGCCCGACCTGTCGGTCGGGCGAGAAAGTAAGACAGCGACCCGCTAAAGCTGCTCCACCGCCACCGTATCGCCGACATAAAACGCCAGATGATCCTTGATCTCCGCCACGCCCTCTTTCGGGTCCTCGTAAGACCACACCGCGTCCTTCAACACCGTGCTCTTCGTCACGATCGAATAATACGTCGCCGCCCCCTTATGCGGGCAGGTCGTCGACTTCTCGGTCTTCTCCAGAAACGCCATCGCGATATCGCCGCGCGGGAAATAGATCACCGGGGGATAGCTGCCCTCAGCCAGCTCCAGCGCCTCCGTACTCTCCCCCAGCACAGCGCCGCCTGCGCGCACCACCCAGGTGCCGCCCGCTTTGCGAATTTTGATGTGATCAGCCATAAGTCATCCCCCTCCCGCGTGGGCGCGAGCGCTAGTCGTGTTTTGTAACGGATGCGTGTCAGATAGCGCGCGTGGCGCGCTTTAACCACTCCAATGCGGTATCGCTAACACGGGGGCCGATTTTTGCAAAGGTCTCGGCATGATAGGCGTTGAGCCACGCCCGTTCCCCCGCCGACAACAGCCCCACCTCCACCAGCGACAAGTCAATCGGCACATAGGTCAGCGTCTCGAAATCCATCTGCTCGCGGTTGTCGCCCAGGGCCTCGGCCTCGCGCACCACGATCAGGTTCTCGATCCGGATGCCAAAGGCTCCTTCGCGGTAATATCCTGGCTCATTGGACAGGATCATCCCTGGCTCCAGCGCCACCTCGCTGATCCGCGCCAGCCGCTGCGGCCCCTCATGCACGTTGAGATAGACACCCACGCCATGCCCCGTGCCATGGTCATAGTCCATCCCCGCCATCCACAACGGCGCCCGCGCCAGGGCATCGAGATCCCGCCCCGCAAGCCCCTTGGGCCAGCGCACCCGGCTGATCGCGATCATGCCTTGCAGCACGCGGGTAAAGCAGGCGCGCTCCTCGTCGCCCGCGTCCCCAATCGCCACGGTCCGCGTGATATCGGTCGTCCCGTCGATATACTGCCCGCCCGAATCCACCAGCAGCAACCCCCCCGGCACCACGTCCCGGTTCGTCCCCTCGGTCACCCGGTAATGCACGATCGCCCCGTGGGGTCCTGCCCCGCAGATCGTTTCAAAGCTGATATCGCGCAGCGCATTGGTCGCCCGCCGGAAGCCCTCCAGCTTCTTGACCACATCGATCTCGGTCAGCCCGCCCTTGGGTGCTTCCGCGTCAAGCCAGGCCAGAAACTCCACCATCGCCGCCCCGTCGCGCAGATGCGCCTCGCGGGTGGCGGCAAGCTCGGCCTCGGTCTTGCGCGCCTTGGGCAGAACACAAGGATCGCGATCCCAGGCCACCTCGATCCCGGCCTCTTCCAGCGCGAGCCCAACCCCATGGGGCGCCGCGCCCTTATCCACCCGCACCTGGCCGGTCAGTGTATGCAGCGCCGGCTCGAAGGCCTCCACCGGGCGCACGGTCACGTCGGCCCCGAGGTGATCCATCACGCCCGCCACCTTCTCGGCGGCTGCAAACAGCGTAAACTTGCCCGTGTCGTGCAAGATCCCCAGACACTGCGCCAACGGGTTCCGCTCGATATCCGACCCCCGCACATTCAACAGCCAACAGATCGAGTCGGGCAGCGTCAGCACCGCCGCCGTCTGCCCCGCCTCGCTCAGCGCCGCCGCAATGCGCGCGCGTTTCTCATCTGAGGACTCTCCCGCAAATTCAAGCGGGTAGGGGACCATCGCGCCCATCGGCGCCTCCGGCTGATCCTCCCAGATCGCATCCACCGGATTGGCGACACAACGCACCGTCAGCCCGGCCTTTTCCAAGGCCTCCACCTCCGCCCGCGTGTGCAGCCAAGGATCAATGCCCACGACATCGCCGTCGCCCAGCCGCTCCGCCAGCCACGGCCCGAGCTTCGTCTTCGGCCAATCGACGGGCGTGAAGTGATCCGTGTCGACCTGCGCCCGCACCTGCACGGTATAGCGCCCGTCGATGAACACCGCGGCCTCCTCGGCCAAGGCCACCGCAAACCCCGCCGACCCGGTGAACCCGGTCAGCCACGCCAGCCGCTCATCCCGCGGGGCCACATACTCGCCCTGATGGATATCCGCGCGCGGCACCACAAAGGCCGCAATTCCGAGCCGAGCCATCTCGCCGCGCAAAGCCGCCAGCCGCGCCGGCCCCTGGTCGGGCGATGTCGTGGCCTCGAAGGATTGAAACATCACGACGCCCGCTTCAGCCCCATCAGCCGCGCCCGCGCGCGGGGATCGGTGTCAAAGAGGCTCGCCAATTGCTCGGTCATCGCGCCGGCGAGTTGCTCCACATCCGTGATCGTCACCGCGCGGTCGTAGTACCGCGTCACATCATGCCCGATCCCGATCGCGATCAGCTCCACCAGCCGCTTCCGCTCCACCATCGCGATCACATCGCGCAGGTGTTTCTCCAGATAATTCGCGGGGTTAACCGACAAGGTTGAGTCGTCTACCGGCGCCCCGTCCGAGATCACCATCAGGATCTTGCGCGCCTCGGCCCTACCCGCCATCCGCCGATGCGCCCATTCCAGGGCCTCGCCATCAATGTTTTCCTTGAGCAATCCCTCTTTCATCATCAGCCCAAGATTGTCCCGCGTCCGCCGCCAGGGTGCATCCGCAGGCTTGTAGATGATGTGGCGCAAATCGTTCAGCCGCCCCGGCTGCTGCGGTCGTCCGGCGGCCAGCCAGTTCTCGCGCGCCTGACCGCCCTTCCAGGCCCGGGTGGTAAAGCCCAGGATTTCGACCTTCACCTGACATCGCTCCAACGTGCGGGCGAGCACATCGGCACAGATCGCCGCAATTGAGATTGGCCGCCCCCGCATGGACCCCGAATTGTCGAGGAGCAGCGTCACCACCGTATCCCGAAATTCGGTATCCTTTTCGATCTTGAAGCTGAGCGGCGTCGTCGGGTTTGCCACCACCCGCGCCAGACGGCCCGCGTCTAGAATTCCCTCTTCGCGATCAAATTCCCAACTGCGGTTCTGCTGCGCCTGCAAACGCCGCTGCAACTTGTTGGCCAGCCGCGAAACAGCGCCCTTCAAAGGCTCCAACTGCTGATCCAGATAGGCGCGGAGCCGCTCCAGCTCCGCCGGTTCCGCCAGATCCTCGGCCCGGATCTCTTCGTCCTGCTCGGCAGACCAGACCTCATAATCCGGATCTGCCTCGCTGAACGACGCGGGCGGCGGCGGCTCCAACGGCGCTTCGCCTTCCGGCAAATCCACCTCTTCGCCCAGCTCCACATCGGCCATGTCATCGGCCGACACCTGCGCCTGGCTCGCGTCCTGCTGTTCTTCCTGGGATTGCTCGGGCGCGGCCTCGGTATCCTCGTTCTCGTCCTGGCTATCGCCCTGGGCGTCGGGGTTTTCTTCTTCTTCGCCCTCGGCCTCCGCCTGATCCTCGTCTTCCTCGCTGGGCGCGTCCGGGTCATCCCCCAACTGATCGCCATAGCCGAGGTCCGAGATCACCTGCCGTGCGAACCGCGCGAATGCCGCCTGATCCTCCAGCGTCTCGCCCAGATCCTCCAGCGTGCCGCCCGCCTGTTCCTCAATGAACCCGCGCCACAGCTCCATCACGTTTTCCGCGCCCTTGGGCAGATCGCGGCCCGTCGCCAGATGCCGGATCAGGTATCCCGCAGCGGTGGCCAGCGGCGCCTCCGACGGCTCGCGGATCTGGGCATAGCCCTTCCGCTCCGCCTCAGTCGCGATCTTGGCATCGATATTCCCCGCCGTCCCCGGCATCGCCCGCGCACCCACCGCCTCACACCGCGCGGTTTCCATCGCGTCATAGAGATCCCGCGCCATCTGCCCGGTGGGGGCATAGCGATTGAACGTGCCCTCATCATGGAACTTGCGGCGCAGCGCATAGGCATCCGCCGTCCCCCGCGCCAGCAACACCTCATCCCGAGTCATTCGGCGGCTGACCTGGGGCAGGCGGATCTGGTCGGGCGTCATTCCCGGCGGATCGACGGAGTAGGTGACCCCGAGGTCGGGGTCGTCGGCCATAACGCGGGTGGCCTCAGCGAGGGCCTTTTTGAAGGGGTCGGCGGGGTTTTCGGGGGAGTTGGTCATGTAGACCTGCCTGCCGCAGAGGTTCCTTCGCCCGACCGATAGGTCGGGCAGCCCCCGACCGCCCCCCCGGGCGGGGGCTTCACCCCCACCCGCGGTCGGGGGCTGCCCTCAGCGTATCGAACAACTGGTGCTGAGGTCTCGTGCGGCAGTGCGTGCAGCCTAATGACGCCAATCATCCCAAACTCATCGACGCCGCGCTCTCCGGCAGCTCCTCATCGAAACAGCGCTGATAGAACTCGGCCACCGTCTGCCGCTCCAACTCATCGCATTTGTTGAGGAAGGTCAGCCGGAACGCATACCCGATATCGCGGAAGATCTGCGCGTTCTGGGCCCATGCGATCACCGTCCGCGGGCTCATCACCGTGCTGAGATCGCCGTTCATAAACGCCGTCCGGCTCAGATCGGCGACCGTCACCATCTGACTCACCGTCTTCCGCCCCGTCGCCGTGTTCATATGCGGGCATTTCGACAGCACAATCGCCGTCTCCGCATCATGGCTGAGGTAATTCAACGTCGCCACCAGGCTCCACCGGTCCATCTGGCCCTGGTTGATCTGCTGGGTGCCGTGATAAAGGCCCGTCGTATCGCCCAGACCCACGGTGTTGGCGGTGGCGAACAGGCGGAAATAGGGATGCGGCGTGATCACCTCGTTCTGGTCCAAAAGCGTCAGCTTGCCGTCCGTCTCCAGCACCCGCTGGATCACGAACATCACATCTGCCCGGCCGGCATCGTATTCATCGAACACAATCGCCGTCGCATTGCGCAGCGCCCAGGGCAGGATCCCCTCTTGAAACTCTGTCACCTGCACACCCTCGCGCAGCTTGATCGCGTCCTTCCCGATGAGGTCGATCCGGCTGATATGGCTGTCGAGGTTCACCCGCACGCAGGGCCAGTTCAGCCGCGCCGCGACCTGTTCGATATGGGTCGATTTGCCGGTGCCGTGATAGCCCTGAATCATCACCCGGCGGTTGTGCGAAAAGCCAGCCAGGATCGCCAGCGTGGTGTCGGGGTCGAACTTATAGGTCGGATCCAGCTCCGGCACGCGGTCGGTGGCCTCGGCGAAGCCTTTGATAACCATATCGGAATCGATTCCGAAGGTGTCGCGCACCGAAATTTCCTCGGTGGGCTTGGTGACCGTGTCCATGCTGCCGTCTGCCATGATGTGTCCTTGTCGCGCTAAGCGCCCCGAAGGCCGCGGAAAACCGGCTCGGGGGGCGCTGTCTGTCGTGCAACATATATCGGCCAAGGGCAAGGGGAAGGCACGCGCCCGCGCTGCCTGCCAGCGCGCCAAACTGTAACGCAGATCACGCATCGGTGGGGCATGGTGATTTGGGTCGCCGCGCGGGGGCTGTTACATCTGCCACGGGGAAGAACGGAGAGAGCCATGAACAGACGACATCTTCTTGCCGGGGCAGGGGCCGCCGCGATCCTTGGCGCCGCCACAGCGCCGCGCGCCCTGTTTGCGCGCGAGAACGGGACGTTCGAGGTCACGCGGACCGATGCCGAATGGCGCGCGATGCTGAGTGATCTGGAATACAAGGTGATGCGGCGCGAAGGCACCGAACGCGCGTTTTCCAGCCCGCTCGACAAGAACTACGCCGATGGCATCTATCATTGCCGCGGCTGCGATCTGGCGATCTATTCCTCGGCCCACAAATACGACAGCGGCACCGGCTGGCCTTCCTTCTGGCAGTCGCTGCCGAACGCAGTGGGCACCAAGCCCGACCGCAAGCTTCTGCGCGTCCGGACCGAGGTGCATTGCCGCCGCTGCGGCTCGCATCTGGGCCATATCTTCGACGACGGCCCGCAACCCACGGGCAAGCGGCACTGTCTGAACGGGGTGTCGCTGGTGTTCAAAGCCGCCTGACCCGGCCCTACTCCGCGGCGATGGCGGGGGCGGGGTCTCCCGCTGCCGCGTCCTCTGTGCCCGTGCCCGTTCGGAACGTACTCAGCATGTCCCGCATCTGCGCGGCCTGCTGCATCAGACGGGCAGCGTTTTCCCGGCTTTCATCGGCGAGGCTCGCATTTTTCTGAGTGATGACGTCGAGCTGCGTGATCGCGCTCGTCACCTCGCCCACGCCGGTGGCCTGCTCGCGCGCGGTGGTGGTCAACTCCTGCATGTTGGCGGCCATCTTGCGGACGCCCCCCATGATCTCATCCAAGGTCCGCCCGGTCTCTTCCACCAGATCCACGCCGCGCCGCACCTGGGTTGCGCTTTCCTCGATCAGGGTCTTGATGTCCTGGCTCGCCTCGCTCGACTGTTGCGCGAGCGCACGCACTTCGGTGGCGACCACCGCAAAGCCCTTGCCCGCGCTGCCCGCCCGCGCCGCCTCGACCGAGGCGTTGAGCGCCAGGAGATTGGTCTGAAACGCGATCCCGTCGATCACCGTCACGATCTCGCCGATCCGGTTTGAGGCGTCGCGGATATCGGCCATCGCTTCTACGGCCGAGGATACGACGCGGCCCGCCTCGTCCACCTGGGTCGAGGCGGTGTTGGCAAAGCTTGCGGCTTCGGTCGCACCATCGGCGCTGGAGCGGGCCGACACCGATATCTCTTCCATCGCGGCCGAGGTCTCTTCCAGCGATGCCGCCTGCTGTTCGGCGCGGCGGGCGAGTTCCTGGCTCTGCTGGGTGACGGCACTTGCCTCTGCTCCCACGCCGTCGCATTGGCCCGAAATGGCCAGAACCAGCTGGCTGAGGTTTTCGATCGACCCGTTCACATTGCCTTTGAGGTCCGCAAATGTGCCGCGCAAATCGCCATGCATGCGATCGGTCAGATCCCCGGTCGCCATGCGCGACATCACCCGCGCCGTCTCGGCCACGCCTTGCTCGACATTGTCCAGCATGCCGTTGATGGCCTGGGCCAGTCTCTGCAACTCGGGCTCGTCAAAACTGGCGGTGATGCGCTGGGAAAAATCGCCCTTCGCACCGGCATCCACCGCCACGCCCACCGCATCGCTCAGGTTGGTGATCATCTCCCGCCGCGCCGCCTCGATCTTGGCCTGTCGCTCTTCCTCGGCGCGGGCCTGGCGTTCGGCATCGGCCGCCTCTTTCCGGCGGGCCGCGTCTTCAAGCTCGCGCTGGCGGGCATCGGCTTCCCGCGCGGCCCGTGTGTTGTCCCGAAAGACGACCAGCGCGCGGGCGATATCGCCAAACTCGTTCTCGGCCTCTGTGCCCGAGATCTCGATCTCGATGTTGCCGTCGGCCAGTTGCCGCATCTCCGTGATAGATTGCGCCACCGCCGCCTCGATCCCCCGCGATACACGGCGCGCGAGACCAAGACTGAGTGCCACTGCCAGCGCGAGAAACCCGACTAAGGCCCCCAGAACCACCAGGCGCGTCCGCTGGGCAGTCGCCTCGATGTCAGCCTGGTTTTCAGCTGCGGTCAAAACGATCTGTTCATTGTCATCGACCATCTTCTGGCCCAGCCGATCCAGTTCGAGCCGGATCACATTGCGCAACTCGATGGCCTCACGGGCGCCCTGCGCAAATCCCCAGTAGCTTTGAAGATGCGACTGCACCTCTTCCATCGCGCGCTTACGGTCGGTGTTTTCCATGCTTTGGACGGCGTCAGAAATACGCCGTGCCGCGCGATCATAGTGTTCGGTCGCCGTCACAAAATCATCCGGCGCGTTGGTCAATAGATATCGCTCGACAAAGATCCGCGACAGAAGGACTTCCGACACCATATCCTCCAATCCTTGGCGGGCGCGGGTGTTATTGTCGAACAGCAATAAATTCGATGCGTTGCGCGATGATTGCAGCACATCTTCCGAGCTTTCCAGATAGCCCGCGACCTGCTCTTCTCGGATCGCCTGCTGGGTCCGCGCTTCTGCGAACCACTGTTCGTATTCGGCGACGTCCAATGCGATCTGCGCGGCAACGGTTAGTAGCTGGGGATAATCCGCAAAGGCGGTTTGCAGCTGCTCCTGTATATCGATCACGTCAGAGAGGTTGTCCTGCAGCTCGGCCGCGTTTTCGGCGCTGGCTGACCGTCTATAGGCGTTCTCCGCGATCTTGGCTTCGAACAGATCCTCGGCCACTTCGCCTGACAGAACAGCCTGCTGGCCATACACCGCATACGTGGTCAGCAGTGCTGACAGGCGCAGCGTTGCAAACACCCCCACCGCACCCACCAGAACAAGCGCGCCAATCAAAGACAACGTGATCAGATTGATCCGCTTTGCCAGGCTCCAGTCGACCATACATCCACTCCCACGCAAAAAGTGGGTCCCGACTAGCGCATCGGGGTTGGGAGCATGTTAACGCCAGGCGATCCTGCGCGGGTTCGATCGAATTGTAGACGCTTTGGGCGCGGATGCGTCAGAAATTCCGGCTGTCCTTGATCTGATCCCAGGCCCAGACGACCTCTTGCAGGCGGTCCTCATCCTCGCGCGCGCCACCGTTCATGTCGGGATGCAGATCCTTGACCAAGCTTTTGTACTGCTTGCGAATTTCGGCCTTGGTCCAGTGATCCTTGGCCTCCAAAATATCAATTGCGCGCCGTTCCGTGGGCGGCAGGCGGCGGGTGCCGGTGACGCTCTTACCCGGATTGCGGGTGGCGTTCGCGCCCAGTATCTGATGGGGATCGTCCACGCCCAGCCGTGACCAGGCCCGCGCTTCCTCCCCTTGTTGCGCAAATGGTTTGGTGGGCCGGTCCCAAACCCGGTCCTTGTCCATCTGCGCCTCGAACTCTTCCTCGGTCGAGCCGTCGAAGAAGTTCCATTTCAGATTGTATTCGCGCACATGGTCCTTGCAGAACCAGTAATAGTCATCGAGCGAATCCGGTGATTTCGGCGCCCGGTACTGGCCCGGCAAGGTGCATCCGGGGTAATCGCACTGGCGTTTCGATGTCTCAAAGGCGCCCGACATGCCCCGCTTCGTGCGCTGGCGTTTCTTCTTGTCGGAGGAGACGCGGATATCGAACCCGAACGGGTCGTCTTTGGTCATGGCCTGCACCTTTTCGACTCGGACGTGAGAGTTTAGTGTCTCGGGCGCAGGATTGAAGGGGGGTGGCTCGAAAAATGGCGATTGCCGATGAAATGCGCGCCCGGCTGGAAGCCGCGTTTGCGCCGACCGAGCTGAGTATTGTCGATGAAAGTGAGGCGCATCGTGGCCACGCCGGCTATCAGGAAGGCGGCGAAAGCCATTGGCGCATCACGATAAATGCGCCCGCCTTTGGGCCCATGTCACGGATCGAACGCCACCGCGCGGTCCACACCGCGCTGGGCCCGGATATCGTGGGGCGGATCCACGCTTTGGCGCTGAAGATCAGCGCGTGATCCCGCCCCACCCATGCAACGTTCCCCTTAAGCGCTGCACGACCCTCTAGCCTACTCCGCCGCGGTAGCTTGCGGCGACGGCATCTCGATCGCCTCACCGGGCCGGTTGGGCGTGATCTTCTTTGGCGCGGGCTGCGTGGGATCATCCGCCATCATCGGGATCACCTTGCGCCGCCCCTCCTTGGCCAACGCAATCAGCTCCGGCCGCGTCGACTTGCGCCGCTTGGTGCGCGCGATGTCTTCCTCGACCGTCGGCAACCCCGCCCCCAGGGGTTCCCGAGACCGCCGGAAGATCCAGACGTCCTGCGACACCGACCGCCCACGACCCAGAATACCGGCGGGGCGCATGGACACAGCCTCGCTGCGCACAAATTCCCACCCGGCCACGCCGAGGTCGTTCATGATCGTCTCCAGCGTCGCAACCACTGGATCATCCGCTTCGCCGATATTGCGCCGGGACAAACACTCCTTCGGCGCAGGCACGACTTTGTACTCGTACTTGAGCATTACTCGCTACTCCCACCCACTCACTACGGGGATTGGATAGGGGCGATTGTGCGATTCAGGCAAGAAAAGGTGCAGAAGCGGGCGGGATTGGGGCGGATTGGGTTGGGTTTTGGAAAGTGGAGGCGGCGTGGGAGTGGGGTTGTTGCGGGATTGGGGATAATGGGGCGGGGTTAGAGGGCGTCGAGGCGGGCCTGGATGCGGTCGCGGAGGGTTGTGGCTTTGGTGTGGTTGTAGCTCATGTGTTCTGGGTCGAAGACTTTGAGCGCGGCTTCCGCGTGGGCGAGGGCGGTTTCCAAGGGCAAGCGCGGATCGGTTGTGGTGGGGCGGTAGGCAATTGCCTCATGCGCTAAGGCGAGGTTTTCTTGCGTCATCGCCCATTGCACCGGCTGCGCGTCCGCGGTGCGGACCCGCAACGCGACGCGATAGGCATTGACGGCCTCGGCGAAGAGCGGTGCACCGTCTTCGCCAGGAGTGCACTTACCTTGGCCGAAGAGCGCGGCGCCGAGGTTGTTTTGCGTTATCGCCCATTGCACCGGATGCGCGTCCGCAGAGTAGACGCACAGCGCGGCGCGATAGGCGGCGACGGCTTGGGCGAGGAGTGCTGCTTCGTCTTCGCCCGCGGTGCGGGTGCTTTGGTTCTGAAGTGCGGTGCCAAGGTTGTTTTGCGTCATCGCCCAGTCCATAGGATGCCGGTCCTTGCTGTAGACACGCAACGCGGCGCGATAGGCGGCGACGGCCATGGCAAAAGGCGCGACGGAGTCTTCGGCTGCGGCGCGGGTGCCTTGGTTGCGGAGGGCGTTTCCGAGGTTGTTTTGCGTCGTTGCCCATTCCATCGGATGCGCGTCCTCGGTGTAAACGCGCAGCGCGGCGCGAAAGGCGGCGATGGCCTGGGCCAGGAGCGCGGCAGCGTTTTCGCCCACCGTGCGCATGCCCTGATTGGCAAGCGCGGTGCCGATGTTGTTTTGCGTCATCGCCCATTCCATCGGAAGCGCGCTCTCAGAATAAACGCGCAGGGCGTAGCGATAGGCGGCTACGGCCTGGGCCAGGAGTTCTGCGCCGTCTTCGCCTGCGGTGCGGGTGCCTTGTTCGCGGAATGAAATAGCCAGCGCGTTCTGCCCAGCGGCCCATAGCCAACGGTCTTGGTTTCTCAGACCGCTCGTTAAGATTGGTTCAAGAAATTCTCGGCTTCGCACCGTAGCTTCGCCGCCATAGCGCAGGCCGTGGTCTCTGAGAGTGTGCCAATACTTCAATATCCTTCGCCGCGCCGGTTCCAACGGATCCACACTCGCAAAACTATCCGCCGTCGCCGACAGGATCCGATACGCCTCCTCCACCCGTCCGCGCAGCAGCATCGTCTCCGCCCGCAACTCCGCCGTTCGCGCCGCTTCCTCCAGCTCAACCTCGTGGACGCTCTCCAGCACCTCGTCCACCTCATCAAAATCGCCTCGCGCCAGCGCGTCCTGCGCGGCGGCTTTGAGGTTCGACAGCCGCTGCATCTTGGGGTCGATGGAATCGACCTGCTTCTTCAGGTCGCGGTATTCATCTGCCTTCAGCGTCAGTTGCCGCCGCAATTCGCCATCTGGGGCGTCAAACGGGTCTTCGATCCCGAACCGTGAGGCAAGGTTCTGCAACTCTTCGCGGCTGAGGGTCGGGATTTCGCCCAAAGTCTCCGAGAGAGGCCGCGCCTTACGGATTGGCTCTATCTCAGCATCGGAGATGTCCAGATGCAGGCACAGCTTCTGCACCGTGTCTTCTTGCGGTTTCTTCTTCCCCGCTTCAAACCGGGAAATGTCAGCCTTGCGTTCGGCCTTTCCGAACACACGTTTGGCCAGCGCCGGTTGCGTGAGTCCCATCTCACCGCGTTTCCGGCGGATCAACGCACCGAAGGCGATGTAATCGAACAACTTTAGACAACTCCAATCAATTCGGCACAACGCGTGCCGGCAACTTCCGGCTAATCGCTAAACCTCTGTTCTGCCATCATATTAACCCCATCACGTGATGTCGAGGTAGCCCCTCGGCGGGGCCCCACTCCCTCAATCCGCAGGAGTGGACCAATGAAGACTTGGATCAAAACCGTCGCCAAGACTCTCTGGCGACATCGAACCACATATGCTGCTCTGGCACTTGCCTATGGGTGCGGTTGCTTCGGTGTCATCGACAAAGATACCGTCGCACAAATCGCAACCGGCCTCTACATCGCCATGGTCGCGCAAAACCACTGAGCATTGTGAGGGGCCGCCACAGCGCCGCCCCTCAAACCCCCAACTTCTTCCCCACAATCTCATTCACCGCCTTCGGGTTCGCCTTCCCGCCCGTGGCCTTCATCACCTGGCCCACGAACCAGCCCGCGAGCTTGGGGTTCACCTTCGCCTTCTCCACCTGCGCCGGGTTGTCTGCGATGATCTGATCCACCGCCGCCTCGATGGCGCCGGTATCGGTCACCTGCTTCATACCCTCGGTCTCAACGATCTCTTCGGGGTCGCGGCCCGTGGTATAGGCGATCTCGAACACGTCCTTGGCGATCTTGCCCGAGATCGTGTCGGACGCGATCAGGTCGATGATCTGGCCCAGTTGCGCCGCACTCACCGGGCTTTCCGTGATGTCGTGGTCTTCCTTCTTCAGCCGGCCAAACAGCTCATTGATCACCCAGTTCGCGGCCAGCTTGCCGTCGCGCCCCGCGGCCACTTCCTCAAAAAACGCCGCATTCTCGGCCTCCGCCGTCAAAACGCTCGCATCGTAATCGGTGATCCCGAAATCCCCGATGAACCGCGCCTTCTTCTCATCTGGCAGCTCGGGCAGCGAGGCCGCGATGTCATCGACCCAGGCCTGTTCGATCTCCAAGGGCAACAGGTCAGGGCAGGGGAAGTAGCGGTAATCATGCGCCTCTTCCTTCGACCGCATCGACCGCGTCTCGCCCTTGTCGGGGTCATAGAGCCGGGTCTCCTGATCCACCGTGCCGCCGCCCTCGACGATCTTGATCTGGCGGCGGGCTTCATAGTCAATCGCAGCCTGGATGAACCGCATGGAGTTCATGTTCTTTATCTCGCACCGCGTGCCCAGATGCGAGAAATCCTGTGTTTCCTGATACTTCTCGTAATCACCGGGCTTGCAGATCGAGACATTCACATCCGCGCGCAGGTTGCCGTTCTGCATATTGCCATCGCAGGTGCCCAGATAGCGCAGGATCTGGCGCAGCTTGCCCACATAGGCCGCCGCTTCCTCGGGCCCGCGGATATCGGGGCGGCTGACGATCTCCATCAGCGCCACACCGGTGCGGTTGAGATCGACGAAAGACATATGCGGATCCATGTCATGGATCGACTTGCCTGCGTCCTGTTCGAGGTGAATACGCTCGATCCGCACCAGACGCGCCACACCGGGTTCCATCTCCACCAGCACTTCGCCTTCGCCGACGATGGGGTGATAGAGCTGGCTGATCTGATAGCCCTGCGGCAGGTCGGGGTAGAAGTAGTTCTTGCGGTCAAAGGCGCTCGTCAGGTTGATCTCCGCCTTCAGCCCCAGCCCGGTGCGCACGGCTTGCGCCACGCAGAACTCGTTGATCACGGGCAGCATCCCGGGCATCGCGGCGTCGACGAAGGCGACATTGGCATTGGGTTCCGCCCCGAACGCGGTAGAGGCACCGGAAAAAAGCTTTGCATTTGAGGAAACCTGGGCATGCACTTCCAGCCCGATCACAAGCTCCCAATCCTGGGCAGCGCCTTGAATTACTTTGGGTTTCGGGGCTTCAAAGGTCAGATCCAGCATCACGCATCCTCGTCTCAGACGTCTGGGTTCTAAGCCAGCGCCTAAGGGCCGACAAGGCCGATCCGGGTTGATTTTCGCGCCCGATTTTGGCTATGACTGGCAGCGGGGGCGTTGATGAGGGATCCATCCGCCTTGGCCTTTTCCGCACCGCGTCTGACCGCCGCCACTGTCCTTCTGGCCCTTGCCGCCTGTTCCAAACCCGCGCCGGTGGAGGTGACGGCCCCCGTACCGCAACCGATGAATTTCGTGTCTGAGACCGCCCTGCCGCCCGCGCGCTGGGACCATAAAGACGACGGCGATGACTGGACCCGCGCCGCGCTCAGCGCGCTTTCAGGGCCCGGTGCGCCCCTGGTCGACATCGTGCCCGCCGACGCCACCGCCTGGTGTCCCGCTTTCCCCGAGGCCGACCGGACCCAGCGCAAGGCGTTCTGGGTGGGGCTTTTGTCCTCGCTGGCCAAACACGAGAGCACCTGGCGCGAGGATGTGTCAGGCGGGGAAGGGCGCTGGCACGGGCTGTTGCAGATCTCACCGGCCACCGCGCGGGGCTATGGCTGCCAGGCCACCAGCGCCGAAGAGCTAAAGGACGGCCCCGCCAACCTGCGCTGCGCGATCCGGATCATGGGCGTGACTGTGCCCCGCGACGGCGTGATCAGCCGGGGCGGCGGTGGCGTGGCCGCCGATTGGGGGCCGTTTGTCCAAGAGGCCAAGCGGGAGGAGATGCGGGCCTTTACGCGGGCGCAGCCCTATTGTCAGGGGTAGGGGGCTCTGCCCCCACGTCCCGGACCCGGTCCGGGACGCCCCCCGGGATATTTCTCGACCAAAGAGCTACGAGGTAAGCCGCGACCAGAGCGGGCGGCGCGTGCTGTCGACGAGTGAGACGGTGGGCGCGTGGCGACCACCCAGCGCAAGCGTGGCGCGGCGGAGCATGGCGATGCCATCCTCGGAGCGCGCGGGCAGGGCGCGGGGGGAGATCGGTTCGCCTACAGTCAGGCGGAAGGGTTGGCGGGATTTATTCAGCGTCTCGTGGAACAGGGTGATGTCGCGCAATGTGGGGTGGATCAGGTCAAAGAGGTAGAAGAGCGCCGAGTTCCGGGCGCGGATGTTGACGGGGATCACCGGCACGTCGAATTTGCGCGCGATCATCGCGGCAGAGGCCATCCACGGGCGTTCGTGGAGGCGCAGCCCCCGGCGTTTGGCGAGGCGGCCCGATGGAAAGATCACGCCCAGACGCCCGGCCTCCAGCGCTGCCCGCGTATAGGCCATGGTTTCCCGCGTGCGTGCATGGCTCCGCTTCTCCGCGCGCCATTCCACAGGCGCGATCACATCGCCCATTTGCGGCAACACGCGCAGGATGTCGGAATTGGCGTAGAAAAACGCATCATCCCGGAGCCCGCCCAGCACATGGGACAGGATGATGCCGTCGGCGATCCCCGTGGGGTGGTTGGCCACCACCAGAGCGGGCCCATGGCGTGGGATATGGCCGAGGCCCCGCACCACCACGTCACGGGCTAGCATCGCCCCCATCGTCTCCATGATCTCACCCGCCGGGCGGTCGCGCAGGTACTGGGCCAGCGCCACCGTCCGGGCATAGCCCAGAAGGCGGGTCAGAACGGCGCGCGACGGGCCTGCCCAAGGGGTGGTCTCAAACAGCCACGGCGCGCGCTCGGCAATCAGCGGATCGAGGCGATCTTGCATGGGCGCGACCTAACCGGCTTTCGCAACGGTTTGGTGACAGTCTAGCAGGGATGGCCGCGCCGATCATCGGGTGGGGCGGAGAGGCCGGTATTTCGGCGAAAGCTGGCCGGATCAGAAGGAAAAGAGCGAGCGGCGGTGGCGGATGCCGCGGGCCTCGAGCACCCCGTCGAGCACCCGGCCCCCCGGCAGGCATTCGGGCGGGACACGCATGCGGCCGCCATCGGTGAGGCGCAGCGAGGCGCGTTGCGAAAAATCGAGCGTGGTGGCGAGGATCACCTCATCAATCGCCTCCCACTCCGCACCCGCCTGGCGGGGGCCGCTCGACCAGCGGATGCCGGTGTCATCGACCGTCAGCGTCGCATCGGCATTGCGCCAGACATCCCAGACGGCGGGGGCAATGAGCAGGGCGAAGATGGTGACGATCAGGGGGTGGGCGTTGACCGCGAAGATCAGGACCAAAAGGATCACCAGCGCAACGCCCACCATCGCCAGAGCGGCGGGCCGGCGGGCGTTGCGCGTGAACGCCAGCTCAGTCGCCAAGAATGCGGCCCACCATCTCGGTCGTGTCGCGGCTGAGGCCGGGGGTCGCCGCAATCCGGCTCAGGGCATCGCGCATCATCCCCTGCCGGTCACCGTCATAACGCCGCCAGGTCTCGAACATCGTGGTCATGCGCGCGGTCGTCTGCGGGTTCAGCGGATCGAGCTTGATCAGCCAGTCGGCCACCAGCGCATAAGCCGCTCCCGAGGGGTGGTGGAAACCTGCGGTGTTCGTGGCCAGCGCGCCCAGCACGGATCGGAAGCGGTTGGGGTTCTTCCAGTCGAAATCGGGGTGCTCGGTCAGGCGGCGGGTGGTCTCGGTGGCGTGGTCCGGCTTGGCGCGGGCGATTTGCAGCGAGAACCACTTGTCCATGACGAGCCGGTCCTTGGACCAACGGCGGTAGAAGCTGGCCACCGCCTCGGCCCCGGTGCCGGCGGAGAGGAGGCAGGCGAGTGCGCCGAGTTCCTCGGTCATATTGTCCGCGGCCCGGAACTGCGCCTCGGCCAGTTTGCCGCCGTCGAGCCGGGTCAGCAGGCCAAGTGCGGTGGCCCTGAGCGCCCGGCAACCGGCCGCCTTGGGGTCGGGCGTGTAGGGGCCGGGGAGGTTCATCGCCTCGTAGATCTCGGGCAGCACGCCGCTCAGATGCTGGGCCAGCGCATCGGCCACCTTTTCGCGCGCCTCGTGGATCGCGGTAGGATCAGGCGTGGTGCCCGCATCGAACAGCGTCTGTGCCATGTCATCCTCGGACGGCAGTTGCAGCGCCAGCGCGCGGAAGGCCGGATCCAGCGTGTCGTCGCGCGCGACCATTTCGAGCGCATTCAGATAGGCGGGACCGGGGGCCGCGCCATCGCGGACCATGGCGACCAGCACGTCCTTGGCCAATTGCCGCCCGGCCTCCCACTTGTTGAACGGGTCGGTGTCGTGGGCCAGCAGGAACGCGCGTTCCTCTGCCGTGCTCTCACGGTCGAGGATCACGGGCGCCGAGAAGTTGCGCAGGATCGAGGGGATGGGTTTGGCGGCCAGCCCGTCGAACGTGAAGGACTGGGTGGCCTCGGTCATCTCGAGCACGGTGGTGGGGACGACCTCATCGCCGTTGGGGTTCAGGAGGCCCACCGCAATCGGCAACACCTGGGGCAGCTTCTCGGGCTGGCCCGGGGTGGGGGCCGTGGTTTGGGTGAAGGTCAGGGTGTAGGTGCCGTCATCATATGCTTCCACCACCGACAGCCGCGGCGTCCCCGCTTGGCTATACCACCGCGCGAACTGGGTCAGATCGCGGCCCGTGGCATCCTCGAACACCTTGAGCCAGTCCTCGATCGTCGCCGCATCGCCATCATGCCGCTCGAAATACAGATCGAGCGCCTTTGCATACCCCTCATCGCCCACAAGCGTCTTCAGCATGCCGATCACCTCGGCGCCCTTTTCATAGACGGTGGACGTATAGAAGTTGTTGATCTCAACAAAGCTCGCGGGCCGCACGGGATGCGCCAGGGGCCCTGTATCCTCGCGAAATTGCCGCCCGCGCAGGCCCAGCACATCGTCGATCCGCTTCACCGCATGGCTCCGCTGATCGCCCGAGAACTGCTGATCCCGGAACACTGTCAGCCCTTCTTTCAGACACAGCTGGAACCAGTCGCGGCAGGTGATCCGGTTGCCCGTCCAGTTGTGGAAGTACTCATGCGCGACAATCGACTCGATGAACTCATAGTCCCGATCCGTCGCTGTCTCGGGCGAGGCCAGTACGTATTTGGAGTTGAAGATATTCAGCCCCTTATTCTCCATCGCGCCCATGTTGAAATCGTCCACGGCCACGATGTTGAACACGTCGAGGTCGTATTCGCGGCCATAGACCTCTTCATCCCAGCGCATGGACCGCTTCAGCGCATCCATCGCATAGGCGCATTTCCCTTCATCCCCGGGGCGCACCCAGACATTGAGCGCCACTGCGCGACCCGAGGCCGTGGTGAAATGGTCCGAATGCGCCACCAGATCGCCTGCGACAAGGGCGAACAGATAGGCGGGCTTCGGCCACGGATCGTGCCACTCGGCCCAGCCATCCCCCTGAGCCGTCGGGTTCCCGTTGGACAAAAGCACCGGCAGATCGCCCTCGATCCGCACGGTGAACGGCGCCATCACATCGGGGCGGTCGGGGTAGAAGGTGATCTTGCGAAACCCCTCGGCCTCGCATTGGGTGCAATACATACCGTTCGACATGTAAAGCCCTTCGAGCGCCGTGTTGGCCGAAGGGTCGATCTCCACCTCCGCCTCAAAGACAAACGGCGCATCCGGCACCTCGGCCTTGAGGAACCCGTCCTCAATCACCGGCGTGATCGCGGCCCCGTCGATCTTGGCGGCGACAAGGGTCAGATTTTCCCCGTGCAACTCAAACGCCGTCGTCACCGCCTCGGGGTTCGGGCGAAACGCGATCCGGCTTGTCACCCGCGTCTTCTTCGGCGCCAGCCGAAAGGTCAGGTGAACGTCATCGACCAGATAGGCAGGCGGCGTGTAATCGGCGAGGTAGACAGGCTGAGGGGCGGCGTCGCGCATGGGGGCTCCGGTATGGTTGACCGGCCAAGGTGTAGCCCAAGGGCGCTGGGGTGCAAGTGGGGGGGGCGTGGTGGTTCCGATCAGGCATCACATCGGTCCGCGATAGAGGTTAGAGCCTAAAGGCGGTGCTTTCCGACGAGGTTACGCCCTCAGAACGTCCAAAATGACTGCTATTGAATGTGATCCCGCCTTCGGCATCACGCTCGTCACAGGGGATTACAAGGAAACTCGCAACAGCGCGGACCCATTGCTCCGGCGCGACAACGTAGACCTCGGGGTTCAGGACTGACGTGTAGGTAATCTCATCGCCCGGGCGCAATTCCTCGGTCGGTACGGAATAGGCAAACTCGACAGGTTCACCTTGGCCGACAAGCCTCTGGACGGGCGCGCGTGTTTGGCTGTCAATCAGTTGAATATTGCTACCCGGGTCTTGCCAGACTTGAACGCAGACCGGTTCCAAACCCGAGTTCACAATTCGAACGATGATTCCTTCGCCTTCTGGCGACGGCACGTGCTCTGTCGTGGCCGACACCCCAAGGGCGGGTTTGCCCACGGTATCGCGCGGTGCACAGGCTAGGATTGCGGCGGCGAGCGTCACAAGAAGGACAGCTTGCGGGGCGGCGTTGCGCATGGGGGCTCCGGTGGGGTTGAGTGGCCGAAGTGTAGCATGGGGGGCAGGGGCGCCAAATGGCAGGCGGTCTTAGCGCAGGTTTGCGGCGATGGTCTTGGCGCGTGACCACCGCGC
Organism: Pseudomonadota bacterium; assembly: GCA_038526915.1. Lineage (GTDB taxonomy): Bacteria > Pseudomonadota > Alphaproteobacteria > Rhodobacterales > Rhodobacteraceae > JBCBGF01. The sequence goes on along the minus strand of JBCBGF010000013.1, from coordinate 5,548 downwards.
GTCCCATCCCCAGCCAGAGGCCCCTTCCGGTTTCGAGCCATCGCGGTTCTTTTCCGCCTCGGGCGTGAACTCTTCCGAGAATACGGCCTGCCCAATCATCCGCGCGAACACTTTTTCCCCGGGATCGGTCACATCTTTACCGTATCCCTTAAACGCCTCGCCGAAGAATTTGCGGCTGGTTTTCGCCATGCTCGAGGCGGTGTTTTCCCCAACCAACGCCACTGCGAAGGCTGTGATGACGGCTGTCAGTGCCTTTTCGACGGCCCCCAGTGCCGCAGTGCGATCGGCCGGATCGTCGTCCCCAGTGGCCAACAGCTCGGTCGCGAATAGGCCCACCGTCACCATGGCTGACAGTACGAAGATCACCCAAAAGATTCGCGCTTCGATCAACAAAAGGCCCCAACGGGGAACAGACCTGATCACTTGGCCGCCGATCTTCGGCAGGACGATTCCGGCAAGCACCAGCCCTGCCGCACCCTGTAGCCACAGCGGCCAGGTCAAAGGGTTCAGCGATGTCACCTGCTCCCATGGGCGATTAAGATAGATCCCAGCGCCCGTCACAACCGAGATCAGCGAAAACAGCGCGGCCTGGAACTTCCCATCCAGCAGTCCAGAAAACATCGCCTATCCGCCCGAGCAATGGGGCGGCGTGTGTGTGCAGCACCATTTGAATTTGCCGTGCTCGTCGATGATCGGACGCAGGGGTTTGAACGGTTCCTCCGCCCTGCATTCGCCGAGCATCGTCGCGGACATGGCACTCAACATCAGGCGTGCGGCCTCAAGCTGCAACGTCATGGTTTCGCCTGATCCGACAGTCGTTACGTCAGATTGCACGGCGCCGGTGGCGATGTCCGGCAGCCTCTCAAGGGTCACAACTGCCGTCTGCGCTTCCAATGCGGCATCAATCCGCGCAATCATCTGATCGATCTCTTGCTTAAAATCTGTGTCGTTGTCGGACATACGCAGGATATCCCTTTCTGAAATAAATGCGATCAGCTAAGCCTCTGGTTGCCTTTGCGTCAATGCCGCTGTGGCGCCAGCCACCACCTATGAAAGTGTCCGCCGCGCGCAGAACCTCGCGCATCCCCAACCCTCCTGACATCACGCTGTCAGCAGCCCTGTGCAATACCGCTCTCACCGAGTATTCTGCCAAGGACGCACACATGACCTATCAACCCCAACACTTCACCGTCTGGGCTGAGATCCCAGTCACCGACATGGACCGCGCGATTGCGTTTTATGCCAAAGTTACAGGGGCTTCGCTCACTATCGACACGTCGGGCCCAAACCCGATGGCCGTCTTCAAGCCCGCCGATCCCGAGACCGGCGTGGCCGGACACCTCTATCCCGGCACTCCTGCCAAAGATGGCGAGGGCCCGACCATTCATCTGGCCGCGGGAGGCGCGCTGGAGGAGGTCGTGGCCCGCGTCTGGGATGCCGGCGGGCAGGTTCTGTCCGAACCCATCGCGATCCCCGCAGGCCGGTTTGTTTACTGCAAGGATCCGTTCGGCAACTCCATCGGATTCTTCGAGGCCACCCCCTGATGCGCCGCGCCGACCGCCTGTTGCAGATCGTCCAATACCTGCGCGGCGGTCGGCTCACCACGGCGCAGGCGCTGGCCGACCGGCTGGAAGTCTCCGAACGCACGATCTACCGCGACATCGCCACGCTGCAATCCACCGGCGTGCCCATCGATGGCGAGGCGGGCGTGGGCTATGTCATGGACGAAGGCTATGACGTGCCGCCCTTGATGTTCACGCGCGATGAGATCGTGGCGCTGGTCGCGGGCGCGCGCATGCTCAAGGCCTGGGGCGGGGCAGCGATGGCCCAAGGCGCGGAAGAGGCCCTTGTGAAGATCGAGGCCGTGCTGCCCGATGAGGCCCGCGACCGCGCGCGGTCTGTGCCGGTGCATGCGATTGCGTGGGAGATGTCGGATGCCTTGCGTGCTCGGCTTGACCAGCTGGAGGCGGCGGCCGAGGCGCGGGTACGGCTGGAACTCGATTACCGCGACAAGGGGGATGCGCCCACCACGCGGGTGGTGCGGCCCCTTGGCCTGTGGTTCTGGGGCAAGGTCTGGACGCTGGTGAGCTGGTGCGAGTTACGCGCCGATTTTCGCATGTTCCGTGTGGACCGCATCGAAGACCTGCGCGAGGGAGAGCGGTTCGCGCCAGAGCGGGACAAGTCGCTGGCGGTGTTTTATCGGCGGATGGAGATGTGCGAGGGGGTTTAACGGGGGGCGCTCTGAAACCATGAGACCCGCACCACAACCGACCGGGTCGCCACAGTCTCGGTTTTGCCTGAATCCAGCCCCAATTCAGGGACAATTGTGACCTATGCCAGAGGCGAGGCACAAAGCGCCGCCGCGCATTTCGCAGAGGCACCATGACCCTTCTCAGATCTGCAGCCATTCTTTTTTTGGCGCATATTTTGCTGTCCAACTCGCCGGCAAGAATTTTGCGCACAAGGGCGAGTACTTCCCGGTTTTCAGCTGGTCGCTGTTCAGCATCGTCAAGAACGATGTTCATGATGTCGTCGTTGAGGTGACGCGCGTAGGCGATGAAATCTATTCACCACCGCGGAACTATTATTCGCTGGGCGAGATCTTTCCGGCTGCGCAACGCCGGGATTCCGGGGTGCTGAAGGCCGCGCGTTTTCTGACCGTCTCGCGTTCCGACCCCGAGCGCTTTGCCGAACGCGAGCAAGAGTTCATCGCCAGTTTCTTCCAAGTCGATGAAGAGGTTGACTTCCAGATTATGGTGATCCGGTTCGATCCGCTTGAGCGGTGGCACACCGGGCATGTGACCGAGCGCCACTTCAGCACAGCCCATTCAACGGCGGACCAATCATGATCGATCAAGTGGAAGCCACCTTCCGTCGGCGGCTTGCCGGCCCTTGCCGCCAATCCGCGCGCTGGGGCGAGCACCGTAGGATGTTCGACGCGGCCTTCGCGATCGTCCAGGTGTATTACATCGTCACGGCCATGTGGTTTTACAGTGCGGCGCGGTCAATATCGCACACACCGCTCGACCCGGCGGATCTGGATCTGCTGTGGCCGCTGGCTTGGATGCCCGCCTTCTCTGCCGAGATCAGCACGACGATCCTGGCCAACGCCTATGTGATCGTTGGTTTTCTGGGTGTCTTCCTGTGGCGCTATCTGGTGGTGCGCGTTCTGATCATGGTTGTGCTGTTACAACTGACCGCGTGGCCTAACTCGTTTGGTGCGATCCACCATGGGGCCCATGAATGGTTCTGGCTCTCGGTCTGTTTTCTGTTCCTACCCTCGGGTGCGAAAGAGGCCATGCGGGACAACCGCCGGCAACGGACCCTCTTTCTCTACGCCTTTACCATCGCACCGGCGCTGATCCTGTTTTTCTACACGCTGTCAGGCTTTTACAAGGTCTACTATGCCACGCTTGCCATGGCCCTTGGGGGATATGGCGGCTTCATGCCGGATGCCATGGCGCAAACCCTCGCGCGGCGTGCGTTAGAGACCCAGTCCGAGCCTCTTTGGGCTGAGATCATCATCAACACACCAATCCTTGGTTGGCCACTGTATCTGGGGCTGTATTTCGTCGAGCTGGTGGCGATTGCGATCCTGTTCCGGCCCGCGCTGCACCGGATTTGGGGCGTGATCCTGATCGCGTTCCACCTTGGAACGCTCACCTTTATGGATATCACATTCCCTCAGCATATCCTGATCAACGGCTTGCTCTTTGTGATGTCGCCCTTTGCGCCGCAGGTGTTCAACCTGCGGGAGGCTTTGGTGGCGATCCCATGGTTCGGTCGCTTCTTCGACCGCGGGCCCCGCCGCCCCGCGCGGCACCCGCTTCCAGCAGAGTAGGGCACACGGGGCGAGGGACCGCGTCAGGGCGCGGCTCCCCTTTACGACATGTCCGTTCTGCCTACCTCCCTCCCAATGACGACGCTCCTCTGGTTCAAACGCGATCTGCGGATCTCCGATCATCCCGCGCTGGCCCATGCGCTCTCGCTCGGCCAGCCGGTGATCCCGCTCTATATCGCCGAACCCGATCTCTGGGCCTTGCCCGATGCGTCCAACCGCCATTGGAGCTTCATCGCCGAGAGCCTGGCCGAGCTGCGCCAGGACCTCGCCCGGTGCGGCGCGCCGCTTGTTGTGCGACGCGGGGAGGCTGTTGCGACCCTGGGCGATATCGCGGCGGCGTTTGGGGTCACCACCCTTGTCAGCCACGAGGAAACCGGCAACCGCTGGACCTACGCGCGCGACAAATCTGTGGCCAGATGGGCGCGGGCCGAAGGGATTACCTGGCATCAACTCCACCAAAACGGTGTCGTCCGCCGCCTTACCTCGCGCGACGGCTGGGCCAAACAGCGCGACGCCTTTATGCGCCAGCCGCAGGTCGCCGCACCCGACCATATCCCCGCCGTCGCGAACATCGACCCCGGCCCGATCCCAACCGCCGCCGATCTCGGCCTCGCCCCCGACGGCCTGACTGAGCGCCAACCCGGTGGGCGGCAACACGCCCTGTCACTCCTCGGCTCGTTCCTCACCGAACGCGGCCGCACCTATCGCAGCGCGATGTCCACGCCGCTGGAAGGCGCCACCGCCTGTTCCCGCCTCAGCCCACATTTTGCGTTTGGAACCATGACGGTACGCGAAGTCGTTCAAGCCACCGCCGCCCGCCAGCGCGAGGTGAAGGGCACGCGCGAGGGGTGGGGCGGGAGCCTCAAGAGCTTTCAGTCCCGCCTCGCCTGGCGCGATCACTTTACGCAAAAGCTGGAGGACGAGCCCCGGATCGAGACCCATTGCCTGCATTCGGCCTATGAGAGGCTGCGCGGCGACGATCCGCTGCGCCGCGCGGCGTGGGAGCAGGGGGAGACCGGGATCCCCTTTGTCGACGCCTGCATGCGCTCGCTGATTGCCACGGGGTGGCTCAATTTCCGGATGCGCTCGATGCTGATGGCGGTGGCGAGCTATCACCTGTGGCTCGACTGGCGCGCGACAGGGCCGCATCTGGCCCGGATGTTCACGGATTATGAGCCGGGGATCCACTGGCCCCAGGTGCAGATGCAATCTGGCACGACGGGGATGAACACGGTGCGGATCTATAACCCTGTGAAACAAGGGAAGGACCAGGACCCCGAGGGTGTGTTCACCCGCCGTTGGTGCCCCGAATTGGCGGAGGTTCCGGACCAGTTCCTGCAAGAGCCGTGGCGGTGGGAGGGGGCCGGGATGTTGGCCTATCCCCCGCCCATCGTCGATGTGGCCAGCGCCGCGCGGGAGGCGCGGGAGCGGATCTGGGCCGTGCGCCGAGGGGAAGAGTTCCGGGCGGAGGCCGCGCAGGTCATTGAGAAACACGCCAGCCGCAAGGATAGTGCGGGCCGGTTCGTCAATGATCGTGCACCAAGGAAGCGTAGGAAGCCCGCGTCAAATCAGTTGAGTCTTGATCTTTAAGGCGGTGGAACAATGAGTGTAACGGCGGACGTAGAGGTTTGCCCGGCGGGCACCGCCGGGCAGCCCCCGACCGCCCCCATGGGCGGGGGCTATGCCCCCACCCGCGGTCGGGGGCTG
>JBCBGF010000012.1:0-90652 GCA_038526915.1 Pseudomonadota bacterium | reverse complement strand
GTCCGATGCGAAGTGTGCCTCAACATCGGTGATCTGAGCGAATGCCGGAGCGGAGAGGGCGACGAGGGTGGCGGCTGCGATAAGCGTTTTCATTTTGTAGTTCCTTTCAAGTTTTGGTTCGGAGGGTCTGGGAGGTGACCCCGGGGTTTGATGTTGTTCGGGAGGCTGTGTTGCGCTTCCGATGACGAACATCTGGGGCATTGCGACCTCGCATTCAACGCACGGACGCGTGAGAATTGATGAAATATAGTGCGCCCATGCACAGACTTATCTGCGTCTCTGTGCGCGGGGCTCATTTTTGAAACATACCCCACGGCGGCGCGAGCGCGTGCAACGTAAGCGCCCGAATTCTCACGGAAAAGAGAGGTGGCTAGCCCTTCAGCCGATCGGCCTTCTTGCGCACCAGAACCGACCGTAGATCATGCATCGCCAACAACAGCGGGTCCGTCACCTCATCCAGCTGCGATGCCGTCGCACGCGACTGCACCCATTGCGCGGTCAGGTTCAGGTAATCGATCGCCCGGTGGATATCGTCCATCTCGCGCGCTGACAGGATCATCTGCCGCCGGTCCATCCAGTCGGTGATCGCGCGGGTGTCGGCCTCGCTGAGGCTGCGGTCGCCATGGGGCTTCACCTCGCGCCGCCGGATGTTCACCACCGCGATCTGATCCATCTCCAGCCGCCGGTCGCGGGCATCGGTCGTCACGCGATAGACCGCCGCGCCGTTTTCACGGATCCGAAAATAGTAGTCGGGCAGGTCTATCGACATCGCGGTCTCACGTCAGGCCAGCGCAAAAGCGTTGGATGCGGGTGCAGGCCTCGCGCAGCACATCATCCGCTGCAGCGTAGCTAACGCGGAAATGCGGCGACAGCCCAAAGGCCGCGCCAAAGACCACGGCCACCCCGGTCTCTTCCAGAAGCGCGCGGGCGAGGGCTTCGTCATCGGAGATCGCCGCGCCGCCTGCCGAGGTCTTGCCGATGCAGCCCGCGACCGACGGATAGACATAGAACGCGCCCTCGGGCACCGGGCAGGTGATGCCGGAGGCTGCGTTCAGCATCTCCACCACCATATCCCGCCGCCGCTGGAACATCGCGGCGTTCGGGGCCAGATCGTCCTGCGGGCCATTCAGCGCCTCCACCGCCGCCCATTGGCTGACCGAACAGGGGTTCGAGGTGGATTGCGACTGAACCTTGCGCATCGCGTCGATCAAATGCTTCGGCCCCGCCGCGTAACCAATCCGCCAGCCTGTCATGCCATAGGCTTTGCTGACCCCGTTTACCGTCAGCGTCCGATCATACAGCGCAGGCTCCACCTCTGCCGGGGTCGCAAAGGTGAAATCGTCGAAAACGATATGCTCGTACATATCGTCGGTCATCACCCACACATGCGGGTGGCGCATCAGCACCTCGGTCAGCGCCTTCAGTGCGGTCCGGTCGTAGCCTGCTCCCGTGGGGTTCGACGGGGAGTTAAAGATCAGCCACTTGGTCTTGGGCGTGATCGCCGCCTCCAACGCCTCGGGCGTCATGCGAAACCCGGTCTCCAGCGATGTCTCGACAATCACCGGCGTTCCACCACCCAGCAACACCATATCGGGATAGCTCACCCAATAGGGCGCGGGGATCACCACCTCATCGCCGGGGTTCAGCGTCGCCATCAGCGCATTGAACAGCACCTGCTTGCCCCCGGTCGAGACGCTGACCTGATCGGTCGCATAGTCCAGCCCGTTGTCGCGCTTGAACTTGGCGACGATCGCCGCCTTCAACTCAGGGATGCCATCGACCGCGGTATAGCGGGTATGGCCCGCCGCCATCGCGCGCTTGGCGGCGTCTTGGATCCGCTTCGGCGTATCAAAATCCGGCTCGCCCGCGCCCAACCCGATCACATCCTGACCTGCGGCCTTCAACTCCTGCGCGAGCGTGGTGACTGCCGAGGTGGGTGACGGCTTCACCCGGCCAAGTGTCGCAGACAGAAATGACATGGTCGCCCCCAGTTGCACCGTCCCGCGCCCAAGCCTTATGGTCAGGACCGCACCCCATCAACCCCCAATCCCGACCGCAAGGGGAACAGCTTGGACACAGTTCGAACCGACGACGATTGGTATTCTGACGAGGCGGCCACCTTTGGTGACCGTGTCGCCGCCGCGCGCGAGGCACTGGGCCTGAGCGATGAGGATCTGGCCCGCAAGCTGGGCGTCAAGGTCAAGACGATCCGCGCCTGGGAACAGGATGTGGCTGAACCCCGCGCCAACAAGCTTCAGATGCTGGCCGGTGTGCTCAATGTCTCCTTCCGCTGGCTGCTTACTGGCGAGGGCGTAGGGGTAGGGGCCCCTGTGACCGAGCCTGCGCTGACGCCCGAAGTCTCGACCATCCTGACCGAGATCCGGACGGTGCAGGGCCAGATGGCCGCCGCAACAAACCGGTTGGCGGTGCTTGAAAAGCAGCTTCAGACCGCCCTGCGGGAGACCGGCCAATGACCGAACTGGCGGAAGATCGACTGAAACGCCTGCGCATCCGATCCTGGCGGCGGGGCACGAAAGAGATGGACCTGATCCTGGGCCGCTGGTCCGATGTGCATCTGGCCACGCTGGATGACACCGATATCGAGACCTACGATGCGATGCTGTCCGAGAACGATCACGATCTCTACCAATGGGTCACTGGGCAGGCGGAAACCCCGGAACGGTTCCGCGCCATGATCGACCGGATCGCGCGTGAGGCGACGGGATTGCCGCACGCTTGACGGGCCCGTGGACTGACCGCGCTCAATTTAACTGAATGTTCGGAAATTTCACCGAAACCTCGCGCCCACGGGAAGCAAGCGGAGGTACGGATGGCTGTTCAGCGCGCCCTGGTGGAGGATCCCGGTGGATCCGGTGATCGCGGCTTTATGGAGCGGTATCTGGAAAGCCTGGCCCTGGTCGAGCGGCTGCACAGGCTTCTCCTCGATGTGATCAAGGATGAGTTTGAGCGGTTGGGCATCCTTGAGATCAACGCGGTGCAGGCGCTGTTGCTGTTCAACATCGGCGACAACGAAGTCACGGCGGGCGAACTCAAAACGCGCGGCTATTACCAGGGATCGAACGTGTCCTACAACCTCAAGAAGCTGGTCGAGATGGGGTACATGCATCACCAACGCTGCAACGTGGATCGCCGTTCCGTTCGCGTGCGGCTAACGGAAAAGGGGCGCGATATCCGCGATGTCGTCCATATGCTGTTTTCGCGCCATGCCGACGGGCTGATGCAGGCAGGCGCGCTGGGACCCGACGGGTTTGACCCGATCAATGGGGCGCTGCAGCGCGTGGAACGGTATTGGACCGATCAGATCCGCTACATTTACTGACGGGGTCTGTCACCGCGCCGCGAACCGGCGCGGGGCAGGGCGGGTCATGCCCAGGGGCGGCGCACTGATCTCGCGCAGAAGCTTGCGTGTCATCGCGTTGGCATAGTCGTCATAGCCCAGCGCCACTTCGACAAAGGCCCCCGGCCCCTGGATCAGTTGCGCATGAAAGTAGGCGGTCAGCTCCGCGATCCCCAGCCGCCGCGTATCCCCGCCGCGCAACAGCTCTTGCCCGATGGCCAGCGCATTGACCGTGACACCGGCCAGCTCCCCACTGGCCTTGAGATCGGCGGGCACAGGCCAATCGTTGTTCTTGCCATCGCCAGAGACATCGATCGTCTGCGCCCAGCACGCAGGCCCCGTGCGCAACAGCCCCGCGGCATGGCGCAACGCCGCGCCAAGCCCCGTCGCCTCGGGCGCAGGCCGCCGCTGCCACCCGCGCAGACGCCCCACGACCCCGGAAATCGCGGCCTCATCTTCCAGCATGGTCCAGCCCAGGATCTCGCGTTGATAGCTGGCCGAGGACCATTCAAAGATCGCCAGCGCCACCGGCACATCGGGAAACTCCAACAGCGCAGCCATCACATCGGGATGCTCCAGCGCGGTGGCCACCCCGTTCAACTGAACGACATATTCCCGCTCATCCACCGACCCCGACACATCCAGCGCCAGCACCAGTGCCAGCCGACACGCCGCCGGCGCCGCCGTGGCCCAATGGGCCGCCAGCAACGCCAGCGCCAGCCTCACCAATGGCCCGTATTCTCCATGCTCGCCCAAGGCTCCTGCGGCGGAAGGTTGTCACCCCGCTGCAATAGCTCGACCGACACATTGTCCGGCGACCGCACAAACGCCATATGCCCATCCCGCGGCGGGCGGTTGATCGTCACCCCGTTATCCATCAGGTGCTGGCACATCGCATAGATATCATCCACCCGGTACGCCAGATGCCCGAAATGCCGACTGTCCGAGGGCAGGCCATCATCGCCATCCCAGTTATACGTCATCTCGACCGCCGCATTCTCTTGGCCCGGCGGCGACATGAAGATCAGCGAAAACCGCCCCTTTTCATTGTCGATCCGCCGCGTTTCTTCCAACCCAAGCAGCTCGTAAAACGCCTTTGACGCCTCAAGATCCTTCACCCGGACCATTGTGTGCAGATATTCAATTCCCATTGGGTACTCCCTGACTTGCAGGCAACACCCTAGGCGGTTGGGCGGCACGCACAAGTCAAGGGGGGACTGGCCGCAGGGGTCCAGCCGCCACAGCCCCCAAAGATCCCCATCTTGTTCACATAGTTCTCCACAGGAAACCCGCCGATCCCGCTACATATGGTGTTGAGACCCCCCAAAACCCCATTATGATGGGGCGGTCGATTGTGGAGGCAGGCATGAATATGGAAAACACCCCGAAAACACCCGAAGAGGAAATCGCAGAGCTGCGGGCCCGCCCCAGCCAGACCCTGCGCGCCACCGCCCCGGGCATGGAACAGCACCTCTATTCCATCAAGCCGGTCCTCGACCACGGCTTTGTCCGCGTCATCGATTACATGGGCGACGACAGCGCCATCGTCCAGGCCGCCCGCGTCAGCTACGGCGCCGGCACCAAGCATGTGCAGAACGACGAAGGCCTGATCCGCTACCTCATGCGCCACTGGCACTCGACCCCGTTCGAGATGTGCGAGATCAAGCTGCACGTCAAACTGCCGGTCTTCGTCGCGCGCCAGTGGATCCGCCACCGCACCGCCAACGTCAACGAATACTCTGCCCGCTATTCGATCCTCGACCGCGAGTTCTACATCCCCGCCCCCGACGCGCTGGCCGCGCAATCCACCGTGAACAACCAGGGCCGGGGCGAGGTCTTGCAGGGGGCCGAGGCGCAGCGCGTCCTCGACATCCTGCGCGACGACAGCACGCGCGCCTATGACAACTATCAGGCCATGCTCAGCCAGGACGGCCAGTCCGGCCTCGCCCGCGAACTTGCCCGCATGAACCTGCCCGCCAACATCTATACCCAGTGGTACTGGAAGGTGGACCTCCACAACCTCTTCCACTTCCTGCGCCTGCGCGCCGACGCCCACGCCCAATACGAGATCCGCGTCTATGCCGAGGCGATCTGCGAGATGGTGAAAGACTGGGTGCCCTTCGCCTATGCCGCGTTCGAGGATTACCGTATGGGCGGGGCGACCCTGTCGGCGAAGGCGGTGGAGTGTGTGAAGCGGATGATTGCGGGGGAAGAGGTGACGCAGGAGTCGAGTGGGATGAGTAAGGGGGAGTGGCGGGAGTTTCGTGAATTGTTACCGGTGAATTCGATCGACTAGATAGTGAATGCCCAGCAAAGCACTAACAAAGAGGCTGCCGTTTACAAACATGTAAACGACCTCAAACAATCGGGCCGTTAGCCTCGCGAAGCGGCGATCCAGTAGAGACTCGACCCAATCCGCTGACAACTCTCCCACTAATGGAAGAAGAAGCGCCAATACAGACAGCACTGTGCAGTAACCGAAGAGTTTTGTAAGCAGTCTTCGTCTGGTTGCTTCCTGTCGCGTTGATTTTGCTGATGGTTCGGTAACACCGTACCCGTTTATCTTTTGATCTAAATTTGGGCTCTGAAAGGTGGATACCGCAGCAAGAGCCGCAATAAAGAAGCCAGAAATCACACCTATCGTCGCTGTGATTGGTCCCAAGTTACGGCCCGGCAAAAACTCGTACGAGAAACTATCCCAATCGATGATTGCTATGCAAAGAACCACCGAAATGAGGCCTGGGTACACAAACTGAAATTGGCGAATACCTCCGCCGCGAAGCCTCAAAAACGAAAAGCCTGTAGCTAGTAGGGGTAGGTTTCTAAAGAATTCACGCATTCGGCTCTCGGACATAGTCGAGTAGTTTCGCCAAGACCTCATCGTTAGGTTCTTCGTAGCGTGATGGTAAAGGTTCGGCGAAGTCAGATAAAAACCGGTTCTCAACAAAAACCTGTTCGAGAGGGTTCTCGAGGTCTACGATTTCAGTTCGCTTGATTTGACCCGAGTTTGACTTCACCCTTACGAACATTTCGCTTTCTTCTCCGTCGGCGAACTCGCGAAACCGTCGACCGAGATTCTCAATGATCCGACCTGCGGTCTCAAGCGATGTCTGTCTACGAATGTCCCAACGCTGCGACTCGATTGGGTGAACCTCAATCCCTTCATCTAGCGCCGCCGGAGTCTCAAACATCTTCACGAACTCAACGTCTTGAAAGGTGCCTCGAGCGATGGCTTCCCCCAATGTACGTGAGCCGACCCCAATCACGTCGTAGTGAGCTGTCGCGCTTGCTTCGTGGCCGGCGGCGTTCTCGTAATTTGACGAGTAATCATCGCAATTGGAGGTCCACCGAAAATGGTCCTGCAAGCTACTCATGCTGACACCGGGGACCTTTTCAAAGGCCATGCGGTACCTTTCATCTGGTTGTCTATTCTTTAAAATCACGACGTGGGCGGAATTGTGAGCTCCCTCACTCTCGTTCTTCTCAATGTCTCTTATAGCTAAATTGTCAAAATCCACAAATGATGTTCCTGTTGTGTTCTTGTCTCCTGCATGGACCAAAAAGCTGATGTGATCGCGACCTTCGTTGAAGTGGCTATGCCACATCAACCGTGACTGGTTGGTGCCGAAAAACCGGAACTGATTGCTAGCGTGAATTCGTCCCGGGAGAGCTTGCGAGAGTGTTTCAAGTCGGAAGTCTGGTGGGTTCCTCCTTATCCTCTTACTTGCACTGAGCTTGACCCCGCAAAGTGGGGCCCAACGATAGGTAGATGAAATTGCCAAGGCTGATCTCCATAATTCGCTGGATCAACTCAACGTATTTTGTGGCGCGAACCGGTTCAATTGTAAGTATGTCCTTGCCCTCCTTGCCATTGTGAGCCCGCTGCTCAAACCGTTCCGACAAGCCACCGTAGGCCTCACCAAACAGAACCGACCGTGCACCAACCCCGAAACCGCCAACGCTTCCCGCCCCGAGGTCTCCGACCGTTCGCCGCTGAAATCGGTCCACTGGACCGATTTCCAGGCGCTCCTCACGCCCCAAAGCCCGTTGCCTAAACCGCACCCCCACCGCACGCTGTAACCCCCGCCTGACACCCCGCCGGTGTACGCGCTGTGTACAGGCTGTGTACGGGGTGTGCGCCCGCGCTTCGGGACCCGGAGAAGCCGCCTGATAGCCGCGTCTGACAGGTCAGCGCCGGCTCCGGGTCTTTGACCGTTCGTCGCTGAAATCGGTCCACAGGCCCGATTTCCGGGCGCTCCTCACCCACTCAATACGCCGCCCCAAACACCGCCTCAGCCGCCGCCTCATCCTTCATCCGCGACACCAGATCGGCATTCTCGGCCTCCCACGCCTTGAACCCTTCATACCCCTGCTGGTTCTGCGCAAACCGCGCCAGCGTGCCCTCGGGCGCCAGCTCCCAGTCCTTGATGAAATAGACCTTCACGGTCTCATAGGCCGCCGTGCAGGCCGCCAGCTCATCGCCCGCCATCGGACGGATCGCCGCCGTGGCGCTACACATGTAATACGTTGAAAGAATTGCCAGAAATTCGCCCATCACCATCTCCTTTGGATCTAAAAGGAAGAGGTGGCAAACGCATACAAACAGCCCCCGGGAGGGCGCCATGAACCATGGCTGCCACCTCCCGTTGGATACTCGTTACCGCACGCGCAAATCGTATCACCGGACGGCGCGAGGGTCGATATCGCTGCGGTGCAGCATGTTGGGGCGCGGGTTGAGTGCCTAAAATATCAGCACATCACGCCGCGCCGTCGAAACAAGTGGCAGGATTAGGCTAAAGCGCCTGCAAATCACCTGCCGACTGCCGCCCGTCGCGGCCTTCGATCATCTCAAAGCTGACCTTCTGATTGTCGGCCAGCCCCGTCATTCCAGCGCGTTCAACGGCCGAGATATGCACAAAGACATCCTTGCCGCCATCATCAGGGGCAATGAACCCATACCCTTTGGTGGTGTTGAACCATTTCACGGTGCCGGTGGGCATTCCGTTTCTCCTCATGTGTGTCCCTGCGGGCATCTCATTGGGCTTGCGAGGGCACGCGCAGGGCCGTACCCCCTGTCACAAAGATTGGACGATTGCCTGAAAAAACAAGGTTTACATCGGGTATCGGTCGCCAATCCGGGGTGAATTGCACAAAAAAGGGGATGAAATGCGCATCTTCGGCTTGAGAACCTGCGATACCTGCCGCGCGGCGGCGAAGGCCCTGCCGGATGCGGCATTCGTCGATGTCCGCGCGACGCCCTTGGACCCGGCGGAGATCGCCCGGTTCCTTGAGGCGTTCGGCGATGCGCTGGTCAACCGCCGCTCCACCACCTGGCGCGGTCTGGATGAGAAGGCGCGGGCCGGGGATCCGGCCACGCTTCTGGCCGCGCACCCGACCCTGATGAAGCGGCCGGTGATTGAGACAGATGAGGGTTTGCATCTGGGCTGGACGCCTGAGGTGCGCGCGGCCCTAGGCGTGGGCTAGCACGGGTTTCGGCGCCAGGAACCTATCAAGCGAGAACGGCCCCGGCCCGCGGAACACTAGATAAGTCAAAAGGAAGATCCAGAACGACCGCTGGTCGATGATCAGCGCGGTGGGCAAGTTGTCGAACCACGTGCCGATATCGGCCTCGGCCAGCCCATGGCCAAAGATGTCGACCACACTCTGTACGATCACCACGACGATCATCCCCAGAGCCGCAATCCGGGTGAATAGCCCAATCAGGATCAGCACCGGCAGGATCACTTCGGCCCATGTGCCCGACAGCGCGATCAGATAGTGAACCGTCCCCAGTTGCGTGACGTCATAGCCCACGGCCTCGAATGTCTTGGGGAAGATGGTGACATAGGCCCCGGCCGAAGGCGCAAACAGCCCGGCAAAGCCTTCGCCGAACTTTTGGATGCCCGAGTTGACGTAGTACCAGAACAGCGTTGCGGCGAAGATAAAGCGCGCAAGCGTCGGCAACACGATTGGTGCCAGCCCTTCGAGCCGTTCAACAATTGCGGTTTGGGCATCGACAAGCATGCGCATCTCAGGTCTCCAGTCGTGTGATTGCCTGGCCCGCCAGAAGCTGGCCCAGCAGGTGGGCAAAGTCGAAGTCAGGCGCGGCCTCGGTCGCGCGCTCAAAGGCGGTGCCAATGGTCTCACCGGCCTGCACGGCCTCGATGAACGCGGCGGCGCCTGCGCCCAACAGCAGGGGCTCGGGGTCGAACGCGGCGCGCAGGATCAGGACGTCTTCGGCCTGCATCACCGGCTTCGGCGCGCCGTCCTCCATGTTGAACCGCCAGATCGCATGGATCGGCCAGGGTGAGCGCACGAGACGCACGGCTGGGGCAAGGTGAAAGCGCGCGGCAGTCAGGTCTTCCGGGGGCAGGGCGGCAATCTCTTCGGGGGCAACGGGCGTCGCGTCCGCCGCATGATAGGCCTCGCGCAGCGCCTGCTCCAGCCGTGCCACATCGGGCAGATAACCGATTTGCTTGAGCGGCGCAAAGGCCTCTAAAAACCCGGGCAGTGCAGCCCCATAAAGCATCAAGACAGGAGAGGCCGGCGGATGCGCCCGCACGAACGTCCCTGCAAGCTTGTCGAATGTTTCCCCGCCTAAAAGTTTGCGGATCACCGGAAACGCGACTTCCAGCGCTTCGCTCAGGCTGATGATGACGTTGTTGCGATAGACGTCGAAGCGCTTGGTCGCAGGTGTCCCATCGGGGTTCGACAGGCCCGCCGGGACCGGTCGGTCGGGCATTAGCACAGAGGCTGCAAAGTCATCCTGGGCGACGGTCACACCACAGCCCCGGTCAGCACTGCGCTTGCGCGCTCGGCTTCTGCCCGCAGCACCGGCCATTCCGGCAGGTCGCTGTCCCACTCGATCAGCGTGGGCCGGGGCCCGCCGCGTGCGATGACATGGGCGTAAAGCTCCCACACCGGATCTACGACCTCGCGGTCATGGCTGTCGATCAACAGGGGTGCGCCGGTCTCATCGGCATCCTCGTCATGGCCGCCCAGATGCAACTCACCCACCGTCTCGATCGGGAACGCATCAAGGTAGCTTATCGCATCGGTCTGTTGGTTGGTGGCGGAGACAAAGACGTTGTTCACATCCAGCAGCAGGCCACAGCCCGTCCGCCGCGTGATCTCAGCCAGAAATTCAGTCTCCAGCATTTCGCTTTCATCAAAGGCCAGATAGGTCGACGGGTTCTCCAGCAGCATCCGCCGCCCCAGCACCTCTTGCACCTCATCGATATGATCGGCCACGCGCGCGACGGTGGCGGCGGTATAGGGCAGCGGCAACAGGTCGTTCAGAAACCCGGTGTCATGGGTCGACCAGGCCAGGTGTTCGGAAAAGCTGGCGGGGTTCAGCCATCCCACCAGGTGTTTCAGACGTGCCAGATGGTCTGGATCAAGGCGGCCCTCGCCACCGATCGACAGCCCCACACCATGAACCGAGATCGCGAAGCGTTCGCTCAGGTGGCGCAATTGGGCCAGGGGCCGTCCGCCCGCGCCCATGTAGTTTTCTGCATGAATCTCCAGCCAGGTGACCGGGCCGGGATCGGCAATCAGATCGTCAAAATGCTGGGGCTTGTATCCAACGCCAGTGCCAACAGGCAGCCCGGGATGGGTGGCAGGGGTGGCATCAAGCATGAGGGTCGTCCTTGGTCGTGAGGTATGTCCCCGGCGCAAGCCCTGCACCGGGGACGAAAGCGCGCTTAGCCGGTAGGCAGGTCGCGATCCAGTTCTTCGAGCGAACCCATACGCTCGGTGCCGTCTGCCATTGCAGGCAGTTCGATCTCGGTGCAGGTGCCCGCGTCAACCAGCGTCCAGGCATTGCCCTGATAGTCGACGGTCGAGGTGCCCTTGCAGGTCGTGCCCGGGCCAGCAGCGCAATCGTTGCCACCGGCGAGCGACACGCCAAAGCACTTTTCCTTGGCTTGCGCGTGGGCAGGCGTCGTCATCTGAGCGGCGAAAGCGGCTGCAACGGCGCCGGCAACGGCGATGGTCTTGGCAGTGTTGGACATCAGTTGGTTCCTTTGTGTGATCTGAATTCGTGACGCCGCGAGTGGCGACATCGACAGGGGTAGAGGAACCGCGACGTAACGCACCAATCACAGAGCCGTGGGTTAACAACTGCGTGTGGCGTTGAAATGATTTGGCTAAAATCCGGGGGTTACAGAGCAAAACCCGCCCGTGTTTGCACACGGACGGGTCACGCCAAATCACGAACGGTTTAGGGCCGAAGGTCGGGGGGCAGGGCTTCACCGGCCAGTTCAACGGCGATGTCATCGAGCGGCACCACTGTGCTTTGCTTTTCGCCTAGACGGCGGACCGACACGGTGCGGTTTTCGACCTCGCGCTGACCGATGGCCAGGATCACCGGCACCTTGCCGACGGAGTGTTCGCGCACCTTGTAATTGATCTTCTCATTCCGTGTATCCGCCTCGGCCCGGATGCCGCGCGCCTTCAGCGTCGCCACAACCTCCTGCACAAAGTCATCGGCATCCGACACAATCGAGGCCACCACCACCTGCCGCGGCGCCAGCCAGAAGGGCAGGCGGCCCGAATAGTTCTCGATCATGATCCCGATGAACCGCTCGAACGATCCCAGGATCGCCCGGTGCAACATCACAGGCCGATGCTTCTCACCATCCGCGCCGATATAGGTTGCGTCCAACCGTTCCGGCAGCACAAAGTCCGCCTGGAAGGTGCCCAGCTGCCACTCCCGCCCAATCGCATCGGTCAGTTTGAAGTCGAGCTTCGGTCCGTAGAACGCGCCTTCGCCGGGATCGACTTCATAATCCGTCGTCACTTTCTTCACGGCGGCTTCCAGCGCGTGTTCGGCCTGATCCCAGATCTCATCCGATCCTGCCCGCACCTCAGGCCGCGTCGAGAACTTGATATCGAAACTCTCAAACCCAAGATCGCGATAGACCGAGCTCAGCATCTCGATGAACATCGCGCATTCGGCCTCAAGCTGATCCTCGGTGCAGAAGATATGCGCATCGTCCTGCTTGAACCCCCGCACCCGCATCAGCCCGTGCAGCGCGCCCGATGGCTCATACCGGTTGCACGACCCAAATTCTGCCATGCGCAAGGGCAGGTCGCGATAGCTCTTCAATCCGTGGTTATAGATCTGAACATGACAGGGGCAGTTCATCGGCTTCAGCGCATTGATCGCCTTCTCGCGGGCATGCTCCTCGTCCACTTCGACGATAAACATGTTCTCCTGATACTTTTCCCAGTGGCCCGACTCTTCCCACAGCTTGCGATCCACCACCTGCGGTGTGTTCACCTCGACATAACCATACGCGGTCTGCCGCCGCCGCATGTAATCCTGCAGCACGGTGTAGACGGTCCAGCCATTGGGGTGCCAGAACACCTGTCCAGGCGCTTCTTCCTGCATGTGGAACAGGTTCATCTCGCGCCCCAGCCGGCGATGATCGCGCTTCTCGGCTTCTTCGAGGAAAGTGAGATACTTCTTCAGATCATCGCGGTTCTTGAACGCGACCCCATAGATGCGCTGCAACATCGGACGGTTGGAGTCCCCGCGCCAATAGGCCCCCGCCACGCTCATCAGCTTGAACGCATCCGCCGGCACTTGGCCCGTATGCTGCAGATGAGGCCCCCGGCACAGATCCTGCCAGTCCCCGTGCCAATACATCCGGATCGGCTCATCGCCCGGAATGGCCTCAATCAGCTCGACCTTATAGGGCTCATCGCTCTCCTGATAGAACGCCACAGCCCGCGCCCGGTCCCACACCTCGGTCCGCACGGGATCGCGGGCGTTGATGATCTCTTTCATCTTCGCCTCGATCGCGCCGAGGTCTTCGGGCGTGAACGGCTCTTCCCGGTCAAAGTCGTAATACCAGCCATTGTCGATCACCGGCCCAATGGTGACCTTCACATCCGGCCAGATCTCCTGCACCGCCCGCGCCATGATATGCGCCAGGTCATGCCGGATCAGCTCCAGCGCCGGGCCGTCATCCTTCATCGTATGAATGGCGATCGCCGCGTCCGCCTCGATCGGCCAGGCCAGATCCCAGTGCGCTCCGTCCACGGTCGCGCTGATTGCCTTCTTGGCAAGCGAAGTCGAGATGTCAGCAGCCACCTCGGCAGCCGTCACACCGGCCGCATAAGACCGCGCATTGCCATCGGGAAGTGTCAGGGAAATCTGGGATGCATCAAGGCTCATGGCCTTCTCTCCTCGTCGGTTTGGCGCCCACCAAGCGCCCGGTTGCGGGTATGTGTCCCGTCGAAGTGACGCCGCGCCACGCTTTTGTCAAGCGCGGCGCTCCGTCTTCTTCGCTTCAAAAGTATCCCGGGGGGCCGCCCGTCAGGGCGGCGGGGCAGCGCCCCAATCTCATCCCTGCGCCAACACCTGCCACCCGATCAACAGGATACACACCCACCCCGCGGTAAAGATCACGGGTCGCAACGGAAACCGCGCCATCCCGGTGATCATCCCCGCTGCATGGGCCACGCGCAGCCAAAAGAACGCCACCGACGCCCAGACTGTCACGCCCGTCGACACTCCCTGCAGATGCGCGATCAGCACGATCACGGCAAAGGGCAGAAACTGCTCAACCAGGTTCAGATGTGCCCGCCACGCCCGGTGGATCCACGGCGGCAGATCGCTCAGATCGGGGGGGCGGGTGAAGTCACTCATGTCCTTCACGGTCTGCGTGTTCACACCCACGATGAACGGGATCCACAGCGACGCGGCAAGCAGCGCTGTCAACGTCAGATAAATCATCTCGACCGACATCAGACCGTTCCCGCCTCATTGAACCGCACGGCGGCGCCCGTCTCCAGATACGTCTTCAGCCCCGCGGCCCAGCGTTCCCAGCCATCGGCCACGCCTTCGCCCGGCACCACGGGGAAGTGCAGGTCGTAGTGCTCGATCACCAGCTTGATATGCCCGGTTTCAGGGGTCAGTAAGAACACCGTGCGCGAGGCCGGAATGTCCGGCGCCCAGTGCGGTTCGAACGTGGCCTCGATCCGTGACTTTGGATCGGTGGCCAGCGTCCGGCTGACCATCATAGTCGACCCGTCGGGAGTCTCGTAGATATAGGTATCGCCCTCGCGCGTCACTTTCGGCGAGAGAAAATGATAGGCCGACATCTGGCTCTCATCGGTCAGCGCATCCCACAGGGCATCGTGGCTGCACCGAATATAGGTCTGCATCATGAAATCGGGTTTGGTCTCGGCATCGAGCATTTGGGCGGTTCCTTCTAATTTGCTCTTGAGGTCAATGACGGCGCGCGCGGTGGGCTTGGCCAGAAACGGATCAATCCAGCGATCGATCACCTCCTGCACGGGCAGGGCGTTCAGATAGTGATGTTTGAACCGCCCTTGTTTGCGCGTGACGATGAGGGAGGCGTCTTCCAAAACCTTGAGATGTTTCATCACCCCGAACCGGGTCATCTCCAGTTGCGCTTCCAGATCGCTGAGCGTCTGGCCGTCCTTCTGGCGCAGGCTGTCCAGAAGCGCGCGGCGCGCGGGGTCGTTGAGGGCTTTGAAGATCGCATCCATGGGGAAGTTATATGTGAGTATATAGTCACGTGACAATAGAGTCACCTAAATGAACGTTTGCTTGAGCTCTAGGGCTCTGGCATCCAACGAAAAAAAGGGAGGTCAAAGATGCAGCCTGACTACTTGGAAACGCCCCAATCCCGCCGAATCGCCTACCACCGAACGTCAGGCACCGGCCCGGGCGTCGTGTTCCTCGGCGGGTTCAGATCCGACATGGAGGGCACCAAAGCGCTCCACCTGGAAGCCTGGGCCAAGGCACAGGGCTGCGCCTTCCTGCGCTTTGACTATTCCGGCCACGGCCAGTCCTCGGGCGAATTCCTCGGCGGCAGCATCGGCGACTGGGCCGATGACGCGATGGCCGCGATTGGCCAGCTCACCGAAGGCCCCCAGATCCTCGTAGGCTCCTCCATGGGCGGCTGGATATCGCTCCTCGTCGCCCGCGCGATGGCAGACCGTGTGGCAGGCCTTGTCGGGATTGCCGCCGCACCTGACTTCACCGAAGACAGCATGTGGGCCGGGTTCACCGACGCGGAAAAAGCGCGGCTCACCGAACAGGGCCGGGTCGAACAACCCTCGGACTACTCCGATGAGCCCTACATCATCACCCGCCGCCTGATCGAAGAGGGGCGCGGCCAGCTTGTCCTGCGCGACCCGCTGCCCGCGCCGTTCCCGGTGCGGCTTCTGCACGGCACGGCGGATACCGATGTCCTGCTCTCTGTCCCGTTGCGCCTGATCGACCATATCGACTGCCCAGATGCGCAGCTCACTCTCGTGAAAGGGGCCGACCATCGGTTCTCTGAACCCGACAACCTCGACCTGATCGTTCGCGCGGTCGAAGAGGTGACGGCCTGCTAATTTGCAAGCGTATGCAAAAATAGCTTGAGCCACCGCGCGCCACCGCTATCCTGAGGTGGACTGCGGGGGCTGAGTCTGCCCTTGCGCATCAGCTATGGGAGGATCCGTGCATGGCCGAATACCTCAAGCGAGGCAAACCCGCCGATGAGCGTGCCGAAGACGACGCAAAAGTCCGCGCCACTGTCGAAGGCATCTTGGGCGACATCGAAACCCGCGGTGACGCGGCGGTGCGCGATCTGTCGGCCAAGTTCGACAAGTACGAACCGCAAGCCTTCGTCCTCACCCGGTCGGAGATCGACGCCGCCAAGCAAAAGGTCAGCCAGCGCGAGATGGACGACATCCGCTTTGCCCAGGCCCAGATCCGCAACTTCGCCGAAGCCCAACGCGCCTCGATGCTCGATGTCGAGGTCGAAACCATGCCGGGCGTGATCCTCGGCCACAAGAACATCCCCGTAAACTCGGTCGGCTGCTATGTGCCCGGCGGCAAGTTCCCGATGGTGGCCTCGGCGCATATGTCCGTGCTCACCGCCTCGGTCGCGGGCGTCAAACGCATCGTGGCCTCCGCGCCCCCGGTGGACGGTGAACCCCACCCCGCCATCGTCGCCGCGATGGACGAAGGCGGGGCGGATGAGATCCTCGTCCTCGGCGGCGTGCAGGCCGTGGGGGCAATGGCGATCGGCACGGAGTCCATCAAACCCGTCGACATGCTCGTCGGCCCCGGCAACGCCTTCGTCGCCGAGGCCAAGCGCCAGCTCTTCGGCCGCGTTGGCATCGATCTTTTCGCCGGTCCCACCGAGACCTGCGTGATCGCCGACGACACGGTGGATGGCGAGATGTGCGCCACCGACCTCTTGGGTCAGGCCGAACACGGCTATAACTCCCCCGCCGTCCTCATCACCAACTCGCGGAAACTCGCCGAGGACACGATGGCGGAGATCGAGCGGCTGCTTACGATCCTCCCCACCGCCGACACGGCCCGCGTGAGCTGGGAGGAATACGGAGAAATCATCCTCTGCGACGACTACGACGACATGCTGGCCGTTTCCGAAGACGTGGCCTCGGAACACGTGCAGGTCATGACCGACCGCGATGACTGGTTTCTGGAGAACATGACAAACTATGGCGCGCTGTTCCTGGGCCCCCGCACAAACGTTGCCAATGGTGACAAGGTGATCGGCACCAACCACACCCTGCCCACGAAGAAAGCCGGGCGCTATACCGGCGGGCTTTGGGTCGGCAAGTTCATCAAGACCCACAGCTACCAGAAGGTCGTCACGGATGAGGCCGCGACGCTGGTGGGGGAGTACGGATCGCGCCTGTGCATGCTTGAGGGCTTCGTGGGCCACGCTGAACAGTGTAACGTGCGTGTGCGCCGCTATGGTGGGCTGAACGTGCCTTACGGTGAGGCGGCGCCCTACCGAGAGGCGGCTGAATGAGCGATGGACACACCCCAAGCATCGTCCCCTACCTGAGCTACACCGATGCCAAGGCGGCGATCGAGTTCCTGACTGCGGCCTTCGGGCTGGAGCTGGTGCAGGGCTATGACGGCGAGGATGGCAAGTTGATGCATGGCGAGATGCGCCATGGCAACGGCGTGATCATGCTGGGCACGGAAGAGCGGCCCAAAGGATCGCCCGGGATCTATCTCGTGGTGGAGGATGTGGATGCGCATTACGAGACGGCAAAGGCCGCGGGCACAGATATCGTCTATCCGCCCGAAGACACCGAGTTCGGCACTCGCCGGTATCGTGCGCGCGATCCCGAGGGGCATGAATGGTCCTTCGGCACCTACGCGCCGTCGACCGTTGCGCCAAGCTGGGGCTGAGCCAACAGGCGTATTTTGAACAAGAAGAAGGGGCAGGGGATGGATAGTCGCGCGGCCAAGGCGGTGGTGGCACCGCTCTCAAGTTTGTGGGATTGCGATGGTGCGGCGGCGCAGGCGGCCTTCGCCGATGTGCTGACGCCGGATGCCGCCATCCACCTCGCCCACCCGTTCGAGACGCTGGACGGCCCCGCCGAGTTGAATGCCAAGGTCATCGCCGCGCTCTACGCCGCGATGCCGGATGTGGAGCGCCGCGACGGGATCGTGATGGCCGGCGTCGATGGCCAGGGCCAGATGTGGGTTGGCATGGGCGGGCAATACGTTGGGACGTTCGAGGCCCCGTTTCTCGACATCCCGCCCACCGGCCGCACAGCCACGATCCGCTACCATGAGTTTTTCCGCATCGAAGGTGACCGGGCGGTGGAGATGCAGGCGCTCTGGGACATCCCCGAACTGATGATGCAGGCCGGCGTCTGGCCGATGGTGCCAAGCCTGGGGCGTGAATGGACTGTGCCCGCACCGGCCAGTCAGGACGGGCTGCGGATCGACGGCGATGGGGCCCACGCGCTGCAGGTGGTGGGCGACATGCTTGCCGCTCTCAAGCGCAGCACCGAAGGGGTGGAGGCGATGGAGCTGCCGCGCTACTGGCACCCGCGCGCCTCTTGGTATGGCCCATCAGGCATCGGAACGGGGCGTGGTATCCGGGGCTTCCGCGAACACCATCAGATCCCCTTCCTCGATGCCATGCCGGATCGGCGCGCCTTTGTGGGCGAAGGGCATTTCTTTGGCGAAGGCGATTATGTCGGCTTCACCGCCTGGCCTGGTATGGCGATGACGCTGACCGGTGGCGGCTGGCTGGGGCTGCCGGGCGCTGGGCAAGAGATGACCATGCGCAGCCTCGATTTCTGGCGGGTGGAGGGGGATCTGATCCGCGAGAACTGGGTGCTGGTGGATCTCCTTGATGTCTACAATCAGCTTGGCGTCAACGTCTTTGACCGGATGCGTGCGCTGCCTCAGTGGCGGGCCTGACTGCGGGAATGAGAGCGCCCCGCAGCTACACCGCGCTGGAGGACCTGGGGCGGGTGCGGCTGTCGAAATACTTCTACATGCGGAATTTCCTGAACTCCGAGATCGGGAATTTCCATGGGGTGCCGAACATCCCCGAGAACCCCGACCTCGCGATTGCGGCGGGGCGAAAGCTCGCGACAGAGCTCCTCGATCCGCTGCACGAGACCTTCGGGGCGGTAGAGATCCGCTCGGGCTATCGCTCACCCACGCTAAATCATTTCGGCGCCACCGAGGTGCGGCCCCAGAAATGCGCGGCGAATGAGAAGAACTATGCGGGCCACATCTGGGACCGGCGCGATGCCGCGGGCCGGATGGGGGCGACGGTTTCCATCGCGATCCCGTGGTTTGCCGACCGCTATGATCAGGGCCGCGACTGGCGCGATCTGGCGTGGTGGGTGCATGACCATCTGCCCTATCACGAGATGTATTTCTTCCCCAAACTCGCGGCCTTTAACCTGACCTGGCGGGAAGAGCCTGCGCGGAGGATCCTCAGCTACATCGCCCCGCGCGGCACGCTTTTGGCCGCTGGCGCCGAGCCCGACGAAACACGTGCCCAGCGGCGTAGGCGCTACGCCGATTTCCCGCCCTTTCGCGGGATCGCGATGCCGGGATAGCCCCCCTCGACAGCGGCGGTTGCCCCGCGTAAGGTCACTTTTGCACAGGTATGCAAAAGAACGTCTCACAGATGGCCCTGCCCAAAACCCCGTCCTTCCGCCTCGATGGCCGCCGTGCGCTGGTTACCGGTGCGTCGCGCGGGATCGGGCTCGGTTGCGCTGTCGCGCTGGCCGAGGCGGGGGCGCATGTGGTCATGGCTGCGCGCGGGGCCGAGGCGCTGCAGGCGGCGGTGGAAGAGATGACAGGGGCGGGGCTGTCCGCCTCGGCGCTGGCGCTCGATGTCGCTGATCTCGATGCGATGCGTGCCGCTGTTCACGAACAGGGCCCGTTCGATGTCCTGTGCAACTCCGCCGGGATCGCCCGCCATGGCCCAGCTATCGACACCACGCCTGCCGATTTCGACGCGGTGATGCAGGTCAACCTGCGCGCGGCCTATTTCCTGGCGCAGGAGGTGGCCAAAGGTATGACCAAAGGCGGATCGATCATTCAGATCTCCAGCCAGATGGGCCATGTGGGCGGCATCGACCGTGCGGTTTATTGCGGATCGAAACACGCCGTCGAAGGCATGACCAAGGCCATGGCCATCGAATGGGGCCCGCGCCAGATCCGGGTCAACACGATCTGCCCCACTTTCATCCGCACACCGCTGACCGAGGCCACCTTTAACGACCCCGAGCGGGTGGCCTGGATCACCGACAAGATCAAGCTGGGCCGCGTGGGCGAGATAGAGGATATCATGGGCGCGGTGGTGTTCCTCGCCTCCGATGCTTCGGCCCTCGTCACCGGAACCTCTCTCCTTGTCGACGGCGGCTGGACGGCGGGCTGATGGGCGAACGCAAGGTCACCTCTCTCGACGTCGCGGCCAAGGCCGGGGTCAGCCAATCGGCGGTCAGCCGGGTGTTCACGCCGGGGGCGAGCGTGTCGCAAAAGATGGCCGACAAGGTCCGCGCGGCCGCAGAAGAACTGGGCTACCGCCCGAACGTCCTGGCCCGCTCGCTCATCACGGGTCGGTCGCGGATCATCGGCCTCGTCGTGGCCTATCTCGAAAATCAGTTCTACCCCGATGCGCTGGAACGCCTGTCTAACGCGCTGCAGGAACGGGGCTATCACATCCTGATCTTCATGGCCTCTGGCACCGGTGAAGGTGTTGGCGCGGTGATTGACGAACTTCTCGACTATCAGGTCGACGGCATCGTGACGGCCAGCGTGGGCATGTCCGATGAACTGGCCGCGCGCTGCGATGCCGCTGGGATCCCGGTGGTGCTGTTCAACCGTGGCCAAGACGATCTGCGGCTGAGCCAGGTGACCTCGAACAACCATGACGGCGCGCGCAAGATTGCCGAGTTTCTGGTCGCGGGCGGATACAAACGGATCGGCCATATCACCGGGTGGACAGGTTCCTCCACCGGGCGTGACCGTGAGGCGGGATTTCGCGCCGGGCTTCGCGCCGCAGACATGGAACCGGTCGCCGTGCGCGACGGCCACTACCGCCGGGCCGAGGCGGCGGCGGCCGCGCGCGAGATGGTGGAAACCGCGCGCGCAGACGCGATCTTTGTGGCCAACGATCACATGGCCTTCGCCGTGATGGACGAGTTGCGCGCCGTGATGGGGCTGCGCGTTCCCCAAGACTTGGCCATCGTCGGCTATGACGATGTGCCGCTCGCCGGTTGGCCCGCCTATGATCTCACCACGTTGCGCCAGCCATCGGGCCGCATGGTCGAGGCCACGGTGCAAACACTGCTCGATCGGATCGAAGACCCCGAGGCCGAGCCACAGAAAATCGCCATCGACGGGCCGCTGATCGTCCGCAGCTCGGCCCCCGCACCAAAGGGATGGACATGAGAGGGTTTGACAACCGCTGGACCGATTTCCCCGACTACATTCTGGGGATCACCCATGAGATCTGGGAAAGCCGCGGCCTCGGCGCGCGCATGAAAGACTACTACGGCGAAAAGGTCGTGGTGCGCATGCCCGGCGGGATCAGCCATGGCGAACCCGCCTCGACCCAGGCCACCATGGCCACGCTGCACGAGTTTCCCGACCGCGTGCTGCTGGGAGAAGACGTGATTTGGTCGGGGTCGCCGGAAGAGGGGTTGTTGTCGTCCCACCGCATCCTGTCCACCGCCACCCACGCGCGCGACGGAATGTTCGGCCCCGCCACGGGCAAGAAGCTCACCTACCGCGCCATTGCCGATTGCTATGCCAAGGACAATCAGATCACCGACGAATGGCTGATCCGCGACAACGGCGCCGCGATCCGCCAGATGGGGCAGGACCCGCGCGACTGGGCATTTGCCGAAGTGGCTGCTGGCCGCGGCGGCGCACCGACCACGCCCGAAAAAGACGTCACCGGCCCCTACACGGGCCGTGGCAATGACAACGAATGGGGCCAGCGCTATGCCAACCTGCTCACGCGGCTGATGGAGGCTGAGTTCTCGGCCATCCCCTCCGAATACGACCGCGCCTGCCACCTGGAATACCCCGGCGGCCTGTCGGCCCACGGTCACGCCGCCGCCGATGCGTTCTGGCTGGGCCTCCGCTCGGCCTTCCCCAACGCCGCCTTCGAGATCCACCACATCATCGGGCTGGAAGACCCGCTCATGCCCCCCCGCGCCGCTGTCCGGTGGAGCCTTTGGGGCACGCATGACGGCTGGGGCAGCTTTGGCACCCCCACCGGCGCGCAGGTCTATGTCATGGGCATCACCCATGTGGAGTTCGGCGCGCTGGGCGGGGCCAAGCCTTCGGTCCGCCGCGAATGGACGCTTTACGATGAAACCGCGATCTGGAAGCAGATTGCGCTTGCCACCGGATAAAACCCCGGGGCTTAGGAAGGACCCGCAATGACACCGTCCGAAATGGAATCCCGCATCGTCCGCTACGGCGATCTGATCCCCTGCAAAACCGCCTTCATCGACGCCCACACACCGGGCAGCGACCAGAAGGAAAACTTCACGATCATCGGTGGCGGCGTCTCGGAAAGCCCCGACCAGCACGTCCACATCTCCGAACCCCACGGCTTCAACATCGGCGCGGCGGGCCAGCCGCCCAAGTGCCGCAACTCGCTTCATAACCACCGCACGGCAGAGGTGTTCTTCGTCCTCAAAGGCCGCTGGCGGTTTTTCTGGGGCGAGCATGGGGATGCCGGCGAAGTCATCATGGAAGAGGGCGACATCTTCAACATCCCCACCAATGTCTTCCGAGGGTTTGAGAATATCGGCACCGATTACGGGATGATCATGGCCGTCCTCGGCGGTGACGATGCAGGCGGCGGCGTGATCTGGGCGCCCCATGTGATCAAAGACGCGCAGGCCCATGGGCTGGTCCTCGGCGAGAACGGCAAGCTCTACGACACCAAAAAGGGTGAGAGCCTGCCCGAGGGCGTGGGCCCCATGCCGGTTCTTAACGCAGACGAACTTGCCAAGGTCGACCGCCCCACACCGATGGAGGTTATCGGTGGCTATGTGCGCCGCTACCTCGACATGGTCGCCTTGGCCAGCACGGGCACCCCCTGCAAGGTGATTGGCGAGACCGGCATCATCCGCGATAAGCCCGGGTTTGAGATCGATTTCCTTACCGGCGCCAGTGCGGTGCGCGAGGCGCACGCCCACGATCACGCGGCGGTCCTGATGCCCGTCAAAGGCCATTGGCGCGTCGACTATGACGGCGGCAGCGCCACGCTGGCCCCCGGCGACACCATGTCGATCCCCGCGGGTCTCAGCCACACCGCCACGCCGTCGATGACCGGAGATGCCGCGATGTACCGCGTGGTGGGCACAAACGATCCCGCCGGTGCCACCTGGACCGGATGACATCCCACGCCGATCCAAACGCCACGCAGGCCGTCTATGACAGGCAGGCGCAAGGCTATGATGCCCGCCGCTCCCGCGCACTGTTCGAGGCGCGCTGGCTGCGGCGCTTCGCCAGCGCGCTCCCCGAGGGTGGCCACGTGCTCGACCTCGGCTGCGGATCGGGCCGCCCCATTGCGGGCTGGCTCATCGGCGAAGGCTATCGCCTGACTGGTGCGGATTTCTCGGAACCCATGCTGTCGCTCGCCCGCGCCCGCTGGCCGGAGGGGGACTGGCGCCTTGCCGACATGCGCACCCTCGATGTGCCCGACCGGTTCGACGGGATCATCGGCTGGAACAGCTTCTTTCACCTCACGCAAGACGAACAGCGCGACTGCCTGCCGCGCCTCGCCCGCCACCTCGTCCCCGATGGCGTCCTTATGGTCACCGTCGGCCCCAAGGCGAGTGAGGCCACAGGCACGGTTGAAGGCGAACCGGTCTACCACGCCAGCCTCTCGCCCGCCGAATACGCGACGATCCTAGAGGCACACGGCATGCGCCTCACCGCCTTCATCGCGGAAGATCCGGACTGTGACTACCACTCAATCCTGATCGCGCGCCGCGACACCTAAACCAAGAAGCATCCATCCAGAGGAGCCTCCGAAATGACCATCGCCACAACCCATGTCGGCAGCTTGCCCCGCACCCAAAAGGTCGTCGATTTCATCTTCGCCCGCGAAAAGGAACAGCCCTACGACGAAGCGGCCTTCGATGCCGCCATGGCCGAGGCCGCGAGCGAGACCGTCCGCCGCCAGGTCGAGGCCGGGGTGGACATCGTCTCCGACGGTGAGACGTCAAAGATCAGCTATGCCACCTACGTCAAAGACCGCTACACCGGCTTTGCGGGCGACAGCCCCCGCAACGCGCCCGCCGACCTGAAACTCTACCCCAGCTTCCTCGAACGGCTAAAGGATGACGGCGGCACCCCCACCTATGCCCGGCCCATGTGCGTGGGCGAGGTGAAATCGAAAGGGCAGGGTGAGTTGGAGAAAGACATCGCCAACCTCAAAGCTGGCATGGCTGAACACGGAGCCGAACGCGGTTTCATGAATGCAGCCTCCCCCGGTGTCATCTCCCTCTTCCTGCAAAACGATTTCTACCCAACGCGCGATGCCTATCTTGCCGCCCTGGCCGACGCCATGCGCGACGAATACCGCACCATTACCGAGGCCGGGATCGACCTGCAGCTGGACTGCCCTGACCTCGCCTTGTCGCGCCACATGCTGTTCGCCGATCTCTCTGACGCCGAGTTCGTCAAGATCGCCGACAGCCATGTCGAAGCGCTCAACCACGCGCTGGAGGGCATCGACCCGGCCCGCGTGCGCATCCACATCTGCTGGGGCAACTACGAAGGCCCCCATGTCTGCGACATCGACATGGATACGGTGTTCCCCACGCTGATGAAGGCCGGTGCCCGCTACATCCTGTTCGAGACATCGAACCCCCGGCACGCCCATGAATGGACGGTGTTCCGCGATCGCGCGGGCGAGATCCCCGACGACAAGGTCCTCGTCCCCGGCGTGATCGATTCCACGACGAACTTCGTCGAACACCCCGAACTCGTCGCCCAACGCATCGAACGCTTTGTGGGCATCGTCGGCGCAGACCGCGTGATCGCAGGCTCCGACTGCGGCTTTGGCACGTTTGCGGGCTTCGGCGCGGTCGATCCCGAGATCGCCTATGCCAAGCTCGGCGCGCTTTCTGAGGGGGCCAAGCGCGCCTCGGCCCGTGTCTGAACCACTGGTCTTTCTGCCGGGCATGATGTGCGATGCCCGGCTTTTCGGCCCGCAAACCGCCGCACTCTCGGCCACCCGGGCCATTCACCACGCGCCGATCACCGGGGCTGAGTCCATCGGCCAGATCGCGCAGGACGTGCTGGATCAGGCCCCGCCCGTCTTTGCCCTGGCGGGTCTCTCCATGGGCGGCATCGTCGCGATGGAGGTGATCCGCCGCGCGCCCGACCGCGTGACGCGGCTCTCGCTGATGGACACCAACTTCCTGGCTGAAGCCCCCGAAAAAGCGGCCCAGCGCGAACCCCAGATTGTTGCGGCGCGATCCGGGCGGCTGGCGGCGATCATGCGCGATGAGATGAAGCCCAACTACCTCGCCCCCGGTCCCGCCCGCGCCAACACGCTGGATCTGGTGATGGAGATGGCCCAGGCGCTGGGGCCTGAGGTCTTCGTCCGCCAATCACGCGCGCTACAAAACCGCCCCGACCAAACCGATACGCTTCGGTCCGTAACGGTCCCCACCCTAATCCTCTGCGGCCGCCACGATCAGCTCTGCCCCGTGGCGCGGCATGAGGCGATGGCCGAGATGATCCAAGGCGCGGATCTGGTGGTGATCGAGGGGGCAGGGCATTTGCCAACGCTCGAGACGCCGGGGGAGGTGACGGCGGCGCTGGAGCAGTGGTTGGTATGAACGCCTCACTTAGCCCTAGCTCGGCAACTCTACCTTTTGTGGATCAATGGGGCCATGGCGCACTTCGCGAGCAAGGTCTGAAATAGCACGATACAAGCCTTCGTTCTTACCACTCACCTTGATCGCCAGTTGTTCCAACACCTCGAGGTCTTTGGCCTCAAGCGCGACATGCTCAACTATCTCTTCCAGTGGATGCTGATCCCCCCACATTGTAAGCGCATGCGCCGTATTGCTGCTGCCTTGAAGACTGCAGAACCCGGTACAGTATGCGGCTGCGAGATATTCATCATCCGCGGGGATCGCGCTTAGACAGGCAAGTGCGATCTCAGCTGCGGAGGCGGTAAGCCAATCTTCGAGTGCCGCAAGCACCACCATGTCGCCCGCCGTAAGCCGTGATGATGGCGACCCGACTGCGTGATCTTCGACGCGCAGAGACAGGCCATGAAACTTGCCGCCGGTGCCTTGTCCGTAAACTGCAGCGTCCAACTCTACCGTCGCACAATAAAGAACATGCGACAGGAACAGGGGCACTTGCTCGTCTGGAAGAGCAGACGCATCGGTAATCTTCTTTATCCACGGCAAAGCTGCGTAGGTTACCGGATAAAGATCGTCTTGATGATGAAGTTCTTCCCAGAACAGGTTCTTCGCAACTTCAGGGTCCCAGCGATCCGCTAGCTGGCGGAGGTCGCTCGTGACATCACGAATACCGTAAGGTCCGTAGAGACGTGACCAGATGTCTTCGGACAAGGGAATGAGCACGTCAATACCTTTGGCACAGCCAATCTAGAAAGCGTACGAGGTATCCGCTAAGCCTAACGCGCCTTACCGCCACCCTCTCACGTCACCGACTGCACCCGTTTGCGCTGATTTTTCCCACGCGCATTCGCATCAATGAACTCCAGCACCAGGGGCCGGATGTTGTTCCGCCAGCTCTTGCCCGCGAAGATCCCGTAATGCCCCGCGCCGGGTTCCATATGCGCGGCCTTCTTCTCATCCGGCAGCCCGGTCAGCAGATCGAGCGCGGCCAGACACTGCCCCGGCGCACTGATATCGTCCTGCTCCCCCTCCACCGTCTTCACAGCGACCGAGGTGATCATGCCGATATCCACCTTGTGGTCATTCACGACGAACTCATTCCGGGCGATTTCCCGTTCCTTAAAGATCCGCTCCACCGTCGACAGATAGAACTCGGCCGTCATATCCATCACGGCCAGATATTCGTCGTAGAACCGGTTGTGCTTGTCGTGGTCGCCAGCTTGCCCTTTGGCCACGCTCAGGATCTGTTCATAGAACGCCTTGCCGTGCCGTTCGGCGTTCATCGACATGAACGAGCTTAGCTGCGCGAGGCCCGGATAGACCATCCGCCCCACGCCGGGGTATTTGAAGCCCACACGCTGCAGCGCCAGATGTTCCAATTGCCCCATCGTCACCCGGCGGCCAAAGTCGGTCACGTCCGTCGGCGCGGCGTCGGGGTCGATCGGGCCGCCGATCAGGGTCAGCGTGCGCGGCTGGGCATCGGGTTCCAGCTCGGCCAGATAGGCCGTCGCCGCCAGCGCGAGCGGGGCGGGCTGGCAGATTGCGATCACGTGGGTGTCGGGCCCCAGGAACCGCATGAATTCCATCAGGTAAAGGGTGTAATCCTCGATATCGAACTTGCCTTCGCTGACGGGGATGTCGCGGGCATTGTGCCAGTCGGTCACCCAAACATCGGCATCGGGCAACAGGCTCGCCACGGTTGACCGCAGCAGCGTCGCGTAGTGCCCCGACATCGGCGCCACCAACAGGATCCGCCGTTTCTTATCGGGCCGGCCCGCCACTTCGAACCGGATTAGATCGCCAAAGGGCCGCTTCACATCGATCTCAACGCTGACCACATGGTCGCGGCCATCCTCGGCCACGATGCTGTCGATGCCCCAGTCCGGCTTGGCGACCATACGCGCAAAGCTGCGCTCGGTCACTTCGCCCCAGGCCGCAATCAGTTGGAACATCGGATTGGGCACAAGGCCTGTTGCAGGATACGACGCCAGCGCCTGTGCCGATGCCCCCATCCACTGGTTGGTGTTGCGGATCGATTCATACAGGTCGTAGGTCAGCATGTATCGCACGGGTTACTCCTTGCCCGGCACGCGCCGGTTCATTTGGTCGCTTTGCCCCCCGCAACGTGCGACAGTAAGATCAACATTACGATATGAAATGCTGCACCTGCAAAATACCCCGGAAAGCTACCAATGACAACTAAAGAAACAGACGACGCGGTGTCGCAAGCCGAGCAGCACGAACAACTTGAGCGTCTGAACGAAAATCTCGCCAGGGTTGAAGAGCTGACAAATCGTCTGGTCTCCGCGTTTTCGCGAAAGAAAACCGTGCCGGCCAGCCTCCAGGGCCCGGGTCAGGATCTCTATATGAAAGCGGCCGCGGCCTACATGGCTGAAATGATGTCGAACCCCTCGAAAATCCTCGAACATCAGATCGGCTTCTGGGGCAAATCGCTGAAGCATTACGTCGAGGCGCAGCAGGCGCTGGCCAGCGGCAAGTTGGCCGCGCCCCCCGATGAAACCCCACAGGACCGCCGTTTCTCAAACCCGCTGTGGCAGACCCATCCCTACTTTAATTTCATTAAACAACAATACCTTATGAACGCCGAGGCGATGGAACAGGCGATCGCCGACATGGAAGGGCTCGATGCCAAGGAAAAGCAGCGCGTCGAATATTTCAGCCGCCAGATCGTGGACATGTTCAGCCCCACCAATTTCCTTGGCACCAACCCCGAGGCGCTGAGTCGCGCGGTGGAGACCGATGGCGAAAGCCTTGTTCACGGGCTTGAAAACCTGGTCCGCGATCTTGAGGCGAACAACGGCGATGTGGTCGTCACCCTCGCTGATAAAGAGGCCTTTCACGTGGGCGAGAACCTCGCCACCACCGAAGGCTCGGTCATCTATCGCAATCGCCTATTCGAGCTGATCCAATATGCACCCAAGACCAAAACTGTCCATGAAACCCCGTTGATCATCTTCCCGCCCTGGATCAACAAGTTCTACATTCTGGACCTAAAGCCCAAGAACAGCCTCATCAACTGGATCGTCGAACAGGGCTATACCCTGTTCGTCGTCAGCTGGAAAAACCCAGACCACAGCTACCGCGATGTGGGCATGGATGACTATGTCGAAGACGGCTACCTGACCGCGATAAAGGAAGTGAAGGCGATTACAGGCCAGAAGAAGGTGAACACCGTGGGCTATTGCATCGCGGGCACCACCTTGTCGCTGACGCTCGCGCTGATGGAAAAACGCGGCGACAAATCCGTCAAATCCGCGACCTTCTTCACCACCCTCACCGATTTCTCCGATCAGGGCGAGGTGGGTGTGTTCCTCGACGATGATTTCGTCGACGGCATCGAACAAGAGGTCAATGACAGCGGCGTCCTCGATTCCTTCTTCATGAGCCGCACCTTCAGCTTCCTGCGCTCAAACGATCTGGTCTACGGCCCCGCGATCCGAAGCTATATGATGGGCGAAAACCCCCCCGCGTTCGACCTGCTCTATTGGAACGGCGATGGGACGAACCTGCCGGCCCGTATGTCGGTCGAGTATCTGCGCGGCCTGTGCCAGCAGGACAAGTTCGCCGCAGGGGGCTTCCCACTCTGCGGTGAGACGCTGCACTTGAAAGACGTCAAAGTCCCGTTATGCGCCATCGCGTGCGAGGCCGATCACATCGCCGCCTGGAAATCGAGCTACAACGGGATCCGGCAAATGGGATCGCGCTCGCGCACCTTTATCCTGTCGGAGTCGGGCCATATCGCGGGGATCGTCAATCCGCCCAGCCGGAACAAATATGGCCACTACACCAACGAGGATCTGAGCCTGTCCCCCGAAGACTGGCAGCAGGGTGCGACGTTCCACGAAGGGTCGTGGTGGCCCCGGTGGGAGACATGGTTGTCGTCCCGCTCGGGCAAACAGATTCCAGCGCGCGAACCAGGCGATTCAAGTCACAAAACCCTTGCGCCGGCGCCTGGCACCTATGTGGTGGGCGCTTAAGGTATTGAAAAATATATCATAATAAAAATATGCTGCACCGCAGCAAAAATCTCTTGAAATGCCGCACTGCAGCAGTCATATTGTTTGCAGTCGCAGAAAGCGGGGCTTCCCGCAGGTTAGCTCAGGAGAGAGAAAATGGCTAAAGCGCAGGACTACACAAAAGCATTCAAAGACATGATGGGCGCATTCCCGGTCGACACGACCGCCATGCAGGAAGCCTACAAAACGCAGGCCTCGCTGGCTGAGAAGATGTCGAAAGTGGCTCTGGAAGCCGCTGAGAAATCGACCGAGATCTCCTCGAAGTGGACCAAAGACACCATTGGCAAGATGGGCGTCGTGGCCACCGTCAAGGAAGAGCCCGCAGACTACGGCAAAGCCATGACCGATTTCGCTTCGGCCCAGGCTGAAATGGCTGCTGAAAACATGGCTGCCTTCGCTGAAGTTGCCAAGAAAGTGCAGATGGAAACGGTTGAGCTGATGCTGGCCGCTGGCAAAGACATCTCCGAAGATGCGACTGCCGCAGTCAAGAAAGCCACGGCTGACGTGACCGCTGCCGCCAAGAAGGCAACTGCCGCCAAGTAATAACGGTGGGGTAACGAGTTGTGATAGCCGGCATCCTCCCTGTCGGCGTCATATCGGGGCGGGCCCACATGGCCCGCCCTTTTTTCGTGTTCAATCAGTGCCCTTTCTTTTTTCGCTGCAACGCCGTAAGCTGTGCTGCACTGCGAAAAAACGCCGAGAGGTGCGCCCTGTGGCCGATAGCTCTGAACCGCTGCTCATCAAGCGCTACGCCAGCCGGCGCCTGTATAACACCGAGACCAGCGATTACGTGACGCTCGATGACATCGCGACCTTCATCCGCGATGGCCGTGAGGTGCAGATCGTCGATCTGAAATCCGGCGATGACCTGACGCGGCAATACCTTCTGCAAATCATCGCCGAACACGAAAGCCGTGGGGAAAACGTGCTGCCTCTGGGCGTGCTGACCGACCTTGTCCGCAGCTACACGACCCAGGCGCAATCGGTGGTGCCCGAGTTTCTGGCGATGAGTTTCGAGATGCTGCGGGACGGCCAGTCGAAGATGATCGAAAACATGGCCAACCCCATGGCCGCGATGCCGGGCTATGACGCGATGCGCGCCCAGCAAGCCGCCTTCATGAAGGCGATGACCGGCGGCATGTCGGGATGGTCGGCGCCCGCAGAGCCCGACGAAGACGACGAGAGCGAAGAAGACGATCTCGACACGATCAAGCGCCAGCTTGCCGATCTGCAGACCCAGCTTGCCAAGATGAACAAGTAGTCCTCCGGGGACAGGGGGCATGGTCGACGCACCGGGCAAGATCACGCTTTGGGGGGTCGAAGTCTTTGCGGCCACTGCGGAAGAACGCTCCATCTCCGCCGCCGCCCGCCGTCTCGACGCCTCCCCCTCCGCCATCAGCCAGCAACTCAGCAACCTGGAGTCCGCGCTGGGCACGCGCCTTATCGACCGCAGCGCACGGCCTTTAGCCCTCACGCCTGCTGGCGGCGTCTTCCTCCTCCGTGCGCAAACCATCCTCAATGAGGCCGCCGAGGCCCGCGCCGAACTCGCGATGAACGACCTCTCACGCCTGTCGCGCTTCAACCTCGGCATGGTCGAGGATTTCGACGCCGACGTGACGCCGCAGCTTCTGGCCGAAATGGGCGATACCCTCACCGGCACGCGCTTCCTGCTGGAAACCGGCGCGAGCCACCGCCTCTACGACCTCCTGGAAACCCGCGTCCTCGACGTCATCGTCGCAGCCGAAACCGCCGCTGTGGGCAGCTGGGCAGAGGTGCATCCGCTGCTCGAAGAACCCTTCATCGCCGCCGTCCCCAAAGGTGCGCTCCAAGGTTCTGACGACCCGCTCACCACCCTCCGCCCCATGCCGCTCATCCGCTACACCAAGCGTCACCTCATGGGCCGCCAGATCGCTGCCCACCTTGCGCGGCAAAATCTCACCCTCGACCACCGGTTCGAACTCGACAGCTACCACGCCATCCTCGCCATGGTGGCCGCAGGGGCAGGGTGGTCAATCATGACACCCTTGGGCTACCTCCGCGCCGAACGGTTCCGCGACAAGGTGGATGTGATCGCGCTGCCCATGGCACCGATGTCGCGCACGATCTCCCTGATCGCCCGGCGCGGCGTGTTGCACGAGATGCCGGGGCAGGTGGCCGACCGCCTGCGCCCTCTGATCACCGACAAGATCATCGGCCCCGCGAAAGAGCGCATGCCCTGGCTAGGCGACAGCCTTCGTGTGCTCTGACATCACCTTAGCCGCTGCGCCCATCAGCACCTCGGCGGTGAAATCACACTCCGCCCCCGTCAGCCGCGCGGGCAGGCGCACATCACAGGACCGCATCAGCATCGCCCGCGTCCGCGGCAACTCGGGCACATCGCCCAGAAACTGCCAGTTCCAGAACGCCCGCGCATTGTCTGCCGACATGCCAAACACCTGCACCTTCACGCCCGCCTGACCGGCCACCTCGGCAAAGGCCCGCACATCGTCGTCGGACATCCCCACCAGATTGAACTGGATCGAATCCGGCGCACGTTCTTCGGGCGCTAGCGGATCGGGCACCGAAATCCAAGGCGAGGCATTCAACCGCCCTGCCACATAATCATGGTTCGCCCGCCCATCCCGGACGCGCCGCGCGATCTCAGAGAGTTGCGGCCGGATGATCGCCGCCGAAAGGTTATTGAGCCGCGTATTGTAGAGCGGCAGCTTGTTCTGCCAGGTCTCGAAATGGTCATGAAGCACGGGGTGCTTCTTCCAGTTATGCTCGTAGGCGCCAGACATGATCACCGCCTTCGCGATCAGCTCCGCATCGTCGGAGATCAGGATCCCCCCTTCGCCCGCATTCACGAGCTTGTAGGACTGGAACGAAAAACACCCCACGCGCCCGATCGTCCCGATTTTGCGCCCGTCCCAAACCGTGCCCAGCGAATGCGCCGCATCCTCGATCACCGGCACACCGGCGGCATCCGCGAGCCGCATAATCGCATCCATATCCGAGGTATGGCCCCGCATATGGCTGATCAGCACCGCATCGATATCGCCGGTCAGCTTGGCCTCGAAATCGGCCATGTCGATCCGGTAGTTCTCGCCCACCTCGACCAGCACCGGCACACACTCCGCATGCACAACTGCCGAGGGCACAGCCGCAAAAGTAAAGGCCGGGATCAGCACCTTGGCCCCGGGCGTCAAGCCCAGCGCCTTCATCGACAGGAACAACGCCGCCGAACAAGACGCCACCGCCAGCGCATATTTCGCGCCCATCAACTCGGCAAACTCCGCCTCCAGCAGGCTCACCGGCGCATCGGACGGCGCGGTGTAGCGGAAGAGATCGCCCGAGGCGAGCAACCGCTCCACTTCGGCGCGGGCCTCAGCGGGGATGGGTTCGGCGTCATAGGTGTTGGGGGCGAGGGTCATGTTCCGAAATCC
Source organism: Pseudomonadota bacterium (assembly GCA_038526915.1). GTDB lineage: Bacteria > Pseudomonadota > Alphaproteobacteria > Rhodobacterales > Rhodobacteraceae > JBCBGF01. Next base: position 57,647 of record JBCBGF010000012.1, on the reverse strand, counting down.
TGAAAGTGACTTTCGGGATTTCTGTACATCAAGCGCGCCCGTAAGGCGAGGGAAATGACCGACGTCGCGAAGATCGGCGCGAATTTGCAACGTTTGGATACGAAGGGCTGCCTCAGACGTTCAGTAGAAGGTGCTCCCGCTCCCAGGGCGAGATCACCTGCAAAAACTCGTCATATTCGGCCTGCTTCACGATCTCATAGACCTCGCAGAACCGCTCCCCCAGAACCATCCGGATCTCCGGCGCATCGCGGAACAGGTCGAGCGCTTCGAACATCACTTTGGGCAGGTCTTCTTCACTATCCTCATAGGCATCGCCCTTGAACGACGGCCCCGCCCATTCCTCATTCACCAGCCCCAGATAGCCACAGGCGAGCGACGCCGCGATCCCCAGATACGGGTTGCAATCCATCCCCGCGAGCCGGTTCTCCACCCGCCGGGCGTCAGGTTCGGAAATCGGAATCCGCAGCCCCGTCGTCCGGTTGTCCCGCCCCCAGGCCAGGTTGATAGGTGCAGCGTGATCCTTAACGTACCGGCGATAGCTGTTCACATAGGGCGCCATGATCGCGACCACCTGTGGCAGGTGTTTCTGCAGGCCGCCGATGAACTGGAAAAACGCATCCGTCTCGCCGCCCTGAGGCCCCGAGAAGATGTTCTTGCCCGTCGCTTTGTCGATCACCGAATGGTGGATATGCATGGCCGACCCCGGTTCGCCCTCAATCGGCTTGGCCATGAAGGTCGCAAAGCAATCGTGGCGCAGCGCCGCCTCGCGGATCAGCCTTTTGAAGTAGAAGATCTCATCGGCAAGCTTCACCGGACTGCCGTGGCGCAGGTTGATCTCCACCTGACCGGCCCCGCCTTCCTGCGTAATCCCGTCAATCTCAAACCCTTGCGCCTCGGCGAAATCATAGATGTCGTCGATCACCGGCCCGTATTCGTCGACCGCGCTCATCGAATAGGCCTGCCGCGCCGCCGCAGGGCGCCCCGTGCGGCCCATCATCGCCTCGATGGGTTGGCGCGGGTCGATGTTGCGGGCGACGAGGTAGAACTCCATCTCTGGCGCGACGATGGGTTTCCAGCCCTTCTTCTCATACATCTCCACTACGCGGCGCAGCACGTTTCGGGGTGACATCGGAATGGGCTTGCCTGCCTGGTCGAAGGCGTCGTGGATCACCTGTAACGTCCAGTCCCCGGTCCAGGGCGCGGCGGAGGCGGTGTTGTAATCGGGCTTGAGGATCATGTCGGGCTCGGTAAAGCCCTCATCGCCCGCCGCCTCGCCCCAATCGCCGGTGATGGTTTGGTAGAAGATCGAGTTCGGCAGGAAGAACCGCTTCTGCGTGGCGAACTTCGCCGCTGGCATCGCCTTGCCCCGCGCGATCCCGGGCAGGTCGCCGATGATGCACTCCACCTCATCCAGCCGCCGCCCTTCAAGATACCGCTGCGCCGCCTCAGGGCATTTCTTCAGCCAATCAGCCATCGCGTGCCTTCCGGAAAAACTCCCCGATCTCCTGCGCCAACCGATATCGGCCATCGGGTTGGCCCATCTCGGCCTCGGCGGCGGCAAGCTGATCGTCGATCCCCATCGCGGGGCCGCGCGCCTCGATCAACACCCGGATCGCGTCGTCGTCATATTCGGGATGGGCCTGCACCGTCAGTGCGCGGTCGCCATAGGCAAGGGCCGCGTATTGGCAAAAGTCACTGGAGGCCAGCACCTCCGCCCCCTCCGGCAACGCCACCACCTGATCCTGATGCCAGGCATTCAATCGCACGGTCTCCCCGCCCCAGTTGTAATCGGTGGGGCCCACCGACCAGCCGCCAGTAAACTTCTCGACCTTGCCGCCCAAGGCTTGCGCCAAGATCTGGTGCCCGAAACAGATACCCACGATGGGCACTTTCGCGGCGTAAGCATCGCGCAGAAACCCCTCCAGCCGCGGGATCCACGGCAGGTCCTCATACGCCCCATGTTTCGATCCTGTAATCAGCCAACCATCGCAGTCATGGACCGAATTGGGAAAGATGCAGTCGATCACATTAAACGTTGCAAAGGTCAGACCCTGCCCCTGCAGGAACAGCGCGAAATAGTCCGAATAGTCGCCGACGGCCTTGCGCATCGCCGGGGCGGCGTGGCCGGTTTGCAGGATACCGATCTGCATGAAACACCAAACTGATTGACGGTCTGCGCACGCTAGCGGGAAGGTGCAGGGGCGTCAAATTGGGCGAATGCCTGCGGCTTCATCATCGCCGCTGGCGCAACAAAGCGGCTTACGTGCCGCTACCGCACAAACTGGGGACGATACCGCACCCGGCTGCGCCGTTCCTGCGGCACATGCCGGTTCAGCCGCCGGTTCATCAGCCCAAAGCCGCCGATAATCACCAAGGTCAGTAGGATGAAATACCCCGCTACGATCGGATAGGCGACAAAGGGGTTGAACGTCTTGTCGGCAAAGAAATTCGCGTAATAGAGCGCATCGCCCCGCTGCTGCCACGCTGGGAAGCCCGAGAAAAACACCAGCGTGGTCGCGTGGAACAGAAAGATCGCCTCGTTGGTATAGGCGGGCCAGGCCAGCCGCAGCATCGTGGGCCAGGTCACCCGGCGAAATTTCGTCCACCCTGACAGACCATAAGCATCCGCCGCCTCCAGATCGCCCTTGGGCACCGAACGCAGCGCGCCATAGAAGATCTCCCCCGAATAGGCCGCCGTGTTCAGGAACAACACGATCAGCGCGCCTAACCAGGCCGAGGTAAAGGGATCAAAGAACGCGTATTGGCTCTTCAGGCTGAGAAACAGGAAATAGGCAAAGAAGAACTGAATGAACAAAGGCGAGCCCCGGAAGACCAGCACGAACCATTCCGACAGCTTGCGCACCGGCCAGCTGTCTGACGCCTTACCGAGCGCCACGGCGGTCGCCAGGAAGAACCCGAAAAACATCGCCAGCACGCCGAAATAGACGTTCCAGATCATCCCCGATCCGATCAGCGTGAAATGCTGGCACAGCGTATAGCCTTCACGCGGCAACAGCCGCTCCCCAATCCCGATGGACCGCAGGCCATAATCCGCGATGGTTTCCCAGCAACTCATGCCGCGGCCCTCTGGCGTTCCCCGCCCATGGTGGCCTGCCCGTGGGACAGTCGGCGCATGATCCGCTCCAGCACGATCTCGCTCAGCTTGGTGAAGCCCAGGTAGAAGATCAGCAGCGCCAGGAAATACCACATCCGCCAATCGCCATGGGGATAGTCGGTGAACCGGGGCAGGGCGGTTCCGCCCAATTCTCGCGCCCAATAGACGATGTCTTCGACGCCCAGGAGGAACAGCAAGGGCGTGGCCTTGATCAGGATCATCCACAGGTTCGACAGACCGGGCAGGGCATAGACCCACATCTGCGGCACGAGGATGCGCCAGAACGTCTGGCGCTGGGTCATGCCATAGGCCTCGGCCGTCTCCAACTGCGCGCGCGGCACGGCCCGCATCGCGCCATAGAGGACGTTCGCCGTAAACGCCCCATAGACGATGGCAAAGGTCAGCACCGCCAGGAAAAATCCATAGACCTCATGCACCCACTGGGGCGACGTCGACAGCGGCAGTTTCGCCGCCGCGCAGACGATGAAGTCATTGCCCTGGCGCACAGGTTCCGCCCAGTCGGGGCATTTCACCCGGTGGCGCAGGTATTCAAACGCCTGATCCAGCGCGATGACGAAGAACAGGAAGAACGCAATGTCGGGCACGCCGCGCACGATGGCGATATAGGCCTTGCCGAACCAGGCCAGCGGCGGAAAGGACGACCGCGCTGCAATCGCACCCCCGAACCCGAACATAAGCGCCGCGGGCGCGGTGATCGCCAAGAGCAACAGCACGGTCCCGAAGGACACGTACATCAGCGCGTGTTTGCCGGTGGTCAGGTAGCAGGCGAACCATTGCAGGTTCGCCAGAACCGAGGGGTCTTCGCAAAACGAAAAGATGGCCCGTCACCTTTCCCCAAAGGATGCGAGGCGCCGCCGAAACAGCGCCCCGCAGATATCGCATCACTCGAATTGCGAGCTGACTTCCCACTTCGCGATCATCGCGTTCAGCGTGCCATCGTCCTTCATCGACTGGATCGCCGCGTCGAACTTGGCCTTCAGCTCGGCGTCGGTTTCCCGAATGCCCATGCCGACACCACCGCCCAGGGGCACATCGGGACCGACGAACATCAGCTCGGCATCCGCCTCGACCAGCGGCGCGAGGAAGGATTTGTCGGCCAGAACCGCATCTGCTTCCCCGTTCTTGACGGCCGCGATGGTCTCATCCGGCGTCGCGAACTCCACCAGCGTGGCGCCACCCTCGGCGATAAAGCCCGCCTGGATCGTGCCGGTCTGCGCAGCGATCACGCCGCCTTCGAGGTCAACGCCATCGCTGGTCGCCACATAGGCCGACGGATCGGGCGGGGTATAGTTCTGGGTGAAGTCGATGACCTCATCACGCTCATCCGTGATCGACATGCCCGCGATGATGACGTCATAGTTGCCCGAGACGAGGTTGGGGATGATCGAGTCCCATTCGTTCGTCACCCACTCACAGGTCAACTCGGCGCGCGCACACAGTTCATCGCCTAGCTCTTTTTCAAAGCCGTCGACCTCGCCCGCGTCGTTGATGAAGTTCCACGGAGGGTAGGCGCCTTCGGTCCCCATGCGGACCACGTCTTGCGCAAAGGCACCCCCGGCGGTGATCGCCAGGGCTGCCGCGGAAAGGATCAGTCTTTTCATTTGTCTACTCCCTAAGTGACAAGAGTTTCAGGCCGGTGCGGTGGCAGACAAGAACTGCCGCAGCCGGTCGGTTGCGGGGCTTCCGAACACCTGGTCCGGCGGCCCTTCTTCTTCGATACGGCCCTGATGCAGGAACACGATGTGATCAGACACATCGGCCGCCAGCCGCATATCATGCGTCACGATAAGCATCGTCCGCCCCTCGCGCGCGAGATCCTTGATGACGCGAACCACCTCTTGCTCCAACTCGGGGTCCAGCGCCGAGGTGGGTTCATCGAACAACAGCGCCCGAGGCTCCATGCACAGCGCGCGCGCAATCGCTGCCCGCTGTTGCTGCCCGCCGGACAGTTGCGCGGGGTAGACATCGCATTTGTCCCCGATCCCCACCTTGTCGAGGTAGCCGCGCGCGGCCTCTTCAACCTGCGCCGGGTCGCGCTTCATGACCGTCACTGGCGCTTCCATCACGTTTTGCAGGATGGTCATATGCGCCCACAGGTTGAACTGCTGAAACACCATCGACAGGTTGGTGCGGATGCGCGTGACCTGGGCCTTGTCCGCCGGGTGCCGGCGCAGGCCATCGCCGCGCCACTTGATCGGCTCGCCTTCGAACAGGATCTCACCCTTCTGGCTGTCTTCCAGAAGATTGGCACAGCGCAACAGCGTGGACTTGCCCGACCCCGACGACCCAATCAGCGAGACGACATGCCCCTTGGCCGCGGTCATGCCCACGCCCTTGAGAACCTCCAGCGACCCATAGCTTTTGTGCAGGTCGCGGATTTCGATCACGGGTGCCGTCGTTTGGCTCACCTTCACCCCAGTCGGTTGCCCCGGGGCGAGAGTAAGGCGCGAAATTGAGCAGTTGGCAAGGTTTTGGACGAAACTGCCGCCGGGGAAACCGGCAATTTGCGCGTTATTTCGGCGCTTTGGGGGGGATCGGTTGTGCCAGATAGGATTCTGCCGGGATTTGCACCAGCCCCTGCAACCCCGTCGCCGCGCGCGCGGAAGGGCTCAAATCGTCAATGGCCGCGCGCGTAGCAGTGGCCAATTCCGCGACCGGCCCGCCTGCGCGGGTGATGAAGGGCAGGCTCGGGGTCGGGGTGGTCTCATCCACGACGCGCAAACGCTGGGCCACGTCATCCCAGCGCGCAATCATCCGCCACGTCACCGCGTCAATATAGGCAATATCGGCGCGGTCTTCGGCAATAGCGGCAGCCGAGGCCGCGTGACTGCCGGTCTGCAGGTATCCCGCGAAAGTTGTCCCGCCCGCATGATCCACCGCCGCCGCCCAGCCCGATTGCGATAGCGGATCGTTATAGGCCAGCCGCAGCCCATGCAGATCATCCGCCCGCCCATCGTCCCGACGCATCACCGCCACGCTGCGGTAATACCCCGGCGGACAGCCATCGACGGCGTAGTCCGGTGTGCCCACCAGTGCCACCTGATCCGCCAGACGCGCCCGGAACGGCAGTCCACAGGTCTGCGACAGAACCAGATCGGCGGACATCCAGTGCGTCCAGGGATCCTCATCATGGGTCAGCGCGTTGGGTAACGGGCCGCCGACCCTGGCCCGGATCCCATCCCACAATGCCGCGTAATGACCCCGTGTCTGGGGCCGGTCATACATCGGAAAGCTGGCGATCATCCCCGCTGGGCTTCAACCCGCTGCCGCGCCAGGTTTGAATCGCGGTCGTTCACGCCCAGAAGGTTCGCCACCAGCCTGAGCAGGGCGTCTTCCTCGTGGTCGCGCACGCCATCGGCCAGCACCACATCCCACATCGCCTCGATCACGCCCTCACGCTCTTCATACGGGACCGCATCTTTGATTGCGCGGGTAAAGCGCACGGTGTCTGGGGCCTGCGCCTCCAACGCCTCGCCATCGCGGCGCAGCTTCGTGGCCTCAAACGGCGACAGACCATAGCGTTTGGCCATCAACCGGTCGATCCGGCCAGCCTCCTCCTGGGCATAATCCCCATCAGATCGCGCAATGCGCACCAACAGTGCGGTCAGCGCAAGGCGCGCATCGGCATCCGGCAACGGCTCGGGGTCAGGCTGGGTGAGGCGGTTGAGGAAATCTGCGAACATTGCTTGGATATATGCCCGCCGGGCGATGGGGAAAAGCCTTGGGGGCAAATTCGCCGCATGGCCCAAGATGCAGACCGCGCCAGCCTCTTTTCGGGCCGGCGCGATCGCACGAGATTTCACTGGTTACACGAGCGCAGGTGTGCTGCAGCGCTCGCCACGGCATCGTTAAGCCAGCGCATCAGGGCGAGAGTCGGACCAGATTTCTAAGAGTTGTGACGGTTCTGAGAAGCCGCCCCGTTAACCTTTTGGGCCTCAAAATGGGACCCGGTCGGAAAACGCGGACAATAAGCGAAAAATTGCCGCCACCCCCTTAATTGTGGCGGGATTGTTCACCCGACGCGAACAGTGAGAGCCAAATTTCGCCCGCGTTTCACGGACGGGCTTTGCCACAATTCGATTGGTGGCCGCCGCGCAACAGACTGTTTTCAGCGAAAGAGACTGGCAGCCGCGGAATTATCCGTCGTTTTCCCCCACCCAATCGCAAGATCCGTATCGAAGATCAGATCGTCGATCGCGATTCCCGCGGGGTCGGCATTGGTGATCGTGATGCCCGCAATATCGGTCGCCTCGCCTTCGCGCACAAAGCCATAGGCCTGCCGCCCCCAGCCCAGCGTGACCGTCTTTTCCGCAATCAGCCGGGCATCGCGGGCAAAGAACTGCACCGTCATCTGGCCCGGCGTGCCGTTGCCGTCGCGCGGCCGCGGCTCGGCGGCGACACGAAACCCCAGCGCGAACTGATCGCGGTCAAACAGCACCGCCACCGACCCTTCGCCCTCAGCATTGGTCGCCGGGTAGCCGGGCGGGGCGAGGCCCTGAAGTTGGTTCGACAGCTGGTAGATCAGCGCAATCGACAGGTTCTGCCCTTCAGCCCCCGCCACCAGCGCCAACGGCGCATCGGGGATCAGCCCAGTTCGGTCAAACCCGTCCTGCTGCCAGATGAGCTGTCCCTGAAACCGCTCGCCCAGCGCGGCGCCTTCCACGGGTTGAATGCCATCGAGCGAAATGCCGGGGGAGAGGCGGCGGGGGAAGTCTTCGAAGTCGACGCGCGTGGTGAGGCGGGGTTCGAGATCGGTGTAGGGGACGAGGGTGATGGGCTCGGTATGGGCCGGGAGGGTGAGGGCGAGGAGGGCGAGGAGGGCGCGCATGGGGGGAGGGTAGCGCGCCCGCGCCGATCTGAATAGCGTTTGTCGGCCTCAGACCAACTCGTCCAGCGTCACATCCAGCGCGCCTGCCAGTTTCTTCAGCGTCTCGACAGACCCCGTGGCCCGCCCCGCCTCGATATCGGCGATCTCCACCCGGTTGACCCCCGACGCGCGCGCCAGCGCCGATTGCGACAGCCCACGCCAGTCGCGCACAACGCGCAAGGGCGCTTCGCCGTCGATCAGGCGGGCAACGAAGGCGGCGGGCATACCGTCCTGCGGTGCCGCGTGGTATGCGGCCACGGCACGGAGGTCGGCCAGGTCATCGTTTTCATGCTCCATGCGCCGACCATACGACAGTAGGTTTAACGTCAGTTAGTCTGATCGCTCAAACCAACCGCGACACCTCCTTCGCCGCCCGGACGAAATCCGCAAACAGCGGATGCGGCGCAAACGGCTTCGACTTCAGCTCGGGATGAAACTGCACCCCGATGAACCAAGGATGATCGGTGACCTCCACGATCTCCGGCAGCCGGCCGTCCGGCGACATTCCCGAAAACCGCAGCCCCTCTTTCTCCAACTGTTTGCGGTACTTGATGTCCACCTCATAGCGATGCCGGTGCCGTTCCTCGATCACCGTGTCGCCATAGACCTCGGCCACCTTCGATCCCTCCGCCAGGTTCGCCGTATAGGCACCCAGGCGCATCGTCCCGCCCTTGTCGTCATCGACCTTGCGCGCGACCGTGTGGTTGCCCTGCACCCATTCTTTGAGGTGATAGACCACCGGCTCGAACCGCTTCTTCCCGGCTTCGTGGTCGAACTCCTCCGACCCCGCTGTCTCCAGCCCCGCCAGGTTCCGCGCGGCCTCGATCACCGCCATCTGCATGCCGAGGCATATCCCCAGATAGGGAATCTTCTTCTCGCGCGCGAACTCAGCGGCTTTGATCTTTCCTTCGGTCCCACGCTCCCCGAACCCGCCGGGCACCAAGATCGCGTGGAAATCCTCCAGATAGGGGGCCGCATCCTCACGCTCGAAAATCTCGGCATCGATCCACTCAGCGTTCACGCGCACGCGGTTCGCCATGCCGCCATGGGTCAGCGCCTCGGCAATCGATTTATAGGCGTCCTCCAACTGCGTGTACTTGCCCACGATCGCCACGCGCACCTCGCCCTCGGCGTTGAAGATGCGGTCCTGCACGTCTTCCCAGCGGCTGAGGTTCGGCTTTGGCGCGGGCGAGATCCGGAAGGCATCGAGCACCGCCTGATCCAGCCCTTCGCGGTGATAGGCGAGCGGCGCCTCATAGATCGAGCGCAGATCGGGCGCTGCGATCACATCCTCTTTGCGGACGTTACAGAAGAGCGCAATCTTCTCACGCTCCTTTTCCGGGATCGGCTTGTCGGACCGGCAGACCAGCACATCGGGCGCAATGCCAATGGACCGCAACTCCTTGACCGAGTGCTGGGTGGGCTTTGTCTTCAACTCACCCGACGCCGCGATCCAGGGCAGCAAAGTGAGATGCATGAAGATGCATTCCCCCCGCGGCTTGTCCTGGGCGAACTGGCGGATCGCCTCGAAGAACGGCAGGCCTTCGATATCCCCCACCGTCCCGCCGATCTCGCACAGCATGAAATCGACCTCATCCTCGCCCACATGCAGGAAGTCTTTGATTTCATTTGTCACATGCGGGATCACCTGGATCGTCTTGCCCAGGTAATCGCCGCGCCGCTCCTTCTCGAGCACGGTCGAGTAAATCCGCCCCGACGATACGCTGTCGCTCCCTCGCGCGTGCACACCCGTGAACCGCTCATAGTGCCCAAGGTCCAGATCCGTCTCGGCCCCGTCATCGGTGACGAAGACCTCGCCATGCTCAAACGGGCTCATCGTGCCGGGATCGACGTTGAGATAGGGGTCGAGCTTGCGCAGCCGCACGGAGTATCCGCGGGCCTGCAACAAAGCCCCCAATGCGGCCGAGGCGAGGCCTTTTCCAAGCGAAGACACAACACCGCCGGTGATGAAAACATAACGTGCCATGGTGCCTGGAACTCCCGCGTATCGACTGTGGTGGATGGCTCACAAAGGCGTCATCGCTGACCGATCCCACGGGACTTGACGCATAAGAGATTCGGTCGCCCCCGGCAAGGGGCAGGCCGCAAGATGCTGTGGATGAGAGGGCGGTGGCCCCCTGAACCTTGTGGGATTACTCCACCGGCGGTGGGGCCAGAAGCCCGCCACCATCGACCGGCGGCGGCAACAGATCACCGGCCGGCGGCAGGACCGGATCTGCGCTTGACGGCGCGTCGATGCCAAGGCGGTCGATCACCGAGGTATCGGCCGAGTTTTGCGCGGCAATGATGGTGAGCCAGATCGACGTGATCGTGAACGCCACCCCGAACGCCCAAGTGAGCTTGCCCAACGCCGTCACCGGCGCGCGCGAGTTCACGCCGCCGCCACCGCCGCCCATGCCCAAACCGCCCCCTTCCGAGCGCTGCAAGAGCACCACGCCGATCAGACACAGCGCGAGGATCAGGTGGACGATGAGAACGACGTTTTCCATGGGGGCAAAGCGGGCCGTGCGGTTAAAGACTTGGGGTATCTAAGGGGGCAGGTGCCCGGGCGCAAGCGGTAGTTGCCCAGCACCCCCACCCCTTGGTCCCGCCCGCATCGGTGCGACACGCAGCGTGCCGGGACGGGGTCCCCACCAAAAGCCACCGCCCCGCCACGCCTGTTGACGGTGCGCGGCGGCCGCATATCATCACAAAAAACGGATGGAAGAGGTTGCGATGTCCAGGACTGTCACCGCCTTGTTCACCCAAACCCACCCGGCGTCCGCCTACCTCTGGGCGCTGGTGCTGGCACCTGTCATTCCGGCCCTTGCCTGGTTCCTTGACGCGCCGCTGGATGCCGAGATGTGGCGCCGCACGATCTATGTCGCGGCCGGTGTTCTGCTCTGGGATGATCTGATCTGGCTCGCCCGCCTCAGGCCCGGCACCCATGCCCGCGATCCGCTGCGCTGGTTTCACGCCTATGCGATGGGCGGGTTCTGGGGCAGCTTCATGCTGATCGCGACATGGGACACAGGCGATACGTTGGGGGCGAGCGCGCTGACCTGGGGCATCGCCGGGCTGGCCTTCGGGGGCATCATGGCCGCGACGGTGAAGGGGGGCGGGGCAGCAGACGACGCCCATCCCTTTGATCTCAGCCGCATCGACGATCCCACAAGCTTCGAACGGCGGTGGCTTTTGATGATGCCTGCCTTCGCGCTTGTCATGGTGGCGGTTTTCACGGTGTTCCAGCCCGCCGGCGGATGGGCGCCGGCCTGGTATTTTTGGCTCGTCCTCCTGACGCTCAGCAGCGCGGGCACCGTACGCCTGCGCGCCGATGCCAGCCCTTTGATGCGCCTCTTCCGTCCCCGCCATGCGGGTCTCGCGCTGCTTCTCTTGGGGCTTTTGGCGATCTAAACCGGCTCGTTACGTCTTGATCCCGCACAGGCGCTCCATATCTGCCCAGCGCGTCTTACCAAAAGGACCCGACCATGCTCCGCCGCACCGTTTTGTCCTTGCATGATCCAGGGGATACTATGTCCCCTTACACGCTGGCCACCGCCCTCGCGCTGGCCATGTACGGCGCGTCTGCGGCGGTGTTCGCGTACTTCGATATCGCCGGATCTCCCCTCAAACGCGCGCTCTTTGCTGCGGCAATCGCGCTTCTGTGGGATGATCTCTTTCTGGTCGCCCGCGCCTATCCTGGTGCGCGGCACTGGGCCGATCCCTGGCGCTGGCATGCCCTCTATGTGCAGGCGGGGTTTCTGACCGCACTGACCCTCACCCTGATCATGCTGCCGGGCGCAGCACTTGCCCCAGGCCTGGCCGTGGCCGCAGCCCTCGGCCTTTTCGCCGCGCTGGTGATAGACCACGCCCCCAAGTCGCCTTCGGCCCCCGTGGACCCGACCCATCACGATCTGGCCGCGCTGGCCCAACCCGGCAACCGCACACGGGCGGTCCTGCATGTCTGGCCACTGGCGGCCACCGCGCTTGTCCTGGCCCTCGCCCTCTTGCCGCCTGATGCCGGGTGGCAGACAGGCACCGTCCTGATGCTGGTGATCGTCACGCTCAGCCTCGCCGGTCCGCGCCCGGTCCCGGGTCTAACATGGCAAGACGTCCTGAGGCTGCCCCGCACGCTGGGTTACCTCACCCTCATGATCGCCACCTTCGCGTTCTAGGCCCCTGACACCGCCCTTCTTTGGTCCGAAAATATCCCGGGGGAGGCGCGCATGCGCCGGGGGCAGCGCCCCTATTCCTCGACGTCATCCACATCCGTCTGCCCGGTCAGCCGCCGCCGCACGATGCTCCATGACAGCCCGATCCCCAGGACCAGCGACAGCGCCAGAAGCGCGAGCCACACCGTCACCGTCGGGTTATCCAGCGTCAGCACCTCGTAGTCGATCAGCACCCAGATCAGCGCGCCAAAGATCGCCGCCACCAGCAGCATCCCGAACACTCCAATCGACCGAAACGTCGCGCGCAGGTAGATCACGTAGCCTGCAAACAGAACGAGCCCCGCCAGCACCACAAGCGGCATCTGGTCATTGAAACTGCTCTCGGCCCAGCGGACAAAGTTCACTTGCGTCGGGTTGAACGTCAGCGCCAGCAGCGCGAACGCCACCAGCCAGCGTAGGATGAAGCCCATGGAAACTGCCTTTCGTTTTTCGGGGATGAATGGCGTGGCAGGTGGCCTCTGTCCACCCCGTCAAATCGCGGCTTTCCCAAAGGTGACCCTGCCGCTATACCGGCGCGGGTTTGCGCAGCGAAGGGGACACGCATGGCAAATGTCGTGGTGGTCGGCGCCCAGTGGGGTGACGAGGGCAAGGGCAAGATCGTCGACTGGCTGAGCGAGCGGGCGCATGTCATCGCGCGGTTCCAGGGCGGGCATAATGCGGGCCATACGCTGGTCATCGACGGGGCGGTCTACAAGCTGCATGCACTGCCCTCGGGCGTGGTGCGGGGCGGCAAGCTGAGCGTGATGGGCAATGGTGTTGTGCTCGATCCCTGGCACCTGGTGGACGAGATCGAGACGGTGCGCGGGCAGGGGGTGGAGATCAGCCCCGAGACGCTGAAGATCGCCGAGAACACCCCGCTCATCCTGCCCATCCATGGTGAGCTTGACCGCGCGCGCGAGGCGCAGAATGCGGTGGCCAAGATCGGGACGACGGGGCGGGGGATTGGGCCTGCCTATGAGGACAAGGTCGGCCGCCGCTCGGTGCGCGTGGCTGATCTGGCCGACGCGGCGACGCTGGAGACGCGGGTGGGGCGGCTGCTTGTCCACCACGACGCGCTGCGGCGCGGGCTTGGTCTGCCGGAGGTGGATAGGGACGCGTTGCTCAAGGCGCTGAAAGAGATCGCGCCGAAGATCCTGCCCTATGCGGCACCCGTCTGGAAGGAGCTGAACGACCGCCGCCGGGCCGGGCAGCGGATCCTGTTCGAAGGGGCGCAGGGGGCGCTGCTCGACGTGGATTTCGGGACCTATCCCTTCGTCACCTCCTCCAACGTGATCGCGGGCCAGGCGGCCACCGGCACCGGTATCGGCCCCGGCTCCATCGACTTCGTCCTCGGCATCGTGAAGGCCTACACCACCCGCGTCGGTGAAGGCCCGTTCCCGACTGAGTTGTTCGACGAAGACGGCCAGCGTCTGGGTGAGCGGGGTCACGAATTCGGCACCACCACCGGCCGCAAGCGCCGCTGCGGCTGGTTCGACGCGGTGCTAGTCCGTCAGACCTGTGCCACGAGCGGGGTGAACGGGATCGCGCTCACGAAGCTCGATGTGCTGGATGGCATGGAAGAGCTGAAGATCTGCACGGGCTATGAGCTGGATGGCGAGATGCTCGACTACCTGCCCACCGCCGCCGACAAGCAGGCGCGGGTGACGCCGGTCTATGAGACGATGAAGGGCTGGGAGGACAGCACCGCAGGCGCCCGCAGCTGGGCCGATCTGCCGGGTGAGGCGGTCAAATACGTCCGCCGGATCGAAGAGTTGATCCAATGCCCCGTGGCCCTACTTTCCACATCACCCGAGAGGGATGACACGATCCTGGTAACCGACCCGTTCGAGGACTGATGGCCCTGAGTTACAAAGCCCGCCGCCGCTGGTCTCTAGTGATCCTTCTTGTGGGATTGCCGGTCTATATCGTGACCGCCGTGACGATCATGAACTGGCTGGGGCGGCCGCCCTTGTGGGTGGAGCTTGGGGTGTATGTCGCCTTGGGGATTGTCTGGGCGCTGCCGTTCAAGGCGGTGTTCAAGGGCATCGGGCAGGCGGATCCGGATAAGGTGGAGTAGGGGCCGCGTTCAGCGCATGCCAAAACCCGCCACCGGCCTGCTGCCGTAGCGTTCCACTGTCTCTCTCACTCTGATCGCCACCGGGCCTCAGGCCCTTTGGGATAATTGGCGGCGCCGCCGGGGCGGAAAACCGTCGGGGTTTCCCCCGAAAATCCTATCTGCGCATGCCCGCGTCGTCTTGCGAACAACGGACCGCCACGCGGACCCTTTTGGGGCTCTGGCAGCCGGTCTCCTGGTCGTCTTGAGGCCTCGGCGTGGGGTTTTAGGGCGTAGGGGCGAATAAGAGGTGACTGGGGCGTGCGTTGCGTGGTTTGGGGGGAGTGGAGCTATGGGGTAGCCGATTGGAGGCTGGCGCTAACACTTATCAGTCCTTGAGAGCTAGCTCCTAACTAGATGCAAGTCTCCATCAACAAACCCAATTCCAACACCAACGGCGGAGTTGAGCTTATCTGCTCCAGCGGAACCACAGGTCAGATATCTTGTGATCAGCGTGTGCATTCGTCGAAGGCATTCGTCCCAAGCGTCTCCAGAAAAGGATACCGGAATTTCCAACACTGCGGGTGCTGCCTTAAACGCGTCATCACAAGCCCAATCTGAATCCTCTTTAGAAAACGAAGTCGCGCCTATTAGCTCAACTCCAAACCTCGGATCGGCGGCATTGAACGTAGGCAACTCGACCAAATTAAATGAGAAGCTTACGACTTCTGCAGGAATGGGGACGGACAATGCTGAATCAAGCCAACGACCGAAGGCCTCTTCAAAGCTTTTGTCTTTTCCGAAAAGCGCCTTGAGCTTCAAAGAACGGTCTCCACAGTTAACAGACGCTAGTCGCTTTTGCACTGAATAGTCAGCGAGCGTGTGTATGCCATGCTGAAGAAAGGCAGAAACCTTTGTATGCTGTGAGATAGCGCCGGATCACGATTATCCGAAGTTGCAAGCAAAGCGATAAGCTCGTGGACTATGCGATTAGATCGGTCGTGATCGATGACGGGTCCTCCATAGAACTCTTCCCAGATCTTTGAAAGTTCAGGGTATTTTTCAGGTTCTTGATACGCCGATTGCAGAATGTACTCTTCGGAGTGATTAATGCTCAAGCGGAGATCGCCTGCGTACATATCGAATGCCATGGTGTTCCAGTCGATTTTCAGGCCGAAAGCTGAGCAGATGTAGTGGCTTTGCTCCATAAACCTATCAAAGGTAGAAGCGGCAGAAAAGTCCGCATAGCAAACCGCGCAGCACCACCTGAGGACGCGCAGATCGCCACCGCCAACAGTGCTAAGCCGCGAGAGCGCCTGGCCGTGGGGTGGCGCATCCTGACCTCGGGCCTGCAGAGCTTTATGGCAGCCAAGGTCATCTTCCATATCGCCGCCGCACCCAGCCCAGCCAAAGCGCCAGCCCGCCGGGACGGGCAGGCGCTGTCGCGGCGGGGCTACGCCCCTTGATTCCGCTCCCCGGGGTGTTGAACGCACCGCACATTCGTTGCTGCTCAGTCGCCATCCTCCGGCAACTAGACGCTCGACCAAGCCCGGGTTTCCCGCAGCAACGTGGCAAGTATCGGGACCACCCCAAACATGCGGCAGTCAAGAAAGCCCTTTATCACCACTTAGACTTCATACACCTCGACGGGCTGCCCCCTCATTTCCAGAAGCATTTCCCTAACATCTTCCTTGACCAGCAAACCGATGGTCGAAAAGTCCAATTCAAACGGGCTTTCATTCTTGCGGATAGTCTTCCTCGGAAAATCAAAACTTACGATCATTGATGTAAAACTGCCCACACGTACCTCTGCCGTCGACGGCATTTCACCGGTGCAGTTTTCGACCATCAAAACTGTCCCTTGGCCTAATACCTGGAATACGTCGCCAAGAGTCCCACTTAACGCTGGTCTTTTCATGAAGGCTAATATCTACGGTCTGACGACATGGACAAAATCTTTAAAACCCCTGGTCAAAGCAGCGACCTGTGAAACCCCTCACCCACCGGGCCTCTCTTGCCCAAACATCACCTTCTGCGCCGCCAACTCCTCTTCCCGCGTCCTCTTCCGGTCCCGCAGCTCTTGCCCCACCGCAAACCCCGCCTGCACACCCGGACGCGCGCCCACGGCCTCCAGCCACCGTGCGAAATGCGGCTTGTCGTCCAAGGTCTGCTGCTGCCCTTCCCAGCCCCGGCACCAGCCCCAAAGCGACATGTCCGCAATCGAATAGAAATCACCCGCGACGTATTCGTTCTCGGCCAATTGGTCATTCAACACCCGATACAGCCGCCCCACCTCATTGCGGTACCGGTCCTGCGCGTAGGGCAGAACCTGCGGCGGTTCCATCGTGGGGGCGTATTTCAGGAAGTGATGCGCCTGTCCCGCCATCGGGCCCACACCGCCCATCTGCCACATCAGCCATTGGTCGACGGCAATGCGCTGACGCTCGGTCTCGCCGCAGAACTGGCCTGTCTTGCGGGCGAGGTATTGCAGGATTGCGCCGGATTCGAAGATCGAGATCGGATCGCCATCGGGCCCCTCGGGGTCGGTGATCGCGGGCATGCGGTTGTTGGGGGCGATCTTGAGGAAATCGGGTTCGAACTGGTCGCCCTTGCCGATATCGATGAAATGGGTGGTGTAGGGCAGGCCCATCTCTTCCAGCGCGATGGAGATTTTCCAGCCGTTGGGCGTGGGCCAATAGTAGAGGTCGATGGGGGCGGGCATGGGCGATCCTTCCTGGGGTTGCCCGCCTAAGATGACACGCGCCGCAGCGGGGGCAAGGGGGCGCGCGCCTTGGGGATCAGCCGGGGCAGCTGTGCAGGTGGGGCCGCGGGCAGGGCCGACAAAGGCATCCGGTCGCGCAGGATCGCGGTGTAGAGCGCGAAGAGCCCGGGGCGCAGGTAACCCGACCAGTGGCAGAACCGGCGCGCGGGCGGGGGGATGTGGAAGCCCAGGGATTTCAGGGTGTTGCGCGTGGCCTCCGCGTCAATCTGCAGGTCGCGCCATGCCGGGGGCGCGTCGGGCAGGCCGGTGCCGATGGCCGTGTCAAAGCGCGTGGGCGGCTGCATCAGACGTTCAAACATCAAGTCGAACAGGTCATTTTCACGGCTGATCACGTTCACGATCTCAGCGCTGCGGCCTGCGGGCGTGTGAAGCGCGGTGCGGGCGGGGGTGCGGAATTCGGCCCCTGACAAGAGGATCATCCGGCCGATGTCGCCGGATTGCAGCGTGGGCAGGCAGGACAGCGCGACGCGGGCGCCGAGGCTGTGGGCGAAGATGTCGACGGGACCCGGGTGCTGGTTGCGCAACTCTCCGATCACGCGGGCCAGCACCGCGCCCGCCCGGTGCGCGGCGGAGGCGGCGTGCCAGATCGTGTCGCGCGCGTGCCAGCCGAAGGCGATGCAGAGCCCCTCGTCCCGCGTGCCCCGGCCAAAGCCCAGATGGCGGGGCCAGGAGAGCGTCCGCCCACCCCGTTTGGGGCTCAGCGAAAACAGCAGGTCGTGGGGATTGGCGTGCGGGTGAAGCGGCGAATACTTGTAGCCGTGGACCAGCACCACGACCGGCGCGCCTGGGGATAAGTCGCGCATGGCTGTGGACAACGCGGCCAGGCCCGGGCCGGTCGCACAATCGTCTATCGCATTGATCTCAATGACGGGCATCGCGCACCACCACTAGATGTTGTGGGCGCCCTATAGGACGGGCATACGACAGCGACATGAAGCGCGTGTTACAGGCCTGTGACGGTGCTTGACCGTCTTTGTCCTCCGGCGTAAGCCCATTTTCGTGGCGATTTGTTCACCGGATTGCGGGCCACGTTAAACATGCCGCTAAAGAGGTCAGGGACAGACGGCCCCCGACGCTCGCGACCGGGGGCTTTTTGTTGGAGGCGGCGATGGCCGACGATTGGAACACCCGAACGAAACTTGTGCATTCCGGCACCCGCCGCAGCCAGTATGGCGAGGTGTCAGAGGCGATCTTTCTGACACAAGGCTTCGTCTATGACAGCGCCGAGGCCGCCGAGGCGCGGTTCCTAGAGGCCGGCGAGGATGAGTTCATCTATGCCCGCTATGGCAACCCAACGGTCCGGATGTTCGAGGAACGCATCGCCGCGCTGGAAGGGGCGGAAGATGGGTTTGCCACCGCGTCTGGCATGGCGGCGGTGAACGGTGCGCTGACCTCGATGCTGAAAGCAGGTGATCATGTGGTCTCGGCGCGGGCGCTGTTTGGCTCGTGCCTCTACATCCTCGAAGAGGTGCTGACGCGCTACGGCGTAGAGGTGACCTTTGTCGATGGCACAGACATGGCCGCGTGGGAGGGGGCGATCCGGCCCGACACACGCGCGGTGTTCTTGGAGACGGTGTCCAACCCGACGCTGGAAGTGATTGATCTCAAAGCGGTCTCCGCACTCGCGCACAAGGTCGGCGCGACGGTGGTGGTCGACAATGTCTTTGCCACGCCGATTTTCTCCAAGGCGCTGGAGATGGGGGCCGATGTGGTCGTCTACTCCACCACCAAGCATATCGACGGGCAGGGCCGCGCGTTGGGCGGCGTGATCCTTGGGACGCGGGAGTTCATTCGCAAAACGGTGGAGCCCTATCTCAAGCACACCGGCGGCGCGATGAGCCCGTTCACGGCCTGGATCATGCTAAAGGGTATGGAAACGCTGGATCTGCGTGTGCGGGCGCAGGCGGATGGGGCGCTGAAGCTGGCGGAGGCGTTGGAGGGTGACAACCGGCTCACAAAGGTCATCTATCCCTGGCTCGCCTCCCATCCCGGACAGGCGGTGGCGCAGGCGCAGATGGGATCGGGCGGGACGGTGGTCTCGCTGGAGATCGCAGGCGGGCAGGCGGCGGCGTTCAAGTTTCTCAACGCGTTGAAAATCATCACGATTTCCAACAATTTGGGCGATGCCAAAAGCATCATTACCCACCCCGCGACCACCACGCATCAACGGTTGTCGGACGATCAGAAGGACATGCTGGGGATCACGCCGGGGCTGGTGCGCCTCAGCGTGGGGATCGAGGACGCGGGCGATCTCTTGACCGATATCCGGCACGCTTTGGACGCGGTGTGACACCGACCCTGCGCCGGTATCGCGCGGGCGATGCCACCGCTTTGGGCCAGATCTTCTATCGCGCCGTCCATGAAGGCGCTGCCGGCGCCTATGGCGCGACGGAGCGGGCGGCATGGGCCCCGCGTGCGCCCGACGGTGCGGAATGGTCGCTGCGGCTGGAGGGACAGGTGACTGTGGTCGCTGACATCGATGGCCAGCCTGCGGGCTTCATGACGATGGCGACCGAGACGGGGTATATCGACCTGGCCTTTGTCGCGCCCGAGGTGATGGGGCACGGGGTGGGCCATGCGCTTTATTGTGAGGTCGAGGGGGTGGCGCGGGAGGCCGGCTGCCCGCAACTGACCACCCATGCGAGCCTTGTCGCGCAGCCGTTCTTTGAGCGGCAGGGGTGGGAGGTCGTTTCCGCGGAGGAAGTTGACCGCGCAGGTGTGTCGCTGCGTCGGGCTCTCATGGTCAAACGTCTGGAGTAAGCGGGCCTGTGGCCGGGTCGTTGCAGCCCTTGCCAAAGCATTGGGCACTTGTCCCCTCAGGCCGCGCCGAATGTCGCGGGTGGAGTGCTGCGGATTGCCATGCCAAAAGGGCCTGGCCCATCCTGAGGTGGATGACGCGCTGCATGCACACCCAACGCCCGGGAGGCCACCATTTCCTCTGATCATGACCACGCCCTCGGCTTTATCGAAAACCGCCCCTTTGATGAGATCGCGGTGGGTGATACTGCCGAGCTTGTCCGGACGCTAAAGGCCCAGGATATCGATGCCTTCGCCGTCGTCTCCGGCGATGTGAACCCCGCCCATGTGGATCAGGAATTTGCCGAAGGCGACATCTTCCACAAGGTCATTGCCCACGGCATGTGGGGCGGGGCGCTGATCTCCAACGTCTTGGGCACGCAGTTGCCCGGGCCGGGCACGATTTACCTGGACCAAAGCCTGAAATTCCTCAAACCCGTGGGCATCGGCGATACCGTCACGGTGCGGGTCACGGTGGCGGAAAAGCATGCCGAGAAACACCGCATAACGCTCAATTGTCTGTGCATGACGGCCGACGGGGAGCCGGTGATCACGGGGCAGGCGAAGGTGATCGCGCCCACGAAAAAGATCAAGCGCCCCCGGGTGGTGATGCCCGATCTGGTCATGCACCAGCGCGGCGGGTCCTACGATCACCTGCTGGCCGCGGCCAAGGCGGTGCCGGTATTGCCCACGGCCATCGTCCACCCCTGCGATACCGAAAGCCTGCAAGGTGCGCTGGCGGTGCGCGATGTGGGGCTGGTCGAGCCGATCCTGGTGGGGCCTTCCGCGCGCATCTCTGCCGCGGCCGAGGCGGCGGGGCTCGATATCGCTGGGCTTGAGATCGTTGAGACCGAACACAGCCACGCCTCGGCCGAACGCGCGGTGGCGCTGGTGGCGGCGGGGCGGGCGCGGGCGTTGATGAAAGGCGCGCTGCACACCGATGAGATCATGTCGGCGGTTGTGTCCAAGTCCACCGGCCTGCGCAGCGAACGGCGGATGAGCCATGTTTATGTGATGGATGTGCCGACCTATCCCAAGCCGCTGTTGATCACTGATGCCGCGATCAATATCGCGCCGGATCTGCAGACCAAGGCGGATATCGTTCAAAACGCCATCGATCTGGCACGCGCAATCGGGATTGCGCCCCCGAAGGTCGCGCTGTTGTCGGCGGTGGAGACGATCACGCCCCGCATGGCCTCCACGGTTGAGGCGGCGGCGCTGTGCAAGATGGCGGATCGGGGCCAGATCATTGGCGGGGTTCTGGACGGGCCGCTGGCCTTTGACAACGCGGTGTCGATGCGGGCGGTGGCCACCAAGGGCATCACCTCGCCCGTGGCGGGGCAGGCGGATATTCTGGTGGCCCCCGATCTTGAGGCGGGCAACATGATCGCCAAACAGTTGATGTATCTCGCCGGGGCCGAGGCGGCGGGGCTGGTTCTGGGGGCGCAGGTGCCGATCATCCTGACAAGCCGCGCTGATGATACGCGCACCCGCGTGGCCTCAGCCGCGACGGCGGCGCTGTTTGCGGCTGGACACCCGGGATGAGCCGCATCCTGACGCTGAACGCGGGCTCATCTTCGTTGAAGTTCGCGCTTTATGAGGCCGCTGATGACCCTGAGATGATCCTGAGCGGGCAGGTCGACGGCGTGGGCCACGCCGCGCGGCTGGAGATCAAGGCAGACGGGCAGAAGACGACCGATGCCGTGGCCGCCGCGACGCCGGCGGAGGCGCTGGATCAGGTGATCGCGGCGCTGCACGGCCAGGTGCCCGATCTGACCATCGCCGGTGTCGGCCACCGGATCGTCCATGGCGGGCCGGACTATGCCGCACCTGTGGTTCTGAGCGATACGGTTCTGGCCGAGCTGAACGGGCTGTCCCCCCTAGCGCCCCTGCACCAGCCGCACAATCTGGCCGGGGTCACCGCCGCGCAGACGGCCTTCCCTGGGGCGGTTCAGGTGGGCTGTTTCGATACCGCGTTTCACCGGGGGCATCCGTGGGTCAACGATACCTTCGCCCTGCCGCGGCACTTCTACGATCAGGGGGTGCGGCGCTATGGGTTCCACGGGCTGAGCTATGACTATGTGACCGGCGCGGTTGCAGCCGAGTATCCCGATCTTCGCGGCAAGCGCATGGTCGTGGCACACCTGGGCAACGGCGCGTCGATGTGTGCGGTGCAGGGCGGCAAAAGCATCGCCTCCACCATGGGGTTTTCGGCGCTGGACGGGCTGCCCATGGGCACCCGCTCGGGCCAGATCGATCCAGGGGTGCTGCTCTATCTGATGGACCAGCGCGGGATGGGGGCGAATGACCTAACGGCGCTCCTCTACCGCGAAAGCGGGCTTTTGGGACTGTCGGGCCTGTCGAGCGATATGCGCACGCTTCTGGGCTCAGACGCGCCAGAGGCGGCAGAGGCCATCCAGTACTACATCCTCAGCGCCCGGCGCGAGCTTGGCGGGCTGACGGCGATCCTTGGCGGGATCGATGCGCTGGTGTTCAGCGGTGGCGTGGGGGAGAACGCCGCGCCGGTCCGTGCGGGTATTGCGGAGGGGATGGGATATCTGGGGATCAGGATCGACGCGGGTCGGAATGAGGCCAATGCGGGCGATATCGGGACGGGCGAGGTGCGGGTTCTGGTGGTTCCCACCGATGAGGAACGGGTGATCGCGCGGGCGGTGCAGGCGGTGTTGGGCGGGCGCGATTGACCGCCGGGTCCCAAGCTGGGACGATCACGCCATGACCGAGACCCCACAGATCACTGGGCGTTGCTATTGCGGGACGATCACGTTCCGCGCCACGGCCGCGCCCCAAGCCGTGACCTATTGCCATTGTGAGGCCTGCCGCCGTGCAACCGGCGGCCCCGTTGCCGCTTTTGCGGCCTTTGCCGAAGGCGATCTGGCCTTTGACCCCGACGAAGGCCGCGTGATCGAGGCGACCCCCGGCGTGCGCCGTAGCTTTTGTGGGCACTGCGGGTCTTCGCTGACAGGGCGCTATGACTATCTGCCGGGGCAGGTCTATCTGTCGCTGGGTGTCATCGATCAGGCCGCAGCACTTGCGCCTACGATGCATTCCCATGCTGAAAGCCGGTTGCCGTGGCTGCATATCGACGACGGGCTTGAACGGCACGCCGGATCGGCGCGGTCGCATCTATCGCCGGAGGGGGGCGGGTAGCCTCCCTTTTCTCTGCCGGTCCGCTCCTGTAGGCCCGATGGCGATGAAACCGTTCCTAATCCTCCAACTGCGCCCCGAAGCCGATGCCTCTGACGGTGAGTTCCAGGCCTTCCTCGCCAAGGGCGGGCTGCCGTCTGAGCGTGCGCACCGCATCCGGTTGGAACAGGAACGCCTGCCCACCGACCTCAGCCTGTCCGACTATGCCGGTGTCATCGTCGGCGGCGGGCCGGGCTGTGTCAGTGATGCGCCCGGGGACAAACCCGCCGACGAGGCGCGGATCGAGGCCGAGATCCTGTCGCTCATGCCCGAGATCACCGAACGCGATATCCCCTTCATGGGCTGCTGCTATGGGATCAGCATCCTGGCCCATCACCTCGGGACCGAAGTCAGCAAACGCCGCTGGGGCGAGCCGGTGGGGCCGGTGGATTGCACGGTGACAGAGGACGGCGCGCGCGATCCGCTGCTCGCCGATCTGCCGCGGGCGTTTCCGGCGCTGGTGGGGCATAAGGAGGCGACGCAGGACCTGCCGCCGGGGTGTGTTCACCTGATGGCGTCCGAAACCTGCCGCTATCAGATGATCCGCTGTGGCCGGCATGTCTATGCCACCCAGTTCCACCCAGAGGCGGACGGACAGGTCTTTGCCGACCGCATCCGGATCTATCGCGACCGGGGATATTTCGATCCCGCCGATGCCGATGCGCTGACCGAACGATGCCTGGCGGCCGAGGTCACCCAGCCGGAGCGGATTTTGCGGAAGTTCATTGAAATATATGGGAAAACCTGACGTCGCGTGCCAGGGGCGTGCCCGCTTCCCTGGCGTCACGCGTTGATCCAAATCCCGCCGGACACCGTAAATTCTAGGTAACCAAATCTGGACAAACGGTCGCAGCACCCCATCTGTAGCGCCCGGACGACAGGGCGGAGGGCCCCGGTATGAATATCCATTCCACAACGATCGATCGCGCGCCATCGCGCGAGGACGCGGCCGAAGCACTGGCCGTCTTGCGCGCCTGGGCGGACACCGCCCAGCCTGAAGAGGTGGCCACGCTTGACCCGGCCATTCATCGCGTGGTCCCGGGAGCGGATGGGGCGGCCTATCCGGTGCTTGTGCGGCAGTACCCGTCGGAATTTCGCGTGGATGATGCCTATCGCGCGGGCCTGCCGGATCTGCAGAATGGGCCTGAAAGCCTGATCAAAGGCGCCCATCGCGCGATCCAGCATGTGGGCATTTCGAACTTTCGCCTGCCACTGCGCTACCGCGCGCGGTCGGGCGGGTATGAGCGGTTGGAGACGTCGGTCACTGGAACCGTCAGTCTTGATGCCGAGAAAAAGGGCATCAACATGAGCCGCATCATGCGCAGCTTTTATCGCCATGCCGAGGATACGGTGTCGTTTGGCGTGATCGAGGCGGCCCTGGATGATTACAAGCTGGATCTGGGCAGCCTGGACGCGCGCATCCAGATGCGGCTGAGCTATCCGATGAAGGTGGAAAGCCTGCGGTCGGGCCTGTCGGGCTATCAGTACTATGACATCGCGCTGGAGCTGATCGAGCAGGCGGGTGTGCGGCGCAAGATCGTGCATCTGGACTATGTCTATTCCTCGACCTGCCCCTGTTCGCTGGAGCTATCGGAACATGCCCGCCAGACGCGCGGCCAACTCGCCACGCCGCATTCGCAGCGCTCGGTCGCGCGGATATCGCTGGTACTGGACGAGGATGCGGGCCGGCTCTGGTTCGAGGATCTGATCGAACTGGCCCGTGCGGCGGTGGCGACGGAAACGCAGGTGATGGTCAAGCGCGAGGATGAACAGGCCTTTGCGGAACTGAACGCCGCCAACCCGATCTTTGTGGAAGATGCGGCGCGTTTGTTCGCGGAACAGCTGCAGAAAGACCCGCGCGTGGGCGACTTCCGGGTGGTGGCGAGCCATCAGGAAAGCCTGCACAGCCATGACGCCGTCAGCGTTCTGACCGACGGCCCGACCTTTGAGCAGGCCAGCGTCGACCCGCGCTTCTTCCAGACCTTGTTCCACACCGGCTGAGGCACCCCGGCTTGACAGCCGGGGGCCCAGCGTCCAACGCTCACCCCTATGATCGACTTGCGCCCTGTGGGATATGTCGTGGGCCTGTTGGTGGCCGCGTTGGGGGCCGCGATGCTGGCACCATTGGCCATCGATGCGGTTGCGGGCAACGGGCATTGGACGACCTTCCTTGAGACCTCGATCATCACCACGCTGACCGGTGGGATGCTGGCGCTGGCCTGTGCCAACGGGGTGCCGGATCGGCTGAGCATCCAGCAGACGTTCTTGCTGACCACGGGGGTGTGGCTGGCCCTGCCGATCTTTGGTGCGCTGCCCTTTGCCATGGGGGCCACGGACGCGCGCTTTGTCGATGCGTTTTTCGAGGCGATGTCGGGCCTGACCACCACCGGGTCCACGGTGTTTTCCGATCTGGAGACCTTGCCCAGCGGCCTGTTGTTCTGGCGCGCGCTGTTGCAGTGGTTCGGGGGGATCGGGATCATCGTTGTGGCGATGGTGTTCCTGCCCGAACTGCGCATTGGCGGGATGCAGATCTTCCGGTCCGAAGGCTTTGACACCTTCGGAAAGATCCTGCCCCGCGCGACCGAGATCTCATCGCGCATCTCTGGCATCTATTTCACCCTCACTGCCGCCTGCGCGATGGCCTATGCGATTGCCGGGATGGAGCCCTTTGATGCGATCACCCACGCGATGACCACGGTGGCCACGGGTGGTTTCGCGAATTACGACGCATCTTTTGCCGCGTTCGGGCCGGGGGTGGAATATGCGGCGGTGGTGTTCATGCTGCTCGCCGCGTTGCCGTTCGTGCGCTACGTCCAGCTTGTCAGCGGCACAGCGCAACCGCTGTTTAACGACAGCCAGATCCGTGTCTTCTTCGCCATCGTCGTCGTCATCGTGATGGTGGTCACCCTGTGGCTGTGGGTGCAGGCCGGCGCGCTGAGCGAGGCGGCGTTTCGCAAGGCGCTGTTCAACGTCACGTCCATTGTCACGGGCACGGGCTATGCCAGTGCGGACTATATGGTCTGGGGCGCGTTTCCGGTGGTTTTGATCTTTTTCACCGGGCTGATCGGGGGCTGCGCAGGGTCGACATCGTGTTCGATCAAGGTGTTCCGCTATCAGCTGTTGTTTTCGTCGATTAAGGCGCAGATCCGGCGGATCCATTCGCCCAACGGGATGTTCGCCCCGCGCTATGCCGGGCGACCGGTGGGTGAGGATGTGGTGTCGTCGGTGATGGCGTTTTTTGTGTTGTTCATCGTGTCACTGGGGGTGTTGTCGGTGGCATTGGGGGCCACGGGGCTCGACTTTATCACGTCTGTGAGCGGGGCGGCGGCGGCGCTTGCGAATATCGGGCCGGGGCTGGGGGATGAGATCGGGCCGACGGGCAACTTTGGCGGGCTGAATGATACGGCCAAGTGGCTGCTGATCGCGGGGATGCTGATCGGGCGGTTGGAGTTGATGGCGGTCTATGCGCTGCTCACGGTGTCGTTCTGGCGGACGAATTGAAGGGTGGGGCTGGTTGGCCCGGAATCAAGCCGAAGGCGCCGGGCCAGTGCCTGCCCGTCCCGGCGGGCTGGCGCTTTTGCTGGCGGCGCGCGCGGTGGATCTGGAAGATGTACCTTGCTGCCATAAAGCGCTTCGGCCAGAGGTTGCGGCGCCACCCCACGGGCAGGCGCTGGCCCGGCTTGTGTCGCGTTATACCCTCATTCCCAACACTGCACCAACGCCGTCGCATCCCCTGCACGCTGCACCAGATCCTCCGGCGCGAGGGGCACGGCCCCGAGGCTCACCGCTTCGGGCACGCCGTTTTCCGCCAGAAACGGCGCGAGGGCTGTGGCATCGACGGAGAGCTGCACATCGGCGGGCAGGGTGCGCTGGCCGTCGCCGGGCGGGGGCAACAGGATGCCCAAGAGCGTCCCGTCGGGATCGACCACCGGACCCCCGGCATCGCCGGGTTGCACCGCGACAGACAGACGGTCGCGCGTCGTATCGCCGTCGAGGCCGCGCACATCTTCCAACGTGCCATAGCTGAGCGTCGGTGCGCCCAGAAGCCCGCCATAGGAATAGCCCGCCACCGCGATCTCGGATTTCAGGCGCGGAGCCGTGTCGGCCAGTTGCAGCGTGCCGAGTGGAGCGTGTGTGGTCTGGGGACGTAGGAGGGCGATGCCCAGGCCGGGATCGGCGGCGGCGATATCGGCCACCGCGTCTTCGCCGATGGTAATGCGGCCGCACGCGTCCAATCCCGCCGCAGCCGTCAGAACACCGCCGCCCGCGTCGATATAGGCGCCGCTGCGGGTGAACTCGGGCGTGCGGATTTCCAGCCCGGACACCAGATCGGGCCGCTGATCCTGGCTCAGCCCGATGTCATCGGGCAGGACCGCCCCTGCCAGCGGATTGAAGGTTTCGCGCATCGCACCCAGGGCCAATACCCGGTGTTCCACGTCATCGGCGGGCCAGGCCAGGATGAAGCCTTTGATCACCCCGTCGCGCAGGCCGACCTCAGCAAAGCCATAGCGGCGGGTGCTTTCGCCCTCGATGGTGAAGCCGCGCCGGTTGAGGTTGCGGCGGCCATCGGGGGGCATGATTTCGAGCGTTTGCAGGATCGCGTAGAGGGCGGCCATCGCGGTGCTGTCACCGGTTTGCGAGATCAAGAGAACTTCGACACCGCTGTCATCCGCGGACGTGTAATGGGCAAAGGGGGCCTCATAGCGGTCGAATGTCACCAGTGCCGTGGGCAGTTCGATCTCGATCCCCGCATCGAAATCGGTGACGAGTTCCAGCCCCAGGTTGCGGCGTGCCTCTAGGTAGGCACCCACCAGGTCTGCCCGCTGGCCGGTTGTCAGAACGCCCGTGGGTTCAAAGCCTTGCGCGGTTTGCCAGGCGGCCATCGACCGGCGCGTGCCTGGGCCGAAGAGGCCATCGATTGTGCTGGTATAGTACCCCGCCCATTGCAGCGCTTGCTGGATCTGGAAGCGTTGTTCGGGGCCAAGGGCACGTTCGGTCGCGCGGGCCTGCGCTGGGGTTTCATCGGCCACTTGCGGCTCGGGCGCGGGGGTTTCGGGCAGAAGCGTTGTGGCCACCGGCTCATCGGGCCAGAACTGGGTCCCGAAGTTGCCGCCATCGGCGATAAAGCTGTCGGGCGGGATCGCGTTGAGGCGGCGCAGGCGTGCAAGTTCGGCCTCGGCCACCAAGGGCGGGTAGGGGCCCAGCGTGATGGCGTACCAGCCCGAGTTCAGGCGGTAGCCCGAGACGTTGTCGACCTGATTGTCATAGGCCCGCGCGCGTTCCAGCGCTGATCCCAGATTGGGCCGGGCTTCGATCTGGACCCAGGCCTGATCCTGGGCCTGTGCGGGATGGGCAATGATCAAAATGATCGCGACCGCTGCCGCGACGCATGCCTGTAGAATGGACTGCATAAGGCCCCCTGACCCTTTGTTTTGCGGGAGTCTAGCAAAGCCCACGGCCTTTGCACCCCAATAACCCCCGCCTTGATTGACCCTGCGCGACCTGTTGCCTATTGAGAACGCGATTTTCGGGGCTCATTTGGCAGGCGCGCGCGGACCCATGGCAGACAAACCCACCTGTTTTCAGGACGTGATCCTGCGGCTGCAGACCTATTGGGCAGGCCGCGGCTGCGCGATCCTGCAGCCCTATGACATGGAAGTGGGCGCGGGCACGTTTCACCCGGCCACCACGCTGCGATCCTTGGGGTCGGCGCCCTGGGCCGCGGCCTATGTTCAGCCCTCGCGCCGCCCCACCGACGGGCGCTATGGCGACAGCCCGAACCGGTGGCAGCATTACTACCAGTATCAGGTGCTGCTCAAACCCTCGCCGCCCGATATGCAGGAGATCTATCTTGGATCGCTCGATGCGATCGGGATTGATACTGCAATGCACGACATCCGATTTGTGGAGGATGACTGGGAAAGCCCGACGCTGGGCGCTTGGGGCCTGGGGTGGGAGGTTTGGTGTGACGGCATGGAAGTCAGCCAGTACACCTATTTCCAGCAAGTGGGCGGACATGACTGCAAGCCGGTGTCAGGTGAGCTGACCTATGGCCTGGAGCGGTTGGCGATGTATGTGCTGGGCTATGACGACGGCAACGCGATGCCCTTCAATGACCCGCAATCCCCTATCCCGCTGACCTATGGCGATGTGTTCCGCGAGGCGGAGGCGCAATATGCGCGTTGGAATTTCGACGTGGCCGATACCGAGATGCTGATGCGGCATTTCGAGGATGCCGAGGCCGAGTGCCAGCGCATTCTGGCTGAACCCGCCGATGACCCCAAAACGGGCCGCCGGATCATCATGGCGCTGCCTGCCTATGACCAGTGCATCAAGGCCAGCCACCTCTTCAACCTGCTCGACGCGCGCGGCGTGATCTCGGTGACGGAACGCCAGGCCTATATCGGGCGGGTGCGCGCGCTGGCCAAGCAATGCGCGGACGCGTTTGTGCAGACCGAGGCCGGGGGGGCGGCGGCGTGAGCGAGGCCGCTGTCGCTGAACTCGAAAAGCTCAAGCGCCGCCATGACCGCAACATGCGGGTGGCCCATGCGCGGGGGCTGCTCGATGGGATCGCGTCGATGTTGCGGCCCGGGGACGTCTGCGTCGATTGCGGGGCCAATGTGGGTGAAGTGACGGCGGTGCTGGCCGCGACGGGGGCGAGCGTGCATTGCTTTGAGCCCGATCCGTTTGCCTTCGGCAAGCTGTCCAAGCGGTTTGGCGGGGCGGCGAATGTGACGCTGCACCCCGCGGCGGTGGGCCTCAACGCGGGGCAGATCACGCTAATGCGGGCCGAGAACTTTGCCGACAATCCACGTGGCGGGTCGGTGAAAAGCACCGTCATCGCGGGCGGGCGCGGGATTGCGGAAGCTGATGGGATCGCGGTGGACGTGATCGATTTTCCCGCCTTTGTGGGCGACCTCATCCAAACCCACGGCGAGATCGCGTTCCTCAAGATGGATATCGAAGGGGCGGAACTCGACATTCTGGAAGAGATGGAGCGGCGGGAGCTATTCGATCCGATCCGCCTGACCGTGGCCGAGACGCATGAGCGCAAGTTCAAAGCCCTGCGCCCAAGGTTCCGCGCGCTGAAAGAAAGGGTCGCCGCGGCTTATCCCAAAACCAAGGTCAATCTCGATTGGATCTGAGGGCATGAGCGGCAAGGTCATCGGGATATTTCTGCTCATCGTGGCCGTGATCGGCGGGGCGGCGATGTACTGGCTCCAGGTCTATGCGTTCTATGAGCGGGTAGATGATGTGGCATTGACCGTGACCCAGGGTGGTGAGGCACGGCCCCTGGCAGCGACAGGGGTGCAGGCCATCGATGCCAGCAGCTCGCCGATCCGGTTCCGCGCGTGTTTTGAGGTGGACGGCACGCTGGCGGGCGATCCCTACCCGGATGCCACCCCGCTAAACGCGCCGGGCTGGTTCGACTGTTTCGATGCCGCGGCCATCGGCGACGCGCTTGCCAGTGGCGCGGCTCAGGCGTATCTCGGCCAGTTCAACGTCATCTACGGGATCGACCGCGTGATCGCGGTGTTCCCCGATGGTCGGGCCTTTGCCTGGCACCAGATCAACGCCTGTGGGGAGGAGGTCTTCGATGGCCGCCCCGCGCCCGAAGGGTGCCCGCCGGCACCCGCTGGAGAGTAACGATGCCCGATCTTCTGATCGAACTCTTTTCCGAGGAAATCCCCGCGCGTATGCAGGCGAAAGCTGCCGCCGATCTCAAGCGGTTGGTGACGGACGGTCTGGTCGAGGCGGGGCTGACCTATGCCAGCGCAGGCGCGTTTTCCACGCCGCGGCGGCTGGCACTGACGGTGGAGGGGCTGACGGCGGAGAGCCCGAATGTGCGCGAGGAGCGAAAGGGCCCCCGGACGGATGCGCCGGAGAAGGCGGTGGAGGGGTTTTTGCGGTCCACCGGGCTGACGATGGATCAGCTGGAGAAGCGCGCGGACAAGAAGGGCGAGGTTTTCTTTGCCGTGATCGAGAAGCCCGGGCGACCGGCGGCGGCGATCGTGGCGGAGGTGTTGGAAGCGACGGTGCGGGGCTTTCCCTGGCCAAAGTCCATGCGTTGGGGGGCGGGGTCTTTGCGCTGGGTACGGCCCTTGCAGACGATCCTGTGCATTCTGTCGGATGAGGCGGGGGCCGATGTGGTGCCGCTGGAGATCGACGGGATCCGGGCGGGCGACACCACGGCGGGGCACAGGTTCCTTGCGCCTGCGCCGTTTGCGGTTACCTCGTTTGAGGATTACGCGGCGAAGCTGAAGCGCGGGCATGTGGTGCTGTCGGCGGAGGAACGGGCGGAGCATATCTGGGCGGATGCGACGAGCCAGGCGTTCGCGCAAGGGCTGGAAGTCGTTGAGGACAAAGGGCTTCTGGCCGAGGTGGCTGGGCTGGTGGAATGGCCCGTGGTGCTGATGGGCGATATCGGGGCGGAGTTCCTGGACCTGCCGCCGGAGGTTTTGCAGACCTCGATGAAGGAGCATCAGAAGTTCTTTTCCGTGCGGAACCCCAAGACGGGGCGGATCGAGAAATTCGTGACCGTGGCCAATACCGAGACGGCGGATAATGGCGCGACGATCCTGGCGGGGAACCAGAAGGTGCTGGCCGCGCGATTGGCGGATGCGAAGTTTTTTTGGGAGAATGATTTGCGGGTGGCGGAGGCCGGCGATCTGAATTCATGGGTTGTTAAGGCTGAAGCGGTTACCTTCCACCACATCATCGGATCACAGGCGGAGCGGATCACACAAACCAGAGAGATGGCCAAATCCCTTGCGGTATGCACGGGTGCAGATGCGGCGGATGCAGAAGTTGCGGGCGAATACTGCAAGGCCGATCTGTCTTCGGAGATGGTCTATGAGTTCCCTGAGTTGCAAGGGGTTATGGGCACCTACTATCTGAAGGCCGCGGGCTATAGCGATGCCATCGCGCGGGTGTCGGCTGAACACTACGCGCCTTTGGGGCCATCAGACGCGGTGCCAGGTGACGCGCTGTCGAGTGCGGTTGCCTTGGCCGACAAGCTGTTTGTGTTGGGCAGCTTTTGGGGCGCGGATGAAAAACCCACCGGGTCGAAGGACCCGTTCGCCCTTCGACGTGCCGCGCTGGGGGTGATCCGGATCGTGGATGAGCACCAATATACGGTGCCGCTATTGGAGCATGTGCGTCAGCCGATTTCGCGGGTTCTGGGCCTGCGACATGTGGTGGAGACGGATGTCGATGCGTCGGATGAGGCCGTGGAGGGGATCGCCGCCGACCTCCTCTCCTTCTTCCACGACCGCCTGAAAGTCTACCTCCGCGACCGGGGCATCCGCCATGACGTGATCGACGCCTGCCTCGCCATGCCCGGCAATGATGACCTGGCCCTTCTCGTCAAACGCGCGACCGCGCTGCAGGCCACGCTCTCCACCGATGATGGCGAGAACCTGATCCAGGGGTTCCGACGCGCCAACAACATCCTGACCCAGGCCGAGGAAAAGGACGGGGTCGAATATTCGTTCGGGGCCGATCCGAAATTCGCCGAACACCCCGCGGAGAAGGCGCTGTTCACGGCTCTGGACGAGGCCGAGGCGGCGATCACGCCCGCGATGGAAGCGCAGGATTTCGAGGCCGCGATGCACGCCATGGCCAGCCTTCGCGGACCCATCGACGCGTTCTTTGAGGCCGTGCAGGTCAATGCAGACAGCGAGATCCTGCGGCGCAACAGGCTCAACCTTTTGCATCGGATCCGCGCCATCTGCGGGGCCGTCGCGGATTTGACACGGCTGGCGGAGTGACGCTGCGGCGCGACATTGCCGACCTTGTCAAGTTGACGTGACACCTTATTCTGCGGGGCAAGGAGTCGTGCCGCAGTGCAGAAACACGTTGATATTCCTGACTTTGTCGAGATCACCCCTAGCGCGCCCATCGCGGCGGGCATGCATGGGGGGCGGGCAAAATGTCTGCAGCGGCTCATCCGGCTTGAGATGCCGGTGCCGCGCACCGTGGCCCTGTCCTTTCCGGCGGTCCGGGGCCTGGCCGCTGGGCAACAGCTTGATCTTACAGAGCTTTTGGCCATCTTCGGGCCAAACCCCCTGATCTCAGTGCGCCCGTCGAGCCAAGACCCCGATTGGGGCGGGCCGGGGGCGATCCTGAACATCGGCATGAACAACGCCCGCCACGCCGCGCTGATCCAGACGATGGGGCATGACGCGGCCGATGCGCTCTATCGGCGGTTTATCCAATCCTACGCGGCGCATGTGGCGCGGCTAGACCCGGATGTCTTCGATGAAGATGAGGCCGACAGCGATCTGGCGGCCTTGCTTGCGGCCTATGAGGAAGAGGCAGATGAGCCGTTTCCTCAGGATCCTGAGCGGCAATTGTCGGAAGTGCTGCAATCCATGGCGCGGGCGTGGGAAGGCACCTCGGCCCGCCTTTTGCGCCAGGCGCGCGGGGCGCCGCCCGATGCGGGGCTGGGGCTGGTGGTGCAGGACATGGCGTTGGGCGTGGGCCGGGCGGAAAGCGGATCGGGCGTGATCCAGTTTGTCGATGGCACCACGGGCACGCCGCAGATCACCGGGCGGTATCTGAGCCAAAGCCAGGGCCGCGATGCGGTGCGCCAGGCAGAGGGGGCCATTTACCTCACCCGCGATCCGCGCGGGCCATCGCTGGAAGAGCTGTGCCCCGATGTCTTTGACGCGCTAAAGGCACTGGGCGAGGTGTGCCGGACTCGGCTGCGCGAAGAGATGCAGATCGAGTTCACGATCCAGTCGGGGGAGCTCAGCATCCTGGATGCCGTACGCGTCGCACGGGGGCCGCGGGCCGAGGTGCAGATCGCCGTAGCCCTCGCCGAAGACGGTATTATCCCGCCTGAAGATGCAGTCTTGCGGGTGGAGCCGCAGGCCTTGCCGGAACTCCTCCACCGCCAGGTTGATCCGCGCGAGCATCGCGACATCTGCATTCGCGGAATCGCCGCCAGCCCCGGTGCGGCGACGGGGCGGATCGTCTTTACCGCCCGCGCGGCCCAATCGAGCGCGTCGCGGGATGAGCCGTGTATTCTCGTGCGCCGCGAAACCTCGCCCGAGGATATCCGGGGGATGCATGCGAGTGTCGGCGTCCTGACCGAACGGGGCGGGATGACAAGCCACGCCGCCGTGATCGCGCGGGGGCTGGGCCTGCCCTGCGTTGTGGGGGCCTCGAACGTCCGGCTGGATCGGCGGGACAAGACGCTGACCGCCGACAACGGGCGGGTGTTCCGCGAAGGCGACGTGATCACCATCGATGGCACTACGGGCGAAGTGTCCGCCGGGGCGGCGGCGTTGTTGGAACCGGCACTCGACGAGGCGTTTCAGACGCTTCTGGGCTGGGCGGATGAGCTGCGCGATATCGGTGTGCGCGCCAATGCCGACACGCCGGAAGAGGCGCGGATGGCGCAGGCCTTCAAGGCGGAGGGGATCGGGCTGTGCCGGACCGAGCATATGTTCTTCCACGAAGATCGCCTGACCGTGATGCGCGAGATGATCTTTGCCGAAGGATCGGAAAACCGCGCGGCGGTGATCGAGCGGTTGATGCCGATGCAGCGGGCGGATTTTACGGCGCTGTTCGAGATCATGCAGGGGCGGCCGGTGTGTATCCGCCTGCTTGATCCGCCGCTACATGAGTTTCTGCCCCATGGGCGCGAGGGGTTGCGGGAACTGGCGGATGCGCTGGACCTGCCACAGGCCACGGTAACGCGGCGGGTCGAGGCTTTGTCGGAGTTCAACCCGATGCTGGGGATGCGCGGCGTGCGGCTGGGCATCGCGATCCCCGAGATCTATGACATGCAGGCCCGCGCGATTTTCGAGGCGACGGTGGCGGCCAGTGCATCGGGTGCGCCGGTGGTGCCCGAGGTGATGATCCCGCTGGTGTCCGCCGCGCGGGAGGTTGAGCTGGTCAAGACGCGGGTCGATGCGGTCGCGGCGGCGGTGAAGGCCGAGTTGCAGACCGAGTTCGACTATCGCCTGGGCGTGATGGTGGAAACACCGCGTGCCGCGCTGCGCGCCGATGAGATCGCGGCCAATTCGGCCTTCCTGAGTTTCGGGACAAATGACCTGACCCAGATGGCCTATGGCCTGTCGCGCGACGATGCGGGGCGGTTCATGGGCTCTTACGTGAACCAGGGCGTGTTCGAGGAAGATCCGTTTCATCGGCTGGATGTCGATGGGGTGGGCGAGTTGTTAACCATTGGTGCGGAACGCGGGCGCAAGGGTCGTTCGGACGTGACGCTGGCGGTTTGCGGCGAACATGGCGGCGACCCCGATTCTATCGCTTTTTGCCGAGCTGCGGGCTTTAACTATGTTTCGTGCTCACCGTTTCGCGTTCCGGTCGCCCGGCTAGCCGCCGCGCATCTCGCCATTCGGTTGAATGGGGATCGCCTCTAAGGCCTTGACCTATCGGGGTCATTTGGCCCGGGCTTAGTGCAACCATTTTCTGAACAAGGCAGCCTTAACCTTTGTATCGGCGGAGTTTTGCCGGCTTGGTTGGACGCTATGCCTAAGACTCTCTAAACGAAACAGGCTGCTTGAACCGCCCGTTCACTCGTATTTGCCTGGGGGGCAAAATGTTAACTAGACCAGCCGCATGGGCTGCAAACCTCATCATTTGCGCGATGTTTGCCACAACCGCGCAGGCCGATGTGGTATTGAGCACGTCCAACAATCCGACCGCCGACTTTGACGCGCAGATCCGCGATGTTCTGCAAGTGGAACATGAAGCGTTCCGTTCGATTTCATCGCGCCAGGTCAAGCGTTTGTCGGTCAACCCTCGCGACATGGAAGGCAAGCGCGACAGCGATATTGATGTGCAGCGGTTCGATCCGGCGTTTCTTGCGGGTCTGCCCAAGCCATCGGGCGGCAAGGCCTGGGAATGCCTTGCCGAGGCGCTCTATTTCGAGGCGCGGGGCGAGACGACGAAGGGCATCTTTGCGGTGGCCGAGGTGATCCTGAACCGGGTCGATAGCACACGCTATCCCGACACTGTCTGTGGCGTGATCTATCAGGGTACGGGCGAACGCTATCGCTGCCAGTTCACCTATGCCTGCGACGGGCGCAAAGAGGTGATCACCGAGCCGCGCGCCTATGACAAGGTGGGCAAGATCGCCAAGCTGATGCTGGCCGAAGATGCGCCGCGCACCCTGACGGATGGGGCCACGCATTACCACACCAAGTCGGTGAACCCGCGCTGGGCCAAGGTCTATCCGCGGACGGTGACGATTGGCTATCACCACTTCTATCGCCAAGATTATCAGGTCGCGCGCCGCTGACGTCGTGTTCCTGACGCGCTGCGCCGGTTGCGGCGCGGTGCGGTTCGGCGAAGATCAGGACCTATCGACATTCATCAGGCCCCACCAGTTTCAGTCCAAATTGCTCAGTTACAGGAGCGAGCGCGCAGGAATAGCGATCTATTTCAAGCGCTCGCGACGCAGAACTGGGCAATTTGGGCGAAACCCCTTCGGGGCGCGGCGGATTTTGCCTCCCACCGCGTCGCGAAGCACTTCCGGTCACCCAGATCGCTGCGCGCTCCGCTCCGGGCGGGTGGCAAAATCCGACTCGCGCTGGTGGGGCCTGATGAATGTCGGTAGGTCCTAGGGCTGACGGAGAACCGCAATCGGAGCCCGCCCATGGCCCAGCCCATCGCCCTTGCCTTTGACCACCCCGAACACCGCGCCCGCGCCATGGCGCCTGACGGGGTGCGCGACCGGATTTCCCTGCGCGACCATATTGTCGAGGTCGAGATCGGGGCCTTTCAGCCCGAGCGGGGGCGGACCCAGCGGGTGAGTTTCAACGTGGTGGTCGAGGTGCGCCCGCAGGGCGAGATCGGCGACGATGTGGACCGCATTCTGAGCTATGACCGGATCACCGAGGCGATTGCCGCCGAACTGGCCGTTGAGCGGATCAATCTGTTGGAGACCCTGGCCGAGCGGGTGGCCGAACGTGTGCTGGCCGAGCCACAGGCGCTGCGCTGTTTCGTGCGGATCGAAAAGCTCGATCTGGGGCCGGGCGCGCTGGGGGTGGAGATTGTCCGCGATGCGGTGCCGGAGGTGCGCGAGGTGGCGGTGCCGGAGGATATCGCGCCGGCGCCGGTGGTTGTGTTTCTGACCAATGCGGCGGTGGCCTCGCCCCGGTTGACGGGTTGGCTCGATGGGATCGCGGCTGGGGGCGTTCCGGTGATCCTGTGCGTGGGCCTGCCAGACGGCGCGTGTGTGCAGACGGGCCATGGCCCGACGCAGCGTCGGGTCGATTTGCTGGCGATTGAACAGAACGCGTGGGCCCTGGCCGCCCGCGATCCGCGTTGTGTTGTGGTGGATACGCGGACGGAGCTCGATTGGGCGCGGGGCAAGCGGCGGATCAGCGTTTGGGCGCCGTCGAAGATGGTGCTGGATGCGACCGATACGCCGCCGGGGCTGGAGGCGGGGGCTGAGGCGCTGGCGCGGTGGCTGGCCGATCACATGGAGGCGGCGCGGTTCGTTGCGGTAGGGACCGGTGCGTCTGATGCGGTGTCGCTGGATGCGGAGGCCTTGCTTTAGTGTCGGTCTATTATCGCCCGCTGTTGCAATATGGCGATCACCGGCCGGCGGGGGCTTGGACGATTGCGGGTGGCTGGTGCTGGGCCACGCATGCCGAACGGATCGACCGGGATCGCGGTGGCGGATCGGTGGTGCCGGTGGGTGAGATCCCGGATGATGTCGCCAAGCGTTTGCGGGCGAAGCGTGCGCCCTTGCTGGATCTGGCAATGGTTCAGCCGCGGATCATGGGCATTCTGAATGTGACGCCCGACAGTTTTTCCGACGGCGGGCAGTTTGCGGCACCCGAGGCCGCGGCCCGTCACGGGGCGGCGATGGCGGAGGCCGGGGCGGACATCCTGGATATCGGCGGGGAAAGCACGCGGCCCGGGGCGGATACGGTACCGGCGGAGGTTGAGATTGCGCGGACCGAGCCAGTGATTGCAGCACTGAATCGGGAGGTGCCGGTGCCGATCTCGATCGATACGCGAAAAGGCGCTGTGGCCGAGGCGGCGTTCGCGGCGGGCGCGGGCATGCTGAACGATGTGGCCGCGCTCAGCTTTGATGACCGGATTGCGGGGGTGGCGGCGGCCCACGGTGTGCCGGTGTGTCTGATGCATGCGCAGGGTGATCCCCAGACCATGCAGAACAACCCGCGCTATGATGATGTGTTGCTGGACGTCTATGATTTTCTGGAGGCGCGGATTGCGGTGGCGGAGGCGGCGGGCATTCCGCGGGACCGAATTGTGGTCGATCCCGGGATCGGGTTTGGCAAGACGTTAGAGCATAATCTGGCGCTGTTGCGCGGGCTGAGCCTGTTTCACGGGCTGGGCTGCCCGATCCTGATCGGGGCGTCGCGCAAACGCTTCATCGGGACGTTGTCTGGGGCGGATGCCCCCGCTGACCGAATGCCCGGTTCTGTGGCGGTGGCGCTGGCCGCCGTGGCGCAGGGTGTTCAGATCGTGCGCGTTCATGATATAAGCGCCACACGGCAAGCGCTGACGCTATGGACGGCAGCCACCGGGCAGGGTGAGTTTGTATGAGTTAGGTCGCGTAACAGAGGCAGAAGGCAGATGGCACGAACGCTTTTCGGAACCGACGGGGTGCGCGGCACCGCGAACACCTATCCCATGACCGCCAACATGGCGCTCCGCCTGGGTGCGGCGGCGGGGCGGTATTTCCGGCGCGATGCCTCCTCGGCCCACCGGGTGGTGATCGGCAAGGATACGCGGCTGTCGGGCTATATGTTCGAGAATGCGCTGACGGCGGGGTTTACCTCGACGGGGATGAATGTGCTGCTCTTGGGACCGGTGCCGACGCCGGCGGTGGGATTGCTCACGCATTCGATGCGGGCGGATGTGGGCGTGATGATTTCCGCGAGCCACAATCCTCATGTAGATAACGGGATCAAGTTTTTCGGGCCGGATGGCTTCAAGCTGTCCGATGAGGCCGAGGCGGAGATTGAAGGCATCCTGGACGGTGAGGTTGCCCCTGCCCAGGCCGAGCATATCGGGCGCGCGCGCCGGATCGACGACGGGCTTTATCGCTATATCGAGCGGGTGAAGTCGACCTTTCCCTCGGACCTGCGCCTGGACGGGCTGAAGGTCGTGATCGATTGCGCCAACGGCGCGGCCTACAAGGCGGCGCCGGAGGTGTTGTGGGAACTTGGGGCCGATGTGGTGACGATCGGGGTGAAGCCTGACGGGACCAATATCAACAAGGGCTGCGGCTCGACTGATACGGCGGCGGCTGCGGCGGCGGTGCGGGCGCATGGTGCGGATGTGGGCATTTGCCTGGATGGCGATGCCGACCGGGTGATGGTGTTGGATGAGACCGGCACATTGGCGGACGGCGATCAGATCATGGCGCTGCTCGCAGGCCGCTGGGCGGCGGATCAGCGGCTGGCGCATAGCACACTGGTGGCGACCGTGATGTCGAACCTCGGGCTTGAGCGGCATCTGGCGGGGCGGGGGATCACGCTGCACCGGACGGGTGTGGGCGACCGTTATGTCGTCGAGGCGATGCGCAAGGGCGGCTACAACATGGGCGGTGAGCAGTCGGGCCATATCGTGATGACCGACTATACCACGACCGGCGATGGGCTGATCGCGGGGCTGCAATTCCTGCGGGAGATGGTGGAAACCGGGCAGCGGGCCAGTGCGCTGGCCCAAACATTTGCGCCGGTGCCGCAGATGCTGAAGAACGTGCGCTATGCCGATGGCTCCGACCCGCTTGGGGCCGATACGGTGCGCCGCGCCATTGAGGATGCCGAGGCACGGCTGACCGGCACCGGGCGCTTGCTCATCCGCAAGTCGGGAACCGAGCCTTTGATCCGCGTGATGGCCGAGTGCGAGGATGAAGCGCTCCTCGGCCAGGTCGTGGATGGGATCGTGGCCGAGGTCGAGGCGGCGGTTTAGCTGTCAGGTACAGACAAAAGCCACCAGTCATTTGCGCGGGCGACCATCACGGCGCCATCGTTCACCCGATCTTCGATTGCGCCGAGTTCGTTTGCCGGACAGGCGATCAGCGTTGCGCTGTCATCAAGGAAATCGCGCGTGGTGTCGTTTTCGCCCACCACCTGGCAGACGTCGCGCGGGCCGGGGAAGGGGCGCACGGCGATCAGGCCGGACTCTTCGGGCGGGGAATAGGCGGCGTCGCGGCTGGTGCCAGTCTCCACGGGGGCGCCGCAGGCTGACAGTAAGGTCAGGGCAAGGGCAGAGATGCCAAGGGGTTTCATCATGGGGTGCTCTCCTCGTCTTTCGGGGTGTTTTGCCTAACTCTTCGGATGTGGGACGGATTGGCAACTCAAAATCTTGGGCCGGGGCATCATTTTCCGCCCGTTTGGCGTTGGAACAGGCCCGCGCGCAGGCTGCGCCATTGGCTGAGGCCGATCCCCGCCAGGATCAGGGCGAGCGCTATGAACAGTTGTCCGGGTAGGTCTTCGCCCAGAAGGACGATGCCGAAAATCACCGACCAGATCGGGACCATATAGCTCACAAGGCTCATGAAGATCGACCCTGCTGTGGTGATGACGCGCACGCGAACCAAGGCGGCCAATCCGGTGGGGAAGAGCGCGAGATAAAACAGGGCGGCTGTTGCCGACAGTGTCGGGCCCTCGGGCCAGCCATCGGCGATGAGCGCGATGGGCAACAAGATCACGCTGGCAAACAGCAACGTGCCGGCCGCAAAGGCGATGGGTGGCATCTTTGGTGCGCGGCGGGTGAGGACCGAACTGATCCCGTAGCACGCCGCCGCGCCGAGGCAGGCCAAGCGGCCAAGCCCGGTGAGATCGCCGCCCCCTGCGAATGCGCCGGGGCCGATGAGGATGGCCAGACCGACAAACCCCAGCGCGACACCCGCGATGCGTTTGGGGCCGATGCCTTCCTCGGGTGAGAAGATGTAGACCAATGGCAGGACCAAGAGGGGCACAGCCCCCATCGCGACGCCTGCAAAGGCCGAAGGGATGTGTTGCAAGCCCCAGGCCAGAAGGAGGAAGGGCAAGGCCGCGCTGGTGATGCCGGTGGCCATGACCGCGGCCCACCCTGTGCGGCCGGGGATCGCGCTGAGCGGTTGGCCCATGACCCGCCCGGCGGCCAATAAGGCAAGGCCGCCCAACGTCGTGCGCATCGCGGCCACCGTCCAGGGGCCGAAGCCTTCCAGGGCGAGCGAAATGCTCATGAACGCGGTGCCCCAGACGATGCCCAGGGCCAGGATCAGAAGCCAGTTCATGAGGCCGGGGTTTTCGGGGGTGGGCGACATGCCCTGCATTGATCCCGGGGCGCGGGCGGGGTCAAGCGGTTAGCGGTGGGTCACTGGGGGAACACGGCGGACCAGCCGCCCGAGCAGCGCGCGATGGGGCCGTAGAAGCGGCAGGTGACTTCGCTGTTGTCCGGCAGGAAATAGGTATCCATGCCGCCAAAGCGCAGGGCCTCGGTCCGGATGCGCGATGCGCGATCGGGCACGATGCGGGTGCGCCCTATGGCGATGGGATACTGCGTGTCGCCACGCAACAGGACATGGGTCGCGGGCGAGTAGCGGGCCAGTGCCACGGCGGAGGCCGCGCCCTCAAGGATCAATCCGATCCCGAGGGCGCCGACGAGGAGCCAGACAAGCTTGCGGCTCTTTAGATCCACGGGCGCTTAGTTCTTGGCCTTGTCGACCATCCGGCCCGCGCTGATCCACGGCATCATGCCGCGCAGGGTTTCACCCACGGCCTCGATCTGGTGCGCGTCGTTGTTGCGGCGGGTGGATTTGAAGAAGGGCTGGCCCACCGCGTTCTCGGTCATGAAGTCACGCACGAAGGCGCCCGACTGGATGTCGGTCAGGATGGCCTTCATCCGGGCTTTCGTCTCGTCGTATGGAAGCACGCGGGGGCCGGAGACGTATTCGCCGTATTCCGCGGTGTTCGAGATCGAGTAGTTCATGTTGGCGATGCCGCCTTCATAGATCAGGTCCACGATCAGCTTCACCTCGTGCAGGCATTCGAAATAGGCCATCTCGGGGGCATAGCCCGCCTCGACCAGCGTCTCGAACCCGCAGCGAATGAGTTCGACCAGGCCACCGCAGAGCACGGCCTGTTCGCCGAAAAGATCGGTCTCGCATTCTTCCTTGAAGTTCGTCTCGATGATGCCCGAACGCCCGCCGCCGATGGCGGAGCAGTAGGACAAGCCGATCTCCAGCGCGCGCCCGCTCGCGTCGTTGTCGACGGCCACCAGGCAGGGCACGCCGCCGCCCTTGGTGTATTCGCCGCGCACGGTGTGGCCGGGGCCTTTGGGGGCCATCATGATGACGTCGACGCCGGGCTTGGGCTCGATCAGGCCGAAATGGACGTTGAGACCGTGGGCAAAGGCGATGGCCGCGCCGTCTTTGAGGTTGTCATGGACGTATTTCTTGTAGGTCTCGGCCTGCAATTCGTCGGGCATGGTGAACATCATCAGATCGCACCAGGCGGCGGCCTCGGCGATGCCCATGACGGTGAGGCCTTCGCCTTCGGCCTTGGCCGCACTGGGCGAGCCTTCGCGGAGGGCGACGACGAGGTTTTTCGCGCCACTGTCGCGCAGGTTCAGCGCGTGGGCATGGCCCTGGCTGCCATAGCCGAGGATGGCGACCTTCTTGTCCTTGATGAGATTGATGTCGCAGTCGCGATCGTAATAGACGCGCATGGGTGTGTTCCTTCCCTGGAGTGGTTCTTTGTGGGAGGGGAACATAGGGGTTTGGGGACGATACCTGTTTCTGTGTTTGATTGATTTGGTATTTTTGTGCAAAGGTCATTCGTCATTTGCATTCTGACAGAGATTTCATGCTCGACGACACCGACCGCCGCCTGTTGCGCCAGATGATGGCGACCCCCGATGCCGGGGTGTCGGAGCTTGGCGAACGGGCCGGCCTGTCCCCCGCCGCCGCCTCGCGCCGATTCGACAAGTTGCGGGCCGCGGGGATCATCCGCGGGGTGCATGCGGTGATCGATTGGCGGGCATTGGGCTATGCCGTGGAGGTGTCGCTACGCATCACGCTCGAC
Source organism: Pseudomonadota bacterium (assembly GCA_038526915.1). Classification (GTDB taxonomy): domain Bacteria; phylum Pseudomonadota; class Alphaproteobacteria; order Rhodobacterales; family Rhodobacteraceae; genus JBCBGF01. The sequence goes on along the minus strand of JBCBGF010000012.1, from coordinate 14,568 downwards.
AAGACGGTGCCGCAGGCGTTTGATCAATTTCTCGACGCCGCGCGCGAGGTGCCGGAGGCGGTGGAAATCCAGACCTTTCTGGGCCGCGTCGACGTGCGCGTGTCCGTGATCGCCCGTGACATGGCGCATTACCAGGAAATCTACCGCGACCGCATCCTGACCTTGCCCCATATCACCGATATCGAGGCGCTGATGCAGGTGGCAACCGTGAAATCCGACGAGGCGCTGCCGATATGACCGCACTGGATGAGACTGACCGTCGGATCCTGCGCGCGCTGGTCGAGGATGCCACGCAATCGGCGGGGGCGCTAGGGCGGCGCCTCGACCTGTCGCAGCCCGCGACCTGGCGTCGGATCAAACGGCTGGAGGAGGCGGGCGTGCTGGCGGGGCGTCGCGTGGACCTCGATCTGGAGAAGGCGGGCTTTGGGGTGACGGTGTTTCTGGGTGTAAAGCTTGCCACCAAGGGGCGGGTGAGCCTGGAGGATTTCGAACGCGCCGTCGCGGCCATCCCGGAGGTGCAGGCCGTGCACCATGTGCTGGGGCTATACGACTACCGCCTACGCGTGGTGGCGCGCGATCTCAGCGATTTCGAGCGGGTGCTCAGGCGGCGGATCATGACGCTGCCGGGGGTGGGGAATGTCGAGGCGAATGTGCTTCTGAGTGAAGAGCGGCGCCCGGGGCCGATCGGGTAGACGCCTCCGGCGGGCGTATTTTGGACAAGAAGAAGGGGGGTCTTCTTCTTGTTGAAAATACGCAAACTCCCAGCCCCTCAACCGGGGCCGAGGCCGGCCTCCATGATCCTGCGCCGGACAGGGGCGATGTCGTAGACGGCTTTGAGCCCTGCGGTGCGAAGGGATTGGAGCGCGGTGCGGTCCGACCGGCAGATGCGGTTGAACAGGTCGATGACGGCGGCGCGGGCCCTGATGTCGCGGGCGCGGTTCGCCTCAAAGGCGGTGAGCATCTTCGACGTGCCGATCTCGCCCGGGGCAGCTGTGGCGATCTGCAACAGGGCCGCGATGTCGTTGAGCGAGGTGTTGAGGCCTTGCGCGCCGATGGGCGGCAGGACGTGGGCGGCTTCGGCGGTGATGGCGACGCGTTGTGCGGCAAGCGACGTGGCGCGTTGGGTGATCACGGGCCACATGCGGCGGGGGCTGGCGAGGGTCAGGTGACCGAGGAGGCCGGTGGAGCGTTCGGTCATGACCGCCTCGAACTCAGGCGGTTCCATGGCCATGAGCTCTGTCGCGCGGGGGCCGTCGTTCATCCAGACCACGGCGGAGGCGGGGCCACCCTGGTGGTCGGGCAGCGGGACGAGGGTGAAGGCGCCGCCGGCGTTGTAGATCTCGGTCGAGACATTTCCGTGTGGATGCGGGTGGGTGACGGAGAAGGCGAGCGCTTTCTGGCCGTAGCGGGTGGTGGTGACGCCGATGCCTGCCGCTTCGCGGAGCGGTGAGGCGCGGCCATCGGCGGCGACGGCCAGCTTGGCGGAGAGGCGGGTGCCGTCGGTCAGCGTGATCAGTGCGGCGGTTTCGCGTTGGAGAAGGGACTTGAAGCCCACGCCGAGGCGCAGGTCGACGCGGTCGAGCGTGGCGATGTGGTCGGCCAGGACCTTGCGGGTCAGCCAGTTGGGGAGGTTCCAGCCGAAGGGCAGATCGCCCAGTTCGTCGGCGCGAAACTCACGGGTGGCGGTTGTTTCGGGCGGCCAGCCGGTGGTGTCGATCACGCGCAGGGCATCGAGTGGCGTGGCGTGGGGGGCCAGCGTGTCCCAGAGGCCGGCGGTCTCCAACAGGTCGCGGGCGGGTTGGAGGTAGGCGGTGGAGCGGAGGTCGGATCCGTCAGCCTCGGCCGTGGCCACGGGCGGGGCCGGGTCGGCGAGGCAGACGGAGAAGCCTGCGCGCCCGAAGGCGGCAGCGGCGACGAGGCCCGCGATGCCGCCGCCGGAGATGAAGATATCCACAGGGGTGTTCATGGGGCGGAAGGTAGGGCGCGGGCCGGGGCGCGGAAAGGCGGCTTAGGCAAGCTGCGACAGAAAAGTCGCGAGGTCATCGGTGTGGTGGTGGATGTGATCGGCCTCGTGTGGATCGGGGGCCACGTGGACCGTGCGCATACCCATCGCGTGGGGCACGGCGAGGTTGCGGGGTTCGTCTTCGAACATCGCGGCCTGATCGGGGGTGATGCCGTCGGTGGTGAACACGGCCTCGAACGCCGCGCGTTCGGGTTTGGGGCGGAAGCCCGCGTGTTCGACGCCATAGACCGCGTCGAACAGATCTTCGAGCCCGCGAGCGGCCAGAACGCGCCGGGCATAGGGTTCGCTGCCGTTGGTGTAGACGATGCGGCGGCCGGGCAGGCGGGCGATGGCATCGGTCAGCGCAGGCTCGGGTTCGAGGTGATCGAGCGAGATCTCGTGGACATGATGCAGATAGGGCGTGGGGTCGATGTCGTGTTCGTCCATCAGCCCGGCCAGCGTGGTGCCGTAGGTGTGCCAGTAATGCACCCGCAAGGCATCGGCGCGGGCGCGGTCCACGCCCAGAGCATCCATCACCCATTGGGTCATCCGCACTTCGATCTGGTCGAACAGCCGCGCGGAGGGCGGGTAGAGCGTGTTGTCGAGGTCGAAGACCCAAGCGTCGACATGGGTGAAGGTTTCAGCGGCCATGGTGCAGGACCTAGGGCACGGGCCGGGGGGGCGCAATGCTTGATCCCAGTGGATGACGGGGCATATGGTCGGCAAACCCACGGGGAGTGACGTATATGGACGACGCGAGACACGGGCAGCGGGACGCCTATGACCTGATCCTGAATGCCATCGATACGGGCACGTATCGTCCTGGGGATAGGCTAGTTGAAAGCGAACTGGCCGAACGGTTTGGCGTGTCGCGCACGCCCATTCGCGAGGCGTTGCAGCGGTTGGAGACGCAATCGCTGCTCGCGCGGGACGGGCGGAGCCTGATTGTGGCCTCGCTCGATCACAACGAGATGGCTGAGCTCTATGTTGTCCGCAGCGAGTTGGAGGCTTTGGCGGCCCGGTTGGCGGCGCGACATGCGACGGAAGAGGAAGTGCGGGTGATGCGCCGGATGGTTGAGGAGGACACCGCGCTAGTGGGCGATCCCGCCGCATTGGCGCGGGCCAACCGGCGGTTTCACCGGCAAGTGCATCTGGCCAGCCATAACCGGTTTCTGGTGCAACAGCTGGATCTGGTGTTTCGGTCGATGGCGTTGATGGCTACGACATCACTGGCCGCCGCTGGGCGGAGTGAGGTGGCCTTGGCGGAACATACGCAAATCGTGGATGCGATTGCGGCGCAGGATGGGGATGCGGCCTATGAGGCGTTCAAGGCGCATATCTCGCAAGCGTTCGAGACGCGGCTGAGGCGGGATGCCGAGGCGACGCAAGCGGCGGTCGCGGATTAATCCCTTTCTGATGGCGCGGTGCCGTGGTCGGTCTTGTCCCAGTAAAACGGGCGCATCAGGATCTGGTTGAGGCCCTTGTATGCGGCGAGGACCGCCAGCGGGTGATAGAGGTGCATCGTCGGGATCCAGAGCCAGAGCCAGCGGTGCGCAGGCGTGCTGACGGCAAGAAGCTGGGTGCCCAGTGAGACGACTTCCGAGATGAGGAAGAGGGCGATGACTGCGATCAGCAGGGTCCGGCCTGTGCCGCCAAGGACAGGCGGCGTGAGGCCAAAGGGCAGGGCCCAGAACGTCCACAACAGCGGTGCCGCGACAAAGAGGGTGAGGGTGCCCAGAAACAGGGCCTGAAAGCCCAGGAACCGGCGCAGGCCGAGGTCGCGCAGGAGCGCGCGGGGGTTGCGCATGTGGACGGCGTAGGTCAGCGCATAGCCCTTGAGCCAGCGCGACCGCTGGCGGATCCAGGGGCGGATGCGGGTGGTGGCCTCTTCCCGGGTGGTCGTATCGATCAGGCGCGTTTGGAAGCCGTTGCGGGCCAGGCGGATGCCGAGATCGGCGTCTTCGGTCACGTTATGCGCATCCCAGCCGCCGATCGCCTCAAGCGCTGCGCGGCGCAGAAACAGGGTGGTTCCCCCCAGTGGAATGGCAAAGCCCAGGCGGGACAGTCCGGGCAGCATCACGCGGAACCAGGCGGCGTAGTCAATGGTGAAGCACCGGGTCAGCCAGTTGCGCCGCGTGTTGTAGAAATCGAGCCGTCCCTGCAGGCAGGCAACGTCCGCGGGCGCGGTGTGAAAGGCCGCCGCGACCTTGAGAAGCTGGTCGGGATCGGGGGCGTCTTCGGCATCGTAGATCCCGATGATGTCGCTTTGAGCGAAGTTCAGCGCGTAGTTCAGCGCGCGCGGTTTGGTGCGGATGGTGCCGCGTGGGACGCGCACGATGTGCATGTTCGGGGCAAGGTCGTGCCCGCGCAGGGCGTGGTGGGTGTCGCCGTCATCCTGTTCCAGCACGATGTGGATATCGAGCCGGTCGGCGGGGTAGTCGAGCGCGCTGAGTCGCTGGGTCAGCTGGGCAGAGATGTCGGTTTCGCGCAGGAGCGGCACGAGGAGTGATATCGGCGGAAGCTGTTCGGGGGCGAGGGGCGCGCGGGACGTGGAGAACCGTCGGGAGAGGCGCAGCCTAGCAGAGGCTTCGGACACTGTTGCGGCGAGGCGGAGGACGGTCATCGCCGCGAGGGCAATCAGGGTCCAGAGGAAGAGGGCGGTGGCGGTTGCCATCGGGGCGAAGACGAGGCTTGCGAGGAGGAGCGCTGCGATACCTGCCACAATGGCTGTGATCGGCGCGGTGGCGAGGCTGCGGCAGCTGGCGGCGGGGGGCGTGCGCGTCTCGGCCTGTTTGATCAGGGGTTTTGCACGGCGCACGAGCACCGCGTGTTCGACGTCTTGCTGTGTGGCATGGGCCATGAGAACCCGCCCGAAACAGGCGGTGAGCTGGGGAAGGGCGCGTTGAAGCGCGTCTGCGCGCGCGGCAGCGATCACGGTTGCGCCGCCGACCGATCGCCAGGGCACAAGGCCGTGGCGCAGGCAGTTGGCGGGGCCGAAGGCATCGATCAGCCGGATGTCGGGGGGATTGCTGCGCAGGTCAATCGTGCCTGGATTTTGACGTTCGATTGGGCGCGGGGCCGGGGGCCGGGGGCGCGAGACGGGGGCCAGCCAGATGTGGTGCCAGTTGCGGCGGGCGGCTGCGACGGACAGGGAAGCGTCCAGGTTGGCGGGTTTGGTGGGCGGGGGCGTGACCCGTCGGGACGGGCGCAGCACGAGGGGCGTGGGATCAGGTCGGGTGGCGGTGAGGGCGGGCATGGCAGGACAGTCGTGGGGGGCAGACCTGTCCAGGGTTTGGCGGATTGGTAAACAATATCTTAACCGCGGTGGCGGTTGGTCAGTTTGTCACACCCGAGCATCCATCGCGGCGGCAAAGCGTTGGAAGAGGTAGTAGCTGTCTTGCGGGCCGGGGCTGGCCTCGGGGTGGTACTGGACCGAGAAGACCGGGCGGTCGGCGATGCGGATCCCGCAGTTGGAGCCATCGAAGAGCGAGACATGGGTTTCGGTAACCCCCTCGGGCAGGGTCTGGCTGTCGACGGTAAAGCCGTGATTCATCGACGTGATTTCGACCTTGCCGGTTTCCAGATCCTTCACGGGGTGGTTCGCGCCGTGGTGGCCATGGTTCATCTTGATCGTGCGTGCGCCAAGGGCCAGGGCCAGCATCTGGTGGCCGAGGCAAATGCCGAAGACCGGGATATCGGTCTCGTCGAGAACCTTACGGATCATCGGCACGGCGTATGCACCGGTGGCAGCCGGATCGCCCGGGCCATTGGACAGGAACAGGCCTTCGGGCGACTGGGCCAACACGTCTTCTGCCGTCGCGGTGGCGGGTAGGACGGTCACGTCGCAGCCTGCGCTGGCCAGGCACCGCAGGATGTTGCGCTTTGCGCCATAATCGATGGCGACGACCTTGTGGCCCGGTTCCGTGCGCCGGGTGTAGCCCTCGGGCCAGGCCCAGCGCATTTCGTCCCAGCGATAGGACTGTGCGCAGGTGACGTCCTTGGCCAGATCCAGGCCTTCGAGACCCGGGAAGGCGCGGGCTGCTGTCACCAGTCTTTCGATGTCGAACTTGCCGTGGGGATCATGAGCCAGCGCGATGTGCGGCGCCCCCTGCTGGCGGATCGCGCGGGTGAGGCGGCGGGTGTCGATCCCGCCGATGCCGATGCGACCGCGCCGGGTGAGCCATTGGGTGAGCGGTTCCGCCGCGCGCCAGTTTGAGGGATCGGTGGGATCCCACTTCACCACCATGCCCGCCGCCACGGGTTCGGCGGTTTCGTCATCTTCGGGGTTCACGCCAACATTGCCGATATGGGGGAAGGTGAAGGTGACGACCTGACCGGCATAGGAGGGATCGGTCATGATCTCCTGATACCCGGTCATGGCGGTGTTGAAACAGAGCTCTGCCGTGGTTTCGCCCGTGGCGCCGAACCCCTTGCCGTAAAACAGCGTGCCGTCGGCCAGGGCAAGGCAGGCGGTGGGCTGGGCAGGGGTCATTGGGGGGCTCCGGCGGCAAATTTGCGCGAACCTAAGGGGGTGTGGCATCCGCGTCAAGCAGTGTGGAAAAATTCACTTTTGTAATGAAAACAGTATGTTAACCAGGAAGCTCGCGCCTTGTTTCTGAAAATCGCGTTCTATATGGTCAACTCTTGGATTGCGCTGAGGGGAAGGCCACATCGATGGGTATGCGGACTCGCGTTGGTGACGCGTTGAAGACTGCCATGAAATCGAAAGATACCGAGCGTTTGTCGACGCTGCGGTTGATCAATGCCGCGATCAAGGATCGTGACATTGCCCTGCGCGGTGAGGGCCGCGAAGAAGGGGTGAGCGATGATGAGGTGCTGCAGATCCTGGGCAAGATGGTCAAGCAGCGCCAGGAAAGCGCGCGCGCCTATGAAGAGGGCGGCCGGCTGGAGCTGGCCGAGAAAGAGCGCGCAGAGATCACAGTGATCGAGGCGTTCCTGCCGCGGCAACTAGATGAGGACGAGGTTGCCAAGGCCGTGGATGCGGCGATCCGGTCGTCAGGGGCGGAATCGCTGCGCGATATGGGCAAGGTGATGGGGACGTTGAAGTCCAAGTTCACCGGGCAGATGGATTTCGGGCGGGTCGGCCCGATGGTGCGGGATCGGCTGGGTTAGACCCGCCCCGGCACCTGGCTTTGACGAGCATTGGCCAGCGCCATCTCTAGCTCTTCGTGCAGGGTCGCCCGCTCATCAGGGCTGAGAAACGCGCCGAGCTCGACCTCGCGCCCGGCCCCTTTCAGCGTCAGGTAGTTCTCGACCTTTCCCTCTTTGTGCAAGTGCGTTGACACCCAATAAGGGTTGGCCTCCCACCGGAGCGCGGGGCGGCGGGGTTGCACGTGTTCGAGATGCAGACGGTCTGGCCAGATCGCCAGCTCTTCGTGCAGCGTCATGTGTTGACGGTTTTTCATCAGCGCAAACCAGATTGCCCAGATCGCGGCGAGGAAGAATAGCATCAGCACCCAGGTGATGGGGGATCCCAGAAGGGCCACCAGTGGCAGTGAGAGCATGGTGGCGGTGATGCCGATGAAGGTCGCGAACCCTTTGCCCGTCATGGACTGGTGCGGCCAGAGGACGAGGCGGGCCAGAGGGCCGTCTTGCGCGGCGGTTGGGGTATGGGTCCAGCGGTAGGGCATCGGTGTTTTTCCAGATGTGATGATAGCCTGCCTGTGGGGCGAGAAAAGCGGATTTCAAAGGCTATCGCCACGGCGGTATTTCGCAATCATCGGGACAGAGCAGAAAAAAGCCCCCAACCGTCGTTGGGGGCTTTTATGACCGGCGGCTGGGCGCGGCCCTAGTGCGCGTGGCTCTTGTCCCACTCTTCTTGCTTGGGGAGCTGTTCAAACGTATGCTCCGGCGGCGGGGTGGGCAGGGTCCATTCCAGCGTATCGGCGTGCTCGTTCCAGTAGTTGTTCTCGGTGATCCGGCGCCCGTACATCAGCGTGTAGGCAATGACCCCGATGAAGAAGAGGAACGACGCGAAGGCGATGAAGGCACCGATGGACGACACGTAGTTCCAGTAGGCGAAAGCCTCGGGATAGTCGATATAGCGGCGCGGCATGCCCTGACGGCCCAGGAAGTGCTGGGGGAAGAACGTCAGGTTCGAGCCGATGAACATCGACCAGAAGTGTACCTTGCCCGCCCATTCGGGATACTCGCGCCCCGACATCTTGCCGATGTAGAAGTAGATCCCGGCAAAGATACAGAAGACGGCCCCCAGCGACATCACATAGTGGAAGTGGGCCACGACGTAATAGGTGTCATGATAGGCCCGGTCGACGCCAGCCTGTGACAGGACGATGCCGGTGACCCCGCCCAGCGTGAACAGGAACAGGAAGCCGAAGGCCCAGAGCATGGGTGTTTTGAACTCGACCGAGCCACCCCACATCGTGGCGATCCAAGAGAAGATCTTCACGCCCGTGGGCACGGCGATCACCATGGTCGCGAGCATAAAGTAGGTCTGCTGCGTCAGCGACATCCCCACGGTGTACATGTGGTGCGCCCAGACGACGAAGCCCAAGGCACCGATCGCGATCATGGCCCAGACCATCGGCAGGTAGCCGAAGATGGGCTTGCGGCTGAAGGTGGCGATGATGTGGCTGATGATACCGAAGCCCGGGATGATGATGATGTAGACCTCGGGGTGGCCGAAGAACCACAGGATGTGCTGGTAGAGCACCGGGTCACCGCCGCCGGCAGGATCGAAGAAGGTGAAGCCAAAGTTGCGGTCCATCAGGAGCATGGTGATGGCACCGGCAAGCACGGGCAGGGCCAGGAGGATCATCCAGGCGGTGATGAAGACCGACCACGCAAAGAGCGGCACCTTGAACAGGGTCATGCCAGGGGCACGCATGTTCAGGAAGGTGGTGATAATGTTGATCGCGCCCAGGATCGACGAGGCGCCTGAGACGTGGACGGCGAAGATCGCCAAGTCCATCGACCAGCCGCCTTCATTGGTCGAGAGCGGCGGATAAAGCACCCATCCCACGCCGGAGCCCAACTGGTCATTGCCGCCGGGCGACAAGAGCGAGGCCACAGCAAGCGCTGTGCCGGCGACATAGAGCCAATAGCTGAGGTTATTGAGGCGCGGGAATGCCATATCCGGCGCACCGATCTGGAGCGGCATGAAATAGTTGCCAAACCCGCCGAACAGGGCCGGGATCACGACGAAGAACATCATCAGGATACCATGGCCGGTGATCAGCACGTTCCAAAGGTGGCCGTTGGGTGTACATTCGCCAGCGGCGGCGGCCGTCATCCGGGCACCTTCCATGCACATGTATTGAACGCCGGGCTCCATAAGCTCCATCCGCATGTACACGGTGAAGGCGACGGCGATGAAGCCGACGACACCCGATGTGAACAGGTACAGGATCCCGATATCCTTGTGGTTGGTCGACATGAACCAGCGGGTGAAGAACCCGCGTTCGTCATGTCCCTCGTGCCCATGAATGGCAGCGTCGGCCATGCGATACTCCTGATTGGCTACCCGGCCAGCGCTTCAGGCGCGCCAGCGCGTTGTTTTGATGGTTGTAGTTGGGATGGCGGCAGGCGGCAACGGGATAAGCCGATAGGATGCGGGTAAAAATGTCTCAGGGGCCGTGAGTGAGGACGTGATGATTTGGCGTTCACAGGTGCGCCAGATCCTTAACCAGCCGTTCATAAACAATGCTCTGCGGAGCGGCGTCAAACGGTGATGAAAACCAGTCTCGATCAATGTCGAGCCTGCGGACTGGCACGATCATGCGCGCGATCTCAGGTGGTGTGGTTTGGTCTACCGATCCAGCTTCCCAATCGTGAAGTGCCGTGGAATACCGCACGAGCGCGCCGCTGGACGGCAGTTCGGTCAAGCCACCTTCGGCAAAAAACCTAAGGCAATCGCCCATCTCCTCTCCGACGATCGTCAGTCTGGACCCGAGCCGGTACTTGAGGAGCGCAACAAATACGATTGCCGCGGAAAAGGTGAATTTGTCCACCACCACCGCGCAGCCGCCAGACCATGTGTTTCTGGCAATGGCTTCGATTAGCGGCATCGTCACCAAGAAGTCGCCGCCAGTGTTGCCTCGCACATCGATTACCAGACACCGGTCTTTGTGGGCGTCAACCCATGCGGCGGCTTTGTCGATTGCTTTGGGAAACGTGCGCTCCTCCGGATCGAAAAAGCTTGGCAGCTTCAGAACGGCGCCGTGCGCTGAAACGTGGTGGAATTCCACGAAGCCAGTATGGTTCCATATGGGTTCAGCCTTGCCATGCTCATTTCTTGGATAGAGCTCTGACGCGGCAACAGTATCGGCGTTGGCCACCCTGATTGTCGTCGTGCTGGCGTCGGCATCTTGAAGTAGATACTGCGTGTGGCTACCCACGGATCCAACGCCCAAATGCGCCAAAGCGGCAGGCCACGCATACAGAAGAGGCCCGATCACGCGTTGTCGCTGCGGTGTTCCTGCCAGAAAGCTTGCCGAGGCTTTTTCAATGCCTTTTACAGAGACGCCGTTTACCCCCAGCAGTTTGCGGGGTGCGAGCTCCGCAAACTGATTAGATGCTGCAGTGAGATAGACGGATGGTCCAATGGCCACAAACCGAAGCGGCAGAACCGAGATTGCATCATTTGGGATCAGGCGCGTGTGGCCATTGCCGGAAAGTGCAAATAGGCGCATCGCTGATAGTAAGAATGTCTCTTTTCCATTCTCAGAAGCGGCCCTTCTGGCAATGTCGATATGCGCGTCGATTTCTACTGGATCGACGGCAGAGAAGCTCGGGTCGACCCGTTTCACAACGTCTATGATGCATTCGAGGTCTTGGTTAAGCGACACACCGGACCCTATCGCCCAGGCGAATTGAATGTCTACCATGAGCCCGGACGCTACCTGTGTCTGTGACCCGTAGGCCGTCTTTCGCGGCGGTTGGCATCGGCTGGTCTGGACCTGTTGACAGCCCCATCGACTCCTTCTATATCGCGCGCACTTCACCCGGCGGCCATGCCCCGGATGGCACGATTACAAGATGTAAGTGGTCACGATCCGGCCCCTCGGGCCCGATCCTCTGGATACCCACCGCGCCGCGCCTGCGATTGGGCGCGCCTGCGGTTTTTCTCGTTTTGCGGACGCGCATTGCGGGGGCACGACACGAAACCGGGATGCGCGCGCATTCCACCGATGAGATGAGCACGGGGATAGAACCGGAATGCCAACGATCCAGCAGCTGATCCGCAAGCCGCGGCAGCCGAAAGTCAAACGCTCAAAGTCGCTGCACCTGGAGGGTTGCCCCCAGAAGCGCGGCGTCTGCACGCGCGTTTACACAACGACGCCGAAAAAGCCGAACTCGGCCATGCGGAAGGTTGCCAAGGTGCGCCTGACCAATGGCTTTGAGGTGATCAGCTACATCCCCGGCGAAAGCCACAACCTGCAGGAACACTCGGTGGTTCTGATCCGTGGGGGCCGGGTAAAGGACCTTCCCGGTGTGCGCTATCACATCCTGCGCGGTGTTCTGGATACCCAGGGCGTCAAAGACCGTAAGCAGCGCCGCTCGAAATACGGCGCTAAGCGTCCGAAGTAAGAGGAAGCCGATATGTCCCGCCGTCACGCCGCCGAGAAACGCGAAGTTCTGCCCGACGCCAAATATGGCGACCGCGTTCTGACGAAATTCATGAACAACCTGATGATCGACGGCAAGAAATCCGTCGCCGAGCGCATTGTATATAACGCGTTCGACCGGGTTGAAGGCAAGCTGAAGAAAGCCCCCGTGGAAGTGTTCCACGAAGCGCTCGACAACATCAAACCGTCGGTTGAGGTCCGCTCCCGCCGGGTGGGTGGTGCGACCTATCAGGTTCCGGTCGAAGTGCGGCCCGAACGCCGTGAGGCACTGGCGATCCGCTGGCTCATCAACGCCTGCCGCGCACGCAACGAAAACACCATGGAAGAGCGTCTGGCCGGTGAGCTGGCCGATGCCGTCAATGGCCGCGGCGCGGCGGTGAAGAAGCGCGAAGACACCCACAAGATGGCCGACGCCAACAAGGCGTTCAGCCACTACCGCTGGTAACCTAATTCAGCCTGAGGACCATCACGATGGCACGCGAATATCCCCTTGAGCGCTACCGGAACTTCGGGATCATGGCGCATATCGACGCCGGAAAAACGACCTGTTCCGAGCGGATCCTGTTCTACACCGGCAAGTCGCACAACATCGGCGAAGTGCACGATGGCGCAGCCACCATGGACTGGATGGAGCAGGAGCAGGAGCGGGGGATCACCATCACCTCGGCTGCGACGACGACCTTCTGGGAGCGCACTGAAGACGGCAGCACCGCCGAAACGCCGAAGCACCGGATGAACATCATCGACACGCCCGGCCACGTAGACTTCACGATTGAGGTTGAGCGTTCGCTGGCCGTACTGGATGGCGCGATTGCCGTGCTGGATGCGAACGCAGGCGTGGAACCGCAGACCGAAACGGTGTGGCGTCAGGCCGACCGTTACAAGGTGCCGCGCATCGTGTTCGTCAACAAGATGGACAAGATTGGCGCCGACTTCTTCAACTGCGTCCACATGATCAAGGATCGCACCGGTGCGACGCCCGCGCCGATCCAGATCCCGATCGGGGCGGAGAATGAGCTGGAAGGCATCGTGGACCTCGTGACCATGGAAGAATGGGTCTGGGCCGGCGAAGACCTGGGCGCGTCCTGGGAAAAGCGCCCGATCCGCGACAGCCTAAAGGACACGGCCGAAGAATGGCGTGGCAAGCTCATCGAGACCGCGGTCGAGATGGATGACGACGCCATGATGGAATACCTCGAAGGCAATGAGCCCGATGTGGCTACGCTGCGGTCGCTCATCCGGAAGGGTACGCTGGAGATCAAGTTCATTCCGGTTCTCTGTGGCTCTGCCTTCAAGAACAAGGGCGTGCAGCCTTTGCTGAACGCCGTGATCGACTATCTGCCGAGCCCGCTCGACGTGGTCGACTACATGGGCTTCAAGCCGGGCGATGAGACGGAAGAACGGAACATCGCGCGCCGCGCCGATGACAACATGCCGTTCTCGGGCCTCGCGTTCAAAATCATGAACGACCCGTATATGGGCACGCTGACCTTCACCCGGATCTATTCGGGCACGATGACGAAGGGCGACAGCCTTCTGAACTCGACCAAGGGCAAGAAAGAGCGCATTGGCCGGATGGTCATGATGCACTCCAACAAGCAGGACGAGATCCAGGAAGCGTTCGCGGGCGACATCATCGCGCTGGCGGGCCTGAAGGACACAACCACGGGCGACACGCTGTCGGACCCGCAGGATCCGGTTGTGCTGGAAACGATGACCTTCCCCGATCCGGTGATCGAGATCGCGGTGGAGCCCAAGACGAAGGCCGACCAGGAGAAGATGTCTCAGGGTCTGCAACGTCTTGCGGCAGAGGATCCGTCCTTCCGCGTCGAGACCGATCTGGAATCGGGTCAAACGATCATGAAGGGCATGGGCGAATTGCACCTCGACATTCTGGTCGATCGCCTGAAGCGCGAATTCAAGGTCGAGGCCAATATTGGCGCGCCGCAGGTGGCCTATCGCGAAACGATCAGCCACGAGGTGGAGCATACCTACACCCACAAGAAGCAGTCGGGTGGTTCTGGTCAGTTCGCCGAGGTGAAGATGATCATCACGCCGACCGAGCCGGGCGAGGGATATTCGTTTGAGAGCCGGATCGTCGGTGGTGCGGTGCCGAAGGAATACATCCCCGGTGTCGAAAAAGGCATCGAGTCGGTGATGGACTCCGGTCCGCTCGCGGGCTTCCCGGTGATCGACTTCAAGGTCGCGCTGGTGGACGGCAAGTTCCACGACGTGGACTCGTCGGTTCTGGCGTTCGAGATCGCGGCACGGATGGGTATGCGCGAAGGCATGAAGAAAGCCGGCGCGAAATTGCTGGAGCCGATCATGAAGGTCGAGGTGGTGACTCCCGAGGAATATACTGGTGGCATCATCGGGGATCTCACGTCCCGCCGGGGCCAGGTGCAGGGGCAGGACACCCGCGGCAACGCGATCGCCATCGACGCCTTCGTGCCGCTGGCGAACATGTTCGGCTACATCAATAACCTGCGCTCGATGAGCTCGGGCCGGGCGAACTTCACCATGCAGTTCGACCATTACGAGCCGGTCCCGCAGAACATCAGCGAAGAGATCCAGTCGAAATACGCATAAGGGGCGCCGGGCGTGAGGCCCGGCCTACCCACCACCCGTAGGCCGGTTGTTCCGGCACCCCAATCAAGGAGGCCATCATGGCGAAGGAAAAGTTTGAACGTAACAAACCGCATGTGAACATTGGCACGATTGGCCATGTTGACCACGGGAAGACGACGCTGACGGCGGCGATCACGAAGTATTTCGGTGATTTCAAGGCGTATGACCAGATCGACGGCGCGCCGGAGGAGAAGGCGCGGGGGATCACGATCTCGACCGCGCATGTGGAGTATGAGACGGACAACCGCCACTACGCCCACGTGGATTGCCCCGGCCACGCCGACTACGTGAAGAACATGATCACCGGTGCCGCGCAGATGGACGGCGCGA
>JBCBGF010000011.1:0-97932 GCA_038526915.1 Pseudomonadota bacterium | reverse complement strand
GCACGCGACCAGGACCAATGCCCTCGGCAAAAGGGGGCGGCGCCGTCCCATCCACGTCCCACAATCGCTTATCAAGAGCGACACCGAGAGATACGCCACACGGCAGAGGCCACCGCCCCTGCCGCCCTTTCCGCGTGCCGGACATCCTGCGCTTCGGGATAGCGCCGCTATCCCTTGGCGAGACGGAGATCGACCCGGCGGTAGCGGTGCTGCATGGGCATTTGTGGGAGCGGTGGGAGTATAAGGTGCGGTCGTGGGTGATGTGAGGGGGGGGGGCGACCTTACGAGAAGGAAGACAGCTTTTTTGCGTTGCGGCGAATGTCTCCTTTGAGCCCGGACCTACCAATTGCTGCGCGCTGCATGAGTGTTTTCTCTGAACTCCAATGACTCGTCGGCTGACCTGTAGGCTACTGAGCGCACCATCCAAAAAACGTCATACTTGACCATCCTCCGGCAGGAGTAGCAGGTCGTGCTGGCCGAGCAGGACGCCCTGGTCGAGCGGGTCGGGCAGGTCTGGCCGGACGCGCCGCTCTCATCGGTCTGGCTGGCCGTCCTGACCCCATGACCCCATCGCCGGGGTGCCATCCTATAGGTCGACCGGCCTGATCCAGAAGAGTAGTTCCGTTCAACGGGCCGAGCCAGTTTCCAGTATCCGCAGACCACAAATGACCGTTTGAAACATAAGCAATCCAATTCATGTCGGTGTCAAAAAGATGACGTGCGTCTTGGCTAAGCCAAGCAATCAACGACGAAGCTTTGTCAAAAATGCTAATCATCAATCTTCCATTCAATGTTACAGGTTGAACGCCAATCTAAAATATGGAGCCGACCATCGATAGACGAAAATGAATGGCAGCTCCGTCCGCATAGCCGTCGCTCGTACCGATCCCTCATCGTATCTGCTTCGACGCGTTGCCCGGTCTCGTTTCGCGAACGCCACGAACGCCTGGTTCCCGCCCTCACCACCAAACTCAAACCAATCCGCCGGGTCATCCACTAGCGCTGTAACGCGCACCACCCCCGGCTAACCCCCAACCGAACCAGGAAGCAATTCTTGACGCCGTGCGCCCGGTAAAATATGCCCACATCTCACCGAGCGGGTATGGTGAAATGGTATCATAAGAGCCTTCCAAGCTTAAGGTGCGGGTTCGATTCCCGCTACCCGCTCCACCACATCCCCACAGATCCCCTTTGGCCTCTCCGGTGCACGTCGCACGCCCGGTGCGGATGTCGGATCACACATGCCCCGCCTCGACACCCCCTGCGGCATTGCGCTCAGGCCGCGCTGCCTTGTCCGACGCACACGCCATGGGTATCTGTGACATAAGGGGAGAACAGGCATGGCCGAGCCCGTCCTAAAGCGGGAAGACGAGCGCGAAAAGTCGCGGCGGATCGGGGCGTTGGGCGCCCTGGTGCCGTTCTTGCGCCCGTATCGCTTGATGTTGGCCGCCGCATTGGTTGCCCTGGTTTCCACCGCCGCGATATCGCTGATTTTGCCGCTTGCGGTCCGGCGCGTCGTCGACGGGTTTGAGACGTCGGCTGTCGCGCTGCTGGACGGGTACTTTCTTGCGGCTTTAGGCATCGCCGTCCTCCTCGCGCTGGGCTCTGGGCTGCGGTTCTACCTTGTCACCAGATTGGGCGAACGTGTGGTCGCCGATATTCGCACAACTGTCTTTTCCCGCATGGTGGGGATGAGCCCCGCGTTCTACGAACGGTTGATGACCGGGGAAGTGCTCAGCCGGATCACCACCGATACGACCCTGATCCTTGGCGTCATCGGCTCGTCCATCTCGATTGCCCTGCGCAACAGCCTGACGCTTGTGGGCGGCCTTGTGCTGCTGTTTTACACCTCACCCAAACTCGCGGCGCTGGTCTTGCTGATTGTGCCAGTTGTGATTGTGCCCATCATTCTGTTGGGCCGCCGCCTGCGTGAGTTGAGCCGCGAAACGCAGGACTGGATCGCTGCCTCGTCTGGAAATGCGTCCGAGGCCCTTCTTTCGGTGCAAACGGTGCAGGCCTTCACGCACGAGACGGCAAGCCGCGAAGAATTTGCCGACATCACCGAAAAGTCGTTCAGGGCCACGCATCGGCGTATCCTGCTGCGGTCGTTGATGACGGTGATCGTCATCACCTTGGTCTTCTCGGGTATCGTAGGCGTCCTGTGGGTCGGCGCGCGCGACGTCCGCGCGGATGTGATGACGGTGGGCGAGCTTGTGCAGTTCGTGATCTATGCCGTCATCGTCGCCGGCGGCGCAGCCGCGCTGTCTGAGATCTGGGGCGAGTTGCAGCGGGCCGCGGGCGCGACAGAGCGGCTGGCCGAGTTGCTGGAGGCTGAGGATACGGTTGAAGATCCCGCAACTGCGGCTGAACTTGCCCAGCCTGTGGCGGGGCATATCCGGTTCGAAGACGTCACGTTCAAATATCCCGCCCGTCCTGAAACCGCCGCGCTCGATGGGGTGAGTTTTGACATCGCCCCGGGCGAGACCGTCGCGGTGGTCGGGCCATCCGGCGCGGGCAAAACCACGATCATTCAGTTGCTATTGCGCTTTTTCGATCCCCAAGTGGGACGCATTTGCCTGGACGGGCAAGACGTGCGCACCCTCACACGATCCACGTTCCGCAGCCACATTGCGCTGGTGCCGCAAGACCCGGTGATCTTTGCGGCCTCGGCCCGCGACAACATCCGCTTCGGGCGCCCTGGCGCCACCGACGCCGAAGTTGAGGACGCCGCGCGGGCTGCGGCCGCCTACGAGTTTCTCTCGGCGCTTCCCGACGGTTTCGACACCTATGTGGGCGAGCGTGGGGTCATGCTGTCCGGTGGCCAAAAACAAAGGATCGCCATCGCCCGCGCCATTTTGCGTGACGCGCCGATCCTGTTGTTGGACGAGGCGACATCGGCGCTTGACGCAGAAAGCGAACGGGCCGTCCAACACGCCGTCGATCACCTGTCGCAAGACCGGACGACGCTGGTCATCGCGCACCGCCTTGCCACCGTGAAGAAGGCGGATCGTATCCTCGTCTTCGATGCCGGCCGCATCGTTGCAACCGGTACGCATGATGACTTGGTCCGCGAAGGTGGCCTATATGCGCGGCTCGCCCGCTTGCAGTTCACCGAAGGCCTGGCCGCCGAGTGATGCGCCGGGCGCTGGTGCCCCGAACCCCAAGCGACCTTGCAATACGCCCGTCCAGCGCGCATGCTGCCGCCCAACCGCCGCACCGTCGAAACAACGATGGGCATTGGGAGGAGCGTTATGGGGACATTCGCGAATGTCGCCGATGCGTTGGCAATCGAGCAGGAAATGCCGTGGGCCGAACGCGATTTGCCGGCAACTCTGTATGGGCTGCTGAGCCAAACTGCGCGCGCATACCCGGACAATCCGGCGATCTCGTACCAAATCTTCTCAGGCCCCCGCGATAAGGCCGAGACCCTCACGTGGCGGGCGCTCCACGGCAAGGTCGCACAAGCAGCAAACCTGTTTCGCCAGCTTGGCGTCACCGACACAGATGTCGTGGCCTATGTGCTACCGAACGCGAACGAGACGGTCATAACTCTGCTCGGGGCCGCCACAGCTGGCATCGTGAACCCGATCAACCCCTTGCTTGACGCCGAACAGATCGCGGCGATCCTGAAAGAGATCAACGCGAAGGTCGTCGTCACCCTCAAGCCGTTCCCCAAAAGCGATGTGGCACAGAAAACCGCCGATGCGGTCGCCCTGGCCGGGTGCGTCGAGACCATCCTTGAGGTTGACCTTCTTCGGTACCTGACGCCGCCCAAGTCTTGGATCGTGCCGTTCATTCGGCCAAAGACTAAGGCCACACACGGTGTGCGCACGTTCGATTTCAATGCTGAATGCGCCCGCCAGAACGAAACGCTTGACTTCGAGGATCCGCCGGTCGACCGGGTGGCTGCGTATTTCCATACGGGCGGCACCACGGGCATGCCCAAGGTCGCCCGTCACACGTATTCGGGCATGATCTACAACGGGTGGATCGGCAAGACGCTTCTCTTCACCGAGAAAGACACTTTGATGTGCCCGTTGCCGATGTTCCACGTCTTCGGGTGCAACGTCGTGTTGATGTCGGCGGTGACAAGCGGCGCGCATGTCGTGTTCCCAACGCCCGCCGGCTACCGCGGCGACGGCGTCATGGACAACTTCTGGAAGCTGATCGAACGCTGGAAGGTCAGCTTCATCATCACCGTTCCCACGGCGATTTCTGCGTTGATGCAGCGCCCCGTGGATGCCGACATCTCCAGCGTGCAGACCGCGTTTTCCGGCTCCGCCCCCCTCCCGGTGGAGCTCTATAACCGATTCCAACGGGCAACAGGTGTGAATATCATCGAAGGCTACGGATTGACCGAAGCCACCTGTCTTGTGTCCTGTAATCCGATCGACGGGCAGAAAAAGATCGGGTCAGTGGGCATTCCCTTTCCCTATACGGACGTAAAGATCCTAGTGCACACAGCGGATGACGGCGTGGCCGAATGCGCAACGGGTGATGTGGGCGAGATCTGTGTTGCCAACCCCGGTGTCATTCCCGGCGGGACCTACACCCAAAGCGATAAGAACCATAACCTCTTTCACTATGACGAATATCTCCGCACCGGTGATTTGGGGCGGATCGATGAAGATGGGTTCTTGTGGATCACAGGCCGCGCCAAAGATCTGATCATCCGCGGCGGTCACAATATCGATCCCGCCGAGATCGAAGAAGCGCTGGCCGGGCATGAGGCCGTTGCAATGGTCGGTGCCATCGGGCAACCGGACGCCTATGCCGGCGAACTGCCCTGTGCCTATGTCGAGCTGGTCGCGGGCGCAAAGGTGACCGAGGCCGAGCTTCTGGACTATGCGACCGCCCACATCCATGAGCGCGCGGCCCAGCCAAAACACATCGAGATTTTGGATGAGCTGCCCAAAACCGCTGTGGGCAAGGTGTTCAAACCCGACCTGCGCCGCCGCGCCATCGCGCGGGTGTACGATGCTGCGCTGGCCGCAGCCGGTCTTCCGACCCACGTCTCTGCCGTGCGCGAAGACAAACAGCGCGGCCTCGTCGCGCAGATACAACCAATTGAAAATACAGACGAAAGACGCGTGTCTGAGGTTCTGGGGCAGTTCACGCGACCTTGGGAATGGGCGAGGTGAATGTCAGAACCTTGTCCCCAACGCGCCCTACTTTCGCCATATGTCAACGTTTTGCTGCCAATCCGAGAAAGCTGGTTTTGGAGGGCAAGATGTTCACTGGACTACTAGGGTTTGCGATGCTGGTCGGCATGGGTGCCGCGAGCTGTTCGTTTTATGCCTCGGGCTCGTTCCTGATGGCACTGATTACATATTCCGCCGCTGGCACCTGTGTGATGCTTGGCGCCATGCTGTTGGAGGCCATGCGCGGCGCGGTGCAATCAGATCAGTCTGACACTGTCGAAGTGCGCCCGATCCGCAAAGCGGCCTAACAAGAACACCCCCGACGCCACGCAGGCTTGAACGACCGCTCCGACCGGCACAATAGTGCGGCGCGTGGACTGCGAAACGGGGGCGCCGGTGATTTATGTTCGCCTGCACGGAAGGCTTGGCAACCAACTCTTTGAATATGCCGCGGCGCGCGGCTTGGCGGCCCTCCACAACACCCAAGTCGCACTCGACAGCCGCATGCTGCACGCAATGGGCGACAAACCCGCAGCACAGCATTTTTTCTGGAAGACGACCGAACCGGACCGATTGCCGCCCACCAAGCGCACATCGCCCGTCCGCTACGCGCTTTGGCGCGGCCTGCGGCTCACCCCCAGGCTGCTGCGCGAAGGGCCGGACAGCGAAGACACGTTTCTGAAAGCGCCGGACGGAAGCTACCTGCACGGTTACTGGCAACGCCCGCACTACTTCGCCCATATCGAACGTGAGTTGCGCGAGGAACTGCGCTTTGCCACGCCGGCCCAGGGGCGAAATGCCGAAATGGCGGACCAGATCGCCGCGCAGACAAGCATCTCCGTCCATGTGCGCCGCGGCGATTTCGAAGCTCTGGGCCTGGTGACGCCAACCGAGTTCTATCACCGGGCGATTGCGACGCTTACCGACATGCTGGGGTCAGAGGCGCATATCTTTTTCTTTTCAGACAGTCCCGATTGGGTCCGCGCCAACCTTGCCCCGCACTACGCCAGCACGGTTGTTGACTTCAATGGACCCGATGCGGATTTCGAAGACCTGCGACTGATCAGCCTTTGCCAGCACAACATCATCTCACTCAGTTCGTTTTCCTGGTGGGGCGGGTGGTTGAACAGCAACCCGGACAAGATCGTCATCGGGCCGGGGCCCGCGGAAAGGCCGCGTGAACGTGGCTGGTATCCGCAGGGATGGCGGCGCGTCCCCGTCGCGGCCTGACTAGGTTGGCCCAAACACTTGGACCGGCTGTTGCGCTGAAAACATCGCCAGACGGATACGCGTCCGGCGACCTCCCTTGGTCCATGTCGTTCGCGCCTACGCGCTGCGATAGAGTTTGGTCATCGAGAACTCCCGATGCCCCAGCGCCTCGGCCGCGGTGTGGCGTCCGTTGGCCGTGCGACGGATCATATCGATCAATTCATCACCAGCCTCGTCGATCGTCATCTCGCGGCGCAGAATGCCGGACACATCCACATCGACATGCTCGCCCATCGTGCGCACCGTGCGCGGGTTCGCCGTGATCTTGATGACGGGAACAATCGGGTTGCCGACGACATTGCCCTGGCCGGTAGGGAACGTGTGAATAACGGCACCGCCCGCCGCCATCAGCGTGACGCATTCTGCCGCCGCCGATGAGCTGTCCATAAAGTATAGCCCGGCACCCGATGCGGGCTCTTCCGCAGGTTCCAGAATGTCGATGTATTTCGACGTCCGTCCGATCTTCTCAAGGTTGCCCAAGGCCTTTTCTTCGATCGTGGTCAGGCCGCCTTCAATGTTGCCCTTCGTCGGCTGGCTGTCGGACAGATCGTCGGTCTGGTGGGCAAAGATCACCTCGTCCTGATACGCCTTCCACATCTTGTACCAGCGCTCGCCAACCTCTTCATTGATCGCGCGCTTCTGACAGATGTGTTCCGCGCCCGTGATCTCTGACGTCTCGCCAAAGAACCCGGTGATCCCCTCGGGCAAAAGCTTGTCGTACATGTTGCCAACGGTGGGGCAGGACCCCAGGCCGGTGGTGGTGTCACTCTCCCCGCATTTGGTCGAGACCCAGAGGTCCGACACCGCGCATTCTTCGCGCTCAAGCTCGGTCGCCCAATGCACGAACTCTTTGGCCTTCCAACTGGCGGCGCGGATCGTTTCAAAATCGCCGTTCTGCTCGATCGAAAACTCGGCCACCGGCTTGCCCGTCTCGCGAATGCCGTCCGCGATACGCTTGGTCCAGCCGGGCTCGATCCCGATCACCACGACGGCGGCGACATTGGGGTTGGCGCCGGTGCCGATCATCGTGCGGAAATGCAGCTCGAGATCTTCGCCGAACTGCAACCGCCCGTAGGCGTGCGGGATCGCCAGCGTGCCCTTGACGTTGTTCGCAACAGCCTCAACCGCCGCGTTTGAGATATCGTCGACGGGCAGGATCACCACATGGTTGCGCACGCCCACGCGCCCGTTTTCCCGCCGGTAGCCCTTAAAGGTGATGTTGTCGTGTCTCTTGGCCATCGGATGTTCCTTACCAGCGTTTGGTTTTGCAGTTGTGGGTGTGGACGTGCCCGCCCTTTGGAATGTCCGCGATGAACTTTCCGATATCCTCGCCGTACTTGATCGCCGTCTCACCGGACTTGAGATCCTTCAGGGCGATCTTATGCCCGATCGGCACATCGGCTCCGGCCGTCAGGCGAAAGGTCGAATTGTCATGGGTGACGCAGCACAGCATGTCCGTGCCAGCGGTCAGACCCTCCACCACAACGACGCCGACGTTGTCTTCGTGATCATGGACCAACAGGTGCGGGACTTCATTGGGGATTACATTCATCAGGAACGGCTCCGCTAGTGAGGTTGTAGAAGGATTTTCGGGGCGGCGACGCGACCCGATCGGATATCGTCAAACGCGGCTGCCCCCTCGGCAAGCGGGCGGGTCTCAGCCCAGTCGAGCGGGCCCAGCCGCCCGTCGAACAAAGCGCCGGCGGCATCGCGAAAGTCTTGCGCGGTGTAGGTGTAGGTCCCCACAAACGTGATCTCTTGCAAGGTCATGCGTCGGATATCCAAGCCGCCGGTGTCTTCGCCAAGGCCGATATGCACGATCACACCCCCTGGCAGCGTCAGGGCAGAGGCTGTGGCACGGGTCGCGGCAAAGCCCACGGCATCAATGACAAGCGGGGCAGGGCCGGTGGCTTCGGCCACGGCCCGCAGGCCGGTCTCGCGGTCCAAGAACGTGCGCCGTGCTGCGTTCGGTTCCGCGATCTCGACGCTCTCGATCCCCATAGCCTGCAACGCCAAAGCTGCGGCCAGCCCGATGGCCCCACCGCCGATGACAATGGCCCGCCGATCCATCGACGGATGCAAGGCGTCCAGGCCCAAGCGCGCCGCATGCCAACTCACTGCAAGCGGTTCGGCCAGAGCCGCTTTGGCAAGGGGCACGTCTTCGGGAACGGCGACCAGGTTCGTCTGAGGGATCGCAACGCGTTCGGCGAAACTCCCCTCGCGCGGCTGCATCGATATGATCTGGCGATGCGGGCACAGGTTCTCGCGCCCCGACAAACACGCGGGACAGGTCCCGCAGGTGACCAGCGGATTGATGGTGACACGCAGGCCTGCATGCCGCCCGGTCTCGACAACACCCGCCGCCTCGTGCCCCAGGATCAACGGGGCAGGGCGGCGATCATCATGGCCGAGATACGCATGCATATCCGATCCGCAGATGCCGGCGCTTTCAACCCTGACGACAACGTCACCGTCGCCCGGCAAGGGATCTGGCACATCCCTCACTTCCAGTCGTTCGGGCGCGGTGTAGACGAGCGCTTTCATTTCGCCGTGGATCCCCCGTCAAACATCAGGATCTGTCCCGCGGCATGCCGTGGCCACATCACCCATCGGCGGACAGATCAAAGGTTTCTTCGGGGAAGTACTTTTTCAACCTGATGTCCGCCGTGCGCGCGTGCCCCTCCATCCCTTCCAGGCGCGAAATCCGCGCGGTCGCTTCGGCCACGGGCTTGGCCCCGTCGCGCGTCGCTCGCTGCCAGGTCACGATCTTCATGTACTTGTGGACACTCAGCCCGCCGGTGTAGTTCGCCGCCCCTGACGTGGGCAGAACATGGTTCGTCCCGCTGGCCTTGTCGCCAAACGCCACCGTGGTCTCTTCCCCCAGGAACAGCGATCCATAGCAGCTCAGCCGCTCCAACCACCAATCCAGATCCTCGGCCTGAACCGTCAGATGCTCGGGCGCGTAGTCATCGGATGTCTGCGCCATCTCCTCGCGATCGGCGCACAAGATGACCTCGGCATAATCGCGCCAGGCGGCTGTGGCGTTCTCTCGGTTCACCTCTGGCAGATCATCGATCAGCAAGGGGACAAGGCGCATCACCTCTTCCGCGAGCGGGCGGTCATCCGTCACCAGCCAGACCGGTGAATTATAGCCATGCTCTGCCTGGCCCACGAGGTCGACGGCCACCACCATCGGGTCGGCCGACCCATCGGCGAGGATCAGGCTGTCGGTCGGTCCCGCGATCATGTCGATCCCGACGCGCCCAAAGAGCATCCGCTTGGCTTCGGCCACGAACTGGTTTCCGGGGCCCACGAGGATGTTCGCCTTGGGCAAGCCGAACAGGCCAAATGTCATCGCAGCCACGCCTTGCACGCCGCCCATGGCCAAGATCTTGTCCGCGCCGCACAGATGTGCGGCATAGACAATCGCGGGTGCCACCCCTTGGTCCGGGCGCGGGGGTGAACAGGCCACGATGTGATTGCACCCCGCAACTTTGGCGGTTGTGACCGTCATGATCGCGCTGGCGATGTGGCTGTATCGTCCGCCTGGCACGTAACACCCTGCCGCGTGAACCGGGATCGCCTTTTGGCCGGCGATCAGGCCAGGCACGACCTCAACCTCGAAATCCGCGACAGTATTGCGCTGGGCTTCAGCAAAACGTTTTACGTTGGCATGTGCAAAGGCAATATCCCGGCGCAGCTTTTCGGGCACTTGGGCGACCGCGGCGTCGATGGTTTCTGGCGACAGCAGGATCTCACCATCGTAGCGATCAAACTTCCGGGCATACTCCAAAGCCGCCGCATCCCCGCCGGCCTCGATATCATCCAGAATCCCGCGCACCGTTGCCTGGGTTTCGCCCGCGTCGCTTTTGGAGGTCAGCGTCGCTTTCTTAAGGTACTCTCGCGGCATCGAAACGGCCTTCTTATTGTACTGGCGGATTGACGGGGTGGGGCCCCGAGTCCGAGAAACCGCACTGCGGCTTCGGCCATCAACTCCCCCGATGTCCCTCACACTCCCGTTGTGTTACAGTATGTAAGCGCTTACATAGACACATGCAAGTCAATACACCGGGCGAAGGCACATGGTCTTCGCCGGGGTTCAGCAGCCATTGGGCGGAAAAGCATAGGTGTGAGCGCAGAAACCGACAGATCCAAAGCCGGTATCCCGAAGCTTGCCGATGTTGCGCGCCAGGCGGGCGTGTCGACAGCCACCGTGTCGCGGTGTCTCAATGACCCCTCGGTCGTGTCCGAGCGTACGCGGCAGAAAGTGATGAAGGCGGTCGAACGCCTGGGCTATGCGCCAAACTTCGGTGCGCAGGCGCTGGCGGCCAAGCGTACAAACACGTTCGGCGCCATTATTCCCACGATGGAGAACGCAATCTTTGCCCGGGGTCTGCAGGCGTTTCAGGAAGAGCTCGGCGCGCATCGGACAACGCTTCTGGTGGCAAGCTCTTCCTACCGGCCTGACCTGGAGGAAGAACAAATCCGCGCCCTCGTGGCCCGCGGCGCTGATGCCCTGCTCTTGATCGGGTACGACCGAACCGAAGCGACATATGAGTTTCTGCGACAGCGGAATATGCCGTTTGTGGTGTCGTGGGCGTTCGACGCGGGCCATTCTGCCACGACGGTCGGGTTTGACAACCGACAGGCCATGCAGACGCTGGCCGCGCAAGTCATAGACCTAGGGCATCGGCGTCTTGCCCTGATTTCGGCGGAACGGCGCGACAATGATCGGGCACGCGAACGCGTGGCCGGTGTGCTTGCGGCCATGGCGGACACAGGCCTCGCCCCCGATGACCTGACGATCGTCGAAGTGCCTTATTCCATCGAAAACGGATCGAGTGCATTTGCCCAGTTGATGGCGCGCGCCGACCCTCCCACAGCCGTTCTGTGCGGCAATGATGTGCTCGCGGCTGGGGCGCTGACGCAGGCCAAAGCGATGGGTCTGTCGGTGCCGGACGATGTGTCGATCACCGGGTTCGATGACATTGAACTCGCGCAAATCGTGGATCCGCCGCTGACGACGGTCCATGTTCCGCACCGCGACATGGGCCGGGAGGCGGCACGTACTTTGATTGCAGCGCGCAATGGGACAGAGAAGGTAAGCTCGCTTAAACTCCAAACACAACTGGTCTGGCGCCAATCGCTCGGGCCGGCGCCCAAGACGGGATAGGTGCGGCGGGCGTATAGGAACTGTGCCCGTGCGAACGCGCCATCAGATCGGAAACACGCAACGCACCGACAGGCCCGTCCCGGGCGAAGACAGGCTGATCTCGCCGCCATGCGCCTCAACAATCGCCGCCACAATGGGCAGCCCCAGCCCGCTGCCTTCCGCGGTTGAAAGCTGGGCAAACCGGTTCATGGCCACCGCGATCCGATCATCGGGGATCCCGCAGCCATTGTCCGCTACAACCAACGACACCGCACGATCGTCATAGGTGAGGCTTATCTCGATCTGCGTCACCCCATCCCCACCGTGCGACACGGCATTGTCGACAAGGTTCAGCAAAGCCTCTCGGATCATCGTCAGATCGGCCAGCATCGGCCGCGACTGACCTGCCAGTGACAGCTCAACCCTCACGTCGGGTCCCGCTGTTTCCTGCAGACTGGGCATCCAGCTCTCAATGGCCTGCGCCAGGTCGACACGTTCGTGCATCGAGACGGGGCTGAGGCTTTTAGCGCGCTCGATTGTCAGAAGCTTTTGCGACAACTCCGCGGTTTCGCGGGCGGCCTGCAGCAAGTCATCCGAACGTGACAGGGCCTCGGCGTGGTTCGGCGCGGCCCGCACAGCCTCGGCCAAAGACAGGACGGCGGCGATGGGGTTGCGCAGTTGATGGGCGGCGTTGGAGATGAAGTCATTCTGCGCGGCCATGGTGCGTGACACTTGGTCGAATAGCCCGTTCAGCGTCGTCACAATGCCGCCAACCTCCTGCGGCACGGCACGTTTGATGGGTGTGAGCTCATCGCTCGACCGCACTTCGATGGCCCCTTGCAGATCAAGCAGGGGCCGCAGCCCCAGCCGCACACCAAACCACACGATCATGGCGACCGAGGCGATCAGCGCGGCGATGGTCGCGGTCGTCCGCCCGATCAATTGGTCGACAAACGCTTTGCGCACAGTCGTGTCCTGCCAGACCGTGGTTGTGAACACACCGGCGAACCCATCGATCTCGGCCCGGTTCTGCAGGCGAACGCCGCTCACCTCGCGGCCCAGGTAGCGCGCCTCAAAGTAGCGTGGCCCGCTTTCCTCGCTGCCAGCAGACGGGATGCCCACAGGCGGCGTGGCGTACCCGGCGACAATGACACCGTCTGGGGCATAGACGTGGTAGAACACCTGGCCGCCAGAGGTGTCCGCCAGAATCGCCTGTGTGCGGGGGGACAGCGCATCGCCACCTGAAAGCGTGACGTCGTTGGCAACGGCGAATGCTGCAGATAACAGGCTGCGCTCAAAGACGTCCGCCGCTGTTTCGCGCGCTGCATTGAGTTGCCACAGCCCCACCAGCAAAGACACTGCCAAAAGGGGGGCTAGAATGATCAGGGTAAGTCGGGCCCTCAGTGAGATCGGACGTGTCATTCCGCCCCTGTCACCAGCAAATAGCCCAGGCCGCGGTTGACGCGTATTCCCACGCCATGGGGCTTCAGCCGCCGCCTGAGCCGCGAGACGTAGACTTCGATCACCCGTTCATCCGTCTCGGTGCCCGTGCCATACATCTGGTCCAACAAGACCGATTTCGGGACTGTCCGGCCCTTGGCTTCCGCAAGCGCAAGAAGCAGTGTGAGCTCCCGCCGTGGCAGATCGATGGCTTGATCCCCAGACCGCAGCTGCAGCGCCTCGGCATCCAGTTGCAGCGACCCGATAGACAACACCCGCCGCGGCGCCGTTGACTTGCGCCGGCCCAAAGCCCGGACACGGGCGGCCAGTTCGTCCATCGCAAATGGTTTGGACAGATAGTCGTCCGCCCCCGCATCCAGCCCATCGACCCGGTCCTGGGTGCCGGACCGCGCGGTGAGCAATATCACAGGCCGCGGATCATCCCGACGGCGCAGTTCCGTCAGCAATTCAATGCCCGTCTTCCCGGGTAAGTTTACGTCAAGAATAACGAGGTCACTGTCTTCCTGGCCCAAAAAAACATCTGCCTCCGCACCATCGTAGAGCACGTCCACCGAATGGCCGTCGTCCCGCAAACGATAAGCGATACCCTTTGCCAGGCTCACATTGTCTTCCACCAGAACGATCCGCATCCACTTATTTCTTGCCTCGATGAAGGCTTGGTGCAAGCTTCACAGTGCACGAACGATTACCAAGGCCGGGAAACGGCCCGGCTGACTGTGCCAACCGGATGCGCAACGCATCCGTGTGTAGGGAGGAAGACATGACACTTAAGAACACCGCGCATGGCGTGGTATTTTCACTTGCTGTGGCAGCGACCGCAGGCTTTGCGACACAAGGCATGGCTGGCGGCCACGGGATCGACCTGTCCGGCAAAACCGTAGAATGGGTGATCCCGTTCTCGGAAACCGGTGGATCGGCCAAATGGGCCAACTTCTACGCACCGCTCCTGAGCGAGGCGCTGCCTGGCGAACCCACCGTCGTCGTCAAGTTCATGCCGGGTGCAGGCTCGACCAAGGGCGCGAACTGGTTCCAGGAACAGACCTATGAAGATACCGAAGGCACGCTGATCTTCGGGTCCTCCGGCTCAACCCAGTTCCCGTATCTTCTGGGCGACCCGCGCGTGCGCTATGAATACAACGATTGGGAAGTCGTTCTGGCCTCCGGCACCGGTGGCGTGGCCTACCTGCCGCCCGATCTGGCGGGGATGATGGATGGCCTTGATGCCAGCGCGCTGCAGGACACCGACTTCATCTATGGCAGCCAGGGTGCCACGCGCCTTGACCTTGTGCCGCTTCTGGCTTGGGAAATGCTGGGTCTGAATGTCGAGCCGGTCTTTGGCATCAAAGGGCGCGGTGACGGTCGTCTGATGTTCGAACGCGGCGAAGCCAACATCGATTATCAAACATCGTCGTCTTATCTCAGCGGTGTGACCCCGCTGGTGGAGGCCGGCACGGCTGTTCCCATGATGAGCTGGGGTGCGCTGGACGCGGATGGCAACATCGTGCGCGATCCGACCTTCCCCGATATGCCGACCTTCAAAGAGGTTTGCGATGCCACGCCTGCGTGCGAGACAAGCGGCACGCAATGGGACGCTTGGAAAGCCTTCTTCGTCGCCGGGTTCCCCGCACAGAAGATGGTCTTCCTGCCCGCGGGCGCATCGGCAGACGCAATCGCCACCTATGAGGCCGCGTTTGAAGCGATCAAGGCCCGCGCGGACTTTGCCGAAATCTCTGCCGGTCGCCTGGGTGTTTATCCGCAGATGACGGGGGAAGAGGCGAAAGGCGCGCTGGCCAGCGCTACGCTTGTGCCGGATGAGGCCAAGACCTTTGTCACAGACTGGCTCAAGGAACGCTACGGCGTTTCGCTCGAGTAAGCATCGACGGCCCCGCCCACCCATTGGGCGGGGCCTTTTCCCCTAGCGAAAGCAGATGCGATGGACTTCTTGACGGTGGCCCTGCCGGCGCTGAACGATGCTGCCGGTCTCATTCTTCAACCACTCGTCCTGGGCTACCTCGTTCTCGGTGTGGTCATGGGGCTTGCGATCGGGGTGTTCCCCGGGCTTGGCGGGATTGCCGGGCTATCGCTTCTTCTGCCGTTCATGTTCGGGATGGACCCGGTTCTGGGCCTGGCCCTGATGATCGGCATGGTCGCCGTTGTGCCCACATCGGACACATTCGCATCGGTGCTGATGGGGATCCCGGGATCGTCGGCCAGTCAGGCCACGGTCCTCGACGGGTTTCCCATGGCCAAAAAGGGCGAGGCAGCGCGCGCGCTGTCTGCGGCCTTCGCATCCTCCCTCTTCGGTGGCCTTGTCGGTGCCACTTTCCTGACGGTCTTCATCCTGATCGCCCGGCCCATCGTGTTGGAGTTCCGCACGCCGGAGCTTTTGATGATCACCATCTTCGGGCTTTCCATGGTCGGCATCCTGGCCGGTCGCGTGCCCCTGAAAGGGATCGCCGCGGCGGGCCTTGGGATGATGATCGGCACCATCGGCGAAGGCGATAGCGCCGGCGAGTTGCGTATGGCGACGTACGATATGCCGTACCTCGTCGATGGGCTAAAACTCGTCATCGTCGGCCTCGGCATCTTTGCGATCCCCGAAATCGTGGCACTTCTCCGGCAAGACCGCGCGATCTCGGACCGCTCGCCCCTGGGCGGTGGCTGGATGAAGGGTGTCAAAGACTGGTTCGCCAATATCTGGCTCTCGGTGCGCTGTTCCATCATCGGTGTCATCGTGGGGGTCATCCCGGGCCTGGGCGGATCGGTCGTTGACTGGATCGCCTATGGCCATTCGGTTCAATCCACCAAAGACAAATCCAAATTCGGCAGCGGCGAAGTGCGCGGCGTGATCGGGCCCGAAAGCTCAAACAACGCCAAAGAGGGTGGGGGCCTCGTGCCTACACTTCTCTTCGGGATCCCGGGCTCGGGTTCCATGGCGATCTTCATCGGGGCGATTGCGCTATTGGGATCGGGGAATATCGAAGTCGGCCCCTCGATGCTCAAAAACAACCTCGACATCACCTATTCCATCGTGTGGCTGCTGGCCCTCGCCAATGTCGTGGGCACCGTGATCTGCATCGCAGCCTCGGGCGGCATCTCGCGCCTGACGACCATCCCCTTTGCACTGCTCGCGCCGTTTTTGTTCATGATCATCTCGTTCGCGGCGTTCCAGTCGGGCCAGGACATCATGGATCTGGTCGCACTTTTCGCCATCGGTTTCCTCGGCATCATGATGCGCCGTTTCGACTGGTCGCGGCCCGCCTTCCTGATCGGCTTTGTTCTGTCCAATCCGGCCGAAACCTATGCCAACCAGGCCGTGCAGATCGCCGCGTCCCGGTTCCGCAGAAGCGTTGAAGATGGGCTCGACTACATCTTCTCGCCCATCGTGATCGTTTTGATCATCATCACCGTCGTCTCGGTGGTCTTTGGGTTGCGCCAGGCAAAGATGATTATGGCCGAAGGCGCCGTGGAAGCGGGGACCAAGCGCGCACCGCTGGCCTTCCTGCTCGTGATTCTGGGCTATCTCTTGGTGGCCTTCACCAACGCCGCGATGATCCCAGACTATGCATCGGCGGATCGGGTTTTTCCGACCTTCGTCGGTGGGGTGACCATCGCGTGTCTGGTCATCCTGCTGGTCCAGGCGATGCTAAAGCCGGAAACCGACGCGCTTTTTGCCGATCGCGAATGGGGCAATTCTGAAGGCAATGCGCACGGCCTATGGGCAACGCTGGCGTGGTTTGCGGGCCTTCTGATCCTGACCGCTCTGGTTGGCTTCATCCTGGCGCTTGCGGCGTTCCTGTTCCTCTTCATGCGCCTGCGGGCAGGCCGTAGCTGGGGGTTCGCCGCGCTCTACACCGCAGCAGGGCTCGCCTTCATCTGTGCCATGGCCTGGCTTCTCAACCGCGACTTCCCGCCGGGCCTCTTGCAATCCTATGTCGACCTGCCGTGGCCCCTGACATGACCCAGACCGGTATCCCCTTTCTGTTCATGCGCGGGGGAAGCTCGCGGGGGCCATATATGCGGCGCTCTGACCTGCCCGAGGATCTGGGCACATTGGCCGATGTGCTTGTCGCCTTGGTCGGGTCCGGTCATCCGCTCAACATCGATGGCCTGGGCGGCGGTGCGACGGTGACCACCAAGGTGGCAATGCTGTCACCGTCCGAGGATGATGAGGCGGATATCGACTATTTCTTCGCGCAGGTCAGTGTCGAAGACCGGTTGGTCGATTACAAACCAACCTGCGGAAACATCCTCGTGGGGGTGGGGCCTGCGGCAATCGAGATGGGACTTGTCACACCAACCGGTGATGAGACGACCGTGCGCATTCGGGCGGTCAACACAGGCGCGCGCGTTGATTGCATTGTGCAAACACCCGGCGGCGTTGTGTCCTACGACGGTGCAATCGCCATTGATGGCGTCCCAGGGACATCCGCCCCGATCTCGCTGCAGTTCAAAGAGACGGTGGGCGGCGTCACCGGCGCGCTGTTCCCAAGCGGGAACAAAACCGATGTGATCGATGGCACCACTGTCACATGCATGGACGTGGCGATGCCGATGGTGATCGCGCGGGCTGAGGACTTGGGGTTGACCGGCCGCGAGACGCGTGAAGAGATTGACGACAATCGCGCGTTGTTGGATCGCATTGAGGCCATCAGGCTTGAAGCGGGCAAGCGCATGGGGATGGGGGACGTCGCCGCCTCTGTCACACCGAAGTTCGGCCTGCTATCCGCGCCGTCCCAAGGCGGGGCGGCAACCGTTCGGTACCTGACCCCATGGGCATGCCACCCGACGCTGGCCGTCACGGGCTCGCAATGCATCGCCGCCTGCCTTCTGTCACCCGGAACAGTTGCCGACGGAATGCTTGATGCCCCTGACGCCTCGCCGGCATCGGTAGTAATGGAACACCCCATGGGGCAGATGGAGGTTATGGTTGATTTCGAACGGGATGGCGACGATGTGACGATCCTCTCTGCTGGCTTGGTCCGGACCGCGCGCAAACTGGCGTCGGGGACAGTGTTTGTCCCAACGTCCGTTTGGGCAGGGCGGTGAGCCACATGGCCGACCCGGGCGCAGGGGGAGAGAGCCGTTGAAGGTTCATATCCTGGACGATTGGTTCGACACGCTGCGCGGTCTGCCCTGCTTTCGTATCCTCGACGGCCATGACGTCACCGTCTGGACCGATCATGAGCCCGACCCGGCGCGCCTGGCGGATCGTATCAAGGATGCCGAGGCTTTGGTCCTGTTCCGCGAACGCACCAAAATCGGCGAGGCGCTGGTGTCGCGCCTGCCAAACCTCCGCCTGATCTCCCAGCGCAGTGTCTACCCCCATATCGATGTCGATGCCTGCACCCGCGCCGGTGTTCTTCTCTGTTCCAACATGCACTCAGGCACGCCGTCCTACGCCGCAGCCGAGCATACCCTGGCCCTGATCTTCGCAAGCTACCGGCAAATCCCGCAACAGGTCGCCTCGATCCGGTCGGGGCAGTGGCAAATGGGGGTTGGCCGTACGTTACGCGGACGCAGGCTTGGCCTCTACGGCTATGGGCGCATCGCAAAGGCGGTTGCGGGATATGCCGAAGCGATCGGGATGGAGGTGAATTTCTGGGCCTCCGATGCCGGGCGTGCGCGTGCTGCGTCAGAGGGCGCCGCGCTGGCGGAAAGCCGCGACGCCTTCTTTGCCCAGAGCGATATCGTTTCCCTGCATGTCCGGCTGAAACCAGAAACGCGCGGGATTATCACCGCAGATGACCTCGCCTTGATGCAAGATCGCGCGCTTTTGGTGAATACCTCCAGATCGGGTCTGATCGCCCCCGGTGTTCTGGAGGCGGAGATTGCCCGCGACCGGATATATGCCGCCGTCGACGTCTTTGATACCGAGCCGCTAACCGATACCGCGCATCCGCTTTTGACCCATCCCAACGTCCTGCCCACGCCCCATATCGGCTACGTCACAGAAGATGAGTTTGACCTGCAGTTTACCGACATCTTCGAACAGGTCGCCGCCTTCGCGGCTGGAAAGCCGATCCATATGATCAACCCCGAGGTTGTCGGGCCGTTATCCTAAAAGCTGCCCCCTGCATCGCATGCAACCGTGCAATCACGCTCGGTCCGTGGGCCCATCCGGCGGATCGTCATAAACCGACCACCCGTAATCGCCCGTGCTGTTGGGCACTTCATGGCTTTCCACATTGCGCGCCAGAAAGGCCTTGGCGATGAAGTTCGCCGTGATCGGCGCCGTCAGAAAGAGGAACACCGCAATCAGCAACTCATGCACCGAGATATGCCCGGTCTTGGCGTAGAAGTAGATCATCGAGGCAATCAATACGCCACCCACGCCCAGCGTGGTCGCCTTGGTGGGCGCATGCAGCCGCTGTACGGAGTCCTTGAGCTTGACCAGACCGTAGGATCCGACAAATCCGAAGATCCCGCTGACGACCAGCGACAGTGCAATCAGGAACTCTGCGAAAACGCTCATCACCAGCCCTCACTCAATAATGTCGCCGCGTAGAAGAAAGCGGCAATAGGCAACGGTTGAGACAAACCCGACCATGGCGATCAACATCGCCGCCTCGAAGTAGACCGCCGTGCCGCGCCATATGCCATAAAGGACCAAAAGCGCGATCACATTGATCACCATCGTGTCGAGCGCGAGGATTCGGTCGGCGGCATCGGGCCCAACGGCAATGCGCCAAAGATCCAACAGCAAAGCCAACCCGTAGCAGCCGGCGCAAAAAATCAGTCCGAACTCGATCATGGGAAGATCTCCAATAGCCGGCTCTCATAGCGTGCTTTGATCTCATCGCGCATAGCGTCCGGATCGTCGGTGTGCAGGCAATGCACCAGAATACAGCCGCCATCTGCCGACAACATCGCCGACACGGTCCCCGGCGTCAGGGTAATTGTTCCGGCCAAGACCGTGATGGCCTCGGCCGAGGTCAGCTCAAGCGGGATCGGGATCCAATGGGATCGGATCTCGGGTTCGCGCCGAAACAGAATGATCTTCGCAACCTCGACGTTTGCCACGATGATATCCCAGATCACGATACAGATGTACTCCGCGATCTTCAGGGGCCGGGCCAGCTTGGGCCGATCGGGCCAATACGCGGCGGTCATCATCGGGATCACGAGGCCCAGCAGCGCGCCGAGGATCACGTTGCCCAGTGTGAAGGTGTTCACCAAGGCGAGCCACACAAAGACCAAAGTCAGGCTCAGCAGCGGGTGGGGGATGAGTTTTTGGATCATACTGTCACCCTTCGCCACCTGGGTTGAGAACGGCGCCGACATAGCCCGCGCGGTCGAAAAGCTGCGACGCGGTGCCGTCCATATAGTCGAACACCGGCCCTGCAAAGACCGCAAGCCCTGCAAGCAGGGCTAGGGTCGCGAAAGTCGGGGCCAGCTCCATGCCTGTCGCTGCAATCGGGGGGGGCTCGCTTACTTCGCCGTCGTCTGGGTCGGGCGCAGGGGTTGCCGTCGACTTCCAGAACAAGATGCTGCCCGCGCGCGCAAAGCCGACGATTGTCAAAAGCGATCCCGCTAGGATCGCGCTCCAGGCCCAGACCATCAGACCGGGCTCACGCAAGGCATCGAGAACCAGCAACTTGCCCAGAAAACCGCTGAGCGGCGGCATGCCGGCCATCGCAATGGCCGCGGCAAAGAACAAGGCGGCGAACAGACCGTTTTGAACGGTCACGGGTGCGGGCAAGAGCGTGTCCACACGCCGCCGCGACACCACAATGTCGGCGATCAGGAACAGACACGCCGTCGCAAGCGTCGAATGCACCATGTAGTAAAGCGCCGCCGATGTGGCCCCTGGCGAAAACGCGGCGACCGCGGCCAGCAGCGTTCCCATCGAGCCCACCACCGAAAATGCGATCAGGGGCAGCAAACGCCGCGCACCGAGGACGCCGAAGGCCCCGACGGCGATAGTGACAATTGCCGCCGGAAACAGCCATGTCCCGATCAAACCCTCGGTGCCCGGAACGCCCGGGCCAAAGGCAATCGTGTGAACCCGGATGATCGCGTAGGCGCCCACCTTGGTCATGATCGCAAACAAGGCGGCCACCGGGGCGGGCGCATTGGAGTAGGTCGCAGGCAACCAGAACTGCACAGGAAACAGCGCGGCCTTGATTGCAAAGACCACCATCAAGAGGATCGCCGCCACGCGTACAAGCGCCGCTTCCTCTGCCGGGATCTCGGCCATACGCTGGGCCAAATCGGCGATGTTTAGCGTGCCTGTTGCGGCGTAAAGCGTGCCTAGCGCGAAGAGAAACAGGGTCGATCCGGCCAGATTCATGACCACGTATTGCAGGCCTGCATGCATCCGTTCGCGCCCGCCCGAATGGATCATCAGACCGTAGGATGCGATCAGCAAAACCTCGAAGAACACGAACAGGTTGAACACGTCGCCCGTCAGAAACGCGCCGCAGATGCCCATCAGTTGGAACTGGAACAGCGCATGAAAATGGCGTCCTTTCGCATCCCAACCGGTCGCGATGGCGTGTAACACAACGATCAAGGCGAGGGCCGATGTCAGCAACACCATCAGCGCAGACAGCCGATCAAGCACCAGCACAATGCCAAACGGCGCAGGCCAGTCGCCAAGCCGATAGATATGCGTGTCCCCGCCCGCCGCGAGCGCAGCGAGCCCCAGCGCCACGGCAAACAACGCGACCGTCCCGGCGACGGACGCCACGCGCGCCATGACGATATCATGCCGCATGACAAAGCCGATGATCGGCGCCAGCAAGGCCGGAAGAACCACGGGGACGATGATCCAATGCATCATGCCGCGTCTTCCTCGTCCTCACCGCCTGCATCAATGCGGTCGTTGCCGGCCTCTAAATACGCCCCAAGCCCGATCATCACCAAAACCGCCGTCATCCCGAAGGAGATCACGATAGCCGTCAGAACAAGGGCTTGCGGCAGCGGATCGGAATAGGTCGCATCGCCATACTTGGCCAGGATCGGGGATTGGTCGATGGCCAGCCGCCCACTGGCGAACAGGAACACGTTCACCGCATAGGACAAAAGCGCAAGGCCCAGGATCACCGGAAAGGTCCGAAGGCGCAGGATCAGATAGACGCCACCGGCGGTCAGGATGCCTATGGTGCTGGCGACGATCACCTCCATCTCAGCGCTCCCCACCGTCTGCTGCGTCCGAGGCTTCGCCGGGGTCATAATCCATCGGCTCGACATTCACCGTCTCACCGGCAAAGCGCGCGATCCGCGACAGGCTGTAGAGCATCAGCATCACCGCCCCGAGAACCGTCAGGAACACGCCCAGATCGAACAGCATCGCGGTGGCCAACTCAAACTCCTCGATGGGCGGGAGGTGCACATAGGTAAACGCGCTGGTCAGGAACGGCTGCCCCGCCAGCCAGGCACCCGCCCCGGTTAGCCCGGCGATCACCACGCCCAGCCCGATCAGCGTGTGGTATTCGATCTTCTTGCGTTCCTGCGTCCACGCAAAGCCCGAGGCCATGTATTGCATCAGCAAAGCAATTGCGACGACCAGCCCTGCCACGAAGCCGCCGCCGGGCTGATTGTGCCCGCGCAGGAAGATGTAGATGCCCACAACGACCGCAATCGGCATCAGCACGCGCGTGACCACCACCATCATCAAGGGATGCCGGTCGCGCGAACGGTCTTGCGCGTAATCTGCGTTCTTAAGCCGCCGCGCCGCCGGGCCATCCAGAAGCGCGTGCATCAGCGCATAGATCACCAAACCGGCGATCCCCAAAACGATAATCTCGCCATAGGTGTCATAGCCGCGGAAATCGACGAGGATGACATTCACGACATTTGTGCCGCCGCCGCCTTCATAACTGTTGGCGAGGTGAAACTCTGATATCGTGTCCACATCGCGCATGAGGAACGCATAGGCCAGACCGCCGACCCCCGCACCCGCCGTCAACGCAATCACCGCGTCGCGGATCCGCAGGCCAAGGCTGCTCTCCTGTGGCGTGATCTTCGGCAGAAAGTGCAGCGCCAGAAGCAGCAGCATGATCGTCACGGTCTCGACCGAGATCTGCGTTAGCGCGAGGTCGGGGGCCGAGAGGTAGACAAACCCGGCCGAGATCGTGAGGCCGATAATCCCCACCAGCACCAGCGCCCGGAACCGGTGGTAATGCATGATCGCAATCGACACGGTCGCCACGACCAGCATCACCCACCCAACCGCAATCACCGGGGGTATTGGCAGCAGGTCCCGTGTCGGCGCGGCAAGACCACTGCCGGAATAGGCGATCCAGCCGAGCGCGACCGAGGCCACGACGAAAATCGCCAGATATCGACTGATGGCCCCATTATGCGTGATCTCGGAGATGGCCCGGGTCGTGGCCACAATTCCCGCAATCATCCGATCAAAAATGGCCTTCGCCTCGGGCCGCGGCGCAGCGATCCACAAACGGTCAAGCGGCGCATGCATCGCCAACAGAACCGCCCCACCGGCAATCGCGATCACCGACATCCACAGCGCGGTGTTCACGCCGTGCCAGATCTTGAGATGCGGGTGCAGATCCTGCCCGGTCACCGCATTCGCCGCCACGGTGACCAGCCCTTCGGCCAGGAACGG
This sequence comes from Pseudomonadota bacterium, assembly GCA_038526915.1. Classification (GTDB taxonomy): domain Bacteria; phylum Pseudomonadota; class Alphaproteobacteria; order Rhodobacterales; family Rhodobacteraceae; genus JBCBGF01. The sequence goes on along the minus strand of JBCBGF010000011.1, from coordinate 74,336 downwards.
GGCCACGCCGATGACGATCACAAGGACGGTCAGCAGGGCAGGGGCCGCCCACATGCCAAACGGTGGGTCATGGGGCGTATGCGGATAGTCCTCACGCTTCGGCCCCAGAAACACGTGAACGATGAAGCGATAGGAGTAGGCTGCGGACAAAAGCGAGCCGATCGTTGCCAGCAGCGGCACCACCAGCGGATTGCTGAGCCACGCGGTATGCGACGCTTCCTCCAGCATCATCTCTTTCGACAGAAACCCGTTGAACAGCGGCATCCCGGCCATGGACAGCGCCGCGATCGTCCCGATCACGAACGTCACCGGCATCAAGTGCCGCAACCCGCCCAATCGCTTGATATCCCGCGTATGCGCTTCGTGATCGACAATCCCGGCGGTCATGAACAGCGCGGCCTTGAACGTCAGGTGGTTGATGATGTGAAAGACGGCGGCCACGGCAGCGGCTGGGGTGCCGAACCCCAACAGCATCGTCAGAAAGCCCAAATGACTTACGGTCGAGAACGCCAGAAGCGCTTTCAGATCGTCTTTGAAAAGGGCAATCAGCGCCCCCAGAACCATCGTGATCAGGCCAATGGTCGCCACGATGTAAAACCACGCATCCGTGCCCGACAGCACCGGCCACATGCGGGCCATCAGGAACACGCCGGCCTTCACCATGGTCGCCGAGTGCAGGTAGGCCGACACCGGCGTCGGTGCGGCCATGGCGTGGGGCAACCAGAAATGGAACGGGAACTGTGCGGACTTGGTGAAGGCCCCCAACAGGATCAGGATCAGCGCGGGCAGGTACCACTCTGACGCCCGGATCTCATCCCCCGCCTGCAGGATATCGGTCAGGTTGTAGCTGCCCACGATGTTACCCAGGATCAGCATGCCGCCAATCATCGCGAGCCCACCGGCACCCGTCACGGTCAGCGCCATTCGCGCGCCCTGGCGGCCTTCGGGCAGGTGCCTCCAATAGCCGATCAGCAGGAACGATGATAGCGACGTGAGTTCCCAGAAAATCAGCAACAACAGGATGTTGTCCGAGATCACGATGCCCAGCATCGCGCCCTGGAACAGCAACAGATAGGTATAGAACTGCCCCATCGGATCATCGCCCGACAGGTAGAACCTGGCATAGAGCGTGATGAGCAGCCCGACCCCCAGGATCATCCCCGCAAAGAGAAGTCCAAGCCCGTCCAGAAAGAACGACACCGACAGGCCAAGCTGCGGCAGCCACTCGATTTCAGCCTGGATAACCTCGCCTCGCAGAACTGCCGGTGCCAGGACCAGCAGCATTGTCAGAGCAAGGGCGGTGGGAACAGCGGTGAAGGTGGCGCAGGCCGTGCGTCCGGCCCGGATCATCAGGCCGGGAACAAGCGCGCCGACAAAGGGCAACAGCGCGATAATGAATAGGAAATGTCCCCCGTCGCTCACTATCCGTCCTTTGCTTTTGTTCTATTGCCCGACGGATACCGACCGCGCCCGAACGCTAGCAAAGTTAACGCGGGATTTCATGTGGGACGGTTTGACGCGCAAATTGCAGCCGCGCCCGCAACCCACCTTGCCAAGCCGCAGAATTTTGCAGCACCTTTATATCCAATTTGCCCACCAAACCCGATTTGGACGTGACTCGTTAGGGCCAGTTTTCGTCCGGACTGGACAGGACCAGTCTTCGTGACAACACTCGCCTCCGGCTCGGGAGGAAATCACCGAGTAAGTACAGGGAGACCTTCATGACAACCAAAACACTCAAGGCAGCGCTGTGCGCAGCAGCGACCAGCTCGGCGTTGCTCGTCGCGGCCCAGCCCGCAACCGCCGGCGGCCACCTCGAAGAAATCACCGTGGCCTACTTCCTCGAATGGCCAATGCCGTTCCAATACGCCAAGGTCAACGGCACCTATGAAGAGGCGTTGGGCGTCTCGATCAACTGGGTCGCTTTCGATACTGGTACCGCAATGTCCGCCGCCATGGCGTCGGGTGACGTCCATCTTTCGGTCAGCCAGGGCGTGCCGCCCTTCGTGGTCGCCACCTCTGCCGGTCAGGATCTTCAGATCGTTGATGTGGCGGTCAGCTAGGCCGAGAACGACAACTGCGTCGTCGCCTCAGGCCTTGGCATCGACAAGACCAACGCGACGGAATTGGAAGGCAAGCGCGTCGCCGTGCCGATCGGCACAGCCGCACACTATGGTTTCCTCAAGCAGATGGACCATTTCGGCGTCGACATCTCGACCATGGAAATCGTCGACATGCCGCCCGCAGAAGGCCAGACCGCGTTTTCGCAAGGCAACCTGGACATGGTCTGCGGCTGGGGCGGGGCCCTGCGCCGCATGAAAGAAGACGGCAACGTTCTTCTGACGGGTGCAGAAAAGGAAGAGCTTGGCATCTTGGTGTTTGACGTGACCTCGGCCCCTGCGGCCTTCGTCGCGGAAAACCCCGATCTCGTATCGGCCTTCCTTAAGGTAACGGCTGAGGCGAACGAGGCCTGGAATTCGGGCGAAGCGGTTGCTGAAATGCTGCCCGTGATCGCCCAGGATGCCGGGATGTCGGAAGAAGACACCAAGGCCACCATGGATACCTTTGTCTTCCCCGGTGTGGCTGACCAGCTGTCCGAGAAATGGCTCGGCGGTGGCGCGCAGGAGTTCATGCTGGGCGTGGCAAACGTGTTCAAGGAAGCGGGCTCGATCCCGACCGCGCGTGACAGTTATGCCGGTGCCGTTAACACCGATCCATTGGCTGCGGTAAACTAAGCCAAGCCACGAAGACTTCAGGCGGCCCGGGATCCTCCGGGCCGTCTCACGCCAGTTGTGGGGCCAGCATGACGGATCTTCTGATCGACAAAATCTCGATGCGTTTCGACCTGCCCAACGGTGGCCATGTCCAAGCGTTGAAGGACGTCTCGCTCACCCTGAAACAGGGCGAATTGATGAGCGTTCTTGGCCCCTCGGGCTGCGGCAAGACCACGCTTCTCAACATCGTCGCTGGATTTCTCGCCCCGACCGAGGGCCAGATCATCTTGAACGAACACAAGATCACGGGCCCCGACCCCGAACGTGGCATGGTGTTCCAGAAGGGCGCGCTTTTTGAATGGATGAGCGTGCGCGAGAACGTCGATTTCGGCCCCCGAATGAAGGGCATGCCCAAGCCCGAGCGGGACAAGATCGCCGATCACCTGCTGGATGTCGTGGGCCTCGCTGATTTCAAGGAAAAGGCCGTCTATGAGCTGTCGGGCGGGATGCAGCAACGCGTGGCCCTGGCCCGGTGTCTGGCCAATGAGCCCGACGTGATCCTGATGGATGAACCGCTGGGGGCCCTCGACGCGCTGACGCGGGAAAAGATGCAAGGCCTCGTGCTCAAGCTTTGGAAAGAGACCGGCAAGACGATCATCCTGATCACGCACTCGGTGGAAGAGGCGCTGCTTTTGGGTGAACGGCTGGTCGTGATGGCCCCGCGCCCGGGCCGCATCCACAAGGAATACAATCTGCCCTTTGCCGATATCGGCGTCGGTCAGGACCTGCGCGAGGTCAAGAAACATCCCGACTTTGCCGTCAAACGTGATGAGATCCTCAGTATGATCTGGGAAATGGAAGAAGAGATTATGGGCCGGACCGAGGGCGCAGCATGACCGTCGCAATCGCTTACCTCGCGCTGTTCATCTTGGCCTATCTGGCCGTGCGCTTTGTCCGTTCGCGCCGTGAGGCGATGACGGATTTCACCTCTCTCAAGACAGTGACCTTCGGGGACGAAAGCGCGGTCCGCCCCGATCGCGCGGCGTCCGTCATATCGGTGCTTGTGATCTTCCTGATCTGGGGCGCCTTCACCGGTTCGGCCATCACGCCGTTCCACGTGCCGGGGCCGTTCAGCGGCGCGACCGAGTTCACCTATACCGCCACCGATGCCAGCGGGGCGACGGATGAGGCGACCGTCACGGTCGTTGTCCATCCATTGGATCAAGACCCCGTCTTGCCAGAGGTCGAGGCAGGCGATGGGTTCGCCGCCAATGACGCGCTGTCGATTGCCCAGTTGCGCACTGGTCGTCTGAACGTTTTGGAGAACGACGCAGGCGACGGCCTGACGATCACGCAGATCAACGGGCAGGAGCTTGTCGCCGGTGCGCCCATGTCCATCGGTGACGGCGAGCTTCTGCTAAACCCCCGCGGCGCGCTTCTGTTCACCCCAGCCAAAGGCTGGCAGATGGAGCCGATCTGGCTGCCCGCGCCCGAGGCTGTGTTCCAGCGCCTGATCGACATTGCCCAGGACGGGTATCAAAACTTCACCCTTTGGGCGCATTTGGGCTTCTCGCTGATGCGGGTCGTCGTCGGGTTCATTCTGGGCGCACTGGTCGGCATTCCGCTGGGCTATGCCATGGGCCTGTCCGGCTGGTTCCGCGGTTGGTTCGACCCCATCGTCGAATTCATGCGCCCCGTTCCCCCGCTCGCCCTGATCCCGCTGGTGATCATCTGGTTCGGGATCTGGGAGACGGGCAAGATCGTGCTTCTATTCCTCGCCGCGCTGTGGATCATGACCATTGCCGCAAGGGCAGGGGTCTCGGGCGTCAACATCACCAAGATCCACGCCGCCTATTCGCTGGGGGCATCCAAGTGGCAGATCCTGCGCCATGTCATCATCCCCAACTCGCTGCCCGAGATCTTTACAGGCGCGCGCGTCGCCATGGGCGTGTGCTGGGGAACGGTGGTGGCGGCCGAGCTTGTCGCCGCTCAGAAAGGCGCGGGCATGATGATCATCGCCGCGTCCAAGTTCCAGCTGACCGATATCGTCATCATGGGGATCATCCTGATCGGCGTGATCGGTTATGCCATCGATATTCTGATGCGCATGGCCGAGACGTGGCTGGTGCCCTGGAAGGGGCGTCACTGAACGCGTGATCTGCTCCTAGGCTTGAACCGCTGCGGTTTGGGCAATGGCGTCCAGATCACTGCGCCCTTCATCGCCTACGACGACAAAATTCGCGCTCTCGCCACCCCAGGTCACCATATCAAACGCCCCGATGGTACGATTGCCAAACCCGTCCTGCGGTGTGTCGGTCTGGATCAGGCACAGAGCCACGACGCGTTCGTCTGCATCGGTGAACATCAACTGCGCCACAGGCTTGCCCGCCGCCACCAATAGACGACCGCCTTCAAAGGTCAAACCATGCTGCGACAAGTCCGGGATCCGCACCGGCGCCCCTACCGTTGCCGTCAGCCAGGTCTGGATATGGTCGGCTTCTTCCGCGCCGACTTCCACCAGATGCCGCACCTGCCCGGAATAGACCCGGTGGTAGTCTGCGATATCCGCCAGCCATCCGGGGGCCGCGGTCACCTGAGTGCTTTGCGACACACCCGTAAAGTATCCGCCCGCCCCGCCAAGCGCGAGCGCCACACTCGCTACTGCTGCCGCCAGCCATCCCCCACGCCGCGCCGGGGCAGGGGCGTCATTGGCCACCACCGATGCCTCGGCCAACTGAATGGCGCTGGCCAGGGCAAAGGGCACCGGCTCGTCCAGCATCTCGTCAAATGCGTCCTTGGCCACGGTATCAGCGGCCATCAACGCCTCAAGCTCAGCCTGCAGCCCCGGGTCGGCGGCCAGCGCAGCCTCCACTGCCCGCGCCTCATCCTCAGGCAATTCGCCATCCAGGAACGCGCTGAGTTTTTCTGCGTACTCGGTCACTTTACCGCTCCGTCAGGGGCCGCGATCTGGGCCGCCAGCATCTTGCGCGCCCGGTGGATGCGGCTCATCACCGTGCCCACCGGGATCTCGAACAGCTCGGCTGCTTCGGCATAACTGTATCCCTCGACCGAGACCGTCAACAAAACCGCCGACAGATCCTGCGGCAAGGCGTCGATCCGATTGCGCAATTGGGCCGCGACCACGCTCGCTTCTCCGGTCTCTACCGACACCAGCTCATGCGTTTCCTCCGCCGGGACCTGCCCCTGGCCCATCCGCACCCCACGTTTGCGGATCTCGCTGATCCAAAGGTTGCGGGTGATCCGGAACATCCACCGATCGAGCGGCTGGGACCGATCCCATTGATCGGCGCGGGTCAGTGCCCGCAGGCACGCCTCCTGCACCAGATCATCCGCCTCTGGCACCGAGCGCGTCAGCGTCCGCGCAAACCGCCGCAGCCGCGGGAGGAGCGCAATAAGATCGCGCTTGAGGTCGGTGGACACATCAGCCTCGCGATGATCGGGGGCAGGGGACGGGTTCGAATACACCGTTAGTGCAACGCCACCTGTCCCGATGCAACGGGGATCATCCACGACGTCCTGATGATGTGCAGTCGGCATATGCGCCTCCAAAACGCTTGTTTCACAGGGGTTACGCGTGGGGGGCGGAAAAAATTTCAAACTTTTTTCGGGGACCCGCGAATAAACCGCCGACCCCAGGCGTAGGGACCAGCAGTGAGCAAGCACTGTTCACCGCAACCGACACCCAAACGACTGACAAAGGATACCGAACCAATGACACGCACCCTGATCACCACCATCGCCCTCGCCGCAACGCTTGGCACGCAAGCCGCCGCAGGCGCGCTGACCGCCGTTAACACCGATATCGGCCAGGTCATCGCCTCATCGAAGAACGGCATGACGCTCTACACATTCCGCAATGACAGCGCGAACACCTCGAACTGCTACAACGATTGCGCGCAAGCTTGGCCCCCGTTCACTGCAGGCGCATCCGCCAAGGCCGACGGCGCGCTGGGCATCATCGACCGCCGCGACGGCACCCGCCAATGGGCGCTGAACGGCCAGCCGCTTTACTTCTGGGCGGGCGACAGCGAACGCGGCGATGCCACCGGCGACGGCGTGGGTGGTGTCTGGGACGTGGTCCGCAACAACTGATCGCTGGGAGGTTCCAATGACACGTATCGCATTCCTGTTCGCCGCCGCGCTTGCCCTTGCAGCCTGCGATAGCGGGGGGCTCTACGCCACCTCGCCCGGCACATCTTACGATTCCGGTTACGGGTCGTCCTACTGACCCTTCGACCCGACCCGGGTGGGTAACGAGTGATCGGCAGCCGCAGAGAGATCTGTGGCTGCCTGTTTTTCTTGTGCCGATTGCTGTGATGTGCGGTGTTTCCTTCACCTTGCTCACGTCACGTTACCGCACAATCGCCTCGGCTTCGATTTCTACCTTGTAGTCGCCGATCAAGCGGGAAATCTCGAACAGCGTATTGGCCGGCTTCACCTCCCCGAAAACCCGCCCATGCGCCTCGGACACTGCCACGACATCGCCCGCATCGGCCAGATACACCCGTGTCCGCACCACATCCTCCAGCGACGAGCCCAGCGCCGTCAAAGCTCCACCGATCTTGTCGAGGATGAATGTCACCTGCGCGCCCGCATCGCCCGGGGCCACGACCCGGTCCACCCCTGCCGTCGCCGTGGTTCCCGACACCAGCACCCGGTCCCCGATCCTCTGCGCCCTGCAATAGCCCGCGATGTCTTCCCACTCGCTCCCACTTAGCGCGCGCATCTCACCCGGTCGCCCTGGCACCGGCTCAACGGTCACCGCACTAGGCATCGTATCCAAATGATGGCTCAGATCGCCCGACGCCGTCAGGAACGGCGGCTTGCGGTATTCATCTCCGCAATCGCCGGGCAGGGGGGTCGTGCCTGCAAACGCCGCGTCCAGGATCTCCCGATCCTCGTTATCCAGCGAAAACGCGAAGAGCTGCGCCGTATCCGCCCGATGCTCCGCCTGCCCGAGCCGCGCGCCGATGATCACACCGGCCACCGCCGGATGCTCCAATACCCAGCGCGTCGCGACATTGGCCACGGACACACCATGCCGCCGCGCCACCTCAGCCGCCGCAGCCAGCACGCCCTGATAGGCCTCCCACCCGCCAGCGGCATCAATGAAGCGTTTGTACTTCATCTTGCTCCAGTCGGTGATCTCGGCCGGTTCCGGCTTGCCCAACCACCGCTCGGACAGAAACCCACCCGCCAAAGTCCCATAGGCCAACAAGCGCACACCTCGCGCCGCACAAACCCGCGACAAAGGCCCCGCCGCGCGCCGATCAAGCAGGGAAAACGCCACTTGATTGGTCAGGACAGGGATCCCATCGGCCAGCGCAAGGTGCAGGTGCGCGGCATCCACATTCGTCAGACCGATCTCCCCGATCAAGCCTTCCTCCCGCAGAGCCGTCATATGATGCAGCGCGTCGAGCCAGGCGGGATGCTCGAAACTCCACCAATGAAACTGCAACAGGTCGACCCGGGTCACGCCCAGCCGATCCAACCGTTCCTGTACGCCTGCCCGCACCACATCCGCCGTCATCGGCCCCGGCGTCGGGCACCACTTCGTACAGACCACCGGCCCCGGGCCGCGCTTTAGCAACGCCCCGGCGATCAGCTCGGCACTGCCATAGTGATCGGCCATATCGAACGTGCCAAAGCCCGCATTCGCATAGGCCGCCAGATGATCCGCCCCCACCTCCGGGTCGATGACTGCACCGTCCTTTTCGATATCGGCGACTTGCCACAGGCCCACCAGCGCCCGCGTGATCGTCAGCCGATCGCTCAGCGCTATCGTTTCCGGTGCTGCCATGTGCGTCCCCCGTCAGTTCCCCTTTGTCTAGGGCGGCGGCGCGGCCATTGTCCATGCATTCCCGCAGCTTAACCAATTGACACCCCCGGGGATGCCCGCAACGATGCGTGGGGGACAAAGGGCGCGCGCGACATGCCAACCGATCCGCCAGACGACGGGTTCTGGCTCTATGACCTGAAAGTCGAGACGGTGGTGGGCGACCGCACCGCCGTCTGCCGCCATGTCGAGGGTGAGAGCTTCCGCGTCGAAGGCGAGCTTTTGGTGTTCGAGCCCGGCACGAAAGTGTCGATGTACGCCCTCGCGGCGCTTTTGCCCATCTTGCCCGCCAAACAGCGCGCGACCCATGACAACGACTGGATGACCTCTGACGCCGAGATTGCCTGTCCCGACCCCAACTGCGGTGGACGCTTTCGCATCACGCGCCTTGGCAAACGCTGGTTCAGCCACGCCGAAACCACCGGGCGGCCCGAGGACCGCGGCACGCCCTATTGGCAGAAGGACGGCGCATGAGCGTTGAGACCACAGCCCTCCGTCCTGGCCATGAGATCAGCCGCGTCATCCGCGGCGGTTGGCAATTGGCAGGCGATCACGGCGCCGTCGACCGCGCCGCCGCCATCCGCGATATGGAGGCCTTTGTCGACGCAGGCATCACCACCTTCGACTGCGCCGATATCTACACGGGCGTCGAAGAAATGATCGGGGATTTCATCGCCGACCTCCGCCGCGGTAGGGGCGCATCGGTTGCGGATCGCGTCTGCGTCCACACCAAGCTTGTCCCCGACCTCGCGCGCCTCGCGGACCTCCGCCCCGAGGAGGTTGAGGCGATCATCGATCGCTCTCTCAAACGCCTGCAAGTCGACCGCCTCGACCTCGTCCAATTCTTCTGGTGGGATCTCACACAGGGCGACCCCATCGAGGGCCTCGCCATCCTCAAAGACCTGCAGGCAAAAGGAAAAATCAAAACTCTCGGCCTCACTAACTGGGATCGCCAGCAAATCGCGCCGTTCGTGGAGGCCGGGTTCGACATCGCCTCAGCCCAGGTCCAGTACTCTATTCTCGACCGCCGCCCTGCGAACGGCCTGGCCGACTGGTGCGCCACGAACGACGTGGGCCTCCTCTGCTATGGCACCCTCGCCGGCGGCTTCCTGACCGAACACTTTCTCGGCCAACCCGACCCCGGCTTCGCCTTTGAAAACCGCAGCCTCGTCAAATACCGCCTCATCATCGACGAATTCGGCCCCTGGGACCTGTTCCAGACCCTGCTCACAACCCTCAAATCTATAGGCGACCGCCACGGCGTCTCGCTCTCGGCCATCGCTACCCGCTGGGTCCTCGACCAACCCCAGGTCGCCGCTGCCATCGTCGGCGCGCGCTATGCCCGGCACCTGCCGAAGACGTTGGAGACCTTCACCGTCACCCTAGACGCCGAAGACCGTGCCGCGATCCAAGCCGTCCTCGACCAGTCGAATGGCCCGAACGGAGACGTCTACGGCCTCGAACGCGACCGGACCAGCCGCCATGGCCGGATCATGAAGTACAACCTCAACGCCAACCCCGAAGACACCGTGCTGGGCGATGGTTGACCCGATCCTGCGCCTTACCGGCATCACCCGCGATTTCGGCCCCTTCCGCGCCGTCGATGACGTGACGCTCGACATCCAGCCGGGCACCATCACCGGCCTGATCGGCCCCAACGGCGCTGGCAAAACCACACTCTTCAACGTCCTCACCGGCGCGCTCGCCCCCACCTCTGGCACCGTTCACCTGCACGGCCAGGACATCACCGGCAAACCGCCCGACGCCCTCTTCGCCCTGGGCCTTGGCCGCACCTTCCAGATCCCGCGCCCCTTTGCCCGCATGAGTGTTCTTGAAAACGTAATGCTCGCCCCCACCGGCCAGATCGGCGAACGCCTCACCGGCCCGTTCCTCAGCGCAGCCCGGATGCGCGATCAGGAAGCTGCTCACCGTGCCCGCGCCATGGAGGTGCTTGAGTTCGTCACTCTGGCCCCGCTCGCCGATCAAGCCGCGGGCCAGATCTCGGGCGGCCAGATGAAGCTCCTCGAACTCGCGCGCATCCTCATGGGCGACCCGAGTCTGATCCTCCTCGATGAGCCCGCCGCCGGGGTGAACCCCACGCTCACCAACATCCTCATCGAGAAGATCGAGGAGCTGAACCGCGCTGGCAAAACCTTCGTCATCATCGAACACGACATGGATTTCGTGATGCAGCACTGCAACCCGGTGATCGCGCTTGCCGAGGGAAGGGTGGTGTTCGAGGGGACTGCCGCCGAGGCGCAGAACAACGAAGTGCTGCTCGACGCCTATCTGGGGGCGCAGGTCGATGACTAAAGCGCTGGAGGCACGCGATATCACCGCAGGCTACATCCCCGACCTGCCGATCCTCAAAGACGTCTCCGTCACGGCCCGCACCGGCCAACTCACCGTCATCATTGGCCCCAACGGCGCGGGCAAATCCACCCTGATCAAAGCGATCGCGGGCCTCGTCCCTGTCTCGCAAGGCACGGTCACCCTCAATGGCCAGACCATCACCAACCCCCGCCCCGATCAGATGGGCCGCCGCGGCGTTGCCTATGTCCCGCAGTCAGACAACATCTTCCGCTCGCTCACTGTGGGCCAAAACCTCGACCTCGTCCTACGCCATGCAGGCGCTGAGGCGCGCGACCGCCGCGCCGCGCTTTTGACCCAATTCCCGGCGCTGGCGGACAAGGAACGCGACAAGGCCGGCTCCCTCTCCGGCGGCCAGCGCCAGTTCCTTGCCGTTGCCATGGCGCTCGCCATCAAACCCTCGGTCATCCTGATGGACGAACCCTCCGCCGGCCTCTCCCCCAAGGCCGCGCAAGAGGTGCTGGAACACGCCCGCGCGCTCACCCGCGACGGCGTCACGATCCTGCTCGTGGAGCAAAACGTGAAACAGGCCCTGCGCCTCGCCGATCACTGCTACATCCTCGCCGATGGCCAGAACCAGGTCGACGGCCCGGCGCAAGACCTCCTCACTGACCCCATCGTCGGCCAGATCTACCTCGGCGGCAAACGGGTGGCCCCGGCATGATCCAGCATCTGGTCGATGGTGTCCTCGTGGGCTCGATCCTGTCGCTCGGCGCAATCGGGCTGACGCTGGCGATGCACATGCTGCGCTTCGCCAACTTCTCCCATGCCGAGCTTCTGTCCATCGGTGCCTACGCGGCCCTCGTCTTCGACGGCCTCTTCGCCGCGCTCTACCCCCTGCTTGCCACCAAGATCGAACCGCTCAGCCTCACCTGGGCCCTCACCCTCGCGCTTCTGATCTCCATGGCCCTCACCGGCGCCTCCGCCGTGGTGATCGACCGCCTGATCTTCCGCCGCGTCCGGGCAAAGGGGGGCGAGCTGTCCATGGTCTTCGCCTCCTTCGGGGTGGCCATGGTCCTGCGCAACATCATCGGCCTGACCTTCGGCCTGCAGTCGCAGCTCTATTCCAAAGACATCGTCATGGCCCTGGTTCTCAGCCGTGACCCCTTGCTACTCATCAAACCCGATCAGGTCTTCTCCCTCATCGCCGCGCTGGCGATCATGGCAATCCTGCACCTCATTCTGTCGCGCACCACCTTCGGCTATGCGCTGAAAGCTGTGGCCGAGAATCCCAATCTCGCGCAGGTCTCGGGCGTCAACCTCAACCGCATGATCGTGCTCATCTGGATCATCGGTGGTGGCCTCGCGGCAGCGGCGGGTGTCTTCTACGGCCTGTCGAACCAGATCAACCCGGTCCTCGGCCGCGACCTCGTCCTGCCGATCTTCGCCGCCACTATCGTCGGTGGCATCGGCAGCATCTATGGCGCGGTCCTCGGTGGTTTCCTTGTCGGCATCGCCTCCAACATCGCCCTGGTGATTCTGCCCTCGGGCTACAGCCCCGCCGTGCCCTTCCTGATCATCCTCCTCGTCCTCCTCATCCGCCCCACGGGCCTCTTTGGCGAGGAACGCACGTGATCGGCCTCATCTCCTACCTCGTGTTCTTCACCACCATCGCCGCGATCCTCTCGATCGCGGTCCTCGGCCTCAACCTCCATTGGGGCAACACGGGGCTTTTCAACGGCGGGGTCGTCGCGTTCTTCGGGGCCGGGGCCTATGGCACGCTGATCCTGGGCGGCACACCGCAGTCCGGACACCTTGGTGGGTATGAGTTGCCCTACCTCATCGCCCTCACCGGTGGCATGGTGATCGCCGGGTTCATGGCCTGGGCCGTGGGCATCCTCACCCTGCGCCTCCGCCACGATTACTTGGCCATCGCCACCTTCGGGGTCGCCGTCGCGTTTGAGAACCTGATGCGCAACGCCACCGGCCTCGCAGGCGGGGCCACCGGCATCCGGGGTTTCGAACGCCCCCTGCGCAGCGCCCTCGGCGACGGCTTCACCTACAACGTGCTGTTTCTCATCTTTGTCCTGATCCTGCTGGCCGCCACCTACCTCTTCCTCGAACGCCTGATCCGATCCCCCTTCGGCCGCATGCTCCGCGCCATCCGCGAAGACGAGGTTGCCGCCCAATCCTTGGGCAAATCGCCATCGCGCGTGCGCCTGACGGCCTTCATCACCGGTTCGGTCATCATGGGCCTTGCCGGTGGACTCTATGGCACGTTCTATGCCTTCATCAGCCCCCAGGACGTGCTGCCGATCCTGACATTTCAAATCTGGGCCATGCTCATCGTCGGCGGTGCGGGCAACAACAAGGGGGCGATCATGGGGGCGTTTCTGATCTGGGCGGCCTGGACGGCCAGCGGCTGGGCGCTGTCGCGCTTCGCCCCGCTGGATGTCCAGCTCTACACCGGCTCGATCCAGTTCGTTCTGATCGGGTCCGTCATCGTGGGAATGCTTCTGTGGCGGCCACAGGGGCTTTTCCCCGAAAAACTCGTCGTGTCCCAGGCGGCACGGCCAAAATGAAAAACAGCCATCAGGGAGCTAACGAAATGATCAACAAACTCATGCAACTGGGCCTCGCCGCCGCAATCGCGCTGGGCGGGGCGTCGTTTGCCACGACCGCCGCGGCCCAAGACTGCACCACCAAGATCGGCGCGGTCCTGCCCACCTCGGTCGACTGGGGCAAACCCATTGCCGCCACCGCGCAATACGCCGTGGACCTCGCCAATGAGGCGGGCGGTGTCGCCGGTTGCCAGGTGGAAATGGTCCTGCGCGACACCCAGGTCGATCCCAAGGTCGGCGTGGATGCCGCCAAGGCGCTTGTCGATCTTGACGGCGTTCAGGTCCTCCTCGGTGCGGTCTCCAGCGGCGTGTCGATGCCCATCCTTACCTCGGTGACGGTGCCCGCTGGCGTTTTGCAGATGTCCTGCTGCTCGTCATCCACCGCCTTCACCGGCCTCGCGGAAGAGGGCAAGACCGGCGGCCTCTTCTACCGGACCTTCGCCACCAGCGGCGTTCAGGCCGCGGTCGGTGCCATGGTTGCCCGGGATCAGGGCTATAACTCGGTCGCGATCCTCTACAAGAACGACGACTGGGGCCAGGATATCGGGAGCCTCGTGGCCAAGGATTTCGAGGCACTGGGCATCGAAGTCACCAGCTCCGTCGCGATCAACGACGGCCAGCCGTCCTACCGCGCCGAAGTGACCGAAGCGCTGCAGGGCAACCCCGAAGCGATCTATATGGCGATCTACCCCAAAGAGGGCATCTCGGTCGTGCGGGAATGGATCTCGCTGGGTGGCACGCAGAACATGATCGTCGCCAACGCGCTGAAATCCGATGAGTTCCGCGACAACGTCGGCATGCAATACCTCGGCAACATGATCGGCACCGATACTGCGTCGCCCCGCACCGATTCGGCGGCGGCCTTCGTCGATCAGTACACCGCCCGCTTTGATGGCCCCCCAAACGGCCCGGGTCTCGCCAACAGCTATGACGCCACAATGATCACGCTTCTAGCGATGGAAGCGGCGGGCGAAGGAGCCACGGGTGCCGACATTGCGGCCAAGATCGCGATGGTCACCGATCCCGAGGGCACGCCAGTTTCCGCCGACGCCGCAGGCTTTGCCGCAGCCAAAGAGATCCTCGCAGGCGGTGGCACGGTCCAGTACCAGGGCGCCACAGGCAACGTGCGCTTTGATGCCAACGGCGACGTCTCGGCCCCCGCAGTCACCTGGGGGTTCTCGGACGCAGGCATCGAAGAGCTCAGCTACATCTCGCTCGAAGATGTCGACGCCTTCATGGCCTCGGTCAAGTAATGCGACTGGCGGCGGCCCCTGGGTCGCCGCCTCTCACCCAGGCTGCGCATTCGCCCAGTCGCGGATCAACGCCAGATACAGCGCAAGCTGATCGCGCTGTTCCTCCGGTGGCCATGTGCCCGGGTTCGTCACCCCGCCTGCGTTCAAACCAAACAGAAACGTCACGATCCCCCGCCTCACCGTCTGGCGCACGTGGGGCGGCCATTCGCGCGTCTCGGGCCAGGCATGGGCCAGCGCCCGGTCATACATCTCCAACGCCTCCGCATGCAGCGTCCGGTTCAGGGCCCGGGCGTCCTCGTCCGTGGCCAACGTCCCCCAGAAACTCACCCACACCGCCACATCCGCCCGCGCCTCGGGCGTGGCGGGGATCATGCAATCGAGGATCACTGCAAGATCGCTAGTTCCCGCCGCAATCTGCGCCTCGATCCCCGCGCGCACCGCCTGAAACGGCTGGCGCAGCGCGGCGGCCAGGATCGCCTCTTTGTTCTCGAAGTAGTTCAGCACCATGCCCGTCGTCGCCCCTGCCTCCGCCGCGATATCGCGCATGGTCACACGGCCCAGTCCCTTGGCCGCAATCGCCCGACACGCGGCCTCGGCAATCCGGCCCCGCGCCGCGTCTGCGTCAACGATCTTTGGCATCCGCCCTCGCGCGCAGATGCGCCTCGAACTGGTTCAGCGTTGCCCCGGCCCCCATGTCATGCTTGGCTAGCACCCGCTGGATCGCCACCAGGCACTCATCGCGAATAGCCTCCAACTCCCGCACGGACTTGCCCCCCGCCTGCGCCGCCGTACCATCCACAAACCGGTCGATGATTTGATCCGTCAACTCCGGCGCTTTCAAATGGCTCCAAGGCCAGTCAAGCGCAGGTCCAAACTGCTCCATGAAATGCCGCGCGCCGCCATCGCCGCCTGCGATCATATAGATCTGGTTCATCCCCATCACGGCCCAACGCAGCCCCGGCCCATAAACGATGCTCTCATCCAACTCGCCCGTCGTCGCGATATCGTCGTTAAGCGCATGCAGGATCTCGCGCCACATCGCTTCCTGCAGGCGGTCGCTAATATGGCCCGGCACCTCGCGCCGCACCATCAACGCGTGCATGCCGATCGATTGATAGAACGTCCTTGCCGCATCCTTCGCCGTGTCCGAGGTCCCGGTGCCCCCAACAATCTCCACCAACGGACACAAGTAAACCGGGTTGAACGGATGCCCCACCAGCACCCGCTCGGGGTGGGTCAACCCGTCCTGCAACTCGCTCGGCATGAAGCCCGAAGTTGAAGAGGAAATTATCACATCCCGCGCCGCCACCTCAGCCACCGCCCCCAGCGCCGTGCGCTTCAACGCCAACTGTTCGGGTACATTCTCCTGAATGAAATCCGCCGCTGCCGCCATCTCCAACGGATCGGTCGTGAACCGCAACGCCCCACGCGGGGGCAGGGGCATCCCTTCGGTCAGTGCGGCAAGGCCAGGGCGCGCCGTCTCCACCGCGCCCCGGATCCAGGCCTCCATGTCCGGATTGATATCTGCGGCGATCACATCGACGCCCGCATGCAACGCCCGCGCGGCCCAGCCGCCGCCGATCACGCCGGTGCCGAGCAGTCCCAGGGTTCTGACCTGCCGCATCCGCCTACCTCCGCAATCCCAAAGCCCGCGCCTTATGCGCCTGCGCGTCGCGCTCAGCCGCCGGGATCAGCCCCGCCGCGACACGGGCCTGTATCGCATCGGGCATCTCTGCCGCTTTCGGCATGCCACCCGCCTGCGAGACGTGGAGCTGGACGCTTTCGCACACAGCGCGCAGCCCAAGATCCGCCCACATCTCCTGCCGCAACACAATCCGCTTGGCATCATGGTCGATCACGGTCGAACGGACGTCGAACGCGACCGCTTCATGCAGTTCTTCGAGGTACACCTTGTGATCCTCGATCACATAGAGCGTGCAGTTTGTCAGCGCCCGATAAGTCGCATCCATCCCGACCTGCACCATGACGTCGTCCACCGCATAGCTGAACGCCAGCCCGTAATACGCATCCCGCATATGGCCGTTGTAATCGACCCAGTCTGCCAAAACCTCAGCCGACCAGACCCAGCCCGTCACAGCCCCAGCCTTTCGCGCGCGAAATCCGCGTCGCGCACCGTGGCCCCCATCGCCTCGACGATCCCGCGCGCTCTTTCCACCAGTTGCGCGTTGCTCGCATAGACCCCGCGCGACAGATACAGATTGTCTTCCAAGCCTACCCGCACATGCCCACCCATCAGGACCGCGCCTGCGACCATGGGCATCTGCATTCGGCTGATGGCAAAGCAGCTCCAGAAAGCGCCATCGGGGATCATCTTCGTCAGCGCCGCCACCATCCCGATATCCATCGGCATCCCCCAAGGGATATTGGTGCACAGCTGGATCATCGCCGGATCGTCGATCAGGCCTTCCTCGATCATCCGATTGCAAAACCACAGGTTGCCGGTGTCGAACACCTCCAACTCTGGCTTCACGCCGAGATCACGGCAGATCGCTGCCCCCCGCCGCAGGTAGTCGGGCGGGGACACATAGGCCCGGTTCCCGTCCCCAAAATTCAGGGATCCACAGTCCAGCGTCGTGATCTCGGGCTTATATAGCCCTTCTTCGGCCAGCTCGATCACATGCTTCATCCGCACCTCTTGCGCGACGAAATCGGTGCCCTCCGCCAGCCCGCGCCCGATGCCGTCGTCATGGACGCAGATATATCCGCCCATGCCCGAGGTCAGATTGATCACCGGGTTCACATCGCTGTCGCGGATGCGTTTGACGACCTCGCGGTAAAGATGCGTCTCGCCACTGAAATCCCCGGTCTCGGGATCGCGGACATGGATATGCACGATTGCGGCGCCTGCGCGTGCGGCGTCTATGGCACTGTCGGCAATCTCGGCCGGGGTGACGGGGCAGTGCGGATTATCCTTCACCCGCCGGTCATCGCCGGTAACCGCGCAGGTGATAATGACGTCGGGGTTCATGGGCGGGCCGTTTTTAATATAACAATCATTTTAAAATATGGTCGCGTCGCGATCCGCCTGTCAAGCCATCGCAATAATCTCCGATCTTGCCCTTGACCCGAACCTAACTTAGAATATTTCTAAATCACGTGATGAAGAAGATCCCCTAACCCCTGCGGGCACGCCAGCCGCCGCCAGCCACAGCACCGCTTCCAAACCAGACGAGATAACACGATGACCCAGACAGCCGCCGCGCTTTCAACCGACGCCCAGACCGACATCGCCGAAGCCCTGAACCAGGCTGTGGCGGAAACGGCCGTGACAACGATGCTGGCCCAGAACTTCCACTGGAACGTGACGGGCATGGCCTTTGGCCCCCTGCACGCGCTCTTCCAGGAGATCTACGAGGATCACTTCACTGCACAGGATGATCTGGCGGAACGGATCAAGGCCCTTGATGCCCATGCGGAAGGGACGCTGTCTGGCATGCTGAAGCGCTCAAAAGTGTCCGAGCACGACGGCCATGCGACGGACAAAGAGATGATCGAGGCGCTGAAAGTGGCCCAGGAGACGGTCGCAGCGACGCTGGCCGGGGCAGGGGAGCTGGCCGCGAACCACGGTGACACACTGACCGAGGACCTGTGCATCGCACGTGGCCAGGTGCATGAAAAGTTCGCCTGGATCCTCCGCTCGCACCTCAAATAAGCTTAGCGGGTACGGCCTCGCGAATGGCGGGGCCGGGCCGACCTCGGCCTACTTCGTCAGGATCAGCTTCTCGGCCCGCGTGAGCCGCAAGACATAGACCTGATCATCCAGCACAATCTGCGCCACCCGCCCCCCGGCCAGCAAATCATGCGCGTCATAGGCCGGACTGCCCTCCGACTTGGGGACCTGACAGACCGTCCGTGGGGGAACCTCGGTCATCGCCGCCGCTCAATCCGGTCGAGATAGGTTTCTAGCGCCAGACACGGCCAATGGACGCCTTGTAACGCATCGTAAAGCGCGTCCACCCATGCCGATTTGGCCTCCATCTCAGAAGCGCGTGTTCGGTCAGAAACGGGGGGGTCGATCATCAGTTTGGCCTCTTCCAAATCCGCGTTCGCACCGCGCTTCCCGGGTGGGTGGCTAGGATTTCATAAAGCTGACTAAAAATGTCGGATAAGTCAATGCCCCTCTGCCAAGCCCGCGCGGATGGAAAGGCGCGCGCGCGTTTCGCCCATTGACAACGTGGGCTAACATCCCGCTAGTTGACAGTGATGGTTCCGGCGGCGACTCACTGCGTCGGCGGATGAAAAGGGAACACGGTGCGGTGCCAACCCGGCGCCAAATCCGCGACTGCCCCCGCAACTGTAGGCGGTGAGCTGACCCGAAATGACCCACTGGCCCCAGGGCCGGGAAGGATCGGGAAAGCCGCGACCCGCAAGTCAGGAGACCTGCCATCTCAACCGTAACCAACCCGGGCGGGGTGCCCCGGTAGGAGGCCAGATGACAGCGTTTGCTGCCCACATTGCCGGTCCCACCATGCCCCCGCGCACGCGCGGAGGGCGCCATGAACCGGACTGCATCACATCGCATTACCATCTGCACATCGCGCAAACACAAAGGCTCAGGCTGCCAACCTGGCTATGAGCTGATCGCACATCTGCGGAAGGCGATCGAGGCGGCAGGCGATGCCGCCTTGGTAGACAGCGCGGAGCGGGTGTCATGAACGCCGCCGAGCTTGCCGTCGATGGCGTCAGCTGGGCCCCGCGCAGGCGCGCACCCCTGATCCTGCACCCCACATCGTTCACGGTTCCCGCCGGGCAGATCCTGGGCATCGTTGGCCCCAACGGCGCGGGCAAATCTACACTGCTGCGCGTGCTCTACCGCTACAACGCGCCGCAAACGGGCAGCGTGCGCATCGGTGGCGAAGACATCTGGTCGATGCTGCCCCGCGCTGCCGCCCGCAAGGTGGCCGCCGTCTTGCAGGAACAGCCCACCGACTTTGGCCTGACCGTCCGCGAAATTGTGGCCCTGGGCCGCACGCCGCACCGATTGGGCTTTGCAACCGCAGGTGCGCGCGATGCAGAGGTGATTGAGACCGTGCTCGACCGGCTTGACCTGCACGGGATGGCCGGGCGCAGCTTTGGCACCCTGTCGGGCGGGGAACGCCAGCGCGTTATGATGGCCCGCGCTCTGGCGCAGGAGCCGCAAGTGCTGATCCTCGATGAACCCACCAACCACCTCGACATCCGCCACCAGCTTGAGGTTCTGCAGCTTGTCCGCCATCTCGACCTGACGATCGTCACCTCGCTCCACGATCTGAACATGGCCGCAGGCATCTGCGACCGCGTTCTGATCCTGCAAGACGGCCACCCTGTGGCGCAGGGCGCACCTGCGGAGGTGCTGTCAGAGGACGCAGTCTCTGGCGCTTTCGACGTGATCGCCCGGCGCGAAAACCTCGCGCCGTCCAATACCGACCACCTGACTTTTCATCTTCCACACTGAATGAGGACCACAATGAAACTCACAACCACCACCGCCGCTTTCTGCCTTCTCGCCTCCGGCGCACTGGCACAGACCACCGTCCAAAGCTGCAACCGCGAGGTCACGTTTGACGCGCCGCCCACAGCCGCCATCTCAAACGACGTGAACCTGACCGAGATGATGCTGGTTCTGGGGCTCGCGGACCGGATGGTTGGCTACACCGGCATTTCCGGCTGGAAGACACTGGACGAAGAAATGCGCGCGGGCGTCGAGGAACTGCCCGAACTGTCGGCCAAATACCCCTCGAAAGAGGTGCTGATCGGGGCCGACGCCGATTTCTTTTTCGCGGGCTGGAACTACGGTATGAAGGTCGGCGGTGAAATCACCCCCGAGACGTTGGAACCCTTCGGCATCCAGGTCTATGAGCTGACGGAAAGCTGCATCCACATCGGCGACAAGCCCAAGGTTAGCATGGCCGACATGTATAACGACCTGCGCAACCTCGGCAAAATCTTCGGCGTGGAAGACCGCGCGGAAGAGCTGATCGCGGGCTATGAGGCGGAACTGGCCGCCTTCAAGGAAACGCTCAGCACCACCGGCGAACCGCCCCGCGTCTTTGTCTACGACAGCGGCGAAGACACCCCGTTCACCGCGGGCCGCTACGCCATGCCCACGGCGTTGATCGAGGCTGCCGGCGGCACCAACATCATGGACGGGTTTGAAAAAAGCTGGGCCACCGTCACCTGGGAAGAGGTCGTCGAGCAAAACCCCGAGGTCGTGGTGATCGTCAACTATGGCGATGTCACCGCCGAACAAAAACGCGAATTCATGATGACGAACCCCGCCTTCGCCGATCTCGATGCGGTGAAGAACGACCGCTTCGTCGTGCTGGAATATGTCGAGGCCACGCCGGGGCCGCGCAACATCAACGCGGTCAAGAAACTGGCCGGCGCGTTCTGGGGCGAATGACGTGACCACCATCGCCCCGGCAGACAAGGCAGAGGGTCAGGCGCGCGGCAATCGCACCTTCCTGATTGCCTGCGCCGGGGTGGTGGGCGTTCTTGTCTTTTCGCTCTCTGTCGCGATCAGCGTGGGCGCCGTGCCCGTGCCCATGGGCACGGTCTGGGGCGTCCTCGCAAACAAACTCCTGCCCGGGACGGTGGACCCCACATGGTCGGCCGGTCGCGAAGCCATCGTCTGGGAAATCCGTTTTCCCCGCGCGCTTCTGGCGATGATGGTCGGCGCGGGCCTTGCCATGGTCGGCGCAGCACTCCAGGCCGTGACACGCAACCCGCTGGCCGACCCCCACCTCCTCGGCATCTCGTCGGGCGGTGCCTTCGGCGCGATCCTCGCCCTTTTGCACACGGGCCTCTTCATCGGCCTTCTGACGGTCCCCTTGCTCGCCTTCCTCGGCGCACTGGGGGCCACGATGATCGTCCTGTCCGTCGTCCGCCTCGCCGACGCCACCAGCGCCGACCGCCTCGTCCTCGCCGGGGTGGCCGTCTCCTTCATCGTGATGGCAGGGGCCAACATCCTGATCTTCCTGGGCGATCCCCGCGCCACGCACACGGTGGTCTTCTGGATGCTGGGCGGCCTCGGCCTCGCCCAATGGTCGCAACTGATCTATCCGCTGGTAATCGTGCTGATCTGCGGCGGCTGGCTCTGGGCCCGCTCGCCCGATCTCAACGCCATGACCATCGGCGATGAGACCGCCGCCACCCTCGGCATCCCCGTCGCCCGCTTCCGCGTGATCACCTTCATCGTCGGCGCGCTGATCACCGGCGTCATGGTCGCGTTTTCGGGCATCATCGGCTTCGTGGGTCTCATGGTCCCCCACATCGTGCGCCTGATCGTGGGTGGCGACTACCGACGGGTGGTCCCGATGAGCGCCCTTGTGGGAGCCGTCTTCCTCCTCTGGGCCGATATCGCGGCGCGCACGGTGATGGCGCCCGAGGATATGCCGATCGGGATCGTGACGGGGTTGGTGGGGGGAGTGTTTTTCGTGTGGCTCTTGGGGCGGCGGCGGGGGTGAGGGGCGCGCGCTAAGCACGACACCCCTAGGGTGGACTTCAGCCCGCCAACGCCAACCCGGAAAAGCTGCGACAGCGCCTGACCGTGGGGTGGCGCATCCTGACCTCGGGCCTGCAGAGCTTTATGGCGGCCAAGTTCATCTTCCATATCGCCGTCGCGCCCAGCCCAGCCAAAGCGCCAGCCCGCCGGGACGGGCAGGCGCTGTCGCGGCGGGGCTGCGCCCCTTGATTCCGCTCCCCGGTGTGCTGAACAAACGACAGCTCCGTTCGGTACACGACTACCCAATAGCCGAACCGCGCCACTGCATGCCCCGGCACAAGCCCCTTATCCCTTCCCCCGCTCATTCCAAAACGTGTCCTGCACCACCGCATCCCGCACCCCGTCAGGCGTCTCGACCCGCACAATCGTGTCCGGCTCCCAATGGGTCATCCGCACCATCCCGATCGCCACCACCGTGTCGTAGTCGGGCGACCAGGCAGCGGACGACACCTGCCCAATTCGCTCGCCCCGGCCCGACAGGATCGGCCAGTAGCGGTCGCAGGAGCCCACCGGCCCGCCCTCAATCGCAATCGGGCGGATCTGTTGCACCGGCCCTTCCTTCGCCACCCGCAACAACGCATCCCGCCCGATACAGCCAATCGCCGTCTGCGTATCGCAGAACCGGCCCAGCCCGCATTCGTGGGGCGTGTTCTCGTCCGTCATGTCGTTACCGTAGCTTAGAAGCCCGCTTTCGATCCGCTCGATGGAGTTGGGGCAGCCCGCATGCACGTCCATGGACTTGCCCGCCTCGAAGAGCGCGTTCCAGAGCGGCATGCCGATATCGCTGCCCTCGACATAGATCTCGAACCCGCCCTGTTTGGAATAGCCCGAGCGGGCGACGACCATGTCGCGGCCTTGAAACTCGAACCACCCATAGCGGAAGAAGCGGACGGACCGGACGGCATCGCCAAAGACGGCGGCCATCAATTCTTCGGCCTTTGGCCCCTGGACCGCGAGGGGGGAGACGTCGGGTTCATCCACCAGCACATCAAGCCGCAGGCCATTGGCCAGCCCCTTGACCCAGTAGAGCAAGTCGCTGTCCGCGATTGAAATCCACCAGCGATCCTCGCTCAGCTTTACCGCCACCGGATCGTTCAGCATACCGCCGGTTTCATCGACGATGGGCACGTAGTAGCACTGCCCTGCCAGCATGCCCCGCAGGTCGCGCGGGGTCAGCATCTGCATCAGGCGGCTGGCATCGGGCCCGCGCAGCTCGACCTGGCGTTCGCAGGCCACGTCCCAGACCTGCACCGCCTCTTTGAGGTGCCGGTAATCCTCTTCGACCGAGCGGAACTCGGTCGGCAACAGCATGTGGTTATAGACCGTGTAGGCCTTCACACCGGCGGCTTCGACGCCGTCGCTAAAGGGGGTCCGGCGCAGGCGGCGGGAGGGGGAAAGCTGGGGCATGGCAGGTCACGACAGATCTTGGGCCCGGGCGCGCAGGACGAATTTCTGCACTTTCCCGGTCGCGGTTTTCGGGATTTCGGTGAAGAGAACGGTTTTCGGGGTTTTGAACCCGGCGAGGTGGTCGCGGCAGAAGGCGATGATGTCGTCTTCCGTTGCGCTCGCGCCGTCGCGGAGTTCAACGAAGGCGCACGGCACCTCGCCCCATTTCGGGTCGGGTTTGGCGACGACGGCGGCGGTCTGCACATCGGGGTGGCGGTAGAGCATGGCCTCGACCTCCACCGATGAGACGTTTTCTCCGCCGGAGATGATTACGTCCTTCAACCGGTCGCGGATCTGGACATAGCCGTCGGGGTGAACCACGGCGGCATCCCCGCTCCAGAACCAGCCGTCCTTCAGCGCCTCGGCACTTGCCTCGGCGTTCTTGTAGTAACCCTTCATCACCGTATTGGCGCGGATCGCAATCTCGCCCTGTGTCTCACCATCGGGGGGCACGGGTTGGCCGGTCTCCTGATCGATCACCGCGATCTCCTCGACCATCGGAAAGGCGATGCCTTGGCGCGCGCGGTGCTCGGCCTGCTCGGCAGGGGGCATGGTGGACCATGCGGGTTTGGGCAGGCACTGGGTGATATGGCCGTAGGTCTCGGTCAGACCGTAGACATGCATGACCTCCATCCCCATCGCGGCGGTGCGTTCGAGGATCGCAGGCGGGGGCGGGGCCCCGGCAGTCATGGTGTGGATCGGTGGGTCGAAGGGCTCAGTTGGCGCGGTGTCGCTTTCGGCGAGCATTTGCAAGACAACAGGGGCCGCACCCAGATGCGTCACCCTCTCCCGCGCGATGGTGTCGAACATGCGGGCGGGGTCGAGGTCGCGGACGAAGCTCGTCTGGCCGCCGACGATGGCCATCATCCAGGGGTGGCACCAGCCGTTGCAGTGAAACATCGGCACGACCGAGAGGTAGGACAGGCGCTGGGGTACCTCCCACGCTGCGACCGTGCCCATGGCCATCAGGTACGCGCCCCGGTGGTGGTAGACGACACCTTTGGGTCTGCCCGATGTGCCGGAGGTATAGTTGAGCGCGATGGCCTGCCATTCATCGGCGGGCAGGTAAGAGCCAGCGGGAAGGGGCGAAGGGCGGGTCAAATCCTCGTAATTGGGATTGTCAGACTCTTCCGGCTCAGGCCCATTTGGATCAATGATATCAATCACTGGAAGGGGCCTTTTAAGTGTTTTGAAAGCGGCGTTGAGGGTCGAACGCAACGCTGAGTCACAAATCACTATTCGGCAGTCGCTATGATCCAGAATGTAGCCGATGGTCTCCGGCTCCAACCGAATATTGATTGCGGCTAGGACCCCGCCTGCCATCGGTACGGCGTAGTGCAATTCGAACAGTTCGGGGATGTTAGGAGACAGCACCGCCACCGTATCGCCAAGCTTTATCCCGCGCATTCTTAGACCGGCTGCGACCCGCCGAATGCGGCGAGCAGTCTGTGCCCACGTCCGTCGCATGTCGCCGTAGGCAATCGCGGGATCCTCGGCATAGACCACCGCCGCCCGGTCGAGAAACGACAAGGGCGACAGCGCCACATGGTTGGCGGGGTCGGGGGCGAAGGCATCGAAATGGCGCTGCATGGCCGTCAACTCGGCCCGTGCCAGTCGATCTGGCAGATCTCCGCAGACCGTCCGTCGAAATCCCACACCCGCCCAAAGGCGCGCACCCGGCCTTTGGTGGCGGTGCCCACGGTGATGTCCGGGCCCATCCAGTATTCGGTGTTGGTGACGACGATGTCTTCGCCCTTGTGGCCCGCGACCGGCACGATCTCACCCTGGATCTTTTTGCCCACCATCAGGCGGCGGGCCTTGCCCTCATTCTCATAGGTGATGGGCGCGCGTTCGGCGCCCAGGAACTCGCTCACCAGGATCTTGAAGAGGCCCGTGGTGCCCCGCGCCGCGCCGCTGAAGATCGACACCAGCGCGTCATAGGCGTCATCACTCGCACGCTCGTCGATATAGGCGGCGGCCTTCCAGTTGCCCCGCGCCATCAGCCCCGGGATCTCCAGCATCAGCCCCACATTCAGGCCGGACAGGTCGACATCCCCGAACTGGCCCTCGTCGATCCGAACCCCGGACCAGGCCTGGCAGTAGCCTTCCGTCGGTGCGTGTTTCCCAAGGCTCACCACGCAAGGGCAGAAGATCGTACAGTTGCAGTTCAGGATCAGCTCACCCTTGATCGACCAGGGCGGGATGGATGAAGCGTCAAGCGGCATGTGGTCTCTCCAGATTTCAGGCCAGCGCCAGCGCCCATGTCACGACACCCGCCGCAACCAGAACGCCGCCCAGCGGCTTTGTGACAGGCCGGCCAATCTCCGGCAGTTTTTCCAGCGTCATGATCACCATCGCGAGACCCATGAACGCCAAATTCATCGTGCCGCCCACAAAGGCGAGGAGCATGAGCGCCCAACAGCAGCCCAAACAGTCGGCCCCAAGCCGCAGCCCATTGCGCCACGGGCCTTCGTCCCAGTGCTGCATGAAAAACGTGAGCGGCGCGCGGCAGCGTGACAGGCAGGCCTCTTTCAGGGCGCTGAACTGGTACAGCCCTGCGCCGATCAGGAGTGCGCCGGTGAAGAGCGCCGACTGGCTTTGCCCGAACAGCCCGATCAGCCCCGCCTCGAACAGCGCGACTTGCGCCAGACCCGCCAGCACCGAAAACCCGCCCCAAACGGCGAGATACCCCGCCACCAAGGGACCCATCCGCGTCTGCGTCGTATGGCCAAGATCGTCATAGGTGGCAAAGGCCGGGAATGCCGTAGGGGCCATCATTGCGGCACTCATCAGCGCCCACATCACGATCGCGCCCAGGGGCCCTGCCGATCCCGGCGTCGGGCCGCAGATCGCGGCGATCAGGGCTGCGCCATAAGTGCCCTCCAGCGCGCGCAGCTCCTGAGGGATCGCCATCGCAAAGAGCAACGCCCAGCCTAAAAGGACGCCGCCAAACATCAGCATCCAGTGCAATCGTGCTCTGGCCCGGATGAACGCAACCACTTGCAATGGCCCTCCCTTGCGCGCGCATCTTCTGGCCGATAGAAATGCCAGACAATTAAATGCCTGACAAATGAAATCTGACAAAACAACCACAGCCGATCTATCGGCCCAGATCGCCAAATCGATCCGCGACCAGATCCTGTCAGGCGCGCTTCTGGCCGATGACCGTCTGCCGTCGGAAGCGGAGTTGGCCGATCAATTCTCGGTCTCTCGACCAACGGTGCGCGAGGCGCTCAAACGCCTGGCCGCACAATCGCTGATCCGGACCGAGCGGGGGGCCTTCGGTGGGGCTTTCGTCCGGCGTTTGTCCTATGGTGAGGCGCAGACCCAGAACATCACCACGTCGACACTACTTTTGTCGATGAACGACGTGCGCTTCGATGTGGCTTGCGAAGCGCGTTATGCGATGGAACGGGCGTGCACTGTTTTGGCGGCGAAGCGTCGAACGGGCGCGCATCTTGCGGCAATGCGCGCCGAGATTACCCGCCAAGCCACGCCGGGGCTGAGTGATGAGACGTTTTGCGCCTCCGATGTGGCGTTGCACCGCGCGCTGGTGGACAGTGCTGGCAATCCCGTCTTGTCCTATCAGCTTGCCGGCGCGGTTGAGGCGATGCAGCCCCTGATGAACATGATCACCTTCACCGCCCGCTCGCGCGAGCGGATTGTCGATCTGCACACCCGGCTCACGGATGCGCTTGAGGCCAGAGACGCGGCTCAGGCCGACACGGTGTTGGCCGACCTGCAGGCCTACACGCTGGATCTGGGCCAGGGTGTGATGGCTGCCCGTGCTGCACGCCGTGAAAAACATCATGCGGACAGCCCGGTCGAGGGCTGAAACACCGCCCGCCGCACAGCCAACGCGAACCACGTCACCAAGAGGCCACGCCCCCTCAATAGCGTGTCTTGGCACCATAGCGTCACTCGGTGCGCTGCCCTATAGCCGTCCCATGACCACACCCGATCCCAGCACTGCCCTCGGCATCGATTGCGGGGCCTCCACGTGCCGCTTTGCCCTGCAACTGGGTGCGCGGCGGATCGAGGTGGAAACGTCTGGTGCAAATGCCACCACGGATCACGCGGCGGTGGTTGCAACGCTGAGGGATGGGCTCGCGCAACTGGCGCAGGCCGCGGGGCAGCCGCTGACAGACATCCCCGCCTTTGCCGGTGTGGCGGGGCTGAAAAATGCCGACGCAGCCGGAGAGATCGCCGCAGCCCTGCCGCTTGAGCGCATCGAGATCGGCGAAGACCGGCTGCCTGCGGTCGTCGGGGCCTTGGGACAGCGCGAGGGAAGCGTTGCAGCCATCGGCACCGGCTCGTTTCTTGGCAGGCAGAGGGCGCAGGGCATCCGCTTTGCGGGCGGCTGGGGATTGGCCGTTGGCGACGATGCGTCGGGCGGCTGGCTCGGGCGCGAGGTTCTGGCACTGGCACTAAGGGCGGAAGACGGCTTGGTCCCGCACAGCGACCTGACGCGATCCGTCCTAGGCGATCTCGGCGGCGCGCAGGGGGCCGTCGCGTTTGCGGCAACCGCCAAACCGCGCGACTATGGCGCAAAGCCCCGCGTGCGCGCGATCATCGATGCAGCCGCGTCCGGTGACGGAAACGCCATTGCCCTGATGCAACGCGGGGCGGTCTATATAACCGATGCGCTCACGGCCCTCGGGCATCCCGCGACTGACCCCCTGTGCCTGATCGGCAGCGTCGCGCCGCATTACCGGCCCTACCTGTCGCCCGATCTCACGATTATCCGCCCAAACGGCACACCGCTTGACGGCGCGCTTGCACTGGCCGCGCGAATGGGCCGAGATGCCGCCGACCCCGAAGGATCTGCGTGATGTCCGATCTGCCAAGCCTGATGCGCCGCGAAATCGATGAAATCCCCGACGCGGTCGACCGCCTTCTATCCCTTGGCACCCGCGACATTGCCGCCGCCGCCCGTGCATTGGCCAACCGCAATCCGGCCTGTTTGGTCACCGTGGCCCGGGGATCTTCAGATCACATCTGCACCTATCTCAAATACGCCAGCGAACTGGTGATGGGCGTGCCCGTGGCCTCAGTCGGGCCCTCGGTCGCCTCGATCTATCAGGCGCCCCTACGGCTGGGCAGTAGCGCCTGCCTGTCGGTTTCGCAGTCCGGTCAAAGCCCCGATATTGTGGAAATGTCTCGCAGCGCGCGCACGCAAGGCGCGCTGACCATCGCGCTGACAAATGCGCCGCAGTCGCCGCTGGCGCAGGTCACCGAATACCCTCTGAACATCCACGCGGGCCCCGAACACAGCGTGGCCGCCACGAAAACCTTTGTGGCCTCGGCGGTGGCGGGCCTGATGCTGATCGCAGAGTGGCGCCGGGATGAGGCGTTGCTGGCGGCCATCCGCAACCTGCCTGTCGTGTTGGAACGCGCGATTGCGGTGGATTGGGGGCCGGTGGCAGGTGCGCTCATCGGTACTGGATCGCTCTTCACGCTGGGCCGCGGTCCGGCCTGGGCGATGTCGAACGAGGCCGCGCTGAAGTTCAAGGAAACCTGCCAGCTTCACGCCGAAAGCTATTCCTCGGCCGAGGTTTTGCACGGGCCCGTCTCGATCGTCGGTGACGGCTTCCCGGTGCTCTGCTTTGCCGCCGCCGATGCCGCGCGCGATCAGGTTGTGGCGACAGCCGACGCGCTGGCCGAAAAAGGCGCGCAGGTCTTTGTCACCTCCGACACGGCGGCCCGCGCGACCTCACTGCCCCATGTGCGATCAGGCCACCCGTTGACCGATCCGATCAGCCTGATCACCACATTCTACGGACTTGTTGAACACATCGCGCGCACCCGCGGCATCGACCCAGACCGCCCCCGCCATCTCAGCAAAGTGACCGAAACACTGTGAGCTTGCGCGGCTATATCGCGAAGCGGGTGTTTGACGGGGCGGTGCTGCACAAGGACACCGCGTTGATCATCGACGGTGACCGTGTGCAGGGCCTCTGCAACACGGCCGACATTCCCGGCGCTTGTGCCGTGACCGATCTTGGCCAGGGTATCCTCGCCCCGGGCTTTGTCGATCTCCAGGTCAACGGCGGGGGCGGGCGGATGTTCAACGACGACCCCCGCGTCGAGACACTGGCCACCATCGCCGCCGCGCATGCGCGGCTGGGGGCGACGACGATCCTGCCGACGCTGATCACCGACACGCCAGAGGTGACGGCCCAAGCCATCGACGCGGTCGCGGCCGCCATCGCGGACGGTGTGCCTGGGATCGCAGGCCTGCACCTCGAAGGCCCGCATCTGAGCGTCGCGCGGAAAGGGGCGCATGACGGGGCACTAATCCGCGCGATGACCGAGGCCGATGAGGAGATTTTGCTTGAGGCCGCCCAGCGCCTTCCGGTGCTAAAGGTGACGGTCGCGCCAGAAAGTGTGACGGTCGCACAGATCCGACGCCTGAGTGGTGCCGGCATCGTGATTTCGCTTGGCCACAGCGATTGCAGTTATGAGGCTGCCTTGCAGGCGTTCGCGGCCGGGGCAACCTGCGTCACGCATCTGTTCAACGCGATGAGCCAGATGACGGCGCGTGCGCCGGGTCTGGTGGGGGCGGCGCTGGACCTGGGCTTTAGCGCCGGGTTGATCGCGGATGGCGTTCATGTCCATCCCACAAACGTCACTATTGCCCTTCGCGCGAAAGAAACGCGGGGTAATCTCTTTCTTGTCAGCGACGCAATGGCCACGGCGGGGTCCGACATCGATCGCTTCACGCTGAACGGGCGCGCGGTTTTGCGGGCGGATGGGCGGTTGACACTTGCCGATGGCACTTTGGCGGGCGCGGATCTGGACTTGGCCACGGCGATTGCAAACATGCATATCGATCGGGCCGAGGCGTTGACAATGGCCACATCACGCCCGACGCAAGTGGCCGGGCTAACCGACGGGCAGGGCACACTTGTGCCAGGTGGGCCCGCCGATTTTGTGCATCTCGATCTGGATGAAGAGCCGGTTCTGCGCGGGGTCTGGCAGGCGGGCAGGGAGGTTTAGACGCCCCTCACCACCGATGATGCACAAACTCGGCGACCTGCGTCTCATAGATCTCTCGCACCGCCGCCATCACATCTTCCGATAGGGCCCCCATCGCCTCTGCCGCAGCATTCGCATGCGCTTGATCGGGGCTCCTCGCACCGGGGATCACGACGCTCACGGCTTCCGCCATCAGGATCCAGCGCAAGGCCAGTGCCGCCATCGTGGCCCCTTCGGGCACCAGCTTGCGCACCTCCTCCACCGCGTCCAGCGCTGCCTCATAGGGCACGCCTGCAAAGGTCTCGCCCACATCGAACGCGGCGCCATGACGGTTGAAGTTCCGATGATCATCGGCGGCAAACGCGGTATCCGCGCGCATCTTGCCGGTGAGCAATCCGCTCGCCAACGGCACCCGCGCGATCACGGCGACATCGCGTGCTTTTGCCTCGCGAAAGAAGAGTTCGGCCGGGCGCTGGCGGAACATGTTGTAGATGATCTGGACCGACACCACGCCGGGATACGCGAACGCCTTCAGGGCTTCCTCCACCTTCTCCACCGAAACGCCGTAATGGCGCAGCTTGCCCCGCGCCACCATGTCGTCCAGCGCGGCAAAGATCTCGGGCCGGTAATAGACCTCCGTCGGCGGGCAATGCAGCTGCACCAGGTCCAGCGTCTCGACGCCGAGGTTGTCGCGGCTGCGGTCGATAAACGCCTCTAAAGCCTCGGCCGTATACGCCTCTGACACATGCGGATCGAGCCGCCGCCCGGCCTTGGTCGCCACCACCGGGCGCGGGCCTGTGTGCGTGGCCAGAACATCGCGGATCAACCGCTCTGACCGCCCGTCGCCATAGACATCGGCGGTATCGAGAAACGTCACACCGGATGAGAGCGCGGCGTTCAGCGTGGCCTTGGCATCGTCGTCGCTGACATCGCCCCAGTTGCCGCCGATCGCCCAGGCGCCAAACCCGATGGCGCTGACCTGCCAGCCGGTGCGGCCAAACTGCCTTGTGGACAAAGCCATGCTCTGATCCCCCCGTTTAAACTCTATCGATGATGCCAAGGCAGGTGATGAGGCCCTGTAAGGCGCTTCTCGCCGGCGCTGTTCAGAAATCCACGGTCACGCCAGGCAGACGCAGCTCTCTGACTAGATCCCGCACTTCCTGCCGTGCGGCCACGTTGGAGATGTTCATCTGCCCCTTCACGCCGATGTCGCGCAGGTCCAGCAATGTCAGCCCGCGCGGAAACAGCTCGCGGAAGATCACCCGCTCGCTGAACCCCGGCACCACGCGAAACCCGATCCGGCGGGCCAGATCACCCAGCGCATCGCCCATTTTCTTTTTGTTGTGCATCGCCTGCGCCCCCAGACGATTGCGCACCACGATCCAGTCAATCGGCGCAAGCCCCGCCTGCGCGCGCAACTGCCGCGCGTTCCACACCATCTCGGAATAGATCGACGGGCCGAGGATCTTGTTGGTCTCAGGGTCCGCACGGGCCAGCAGATCAAAATCCACGAAACTGTCGTTCAGCGGCGTGACCAGCGTATCGGCCAGCGAATGCGCCACCTGGCTCAGCCGGGTGTGCGAGCCGGGACAGTCGATCAAGATGAAATCGCTGTCCTTTTCCATCCCCGACACCGCCGCCGACAGCCGCCGGTCATGGACGTTTTCGCCCGGGCGCAGCTGATCCTGTGTCACCTCCGGCAAGTCGCGATAGGCGGGGACCGGCAGGGTCAGGTTGTGGTTTTTGTTGAACTTCGTCCGGTTCTCGACATAGCGGCCAAGGGTCTTTTGGCGCAGGTCCAGATCAAGCGTTCCGACCCGGTGCCCCATCCGAACCAGCGCGGTCGCGACGTGCATCGACGTGGTCGACTTGCCAGACCCGCCTTTTTCATTCCCGACGACGATGATATGCGCCACGACTGCCCTCGATATGCCTGCCCACGGTTCTGCGACCGGGTGTTAGAGCCACTATATGTTGTGGACGCATCCAAGGAAAGGGACAGTTGCAGAGGATTTGTCTGGTGTGGACCCGCTGTACAAGGGGCCCTATCCGATGAGGGGAAAGCGGGTGATTTCGCAGAACCGGCCTGCTGCGTCCTCCCCTGCAAGGGTCAGCGCATCCAACCGGAACGGTGCCGGCAAAACCGGTGCCACAGCTGGGGCCAGCGCAGCCTCAGTCGCGGTGACCGCCTCAGGCGATAGCTTGCCCGTGAGGGTCATGTGAAAGCGAAACTCCTCAAGCACATACGGATACCCCCAGCGCACCAGATTGGCCTCTTGCGCCGCAGTGAGCCCAGCCGCCCGTCGCCGTGCCAGCTCCGCCGCCCCCGCCGGGGCGCGAAACTGATCGAACGCGGTCACGATCTCACCGGCCAGCCCGTTCACCG
Organism: Pseudomonadota bacterium; assembly: GCA_038526915.1. Lineage (GTDB taxonomy): Bacteria > Pseudomonadota > Alphaproteobacteria > Rhodobacterales > Rhodobacteraceae > JBCBGF01. The sequence continues at coordinate 41,267 of JBCBGF010000011.1, read as the reverse complement.
CGGTCGCATCGCCATGGGGCACCAGCGCCAGAAACGCGCCCAATCGGGCGAGGACCAGGCCCGGCGCCTCTGCGGCAGCGTGCGTGGCGGCGAAGGCGGCCACCGCCTCGGTCAGCGCGGTGGCATCCGTTCCCTTGGCCAGCCGGAACGGCGGTTTGAGGGTCGCATGAAACCCGTATTTCCTGGGTGTCTCGGTCAGGGCCTGCACAGGCTGCGGAAGCCCCGCGATCTCAGGCTGCGGCACATCTTGCGCGGTGGCGATATCCCACCCCAGCCACGCCGCCCCAAACGCAGCCAAGGGTCCGGGCGCGGGGGTGTAGTAGATGGCGTAGCGTTTGAAGGTCATGGTCTTTCCTTTCCCCGACCCGCCCTTGGCAGATCCGCGTAACCCCAAGATGACACAGGGTTCGGGCTTGGGGTGTAGCCAGAGGCAGAGCCGGCTAAAACCCCCACAGCAGGGTGCTCATGCCGTCCATGATCCGCTGACCCTCGTCCTGCGTCGCTCTGTGCACAGGTTTCAGTCCGCGCAATCTGTTTGCCTCCACTGTCAGGGGCATGTGTGTGCGCACGCGAAAGGGTTGGTCGTTGATCACAAGGTCGACCGTCAGCTTGCTGAGGGCGGGCGACCTCTCTGATGCAATCACCGGAACCAACACGACCGTATTCAACTCGAGAAGGTGATCTGACTGAACCACCATAAACAGATCTGAACCGATCTCGAAGATGTCAAACTTCTGCATCCGGCCATGGATGGTTTAACGCCAGATCAGAGCCGGGTATCCCGTTCGCAGCAATGAATTCGGCCTCCTGGTCGAGGGCCGATGCGTTTTCTTGCATCCAAGCCGCTGCGCGCGTTTCGGGGCTTCCTGCGGCCATGTCGGCTTCGATCAGACCCTTGATATAGTCCGTCGCCGTTGTGCCGCTCGCAGACGCCCAGGCCTTCAAGCGTTCTTTCTCGGCACTGCTCATTCGAATTGTAAGGCTGCTCAAACTACGCTCCCAGCGATGCTCTGCACTGACAAATATCCCACTTTGTGTGTGCAATCCAGCTGCCAACACAAAGAAAAACGCCGCCCCAAGGGACGGCGCTCATCTCTTCGACAAGGGACCTTGTCCTTAGAACCCCAGCCCTTCGTACTTCTTCTTGAACTTCGACACCCGGCCGCCGGTATCCATCAGGCGCGTGCCGCCGCCTGTCCAGGCGGGGTGGACCGAGGGATCCACATCAAGCGAAAGCTGATCGCCCTCCTTGCCCCAGGTCGATTTCATCTGCACCACGGTGCCGTCCGTCATCTTGACGTCGATCAGGTGATAGTCGGGATGCGTGTCTTTTTTCATCTCGCCAGTCCTTATGCGCTCGCGCCCGACTTGGGCTTGTAGGTGGTGTCCTCCGCGATCCGGGCCGACTTGCCGCGGCGCGACCGCAGGTAATAGAGCTTTGCCCGACGCACGCGGCCCCGGCGGACCACGGTGATCGAGTCGATATTGGTCGAATGCAGCGGGAACACACGCTCCACACCCTCGCCAAAGGAAATCTTGCGAACGGTGAACGACCCGGCGATCCCTTCGCCGTTTTTGCGGGCGATGCACACGCCCTCATAGTTCTGCACACGGGTCCGTGTGCCTTCCGTCACCTTGTAGCCCACGCGGATGGTGTCACCCGCTTTGAAATCCGGAATGTCTTTGCCGAGCGCGGCCACTTGCTCGGCTTCCAGTTCTGCGATCAGATCCATCTGACCCACTCCTACATCTGCCTGTGGTTGGTCCCACAGAGGTGTCTCGCCTCAGAGCTCCGGGTGTGGTCGGGTCGGTCATGGCGCCCGCCGGAGGGTTCAGGTCTGCTTTTGCTTGCGGTTCAGGCGGGATTACCGCCGGAACTCGCGCCGTATAGTCGGGGCCTACGGTTCGATCAAGGGAAAAGCGGGCTAGGATGTCCTAGTCTCCACGCCTATACGCCGCCCACAAATCCGGCCGCCTTTCCCGCGTGATCCGCTCGGCCTCTGCCCGCCGCCACTTAGCAATCTCGCCATGGTGCCCCGACAGCAGCACGTCCGGGATCGCGCGCCCCTCCCATTCCGCGGGCTTGGTATACTGCGGATGCTCCAACAGCCCGCCCGAAAAGCTCTCCTCCTCCGCCGAGGCTGCATTGCCGAGAACCCCAGGCATCAGCCGCACGGTGGCATCCAGAATCGCCTGTGCTGCCACTTCGCCCCCCGTTAGGACGAAGTCGCCCAGGCTCACTTCCTCGATCCCGTAGTGTTCGATCACGCGTTCATCGATCCCCTCGAACCGCCCGCAAATCAGCGTCACGCCCTCGGTTCCTGCCAGACTATGCGCTTTTGCCTGATCAAACGGCCGCCCCCGCGGGCTAAGGTAGATCAGCGGCCAACGCCCCCGATCCTTCGGCACCCCGCGCTGCGCCTGATCGATCGCTTTCGCCAGAATATCGGCCCGCAGCACCATGCCCGCGCCGCCGCCCGCCGGCGTATCATCGACATTGCGATGCTTACCCTCGCCAAACAGGCGCAGATCCACCGTCTCCAACCGCCACAGCCCGTCTTGCAGCGCCTTGCCGGTGAGCGACGCCCCGAGCACGCCCGGAAACGCATCGGGGAACAGCGTGATCACCTTCGCCACCCAGGCCCGCGCCAGATCGGGACGCTCTGTCATCAACTCACGCGGCTGCGCAGTTGCCTTGATCGACAGGCGGCCGTGGGATTTTGAGGGGGTGCCGTGATCACTCATCGGGGAACACCCCATCGGGCGGGTCGGCCACGATCCGACCGGCGGCCACGTCCACTGTCGGCACGGCGTCGCGCGTAAAGGGCAAGAGCGCGGGTTGCTTCATTCCCGGCGCGGTAATCTCCAGAATGTCGGACGCGCCGTGGTTCAAGACAGCCTTCACGCGCCCCAATTCGGCCCCGCCGGTATCGACAACCAAAAGCCCCACCAGATCGGCATAGTAGAACTCTTCCTCATCGGCCTCTGGCAAGCGCGAACGATCCACAAACAGCCGCACGCCGCGCAGTGCGTCCGCCGCTTCCTTGTTCGGCACGCCCGACAGCCGGGCCGACAGCCCGTTCTTGATGGCTCCCGTCAGCGTGACCTCAAAGGCCCGCGCCCCATCCTCGGTCTCCAGCGGCCCGTATGAGGCGATATCCTCGGCCACGGCGCAAAAGCTCTTCAATCGCACCTCGCCCTTCACGCCAAAGGCCCCGGCGATCGCCCCGACACAGATCCGATCCGTCATCTCAGCCCCCGGCACAGACCACGGGTGTCAATCGTCCCGCCCGCTTCCAGGCAGCGGTCCACAAGGCGCAGGTGTTGCACCTCCGCGCCGGCCCAGAAGGCACCGGCGCAGAGCCCGATGGTGACCCACCGGCGCAGCATTCCAAGACCGAGAAACCGCAGCAATGACAGTCGCTTAGGCGGGGCAGGGGCGGATTACTCCGCCGCCTGCTCTTCGGTCGTTTCTTCGGCAGGCGCCTCTTCCACGGCTTCCTCAGCCGGGGCCTCAGCCGCTTCGGCGGCCTTCGCGGCCTTCTCTTCGGCGCGTTCCTGCGCCTTCTTGCCGGGTTGGGCTTTTTGCATGTTGGCGCGTTCTTTCTTGTCCAGAACGCCTGCGGCTTCCAGCATCCGGCTGATCCGGTCGGTGGGCTGTGCGCCCTGGCCCAGCCAGTACTGGACGCGCTCCATGTTCATCTTCACGCGCTCTTCGCTGTCTTTCGGCAAGAGCGGATTGTAGGTGCCCAGCTTTTCGATGAACCGCCCGTCGCGGGGCATCCGGCTGTCGGCGGCCACGATCGAGTAAAACGGCCGTTTCTTAGAGCCGCCACGGGCGAGCCTGATTTTCATTGCCATTGGGTTAGTCTCCTGAAGTTTCTGCTATCGTTTCATGGTGTTGGATGACTTCCTGGATGATGAAGGCCAGGAATTTCTTGGCGAATTCCGGGTCGAGATCCGCCCGTTTCGCCAGGTCTTCAAGCCGCGCGATCTGCTGCGCTTCACGCGCGGGATCGGACGGGGGAAGGTCGTGCGTTGCCTTGAGCCGGCCCACGGCTTGGGTGTGCTTGAACCGCTCGCCCAGCGTGTAGACAAGGATCGCATCCAGCCGGTCGATGGACTCGCGATGGTCGCGCAGAACCTCGGCGGCGCGGGTGATGGCGTCGGTCATGGATAGGCCTTTCGAGGGGGGGACACTGCGTACACAGCCTGTACACAGGCCGTACACCGCAAGTGTCCAAAATCCTGGATCATGGCGCAGCCTCCGGTGCCGGGTGGCGGTAGACCAGGGCCACATCCTCGGGCGTCATGCCCCGTGTCGCGGCGTCGCGCGCGCAGCCAAGCCGGTCTGCCACCGCGATTGAGGCCGCGTTGTCGGGGTGGATATAGCTCACAGCCGCCGCCCAGCCGAGCGCGCGATAAACGTAATCCCGTGCCGCCCGTGCAGCTTCGGTCGCAAAGCCCTTGCCCGTCTCGCCCGGCCACAAAAGCCAGCCCAACTCCTGCTCCGGCCAGCCCTCGGGATTGTAGGCCCCGACCATGCCGACCGAGCGACCGCCGTCCTTTATGCGCACCGACATCAGGCCATAGCCCCGCAGCACCCAATGCCCCAGATGCCCGGCAAAGGCGTGCCAGGCCTGGGGCAGGGCCCGCTGGCCCCCGGCATATTGCGCCGCCGGGCTCGTGACCAAGGCGCGGTAGCCCGGCCAATCGTGGGCGTCAGGCTGCATCAGGTGCAACCGGTCGGTCTGGGCAAGGATCTTCATCACGCGCCCTCTGCTGTAAGCCGATAGGTCAGCGCGCCCGGATACCAGTCCGGCGCCTCTGCGTCAGTCAGGACTGCCCCGATCCGCTCGGCAATCCTGCACGAAGAAGTGTTCTCAGGCTGGATGCGGATAACCATCTCAGACCAGCCCAAGTCGCCGAAAAGATGCGCCTTCACCGCGTGCGCCGCTTCGGTGGCATAGCCCTGTCCCTCAACCGCAGGGTCCCACAAAGTCCATGTGAATTCCGGCATATCCTGGGCGTCCATCGCCAAGGGCCCGACATGCCCGATCCCGCGACCGCCCAGGTCCATCACATACCGCCCAAATCCGCGCAGGGTCCAATGGCCCACCATGGCGCACAGCTTGTTGAAGGCCTGCACCGCATCGAACGGCCCCATCACAAAGCGTGACCGGTCCGACGCGCAGAACGCCGTATAGGTCGGCAGGTCCGCCGCCTCTGGCAGGCGCAGCGTCAATCGGTCGGTGGTGAGCGTGGTCGCAGGTGTCATGCGGGCCTCGCATGCCGGTAGACGACCGTGTCGTCTGCGGTGTCGCCATCAGGCAGGGCGGCGTCCGCGTCATGCGCGGCCCCAAGCCGTTCGGCCAGCGCGATTGAGCGCACATTGCCCGGGGTGATGTAGCTGACCAGCGTGTCGAACCCACGCGCTTCAAATCCCCATCTGCGCGCTGCGCATGCGGCCTCAAAGGCGATGCTCTTCCCCTCGGCGTCGGCCATCACCGTCCAGCCCAGTTCAACCTCGGGGAATTCGGCAGGCTGCAAGATCGCGATCTCACCCAGATAGGCGCCATCCTTGTCTGCAATTGACCACGCGCCATGCCCCTGTAGGGCCCAAGAACCGGCTGCCGAGGCAAACTCGCGCCAGGCCTGCGCCTCGGTCAGACGGCCAAAAACGAATGTCGCGCGGTCCGAGGCACAATGCGCGGCAAAGGCCGGGAAATCGCCCATCTCGGGCGCGCGCAGGACCAGCCGCTCGGTCTCGATCACAGGGATCATCGCCAGCCCCCTTCTTCTTGGCGCAAATACGCCGGGGGGGCAGGGGGCAGCGCCCCCGCTATGGCCGAACGCCGGCTCACTTCTTCTTCCCAAAGCCGCTGAGGCCGGGGGGCAGTTGCACCCCGCCGCCGCCCAGTCCGGGCAGGCCGCCGCCCAGCTGTTTCTGTGCCGCCTGGATCTCGGCCTCTGACGGCATCGCGCCGCCACCAGGCATCCCGCCTTTGCCCCCGAACATGCCGCCCAATTGGCGCATCATGCCCTTTTTACCCATCTTCCCCATCTTCTTCATCATGTCCGACATCTGCCGGTGCATTTTCAGAAGCTTGTTGAGGTCGCTCACCTCCAGCCCGGCCCCCGCTGCGATCCGCTTTTTCCGACTTGCCTGCAACAGCCCGGGGTTCGCGCGTTCCTTCTTGGTCATCGATTGGATCAGCGCGATCTGGCGTTTGATGATCTTGTCGTCAAAGCCCGCATTCTCCATCTGGGCCTTCATCTTGCCCATACCTGGCATCATTCCCATGATGCCTTCCATCCCGCCCATCTTCAGCATTTGGTCGAGCTGCTGGCGCAGGTCGTTCATGTTGAACTGACCCTTCTGGAAGCGCTTCATCATGCGCTCGGCCTGTTCGGCCTCGATCGTCTCCTGCGCCTTTTCCACCAGGCTGACGATGTCGCCCATGCCGAGGATCCGGCCCGCCACACGCTCAGGATGGAACTCCTCCAGCGCGTCCATCTTTTCGCCAAGGCCCACGAACTTGATGGGCTGGCCCGTGACCGCGCGCATCGACAGCGCCGCACCACCGCGCCCGTCGCCGTCCATCCGGGTCAGCACAACGCCCGAGATTCCGATCCGGTCGTCAAAGTTCTGCGCCGTGTTCACCGCGTCCTGCCCGGTCAGACCGTCAACCACCAGCAACGTCTCGCGCGGCACCGCCACATCGCGCACCTGCTCCACCTGGGCCATCAGCTCTTCGTCGATCGACAGCCGGCCTGCGGTGTCGAGCATATAGACGTCGTAGCCGCCCAGCGTCGCCTGCTGCTTCGCGCGTTTGGCGATGTCCACCGGGGTCTGCCCTGGCACGATGGGCAGCGTATCGACCCCGATCTGCTGGCCCAGGATCGCGAGTTGCTCCATCGCCGCGGGCCGGTTGGTGTCGAGCGAGGCCATTAGAACCCGCTTGTTGTTCTTCTCGGTCAGGCGCTTGGCGAGCTTCGCCGTCGTCGTCGTCTTACCGCCGCCCTGCAGACCCACCATCAGGATCGGAGCGGGCGGGTTGTCGATCTTCAACTCACCGGGTTCAGGATTGTCGCCCGCCAGCACATGCACCAGCTCGTCATGGACGATCTTGACCACCTGCTGCCCCGGCGTGACCGATTTCGTCACTGCTTGGCCCGTGGCCTTCTCCTGCACCGCCTTCACGAAATCGCGGGCCACGGGCAGCGAGACGTCCGCTTCGAGCAGCGCCACCCGCACTTCGCGCAGCGCCGTCTTCACGTCATCTTCGGACAGCGCACCCTGCTTGGTCAGCCGGTCAAAGACGCCTGACAGGCGTTCGGACAGATTTTCAAACATCGGGCGCGGCCCTCCTTAACTCATGTGGCATGTGCCCCAGATGGGCACGCACCGGCGAAACGCCAAACGCCCCCACGGGCGAAACCTCGCTGGTGGGGGGCGATCCCGGGGCGACCCCGGGACCGGAAGACATCGTGCTTCCGGCTGTGTGCGTGGCGGATAGGCGCTTGGCCCGCACCTGTCAAGGGCGCGGGCCAGGGGTGGTTCGGTGTTAAGCTGCAGCGTCCAGCGCGGCGACCTGCGCGTTGGCCGCTTTCATGGTGCCCTCGGCATCCACCATCAGCCGGTCGGCGGTCACAAACTCCACATCTGTGATCCCGATAAAGCTCAGCACGTGGCGGATATAGCCGGTCGCAAAGTCGATCTCGGACCCGGCTTCGGTCCCGCCCGAGGCGACTACGATGATCGCGCGCTTGGCCTCTAACAGACCGACCGGCCCAGTCTCGGAATAGCGGAAGGTGACGCCAGCGCGGGCCACCTGGTCGATCCAGGCCTTGAGCGCGGCGGGGACCCCGAAGTTATAGATCGGCAGGCCGATCACCAGCGTGTCGGCGGCCTGCAACTCACCCACCAGCGTGTCGGACAGGGCCAGCTTTTCCTTCTGGGCGGCACTACGATCGTCAACCGGGGTGAAATTGGCATTCACCCAGTCTTCGTCGATCTGGGGCACCGGGTCGGCCAGGTCGCGTGTGATTACGTCGACATCGCCCAGGCGAGCGATGATGTCATCGGCCAACTGGCGCGACACCGATCCGGTGCGGCGGGCCGAGGCGTCGATGCGGAGAACGGTTTTGGTCATTGCGGGGTCTCTCTTGTGCAAGGGTGTGTGTCTGTGTGCCCCTCAACTTGATCCTTGCGCTTGCGAACACAATACAACAAAATAAACAGCATCTGTTAAATCACGCACAGGTGGCCCTTATGGACAACTGGGATGAAATCCGCACCGCCTATCACGTGGCCCGCCTGGGCACGGTGAGCGGGGCGGCGGATGCGCTGGGGGTTCACCATGCCACCGTGATCCGGCACATCGACGCGCTGGAAGGGCGGCTGGGTGTGAAGCTGTTCCAGCGCCATGCCCGCGGCTATACCGCAACCGAGGCGGGGGCCGATCTGATGCAGGTTGCGCAGGCCACCGACGACCAGATCACCCAGCTTGTGGGGCGCATCAAGGGCCGGGGGGATGATGTGTCAGGCGAGTTGGTGGTGACCTCGCTGTCGTCGATCTCCCCCCTGGTCACGCCAACGCTAGTGGCATTCCAGCGTCTTTATCCGGATCTGATCGTGCGCTATGTCACGGGCGATCGGGTGCTGCGGCTCGAATACGGCGAGGCGCATGTGGCGATCCGGGCAGGCAACGCCCCCGATCAGCCCGACAATGTGGTCCAGCCCTTTGGCCAGCTGGAGATCGGGCTTTACGCGAGCGAGGAGTATATCCATCGCAAGGGCCTGCCCAAGGACGAAAGCGACATCGCGGGCCACGACTTCATCGGTGGCGACAACGAACAAAGCCGCGCGCCGTTCAACATGTGGCTCCGCCAGAACGTGCCGGCGGAGCAGATCGTCTTTCGGTCCTCCGACAACATCCTGTTCCGCGATGCGATCCTGGCCGGTGCCGGCATCGGCTTCATGTCGAAATGGGATGCCGACCGCTGCCCTGACGTCCGCGAGGTGTTTGCGCCCCGTGATGAATGGTCGGCGCCCTTCTGGCTTGTCACCCATGTGGATCTGCACCGAACCACCAAGGTCCAGACCTTCCTGAAGTTCCTCAAAGAAGAAGCGAAATCCTGGCAAATCGGGCTGTGACCTGGTCGCCAGAGGCGCAGGGCCATGCCGCGATGCTGGTCTTCTCGGGCCTGGTTGCGGGGTCCTTCAGCCTCGGCGTGATGGTGGCCAACGATATCGACCCCACGGCCCTGACGGCGGTGCGCTTTGCCCTGGCCGGCGCCGTGATCGGGGCGATCTGTGCCGCCACGGGCCGGATGCAACGCCGCTACTTCCGCGCGCCTTGGCGCTTTGCGGCGCTGGGCGGGATCTTCGGGATCTACTTTGTGCTGATGTTCGAAGGCCTGAAAACCGCCCCCGCCGTCTCAGCCGCCGCGGTCTTCACCCTTACCCCGATCATGGCCGCGGGCTTTGGCTATCTGATGCTGCGCCAGATCACGACGGCCCGCATGGCGCTGGCCTTGTCGATCGGGGCGGCCGGCGCGCTCTGGGTGATCTTTCGCGCCGATTTGACCGCCCTGATGGCGTTTGAGGTGGGGCAGGGCGAGGTGATCTATTTCTGGGGCTGCGTGGCCCATGCGATCTATGCGCCATTGGTGCGCAAGTTAAACCGGGGCGAGCCTGCGCTGGCCTTTACCTTCGGGATGCTGGTCGCGGGCGCTGTGCTTTTGTTCGTCGCGGGCGCAGGCCAAGTCGCCGCGACCGACTGGACGACACTCCCACCCCGCGTCTGGGTCGCGCTTCTCTACCTGTCCGTGTTTGCGAGCGCTGGGTCCTTCTTCCTTCTCCAATACGCCTCGCTCCGCCTGCCTGCGGCGAAGGTGATGGCCTATACCTACCTCACCCCGTCTTTCGTCATCCTGTGGGAGATCGCGCTGGGCAACGGCGCGCCGCCGATGCTGGTTTTGGGCGGGGTCGCGCTGACGGTGGTGGCGCTGGTCCTGCTCCTGAAATCCGAACACGCGCTTGATGCGGATCAGATCGGAAAGGCTCAGACACTGGCAAAGTAGCCCCTGAAGAGGAGCGCCACCATGCCCGCCGCCACCACCAAAGCCGACCTGATCGCCGTGTGCGAGAAAGACTTCGCCAAGCTGCAAAAGACCCTGGCGGGGATCGATGCCCCACTCGCCACGCGGCCTTTTGAGGACGGCATCACCATCAAAGACACAGTGGCCCACCGCGCCCATTGGATCGACCTGTTCCTCGGCTGGTGGGCCGATGGACAGGCCGGGCGGACGGTGCATATGCCCGCCGAAGGGTATGGCTGGCATGAGCTGAAAGCCTACAACGCGCAACTGCGCGCCGATCAGGCGGGGCTGCCCTGGGCAGAGGCGACAGCTATGCTCGCCGACCGCCACGCGGCGTTGATGGCGTTGCTGGGCGGCCTGGACGATGCCGCGCTCTACGGTGGGCCGATGGTCGGGGGTAATGGGACGTGGACCGCTGGCCGCTATGCCGAAGCCGCAGGGGCGAGCCACTATCGCTCGGCGCTGAAGTTCGTGCGGGGGTGTTTGCGGACGGGGTGAGGGGGTGCGGACTTGAGGCCAACCTGCGAACTCGGAATTTCCTCTGCGCACGCTCGCAACCAGAAAATCGCCGCTTACTGCTGCGTCATACAACGGTGGTTAGCGTGGCGCCTTTTACGGGCGGTGAGCTGGACGGTGCCATTCCCATCGCAGAACGCTTCGATTTCTGACTCGTCTTGGTCAGCGGTGCCGCTGGTCGCCAACGTTTAAAGTGGTCCTTGGTGCGTCATGCGGCAGTGCTCAGCCGTTCAACAGACTTTTCATTGCCGAAAAGAACATGGCTTTCAGGTTGAAGAAATAGACCGCACCGCCTGTTCAACTGCGAATTTCGTTTTCTCCAGATCCTCTGCGGTGATCGCAAGTGACGGGTAGAGCTTGCCCGGCGACTTGAATACCCCGTGCCGTCGGAGCGTTGCGTTGTAGGTCGCGTTGCGCGCCGGTTCATCGTGTTTGGCGCTGCGGTAATCTCGGCATGGGCCGGTCGTGAAGAAGACGTCGAATAACGTCTCATCCCCGCAGATTTGGTGGGGAATACCGGCGGCAGTAAGGGCCCCGCTTTGCATGTTCTGCAACGCTTGGCCAATATCGCGGAGGCACTCGTAGCTTCCGTCACGCTTCAAGACTTCCATCGTCTTTAAGCCAGCCGCCGCCGCAATCGGGTTGCCCGAAAGGGTGCCCAACTGCATCAGCCATTTGTCACCGCCCACGATGGATTTGTCGAAGTGCTGCATGACCTCGGCACTTGCTCCAAGCGCGGCAAGGGGGAAGCCGCCCCCAATGATTTTGCCCAGCGTGCAAATATCCGGCGTCACGCCATAGCGTTCCTGTGCGCCGCCATAGGCCAGCCTGAAGCCCGTGACGACCTCGTCAAAGATCAGCAACACGCTGTGCTTGTCACACAGATCGCGCAGACCCTGCAGGAAACCGGGTGCCGCGGGGATGGTCCGTTGCAGCGGTTCGGTAATGATGGCGGCGATGTCGTCATGTTCGCTCAACAAGGTCTCAACCGCCGCCAAATCGTTAAAAGGCGCGATCAACATCTCATCGGCAACGCTCTGTGGAATGCCGGCGCTGTCTGGGACGGCCTGGGGGAAGTTCACGTGTATGTCGGGCGCAAGGCTCATCTGGGCCTCGGCGCTCATGCCGTGATAGCCGCCTTCAAACTTCAGGATTTTGTCGCGGCCGGTATAGGCGCGCGCCAGGCGGATCGCATACATGTCCGCCTCGCCACCCGATGCAACGAAGCGCACCTGCTCACAACAGGGCACGGCCCCGACGATCGCCTCGGCCAGTTCGATGCCTTTTGCGTTGTTGGCAAAGAAGGTCATGCCCTTGGGCAGTTGTTCCAGCACGGCCTCCATGACTTCTGGATGGCCGTGGCCAAGGAGCATGGGGCCAGAGCCGATCAGATAGTCGATGTATTCGTTGCCGTCCTCGTCCCAGACATGGCTGCCTTCGCCGCGCGCGATCACGATCCCTGGGTCGAAATTGCCAAAGCCGGCCGCAGGTAGAACGGCTTTGGCGCGGGCGATCCATTCGGATTGTGTGGTGAGTTTTTGCATGGGGTCAATCCAGCTCAAGTATAGGCGGACCGAGGACGCTCAGGTCCGGTGTCACGCCAAGGCCCGGTCCTTCGGGCGGTGCGATGCGCCCGTTTTTGCGCGTCGGGCAATCCGGGGCGATGCGCGGGCTCACATAGGACGACAGATCACAGGTGTTCAGGAGCGCGCCGTGGGGCGTCGAGGCTGCGAAATGCAGCGAGGCGGCGGTCACGATATCTGACCCCCATGTGCATTCGGCACAGATTTCGGCCCCCAGATGCACGGTCAGATCGCGGGCGCGGCGCATGGCGGAAAGCCCCCCGAACTTCGAGAGTTTCAAAGCCACGGCATCCATGACGCCTAGCTCTGACGCACGCATGAGGGACGCAAGGTCATACGCACCTTCGTCAATCTTCATTGGCAGGGATGTCGCCTGCCGGACGGCGGCGCAGTCCTCTAGCGTCTTGCAGGGCTGCTCGAGCATGATGTCGAGATGCGTCACCGCGCGGCCCGTCCGTGTGGCCTGCAGCTTGGTCGCGCCGCAGTTCCAGTCACCATAGACGAGGGGCCCATCTCCCACGGCCTCGCGCACCTTGATCAAGCGCTCTGCATCGGTCTGCCAATCGGCATCGGCGCCGAGTTTGACCTGAAACTGACGGATGCCTGTCGCGAAAGCATCGCGGGCGATCCGGGCCATCTCGTCGGGCGCGATGCAAGTGATCGAATGATAAAGTGGCATATCCGCCCGTGTCCGCCCGCCGAGCAAGGCGTAGAGTGGCTGCCCTGTCGCTTTGCCAAACAGATCCCAAAGCGCCATGTCCACAATGGATTTAGCGTGAAGGTGACCTTGCAGATGTGCGTCGAGCTCGCGCATTGGCGCATCAATTCCGAAAGGGGCGATGCCAAGGATCTCTGACGCCATTTCGGTGACGGCACTTGGCACTCCGTCAGCGAATGCGGGGAGGTAATGCGGGATTGGGCAAACCTCACCCCAGCCTTGCAGGCCGGTGTCAGTCTCCAGACAAAGCGCATGGGTTTTGACGGTGTCGCAGGTCTTCCCCTCGGCCATGTAGTAGGTTTCCTGGCTCGTCAGGTCGACTGACCAAAGGGTGATGCGTTTAACTTTCATGTATAAACAGCGACGGGGTCGCCCAACAGGTGCTCATCGGGATGAACGCCAAGGCCCGGCTCCTCGGACAAATGCAGATGACCGTCCTTGTTGCGGGGTCCGCGGCCACCCGCGATATCGATGGTGATCATGTCCTGGCAGGCCCAGACGGCGTGACAGCTGGCGTCGGGGATTGTGGCGGCCAGGTGCAGTGCTTCGGTATCGGCCAGGACGGTGCCGCCCGTCGCCATGACAAACATGTCGATCCCATGGGCCAGCGCGATATCCCGCATCCGCGCAGCCTTGGTAAGGCCTCCCACGCGGTTGAGCTTGATCCCGAAGACTTCAGCCAACCCGTCCCGCGCGATGCGGGCCGCGTCTTGCAGCGTCACAAGGCTTTCGTCCGCCGAAACAGGTGAGGCGTGTTTGCCCGCAATTGCTGCGATGTCGTCCAGCGTTTCACAGGGCTGTTCGAACATCACGTTCAGGTCTTCGGTCGCGGACATCACACGCAGCGCCTGCTGCCGCGTCCAGCCGCGGTTCACATCGTATAGAACGATTTCACCATCGCGCCGAATGGCTTCGACATCCCGGATGCGGGCAATGTCACGCACCACATCGCCGCCGATCTTGACGGAATGGGCGACATAGCCGCGCTGGCGATAGCGATCAATCACCTCACGCGTCTCTTCGATGGTCTTGGCCCCCACCGATGACGCGATGGGCCGCGGCGTGCGCGATCCGCCGCCCATCAGGTCGGCGATGGGCACCTCCGCCCGTTGTGCTGCAATGTCCCAGCATGCCATGTCGATCGGGCTCTTGGCATAGAGGTGTCCTGGCAACGCCAGGTCCATCGCGCGCTCCACCTCCAGCACTCGGCGCGGATCAAGCCCCAGGACAAAGGGCGCCAACGTGTCGAGACCTGCGCGAATGCCCGGGCCATGCGCGGGCACATAAGTGTGCCCCCAGGGTGTGCCTTCGCCCCATCCGGTGATGCCGGAATCGGTCTCGATCTTGACCAGTGTGGCATCCAACACGTCGAACCTAAGTCGCCCGCCAGAGAGCCAATAGGGATGCGCGAGCGGCAGGTCGATTTGGAAGACGGTGATGCGCGTTATCTTCATGCGGCGTATTCCGCCACCGGTGCGCCGAGGCTGTCGAAATCCGGTGCAACGCCCAAGCCCGGCGTGTTAGGGGCGTAGAGCTTTCCTTCCTTCGCCCAAGCCCCGCCGACGCCAGTTGATCGGGTGTTGTAGTTCATCAGATCGGTGGTGTTTTGCAGGTACTCCGATGGCGTTGAGGCCGCAAAATGGGCCACCACAGCAGTGGCGATTTCGCCGCCCCATGTGTCTTCCGCCACGACCGGGATACGGTTGTCGACGAGGTAGTCACGAACACGGCGCGCCTTGGACAATCCGCCGAGGTTTGACAGTTTCAGGCAGCAAATCTCGGCCCCCCGATCCGCGACGATCCGCTGTGCTGCCGATATGCCCGTCACACATTCATCCAGTTTCATGGGCTGTTGGGCAACGCGGCGGACCTGCTGGCATTCCTCATACGTGCGGCAGGGCTGTTCCAGGATGTAATCCAAATCCGCCGTTGCGCGGGCAACGCGAATGGCATTGTCGACGCGCCACCCCTGATTGGCATCGGCCATCGCCTTTTCCCCGGACTGGAGCAGCGCGACGCCCGCTTTGATCCGATCAATGTCCGACGTCCAATCGCCCCCGACTTTAATCTGGAATTGCCGATATCCCTCTGCCCGGTAGCGTTCCATTTCGGCAAGGGTTTCTTCGGTCGCCCTTTGTGGGGCCACGCGGTACATGGGTGCGCCGTCGGTGAGTTTGCCACCAAGCAGCATCCAAACAGGCTGGTCACAAGACTGACCAAGAATATCCCAACAGGCTGCATCGAACGGCGCTTTGGCATAGCCGTGCCCCTGCACGGTATGATCCATAATCAGTTCGATCTTTGAGACTTGCCGTGGGTCCTGGCCTAGCAGGTGTGATGCGGCGAGACGGGCAAATGCCTCCACCCCTTCGGAATGGGCGGCCATGTAATTTTCGCCGCAGGGCGTGAATTCACCACAGCCTTGCAGGCCTGCGTCCGTATCGATGACAACCACGCTTGCCTTTGCGATCTCAATGGCATTGCCGGCCCCCCAGACATAGGCCCCACCAACGTAGGGCAGATCGGTCTTGAAGATCCGGATGCGGGTAACTTTCACGGGACTACCACGATGTTGCCCGTATGCTCTTTGGCGATAAAGGCCGCTTGCGCTTCGCGCAGTTGGCTCAGCGGGTATGTCGCGGCAAGCGCGGGTGTGATCTCACCCTGTTCGATGTAGCGGATCAGGTTTGGCATAACGTCAGGGGTGATGACAGTGGAGCCCGTGAAAGTCAGGTCGCGCAGATAAAAGGTTCGCAGATCAAGTTCGACGATGGGGCCGGCAATGGCCCCTGAGCAGGTATAGCGGCCACCGCGTTCGAGAATATCGATCAGGGCCGGCCAATAGGGGCCGCCCACGATATCGGCAACGACGGTGATCCGCTCATCTCCAAGTGCAGCGCGCAGATCATCCGGCGCGCGGGGCAATATCCTGTCTGGCCCGAGTTTTGAGACATCAGCATGTTTGGCCGCGGATGCCATCGCAATCACACGCGCGCCGCGGCGCTTGGCCAATTGCACCAATGCGCCGCCAACACCGCCCGATGCGCCGGGGATCAACACGGTGTCGCGATCGGTGACATTGGCGCGGGTTAGCATGCCTTCGGCGGTCGAGTAGGAGCAGGAGAAAGTTGCGAGTTCGGCGTCCGTCAGGTCCGAGTTGATGGCAAGGGCATTGCGCGCGGGCGTCGTTGTGTATTCGGCAAAACCCCCGTCACGCTCGGACCCGAAATATCCGGTCTTGTCCATGTTCTCGGGATCGCGTTCGTCGCGCAGCCAACCATCCGTGATAACCCTTTCGCCAACGCGTGCAGGGTCAACATTCGCGCCGACAGCAACGATTTCGCCGCAGACATCTGCGCCCTGAATGCGTGGGAAGGTGATCGGTGCGCCGCCCCACGTAGGGTCATCTTCGCCGACCTCGGCAAACGCGCCACCGGTGGTCGCATCGGTCACCGATTTTGAATACCACCCGGACCGCGTGTTCACGTCCGTGTTGTTCAGACCGCAGGCGCGCACCTTGATCAGAACGTCGTCCGAAGCCGGCTCAGGCCGCGGCCAGTCGGTGTGCAGCACCATTTGATCCAGACCGCCGTGTCCCATCGTGACCATCGCCGTCATCGTAGCGGGAAGGGTCATTCCGCGGCCTCTCGGGCTGCGTCCGTGCGGGGCAGCAGGCTTTGCGGATCATAGGCGGGTTCACCCAAGACACGGGCAACGCGTTGTTTTCCGTGGATAATGACCTCAAGGGGGGTGCCGGGGTGCGCGGCGCTCGGTTTGACGTAGGCAAAGGCAAGGATCTTGCCAACCGTCGGCCCATACGCCACCGATGCGGTTGATCCGACCACCTGTCCATCGTGCAGAACCGCTTCACCCCCGTGACCGTCGGCGATCCCGTCAGGCTCAATTTCCAGATAGGCGCAGACCCAGGGTAAATCGGCGTTTAGCGTCTTGTCGCGGCCAAGATAGTCTTTGTCCGCCCGCGCGAAGCGCAGAACATCGGCCTCGGCCAGCGTGACCTCATTGGTCAGTTCACCAGCCCCTTTGAATCCCTTCTCCATCCGCATGGCGTTCATTGCAAATGATCCGTAGTCGGCGATCCGGTGCGCCTCTCCGGCCCTCCAAAGGGCAGTGTATACGTCGAGACAGGCGGCGTTTGGCATGTGGAACTCCCAGCCTAGTTCGCCTGCGTAGGACATGCGAAAGGCCCAGATTTTATGGCCTGCAACCGTGATCTCCCGGGCGGACAGCCAACGGAAACCGGCGTTTGACAGGTCCGCATCGGTGCAAGCGGCCAGCACGTCACGCGCCCTTGGCCCGTTCAGCGACAGGGCGCTCCAGTCAGAGGACAGGGCGGTGATCACCACATCCTCGTCCCCGCGTTGATGCGCCAGATGATCGAGCAAGCGCTGCTCGAAGAAGGCGGCACAGACCAGATAGAATCTGTCCTCACTCATCCGAACAATCGTTGTTTCCAACTCAATCCGGCCTGCGCGGTTCAGCATGTGCGTCAGCGTGATCGACCCAACCTTTTGCGGCATGCGGTTTGCGGTCAGTCGGTCCAGCAGCACATAAGCGTCGGGGCCTGAAACCAGCACTTTGGTAAAGGCGGTCACATCTATGATGCCCACATGTTCGCGGACCGCTTTGACCTCGGCCGCGACCATGTCGTCCACGGGTGTGCGGTTGAAGGAATAGTGATCTTCTTGCGGAATACCCTTGGCAAAGAAACGCGGGCGCTCGAACCCGTAGACCTCTTCGTGCACGGCGCCCTTCGCTTTCAGAACGTCATGTAAGGGCGAAGGTTTGATGGGGCGACCAGCAAGGCGGTTGAAATGCGGGAACGGGATTTCGTGGCGCAGGCAGTAGTCTTCTTCGGCTTTCACCACCTGCCAGTCCTTCGTGGCATAGGATCCAAACCGACGCGGATCATATTCGCGCATCGAGATATCGGCGGCTCCGTGGACCATCCAGCGGGCCAGTTCGCGTGTCAGACCGGGGCCCCAGCCGATCCCGATCTGAGTGCCGCAGCAGCACCAGTAATTTCGCACGCCCGGCGCGGGGCCGATCAGCGGGTTGCCATCGGGGGGATGGCTGATCGCGCCGTGCACCTCGCGCTGGATGCCAAGCTCCGCGAAGATCGGCATGCGGTTTAGGCTTTCCTCAAGATACGGCATGACCCGGTCGTAATCGGCGTCAAAGAGCCAGTTCTCGTATTCCCAAGGGCAATGATCGTGCCACACGGAATTGGGGTTCTCTTTCTCGTAAATTCCGATGAGACCGCGCTTTTGTTCCATCCGAATATAGCCAGAGACTTTCTTGTCATCGCGGATGACGGGAAGTTCTGTTTCAAGCGCGGCAAACTCGGGCACTGGTTCGGTGACAAAGTAATGATGCGTCATCGAAGTCATCGGCAGTTGTAGGCCAGACCATTCCCCCATCTGGCGCGCATAGGTGCCGCCTGCATTCACGACATGCTCGCAGGTGATCGTGCCCTTATCTGTTTCGACCTGCCATTCACCGGAAGGCTGTTGGGTGATATTGGTGGCGCGGCACTGGCGAATGATCCGCACGCCGTTTTGCCGCGCGCCTGCGGCCATCGCCATGGTCACATTTGTCGGGTCAACGTGCCCGTCATCAGGCGTGTGCAGCGCGCCCAGGACGCCGTGGAGATTGTAGAACGGATGCAACTTGGCGATCTGTTCAGGGCCAACCAGCTCAATGTTGAACCCAAGAGACCGCCCGACCGACAGCGTGTGACGCAGCCAATCCATCTCGTCCTCGGTATAGGCGAGCCGGAACGACCCGCATCCATGCCAGGTGACGGCTTGGCCGGTTTCCCGCTCAAGCGCGCCGGAATAGAGCCCTATGTTGTAATCGACACATTTGCCCAAGCCAAAGCTGCTGGTTGAATGCGTGATCTGTCCCGCCGCATGCCAGGTGCTGCCCGAGGTCAGTTCGGCTTTCTCAAGAAGCACAGTGTCCTCGCCCCAGCCTTCGTGGCCGAGATGGTAGGCAAGGCCGACGCCCATGACGCCACCACCTACAATGACAACGCGCGCGTGGCTGGGAAATTCATGCGCCAAGGGAATGTCCTTCGATGAGTCGTTTTTTCTCTCGACAGGCTAAGCGGACAAAAATACCATCGTCAATCATGAATGGGACAAATGTATCATCAACGATTCTAGAGCGGCTGGCCGGTGAGCTGTCGGCACTGACACCAGAGGCGCGCAAGGCCGCAACTTACGTGCTGGAGAACCCCCGCGACGTGGGCGTGTCCACCGTGCGCGAGATCGCCGAAGCTGCGAATGTAAAGCCGAACACCGTTGTCCGAATGGCGCGACAGGTGGGGTTTGAAGGGTACGAGGATTTCCGCGCTCCCTTTCGTGACGCAATTCGCAAAGGGGCGGCAGACTTCCCTGATCGGGCCCGGTGGCTGCAGGATATTTCCAAGTCCGGGGACCTCGGCGGGCTTTATGCGGACATGGTCCGCGACGTGATGGCAAACATCGAAGAAACCTTCGCAGGTATCTCGACCGACAAACTGAAACTTGCGGCAGAGGCGATCTGGAACGCCCGCCGTGTGTTTACCTTGGGCGTTGGAGTGAACAACTCTGTCGCACGCAACTTCACGTATCTGGCCTCGACAGGGATGACCGAATTTCACGCAATCCCCCGGCCAGGTTCCACGCCCGTGGACGATCTGGCCTGGGCAGACGGGCGGGACATTCTGATTGCGATCACCTGCAAACCCTACCGTTCGGAAGTGGTCGAGGCCGTGAAGATCGCCCGCGAGCAGGGTATGGTCATCGTGGCGCTGTCAGATAGCCCCGCCAGCCCCATCATTCGCATGGCCGACCACGGCTTTACCGTGGCTGTCGAGACACCGCAGTTCTTTCCATCGACAGTCAGCATCATTGCGCTCATGGAAACCTTGCTGTCCTTTGTCATCGCCGTTGCCAGCGACGAAATCCCCCAACGGGTTGAGACGTTTCACCAACGCCGCCACCAGTTGGGCCTGTACCACGAGGGGGTGCCATGACCGAGCCGATCAGATCGCTGGACGCACGGTTCTACACCGATCCCGAGGTCTTCCGGCTGGAAACGAACGGCCTTTTGGCGCGGACCTGGCAATTCGGATGCCATGCGTCGCAGCTTGCCAAGACCGGCGACTACGCCACGTTCGAAATCGCAGGCGAAAGCTTGTTTGCAATCCGGGGCCAAGATCACAAAATTCGCGTGTTCTACAACGTCTGCCAACACCGCGCGCACCAGTTGGTCAGCGGCACCGGCACCACCCGCGTTGTTGTATGCCCCTATCACGCATGGACCTACGAGTTGACCGGCCAGTTGCGTGCAGGGCCGAATATCAAAGCGGTCGATGGGTTCGATAAATCCAGCATCTGTCTGACCGAAGTGCGTGCGGAAACCTTCCTTGGGTTTGTCTTCGTGAACCTCGACCCGGATGCCGCCCCGATGGACGATTGGTTTCCCGGCGCGCGGGCCGAATTGGAAGAGTGGGTGCCGAACTGGGCCGACCTTAAGCCTCTGGAATGGGTTGAGATCCCGGAAAACTGCAACTGGAAGGTCTCGGTCGAGAACTATTCCGAATGCTATCACTGCTCATTGAACCATCCGACTTTCGCCAATGGCGTGGTCAAGCCTGAAACCTACGACATTCAACCGCAAGGCAAATGCCTGCGTCACACGACGGAATGTCAGGCGCTGGATCAAATGACCTATGACATCAACTCTGGCTTTGCCCATTCCCACGAATATTCCAGCTGGTTCCTATGGCCGATGTTCAGCTTTCAGGTCTACCCGGGCAACGTCCTGAATACCTATCACTGGCGGGCAATCGACGCCGATCATGTGGTGGTCTGGCGCGGGTGGTACTCTGTCGGCGGCATCGACGATGAAAAGGTGCGCAAACTCGCGCAGCAGGATCGGGCCACCACAGTTGAGGAAGACATCCATCTGGTGGAAAGCGTCCATCGCGGCCTGAAATCGCGCGGCTATGTACCCGGGCCGCTGGTGGTCGATCCTAAGGGCGGCGTGAACTCAGAGCATCCAATCATGCATCTGCAGCGCTGGATGCGCGAAGCCGTTGATGGCTGATCAAGCGATGCCCCAAACGTGGACGGCCGCGCACAAGCTGTTCCCGCATCAGGTTGGCTTCACCTGCCCGCCTTTTGACTATGACGCGGCCCCCTCTGACTTTCTGCGCATGTGCCCGCCCACAGTCGGCGTGCACGGCTGGATGTTGCATGTGCCCGACTATGCGCATGGTTTGGACCAGCGCCGCGCAAACTTCGGCATGCTGGAAGACTTCGTCCATTGCATGGCACGCAATGGGGTGGATGTCTGCGGACAGGTCGGGTCGAACTGGGTGCATGCCAGTGGTCTGGGCGTTGAGGGTATTCGCCAGCACTGCGCCGATCTATCGGAGAAATACCAAACACGCTTCCACATGGCAGGCTATGCCATGGTCGAGGCGCTTCGGGCGGTGAACGTGGAAAAGGTCGCGCTGAACGCGGCCTATCACTGGCCCGATTGGTGGCAAGGCACAGTCGATTTCCTGCGCGAGGCCGGGTTTGATGTGGTTTGGGCGGGCAACTTCGTCGATCAGGGGTGGTTTCCCGATCAAGGGACCGTAAACGCAAAGCGCTGGATTTTCGACGGCGATTTGTTTGAGAAGAGCTTCGCCTATGTCGCCGAGCAGGCACCCAATGCCGACGCTTACCTTATCAACGGAATGTGCAATTTCCGCGCCGGCCCAAACGGTTTGCCCCAGCGCCCCCTGCACCTCGCGCGCGAGCTTGAGGCCAAGCTCGGCAAGCCGGTCATCGGTCATGACATCGCGCTTTACTGGCGGATCATGAAGGATCTCGGGATTGCTCCGGTCACGCCGCAATCGGCCCTGCTGGAGAGCCTACATGCATAAGATCATTGCGCTCTGGGCGATCCCTCGCTCTACCTCGACGGCGTTTGAATGGATGATGCGCCAGCGGGGTGATCTCGTCTGCCTCCATGAACCCTTTGGCGAGGCCTGGTATCAAGGTGAAGATCCGCTTTGGCCCAGGTTCACGGCCGGGGACAAAACGACCGAGGGCCTGACCATCGAAAGCGTTTGGGAAGATATCCAGGCGCGCGCCGAAGAGGGGCCGGTCTTCCTCAAAGATTTCCCGCACTATATCAACCACATGTGGACACCGGAATTCCTTGCCCAGTTCACCCACGCATTCCTGATCCGCGACCCGTCCAAGACCATCTCGAGCCTCTATGACAAGTGGCCCGACTTCGATGAGCTTGAGGTTGGCTTTCCCGAACAACGTGCCTTGTTTGACCTGCTAACAGCGTTGAACGGGGCACCGCCGCCCGTCATAGACAGCGATGATCTGCTTGAGGACCCAAACACCATGGTCACGGCCTTTTGCGCCGCTGTGGGCATTCCATTTCTGCCCGACGCGATGTCTTGGGACCCTCGCGGCGATCCTTCCGCTCATAGCTGGTGGGATGGCGGGTCATTTCATGCCAACCTTGCACAATCGACCGGGCTGAAACCGCAAGCGCGCCGTTTTGTTGAAGTGCGCGATGCCCCAGAGCGTGTGCGCCGTGTGTATCGCCGGATGAAGCCCCACTACGACCACCTCTATCAGCATCGGATCGCCCCCTCATGAAGACCTATTGGCAGAACTATATCGACGGCGCCTGGGTCGATGGCGGCGCGGGGCGGATTGACGTCTTTAACCCGGGCACCGCGGAAAAACTGGCGGAACATGCACTTGCGGATGCTGCCGATGTCGATCGTGCGGTCCTGGCGGCCGAGCGCGTGCATTTGTCCGGCGCACTGTCCGATCTGCGCCCCGTGGAGCGTGGTCGCATGGTACAGGCTATGGGGCGCTACCTGCTCGACCATATCGACGACATCGCGCGGGTCCTGACGCTCGAACAAGGCAAGCCCCTTTGGGAAGCCCGGATCGAGGTCGAGGGCGCGGCCCGGTATTTCGAATACTACGGCAATCAGGCCGAAACAGTTGAGGGGCGTTCGATCCCGCTTGGCAAAGGCTATTTTGATTTCACGACCTATGAGCCGTTTGGCGTCTCGGCCCAGATCATTCCGTGGAACTACCCCGTTGAGATGACCGCGCGGTCTTTATCTGCGGCTCTGGCCACGGGGAATGCTTGCGTGATCAAAACGCCCGAATTGACCCCGCTCAGCAATGCGTGGTTCGCCCATGCGGCCGAGGCCGCGGGCCTGCCAAAAGGTGCGGTCAACATCTTATGCGGTCTTGGCGGCGAAGCGGGTGCGGCGCTATCTGCCCATGCCCGCGTGAACCAAATCGTGTTCACCGGATCGGTCCCAACCGGTATCGCAATTGCCAGTGCCGCGGCTAAGAACGTCGTGCCTTGCGTGCTGGAGCTTGGTGGAAAGTCTGCCGCTATTGTTCACGATGATGCGGATTTGGAAGCCTTCGAGAATGACGTGCGTTGGGGCATCTACTTCAACGCGGGGCAAGTGTGTTCCGCGATGAGCCGCGTCATCGTTCACGAAAGCATCCATGATGAATTGGTAGGCCGCATGGTTGGCGTTGCGAAGTCCCTGACGGTAGGGCCCGGAATTGACCAACCCGAATTCGGCCCGACCATGGGCGCGATGGTCTCCGAAGCGCAGCGCGACCGCGCCGCAGACATGGTCAGCGCGGCACAAAGTGAAGGCGCGCACGTCGCCACCGGGGGCCGCAAGATGAACATTCCAGGCGCCTTCCTGGAACCCACAATCGTGACGAACGTGACCCCCGACATGGTGATTGCCAATGAAGAGGTCTTTGGCCCCGTCCTGTCGGTTTTGAAATTCGGAGCCGACGAAGATTCCATCAAGATCGCAAACGGCACGCCCTACGGGCTTGTCAGCGGCGTTTTCACCCGCGACCTCGACCGCGCGACCACGGCCGCGCGTCAGCTTCGGGCAGGTCAGGTCTTCGTCAATGAATGGTACGCCGGCGGGGTTGAGACGCCTTTCGGCGGCTACGGCAAGTCAGGTTATGGCCGCGAGAAGGGGCGTGAGGCGCTCTGGAACTACGTGCAGACCAAGAACGTCGCCATCAAATTGAAAGGCTAAGGCATGAGCGCATTCGATGAAGACCTATTTTTGAAGGGTCTAGAGGAACGAAAGGCCACGCTTGGCGCGGAGTATGTGGAAAAGAACCTGGCCGCCGCCGATGATTTCACGCGACCGTTTCAAGAGGCGATGACAGCTTGGTGTTGGGGCTTTGGCTGGGGCGACGATGTGATCGACGCCAAAACACGATCCATGATGAACTTGTCGATGATCGGGGCCTTGGGGAAAATGCATGAATGGGAAATCCATTGCAAAGGCGCGATCAATAATGGCGTCACCAAGGAGGAAATCCGTGCGATCATCCATGTCATTGGCATCTACTGCGGTGTGCCGCAGGCGTTGGAGTGCTTCCGTGTTGCGCGAAAGGTGCTTGAGGAAGTTTGACGTGCGCGCGTGGGACGATACGCGCGTGTTGAGATGATGCGCGCGGTGAAGCTGTCGACGCGGCGGGAAAGAGCCGCCGGTGGAATTGTCACTGCCAGCAAGCTCAGCCTTACACATTCGCAGTGGCAGGCCGCTCTGTCCGCTGCGGGAAGCCCTCACCATGATGTTGTGAAAGCCCGTTCTGTGGCTGGGCCAATGTAACACCAATCGATGGTCGCTGTCGGGCGACCAGTTGCGTCGTAGGGATCAATTCGCCCCAACCTCTAATAGGTTCTGCGTCAGTAATAGCCTTTGCGCACAATTCTGCTTCGCCCCGCAAAGTCGCCCCCAAACACGCCGCAGGCCCTTGCACTTAACCTTCCGACTTGGCCCCTCCGCAGACAACCAATCTCCGCACCACTACTCCCCCACACCGCGCGTCTCAGGCTCATCCTCCAACTCCACCTCCAAAAACCGCTCAAACGCGTCGAGGTTCACCGCCTCGAACTGCCCAAAGCTCTGCATCCAGACCGACGCATCGCGCAGCGCGTCGGGCTCCAGCTTGCACCACTTCACGCGGCCGCGTTTTTCCTGAGAAATCAGCCCCGCCCGCGTGAGGATCGTCAGGTGTTTGGAAATCGCCGCCAGCGACATCTCGAAGGGATGGGCCACATCCGTCACGGCCATGTCGTCTTCGAGCAGCATCACCAGGATCGCCCGCCGTGTTGGGTCGGCGAGTGCGGCAAAGACGGTGTCGAGATCGGCGGTCATCGCAAGCGACCCTAGCCGCCCACCGGCCCAAGCGAAAGCCGCGTTGACAGCGCGCGTGTCAACGCGCACGAGGGGGCGGGGGAGGGGCCGGAATGCCCGATCGCGATTGGATCATCATTTTCATCCTCGGCATCGGCTGGGGGGCCACGTTCTTTTTCAACGAGATGATCCTGCGCGATGTGGGGCCCGTCACCGTATCGTTCCTGCGCGTGGCCTTGGCGGCGGTTGCCTGCTGGATCTATCTGTTCGCCACTAGACAATTCAAACCGGTTCGCGCGCCGATGCTCGCCGCGCTGGCGCTGTTCGGTGTCTTGATGTTCGCCTTTCCCTTCGCGATCTACCCGCTGGGTCAGCAATATGTGGCCAGCGGGATCGCCGGGATCGTAAACGCGTTGACGCCGGTCATGGTTGTCATCGTTTCGCATTTCTGGCCAGGGGGGGAGCGGGCGACGCCGCTCAAAAGCTTGGGCGTGCTGGCGGGTTTTGCGGGCATCGTGCTGCTGACCCTCCCCGCAATGGCGCCGGGGCAGGAAACTTTGCTGTTCGGGACACTGGTGATCGTGCTCGCACCGATCAGCTATGCCTTTGCGATGAATTACTTCCGCCGGTTCCACACACTGGGTGCCGCTGTGATCACAGCTTGGGCCTTTACCTTTGCCACGCTCGCGCTGATCCCGGTCATGCTGTTCACCGAAGGGGTGCCGCGCGGCCTGCAGGCCTCAACCATCGGGTCAACGGTGTTCCTTGGTGTCGTTTTGACGGCGATTGCTTTCCTCGCGGCCTTCACGATCTTACCGCGCGCCGGGGCGACCAAGACGTCCACCGTCACGTTCATCGCCCCGATCTCAGCCATTCTCATCGGCAAGCTGGTTCTGGATGAGGTGCTGACCGCAGCGCATTTCGCTGGCATGGCGGCGATCTTTCTGGGGCTTCTCTTGATCGACGGGCGGTTGTTTCAGAGGCGCAGGGCGGAAAAGCTCAACTGATCGGTTGAATATTGGCTGGGTTCAAGCAGCGGTGCGACCCTTTCGCCGCGAGAAGCGTAGGTCAATTTATCAATTTGAAATCAGTAGTTTAAGGGCGCATCCGCCACCGCGCTCCCACAATTGACTCTGCCGGCCCCCCTCCCTAATTTCCGCCCAGCTGTCCGAGGACACTTGTCATGGGCGACGACCGCGCTGACGCGCTCAAAGCGTTGGAAGAACGGATCGCCGCGGCAAAACAGGCGCACGCGCCCGAGCCGCGGACGGAAGAGCATTATTCGCTGGCCCAACACGGTTGGCGCATGGTGGTTGAGCTTGTGGCCGGTCTCGGGATCGGCTTTGGCATCGGATACGGGCTGGACGTCGTCTTTGGCACACAGCCCATCTTTCTGGTGCTGTTTACATTGCTGGGGTTCGCGGCTGGCGTGAAGACGATGATCGGCACCGCCCGCGAACTGCAAGAGCGGCAGCACCGTATGGCTGCCGAAGGTGAGAGGGACTAGACGTGGCGGAAGACACAGGCGGCGGGCTCGAGTTCAAACCGATGGACCAGTTTTTGGTCAAGCCGTTGTTCGGCGGCGACACGATCCATTGGTACACGCCCACCAATGCCACGCTGTGGATGTTCCTCGCGATCGTTGTGATCACGCTTCTTTTCGTGGTCGGCACCCGCGGTCGCGCCGTCGTCCCCACCCGGGTCCAGTCGGTGGCCGAGCTGATGTACGGCTTCATCTACAAGATGGTCGAGGATGTGGCAGGAAAGGATGCGCTGAAGTTCTTTCCCTATATCCTCACACTGTTCCTGTTCATCTTCTTCGCAAACTTCCTTGCGCTTATCCCCACAAGCTTCAGCCCCACATCCCACATTGCCGTCACGGCTGTCATGGCGCTTGGCGTATTCCTCACCGTGATCACCGTAGGCTTCGTCAAGAACGGCGCCAGCTTCCTCAGCCTGTTTTGGGTCAGCTCTGCCCCCCTGGCGCTGCGGCCCGTTCTCGCGCTTATCGAAATCATCTCATTCTTCGTGCGCCCTGTCAGCCACGCGGTGCGACTGGCCGGTGCGATCACGGCGGGGCACGCGGTGATGAAGGTGTTTGCCGGATTTGCCGTGGCGGTTCTGATCGCACCCTTCGCCATCGGGGCCATGGTCGCGATCTACGCGCTTGAGGTGCTGGTGGCTGCGATCCAGGCCTACGTGTTCACCATTCTGACCTGCGTCTACCTCAAGGACGCGCTTCACCCCCATCACTGAGACCGCACACTATCGCGCCTCGCATCATTTTCGGACTTCCAACGTAAGGAGACATCATCATGGAAGGCGACATCGCACAATTGGGTCAATTCATCGGCGCCGGCATCGCAGGCCTCGGTGCGGGCCTCGCCGCACTTGGCGTGGGTAACGTGGCCGGCAACTTCCTCGCCGGTGCCCTGCGCAATCCGTCGGCCGCCGCCGGCCAGACCGCCACGCTGTTTATCGGCATCGCCTTCGCAGAAGCGCTCGGGATCTTCTCGTTCCTTGTCGCTCTGCTGTTGATGTTCGCCGTCTAAGCCAGCCCACGATCCTTACGGCCGGGTGCGCGGGACACGCCCACGCATCCGGTGTCAACTTAAGGCACGAGGGACGAACCCATGGCGACCGAAACCACAGGGGCCGAAGAGGCAGCAACGGGTCTTCCGCAGCTCGACTTTTCGACCTTCCCCAACCAGATCTTCTGGTTGATTGTCACGCTGGTGGCGATCTACCTGATCCTGAACCGCGTGGCCCTGCCCCGGATCGGATCGGTTCTGGCCGAACGGGCGGGGACCATCACCAATGACATTGCCGCCGCCGAAGAGCTGAAGCTCAAGGCGCAAGAGGCTGAGGCCGCCTATGACAAGGCGCTGGCCGATGCCCGCGCTGAGGCGCAGCGCATCGTGGGCGAGGCCAAGGCCGAGATCCAGGCCGATCTCGACGCCGCCACCGCCAAGGCCGATGCCGAGATCGCGGCGAAGACGGCGGAAAGCGAAGCGGCCATCAACGAGATCCGCGAAGGCGCGCTGGACGCGATCCGCGAGGTGTCGCGCGATACTGCGGGCGAGATCGTGGGTGCGTTGGGCGGCCAGGCCGATCCTGCCGCCATCGACGCCGCCATTGCCGCGCGGATGAAAGGATGAGCGGGATGTTGAGACTGTCTGCCCTACTGATCCTCGCCGCGGGCCCCGCGCTGGCTGCCAGTGACAAACCCTTCTTCTCGCTCGCCAACACCGACTTCGTGGTGTTGATCGGTTTCCTCTGCTTCATTGGTATCCTGCTCTACTTCAAGGTGCCCGGTATGATAACCGGCATGCTCGACAAGCGCGCCGAGGGCATCCAGGCCGAGTTGGACGAAGCCCGCACCCTGCGGGAAGAGGCCCAGTCGGTTCTGGCCAGCTATGAGCGTAAGCAGCGCGAAGTGCAGGAACAGGCCGACCAGATCGTGGCCCACGCCCGCCAGGAAGCCTCAGCCGCGGCAGAGCAGGCGAAGGAAGACATCAAGAACTCCATCGCCCGGCGCTTGCAGGCGGCGGAAGACAAGATCGCTTCTGCCGAAGCCTCGGCTCTGCGCGAAGTCCGCGACCGCGCGACCGAGATCGCCGTGGCCGCTGCTGGAGAAGTTGTTGCCAAACAGATGAACGCCGCGCAGGCCGACAGCCTGATCGACGCGTCGATCGCGACGGTGGATGCCAAGCTGCATTGAGGCTGGCGCGCATTTGAGAACAAGGAACCCGGCCAAGTGCCGGGTTTTTTCATGCCTCCGGCGGGGATATTTCTGGACCAAAGAAGGCATGGTCTTTGGTCTTCAAATATCCCGGGGTCTGGGGCAGAGCCCCAGGTCAGAGCAACCCTTGGGCTTTGAAAAGCTTCGACAGATCCTCTTCCGGTCGCGCGCCGATGTGGCTGATCACTTCGGACGCTGCGACACAGCCCATCTTGCCTGCGGTCTCTAAATCATGCCCGTGCGTGATCGCCCAAAGGAATGCGCCCGCAAAGAGATCGCCCGCGCCCGTGGCATCGATGATTTCCACCGGCATCGCCGGGGCATGCCAGCGTTCGCCGTCGGACAACACATGCGCGCCTTTCTCGCCCTCGGTTACCGCCAGGATGGCCACATCCGCGGCCCCTTGTGCGAGCGCCCCTTCGAAATCGTCGGTCTGGTACATCGACATGATCTCGGCCTGGTTGGCGAACAACAAATCCACATCTTCCGCAATCATCCGGCGGAACGCGTCGCGGTGGCGCTCGACGCAGAACGGATCGCTGAGCGTGAGGGCAACCTTACCGCCATTGGCTTTGGCGACCGAGATCGCGCGCGCGAAAGCTTCGTGGCTTTCGGGCCCGTCGAATCGGTAGCCTTCGAGGTAGATCCATTCGGCCTGCGCAATCTGGTCGGCGTCGATATCGTCAGGCGACAGATGCTCGGTCACGCCGAGATAGGTGTTCATCGACCGCTCGCCATCGGGTGTCACCAGCACAATGCAGCGCCCGGTTTCATCGCGGTGGTCGGAGGGCGCGAGCCGGGTCTCATACGTGGCCCCCTGCGCGCGCAGGTCATGGGCGAAGATCGCGCCCAATTGGTCATCCTTCACCTTGCCGATATAGGCCGTCCGCCCGCCCAGATGCGCGATTGCGGCGATGGTATTGGCCGCCGATCCGCCCGACACCTCGCGCGCGGGTCCGATGGAGGCGTAGAGTTCCACCGCACGGTTCATGTCGATCAGTTGCATGATGCCTTTCTCAACCCCGTTGTCGGCGAGAAACCGGTCTTCGGCGGAGGCCAGGATATCAACCATGGCATTCCCGATGCCGACCACGTTGAACGCTTTCATTCCGTCTTCTCCTCAAACGGGCACAGATCATTGATCGGGCAGGTGGGGCACATCGGCTTGCGCGCCTTGCAGATATAGCGGCCATGCAGGATCAGCCAGTGATGGGCGTGCTGTTGGAAGGGCGCGGGGATGTTGTCCTCAATTGCACGCTCCACGATTTCCACCGTCTTGCCCGGCGCGATCCCGGTCCGGTTGCCCACGCGGAAGATATGCGTATCCACCGCCTGCGCGGGCATCCCCCACCACATGTTCAAAACCACATTCGCTGTCTTCCGCCCGACCCCTGGCAGCGATTGCAGGGCCGCGCGCGAAGACGGTACTTCGCCCCCATATTCCTCCACCAGGATCCGGCAGAGCTTCATCACGTTCTTGGCCTTGTTGCGGTAAAGGCCGATGGTCTTGATGTGCTCGATCAGCCCTTCTTCACCCAGCGCCAGCATCTTCTCGGGCGTATCAGCTATCTTGAACAGCGCACGCGTTGCCTTGTTCACCCCCACATCGGTCGCCTGCGCCGACAAGGCCACGGCGACCACCAGGGTGAAGGCATTCACATGCTCCAACTCACCCTTTGGTTCGGGGTCAATCGCTTGGAACCGGGTGAAGATCTCGTGGATCGTGGAATAGGGCAGTTGCTTGGCCATCCGGGGCCTTATGCCGGGAACGCCTGGGGGCGGCAAGCGGCGCCTTCGCGCAGGAAACGGGTCGCATGGGCGCCGCCGCTGGCATAGATCAGGATCAACCCGAGGAGATGCCAAATGACCGTTCTGCAAACCGACCCCGATTTTGAGAACGCCTATTACTACCGCCTGATGCGCCGGGCCATCGACCGGATCGACTCCGAGGATGGCAAGGCCCTGTCGTTGGAAGATATCGCCGCGGACATGAACCTCAGCCCCGCCCATTTCCAGCGCGTCTTCAGCCGCTGGGCCGGGGTGTCGCCGAAACGGTTTCAACAGTTCCTGACACTAGACCACGCCAAACAGCTCTTGGCCGAACGCCACACCATGCTCGACACCGCCGATGCGGTGGGGCTGTCGGGGTCTGGCCGCCTCCACGACCTCTTCGTGAAATGGGAGGCGATGAGCCCCGGCGACTACGCCCGCCAGGGCCGGGGCCTCACGATCCGCTTTGCCTGGGTGCCAAGCCCCTTTGGCGAGGCGCTGGCCATGGCTACCGATCGGGGCCTCTGTGGTCTGGCCTTTGCCGAGGAAACCGGGCGTGATGAGGCCTTTGCCGACATGACCTCCCGCTGGCCCGAGGCCACCTTCATCGAAGACAGCGCCACCGTCGCCCCCATGGCCCAAGCCGCCTTCGGGGGCGATGCCACGCACCTCCACCTCATCGGCGCCCCCTTCCAGATCAAGGTCTGGGAAGCCCTTCTCAGCATCCCCACCGGCCACGTCACCACATATTCTGACATCGCCCGTGTCATCGGCAACCCCAAGGCCGTGCGCGCCGTGGGCACCGCGGTGGGCCGCAACCCCATTAGCTGGCTGATCCCCTGTCACCGGGCCTTGCGCAAATCGGGGGGCTTGGGCGGATATCACTGGGGCCTGCCGGTCAAACGCGCCATGCTGGCCTGGGAATCGGCGGAAACCGCCTGAAATCGGCGGATTAACGCGTGTTATGGCATATCATCCAAGTGTCGCCTTAATCCCATTCATGTATCAGTGGGGGCAAAACTGTCGCCATATGAATTGAGGATGGACATGAGAGTAGCAAAGACACCAACGATTATTGCCGCTGTGGGCGTTCTGGCCATTGCAGGCTGTTCCGACCCGCGCTTTCAACAAGGCGGCGACCTGCAGCGCACCGGCACCGGCGCGGCGGCCGGCGCGATCATTGGCGGCCTGATCGGCGGGATCGAGGAAAGCGGGAATGACCGCGTGCGCGGTGCCCTGACCGGCGCGGCCATCGGCGCGGCAGGTGGCGCCATCGTGGGCAACATCCTCGATAAACAGGCGCAGGAATTGCGTCGCGACATGGGCAACGACGTCCAGATCATCAACACCGGGGATGAGCTGATCGTGCGGATGCCGCAGGATATCCTCTTTGCGGTCGACAGCGCGCAACTGCGCCCCGATCTGCGGGCTGATCTCTTCACCTTGTCAGAAAGCTTGCAACGCTATCCCGACAGCACGGTCCAGATCGTCGGCCACACCGACAACACCGGTACGGCCTCCTACAACCAGGGCCTGTCCGAACGCCGGGCGCAGTCGGTGGCCGCGGTGCTCGTCAATGCGGGCGTGCCGTCCTTCCGCCTGCGGACGTTTGGCGCGGGTGAGAACCAGCCCATTGCCTCAAACCTCACGCCAGAGGGGCGGCAGCAAAACCGTCGGGTCGACATCGTCATCCGACCCAATACCTGACGGCAAATGACATCCAGCAACGGCCGGGTTCGCCCCGGCCGTTGGCGTTTCCCCGCACCGATTTTCCTTGCCGC
This sequence comes from Pseudomonadota bacterium, assembly GCA_038526915.1. GTDB lineage: Bacteria > Pseudomonadota > Alphaproteobacteria > Rhodobacterales > Rhodobacteraceae > JBCBGF01. The sequence goes on along the minus strand of JBCBGF010000011.1, from coordinate 8,818 downwards.
GCTACAGATCCGGTCATATCTTTTGACCAATCGCGCGAGGAACCCCATGCCTTTTCAAAAGGTCCAGTCCGAAAAGCTGGCCCAATCGGTCGTCAACCAGATCGAGCTTCTGATCTTGCGCGGCATCCTGCGCCCTGGCGAACGCTTGCCGTCGGAACGCGAACTGTCCGATCGCATGGGGGTCTCGCGCCCCAGCCTTCGCGAGGCGGTGGCCGACCTCCATGACAACGGCCTCTTGGTCACCAAACCCGGCTCGGGCATTTACGTGGCCGAGGATCTGGGCGCCCAATATGCCCCCGCCCTCACGCGCCTCTTCGCCAAGCATCATGACGCGGTCTTCGACTACATCGCCTTCCGCCGTGATATGGAAGGCCTCGCCATCGAACGCGCCGCCAAATACGGCTCAGACACCGATCTGGCCGTGGTCGATGCGCTGTTCAACAAGATGGAAGCGGCCCATTCCAAGCGCGACCCTTCCGAAGAAGCCGGGCTTGATGCCGAGTTTCACATGGCCATCGTCGAGGCCTGCCACAACGTGGTGATGCTGCACATGATGCGCTCGATGTTCGATCTTCTACAGCAGGGCGTCTTTTTCAACCGCCAGATCATGTTCAAACAACGCATGACCCGCGACATGCTGCTCGACCAGCACCGCGCGATCAACGTGGCCCTCCAGGCCCGCGATGCCCCTGCCGCCCGCGCCGCGATCTCGGCCCATCTCGATTTCGTGGAGGCCGCTCTCCTCGGCCAAAAGAAGGATGAGCGCAACGAGGCCATTGCCAAGCAACGGTTCGAGCACGAGCAGACGCGCTAAAGCGTCAACCCGAACAGAATATTGGTTTGTTGGTTCGGCTGGTCAAACTAGTGGAAATCGTGCAACCTTCGGCGAAATGGTGTTGAAGGAATTCAATTTTGGCGACAGTGGCGGAGCTGAAGAGAGCTCTTGAGACGGAGCAAGCTCAAGCAATTGAGGTCGCGGACAGAGCTCTTTCGGCGATAGGTACGATAACCGCAATCTCAGGCGTCGCCATCGGCGTTCTCGGCCTGTTAATGGCAATTTTGGGCTTGATCGGGTACGCTCGAATTAAGGCTTCCGCGAAGGATGCGGCAGAGCTCGTTGCAGAAAAACACCTTAGATCTTATATTCAGTCGGAAGAGTTCGGAAGACTATTTGAGCGCAAGGTAGCGGAGGAAGCTCAGAAAAGATGGCAGAACACTGTGGTTCTTCGAGAGTTTACAGCACCAGAGAAACCGCCAAGTGAAGCTTCGCCGTTCCCGGAAAAGAAAGAGACCTAATGGCAACATTACCGGCTAGCGTACAAGCTATTCTGGAGACATCGACCTCCGACTATCCGACAGATTTGATCGCTGTGTCAGAGGCTCTAGGCGTACCCATTTATTCGACCGCACTTGCCGAGGGTGTCTCGGGAGTGCTTGTGCGCGACTCTGGTTCGCCTAGCGGATTTGTGATCCACGTGGACAAAGATGAGCCCGCTGCGCGCCAGAGGTTTACTGCTGCGCATGAGTTGGGACATTTTGTTCTGCACAAGCACTTAATTGGGGATCGCGTTGAGGACAATTACTTGCTTAGAAGTGAAGGCCTTAGCAATGCAGTAGAGGCGGAAGCCAATAGATTTGCGGCAGATTTGCTGATGCCGAGGGCGCAGATAGCGCGGGCGATGGAAGCAGGAATTACGGGTGCAGATGCGCTAGCAGATGCATTTGGTGTCAGCCTAACAGCAATGTCTATACGGCTTGGCCTGCCGACATAGGTGTATAATTCGTGATGACGGAATGAGCCCACCCGGGCTCTTTCTAGTCGATAGGTTGCAGGGCTGATCCAGCGGGCATTCAATTTATTCGAAGGTATCCACCTGCGTGGGCAGAGCCCCTAGTCCCCCAACTTCGCATGCACCTCATCCAGATCGATCTCGCCCAGCGGCATCTTGTTGCCGGGGTTTTCGAAATCATACCGGAACAGGTGAAAGTCGCGCTTGTAGATCTCATAGACCAGATGCATCGACAGATCGTCGAAGTAATCCTCCACCGGATGCGCGCGCTTGGGCCCGTGCCCCTCGCTCTCATTGAACCGGGGCACCGAGTCCAGCGCCACCGGCACCGGCGTCTCCACCGCATCCAGCACCTTCTGCATCCCGTCGTTGAACGTCTCGGTGAAAAAGATCTGATCGAACCGCCCGCCATTGACGATGAAGGTCGACAGATGGCCCGACATCGCCGACCAGTGAATGTCGGGGTCCATGGGTTTGCGGAACCGGATCGTGTCGCGCGCAAACAGAAGAAACCGCCGAAAGCTCGCGATCTGGTCGAAATCGCCCTCAACCTCGATCCCGTATTTCTGGGTCAGCATCGGCACCAGGTTTCCGCGATAGCGCTGGCCGTTCCGCTGGATGCCGCAAATCTTGTCGAAGAAGGAACTGAGAATCCGGGTATAGGGATTGCGCACGCAGCTGAACGAAAAAGATCCGTGCGATCGCACATTCTCGGTGATCTTCGGCTGGCTCTCTTCGATGGCCCATTTGTGCAGGCCCGCCTTGGCATCGTGAATGTCACCGTCAAAGAACCGCGCGTGATCGGAGTAGAACATGATCTGCCCGATGGATGAGCACGCGCATTTGGGCACCACGCGGTACACCATGCTCTCGCTCTCGGTCATCCAGGTGCCCGGAAAGCCCATGCTCGCCTCTCGTTTCCCGGCTTCGTGCCGGGTTGTCGCCGTCAATGGATAAAAAACCAAGAAACGGTTGTGTCTTCAATCGGCGTTCACGATAACATCGTTAAGAGCAGCAACAAGCCGATTAAAGGGGGCGCGGGCACGCGCGCGAATGGCACAAATTGCCTTCATACTCCTATGCCACAAAGACCCCACCGCGATTATCCATCAGGCGCGGCGGCTGACGCGCGCGGGCGATTGCATGGCGATCCATTTCGACGCTTCCGCCCGCAAGTCAGACTACGAAAAGATCACCTCCGCGCTCGCCGACAACCCCCGTGTCACCTTCGCCCGCCGCCGCCTGCGCTGTGGCTGGGGGGAATGGAGCCTCGTGCGCGCCACCCTGAACGCCGTCGAGGCCGCGGTCGACGCCTTCCCCGATGCCACGCATTTCTACATGCTCTCGGGCGATTGCATGGCGATCAAACCGGCCGAATATGTCCACGCCTATCTCGACCGCGAAGATGCCGATTTCATCGAAAGCTTTGATTTCTTCGACAGCGACTGGATCAAGACCGGGATTAAGGAAGAACGCCTGATCTATCGCCACTGGTTCAACGAACGCGAACACAAGGACCTGTTCTACGCGTCCATGCGTTGGCAGAAAAAGCTGGGTCTGGCTCGTAAGATCCCCGCCGACCTGCAGATCATGATCGGCAGCCAATGGTGGTGCCTGCGCCGCCGCACGGTGGAGGCGATCCTGGACTTCACCAAGAAGCGCCGCGACGTGATGCGCTTCTTCCGCACCACCTGGATCCCGGATGAGACATTTTTTCAGACGCTCGTCCGCCATCTCGTGCCCGCGGGCGAAATCCGCAGCCGGACGCTCACCTTCCTGATGTTCTCCGACTACGGTATCCCGGTGCAGTTCTATAACGACCACTACGATATGCTGGTCGCGCAGGATTTCCTCTTTGCCCGCAAGATCTCACCCGAGGCGACGGAACTCAAAGGCCGCCTGGGCCAGCTTTACGTGAGCGAAGGCACCGATATCCAGATCTCGAACGAGGGCGCGAAGCTCTACAGCTTCCTCACCCAGCGGGGCCGCAACGGCCGCCGGTTCGCAGCGCGGTTCTGGGAAAAGGAATCGACGCTGGGCCGCGAACGCGAGCTGATGATTGTGGCCTGCAAGAAATGGCACGTGGCCAAGCGCCTGCTCGATCAAGTGAGCTTTCATTCAAACGTGCCCACGGTCGAATACCTCTTCGATGAAGAGGCCACGCCTCTGCCTGATCTGGGCGGCATCCAGACCACCCTGGAAAAACGCGCGCGCCACCGCCGGGCCCTGATGCGGATGCTGTTTGACTATTTCGAATCCGATAGGTTGGTGGTCTGCATGGATCCCGCGAATATCGACCTGGTGCGCGATTTCTACGCCGACCGCAGCCAGACCAAACTGCTTGAGGTCGCTTGCACCTTCTCCGATGCCTATCTGGCGGGCCACGCGCGCCGGGTCGGCCTTGCCGGTCCGGACACGCCCGACAATACCGTAGAACGCCTGCTGCCCACGATCCGCAACGATGTCCTGTTCGAAAGCGATCGGCTGCGGGATGAGCGGTTTCCGAATTATCACAGGTTCCGCGAAGGGGCCGAGCCGCAGGACAACGCCCCCGAACTGGCCGAGTTCTTTTCGATCCCCGAAGATCGCGCGCTCGAGATCGCGCAAACCGATTACATCTTTCACGACTAAGGATATCGCCCATGGCCTATGTCTATGACGACCAGAATGTCTTTGCCAAAATCCTGCGTGGCGAGATCCCAAATGAGCCGATTTACGAGACCGAGCATTCGCTGGCCTTCAACGACATCCGCCCCCAATCGCCCACCCATGTGCTAGTGATCCCAAAGGGACCGTATGTCACGTTCGATCATTTCGCGCTGGAGGCCACGCCGGAAGAGATCGTCGATTACACCCGCGCCATCGGTGAGGTTTGCAAGATGCTGGGCGTGCAACCCGGCGAAGGGGGCGCGGGCTATCGCACACTGTCCAACGCGGGCGACGACGCGGTGCAGGAAGTGCCGCATCTGCATGTCCATATCCTCGCCGGACGACCGCTTGGGCCTATGTTGATGCGGGGCTGAGGGGGCAGGGCGCCTCGCATGACAGGGGGCGCCGTGATCCAGACCGACAACTTCGAAAAGGTTGAGATCGCCTCCACGGGCGATCTGCGCACCTGGCTCACCGACAACCACGGGCAGGAGGCGAGCGTTTGGTTGGTCACCTGGAAGAAAACCACGCCTGACAAATACGTCTCCACCGGCGAGGTATTGGATGAACTCCTCTGCTTTGGCTGGATCGACGGCATCCGCCGCAAGCTCGACGACGACCGCACCATGCAACTGATCGCCCCCCGGCGCGTGCAGCATTGGTCGAAAACCTACAAATACCGCGCCGCACGGCTTGAGGCCGAGGGTCGGATGACCGACGCAGGCCGCGCCGCAATCGCTGCGTCCAAAGCCAACGGTTCGTGGAGCTTCCTTGATGACGTCGACGCCCTGATCGTGCCAGATGACCTCGCCACCGCCCTGACCAACGGCGATTGGGAGGGGTACGCGCCCTCCTACCGTCGCAACGTCCTGCGCTGGATCAAACTGGCGAAAACCCCCGCCACCCGCGCAAAACGCGTGGCCGAGGCTGCGCGGGCGACGGCGGAAGGGCGGAAGATTCCGCAGATGTGATCTGTGCCCAGGGCCGTTTGATAGCGTCCGAGTCGCGGCCCCCCGAGGCACGCAATCCCAACGCCGCAGCCGTTTCGGGCGAAAAAGCCTATTGATTAGGCGAAGCGGCGTCCTGCCACAGCCCGGATCGATGAAGCCCATTGCCAAACGCCGAAACGCCGGTACGCTTTTCGGTGTCTTCTGGCACAGGACGTCAAAAACAGGGCCTTACACGTTCACCGCGTGGGGTGGTCTATGCGCATTTGCACGACGCGCAAACTGTGGCTGACGGTTTTGCCACTCATCCTCCCTGCGCGCGCCCTGGGCGAAGTCTGACAGGAGAGAGAGAATGACATTTTGTACAAGAACCGGCGCACGGCTGCCAGAACACGTGATCCAATCTGCCAAAGCCGCGCGAGAGGCGGGGGATGGCCCGTCGCGGCGCGAGTTTCTGGCCACGGCCACCGCGTTCGGCGCCACGGCTGCCACGGCCTATGCGATGCTGGGCACAGCGCAGCCAGCCAAGGCACAGTCCACGCCCGTGATGGGCGGTACTGTCAAGATCCAGGGCGAACTGCGCGCCCTGCGCGATCCGCGCACGTTTGACTTCAACATGCTGGCCAATATGACGCGCGGCTGGCTGGAATACCTCGTCCAATACGAGAACGACGGGACCTTCACGCCCATGCTTCTGGAAAGCTGGGAGGTGAGCGATGATGCGACCGAGTACACCCTCAACATCCGTCCCGGCGTGATGTGGAACGACGGCACGCCGTTTACCGCCGCCGATGTCGCCTTCAATATCGAACGGTTCTGCGAAAGCGATTTCGAGGGCAATTCGATGGCCTCCCGCTTTGGCGTGATGATCGATCCCGAAACTAGCCGCGCAATCCCTGGTGTGATCGAGGTCGTGGATGACACAACGCTGAAGCTGAACCTGCCCGCACCCGACATCTCGATCATCGCGAGCCTTGCCGAATATCCCGCGGCAATGGTGCCGCAGGATTTCGATGCCGAGCAAATGGTGGAAAATCCCAAGGGCACCGGCGCCTACCTACCCGAGAGCTATTCGCCGGGTGTCTCCGGCGTTCTGGTGCGCAACGAAAATCACACCTGGTGGAATGCCGGCAATGGCGCGTGGCTCGACCGGATCGAGTATTACGACTTCGGCGTCGACCCATCGTCCTATTACAACGCCGCCGAAAGCGATGAGGTTGACGCGGTCCACGCGACCGAGGGGGAGTTCATCTTCCTCTTCCAAACCCTCGATGGCTGGCGCGAGAACGAGGTTGTCTCCGCCGGCACGATCCTAGCCCGCGCCAAGCAGACCGAAGGCCCCTATGGCGATGTCCGGGTGCGGCGCGCGCTGGCCATGGCCGTGGACAACGCGACCGTGCTGGAACTGGGCTATTCGGGGCTGGGGGAGGCCGCGCAGAACCACCATGTCTGCCCGATCCATCCCGAATACGCCGATATCGACCGCATCCCCTTTGATCCCGAAGGCGCAGCTGCGCTGATGGCCGAGGCGGGGATGGCCGACTATGAGCATGAGCTGATCTCGCTCGAAGGCGGGTTCTGGCGGGACACGGCGGATTCCATCGGCGCGCAGCTGCGCGATGCCGGCATTCCGATCAAGCGCACGGTCTATCCGTCGAACACCTTCTGGAACGACTGGTCGAAATACCCGTTTTCGGTGACCAACTGGAACCACCGCGCGCTGGGGGTCACGACGCTGGCCATCGCCTATCGCTCGGGCGAGCCATGGAACGAGGCGAGTTTTGAAAATGAAGAGTTCGATGCCATCGTCACCCAGGCTCTGGGGGAACCCGATCTGGAGGCCCGCCGCGGTTTGATGGCGCAGGCCCAACAGATCATGGTCGATGAGGGGGTGATCATTCAGCCCTACTGGCGGTCGATGTATAACCACTGCAAGGCCAATCTTGTGGGCTACGACGTGCATGTCGCGCAAGAGATCCGCATCAACGACTTGTGGTGGGACGAAGCCTGACGCAAACGCGGGAGGCGCCGCCCCAGGCGCCTCTCGTCGCAAAACTCAAGCCTTGCCAGCGCCCGATCTATTTGGGATGGTCAGGGTGTCTCTGGCACAGATTTGATAGGGCCCATGTCGCTCCCGATTGACGGGGCGCAAAGGATAAGTGCCGCGATGACGACCCAGCAATACGCTGTCGAAACTTCATGTGAGATCCCCGGCGTGGCCGTGCCCGAGGCGCTGCTGGCCAACCCGCAATCCTTTGGCGGGGTGCAGCTTGGCGGATGCCGGGTGGGGACGTTCCGGTCGTCAGGGGACCAGGCGGAATTGCGCGCCGCGGATGGCAGCCCGCGCCGCATGATCCTGCCGCGCCTCGTCGAAACGCACGTCCATCTCGACAAGTGCCACACGATCGATCGCTGCCACGACGTGGGCGGTGATCTCGCCGCTGCAAGCGCGGCCCAGCGGCGCGACAAGGCGCTTTGGACGCGGGACGATCTAGAAACGCGGATGCGGCGCGGGTTGGAGGAACTGATTGCCGCCGGCTGCGGCACGATCCGTACGCATATCGACTGGGATGCGCGCGATCCCACGCCACCGCTTGCCTGGGAGATCGCGATTGATCTCGCCGCAGAGGTGGCCCCGCGCGGGATCATCCTGCAAGCCGCCGCGCTCGTGGGCATAGACGACATGGCCGACCCGGCCATTGCCGAACCCGTTGCCCGTCGCGTCGCGCAGGATGGTGGTGTGCTGGGTGGGTTCGTGTTGGGTCACCCTCAACGGCTTGAAGGCATCAGCCAGATGTTCGCACTGGCCGCCCGCTTCGGCCTGCCGCTCGATTTCCACGTTGACGAAGGCCTCGACCCAACGCTCGACGGGCTGGACCTGATTGCCCAAACCGCAAACGAAATGCGCCACCAAGGCCCGGTTCTCTGCGGTCACGCTTGTGCGCTTGCCGTCCGACCGCCCAAAGACGTGGCACGTGTTGCGGATGACCTGGCCGAGACGGGCATTGCCGTGGCAATGCTCCCCACCACCAACCTCTACCTCCAAGGGCGCGGGGGCGGGACGCCGCGCCAACGCGGGGTGACGATGGTGCGGGAACTGGCCGCGCGCGGCGTGCCGGTGGTCGTTGGCACCGATAATGTGCGCGACGCCTTCTGCCCCATCGGTGTCCACGACCCGCGACTGAGCCTGATGATCGCCTCCCTCGCCGCGCATCTCGACCCGCCGCTGGCCGACCACTTGCCGATGATCACCACCACCGCCCGTCAGGCTTTGGGCCTACCACCCCAGACCGTGGACACCGCCCCCCTCGACCAGCTTGTCATCTGCGACACGACCGATGTCGCCAGCCTGTTGTCCGACAGGCCCCAGCTGCACCCGCTTGCCCCCCATCTGAACGGAGGACCCCCCCTTGGCTGATCCCGACTGGCCCC
>JBCBGF010000010.1:0-121247 GCA_038526915.1 Pseudomonadota bacterium | reverse complement strand
CCGACCGCCCCCATGGGCGGGGGCTATGCCCCCACCCGCGGTCGGGGGCTGCCCTTTGGTCTGAGCGGAATGTATGTTGCTTGGCGAAGGAGCCTTAGCCCAAGTTCAGCGCCAACAGTGCCCCGGCCACAACCGCCTCAACCCCGAAAAACGTGAGCTTCTGCCGGGTGACGTCCCCATCCGCAATGATCGACGTCAGCCGTCCGATGGCCGCACCGCCCCAGGCAAAACCCACCATCGCATAGCCCAGCGGCGTGTTCAGCACGATCGCCCCGATCCCCAGCCCGATGAACAGGGCGCCGGAGGCCGCGCGGATCTCGCTCAGCCCCATGGTCGAGCCACCCGGTGTGATGTCGAGCAGCGCCATGGTGTATCGGGGCGCGAGCCAGCCGATGGCGCCAAGGCCAATGCTAAGGAGGGCGAGTGCGATGTTGATGAGGTCGATCATGGGGATTTCTGTCAACTTTGCTGTGTCTAGTCAGGTTTACGCACGACCCGCCGGTCTGGATCAAATTTTTTTAGGCGCCGGTTCTTCTTGACGCCCCCGCCGCTCTGCCGGACAACTCCGCAAACGGGAGGAGAGGCGCGCAATGATCGGTCCGGACTATGTGCGCACGATGGCGCGTTATAACCGCTGGCAGAACCAAATCCTGTTTTCAGCCGCTGGTACGCTATCGCACGAGGACCGGATCACCGACCGTGGCGCTTTTTTCGGGTCGATCCAGGCGACGCTCAGCCATCTGTTGTGGGGCGATACGATGTGGATGTCGCGCTTTGATGGCGGCGACGCGCCCGCAGGCGGGATCGCTGGGAGCACGGTGTTTGCGCCCGATTGGGACGGGTTGAAGGCCGCGCGGGCCGAGATGGATGCCCGTATCCTGCGCTGGGCCGATGCGTTTCAGCCAGTTGCGCCCGACACGATGCTCTCCTGGCATTCCGGCGCTTTGGGGCGTGACGTCGAAAAACCGCTTGCGCTCTGCATCACACATTTCTTCAACCACCAGACCCACCACCGCGGTCAGGTGCACGCCATGCTTACGTCCGCGGGTGCGCGGCCGGACGATACCGATCTCTTCATGATGCCCGACGCGGCCTGAGACAGACCTGAAAGGACCACCTCATGTTCAACGCTTTGATCGTCGAGAAAGACGAAGACGGCAAAACCCACGCCTCTGTGCAGGAAATCGGCGAAGACCGGTTGCCCGAGGGCGAGGTGACGGTCGCAGTCGAGTATTCGACGGTGAACTACAAAGACGGGCTGTGCATCGGGCCGGGGGGCGGGTTGGTGCGCAACTACCCCCATGTGCCGGGGATCGACTTCGCGGGCACGGTCGAGGCGTCGTCGGATGATCGCTACAAACCCGGCGATGCGGTGGTGCTGACGGGCTGGCGCGTTGGTGAGGCGCATTGGGGCGGCTATGCGCAGAAAGCGCGGGTGAAAGCGGATTGGCTGGTGCCGCTCCCCGAGGGGCTGACATCGCGGCAAGCCATGGCGGTGGGGACCGCAGGGTTCACCGCGATGTTGGCGGTGATGGCGCTCGAAGATCACGGGCTGGCGCCAGGGCAGGGGCCGGTGCTGGTGACCGGTGCGGCTGGCGGAGTTGGCTCCGTGGCCACGGCGATCCTCGCGAACCTCGGCCATGAGGTTGCGGCGGTGACCGGGCGGCCTGAGACGGCGGATTACCTCACCGGACTTGGGGCCACGCAGATCGTCCCGCGCGAAGACCTCGCTGAGACGGTCAAACGCCCGTTGGAGACTGAGACCTGGTCGGGCTGCGTCGATGCCGTAGGCGGCGCGATGCTGGCGCGGGTGCTGGGGCAGATGAAATACGGGGCCTCGGTCTCGGCCGTCGGGCTTGCGGGTGGCGCGGGTCTGCCTGCCACCGTGATCCCGTTCCTCTTGCGCGGCGTGAATCTTCTGGGCATCGACAGCGTGATGCAGCCTTACGACAACCGCCTGCGCGCCTGGGAACGGGTGGCCAAAGACCTGCCGATGGACAAGGTCGAGGCGATGATCCAGCCCGCGACATTGGGCGATCTGCCCGAACTGGGGGCGGCGATCCTGAAAGGTCAGGTCAAGGGCCGCGTGGTCGTCGACGTGAACGCCTGACCGGCGCCAATCCGCACCGGGTGCGGTATTTGTCGCAGGGCCTTGGGAACACGGGCAGTTTTGGTCCCGCGCGCTTGACCGCGGGGGGCATCCTCTTCACTCTCCGCCCCCATGAAACTTGATACCGAGTTCGTGCGGACCCAGTTCCCCGCCTTTGCCAAAAAATCGCTCGCCAAGCGCGCGTTCTTCGATTGTGCCGCAGGGTCCTACCCCTGCGCGCCCGTGGTCGACCGCCTCAGCCGCTTCTACACCGAGCGCAAAGTGCAGCCCTATGCCCCCTACAAAGTGTCCCAACGCGCGGGCGCGGAGATGGACGAGGCGCGGCGGCGCATTGCGGCGATGCTGGGTGTGGCGCCCGATGAGGTGAGCTTTGGGCCCTCGACCACGGCGAACACTTATGTCCTGTCCCACGCCTTTGCCGAGGCGCTGGGGCCGGGCGACGCAATCATCGTCACCAACCAGGATCATGAGGCCAATTGCGGCCCCTGGCGGCGGCTGGAGCATCAGGGGGTGGAGGTGCGCGAATGGCGGATGGACCCCGACACCGGGCATCTGGACCCGGCGACGTTAGTGGATCTTCTGGACGAAAACGTGCGTCTGGTGGCCTTCACCCATTGCTCGAATATCGTGGGAGAAGTCAATGATGTCAAAGCGATTATCGGGATGTGCCATGCCGCAGGCGCGGTGACCGCGGTGGATGGGGTGAGCTATGCGCCCCACGGCCTGCCCGATGTCGGCGCGCTGGGCGCGGATATGTATTTCCTGTCGACCTACAAGACTTACGGCCCCCATCAGGGGATCATGGTGATCCGCCGCGACCTGGCCGAGGCACTGCCGAACCAGGGGCACTATTTCAACGCCGATACGCTTTACAAACGCTTCACGCCAGCGGGGCCGGATCATGCCCAGATCGCCGCCTGTGCGGGCATCGCGGATTACTGGGATGCGCTATACGATCATCACTTCACCGATGAACTGCCGGTGCTCGAACGTGTGGCCGCGGTAAACCAGCTCATGCGCGAGAAGGAACAGCGCGTGATGGCGCCGCTTCTCGACTATCTGTCGGCCAAGAACTCGGTGCGCCTGTTGGGGCCTTCGGGGGTGGAAAACCGGGCGCCGACGGTTGCGATTGTGGCCGACAAACCGGGGGTGGAGATCGCGGGCAAGCTCGCCAAACGCAAGATCAACACCGATGGCGGCGATTTCTATGCGGTGCGGGCGCTGGAAGGCATGGGTGTGGATGTGGACCACGGCGTGTTGCGGCTGAGTTTCGTGCATTACACCAAACGCGCCGAGGTTGACCGTCTGATCGACGCCCTAGATCAGGTGCTGTAGCGGGGCGGCACGGCCCCGGGCGACGGGGCAGGGGCAATGAGCGATCCAATCATCTGGTGGGTGCGGCGGGATTTTCGGCTGGCCGACAATCCGGGGCTGAGCGAGGCGGCGGCTTCGGGCCAACCGGTGATCCCGGTGTTTATCCTCGATGAGGTGGTTGAGACCCACGGGGCCTGCCCGAAATGGCGGCTTGGCCTGGGGGCCGAGGCATTTGGTCAGGCGCTGGAGGGGATTGGCTCGCGGCTGATCTTTCGCCGGGGCGCGGCGCTGGAGGTCCTACGGGGTCTCGTGGCCGAGACCGGCGCGACGGCGGTCTGGTGGGCGCGGCTCTACGACCCAGACAGCGTGGCGCGCGATACCGGTGTGAAATCGGCGCTGAAGGAGGCGGGTGTGGACGCGCGGTCGTTCGCGGGCCATGTGATGCATGAGCCTTGGTCCGTGGAGACGAAAACCGGCGATTTCTACAAGGTTTACACGCCGTTCTGGAAGCAGGTGAAAGATCGCGATATCCCTGCGCCTTTTCCGGCGGTCACAGCGCTTGCGGCACCCGAGGCGTGGCCTGCAAGCGATGATCCTGCTGATTGGCAACTGGATCGTGATATGCGGCGCGGGGCGTCGATTGTTGCGCCCTATCTCAATGTTGGTGAAGGTGCGGCGTCGGACCGGCTGGCTGGGTTCATCGACACCCGCGTGGCCGCCTATGACACCGCCCGCGATCTGCCGAGTGTCCAGGGCACCTCGCGCCTGTCCGAAAACCTGACCTATGGCGAGATCTCCCCGCGCACCTGCTGGCACGCGGGCATGCGGGCGTTGCAAGAGGGCAAGGCTGGGGCCGAGACGTTCCTGAAAGAGCTTGTCTGGCGCGAGTTTGCCTATCACCTCGTCTACCACACGCCGCGCCTCACCTCAGGCAATTGGCGGCCCGAATGGGACGGGTTTCCGTGGAACACCGATACCACGACGCCCGAGGTTACCGCCTGGCTGCAAGGCCGCACCGGCATTCGCTTTGTCGACGCGGCGATGCGCGAGCTTTACGTCACCGGCCACATGCACAACCGCGCGCGGATGATCGTGGCAAGTTACCTCACCAAGCATCTGATGACGCATTGGAAAATCGGGATGGACTGGTTTGGCGATTGCCTCGCTGACTGGGATCCGGCGTCCAATGCCATGGGCTGGCAATGGTCGGCAGGCTCGGGCCCCGATGCGACGCCCTATTTCCGCGTTTTCAACCCAGTCACCCAACTCGACAAGTTCGACAAGGATCGCGCTTACGTCGACACATGGATCGCTGAGGGCAAGTCGAACCCCGCACCCGAAGCGCTGGCCTATTTCGACGCGGTGCCCGAAGGTTGGGAGCTGTCCCCCGACGCGCCCTATCCTGCGCCCGTCGTCACCGCCGAAGAGGGCAGAAAACGGGCACTCGACGCCTATGGCAGCCGTGACTTCTAGAAATCCAGCGCTACCAGTTGTTTACCGCATTGAAGCTGCGCTAGGGTGCGTCGGACGCGAAGGGGGCCTCGATGGCAGTGCTGACAACGACTAAGGGGCAGGTGAACCTGCCGCGCTACTTTGGGCCGGTGTTCGACATCGCAAAAGGCCTCAATCGCGGGCGGCTCGACATCGTTTTGCCCGATGGCCGCAGGTTCCGCGCAGACGGCGCACAGCCCGGCCCGGTGGCCGAGGTCATTGTCCATAACCCCGATCTTTTTGCCCGTCTGATCCGTGAGGGCGATCTGGGGTTTTCCGAGGCCTACCTCGAAAGCTGGTGGTCCTCGCCCGATCTGCAGGCCTTCATGGACCTGCTCAACGAAGACAATGACGTGATCTACAACGGCTTTCCCGGCATGGGCCTGGTGCGGGCCTATGAACGGATGCGGTTCTGGCTGCAATCGAACTCCAAGACCGGGTCGAAAAAGAACATCTCGTACCACTACGATCTGGGCAATGACTTTTACCGCCTGTGGCTCGATGACACGATGACCTATTCGTCGGCCCTGTTCCGCACGGGCCAGGAAAGCTTGGAAGTGGCGCAGGAAGCAAAGTACGCCAGCATGATCGATCAGATGGGCGCCCGCGAAGGCGACCATGTGCTTGAGATCGGCTGTGGCTGGGGCGGGTTTGCAGAATATGCGGCGGCGAAGCGCGGGCTGCGGGTGACGGGCCTGACGATCAGTCAGGAACAGCACGATTACGCGGTGGAACGGATCGCTAAGGCGGGGTTAACCGACCGCGTACAGATCAAATTGCAGGATTACCGTGACGAAAAAGGCACGTATGACGGCATCGCCTCGATCGAGATGTTTGAGGCCGTGGGTGAGAAATACTGGCCGATCTACTTTAACACCCTCAAAAGCTGCCTAAAGCCGGGGCGGAACGCGACGTTGCAGATCATTACAGTGGCGGATTTCCGGTGGGAGGCTTATCGGAAGGGCGTTGATTTCATTCAGAAATTCATCTTCCCAGGCGGCATGCTCCCCTCACCAAACGTCCTGCGCGGCGAAGTTGAGAAGGCGGGCCTGCGGGTTGCGCGCTCGCTCGAGTTTGCCGAAAGCTACAGCCAGACACTGCGGCGCTGGCACGACACGTTCAACGCCCGTTGGGATGACGTCGCGGCCCTTGGCTTTGACGACCGCTTCCGCCGGATGTGGAATTTGTACCTGACCTCTTGCGCGAGCGGATTCCAAAGTCGAAACTGTGACGTAACGCAGATCACGGTGACACGACCAGCTTAACGCATGCCCACAGCACCGAAACTTGTCGCGGCCTTGTTGTTCGCGCTCCTGACGTGGGTCGTCAGTGGCTTGTTCAAGCAGCAGATGCCCGAAGGTACGCAGGCCGCCTATCTGGCCGCTGTGAACTGCGCCCTTGCCCTGATCCTTGGCTGGCGCATTACCGGCAGTCGCGCGGGCGATGGGATGGTCGCGGCCATCGGTGTCGGGATCACAACAGTCTTTGCCATCGCCTTTTACAGCATCCTGGCCTGGGCCGCGTGGGAGATGCAGGAACGCGCCTGGAAGATGGCCTATGTCAACCCGATGGAGGCGCTTCAGGACATGGCGGACCTGATGCTGGAATACGGGACGATGCTGATCGATCCCGGTCTGTTGGGCACGATGTTCATCGGCGGGATCATCGCCGCCGCACTGACCGAGGTATCGGCGACCCGCTGGGCATGAGCGCGGCAAAATCCTTGTTTTTCTACGGAACGCTGAGGTACGCGCCCCTGCTTGAGGCGGTGCTGGGGCGACAAGTCACGCCGCGTCCGGCCCGCCTCGCGGATCACTGCGTTCGGCAGGTCTCGGGCGAGGCCTTTCCGATCCTTCTCCCCCAACCGGACAGTCAGGCGGACGGCATCCTGGTGGGTGGGCTGAGTGCGGCGGACTGCGCACGGCTCGACTACTATGAAGGCCCTTACGGCTACGCGCTCGACCCGGTGACGGTGATGACTGACGACGGCCCGGTCGCGGCGGAGGTGTACCGCCCGCCAGAAGGACGCTGGACCCCAGGTGAGCCTTGGGATCTTGAGGCCTGGATCGCGCAGATCGGCCCCGCGACGGCCCGCGCGGCGGTGGAGTTCATGGCGGGCTTTGGCAGCGTTGCCCCAGATGAGGCGGCCCGCCGGTATCCCCAGATGCTGATGCGCGCAGCCTCGTCCCTGCGCGCTGAGGCGGAGCCCGCGCCCGCCACCCTGCGCCACGACGCCCCGCGTGAGGCCATCGACATGATCACCGAACGCCGCCCGCATACCGGGTATTTCTCGGTCTCGATGGATGATCTGCGCTTTCCCCGGTTTGACGGCACGCAAAGCGCCGTGATCCGGCGCGAGGCTTTTCTGATGGGCGATGCCACCACGGTCCTGCCCTATGATCCGGTGCGCGACCGTGTCCTTCTGATCGAACAGTTTCGCTACGGCGTGCATATGCGCGGCGATCCCAGGCCCTGGTGCCTGGAGCCCATTGCGGGCCGGATCGATCCCGGTGAGACGCCCGAACAGGCAATCCGGCGCGAGGCGCAGGAAGAGGCGGGTCTGACCCTGGGCGCGCTCTATCCCTGCGGCAACTCTTATCCGTCGCCCGGGGCGGTGACGGAATTTCTCTACAGCTTTGTGGGCATTGCCGATTTGCCGGATACAGCCGCAGGTCTGGGCGGGCTATTGACCGAACAAGAGGATATCCGGGCCCATGTCCTGCCGTTCGACCGGATGATGGAGATGACCCGCACGGGTGAGATCGCGGCGACGCCGCTTTTGATGACGGCCTATTGGCTTGCGCTGAACCGCGCCGCCCTTGCTTGAGTTCACCTGACGCGCAGCCTAGATAGGGCGCAGCTTTTCCCCCTGAAGGCGCGCGCATGACCATCCGCACCAATCTGGCCGACAGCATCGGCAACACCCCCCTGATCCGCCTGAACGCCGCCTCGGAAGCAACCGGGTGCGAGATCCTGGGCAAGGCTGAGTTCCTGAACCCCGGTCAGTCGGTGAAAGACCGCGCCGCGCTCTACATCATCCGCGATGCCATGGCGCGCGGGGTCCTGCGCCCAGGCGGCACGATCGTGGAAGGCACAGCGGGCAATACCGGGATCGGGCTGGCGCTGGTGGGGGCGTCGATGGGCTTCAAATGCGTGATCGTGATCCCCGAGACGCAGAGCCAAGAGAAAAAGGACATGCTGCGACTGGCAGGGGCGGAACTCGTCCAAGTTCCCGCGGTGCCCTACAAGAACCCCAACAACTATGTGCGCTATTCCGAGCGTCTGGCCGAGCGGCTGGCGCAGTCCGAGTCCAACGGCGCAATCTGGGCCAACCAGTTCGACAACGTGGCGAACCGTCAGGCGCATGTTGAGATGACGGGGCCCGAGATTTGGGAGCAGACCGAGGGCCGGGTGAACGGGTTCACCTGCGCGGTGGGCACCGGCGGGACGCTGGCCGGTGTCGGCAAGGCGCTGCAGCCCAAAGGCGTGAAGATCGCGCTGAGCGATCCTGAAGGCTCGGCCATCCATTCGTTCTATACAAGCGGTGAGTTCAAGGCCGAGGGCAATTCGATCACCGAAGGCATCGGGCAGGGGCGCGAGACGGCGAACCTTCAGGGCTTCACCCCAGACCATAGCTACAAGATCCCCGATAGCGAGGCGCTGCCCATCGTGTTTGACCTGTTGGAACATGAGGGGCTTTGCCTCGGTGGCTCTTCCGGCATCAACGTCGCGGGCGCGATGCGGCTGGCCCGCGACCTGGGGCCAGGCAGCACGGTCGTCACGATCCTGTGCGACTACGGCACGCGCTATCAATCAAAGCTCTTCAACCCTGCGTTCTTGCGCGAGAAAGGCCTGCCCGTGCCGCGCTGGATGGACGGCGAAGATCGTATCCTCCCAGCCGTGTTCATGGACTGATGGTGTCGCGATGGATCGCAACGGCCTTGGCGCTCGTACTGGCGCTGGGCCTCGCCGCGGGCGCCATGGCGCAGGGGGCCGACAGTACGCCGGATTACGACCGCTGGGATGACCTCGCCCGCCAGGCCGAACGCGCGCTCGAAAACGGGACGGCGACGGACGCGGTGCTGGAGGCGCTGCGGGCCCAGATCGCGGAACGGCGGAGTGAGTTCCTGGCCGCCGAATCCGCGCAGGAAAGCCGGATCGACACGCTGCGCGCCCAGATCGAGGCGCTGGGGCCGGTGCCGGAAGAGGGCGCGACCGAGCCCGCCGAAATTGCCGAACGCCGGTCTGAGCTGAATGCGCAACTCGTCCGCCTGCAGGCCCCGCAACGCGCCGCGACCGAGGCGTTCAACCGCGCCGATGGGCTGGTGGGTGAGCTCGATGATGAGCTGCGCGCGCGGCAGACCGATGCGCTTCTGAACCTCGGGCCATCGCCCCTGAACCCCGCGCTCTGGCCCGGGGCGGTGACCCATCTGACCGATACGCTCGGCATCATCTGGCGCGAGTTCGAGCGCGCCTTCCGCAGCGAGGTGCAGCGTGCGCAAGCCCGCGCGAACCTGCCCGCGACGATCCTGCTGTTCGTGATCGCGCTGGCCCTGGTGACGCGGGGCCGCGTGTGGATGCAGCGGATCACGACGGCGGTGCAGGACCGCTCTGGCGCGGTGGGGCGCGTGGCGGCTGGGTATGTCGTGTCGATGACCCAAGTGATTGTGCCGGTTCTGGGCCTTTACGTCCTGACCCGCGCGCTTTTGTCGACGGGCGTCTTTGGTCCCCGTGGCACCGAGGTTGTGCAGGCGCTGACCCCGGCCGGGGTTTTGTTCTTTGGCTCGATGTGGCTGGGCTACCGGATTTTCCCCAAGGGCACGCGGCTTGCCAGCTGGTTCCGGCTCGATGACCGGATGCGCAAGGTGGGGCGGTTCTACACCGGCGCGATGGGCGCGGTGCTGGCGGTCACGGTGCTGTTCGGGGCGTTGTTTCTGGATGGTGAGACGCCCTATGACGATGACGCCGCCGTGGTTCTGGGCTTTCCGATCATGGTGCTGCTGGGCCTTGTCCTCTATCGGCTGGGCCGCCTTCTGATCCGGGCGGTGGCGGTCGCGGCCCCGGCAGAGGGCGACGCACCGCCCCAGGACAGCTTGCGGGACAAGATGACCCGGCTGATCGGGCGCGCGCTGGTGGCGGTGGGTGTCTTTGGCCCGGTGATGATGGCCATCGGCTATGCCACGTTGGCGGGCGCGACAATGTTCCCGGCGGCGCTATCGCTTGCGTTGATCGGGTTTTTGATCACGCTCCACCGCCCGATCAGCGATGTCTACGCCCTGATCGCGGGCGGGGACGCCGATGAGGCGTCTGAGGCACTGGTCCCCGTCCTGATCTCTTTCGCACTGGGCATCGCGTCCTCACCGCTCTTTGCGCTGATCTGGGGCGTGCGCCCTGCGGAACTGGGGGAGCTTTGGGCGCGGTTTGTCGCCGGGGTCACCATCGGCGAGACCCGCATCTCGCCCACCGATTTCCTGACCGTGATCGTAGTCTTCCTGCTGCTCTATGCGATCACGCGGTTCATTCAAGGCACCCTGCGCACCACCATCCTGCCCAAGACGCGGATCGATGTGGGCGGGCGCAACGCGATTACGGCGGGCGTTGGCTATGTGGGCATCTTCCTCGCCGGCCTGCTGGCGATCACCGCCGCCGGGATCGACCTGTCGAATCTCGCGATCTTTGCCAGCGCTTTGGCGGTCGGCGTGGGTTTTGGCCTGCAGACCATCGTGTCGAACTTCGTCTCGGGCATCATCCTGCTGATTGAGCGTCCGATCTCGGAAGGTGACTGGATCGAGGTCGGCGGGCAGATGGGCTACGTGCGCGATATCTCGGTCCGCTCCACCCGGATCGAAACCTTCGACCGCACCGATGTCATTGTACCCAACGCCGATCTGGTCTCGGGCACGGTCACGAACTGGACACGCGGGAACCTGACCGGTCGGGTGATCGTGCCGGTGGGCGTGGCCTACGGCACCGACACCCGCAAGGTGGAAGCCATCCTGCGCGAGATTGCGGAGGCCCATCCCATGGTCGCGCTGACCCCGGCGCCCGCCGTTTTGTTCCAAGGCTTTGGCGCCGATAGCCTGGATTTTGAGATCCGGGCGATCCTGCGCGATGTGAACTGGGTCCTCAGCGTGAAATCCGACATGAACCACGAAATCGCGCGGCGGTTCACCGAAGAAGGGATCGAGATCCCGTTCGCCCAGCGCGATATCTGGCTGCGCAACCCCGAGGCGCTGAGGGGCGATGCGACACATCCAGAACCGCCCGCCGTGCCCGAGCAACACCCGCCATCGCCCCCGGTCTCACCGGAACTGGCAGGCGGCGAATTTGGAGACGACTGATGACAGTGATGCTGTTTCGCGACGATGCCTATCGCACCGAGGCGCCAGGGGTTGTAACGGCGATCACCGACCGGGGCGGTGTGGTGCTGGATGCGAGCCTGTTCTACGCCACCGGCGGCGGTCAGCCGGGTGATGTGGGCCGGATCACCTGGGACGGGGGCGAGATGGCAGTGGCGACCACGGTGAAGGGGCAGGGCGATGAGATCGTTCTGGTCCCGCCCGAGGGCGCGGTGTTGCCGCCCGTGGGGGCAACTGTTGCCCAACACCTCGATTGGGACACACGGCTGCGCCACATGCGCATCCACACCGCGCTGCACCTGTTGTCGGTGGTGATCCCGCTACCCGTCACCGGTGGTTCGATCAGCGCGGACAAGGGACGGCTCGATTTCGATATGCCCGAAGCGCCGGAGGACAAGCTGGCGATTGAGGCGGCGCTGAACGAACTGGCCGCCCGCGATCTGCCCGTGACCGAGGACTGGATCACGGAAGAAGAGCTCGACGCGAACCCTGGCCTCGTGAAAACCATGAGCGTCCAGCCCCCGCGCGGCGCAGGCCGCATCCGCTTGATCCGGATCGGGGAGGGGGAGGCCCAGGTCGATTTGCAACCCTGCGGCGGCACCCATGTGGCGCGCACGGGTGAGATCGGGGCCTTGAAGATCGGCAAGATCGAAAAGAAAGGCGCGCGCAACCGCCGGGTGGCTGTTACCTTCGCGGAGTAATCCCTATCCTGCGGGCATTTGAGCCAAAGCATTTCGCAGGAGACCCCCATGGCCCAACACGCAATCGGACGCTTTGCCGTCTGGAACCTCGCAGGCTTCAGCTTCAACGGCCAGGGTATCGCACCGGGCAGCGACAAGGCCCGCCGCCAGGCCGAGGGGCTGGCGCTGCTCGATGCCGATTTCGTCTGTCTGGTCGAGGTCTCACCGCTCGCCCATATCGACACGCTGGCCCAGATGCTGGCCGACGATTACGGCGTCACCTACGCCGCAACCATCCTCGAACAGCCGGGCAGCGCCCTGCATATCGGTTTTCTGCACAAGCCCGATGTGACCGTCGAAAACCCCCGATTCATCCCTGGCTCACAAGGTGACTATGACCGTGGACGCCTGGCTCTGGCCGTCGATGTGCGCATGGGCAAGTTCCGCGCGATTGTCGTGGGGGTTCACCTGAAATCGGGCCGTGACAAACCCGACCAAAATCTGCGCGATACGCAATGCCGTGTGATCGGCGACTGGCTGTCGACGGTGCGCGACACCCCCGGGCTTGGCCACCGAACCCTCGTCTTGATGGGCGATTTCAACATGATCCCCGGCCAGGATGTGTCGAACTTCCACCACCTGGGCGGCGACGATGTGATGGATTTCCTGTCATCCTGGGATCTGCAGGACCGCTTCAGCCATATCCTGGATCGTGGGCGTGCGAACCTGCTCGATGGTTTCGCCGTCTCACGCACCTTCTCACGCGACTATGAGCGCGGCTCGCTGCGCCTGTTTCCGATGAACTGGACCATGGACACCGACAGCAGCCACCCCGGCATGGGGCGCGAGCGGTTCAAAGAAGAAGTGTCAGATCATCTGCCCTTCACGGCAAGCTTCCGGGTGTTCTAGGGACTTGCACGGGCGAGCGCGGACCGCTATCCCCCGTGCCCACGGAGAGGTGGCCGAGTGGTCGAAGGCGCACGCCTGGAAAGTGTGTAGGCGGGAAACCGTCTCCAGGGTTCGAATCCCTGTCTCTCCGCCACCAAACTACCCCCGCGCGGGCTGCGAAAACCGCAACAGCGGCATGCACTCCCGCGCCAAGGCCTCCACATGGTCGATCACATCGCCCGAGAGCCACAGGTCCTTCGGCAAGTCTTCCCGCACCATCAGGGATTTCAGTTTGATTATGTCAGCGTGGCGATGCGCGGCGTGATCGGTGAACCCCTTGGGCATCGAGGACAGCGACATGCTTTGGTCGAGGCTACGGCCCGCCGCGGCCAACGCGGCCAGCACATCGTCGAACGCATCGGCGCGGGCGATCATATCATCGCGCATCGGGGCCAGCTGCTTGGGGGAGAGGTTGTAAAACCCCGCAACCGCAAAGCCGCCCGTGGCCTCAAGATGCAGATAGACGATCCCGGCCATTTCCGACTTGTCCCCAGACGGCGTGAGAAGGCCAGACATGTTGGTTTTGTAGGGTGACTTGTCTTCGGAAAACCGCACGTCGCGGTTCAGCCGAAAGGTGGTTTTCTTGCCACCCATGAGGGGGCGCGGCGCGTCTTCCAGCCGGTTCGTCAAAGCTTCGAGTAGGTCGATAAACGGCGTCTCGATGCAATCCTTGAACGTGGCCTTGTTCGCATTGAACCAGTCGCGATTGTTGTTGGCGGACAGGTCTGAGAAGAAGGCAAAGCTGGCTTCTGAGAATGGCATCTGTGGACGTTACCCCGATGTTTGTGCGCCCCCGTCGGCCGGGGCGCAGGTTTCGCTTGGTGTTTGGCGCGTGGCACAGAGCGGCGCTTCCCCGCGTACCAAGGCGCGGAACAGGGTTCTGTTGCCCTCCACGTCCGCGTGATCGGCGGCGTGCAGGGTACAGCGGTTGTCCCAAATGACGACATCGTCTGGCCGCCAAACATGCGACCGGCGGTGCTGGCGGGTGGAATGGGCAAACAGGTCTTCGATCACGTCGCTTCGGTCCGTGCCATCGGCCAGGCGCAGATCCGAGCATCGCGCGGGCGTCGTCAAATAGAGCGCAATCCGCCCGGTCTGGGGATGGCGTCTGAGAACGGGGTGGCGGGTCTGCGCGTCTGCATCTTGTGATGCGCCTGCGCCGGAATGCACCATGGTTGCCCCGCGAAGCAGGCGTTTGAGGGCGCTGGGCAGCGTCTCATAGGCCTCGTATTGATCCACAAACATCGTGGCGCCACCCTTTGCGGGCACGTCCACCGCGAAAAGGCCCGCGAAGGACGGGGGCCTTGCCACATAGCTGGTGTCGGAATGAAACACGCTTTTGGGCTTGGTCGTCCGACCCACATTCGTCACGATGTTGAGGGTCGGCAGACCATCCACCGGTGTTTCGCCCGCCGTAAACATCGGCTCGCCCAACGTCTCCATGAAGTCCGCAAACCCATGCGCCGTCAGCCCCGGTGCGTTGATGCGCGCAACACCGGCCGCGGCCACCGTGGCGCGCACATCCGCGGTTCGCAGCGCAACCATGGGGATCTCGGTGGATGGGGGCCTTTGGCTCAGGCCGATCATGCAGCCGCCTCGGTCTTCGCCGCCATCCGCTGACCTATGAGATGCTGCAATGGCGCGCCGATCACGTCCGCGGCGTGGAGCTCGCTGGCTTGTGTGTTTTCGCCCGGAAACCCGATGGTGAAAAGTGCTGCCGCTTTGGCCGCCAAAACACCGTCTCGGTTATCTTCAATGGCCACGACGTCTTGGGGGCGCAGGTCCAACGCATCAAGGGCCCAGGTGTAAACCGCCGGGTCCGGTTTTCCCGGCAGATTGTCCAAGCGCCATGTCATGACATCGAAATCGATCGATGTGATGTCTTTGACACGGCCTGCGATGATCTCAACTGTCGCACGCTCGGTCGAGGTCACGAACCCAAGGGCGAGACCCGCGTCCTTGGCCTGCGCAAGGGTCTCTGCCACGCCCGCGCGCAAAGACACCCCGCCTTGCGCCAGGGCCTGCTGAAACAGCTGGGATTTGCGGGCATGCAAGGCTACGGCGTCGACGGCCTCACCGCGCTGGCGGGCATAGTCCTCGATCCGCTGACGCCCACCCGCAGACCGCAACATCGCGCGGTAAGATGCCTGGTCCCAGTGCCAGTTCAGACCGGCCTCTGCGAAGGCATCATTGAAGGATTTCCGCTGCAATTCGGACGTCTCGACGACGCTTCCGATCGATCCAAAGAAGATGGCTTTCATATCTGTCTCCCTGAGACGTGGGGTGAAGCGACCGGGCTGCGACCGCGAGGATTGGCGGCCTTATTCGGCTGCGATCTTTTGTGGTGCGGTGCCTGCGGGCGCCGGATCTGAGCGCCGCAACAGACGCACCAGCATACCGGGGGGCCGCGCGCCTTGCTCCGTACGCCGTTCGCGCCGCAGGTATGTATGGTAGAGCGCTGGCACACCAATCAATGTCAGGATCGACGCAAAGCCGAGGCCTGCCATGATCGCGACGGCCATGGATGCAAAGAACGCGTCAGACAAGAGCGGCACCATGCCAAGGATCGTTGTCGCCGCGGCAAGGATCACCGGGCGCAAGCGGCTGACCGACGCGGCCACGATCGCCTCGGATTGTGGTTTGCCGCTTTCCTCTTTCTGGGCGTCGATCTCCTCCACCAGGACGATGGCGTTCTTGATCAGCATGCCCGACAGGCTCAACAGGCCCAGAAGCGCGGTGAAGCTGAACGGCAGGCCGGTATAGAGAAGGCCCAGGCCCACACCGGTGACAGCCATCGGAACCACCGTCCAGATCACAGCCGTCTGGCGCAACTTGCCGAACAGCAAAACAGTGATCAGCAGCATCGTGCCAAACGCGAGCGGCATCTGGCGGCCGAGGCTGGCTTGCGCGGTCGAGGCGCTTTCGAACTCACCGCCCCATTCCAAGCGATAGCCCGGGGGAAGGGCCATCGCCTCAATGGCCGCGCGCACCTCGCCGAACGCCTGCGGCGGCAGGATGTCGGGCAGGGTGAAGGCTTGCACGCTGATCGTGTTCACCCGGTCGCGTCGCTGGATCAGCGTGTCGCGCGCGACCACGTCAAAGCCGTCGATCACCTGCGCCAGCGTCGTATAGCGGCCCGTGCTTGGCGCAAAGATCGGCTGGTCGAGAAGGACCCCATCCACCGTTTGCTCGGCCTCGGGCGTGCGGATGATGATCGGGATCAGCCGGTCATATTCGCGAAACGTCCCCGCGCGGATACCGTCGGTGGCCAGGGCAACCGCCTGAGCCACGTCCGAGCGCGCGATACCAAGCGCCTGCGCGCGGTCGGTCGCATAGATCGGTTGCGTCACCAGTTCGCGTTCGCGCCAATCGGTCCGTTCGATGGTCAGCAAATCGGTTTCCGTCTCAAAAATCCGCTGCGCCTCAGCCGCGAGTGCGCGCAGCACGTCGGGATCGGGGCCAGACAAGCGCACTTCGACATCTGCACCCACCGGCGGTCCATAGATGATCTGCTGCACACGGGTCTCGGCCCAGGGCACCGCCGCGTTTGCAAAATCCGTCAGCGCATCGCGAAGGGCGGGGATTTGCGTATGCTCCGCTACGCGAATAACGATTTGACCATAGGCGGGGTTGGGATTCTCCGGCGTGTAGGTCAGCATGAACCGGGTCAGGCTTTGCCCGATGGTCGTGGTGACAGCCTCCACCTCATCACGCTCAAGCAGCCACTCTTCGATCACCGCCAGGTCGCGGCTCACGCCCTGAACGGCACTGCCCTGCGCGCCTTGGTAGTTGAGATAGACAAGGGGCGTCGTGGCCGGCGGAAAGAACTGTTGCTTGACCCCGCTCATGGCCCCCACGCCGGCCACGGTTGCGCCGATCAATCCGATAATGACCAGCCACCGCACCCGCAGGCTGAACCGCACCAATTTGCCGTAGGCGCGGAAGAAAAACGTGTCATAGGGGTCTTTGGGGGTGTCTGACGTCTCGGTCCGGAAGAAATAGCTGGCCAAAAGCGGTGTGACGGTGACCGCGATGATCCAGGACAGCATCAGCGAGATTGCGATAACCGCAAAGAGCGAAAACAGGAACTCGCCGGAGCTATCTGGGCTCAGCCCGATCCCTGCGAAGGCCATGATGCCGATGATCGTGGCACCGAGCAGGGGAACTTGCGTGCGCCGCGCCACCTCGGCTGCGGCCTCAACCGCTTTGCGGCCGCGACGCATCTGCACCTGCATCCCTTCCGCGATCACGATGGCATTGTCGACCAGCATGCCCATCGCGATGATCAGCGCCCCCAGACTGATCCGTTCGACCTTGATGTCGAACAGGTTCATGAAAAAGAACGTGAAGCTGACCGTCAGCAAAAGCGATCCGCCCACCACGATGGCCGCACGCCAGCCCATGAACAGCGCCAGAACGCCAATCACCACACCCACCGACATCGCCAAGCTCATCAGAAAATCCTGGTTGGCGGTCTCAACGACACGGTGCTGTTCATAGATCGGCTCAAGCGTGACGCCAGCGGGCAACAGCGGGGTCAGTTCCGCCAGCCGCGCTTCCACCCGTTGCCCGACCGCCACGATGTTTTCCGAGGTCAGGCCCGCCACGCCGATGGTGAACGCCTCTTGCCCGTTGTGCCGGATGATGTGGTCAGGATGATCGACGCGGGCGCGATAGACGTCTGCCACATCCGTCAGGTTGATCACCTCGCCCTGAAAGCCAAAGGTCAGCGCGCTGATCTCGGACACGGTGTCGTCCAGCGCGGGCGCGTCCACCCGCAGCTCTCTGCGCGCTGTCCCCGCCGTGCCCGTTGGAACGATTGTGTTGGCCGAGGCGACCGCGCCCAGGATGACATCGGGCGGAACGCCCAGGGCGGTCAGGGTTTCGCCCGACGGCTCAACAAAGATCGCCTCTTCCGGCAGGCCGAGGATCTCGGCATTGGCCACACCATCAACGGCCAGAAGTTCACGCCGCAGGAAGGTGCCGATCTCCCAGACATCGCCATCTGCATAGCCCGGCGCGGTGACGGCATAGAGCAAGCCAAACACATCGCCAAAGCTGTCATTGACCACAGGTGGCAGCGCGCCTTCGGGCAGCGCGGGCACCGCATCGGCGATCCGATCGCGCATGTCATCCCAGACCTGGGGCAGTTCGGTCCCGTCATAGGTATCCTGGATCGTGACCTCGATCACCGAAAGACCCGGCGTGTTTGCCGAGGTGATAAAGTCGATCTCGTCCATCTGCTGGATTTCGGCTTCCAACACCTCGGACACCTCGATGGCGACCTCGGCGGCGGTGGCGCCGGGGTAGGGGGTGATGACCAACGCGGATTTCAGGGTAAAGACCGGGTCTTCCAGTTTCCCAACACTCAGATATCCCGCGGCCCCGCCAAAGAGGCAAAACAGGATCAAAAGCCATGTGTAGAGAGGCCGTTCAATGGCCAGGCGCGCGATTTGCATGGGTCAGTTCCCCTCGACGATCAGGCCGGTGTAGCGGGCGAGACGGGTATCAGGGCCAATGAGGTGGCCCCCCAGTTCGACAATTTCGGTGCCGGGCGCAAGCCCGGTCACCCGCAGATCCACACCCGTGGCCGACCGCACGTCCACCGGAATGAACTCTGGCCGAAGCGCGCCATCCTGCTCGGCTATGGCGATCACCGCTGTATCGCCATTAGGTCTGGTCACCAGCGCCGTTGCGGGCAGCGGAACCGCGTCCTCCTGTTGCAAGAGGCGCGCAGTGACCGTCACGGTTTTGCCAGGCAGAACCAGCGACGGCACCGCCCCGTCAACGGCAAGGGAAATCGTATAGCTCTGGCCCACGGCGCCGGTTTCTGCCTGGATTTCGCGAAAGGTGAGGGGAATGGCCTCCGTCTGTCCGGGAAGGATCGTGCTGAAGGCGACCAAAGACGGATCCCCGATCATCGCAAGGATGCGTTCGGGCAGGTCGAACTCCACCCGGGTCTCGGACATATTGTGCAGCCGTATGATCGGCTCACCCGGCGCGACGTTGGTAAAGGTCGCCACCAGCCGGTCCGCCACGATCCCGTCAAACGGCGCCGTCAATTGGGCATCCGCCAACGCCTCGCGCGCATCGCGCAGGGCGACCTCCGCCAGATCGCGTGCGGTTTCCGCGTCCTGCGCCCGCACCTGGGACGAGACATTGCGGGACGCCAGGGTCTGTTGCCGCGCGAGCTCTCGCGTCGCCTGCGCCAGGGTCAGTTCCGCACGCTCCACCGCGCGCTCAAACGGCTCCAGGTCAAGCGTGGCGAGCGGTGCCCCTTCTGAGATGAACGCCCCCCGCGGCGCCTCCAGCCGCGCCAGATATCCCGCCACCTCAAAGGACAGATCCGCCGTCTCCAACGCGGCGATCCGCCCGAAGAACTGCCGCTCTTGCATCCCATCGGCAGGGCCGACAATCATCGTGCGCACAAACACAGGGCTCGCCTCGGCCGCGCTCGCAGGGGTAGGCTCGTCCGCATAAGCGCCACCGATGGGCAGGCCGATCAGGGCTGCGGTTGAAATCGCGATCCGAATGACTTGCAACATCTGAGCGGGCCCCTATCTGCCTAACCGACCGTTCGGTTGGGAACTAGAGGCGCTTTCGGGCGGGTCAACAAAGGGATGCGATTTTGTGACCACTGAAACGAGACGCGAAGAGATCATGCGGATCTCCACAGGTCTGTTTTTGGAAAATGGCTTTGCCGGCACATCCATGAGCACGGTCGCCACGGCCTGCAAGATCACCAAGGCGAGCCTCTATCACCACTTTAGTGGCAAAGACGCGCTCTTCATCGCCTGCGTCACCCATGGCTACGCCCCGGCCTTGGACAATTTGCGGGCCCTGGCAGATGACCCCTCGCTTGATCCCGTGACGCGGCTGCGTCGGGCGATTTCCGTGCTTTATGACATGACCATCAGGTCCGAGGTTGGCCGCATGTCCCCCCTCATCGCTGAGGTTTCACGCGCGTTCCCAAACGTCGCGCAGTCTTTCCACAGTGACTACATCAGCCCGCAACAGGACATCGTCTGGCGCATGATCGAGGACGGGGTGGCGAAGGGCGTCTTCAAACCTGTGGAGAGCAAGGCGTTCTTCCACATCCTCTTCGGACCCATCGTCACGCTGTCGCTGTCGCGGGAAATGTTCACGAGCTTTGATGATTTAGAGGATCACTTTCCCATTGAGCCGCTGATGCAGTCGCATACGGATGCGTTGTTGCGGCTGATTGAGGGTGAGGGGTGAGGGGGGGCAGATCAGAGCCGTCGGATGTCACCTTGCTGTGCTCGGTCGGCACGGTGATGTAGGACCATGCCCCACGGGTCTGAACATGCAGATCGTGGTTGTGCTGCGGCTGACCGCGGCGTTTTTTGGCGCGACGGTGGGGTGAGGTCTCCGAACCCGCTTCTTAGGGAAGTGGCCCACGATTGGATCGCTGACGGCTGGGTGGTTTGTGCGCTAGATCGGGGGTGGCTCTGCGGACAAAGTGAGCGTTCGTTGCAGCGGTCCGAATGTCTGCATCGTCAACTGTTAGTCGAAGTTGGGATCAGTAAACAACCTAGTTCGCTCTCTCGAATTTCTTACGTGAGGCCAATGCTCTTTAGTCGACTCTTTCCAACCAAATTAATCAGCATATCAACTTGTTGTTCAGACAGCTCGAACGCTTCGTCGGTCGGATCGAAAGCAGAAACAAGTGTGGCCATTTTTGCCTTCAATAGGTCACGTGCGACGCCGTTCTCGATAATTGCACGAACACCCTTATAGACGAAAGTACGGGGAATGAGCATAGCTGTATGAAATGGCAACCCGTGCGCCGCTGCGCTTGCTACGAGAGCATAGGCACACCTTGCTGTTGGCTTCCTCGCATTTGGATGTGGTGTAGTCGGAAGTATTCGTGACATTTGACTAATTGGTTTGATGGGAACACTTTCAACTGCGCCAATACCTTGCAAGAATTGGTTGAGCGTAGCGCGGTCAAGATTGTTTTCGGGAGAGCCCGAAAGTGTTTTCGCATGCTTTTCAATAGAATAGGGTGAAGATCCAGACGTTGAACCAACGCCTCCTGCCAGATTCGTCAGCGTTCCGCCTTCATGTCTCCGCCCATACTTCTGAATAAGATCGGCCTCCAACTGAAGGCAATCGAATTCCTCCGTCGCTTCGAAAACTTTGACAATACGGTAGGTTATCTCACCACCATTGCGCATGACTTGACGAATTACATTACACTTAAACGGATTGCTTTCACCGATAGGGTGGCTCCGGACGGCTTCCATCTCATGCTCTACCACGCGACGATTGAGCCCCTTACCAACGTAAAAAACCTCGCCGTTGGGGCGGCATAGTTCGTAAACGTAATAGCGTCCGCTGACTGATTGCAGGAAAGCCTCAAGCTCCAAACGTCGGCCAACAAACTCAGTCATTCTTCCACCGTCCTTTTCATTGCTCGCTATGTACGATCGTAGAAAGGAGTAGGAAAGAAGAGTTAGACAGAAGCCGACATTCGAACACCGCGCAGCATTGGTGAGTCTGGGCTCGAAGTGGACCCCGGAGGTCAATTCCCCAGGGCACGGAAGCAAGGGGCTTCAGCCCCGCCGTGCCATCGCCGGACCGGCCCGCGGTCTGGCGATTTGTCTGCTGAAGCGCCTAGCACATGCCGAAGATGTGTCTTGGCCACCATTAAGCGCTTTCGCTGTCCTTTCGGATCGCCAGCCCCCAGTCCGCCGACGGCACGGCTGTTCGCTGATGCTCGGTTTGGTCTCCAAGCTGTCATCTGACACTTTCTGTCGGTCTCTCGGGCTCGCCAACGTCATCTGAAGTCAGCTATGCGGGACAAACCAAACCTTGCTAAATTTGCAAAGCCTTGCATGCTGCCCTGGTGGTAGAACATCAGATTAAACGAGCCATAGCTGCGCTTTGCCGCAACATGCTGAACGAACGCCTGAGTTTCGTTGAAGGCAGTCGAGCAATACTTGGCTTGCTCTCCCGCGCTGGCCTTTCGGACGACGATCCAGACTACGCGTTGTTTGTTGCAATCGAGAGCGAGACAAACGACGTGCCACTGGGCAGCGCTCGACAGCACTGGAATGCGGCGGCCCTGAAAGAGTTTGACGAAGCGGAGGAATATGCCAAGCGCGAGGGGCGCGTCGGTGCAGAACGGCTTCTACAGCGTTTCGGTACGGATCTTTGACGCTCGGTTGCACCGCGAAATGATGGCTTTGGCCTAACTCTTCCCCCCCCCCTTCACTCCCAACCCACGCCCCCCAACTGCCCCCGCACCACCGCCAACATCCGCTTATGCGGCCCGCGATGCCGGTTCCGCAAATGCACCGCACCATAGACGGATTGCTCGATCCGCGCCGCCCCAGCCACGTATCGCCCCGCGCCGCCCTCCACAAACGCCGCCGCCGTATCCTCCAAGAGATACGTCGTCCCCCCAAGCGCCCCGATCAGACCCGCCACGATGGCGTTCTGCCCGCTTGAGACGATCGCCGCTGACAGCGCGGGATAGAGCGCCGCATGACGCCGGGCGATCGCAGGCGAATAGTTGGGCAGGATATACCCCTCGACCGACACCTCCGAGATCTTGCTGTGCTCGGTCGAGACCATGACATAGGACACATCCCCCAGCGTCTCAAAATGCAGATCCGGGTGTGGCTGGGGCGTGAACACAATCCCCAGATCGAGCAGCCCCGCCGTCACATCGAGGCACGTCTGCGTCGAAAAATCCGCCTCGACATAGAACGCGGCCGAGGGCAGGGCGCTGCGCAAAAGCTCAATCCATTGGCCCGCATGCTGCACCACCAGATCCTGCTGGATCCCGATCCGCAGGGTCAGACCCGCCGCACTGCGCTCCTGCGCCGCGCGTTTGCCCACCGACCAACTGGCCAGGATCCCGCGCGCATGGGGTTCGAACCGCAACCCCTCGGTCGTCAGCTCAGTGCCCGACCGCGAGCGGGTGAAGAGCCGGCATTCCAGCGCCTTCTCCAACGCCTTGACCCGGCCCGACACCGCCGATTGGGTCACGCCCATCCGCTCCGCCGTGCGGTTGAAATTCCGCGTGGCACAGAGGTCCAGAAACGTCTCGATTAACTCGATTTGCACCAGCGCATGACTCTCTAATCGCAATTACCGATCAATAACATGCGCAACACGAATTGAAAACGTGCGCGCCATGGGAATACTTCTCGGTAACCAAAAAATCAGGGAGCCTTTCATGTCAGATCTGCCAACAACCGCACGCGTGGTCATCATCGGTGGCGGTGCGGTGGGGGCCTCGTCGCTCTACCACCTCGCCCTCGCAGGCTGGACCGATTGCGTGCTGTTGGAGCGGAATGAGTTGACCGCTGGCTCGACATGGCACGCGGCGGGCAACGTGCCCACCTTTTCCACGTCCTGGGCGATCATGAACATGCAGCGCTACTCGACTGAGCTTTATCGGGAGTTGGCCGACCGCGTCGATTACCCGATGAACTACCACGTCACCGGCTCGCTGCGGCTGGCGCATTCCAAGGAACGGATGCAGGAGTTCGAGCGCGCGCGGGGCATGGGCGCCTATCAGGGCATGGATCTTGAGATCCTCACCGCGAAAGAAGCGCAGGATCGCTATCCGTTCATGGAGACCCACGATCTTGAGGGCGTGCTCTATGACCCTAACGATGGCGATATCGACCCCGCCCAGCTGACCCAGGCGCTGGCCAAGGGAGCGCGCGATCTGGGTGCGCAGATCCACCGCTTCACGGCGGCCACTGGGGTCACACGCGAGAATGGCGAATGGATCGTCCACACCGAGAAAGGTGACATCCGATGCGAATACGTGGTGAACGCCGCGGGCTACTACGCCCAGCGGGTGGGGGAGTGGTTCACGCCCTACGGTGGCCGCACCGTGCCGATGATGGTGATGAGCCACCAGTACATGCTCACCGATGAGATCCCCGAGTTAGAGGCCTGGTCGGCAGAGCACGGCGGC
Organism: Pseudomonadota bacterium; assembly: GCA_038526915.1. Taxonomy (GTDB): domain Bacteria; phylum Pseudomonadota; class Alphaproteobacteria; order Rhodobacterales; family Rhodobacteraceae; genus JBCBGF01. The sequence continues at coordinate 97,385 of JBCBGF010000010.1, read as the reverse complement.
AAGCTGCCGCTTCTGCGCGACGTCGATACCTCCTACTACCTCCGCCAAGAAAAGCACGGCTTCAACCTCGGTCCTTATGAGCGGAATTGTAAGGCGCACTGGGTACAGCCCAGTGACCCGATGCCCGAGGATTTCAGCTTCCAGCTTTACCCCGACGACCTCGAACGCCTCGAATGGTACATCGAAGACGCCATGGCCCGCGTGCCCCTGCTCGGCACCGGCGGTGTCTCCAAGGTCATCAACGGCCCGATCCCCTATGCGCCCGACGGTCTCCCGCTCATCGGCCCGATGCCCGGCGTCCCGAACGCGTTCGAGGCCTGCGTCTTCACCTTCGGCATCGCCCAGTCGGGCGGGGCGGGTAAGGTGCTGGCCGAGTGGATCACCGAAGGCGGCACTGAATGGGATATGTGGGCCGTCGATCCGCGCCGCTACACCGATTACACCGACCGGGATTACTGCATCGCCAAGGGGATGGAGGTCTACGGCCACGAGTACGCCATGCATTTCCCCTGGCACGAATGGCCCGAGGGGCGCGACCGCAAGCTGTCGCCGATCCATGACAAGCTGAAGGAACTCGGCGGTCAGATGGGCGCCTATGGCGGCTGGGAACGTGTGAACTGGTTCGCGGGCCCCGGCGACGACACGTCCGAGGAAACCACTCAGACCTGGGCCCGCAAAGGCCCGTGGGAGCCGCGCATCCGCGCCGAATGCGAAGCGGTGCGCGATGGGGTGGGAGTGCTCGATCTGCCGGGCTTCTCGCGTTTTCACCTGAAGGGCGCTGGGGCGTCCGACTGGCTTCTGGGCAAGATTGCCGGGGGCCTGCCGCGCGAGGGGCGCATGGGGCTCGCCTATTTCCCCGACCACCGCGGCCGGATCGTGACCGAAATGTCGGTGGCGCGGAACGGGGAAGACGACTTCACCCTCATCACCGCCGCCCCAGCCCAATGGCACGACCGCGACTGGCTGACCGCCGATATGCCGGACGGCCTAACGCTGACCGACCGCACCCGCGATCTCTCCACCCTCATCGTCACAGGCCCGCAATCGCGCGCGCTGTTCGAGGCGCTGGGCACCGATGCCGACCTATCGCTACCCTGGCTCAGCCATCAGGCCGCAACGGTCGCGGGCACGCCCTGCACACTCGCCCGCGTCTCCTTCGCAGGCGAACTGGGTTGGGAGGTCCACGCCAAAAACGACCACATCCCAGCGCTTTACGAGGCGATCCTCAAAGCAGGCGCCACTCCCTTCGGCATGTACGCCCTCAACGCACTCCGCATCGAGAAGGGCTACCGCGCGTGGAAGGGCGATCTTTCCACCGACTACTCCCTCCTCGAAGGCGGCCTCGACCGCTTCATCAAGTTCGACAAACCGCAGGACTTCCCCGGCAAAGCAGCCCTTCTCAGCGAAAAGCAACAGGGCAGCACCAAACGCTTCGTCACCCTCACAGTCGAGGCGGGCGAGGCCGACGCCCCCTATATGTCCACCCTCTGGCACAACGGCACGGTCGTGGGCGAAACCACCAGCGGGGCGTTCGGCTATCGCGTGGGGTCCTCCATCGCGCTGGGCATGCTCAAGACGGAACTGACCACCCCCGGCACCGAGTTAGAGGTCGAGATCTACGGCACCCGCCACCGCGCCACGGTGCAGCCAGATCAGCCGCTATGGGACCCGAAAAACGAACGGATCCGCGCGTGAGCCAGATCACCCTTCTCGATGGCTCCATCGGGCAGGAGCTGGTTCACCGGCATGGGGAGAAACCGACCCCGCTGTGGTCCACAACCGTGATGGCCGAGCGTCCCGATCTGGTGGGTGCGCTCCATGCCGATTACTTCGCCGCGGGGGCGACGGTGGCCACCACCAACACCTACGCCGTGCTGCCCGACCGGCTGGTGATGATGGATCAAGGCGACCGGCTGGAAGACTACCTGCGCATCGCGCTCGACCAAGCCACTCAGGCCCGCGACGCCCACGGATCAGGCCGGATCGCGGGCGCCCTCGGCCCCCTGCGCGCCTCTTACCGCACCGACCTTGACGGCCCGCCCGAGGCCGCTGTCGAGGCCTACGAACAGCCAATCACTCTACTGTCCCCCGGCGTCGACTTCTTCTTCGCCGAAACCATCGCCTCCCTCGCCCAGACCGACGGCCTGATCGCCGCGTTAGAGGCCCACACCACCAAACCCGCCTGGCTCTCCTTCACCGTCGACGACAGCGACGGCACCCGCCTGCGCTCCGGCGAACTGCTTACCGACGTCCTCCCCCGAATGGCCCGCAGCCAAATTGAAGCCGTCCTGGTCAACTGCTCCCGCCCCGAAGTCATCGCCCCCGCCCTCGACATCGTCGCCCAGGCGGGCAAGCCCTTCGGCGCCCGCGCCAACGGATTCACCGAGATCGCGCCCGCCTTCCTCGAAGACCGCCCCACCGTCGATGTGCTGACCAAACGCACCGACCTCACGCCTGCCGCCTATGCCGACTTCGCGCTTGAGTGGATCGCCCAAGGCGCGACCCTCGTCGGCGGCTGCTGCGAGGTCGGCCCCGCCCATATCGCTGAAATCGCCACGCGCCTGCGCGCCGAAGGACACGTGATCCATTGACCGACCTCTCCAAAATCCCCGCCCAGGCCCGCGTCGTCATCATCGGTGGCGGGGTGTCGGGCTGTTCCGTGGCCTATCATCTGGCCGAGCTTGGCTGGAAAGACATCGTGCTGCTCGAACGCAAGCAACTCACCTGCGGCACCACCTGGCATGCCGCAGGCCTGATCGGGCAGCTGCGCCCCAATGAGAACATGACCCGCCTCGCGAAATACTCCGCCGAGCTCTACGTGAAGCTGGAGGAGGAAACAGGCATCGCTACCGGCATGCGTCAGGTCGGCTCACTCACCGTTGCGCTGACCGATCATCGCCGTCAGGAAATCCTGCGCCAAGCCTCGCTCGCCCGTGCCGTGGGGGTTGAGGTGGCCGAGGTAAGCCCCTCAGACGTCAAGGAAATGTACCCCCACCTCACCGTGGATGACGTGAAAGCCGCCGTCCACCTGCCACACGACGGCCAATGCGACCCCGCCAACATCGCTATGGCGCTCGCCAAAGGCGCGCGGCAGAAGGGGGCCACCCTGATCGAAGGCGTCAAAGTCGCCGCCGTCACCGACAACGGCACCCGCGTCACCGGGGTGGAGTGGGAGGCCGAGGGAACCCAAGGCCACATCGCCGCCGACATGGTCGTCAATTGCGGCGGCATGTGGGGGCGCGATCTGGCCGCCGCGTCGGGCGTGACACTACCGCTTCATGCCTGCGAACACTTCTACCTCATCACTGAACCCATTGACGGGCTTGGACATCTTCCCGTTCTTCGCGTGCCGGATGAATGCGCCTATTACAAATCCGACGCGGGCAAAATGATGCTCGGCGCGTTTGAGCCCAAGGCCAAGCCCTGGGGCATGAACGGCATATCTGAAGACTTCTGCTTCGACACACTTCCCGAGGATTTCGATCACTTTGAGCCGATCCTCGAACAGGCGATGCACCGCATGCCGCTCTTCGCCGATGCTGGCATCCACACCTTCTTCAACGGCCCCGAAAGCTTCACCCCCGACGACAAGTATTACCTCGGCGAAGCCCCGGAACTCGGCGGCTACTGGATCGCCGCCGGCTACAACTCCATCGGCATCGTGTCCTCGGGCGGCGCAGGCTGGGCGCTCGCGCAATGGATGGACACGGGCGAGCCGCCCTTTGATCTCTGGGATGTCGACATCCGCCGCGCGCAACCGTTCCAGAAGAACCGCCGCTACCTGCGCGACCGCGTGACCGAAACCCTCGGCATGCTCTATTCCGACCACTACCCCTTCCGCCAGGTCACCACCGCCCGCGGCGTCCGCCGCAGCCCGGTGCATCAGCATCTGGCGGAACGTGGCGCGGTGTTCGGCGAGACGGCAGGCTGGGAGCGCCCCAACTGGTTCGCCAAACCGGGGCAGGCGGCGGAATACGCCCATGACTGGCACCGCCAGAACTGGTTCGAAAACCAACAAGCCGAGCATATGGCCGTGCGGACGGGCGTTGGCCTCTTCGACATGACGAGCTTCGGCAAGATCCGCGTCGAGGGGCGGGATGCCCTGGCCTTCCTCCAGCGGATGTGCGGCAACGACGTGGATGTCGACGCGGGCCGCATCGTCTACACCCAGATGCTGAACGCCCGCGGCGGGATCGAATGCGATCTGACGGTGACGCGGCTGTCCGAGACCAGCTTCTTCCTCGTCGTCCCCGCCGCCACGATCCGCCGGGATCTCGCCTGGCTCAAGCGCCATGTGCGGGACGAGGCGGTGGTGATCATGGATACCACGTCCGCAGAGGCCGTCTTTTGCCTCATGGGCCCGAGGGCGCGCGAGGTCATCACCAAGATCAGCCCCAACGACTTCGGCAACAACGCCCATCCCTTTGGCTGGGCGAAGGAAATCGAGATCGGCTATGGCCTTGCCCGCGCGCACCGGGTCACTTACGTGGGCGAGCTGGGGTGGGAGATCTACGTGCCCACCGACCAGGCCGCCCACGTATTCGAGACGCTGATAGAGGCGGATGACAGCCTCACCCTCTGCGGCCTCCACACCCTCGACAGTTGCCGGATCGAAAAGGCCTTCCGCCATTTCGGCCATGACATCACCGATGAAGACCACGTGCTCGAGGCGGGCCTTGGCTTCGCCGTCAAACCCGCCAAGGGCGAGTTCATCGGTCGCGACGCCGTCCTGCGCAAGAAAGACGCGGGCCTCTCCCGCCGCATGCTGCAGTTCCGGGTGGCCAGCCCCGATCACATGCTCTTCCACAACGAGCCGTTGATCAAGGACGGCGAGATCGTGGGCCTCGTCGCGTCGGCCAATTACGGCCACGCCCTCGGCGGTGCGATCGGCATGGGCTACGTGCCCACGACAGGCGAAACCCCCGCCGACACGCTCGCTGCCTCCTACGAGATCGAGATCGCGGGCGAGCGGGTGCCCGCCAAGGCCAGCCTCAAGCCGCTGTATGATCCCAAATCCGAGCGGGTGCGCCTATGACCGATATCGCCGTCAAACCCAAGCGCCGCGCCGGGGGCCGCGCTGCCCGTGTCGCCGCCCGGGCCGCGCCGCTTTCGGAGGATAAGCGCCCGATCCGCCCCGGCCTCAGCGGTGGCCAGTACAAGCCCCTCACCGACGAAGGCGTCCAGCAAATCCACGCCGCCGCCCTCGACGCGTTGGAGACCATCGGCCTCTCGAACGCGCCCGCCTCGGGCATAGAGATTATGACCGGGGCCGGGGCCGTTTTGGGCGATGACGGCCGCCTCCGCTTCCCCCGCGCGCTGGTCGAAGACATGCTCGCCATCGCCGCCCGCGACATCACGCTGATGGGCCGCGACCCCGCGCATGATCTGCATCTGTCGGGCACCAAGGTCCATTTCGGCACGGCAGGGGCTGCCGTCCACATCGTCGATCCGGTTACCGGCGACTACCGCGAAAGCACGGCGAAAGACCTCTACGATGCCGCCCGCCTGACCCAGCACCTCGACAATATCCACTTCTTCCAGCGGGCCATGGTGGCGCGCGACATCCCCGACAACCTGGAACTCGATATCAACACCCTCTACGCCTCCTGCGGCGGCACGACGAAACATGTCGGCACCTCTTTCTCCGATCCCGACAACGTTGCGCCTTGTATGGCGTTCCTGCATATGGTCGCAGGCGGAGAAGACAAATGGCGCGAACGCCCCTTTGTCCTCAACTCCAACTGCTTCGTCGTGCCCCCGATGAAGTTCGCGGAGGAAAGCTGCATCGTGATGGAGCGCTGCATCGACGCCGGGATGCCTATCCTGCTGCTCTCCGCAGGCCAAGCCGGAGCCACAGCACCCGCACCCATCGCGCTCACCATCGTGCAGGCGGTGGCCGAATGCCTCGCCGGCGTCGTTTACGTCAACGCCAAGGCCCCGGGCCACACGGCGGTCTTCGGCACCTGGCCCTTCGTCTCCGACCTCCGCACGGGTGCCATGTCCGGCGGATCGGCAGAGCAGGCGCTGCTCTCCGCCGGTTGCGCCCAAATGCACCAGTTCTACGGTTTGCCGGGCGGTGCGGCTGGGGGCATCTCCGACAGCAAGCTGCCCGATATGCAGGCCGGGTGGGAGCAGGGGATCACCAATATGCTCGCGGGGCTATCGGGGCTGAACATGGTCTATGAGGCGGCAGGCATGCATGCCTCGCTTTTGGGGTTCTGCCTTGAAAGCCTGGTGATGGGCGACGACATCATCGGCCAGGTTCTGCGCTGTGTGCGGGGGATCGACGTGACGCCGGACTCGACGTCGATCGAGGCGATGAAGGCGGTGTGTCTCGGTGGGCCGGAGCATTATCTTGGGTCCGATCAGACCCTGGCGCTGATGCAAACCGAATACGTCTATCCCGTGGTCGGCAACCGGATGAGCCCGAAGGAGTGGGAAGAGGCCGCGCGGCCCATGCTGCTCGATACCGCGATTGCGCGGAAGGAGGCGATCCTGGCGGCGGCCCCCTGTCAGTTCGCGCCGGAGTTGGACGCCCGGCTGCGCGAGGCTTTCAGGATTTACGTCTAGAAGCGATCCCGCAGCCCAACTGTGCCGCCCGACCGACAGGTCGGGCAGCGCCGACCCGCCCCCACGGGGCGGCGCTAAAGCGCCACTCCCTCGGGTCGGCGCTGCCCTCAGCTCATAGTTGGTTGCCCAGTGTTTAGCGTACGTCCCGGACTTGATCCGGGACCTCATTCGCCGCAAGAGACCCCGGGTCAAGCCCGGGGCGTGCAGAGAGCAGCTATGAGGCGCTACCCCGCCAACCGCACCTCAGCCCCGCGCAGATACGCATCAATCCGCGCCACCTCCGCCTCACTCAACCGCAGCCCGAGCTTCGTCCGCCGCCACACGAAATCCTCCGCCGTCCGCACCCACTCATGCGCCACGGCCCAATCCAGCTCCCGCGCCGTCACACCGGCCCCGAAATCCTCGCCCAGATCCCCGGCCTCGCGCGCATCTCCCAACACGGCCCGCGCCTCCAGCCCATAAGCCCGCACCAGCCGCCGCGCCTGCCGCGCGTCCAGAAACGGATAGTCGCGCTGCAAACCGCTGACCAACCGCTCCACCCCGTCCACCGGGAAGTTCCCGCCGGGCAGGGGCACCCCCGCCGTCCACTCCCCCGGCGTTCCCGGAAAGTACCGCTTGATCTTCGCCACAGCGCTTTCCGCCAGCCGGCGATACGTCGTGATCTTGCCGCCAAAGACGTTCAGCACCGGCGCCCCACCAGTATCATCCACCTTCAGCACATAATCCCGCGTCGCCGCCGTCGCCGAGGTCGCCCCGTCGTCATAGAGAGGCCGCACCCCCGAATAGGTCCAGACCACGTCGTCCACACCCAACGGCTCCTTGAAATACTCAGACGCGAAGGCCAGCAGATAATCCCGCTCCTCCGGCGTGCATTCGGGCTTCTCAGACGGAACGGCATGCTCCGCATCCGTCGTGCCTATCAGCGTGAAATCGCCCTCATACGGGATCGCAAAGATGATCCGCCCATCGGTGCCCTGGAAGAAATAGCATTTCTCATGCTCATAAAGACGCTTCACCACGATATGGCTGCCCCGCACCAGCCGCACCCCTTCGGTCGCGTTCGAGCGCACCGTGTTGCGGATGATATCGCCGACCCAGGGGCCACCGGCATTGACCAGCATCTTCGCCGTCACCGTCCGCGTCTCGCCCCCGGCCTGGATCACCACGTCCCAGTGATCCCCCTGCCGGTCGGCGGAGACCACCCGCGTCCGCGTCATCACATCCGCCCCGCGCATCGCCGCGTCCCGCGCGTTCAGCACCACGAGCCGCGAATCCTCGACCCAGCAATCGGAATACTCATAGGCCATCTCGAACCGGTCCTGCAGCGGATCGCCCTCGGGCCGGTTCTTGAGGAATACCGTCGACGTTCCAGGCAGGATCTTCCGCCCCCCGAGGTTGTCATAAAGAAACAGCCCCAGCCGGATCAGCCAGGCCGGCCGCCGCCCCTTCATCCAGGGCATGACGAAGGACAACAGCTTCGATGTCGGCGTGTCATTCTCGAACCGCATATCCGCGTGGTAGGGCAGGACGAACCGCATCGGCCAACTGATATGCGGCATCGCACGGAGGAGAACCTCTCGCTCGATCAACGCCTCGCGCACGAGCCGGAACTCGAAATACTCCAGATAGCGCAATCCGCCATGGAACAGCTTGGTGGAGGATGACGAGGTGGCCGAGGCCAGATCATTCATCTCGGCCAGCCCCACCTTCAACCCACGCCCCGCCGCATCCCGCGCGATCCCGCAGCCATTGATCCCGCCGCCGATGATGAACACGTCATAGTCGGTCTCAGCCATGCTGATCCTCCACTGTCAAAACTTCCGTTCCCGCCGCAGCTGCAGCCGCCGCGAACTCCGCCGGGGGCGCGGTGTCCGAGACGAACACATCTACCTCCCCCACCTCGCAAATCCGCACCGGGGCGGTGCGCTCGAACTTCGAGCCATCCGCCACCAGGATTCGCCGCCGCGCGTTGCGCAGGATCGCGCGGGCCACCGACACCTCGCGCGCGTCGTAATCGGTGACCGAGCCATCGGCATCCAAGGCCGAGGCCCCAATCACCGCCACATCCGCCTTGTAGCGTTCCAGAAACGCCACCGCATCGTCACCCACAATTGCCCCATCGCTCTGCCGCACGGTGCCGCCCACCAGGATCAGGTCCCGGCACTTCCCGCCCATGAGCGCATTCACGATGTTGATATTGTTGGTCAAAACCACCAACCCGCTATGCCCCGTCAGTCCGGCCGCTACCTGTTCCGTCGTCGTCCCGATATTGATCGACACCGCGCAGTCATCGGGGATCAGTGAGGCCGCGAGCCGCCCGATCGCCCGCTTCGCCGTGGCCCGCAGCTTCCGCCGCTCGGCATAGTCGCGGTTCGTCACCGTCGTCACCCGCCGCGCCCCGCCATGGGTGCGCGTGACCAGCCCCCGGTCGCTCAGATCGCGCAGATCGGTGCGGATCGTTTGAGGGGTGACGGCATACCGGCGCACGAGATCGTCCACCTCCACTTGGCCCTCGCGGGCTAGGAGGGTGAGGATATCGTCGTGGCGGTGGGTTACGTCCATGGGCGGTGGAGTAGGGCAGGACGGGCGGGTTGGCTAGAGAAAAGTGGTTTCGTTTAGCTTTCGCGCAATACAAAAAAGAAAGTCGCGAGGATATCGCTTTTCTCCAAGCCGGTTAACAGGCCGCAGGCCCCGGCCATCGCAGGCCCGCCCGCCGGGTCGGCGATTTGCTGATGCAGGGCGCAGGCGATGCGGAAGATGTGCTTTGTGAGATTAAGCGGCCACGCGAGAGGCCGGGTCGCCCACCCACGGGCCTGCAATGGCCTCTGTCGCTTGGAAGTCCAACCCCGTTGACCACCCCATACCCCCCACGCCACACTCAACGCCCAGGGGGAGGAGCCCATGAAACGAAAAGTCATCACTGCCGCCGCCGCGGCCGAACTGATCTCGGATGGTGACACCGTCACCACCTCAGGCTTCGTCGGTATCGGCGTGCCAGAAGAGCTTCTCCTCGCGCTTGAGGCGCGCTTCCTCGACACAGGCCACCCCCGCGACCTCACGCTGTTTTTCGCCGCAGGCCAGGGGGATGGGCGGGAAAAGGGCCTGAACCGTCTGGGCCATGAGGGGATGCTGAAATGCGTGATCGGCGGGCATTGGGGCCTGATCCCCAAGGTCGCCCGGCTCGCCACCGAGGGCAAGATCGCGGGCTACAACCTGCCCCAGGGCGTGATCAGCCACCTCTACCGCGATATCGCCGCAGGCCGTCCCGGCGCGCTGACCAAGGTGGGGCTCGGGACCTTTGTCGATCCTCGGATCGAAGGCGGGCGGATCAACGAGATCTCGACCGAGGAGATGGTGGAGCTGATGGAGATCAGCGGCGACGAGCACCTGTTCTACCCCGCACGCCCCATCGACGTGGCGCTGTTGCGCGGCACCACCGCCGATCAGGCCGGCAACATCACGATGGAGCGGGAGGCGCTGGTCATCGACAACCTCGCGCAAGCCATGGCCGTGAAGAACTCGGGTGGCGTGGTGATCGTGCAGGTGGAGCGCACCGTGGCGCGCGGCGCGCTGAACCCGCGAGACGTGGAAATCCCCTCGGCGCTGGTGGATGCGGTCGTGGTGGCCGATGTGGGCAACCACATGCAAACCTTCGCGACCCCCTACAGCCATACCTTCTCGGGCCGCTACCGCGCCGATACGAGTGAGATGGGCGACATGTCCCTCGATGCGCGCAAGGTCATCGCCCGCCGCGCGGCGTTTGAGCTGCCGGTGAACGGGGTGATCAACCTAGGCATCGGGATGCCCGAAGGCGTGGCGCAGGTGGTGGGGGAAGAGGGGCTGTTAGAGCATTTCACCCTGACGGCAGAGCCCGGTGTGATCGGCGGGCTTCCGGCGAGCGGGCTCGATTTCGGGGCGGCGGTGAACACCGACGCGATCGTGCCGCAAAACGCGCAGTTCGACTTCTATGACGGCGGGGGCCTCGATCTCGCGATCCTCGGCATGGCCGAGTTCGATGCGTCAGGCAACGTCAATGTCTCACGCTTTGGCCCCCGGCTCGCGGGGTCGGGCGGGTTCATCAATATCAGCCAGAACGCCCGGCGCGTGGTGTTCACCGGCACGCTGACGGCGGGGGGGCTGGCGTTTGAGGTGAAGGACAATGAGGCCTTCATCGCGCGGGAAGGCAAGATGCGCAAAGGCCTGGAAGCCGTTGGTCAGATTACTTTTTCCGGTGCCCAGGCGCTGTCAGCCCGCAAACCCGTTCTCTACGTCACCGAACGCTGCGTCTTCCGCCTGACGCCCGAGGGGCTGGAGCTGATCGAGATCGCGCCGGGGCTGGAGGTCGAGCGCGACGTGCTGGCCCAGCTCGATTTCACCCCCATCGTGGGCGACGTGGCCCCGATGGATGCACGCATCTTCGCGCCTGCACCAATGGATCTGAAAACCGAACTTTTGCACCTCGATCTGGCGGACCGGATCGCGCTCAACGCCTCGGGCACGGTGCTGTTCATCAACTTCGAGAAGCTGCGCGTGCGCGCGCGGGCCGATATCGAGGCGATCCGCGAGCGGGTGGAAGAGGTCTGCGGGCGGCTGGGCGCGCGGGTGGATGTGGTGGTGAACTACGACGGCACCCGGATCGAGGAGGATATAGAGCGCGAGTATTTCGCGATGGTCGATTGGCTGTCGGACCGGTTTTATCGCACGATCACAAGGTATTCGGGATCGGCCTTTATGCGGCGCAAGCTGGGGCAATCGTTCTCATCCGAGCAGGCGGCGCATGTGTTTGAGAGCGCGGCGGATGCGCGGCGGTTTTTGGAGCGGGGGTAGGGGCGGAGCCTTCTTGGCCCGGAACGAGCCGAAGGCGCCGGGCCAGCGCCTGCCCGTTCCGGCGGGCTGGCGCTATTGCGGTCGGGCGCGCGGTGGACATTGAAGATGTACCTTGCTGCCATAAAGCGCTTAGGCGAGCGGTTGCTGCGCCATCCCACGGGCAGGCGCTGACCCGGCTTCTGTCGCGAAAAATAGCCGATTGGATCACCGAGACGGCCCACCCATTCCAATCCCGCGATATTTTCACGACATTTTCCCGCAACACCTTGTGCCACCGCGCACTATCTGTACCATCCCGACCAACGGCACCCCGCAACGGAGCATTGCTTGGCCATCAGCGCATTGACCGATCCCGCCATCTCCGAGGATATCCACGAAACGCTTGTGGAATTTCCCGACAACCGCCTTCTCATCGACCTTTGCGGCGAATTTGACCGCAACCTGGCCCAGATCGAACACGAACTGAGCGTTCAGATCCTCCGCCGCGGCAACCAACTGGCCGTGATCGGCGAAGACGACACTCGCGCCCATGCGATCCGGGTGCTGGAGGGGCTCTATCAAAAGCTCGAAGCAGGCCGCACCATCGACGCGGGCGAGATTGACGGCGAGATTCGCATGGGCGGGTCCGAGAAGGACACCGGCACCCGGGCGGGCGACCAGATCGAGATGTTCAAGGGCGGCCGGGTTGAGATCAAGACCCGCAAGAAGCTAGTTGAGCCTCGGACAGATGCCCAAAAAGCCTATGTGCGGGCGCTCTTTGCCAATGAGCTTGCCTTTGGCATCGGGCCTGCGGGCACCGGCAAGACCTATCTTGCGGTCGCCGTGGGCGTGTCGATGTTCATCGAAGGCCATGTGGACAAGATCATCCTGTCCCGTCCCGCGGTGGAGGCCGGGGAACGTCTGGGCTTTCTGCCCGGTGACATGAAGGACAAGGTCGATCCCTACATGCAGCCTCTCTATGATGCATTGGGGGACTTCCTGCCGGGCAAACAGGTGGCCAAGCTAATCGAAGAAAAGCGCATCGAAATCGCGCCTTTGGCGTTCATGCGGGGGCGGACGCTGGCCAATGCCTTTGTGGTGCTGGATGAGGCGCAGAACGCCACCGCGATGCAGATGAAGATGTTCCTGACCCGTCTGGGCGAGGGCAGCCGCATGGTGATCACCGGCGACCGCAGCCAGGTGGACCTGCCGCGGGGTGTGACCAGCGGGCTGCATGACGCCGAACGCTTGTTGGGCAATATCGACAGCATCGCGTTCAACTACTTTACGGCGAAAGATGTGGTGCGCCATCCGTTGGTGGCGAAGATCATCGAAGCCTATGACGCTGATGGTGGATAGCGGGCAGGGGGCGCTGCCCCCCGTCCCGGACGCGTTCCGGAACGCCCCCCGGGATATTTTCGGACCAAAGACACGGTGAGTGTCGAGATCGTCATCGAGGGTGGGGCGTGGCACGAGGCGTCGCTAACCGATCTGGCCAAACGCGCGACAACCGCCGCGCTCGCGCATCTGGGCCTCGCCCCCGATGCACACGAAATCGCCCTCCTCGCCTGCGACGACGCGCGCATTGCCGAACTGAACCGCGACTTCCGCGGCAAGCCCACCCCCACCAACGTCCTCTCCTGGCCCGCGGCCACCCGCGGCGCGCCGCCCGATCCGGGCGAGGGGCCGGAACTGGGCGACATCGCGATTGCCTGGGAGACCTGCGTCCGCGAAGCGTCGGAAGCTGGTCTTAATCTTGACATGCACCTCCTGCATCTATTGGTGCATGCAACCTTGCATCTTCTGGGCTATGACCACGAAACCGAGGCCGAGGCCCGGGTGATGGAAGGCACAGAGATCGAAATACTTGCCAGCCTTGGGGTGGCAAACCCATATTAACCCATGCGCCGGTATTGGCGCGGTAAACGGAAAGGTCAGATGGGCGATACGTCGGACGGATCTTCTAACGCAGCGCACGGCGCGCCGCAGGACGAAGACCCAGGATCGAGGCAAGACGATCCACAACCCCCAGCCGGGCTCTTTAGCCGGCTCATCAATGCATTCACCGGCTCAGATGAGACACCGGACCCAGATGACCGGCCCGAGCCGCAGCCCGTGAACGGGCAGGCGATGCCCCTGGGCCTGGGCAACCTGCGGCTGATGCGCGTGGAAGACGTGATGCTGCCGCGGGCCGAGATCATTTCGGTCGCCTCAGACATCAAGAAAGACGATCTGGTCGCGGTGTTCCGTGACAGCGGGCTGACCCGGCTGCCGGTCTACAAGGATACGCTCGATACGCCCACAGGCCTCGTGCATCTGAAGGACTTTGCCCTTAGCCACGGTTTCAACGGCGGGGGCGGGCGGTTCAACCTGTCGAAGATGCTCCGGCCCCTGTTGTTCGCGCCACCGTCCATGCCCATCGGAGTTCTGCTGCAAAAGATGCAGTCGGACCGCACCCATATGGCGCTCGTGATCGATGAATATGGCGGGGTCGACGGCCTGGTGACGATCGAGGACCTGATCGAACAGGTCATCGGCGAGATCGAGGATGAACACGACATCGCCGAGGGGCGCTTTTTCACCGAAGAGAAACCGGGTTGCTTCATTGCCCAGGCGCGCACGCCCCTTGATGAGTTCGAGGATGCGATCGGCCGCAAGCTGGTGAATGGCGAGGATGAGGAAGAGATCGACACCTTGGGTGGTCTGGTGTTCATGCTGGCGGGCCGGGTGCCCGCGCGGGGCGAGATGATCCATCACCCCGACGGCCCCGATTTCGAAGTGGTCGATGCCGATCCCCGCCGGATCAAGCGCCTGCGCGTGCGTCTGCCCGACACCACAGAGGCTTCGCCCGCGGATGCCTGAGGGGCGGGTGGCCGTCTGGTACGGCGACCGCAGTCAGACACAGCGGATGGGCCTTGCCGCACTTGGCGGCGTGGTGGCGGGGCTGGGGCAGGTGCCGTTTGCGCTGGTACCGCTGGCCGTGGCGGGGCTTCTTGCCCTCTTCCTGATGACGGCGCTGAGCGAGAGCCCGCGGCGCGCCGCCGGTTTGGGCTGGGCGTTTGGGACGGGTTATTTCGCGCTCACCCTGCACTGGATAGTCGAGCCGTTTTTGGTGGACATCGCCCGCCATGGCTGGATGGCGCCGTTTGCGCTGATCCTGCTCGCGGGGGGCCTTGCGCTCTTCTGGGGGCTGGCGGCGGGAGTGGCGCGGGCTATCGGCGGCACACCGCTGCGGTTTGCTTTGGCCTTTCCGGTGGCGCTGGCCCTCGCGGAACTGGTGCGCGGCTATGTCCTGACCGGGTTTCCCTGGGCGATGATCGGCTACATCTGGACAGAGACGCCAGCGCTCTACTGGTCGCGGCTGGTGGGGCCCTATGGGGTGACGTTCCTGACGCTGGCGCTGGTGGCCGTGGCAGGCGGGGTTCTATGGCGGCGCGGGCTGGGCGTTGGGCTGGCGATCGCGGTGGCGACATCTGCCGCCTTCGTGCTGGGCGGCGCGGCGCTGGCGCCGCCCGAACAATCAACCGAAAACAGGCCCATTGTTCGTCTCGTCCAGCCCAATGCCCCCCAGCACCAGAAATGGGACCCCGAGTTTATCCCGGTCTTTTTCCGCCGCCAGCTGGAGTTCAGCGCCGCCCCGGCCGAGACCCCGCCCGATCTGGTGATCTGGCCTGAAACCGCGATCCCCTGGCCGCTGGAGCGGGCCGACGATGCCCTGCGTTACATCTCTGACGCGGCGGGCGACCGGCCCGTGGCGCTGGGCCTTCTCAGGCGCGAGGGGGTGCGGGCGCATAACGCGATGGCGGTGATTGACGGTGCGGGGGCGGTGACCGCGCTTTATGACAAGCACCACTTGGTGCCCTTTGGGGAGTACATGCCTCTGGGCCATATCGCCGCCTGGGCGGGGATAAACGGGCTGGCCGCGCGGGATGGGTTTGGCTATTCGCCCGGTCCGGGGCCAGCATTGGTGGGCTTTGGGGCGCTGGGACAGGCCTTGCCGCTCATTTGCTATGAGGCGATTTTTCCCCACAATATCACGCAGGCCCCCGACCGGCCCGACTGGATCATGCATATCACGAACGACGCCTGGTTCGGCCAGATCGCAGGCCCCTACCAGCACCTGGCCCAGGCCCGCGCGCGGGCGGTGGAACAGGGGCTGCCGGTGGTTCGTGTGGCCAATACCGGGATCTCGGCGATGATCGATGCGGGCGGGCGGGTGATGGACAGCCTGCCGCTGGGCGCGGCGGGGTTCATCGATGCGCCCCTGCCGCCGCCGGGGGCACCTACGCTCTACAGCCGCACCGGGGACTGGCCGCTGGGGATTGCCCTTGGGCTGGCGCTGTTGGTGTTGGGGGGTGTGGCCCGGTCGAATCGGGATTGACCCAGATTGATCAAGGGCGTAGGCCCCATCTGCCCGGCCACAACGGCTTCCTGACGTGGTGCGGTCTGTTTTTGTATTGGAGCGATCTCATGTCCCGACAGAATTATATTTTCACCTCTGAGAGTGTGTCAGAGGGCCACCCCGACAAGGTCTGCGACCGCATCTCGGATGCCGTCCTCGACGCCTTTTTGGCCGAGGAACCCCAGGCGCGTGTCGCGTGCGAGACCTTTGCCACCTCGGGCATGGTCGTCGTTGGGGGCGAGGTCGGGTTGTCCGATCAGGAGCAGCTCAAAAGCTTCATGGGCCGGATCGGCGGGATCGCGCGGGATTGCATCAAGGATATCGGGTACGAGCAGGACAAGTTCCACTGGAACACCTGCCACGTGCTGAACTTCCTGCACGAGCAATCCGCCCATATCGCCCAAGGCGTAGATGCCAAGGACAACAAGGATGAAGGTGCTGGCGATCAGGGGATCATGTTCGGCTATGCGGTGAATGAAACGCCGGAGCTGATGCCGGCCCCGATCCAGTATTCCCACGCGATCCTGCGGCGGCTGTCCGAGGTGCGGAAATCGGGGCAGGAGCCCACGCTGCGCCCTGATGCAAAATCTCAGATCTCGCTCCGCTATGAGGATGGCAAGCCGGTGGAGGTGACGTCCATAGTGCTGTCGACCCAGCATGCGAGCGAGGATCAGAACTCCGACGATATCCGCGCGATCGTGGAACCTTATATTCGCGAGATCCTGCCCACTGACTGGATCACCGGGAACACCGAATGGTGGGTGAACCCGACGGGCACTTTCGTGATTGGCGGTCCCGATGGGGATGCAGGGCTGACGGGCCGCAAGATCATCGTCGACACCTATGGCGGCGCGGCCCCCCATGGCGGTGGCGCGTTCTCCGGCAAGGACCCCACCAAGGTGGACCGGTCTGCAGCCTATGCCGCGCGGTATCTGGCGAAGAACGTGGTCGCCGCCGGTCTGGCCGAGCGGTGTACGATCCAGCTCAGCTACGCGATCGGTGTGTCAAAACCGCTCTCGATCTACGCTGATCTGCACGGGACGGGCGCCGCGGATGCCGCCGCGATCGAGGCCGCGATCCCGAAAGTGATGGACCTCAGCCCCCGCGGCATTCGCGAGCATCTGAAGCTCAACAAGCCGATCTTTGAGCGCACGGCGGCCTATGGCCATTTCGGCCGCGCGCCGGATGCCGATGGCGGGTTCAGCTGGGAAGCCACCGATCTGGTCGAGGCGCTGAAACGCGAACTCTGAGGGGCTCTGCCCCGCCGCCCCGGACTGGATCCGGGGCGGCCCCCGGGATATTTCTGGACCAAAGAATCTGGACCAAAGAGGATGTCTTTGGTCGTCAAATATCCTCGCGGGGTGGCGCGGCAGCGCCGGTGGGGGGCATACAGCCCCCCCGCGTATCGACGGCTTCTTGACGGCTGATCCCATGCGGGCCAGAACGCGCCCGCGATGTCCGAGAAGACCCACCCCAAAGGCGCGCCGTGGCGCAATTTCTATGGCCGCCGCCATGGCAAGACCCTGCGCGACAGCCAGCGCGAATACCTTGACGAAGATCTGGCGAAACTGTCGCCCGGCCCGGTCGACTGGGAGGTGAACCCCGAACGGGTCCCGCTCGATCTGGATGCGCTCTTTCCGGGCAAGCCCGTGTGGCTCGAGATCGGGTTCGGGGGCGGCGAGCACATGGTGCATCAAGCCGCGTTGAACCCGGACGTAGGCGTGATCGGCTGCGAGCCGTTCATCAACGGTGTCGCGATGCTGCTGGGCAAGATTCGGGCCGCAGGAGTGACGAATGTCGCCGTGCATCCCGGCGATGTGCGCGATCTTTTCGACGTTCTGCCCGAGGCGTCGATTGCGCGGGCGTTTCTGCTCTATCCCGATCCCTGGCCAAAGAAGCGCCATCACCGGCGGCGGTTTGTGACGCCGGAGCATCTGGAGCCCCTCGCGCGCGTTATGGCACCGGGGGCCGAGCTGCGCGTGGCGACGGATATTCCCGACTATGTGCGCCAGACACTGGAAGAGGTGCCACGGCATGGATTCCGCTGGACCGCCGAACATCCGTGCGACTGGCGCGAGCCATGGGGCGACTGGCTCTCGACCCGGTATGAGCAGAAAGCCCTGCGTGAAGGCCGGGTGCCCCATTATCTGACCTTCCTGCGCGACTGAGGGCTGCGCCTCCGGCGGGGATATTTGACAAGCGAAGAAGAGGGCGTGGACGAGGGCGGGAGCCTCGGCTAAGACGCAGGGCCCACATGGAGAGGAAGCCTGCGCAGATGTCATCCCACGGACCCGCCATCCCCATGACCTCGCATCCTGCGACGCCTTTGCGAGGTGTCGCGGATGTCCCCGGCGACAAATCGATCAGCCATAGATCGCTGATCCTGGGTGCGCTGTGTGTGGGTGAGACGACGATCTCCGATCTCTTGGAAGGCGACGATGTGCTGGCCACGGCAGAGGCGATGCGGGCCTTTGGGGCAGAGGTCACCAATCACGGCGGCGGGCGCTGGTCGGTGCATGGCGTCGGTGTCGGCGGGTTTGCTGAGCCGGACCGGGTGGTGGATTGCGGGAACTCCGGCACCGGTGTGCGCCTGATCATGGGGGCGATGGCGACGACGCCGATCACCGCGACTTTCACCGGGGATGCGAGCCTCAATGGCCGGCCCATGGGGCGGATCACCGATCCGTTGGCTTTGTTCGGGGCGCGGGCTTACGGGCGTGACGGCGGGCGGTTGCCGATGACGATCGTGGGGGCCGGGGCGCCGGTGCCCGTGCGCTATACCGTGCCGATGCCGTCGGCGCAGGTGAAATCGGCGGTACTGCTGGCGGGGCTGAATGCACCCGGTCAGACCGTGGTGATCGAGCGCGAGGCGACGCGCGATCATACCGAGCGGATGCTGGCGGGGTTTGGGGCGGAGATCACGGTTGAGGAGACCGCCGAGGGCCGGGTCATCACCCTGACCGGCCAGCCGGAGCTGACCCCGCAAGAGATCGCGGTGCCGCGCGATCCGTCTTCGGCGGCCTTTCCGGTGGCCGCGGCGCTGATTGTCGAGGGCTCGGACGTGTTGGTGCCCAATATCGGGCTGAATCCGACGCGGGCGGGGCTGTATGAGACGCTGCGTGAGATGGGGGCGGATCTGACTTATGAAAATGAGCGCGTGGTCGGCGGGGAGCCTGTGGCCGATCTGCGCGCGCGGTATTCGCCGGACATGCGTGGGATCGAGGTGCCTCCCGAACGCGCGCCGTCGATGATCGACGAATATCCGATCCTGTCGGTCGTCGCGAGTTTTGCCGAGGGCGAGACGGTGATGGCGGGCGTCAAGGAATTGCGTGTCAAGGAAAGCGACCGGATCGATGCGATGGCGCGTGGGTTGGAGGCCAATGGGGTTACCGTGGCCGAGACCGAGGATTCGATGACCGTGACCGGGCTGGGCCCGAAGGGCGTGCCGGGGGGTGGCATGTGTGCGGCGCGGCTCGATCACCGGATCGCGATGTCATTCGCTTGTCTGGGCATGGGGGCCAAGACGGCGGTGAAGATCGACGATGCGGGGCCGATTGCGACCTCGTTCCCGATCTTTGAAAGCCTGATGACCGGGCTTGGCGCGCGGCTCATGCGGACGAACCGGTGACGGAGCGGTCGCCCTTTCGCGGGACGCCGGGGTATTGGGCGCTGGTGGCGGGGCTGATCGCGGTGGTGGCGGCGATGGCGGGCTGGAGCTATCCCCTGATCGCGGCGGAGGCTGGCGGGTTGCCGGCCTTTGACCTGCGCGTGGCGGGCTATGGCCTCAATGAGGCGCAGGCGTTTCTGGCCGCGCTGAGCGAGACGGGGCGGGTGCAGTATCTGCGGGTGCATGCGGTGCTCGATTCGATCTTTGCGCCCTTGATGTTTGCGGTTGTGGGCATAGCGCTGTGGCATCTGTCGGCGGATATGCAGAAAGTGACCCGCGGGATCGTTGTGGCTGTGGCCGCCGTAGGGATGATCGCCGATGGGTTTGAGAATGTGGTGGTGCGCGAGATGCTGGTCGCCGGGGCCGGGGGTCTGACGGCGGAGATGGTGGCGGAGGCGAGTGCGGTGACGGTGGTGAAATCGGCGGCCTACGGGGCGAGCCTGATTGCGCTGGCGGTGATTGCGCTGCGCGCGCTTCGGCGTGGGCGGGCGGCATGACGGCGCCGTTTACCGTGGCAATCGACGGGCCTGCGGCCAGTGGCAAAGGCACGCTGTCCAAGGCGCTGGCCACCCATTTCGGGTTTGCGCATCTCGATACCGGGTTGCTCTACCGCGCCGTTGGGCGGCGGATGCTGGCGGGGGAGGATCCGGTGGTGGCGGCGGGCGCCTTGGGCGCGGCCGACCTGGAGGGCGATGAGTTGCGCGGGCCCGAGGTGGCGCAGGCGGCGTCGAAAGTGGCGGTGATTGCGCGGGTGCGGGAGGCGTTGGTGGATTTCCAGCGGGCCTTTGCGCGCCGGGCTGGAGGCGCTGTGCTCGATGGGCGGGACATCGGGACGGTGATCTGCCCCGACGCGGAAGTGAAGCTGTTTGTCACCGCCAGTGCTGAGGTCCGGGCCGCGCGGCGCTATGACGAATTGGTCGGGCGCGGGCTTGAGGCCGACCGGGCTGAGGTGCTGGCCGATCTGCGCGCGCGGGATGCGCGCGACAGCGGGCGGGCCACCGCGCCGTTGAAAGCGGCATACGATGCGGTGGTTCTGGACACCAGCGATCTGTCGGCGGAGGCCGTCCTTGCGCAAGCCATTGCCGTGGTCGCGGCGGCGCGCGGGCCAGAGGCCTCAGGCAATCCTCACTGAACTTTGCGCGGGCCTTGGGCGCAATCGGTGCTACCCTCTTTTCAATCGGAAAAGGAGAGCGCGATGCGACAGGTCTTGGCGACGGCGATGGTGGTCCTTTGGGCGGGGCAGGCCCTGGCACAGGAGGCAGCGCCAGAGCCCCTCCCTGAGCCTGCGATGGATTTCACGCGCATGGTGGAAATCGCCGGCGCGCTTGATCCCGAAGCCGCGGTTCAGGGCAATGCGATCCAGCTGACAATCGATGATGTCCCGGTGCTGATCATCACCGATCCGCTGGCCGACCGGATGCGCGCGATGGTGCCCATCCGCTCGGCCGCGGGGATCGAGCCGGACGAGATGCGCCGCCTGATGCAGGCCAATTTCGACAGCGCGCTGGATGCACGTTATGCCGTGGCCAATGGACGGCTTTGGGGGGTGTTCATTCATCCCATGCGCGCGCTGGAGCGGGATCAGCTGATCTCAGGCATCGCGCAGACGGTGAATATCGCCAAGACCTATGGGACGCTCTATTCGGGCGGGGCGATGCAGTTTGGCGGGGGCGACAGCCCGGGGCTGCAACGGCAGTTGATCGATCGGTTGCTGGAGCGGGGGCAGGATATTTAGGGCGGTTCGATCTGTTGCGGGGTGGTGCCGGGGAGGCGCCGGATCTCGCTCCGCAGCTCCGGTTCCAACTTTACGGTGGTGACGTGCCAGCCGATCGCGCCGAGGTCGGCGCGTTGGGTGTCGGTCAGCTGGGGCGACGCGGTCCTTGAGGTCACGGAAGGGGAGCGGGCCACTAGCCTCCCCCTCGGTCCCCCTCCTGTCAGGAGGGGGAGGCGGCTGGGTTGCGAGGTGGTCCTTAGGTTTCTCACGACCCGGAGGTGATCCGGGGCCTTGGGGAACGCATGCGGGCGGTCCCGGGTCAAGCCCGGGACGGGGGTGAATGCTGCGCGACGGCTCTCCCGCACGCGCCCTTATCCCCTCTCCCGGTGGGAGAGGGTTAGGGAGAGGGGCTATCCCTGTCTTCACTTTGAAAACTCTGCCCTCTGGCAAATGGCGGCGCCGCCGGTGCGGTGGTCTGGCGTCGTATCGGGGGCTCTGACTTCGCGTCCCCCAACCTGGCCGTGGTATCGACTGGCCCCGGTCAGGGGCGTAGCGACCGTATGCGTTTGGATCCGGGGAGGGGTTTTAGCGGGCAGGGGTGAAGGCGGGGTGAGCTGGGCGTGCGTTGCGTGGTGTACCGTGCTTGCCGCGCATCCAGATTATCGCGGGATGTTTCAAGGAAGCGCGCCACCGAGGAGGGTCAATATGGCAACGAAGCACGCGACCACGCCGACTTTGAGCACCCACTCAACTGGTGGCGTCTCTGCCCGTCGCGCAGCAACGCCAGCCGCGATGCTGCCTGCCACCACGATCAGTCCTGGCAACAAGCCCAACACATACAAGAACCCGCCATCCTTCCCGCCAACGGAACTTGGCATGGTGTAGGCGGCGAAGATCGCCGCTGCTGCAAGAAAAAGTGGGAGGCGTAAACGCCAGTCAAAGCGGAACGCAAGCGCGCATATCGCGCCTACCACAAAAACCGTAAGCCAATGGGTCGTCACTTTGCGTGCATGCTGTCTGCTCAGCTCTCCATGCCTCTGGCGTGCCGTCGTGAAATGGTCGCCTGCTAAGAGTAGGTTTGAGAAGCGACAACCACCACCCCCTTGCCACACACCCCCATCCCGCCTATAGAGCGCCCGTCGAAGCAGCGGTCACGGCTGCGGACGCTGAGCGAGCGGGGTCGGTGCTGCCGGCCCTTCTTTGTTTTCATGCCGCCAAGTGACCAGAACAGACCAACCTCAAAGACCGGCGGAGACAACCGCTCGGCCAGAATAGCAACGTTAAGGATATGACACACGCATGAGCGCTAATGCTTCCATGGAGGAATTCGAAGCCCTCCTGAACGAAAGCTTCGAAATGGACACGCCCGACGAGGGATCTGTTGTCAAAGGCCGCGTCATCGCCATCGAGGCGGGACAGGCCATCATCGACGTCGGCTACAAGATGGAAGGCCGCGTTGAACTCAAGGAATTCGCAAGCCCCGGGGAAGCCCCCGAAATCGCTGTGGGCGATGAGGTCGAGGTCTATCTCGACCGGGTCGAAAACGCCCGGGGCGAGGCCTCGATCAGCCGCGACAAAGCGCGGCGCGAGGAAGCCTGGGACCGTCTGGAAAAGGCCTATGCCGACGAAAACCGCGTCGAGGGCGCGATCTTTGGTCGGGTCAAGGGTGGCTTCACTGTGGATCTGGGCGGCGCGGTGGCGTTCCTGCCCGGCTCACAGGTCGATGTGCGCCCTGTGCGCGATGCCGGCCCGCTCATGGGCCTCAAGCAGCCCTTCCAGATCCTGAAAATGGACCGTCGCCGTGGCAACATCGTTGTCTCGCGCCGCGCGATCCTGGAAGAGAGCCGCGCCGAACAGCGGGCCGAAGTTATCGGCAATCTGGCCGAGGGTCAGGCGGTGGACGGTGTCGTCAAGAACATCACCGAATACGGGGCCTTTGTGGACCTCGGCGGTGTGGACGGCCTCTTGCACGTGACCGACATGGCCTGGCGCCGGGTCAACCACCCCAGCGAGATCTTGTCGATCGGCGAGACCGTCAAGGTGCAGGTCATCAAGATCAACAAGGAAACCCACCGCATCAGCCTGGGCATGAAACAGTTGCAGGACGATCCGTGGGATTCGGTGGAATCGAAGTTCGGTCTGGGTTCTGTCCACAAGGGCCGCGTGACGAACATCACCGATTACGGTGCGTTTGTTGAGCTGGAAGCCGGTGTTGAAGGTCTGGTCCACGTCTCGGAAATGAGCTGGACCAAGAAGAACGTCCATCCGGGCAAGATCGTGTCTACCTCTCAGGAGGTGGACGTGATGGTGCTGGAGATCGACACCGCGAAACGCCGCGTGTCACTGGGCCTCAAGCAGACCATGCGCAACCCCTGGGAAGTCTTTGCCGAGACGCACCCCGAGGGCACGCCGGTGGAGGGCGAGGTCAAGAACATCACCGAGTTCGGTCTGTTCATCGGTCTGGAAAACGACATCGACGGGATGGTGCACCTCTCCGACCTCAGCTGGGACCAGCGCGGGGAAGAGGCGATCCAGAACTATCGCAAAGGCGATATGGTCAATGCCGTGGTCACCGAAGTGGATGTCGAGAAAGAGCGGATTTCGCTGAGCGTTAAGGCGCTGGACGACAGCTTCTCGGGCGCGACCGAAGGCGTGAAGCGCGGCTCGATCATCACGGTGGAAGTCACCGCGATCGAGGATGGCGGGATCGAGGTCGAGTATGAGGGCGCCAAGTCCTTCATCCGCCGCTCGGACCTGTCGCGGGATCGTGCCGAACAGCGGCCAGAGCGGTTTGGTGTGGGCGACAAGGTGGACGTGCGCGTCACCAACGTCGACCAGAAGACCCGCCGTCTGGGCCTGTCGATCAAGGCCCGCGAGATCGCCGAAGAGAAAGAGGCCGTGGAACAGTATGGCTCCTCGGACTCGGGGGCGTCGCTTGGGGATATCCTGGGTGCTGCGTTGAAGTCGG
The DNA here is from genome assembly GCA_038526915.1 of Pseudomonadota bacterium. GTDB lineage: Bacteria > Pseudomonadota > Alphaproteobacteria > Rhodobacterales > Rhodobacteraceae > JBCBGF01. The sequence continues at coordinate 73,258 of JBCBGF010000010.1, read as the reverse complement.
ATGATGATTAAGTCGGCGACATAGAGCTACAGAGAGGCCCGGCAGAGATGCCGGGCCTTTTTTGTTGGAGCGCTTTGTACCCATCAAAAATAACATTGATGGGTAACTCGGTTGATGCTACTTACCCAGCGAAAAAAAATTTGATGGGTAACATGGCTTTCAAATCACATAGCGCATTGGGTCACACCGCCTACGCGGATCTTTTGCGACTCTTGCATGATGATGACGCGGCCGGTTTTGAAGGATCGATCCGCCGCAAAACCATCCGTGGCAAGACATATCTCTATGAGACTTTCCGGATCGGTCAGAAGATGAAGGATCGCTATCTGGGCGAAGCGACCGCAGAGCTTGAAGACCGCATCAGCAAAGCGGAAGCCCTCAGGGCTCAGACACGAGAGCGGCGCACCACCCGCACACGCTTAGTTCGGCGGTTGCGGGCCGAAGGATATCTCGGCTTCGACACAAAGGTCGGTGCGCTTCTGACAGCGTTGGCCCGTATCGGCGTGTTTCGACTTGGGGGCACGCTCGTCGGTACACTTGCCTTCCGGCTTTATGAAGGTGAGTTGGGGATGCGTATGACTTCGGACCAGATCGTGCAAACCGGCGATGTGGATATTGCCAGTTTTGAGCGTCTCTCTCTGGCGTTGGGCGACACGGTGACGGAACCGGTGTCCGACGTGCTGGCGCGTCTGAACTTGGGACCTGTACCTGCCTTGCGTCCGGGCCATGTTTGGCGGTGGCAGGACATCGAAGACGAACTGATGGTGGAGTTTCTGACCCCGGCATTTGGGGACGAGGGTCTGCGCAAGCTTCCCGCCCTCGGCGTGTCCGCCCAGGCGCTGCACTACCTCAACTTCCTCCTCGCCGATCCGATCAAGGCGGTGGCGCTCTACCGGTCTGGCATCCTGGTGCAGATCCCGCGGCCTGAGGCCTATGCGATCCACAAGCTGATCGTGGCCGACCGCCGGCAGGCGGGGCCTGATGAGTTGAAATCGCGGAAGGACCGGGCGCAGGCGGCGTTGTTGGTTGAGGCGTTGGCAGAGATGCGCCCCGACGAACTGGCCGAAGCCTATACCGATGCGCTGTCCCGGGGCCCGCGTTGGCGGGCGCGGATTGAGGCGTCGCTGAAGCGGATGCCGGAGACGGCGGAGCGGTTGGGACCCTTGGCCTAGTCGTCCAACGGATCGATCCGGGGGCCACTGCGGTCTTCGCTGATCCGCAGCCGCCAGTCGCGCAGGCGTTCCCGGTCGTGGAACAGCTCGGCGATCTCAGCGGCCAGCGCGTCATCGCGCGCGCCGGCGCAGGGGTAGACGCCGACGGGGCCGAGGGTTGTGGCCTCGAAACCGCCCGAGCCGCGTGTGGCTAGGATCATGGCGCCCCACCAGTTCTCTCCCGTCAACGGCACAAGCAGGCGCGCATCCGGGGCGAGATGTGCGGGCCAGGCCGGGGGCACATGGGTGAGGCCCGCAAAGGCAACGACCCAGTCGAAGGTTTCGGCACCGGCCAGATCGGTGGCGGCGTTGCCTTGGCGGATCTCGACATTCGGGACATGCGCGAGGTTGGCCTTGGCCCGCGCCGCGAGGTCTGGCTCAACCTCATAGGCCACGACCTGGCCCTCGGGGCCGCAGAGGTGGGCGAGGATCGCGGTGTAGTAGCCCACACCGGCACCCACTTGCAGGAGGCGCGTGCCGGGCTGGATGTCGGCGGAGACGAAGTGCCGGGCCCAGAACCCGGGATCGCCGACGTTGATGCCCTTTTCTGCATCCAGGACGATCAGGACCGCGTGGTAGAGCCATTTGGGATCGGCGTCGGGCGTTTGCCGCACGGGCAGGGTGAAGCCTTCGTGCGGGGAGCGGTATTTCCAGGGTCCGGGGCCGGCAAACGCCTCGCGCGGGACGGCCGCGAAGGCACCAAGCACGCGGTCGGTCGCTGGGCCATCATCCAGCGCGGCCATGATCCGAAGATGATCTGCAAACTGCGCGCCATACATGGCCGTGACCTTTGTTGCAAATTGCCACCTGAGCCTAGGCCAAAGGGCCCGTCCAAGGAAGCGGGTGCCACCCAGACGGGACGGACCATCGGCCAAGCTGCGCCGACCCGAATCATGAGCCCCGACGCCGCAGTGCAACATTGCACGGGCCCGCCTCGCTGCAGTGCAGTGCTGCGCGGGTCAGCGAGATTCCACCAAAAATCAGCCGTTTAGGCCTAAATTTAACGTCCTGATAACGGAACAGCCCGTTTCAAACGTGAACAGAAGCCCCTATAGTCGAGCGGTGCGATATGCTGCCCCATCGCACCAAAACCAGAGGGAGGTGCTGATGATCCGGTCCGAATTGATCCAGAAGATCGCGGATGAGAACCCCCATTTGTATCAACGCGATGTTGAGCGGATCGTGAACACCATCTTCGAAGAAATCATCGAAGCCATGGCAAGCGGCGACCGTGTGGAACTGCGCGGCTTCGGCGCTTTTTCGGTCAAAAAACGCGATGGTCGGGTCGGGCGCAATCCGCGTACCGGGGAAAGTGTACAAGTCGAAGAAAAACACGTACCGTTTTTCAAGACCGGGAAGCTGCTGCGCGACCGGCTTAACGACAAGTAGGCTGCTTTAGTAATGCGATATCTTCGTTATCTGTTCCTGGCGATCATCGGGATCGCCCTTCTGATCGTTGCCCTGGCCAATCGGGGCGAGGCAACCCTCACCGTTCTGCCCGCTGAGCTGGCGAATTTCGCGGGGTGGAATTACACCGCGACGCTGCCGATGTTCATCATCATCTTTGCCAGCATCGTGGCGGGCATCCTGATCGGGTTCGTGTGGGAGTGGCTGCGCGAATACAAGCACCGCGCCGAGGCGAGCAGCCAGCGGCGCGCGCGCGAAGAGCTCGAACGCGAAGTCACCGCGCTGAAAGGGCCGCCCAAGAAGGGTGGCGAGGATATTCTGGCCTTGCTCGACTAGCGCTGTGGGCCCAAAGGCGCGGGTGCGTCAATGTCTGACATTCGGGTGAAGATCTGCGGGGTGAAAGAGCTCCGCCATATCGATGCCGCCGCGCGGGCCGGGGCGACATATCTGGGATTTGTGTTCTTTGAGAAATCGCCGCGATACGTGTCGCTGACCGCCGCGCGGGATCTGGCGATGGCGACGCCTGCGGGCGTGGCAAAGGTCGCGCTGTGCGTCGATGCCGATGATGCCGCGCTCGATGCGCTGACCCAGGCTGTGCCGCTGGATATGTTTCAGTTGCACGGGGAGGAGACGCCCGAGCGCGTGGCCGCGATCCGGGCGCGCTACGGCCTGCCCGTGATGAAAGCCGTAGGTGTGCGAGATGCCAGAGATCTCAAAGATTTGGAGGCATACGCTCAGGTATCGGATCAACTTCTGGTCGATGCCAAAGCCCCCAAAGGTGCGGATTTGCCAGGGGGCAATGGGCTGGCCTTTGACTGGCGTCTGATCGCGGGGCGGCGGTGGCCCGTGCCGTGGATGCTGGCGGGTGGGCTGACGGTAGACACCGTGGGTGAGGCGATCCGGCTGACCGGGGCCACGCAGGTGGACGTGTCATCGGGGGTTGAGGCCGCACCGGGTGTCAAGGACAGCGCGCTGATCGAGGCGTTTGTCACTGCTGCAAAGGCATGACGGTCACCTTTAGACCCGCGGTGCGCAGCGAGGTGCCCGCGATGCTGGACCTGATTGCCGACGATGTGCTGGGTGCGGGGCGTGAAGGGGCGGATCCGCAGGTCTACTTTGACGCGTTCGATAGGATGGCGGAGGGGCCAAGCAATCAGATGATCGTGGGCGTTTCTGGGGATCGGATCGTGGCGGTCTATCAACTCACCTTGATCCCTGGCTTGGCGCTTCAGGCCGCGCTCAGGGCGCAGATTGAAAGCGTGCGGGTGGCCAGCGATCTGCGGGGGCAGGGGGTCGGGCGGGCGCTGATGGCCGATGCCGAGGCGCGTGCGCGGGCGGCGGGGTGCATGCTGATGCAGTTGACGATGAATAGGGCGCGGGCGGGGTCGCACAAATACTATGAGGCGATGGGGTTCACCGCCTCCCACGTGGGGTTCAAGAAAGAGCTGTAGGAACCCTCACCGCCGTTTTGCGCGGCAGGGCGGTGTGGCTTTTGGGACTCGCGGGGTCTGTGCAGGTTGCTGCAGCTTTGCCAATTTCATCTAAGCGATTAGTTTCACTCAAAATCGGTTCGCAAAGCGAATCACATGTGAGGCGAGCAGGCCCCCAATGCCGACACCGTTCCAGGACGAGTTCTGGATCCTCGATCCGTTTTCACCCCCGCCGGTGGGCACGTTGCTGACGCCGCAATTCCTGACGGTCACGGATGAGAACGACAACAACTTCGTCTCGCAAAACGGTGGGGACTCCGTCAGCGGGCTGAACGGCAATCCCGCGGCGATTGACATCACCCAAGTCTATAACGGCGACACGGTGACGGTGGAGTTGTCAGACGGGTCGGGGCAGCTGACCGTCACCGGGGTGACGCTTTATCTGGCCAATGGCGTTCAAATCTTTTCGCCGACCGATGGGAGTAAACTTGATCCCGGCACATTCGTCTCGTCGACTTTTGTCACCGGACAAGGCGCGATCACCGTTCCGAGCTTTGGGCCGCCCTGTTTCACGCCGGGCACCTTGATCGACACAGCGGCAGGCCCGCGGGCAGTTGAGACCTTGCGCCCCGGCGATCTGGTGCGCACGGCCGATCACGGCCTGCAGCCGATCCGGTGGGCGGGCCGGCGCGTGGTGCAGGGCACGGGGGCGCTGGCACCGGTGCGGATCATGGCGGGGGCCTTGGGGAATACGCGGGCGATCGAGGTCTCGCCCCAGCATCGCATGCTGCTCACGGGGTGGCGGGCCGAGATGGCGACCGGCGCGCCCGAGGTTTTGGCAGCGGCCAAGCATCTGATCAACGGCGACACGATCGTCCAGGTGCCGCGCCGCGACGTGACCTATATCCATCTGCTGTTTGACCGGCACGAGATCATCTTTGCCGAGGGCATCCCCACCGAAAGCTTCCTGCCCGGTGCCCAGACCCTGGCCTGTGGGGCCGAGGCGCATGCTGAAATCGTTGCGATCTTTCCCGAACTGGCCGATCTGGAGACGGGCGCGTGGCCTGCCGCGCGGCCGATCCTGAAGGCCCATGAGGCCGCCGGGGTGGCAGAGGTCCGCTGAGCGGCGGGCGCGCATTGTGATCGGCGTGCGAACCGGCTAGGTGAGCGCGAAAGAGGCGACCCGTCGAGGCAACACCGTGGCATCCCCCGCACCGTTTTCGCGATATGAATGGCTGATTGCCTGGCGCTATCTTCGGGCGCGGCGGGCCGAGGGCGGGGTCAGCGTGATGACCTGGATCAGCCTGGTGGGGATTACCCTGGCTGTGGCGGCGCTGATCATCACGCTTGCAGTGCGCGCGGGCTTCCGGGCGGAGTTCGTGGATACGATCCTGGGATCGAATGCGCATGTGACGGTCTATTCGGCGACGTATGAGACCGAGTCGGGCAGCACCTCGCGCGCGATCCGCGATTTCGATGCCTTGGCAGAGCGGCTCAGGGCCGTTCCGGACGTGACCCGGGCAGCGCCCCTTGTGCGCGCGCAGGTGATGCTGAACGCGCGGGACGAAAATATGGGGGCCGAAGTTTATGGCATCCGGGGCGAGGATCTGCGCACGATCCCCCGGCTGACCAACCCGCAGGCCGCGATTGGCGATATCAACCGGTTTGAAGAGGGGGTCGCCCTCGGCTCGGGCCTCGCGCGCGAGTTGGGCGTATCGATCGGCGATACGGTGCGGATGATTTCGCCCAATGGGGTGCGCACGGCCTTTGGCACCAGCCCGCGCGTGTCGAACTACGAGGTGGTCTATATCTTCACGGCGGGGCGTTTCGATATCGACCGCACGCGGATGTATGTGCCGTTCGAGGAAGCGCAGCTGTTTTTCAACCGTGATGGCGTGGCCGATGAGATCGAGGTGATGGTGACCGAGCCTGAGCGGGTGAACGACCTGAGCCCCGCCCTGATCGAAGCGGGCGGTCAGAACACGCTGCTCTGGACCTGGCGCGATAGCGCGGGGGCGTTCTTGCGCGCGCTCGAGGTCGAAGACACGGTGATGTTTGTGTTGATGAGCGTGCTGGTTCTGATCGCGTCGATGAATATCATCTCCGGCCTTGTGATGCTGGTGAAGAACAAGGGGCGCGATATCGGGATCCTGCGGACCATGGGCCTGACCGAGGGCGCGGTGATGCGGGTGTTTTTCATCTGCGGCGCGCTGGTGGGGGTGATCGGGACGGTGCTGGGCGTGATCCTGGGGTGCCTGTTTGCGATCTATTTTGACCAGATCCTGGCCTTTGTGAACAACGCCTCGGGCGGGGAAGTGTGGGATCCCTCGATCCGGGGGATCTACCGGTTGCCCGCGCAACTGGAACTGGTGGATGTGCTGAAGGCGGTGGGGTTGTCGCTGGCTTTGTCGTTTATCGTGACGCTGCTGCCCGCCCGCCGGGCCGCGCGGCTGAACCCGGTGGAGGCGCTGCGGTATGAGTGATGCGGCCCTGCGGCTGACCGGGATTGTGAAGGCGTATAACCGGGGCAAGCCCACCGAGGTGGATGTGCTGCGCGGTGCCAACCTGACCGTCGCGCGGGGTGAGGTGGTGGCGTTGGTGGCACCGTCGGGGGCGGGCAAGTCGACGCTTTTGCACATTGCGGGGCTTCTGGATACGGCCGATGGCGGCACGGTGGAGATCGCGGGTGAGGATCTGACCCGCCGGTCTGACCGCCGGCGGACGGAGGTGCGGCGCGATCAGGTGGGTTTTGTCTATCAGTTCCACCATTTGTTGCCGGAGTTCACGGCGGCGGAGAACATCGTGCTGCCGCAACTGGCAAACGGCGTGGCCGCCCGTGCGGCCCAGGCGCGGGCCGAAGACCTACTGGGCCGGGTTGGGCTGGCGGCGCGTGCGGGGCATCGGCCGGCCGAGATGTCGGGGGGCGAGCAGCAGCGCGTGGCGTTTTGCCGGGCGATGGCGAATGCGCCGGGGCTGTTGTTGGCGGATGAGCCCACGGGGAACCTGGACCCTGCGACATCGGATGTGGTGTTCGAAGTGCTGATGGAGCTGGTGCGCGAGACGGGGTTGGGGGCGTTGATCGCGACGCATAATCCGGGGCTGGCGGCGCGGATGGACCGGGTGGTGCGGTTGGACGGTGGGGTGTTGGCGGCGGCTTAACTGCGGACGTTGGTGGCGGTAGCTAAGCCCGCTGGTGGCCCGGAACAAGCCGAAGGCGCCGGGCCAGCGCCTGCCCGTCCGGGCGGGCTGGCGCTTTTGCAAGGTAGTGCGTCGTCTAAATGGAAGATGTGCCTTGCAGGCATAAAGTGCCCTGACCGACTGGACCGGCGCCATCCCACGGACAGGCGCTGGCCCGGCTCATGATGCGCCTCTTCCGAATTCGGTGATGTGCCGATGATACGCGCAAGAAACCCCGTCCCGGGCTTGACCCGGGACCATGAGCAACATGGGCGAGAGGCCCCGGATCAAGTCCGGGGCGTGGCCGGACAGGAGCTAACCCCGCTCTTCAATCAACCGATCCGCCAGCGCCTGCGCCGCCGACATCATGTAGGCGTGCGTTTGTTCCGAGATCAGCCGCCCCGCCACCTCGGAGGCCACGAAATAGGGCAGTACCCGGTTCGCCTCATCCGCTGAAATCAGGTCCCGCTCGCCCAAGAACGCGTGGCAATCGGCGAGCGACAGACCGCACGGCCCGTTGTAATGCCCCGCAGGCAGCGCGATTTCGAGGTAGACGAGGAAGCGTGCGATATCCTTGGCCACGGCCAGCCAGTGGCTGTTCTGGATGTCCACGCCCCAGATGTCGTCGCCATCCACCATCAGGTTGATCGCGCAGAAATCGCCGTGGCTGCGGGCGCGAGTGATGGGTCTGCCGCTGATCAGCGCCTTTTCGCGCCGCATGATCCCGATCAGTGTCTCGATCCGGCGGCGGTCGGCGCTGGCGGGCATGTGCTCGATTGCGGCAAGGCGGCGCTTGATCCAGTAGCCGCCGCCGAAGGTATCGACCTCGCGCCGGGGGGCGATGTAGTGGGCGAGCCAGCGGGCGGAGGCGGCGATCAACTCGCGCCGCCGCTCGGGCGCGTCGCGTAGAGCGTGGTCGAGGCGTTGGCCGGGGGCCTGGCCCATGACGACAAGGCCGACTTCGGGGTTGGACAGGATCGGTTCGGGCACGCGGTAGGGGCCATCGCCCATCCTGGGGTGCTGATAGGCCAGTTCGCGGGCCTGTGCGCCTGCGAGATCCGCCGCGCTGGGGCCAAGGGCGCGTTTGATCACCACCGGTTTGTGGTCCAGCTCGCCTGCATAGACGACGGTTCCACCGGTGGTTTTGAGGCATTTGTGCAGGCGCAACCCTTTGCCCCGCGCTGCGCCGCCCAGGCCCTGACGCACCACCCGGCGGGCGTTCAATCGCGCAAAGAATCCTGCCATGCTGCCCCCCGACATCGTCCTCTACCCTTGCCGTGGGCAAAGGGGCTGCGTCAACTGCAATGGGGTTGATCGGGGTCAAAGTCGGGCGGCGTGGCGCGGGTGCAGTATCGGCCCATCACCACGATGGAGCCGTTCGATGCTAAGACGCCCCTTTTTGCTTGCCGTGACCGTCGCCGCCGCGCCCGCGCTGGCCGCCGAGCCTGACCCGGCCAACGGGGCCGCGCTCTTTCGCGCCAATTGCGCCACCTGCCATGGGCTTGAGGCTAAGGGGGATGGGCCGATGACCTCGATCCTGCAGATCCAGCCCCCGGATCTGACCCAGCTTGCGCCGGGGGGCGTGCCGTTCCCCTTGGCCGAAATCGCGCGCCGCATCGATGGACGGGATATCATTGCCCATGGCGGGCCGATGCCGGTATTCGGGCTGATCCTCGAAGACCAGAGCGGGGTGATCGACGGGGCCGATGGTACGCCGGTCTTCACCAGTCAGGCGGTGGTGGATATCACGCATTGGTTGGCGTCCATACAAGAGTGAGCCCCGGCCCGCTGTAGGCGGCAAAAGGTCCAGTGGACCTTTTGAGGGGCGAACGGGCGGAGCCCTTCGGGCCGCCCTACACCCTTTGCGTCAGCGCCACGCCCGCCGCCATCAGCGCGATGCCACCTGCGCGTGACCAGGTGAGCGTGGCCTCGCGCGCGCCGAAAAGGCCGAAATGGTCGATGGCGGCGGCGGCCACGAGCTGGCCCAGGAGGACGAAGAACACCGCATTGCCCACGCCGAACACGGGCGCGATCCAGGTGATCGACAGGACATAGAAGGCGATCAGGACACCGGCGAGCAAGAGGATCTTGGGCTGCGCTGGCGCGGCACTCAGCGCGCGGGTGCCGCCGGTCACCAGCGTCGCGGCCACGGCGCAGAGTGCAGCGATGGCAAAGAGGATCACCGCCGCCGCCGCGGGCGAGCCGATCCGCGTGCCGAGGGAGGCGTTGAGCGCCGCGAGCGTCGGGATCCCGATCCCGGCGGCGAACATGATGGCGGCGTAGGTATAGGGGGTGGGCATCGGGCTCTCCTCGCGTTGGTCGGGATAGGGGAGCGTAAATTGGCGGCGGTGTCACCCCGGGGGGTGTGCATCCTCACGCATTTCTCCTGGCCGGTTAACAGGCCGCAGGCCCCGGCCATCGCAGGCCCGCCCCGTCGGGTCGGCGATTTGCATATGCAGCGCGCGGGCGATGCGGAAGATGCGCTTTGAGAGATAAAGTGCCTTTGCGACAGGTCGGATCGCCCACCCGCGGGCCTGCGATGGCCTCTGTCGTGCGATTGGTGCCTGCCCTCGTCCGCGTGGCTTGACCCCGATCAAAGCGCGCGCATCCGGCGCCGCGCAGGCTGAGGGCAGGGCATCGTTGAGAGAGGCAGAGATGAGAGAGCTGGCACCTGTTCTGGCGCTAATGGTCCTGGCGACGGCACCCAATGCCGAGGAGGTCGTGGGCGCCCCGGGCGATGTGGTCGAGGGCGGCGGCATCTTCGCGGCCTATTGCGCGACCTGCCACGGGGATGGCGCGCGGGGCGATGGGCGGATGGGGGCGGTGCTGACAATCCTGCCGCCCGATCTGACATCGCTGGCTGCGGGCAATGGCGGCGTGTTTCCGGTGTCCCAGGTGGTGCGCCAGATAGACGGGCGCGATCCGCTGCTCGCCCATGGGGGCGTGATGCCGCTCTTTGGCGACTTCTTTGAGGGAGAGGATGTGGCGATTGCGTCGGAGACGGGCTAGCCGATCCTGACGAGCCGGCCGATTGCGGATGTGGCCGCCTGGCTGGAGAGTGTGCAGGAGTGAGCCTCGGCCCGCCGAAGGCGGCGAAAGGTCCAGTGGACCTTTCGAGAGGCGAACGGGCGGAGCCCTGCCGGTCGCGGGCCAGTGGACCGATGGACTGCGCGCACGCCCGGGGCGTGAGCGGAGGGCTGGCGGGCGTCAAGAATCCGAAACTGCTTTATTGGCCTTGAGCTCAGACGAAGCGGCGATTTTGCGGGCGCTGACGTGTCTTGAGGAGGGTTACACGCGCCTTGGTAATCATTCATCCAATCACAATAATTAGACCTCACGCAGACAAGAAGTGCACGCCTAAGCTAAGATTTCAACGATCCCGTTGGATTTTGTCTTAGCTTGAACACTCTTGCGATTGGTGTAAAGGTGGAAAGAAAGGCAAAAATCGTGTGGACACATTACCAACTTTCGGCTCCTAATTTCCTAGCGTTGGCTAAGCTGTTACGTAAAGGCACGAAAGTTCTTAAAGATCGCTTTGCATAACGCTTCTGTGATAGCTTTTTCTTAAGACTATACGGCTCAAATTATTACCACAATAAATGCTGAAACTATTCCAATAAGTGTAAAAGGTGCATTTTGAAAATTTGTATATAAAACAAGAGGCCTGTTTCTGTGCGAGAGCCAAACAAGAAAGCGTATGAAGCACCCCGACATAAGACTCAATACCTGGAGTAAGTTTATGAATATCGCTGAAAACACTGAGAATAGTGTTCCCATCAATACAATTACGGCCCCGGCTTCTAGGTTACGCCCGACAACGGACGTCGTTCCTGAAAGAAAAGAAAATGCCTGCCAGGTAAAATAGATTGAACCCACAACGACCAAAGCGGAAAGGACAACGTCAAGCACGATTTTGAAAACTACCATCACTGCACTGGTCGAGCTTCCATAAAATATTCTTCTCGTTATCTGTAGACTTATGAAGTCAAGGGGAAATAGAATTATCCCGATTATGAAGATAAAGACGATTGCATAGTGATTGAGTTCAAGTGGCGTGTTTCCTGAGTTATGACTGTTGATTGATATCAGTACTGTCAATACACTTGCAAATGAAATTGAAAAAATGAGTACGCGAAGTGGTTTTATTCTATTATCTTTTATAAATGGCGCAAGAAGAGCATTAATAATACTACTTTCAAGGTTCGTCACATCAAAACTGTGAAAGCCAAGTATTATCTCAGCAACTTTATCCCGTAATGCAGGGGGCACAATAAAGTCTATGAGCGCGAAAACGCTGGCTACGCCACCAAAAAGAAGCAGCTCATCGAGCATTTTGTGCCTACAGACTCGAAGGGATTATCAATCCCTCAAACATCCAACTCCTCCACAAACCGCGCGTTCTCCTGGATGTACTGAAACCTCAGCTCCGGCTTCTTCCCCATCAGCCGGTCCACCAGATCGCCGGTCTCGCCCGGCTCATCCTCGTCCACCGTCACGCGGATCAGCTTGCGGGAGCCCGGGTCCATCGTCGTCTCTTTGAGGTCCTTGGCATCCATCTCGCCTAAGCCTTTAAACCGCGAGACGTCGATCTTGCCCTTGCCGCCGATGCCTTTCGCGAGCCACGCATCCCGCTCGGCCTCGTCCAGGCAATAAACCCGCTTGGCCCCTTGGGTCAGCCGGAAGAGCGGCGGGCAGGCGAGGTAGAGGTGCCCCGCATCGATCATCGGGCGCATCTGGGTGAAGAAGAACGTCATCAGAAGCGAGGCGATATGCGCGCCGTCGACATCGGCATCCGTCATGATGATGACCTTGTCATAGCGCAGATCGTCGAGGTTGAAGCGTGTGCCCAGACCGACGCCCAGCGCCTGGCAGAGGTCCGAGATCTCGGCGTTGGAGCCCAGCTTTGACGACGCCGCGCCCAGCACGTTCAGGATCTTGCCGCGCAAGGGTAGCAGTGCCTGGGTTTTGCGGTCGCGGGCCATCTTGGCGCTGCCACCCGCGCTGTCGCCCTCGACGATGAAGAGCTCGGTGCCCTCGCGGGCATTCTGGCTGCAATCGACCAGCTTGCCGGGCAGGCGCAGCTTCTTGGTGGCGGATCTGCGGGCGGTCTCTTTCTCCTGCTTGCGGCGCAGGCGTTCCTCGGCGCGCAGGATCAGGAAATCGAGGATCGCGCCGGCCGATTTCGTATCCGCCGCCAGCCAATTGTCGAAATGGTCGCGCACCGCGCCTTCGACCATGCGCTGCGCCTCGGTGGTGGCGAGGCGGTCCTTGGTTTGCCCCACAAACTCCGGCTCGCGGATGAAGCACGACACCAGCGCCGCGCCCCCGGTGATCAGATCGTCCCGTGTGATCTGGGCGGCCTTGCGGTTGTTCGCGAGCTCCCCATAGGCGCGGATGCCCTTGAGGATCGCGGCCCAGAACCCGGCCTCATGCGTGCCGCCCTCGGGCGTGGGGACGGTGTTGCAGTAGGATTGGAGGAACCCGTCGCGCGCGGGCGTCCAGTTGATCGCCCATTCGACGCTGCCGGGTTGGCCGAACTTTTCCTGGAACTCGACCTTGCCGGCGAAGGGCCGCTCGGCATAGGTGGTGGCCCCCCCGAGCGTCTCGGTCAGGTAGTCCGACAGGCCGCCGGGGAAGTGGAAGGTGGCCTCGGTCGGTGTCTCGCCGTCGTCGATGGCGGATTTCCAGCGGATCTCTACCCCTGAGAAGAGATAGGCTTTGGAGCGGACCATCTTGAACAGCCGCGCGGGCTTGAACCTGTGGGAGCCGAAGATCTCGGCATCGGCGTGGAAGGTGACTTGTGTGCCGCGGCGGTTGGGGGTGGACCCGAGGGTTTTGACGGGGCCCTGCGGGATGCCGCGCGAGAACTCCTGCGCGAACAGCTCGCGGTTGCGGGCCACCTCGACACGCAGGTGATCGCTCAGCGCGTTGACGACGGAGACGCCGACACCGTGGAGACCGCCGGAGGTTTGGTAGGCTTTGCCCGAAAATTTACCGCCTGCGTGGAGGGTGCACAGGATCACCTCCAGCGCGGATTTGTCGGGGAACTTCGGGTGCGGGTCCACCGGTATGCCCCGCCCGTTGTCGCGGATGGTGACGGAATGGTCCTCGTGCAACTCCACCTCGATCCGGTTGGCATGGCCCGCCACGGCCTCATCCATCGAGTTATCCAGCACCTCGGCCACCAGGTGGTGCAGCGCGCGTTCATCGGTGCCGCCGATATACATCCCCGGCCGCTTGCGCACCGGTTCCAGCCCTTCGAGGACTTCGATCGAATTGGCGTCGTAGGCGTCCCCGGTCGCGGGGCCGGAAAGAAGATCGTCGGCCATATGCTGCTCTTATTGTGCTTTGTGCCCACAAGATACGGCAGGGGGTGGGGGGTGCGCAATGCGGTTGGTGTTTCAGGCGTGCGGGGCCTAGGGTGCCGGGACTTTAGGGAGACCGCCCATGCCCGACGCCCCCATCCTCGCCCCTTCGACCCGGACCTATCGCGGGGAGATCACCGACCCCGAGCGGTGGGAGATATATACGGCGCGGGTGGGCGACGTCATGGTCTGCACGCCCGCGAAATGCGGGACGACGTGGACGCAGACGATCCTTGTGCGTCTTCTGGCGGGAGGCGATCTGCCCGGGCCGGTGCCGGTGATCTCGCCTTGGATCGACTCGAACATGGTGCCAGTGGGGGCCAAGCGTGAGGCGCTGGCCGCGCAGACCGGGCGGCGGGTGGTCAAGACGCATACGCCGGGGGACGGGTTTCCGGTGTGGGAGGGCGTGCCGGTGGTGGCGGTCTATCGCCATCCGCTGGATGTGTTCCTGTCGATCCGCAAGCATATCCACAACATGGCGGGGCGGGGGGCGCATCCGCTGAAGGCGCCGATGGGGGAGGCGTTGGAGTTCTACCTCACCAATCCGTTTCGGGAAGATGACGTGGATCGCGATAGCCTGGCCTCGCTCGTGGCGCATTATCGGCGGACGGTGGCGGCGCCCCGGGGGCGGGATCTGACTGTGCTGCATTACGCCGATATGGTGGCCGATCGGGCCGGGGCGGTCGCACGGTTGGCGCAGGCGGCGGGGGTGGATCCCAGCGGAGAGGTTCTGGCGAGGGTCACCGAGGCCACCGGGTTCGACGCGATGAAGGCCCGTGCGACGGAGCATGCGCCGGGGGGAGGGACGGGGCTGTGGGCGAGCGACAGCGATTTCTTCGCCGAAGGGGGCACGCTCAAGTGGGACGGGGTGCTGAGCGCGGCGCAGGTGGCGCGGTATGAGGCGCGCATGGCTGAGCTTGTGCCCGAGCCCGATCTGCGCCGCTGGCTGGAGCAGGGCGGCCCGCCCCCCGTTTGACACCGATCAAGGCACCGTGCGGCCCGTTTACGTACCCTTGAGCGATATAAACGGAGAGACTTTATGCGCGACACGGTTCAACCGACGGAAACATCCCCCACCTCCACGCAGCCCCACGACCCCATTCGCGAGGCGTTCGAGAACGGGCAATATCCCTATGCCAAAAAGCTCTCGCGCCGGTCCTATGAGACGCGCAAGGCCAAGCTGCAGGCGGAGCTTTTGAAGGTGCAGCTTTGGGCGCAGGAGACGGGCCAGAAGTTCGTTCTGCTGTTTGAGGGGCGCGATGCCGCCGGCAAAGGGGGCACGATCAAGCGGTTCACCGAACACCTCAACCCGCGCTCGGCCCGGGTGGTGGCGCTGAACAAGCCCACGGATGAGGAAAAAGGCCAGTGGTTTTTCCAGCGCTACATCAATGAGTTGCCGACCAAAGGTGAGATGGTGTTCTACGACCGCTCCTGGTACAACCGCGCGGGTGTTGAGCGGGTAATGGGCTTCTGCTCGCCCAACGAATACCTCGAGTTCATGCGCCAGACGCCGGAGTTGGAGCGGATGCTGGTGCGCTCGGGCATCCATCTCTTCAAATACTGGTTCTCGGTCACGCAGGACGAACAGAAACGCCGCTTTGACAGCCGCGAGACCGATCCGCTGAAGCAGTGGAAGCTGTCGCCCATCGACAAGGCATCTCTTGGCAAATGGGACGACTATACCGAGGCGAAGGAGGCGATGTTCTTCTACACCGACACCGCGGATGCACCCTGGACGATCATCAAGTCGAACGACAAGAAACGCGCGCGGCTGGAATGCATGGCGCATTTTCTGAACTCGGTGGAGTATCCGGGGAAGGATGAGAAGGTGGTGAAGGCGTTTGACCCGCTGATCGTGGGACGCGGTGAGCAGGTGGTGCATAAGGCGGACCATGTGCTGGGGGCGTCGTTGCATCCGGAGATGCGGCGGGCGAATGCCTGACCCTGTTGTCTGACATGGGGTGAGCCCCTAGGCTCACACCCCATGTGGAACGACCGATACGCCCAACCCGGCTTTCACTTCGGCACTGAGCCCGCGGCCTTTCTCACCGCGCAGGCGGGGCATCTGGCGCCGAACGCGAACGTGCTGGTGATCGCCGATGGCGAGGGGCGGAACTCGGTCTACGTGGCAAAGCTCGGCCATACCGTGACCGCGATGGATGCTTCGCCCGTGGGCATCGAGAAGGCGCGGGGGCTGGCGGCGGAGGCGGGGGTCGCGGTCGACTATCACGTCGCGGACATCTACACGATGGACTGGGCAGAGGCGGCCTATGACGCCGTCGTGGGCATCTTCTTCCAGTTCGCCCCGCCGGCCGAACGCGCCGGGATCTTTCGCGGGATGGACCGGACGCTCAGGCCCGGCGGCGCGCTGATGATCCACGGCTACGCGCCGCGGCAGGTTGGCTACGGCACCGGCGGGCCGCCGTGGGTGGATCATATGTACACTCTGGAGATGCTGGAGGCGGCGTTCCCGGGCTACGAGGTGCTGGTCGCCCGCGACTACGACGCCGATATCCAGGAGGGCCGGGGGCATAGCGGGGTGTCGGGGTTGGTGGATTTTGTGGGGCGGAAGGGGGGTGGTGAGTGAGCTTGGTTGAAGGTCAGACTTGCGGGACGAAGCGGTCTTTCCCAAACTCTATCCGAGCCTCTACTACTGTCGCTCAGTCGAGTGCATCGAGAGGGAAGTATGCCAAAGAGCGTTCAGTACATCACAATGTCCGAAGCCGGACCGGACACTGTTTACATCTACCTTCCTGGGCACCCTGGAAAAGCCATGAAAGAACACGCTGGCTGTGTGAAAGAGATGATCCGACTGGTTGATATCTTGGCTGACAGGAACGTTGCTACGATGGTGAATTTCGACTTTGACGAGAACCAAGACCTAATAGGAATCGAAGTCCTCTTATGACTGGTTAGGGCTCGTAGCGGACCCCGGATGTCAATTCCCCAAGGCACGGCATCAAGGGGCTTCAGCCCCGCCGTGCCATCGCCGGACCGGCCCGCGGTCTGGCGATTTGTCTGGAGAAGAGCCTAGCTCATGCCGAAGATGTGTCTTGGCCACCATTAAGCGCTTTCGCTCTCCTGTCGGATCGCCAGCCCCCAGTCCGCCGACGGCACGGCTGTTCGATGATGTTCGGTCTGGGCTCAAACCGGCCGTTCACTGCCGAAGCTCTCTGTCAACCAAACCCTGCCACCCCCCCCCCACCCACACCCCCTTGCCAGCCTTCCCCCCGCACGCTACCCCACCCCCATGACCACATCGCCAACCGCTCCTCCCGCGCTCACCGCGCGGGCGCATACCCGTGCGCTCCTGACGCTCGGTCTGCCGCTGATCGGCAGCCATCTGGCGCAGTTTGCGATTACGGTGACCGATACGCTGATGATCGGGTGGTATGATGTGACCGCGCTTGCCGCGCTGACCGTGGCGGGGGGGATCTATTTCGTTGCGTTCATCGTGGGCTCGGGCTTTGCCTGGGCGGTGATGCCGATGGTGGCGAGTGCCGCCGGCACCGAGGATGATCGGCAGGTGCGGCGGGTCACGCGGATGGGGCTGTGGCTGTCGATCGGCTTTGGCGCGGCGGTGATGCCGGTGATGGTGTTTTCCGAGCCGCTGCTCTTGGCCATGGGGCAGGAGGCGGAGGTGGCGCGGTTGGGGGCGCTCTACCTGCAGGTGGCGGGGTTGGGGATCATCCCTAACCTGTTGATCATGTGCCTGAAAAGCTATCTGGCGGCGCTGGAACGGACGCAGGTGGTGTTGTGGGTGACGCTTGCGAGTGCTGCGCTGAATGTGGTGCTCAACTACGCGCTGATCTTCGGGAACTGGGGGGCGCCCGAGATGGGGATCGTGGGGGCGGCGATCGCGTCGGTGACGTTGCAGGTGGCCGGTGTGATCGCTCTGGTGGCCTATGCGGCCTGGGCCACGCCGGAGTATCAGCTCTTTCGCAATTTCCAGCGCCCCGATTGGCCGGCGATGGGGCGGGTGTTTCGGCTGGGTTGGCCCATTGGGCTGACCAATCTGGCCGAAGTGGGGCTCTTTGCGGCGTCCTCGATCCTGGTGGGCTGGATCGGGGTGCGGGAGCTGGCGGCGCATGGCATCGCGCTGCAGATCACGTCGGCTACGTTCATGGTGCATATCGGGCTGAGCCAGGCGGTGACGGTGCGCGCGGGCCGGGCCTATGGGCAGCGGGATGAGCCAGGGCTGCGGCTGGGCGCGGGTGTGGGGCTCGCGATCTCGCTCATCTATGCGTTTGCAACGATTGTGGTGTTTCTGACGATGCCAGAGCCGCTGATCCGCCTGTTTCTGTCGCCCGACGATCCGGCTTTGACGGAGGTTCTGGTGATCGGGGCGGCGCTGTTGGCGGTGGCGGCGGTGTTTCAGTTCGTGGATGGCGCGCAGGTTCTGACGCTGGGGATGCTGCGGGGGGTGCAGGATACGGGCGTGCCGATGGTGATGGCGGTGGTGAGCTATTGGGGCGTGGGGATGCCGGCGAGCTATGTGTTTGGGTTTGTGCTGGGCTGGGGGGCGGTTGGTGTCTGGGCTGGGCTTGTCGTGGGGCTGGCACTAGCGGGGGTGCTGTTCAGTGTGCGGTTTTGGGGGCGGTCGGCGCGGATATCTCCTGTGTGATGAGGGCTGTGCCCGACCCTGGGAGGGCAAGTGCCACATGTCTGAGTTGCGATGGTGTCGCAAAGTAAACGCCGTCTCGCAGATTGCAGCGTCGCAATGCGCCCTCCCGGGGGGAGGGTCGGGCGCCGCCAGGCCTGTCGGCCGGGCGAAACGCTTTAGACGAACCGGCTCACATAATTCTCCAGCCGCTCCTGCCGACCCGACTGTGGCTCGGGCGATACCCCGTCTGCCAGCACCCGCTCAGAAATGGTCTCCAAGGTCCCGCTCTCCAGCATCGCCTTGGCCTCCGCCGTGTCCCAGCCGGCGTACCGTGCGGCCCGCGCGTCCTCCAGCCCGCCGTCTTCCAGCATTGCCGCCGCCGCCTTGAGCCCCCGCGCGCAGATATCCATCGCGCCCACATGCCCCAGCACCAAGTCCGCCGGATCGAGCGATTGCCGCCGCAGCTTTGCATCGAAATTCGTGCCGCCCGAGGTGAACCCGCCACCCTTCAGGATCTCGTAATAGGCCAGCGCCACCTCCGGCACGGAATTGGGGAACTGATCGGTATCCCAACCCGACTGGTAGTCGTTGCGGTTCATGTCGATCGACCCGAAGATCCCCAACGCACTGGCCAGCGCCAGCTCATGTTCGAAACTGTGGCCCGCCAGGATCGCGTGGCCCTGTTCGATGTTCACCTTCACCTCGTCTTCGAGGCCGAAGCGCTTGAGGAAGCCGTAGACCGTCGCCACGTCGTAGTCGTATTGATGCTTTGAGGGCTCCTGCGGCTTCGGCTCGATCAGGATCGCGCCGTCGAAGCCGATCTTGTGCTTGTACTCGACGACCATCTGCAGGAACCGGCCCGCCTGTTCCGCTTCCCGCGCCAGATCTGTGTTCAGAAGCGTCTCATACCCCTCGCGCCCGCCCCAGAGGACGTAGTTCTGCCCGCCGAGCTTTTGCGTTGCATCCATGCAGGATTTCACGGTGGCGGCGGAGTAGGCGAAGACATCGGGGTCGGGGTTCGTCGCCGCGCCCGCCATGAAGCGGCGGTGGGTGAAAAGGTTCGCGGTGCCCCAGAGAAGGCCCACGCCGGTCGCCTCCATCTTCTCGCCGAAGTAGTCGGTGATGGCGTCGAGGCGGGCGATGCTCTCGGCCAGTGTGTCGCCTTCGGGGCGCACGTCGGCGTCGTGGAAGCAGAAGAACGGCACGCCGAGGCGCTGGAAGAGGTCGAACGCCACGTCGGCTTTGAGGCGTGCCAACTCCATCGTGTCGCCGAACCACGGGCGGTCGAAGGTTTGGCCACCGAAGGGATCCTGCCCCTGCCAGGCGAAGCTGTGCCAATAGGCCACCGCAAAGCGCAGGTGGTCTTCCAGGCGCTTGCCCATGACCACCTCGTCGGGGTTGTAGTGGCGGAAGGCGAACTCGTTCGTGCTATCAGGGCCCTCATAGTTACAGTGCGGCACATCGGCGAAAAAGTCGGTCATATTAGTCCTTTGATGGCAGTGCGGGCGGCGACGTAGCGGGCATGGCCGGCGTCGAATGCGTCGGTGAGGGCGGGGTCTGGGGTGACGGTGTGATCGATCTGGGGCGGCGTCGCGATCTCGGGGCCGCCGCCGGTGGTGGCCATCATGGCGAGCCGCGCGGCCCCGAACGCCCCGCCGAAATCGCCTGCAACGGGCACGTCGATTGCGGTGTCGAGGGCGGTGGCGATGGCGCGGAGCCAGTAGTCTGACTTGCTGCCTCCGCCGACTGCGAGCAGGCTCTCGATCCGCGTGCCGGTGGCGGCCAGCGCGTCGCGGCAATCACGGATCGCGAAGGTGACGCCTTCGAGGACGGCGCGGGTCGCCGCCGCCCGGTCGGTTGCGTGTTCGAGGCCGATGAACCCGCCGCGGATGGCGGCGTCGTTGAGCGGTGTGCGCTCGCCGCCGAGATAGGGGAGGAAGACGGTTTTGCCGGGGGCTTTGATGTCGCCCAATTCGCCCGTGAGCGTGGCGGCATCGCTGCCCACCAGCCCCGCGTACCAGTTCAGTGCATCGGTGGCGGCGAGGATTACCCCCATCTGGTGCCAGGTGCCAGGTAGGGCGTGGCAGAACGTGTGGACGGCGGTCTCCGGGTCAGGCTGATAGCCGTCATTGGCGGCGAACAGCACACCCGAGGTGCCGAGTGAGACGAAGGCTTGGCCCGCGCGCACTACGCCCGCGCCGATGGCCGAGGCCGCGTTGTCGCCGCCGCCGCCTGCCACCGGGATGCCGGCCTTGAACCCGAAGTGGTCCGCGACCTCGGCGCGCAACCCGCCCGACACCTCAGACCCCTCCACCAGCCGTGGCATGTCATCCCGGCTAAGGCCGGTCTTGGCCAAAAGGATATCCGACCAATCGCGCAACCCGGTGTCGAGCCAGCTTGTCCCGGCAGCATCCGACATCTCGCCCACATGCTCCCCCGTCAGCCAGAGCCGCAGGTAGTCCTTCGGCAACAGGATCATGCGCGCGGCGTCGAACAGGTCCGGCTCATGCGCTTGCATCCAGGCGAGCTTGGGGGCGGTGAAGCCGGGGAAGACGATGTTGCCGCTGACGGCGCGGAACTCGGGGTCGGCATCCATCGCGGCGGCCTCCGCATGGGCGCGGGTGTCGTTCCAGAGGATGCAGGGGCGCAAGGGCTTGTCGGCGCCATCCAGCACCGTTGCCCCGTGCATCTGCCCCGAAAGCCCGATCCCGGCGACAGCTGACAGATCGCAACGCCCCGCCAGCGCCCCGAACACCGCCTCGGCGGCGGTGATCCAACTGTCTGGGTCCTGCTCTGACCAGCCGTCCTGGGGGCGCGTAACCTCTAGCGGTGCCGTCGCCTCGGCCACCAGGGCTTGCGCCGCGTCGATGACGACGGCCTTCAGGCCGGAGGTCCCCAGATCCAGGCCGAGATACATCACGCCGCCTGTGCGGGTTTCTTCCCAAGGATGATCATGCCGAGGATATCATCATCGGTGACCTCATCGACATTCACCGTGCCCACAAGCCGTCCGTTCTTCATCACCGAGGCGCGGTCGCACAGCGCCTGCACTTGGTGGATGTCGTGGTCGATCAGGAAGATGCCGATGCCTTGCTTTTTCAGCTCATCGATCAGCTCGGCCACCATGCGGGTCTCTTCCACGCCGAGGGCGGCGGTGGGTTCGTCCATGATCAGGATCTTGGCGTTGAAGTAGACCGCCCGACTGATCGCCACGGATTGACGCTGCCCGCCCGAGAGCGCCGCGACGGGCGAGGAGAAGCGTTGGAAGTTGGGGTTCAGGCGCCCCATGATCTTGCGCGTCTCAGCCTCCATCCGGGCTTCGTCCACGAGGCCGAAGGCGTTGGTGAGTTCACGGCCAAGAAACAGGTTCGCCGCGGCGTCGAGGTTATCGGCCAGGGCGAGCTGCTGATAGATCGTCTCGATATTGTAGGATCGCGCGTCGCGCGGCGACTGGATCGTGGCCTTTTCGCCGTTGATCAGAATTTCGCCGGAATCCATGTGATAGGCGCCCGAGAGGCATTTGATCAGCGTCGATTTGCCAGCGCCGTTATGGCCCAGAAGGCCCACGACTTCGCCGGGATAGAGATCGACCGAGACATGGTCGACCGCCTTGATCCCCCCGAACGAGATCGAGATATCGCGCATCTC
The DNA here is from genome assembly GCA_038526915.1 of Pseudomonadota bacterium. GTDB lineage: Bacteria > Pseudomonadota > Alphaproteobacteria > Rhodobacterales > Rhodobacteraceae > JBCBGF01. The sequence continues at coordinate 51,417 of JBCBGF010000010.1, read as the reverse complement.
GACCAGGGGCGTGCCGCGGTTTGCATCGAGTGGCATGGTCAGTTCCCCGTCCGCTTGCGATAGATGATGTCGATGAAGACGGCGAGCACTAGGACGATGCCGACGACGATGTTTTGATAGGGCGCTTCGACGCCCACCATCGCCATGCCAGATTGCAGCGACTGCATGATCAGCGCGCCCAGGATCGCGCCGTAGATCGTGCCCATGCCACCGGCGAGCGCGGTGCCCCCGATGACGGCGGCGGCGATCACGCGCAATTCGTCGAGCGTGCCGATGTCGTTGGAGTGGAAGGTGAGGCGGGCGGAGGCGACGATGGCCGAGATCGCGCAGAGGGCGCCCATGATGGCAAAGATCTTCACCGTCAGCATCCGGGTGTTGATGCCTGACAGCATCGCGGCATCAGGGTTGCCACCGGTGGCGAAGATGTAGCGGCCAAGGCGGGTGCGCTGGGCGACGACAGTCATGACGGTGGCCACGACGATCAGGATCAGGACAGAGTAGGGGACGCCGTAGCCCGCGGTGAACCCCTCGGGCATCACCTCGCCGCGGGCCTCGAACATCCGCTCCAACCGGCGGGTGGGGATGTCATAGGCGTTGAGGACGGCAACAAAGCCCAGGATCGCGGCAGACACGATGGCCATCAACAAAAGCTCCGCCCACATCGGTTTGACGGCAAAGTCATGGCGGATCTTGTTCTTGCGGGCATTCCACAGGATCAAGATGGCGGCGACGGTGAGGAGGATGCCGAGGATCCAGCTCCCGGTCTCGCCCATGGTGCCGTTGATCCCGCCCAGGGTCTGAAACGTTGGGTCGAGCGGGCCGATGGTCTGGCCATTGGTCAGGTGCCAGGCCACGTTGCGCCAGACCAGAAGGCCGCCCAGCGTTACGATGAAGGCGGGGATCATCAGGTAGCCCACGAGGTAGCCGTGGAAGGCACCGATGATCACGCCTGTGGCGATGCCGACGATCATGGCGATGGGCGCGGTCAGCGGATGGCCGAGACCCAGGCCCAGCCATTCCGGTGTGATGACCGTCTGGGTCATGGCCATCATGGCCGAACAGGTGGCCAGAAGCGCGCCGACCGACAGGTCGATGTGGCGGGTGACGATCACAAAGACCATGCCTGTGGCCATGATGGCGACGGAGACGGTCTGGATCGTCAGATTGAAGACATTGCGCGGGGTGAGAAAGCGCCCGTCTGTCCAGAAGTGGAACACAAGGCACAGGGCGATAAAGGCACCGATCATGCCCAAGAGCCGGGTGTCGATTTCCAGGGTCTCCAGAAATCCGCGGCTTTGCTTGGGGGGTGCGAGGGTGTCGGTGGTGTCGGCCATGACGCTCTCCGGCAGGTCGCTGGGTGTGCCCCCGCCGCATACGGGCGGGGGCGGTGGTCAGAGAGGTCTGACGCTTAGTTGCAGGGGGCAGGGCCGTCGGTCACGCCCTGGCAGAGCGCTTCGACAGTGATCCAGCCTGCATCGGTCACAGCTGTCAGGTTGTCGGCGGTCACCGGCACGGGTTCGAGGAACCGCGCGGTCATCGTTGTGCCGGACGGTGACGTCCATTCCTGCGCGCCTTCGACGGCAGACATGTCACCGCCACCGGCGAGCGCCACGGCGATCTCACCGGCCGCTGCGCCCAGATCACGTGCGTCTTTCCAGACGCTGACGGTCTGGGTGCCCATGGCCACACGGTTCAGCGCGGCATGGTCGCCGTCCTGACCCGATACCGGGATGCCTTCCATGCCTTGCGCGGTCAGTGCCGCCACAACGCCACCGGCGGTGCCGTCGTTCGAAGCCACCACAGCGTCGACGTTGTTGTCAGCCGCCGTCAGGATCTGCTCCATGTTGCGCTGCGCGTTGGCGGGCAGCCAGCCATCGGTATAGGCCTCACCCACGATGGTGATGTCGCCTGAATCAATCGCCGCCTGCAGGATTTCCTGCTGACCACCACGCAGGAAGTCCGCGTTAGGGTCGGTGGGCGAGCCTTTGATCATGACGTAGTTGCCGGTGGGCTGAGCTTCGAACACCGCGCGCGCCTGCATCCGGCCCACTTCGATGTTGTCGAAGGTGAGGTAGAAGGCGCGCGGGTCTTCGATTAGGCGGTCGTAGGCGATCACGGGGATGCCTTCGTCCGCTGCCGCTTGCACGGCGGGGATCACAGCTTGCGTGTCCTGCGCCAGAACGATCAGCACTTCGGCGCCTTGTGCGATCAGGCTTTCGATGTCTGACAGCTGCTTGGCCGACGACGACTGTGCGTCGGCTGAGATGTAGGTGGCGCCGGCGGCCTCAAGCGCGCCGACGATGGCGGCTTCGTCCGTTTTCCAGCGCTCTTCCTGAAAGTTCGACCAGCTCACGCCCACAGTCTGGGCCCATGCGCCGGTGGAGACGGCAACCGTCAATGCGGCTGCCGCGATGGCAGTGGTTTTCATGTAATCCTCCCAAGTTTCGCAAGGCGTTGGCCCTGCCTGCCGGATGTTGGACTCCGACATGGGCCAGATCATCGCCCAATATATTTTGGTTGTCAAAATAAAATTTTCTGGAACTGGCGAAATTCATCGTTAGACTGGCCCAAAGTGCCGAATATCACCATCAAGCGTGTGAGCTGGATGGCTGCAGGCATATAATAATTTCGGGAGTAAAAATAATGTTGGAGGTCACACCTCCCACGATCGCGCAGGCACCGAAGCAGGGCTGTGGGCCAAATGCAACCCCGCCGGGCGATCCCATCCTACCCCTGCGCCAGCGTTTGTTCGAGGCCGTCCGCGCCGCAGGTCAGATCAGCCGGGTGGACGTGGCCAAGGCGCTGGGCGTGAGCCCGGGGACGGTGACAGTCATCGTCTCCGACCTTATTCGCCAAGGCATTCTGATCGAAGTCGACGATGCCACGCATGAGCGCACGCGGGGCCGGCCACCGGTGGCGCTCCAGGTACAGCCCGGGGCCGCGCGGGTGGCTGGTATCAAGCTGGGGGCCGACCGGCATTCCGGCGTGGTGATCGATTTCGCCGGCGGGATCGTGGCCGAGGCGACTTTGCCGCGCCCGTTCCGCAAGACCAGCCCACAGGCGATCCTCGATGAGGCGGCAGAACTGCTGGACCGGCTGCGGGACGCATCGGGGCACGAGACATTTGATGCAGTGGGGCTGGGTCTGCCGGGGGCGATCCGGCACGACATTGGGACCATGCTGTGGTCGCCGATTGTCGAGGGCGAGGATGTGCCGATCCGCGACATGGCCACCCGCACCTTTGGCCTGCCGGTCGAGGTGGACAACGATGTGAACCTCGTGACGCTGGCCGAGCTTTGGTATGGCGCGGGGCGGGATCTGACGGACTTCGCTGTGGTCACCATCGAACATGGCGTGGGCATGGGGCTCGTGCTCGGCAACCGCGTCTATCGTGGCGCGAACGGGGTGGGCCTGGAGCTGGGCCACACCAAGGTGCAGCTTGACGGCGCGCTCTGCCGGTGCGGCCAGCGGGGATGTCTGGAGGCCTATGTGGCCGATTATGCGCTGGTGCGCGAGGCGAGCGTGGCGCTGGAATTGCACCGCGATCACGCAGCCAGCATGGCCGATGTGCTGGAGGATCTCTATGCCCAGGCACGGGACGGGAACGAGGCGGCGCGCACGATCTTTCGCCGCGCGGGTCGGTATCTGGCGATCGGGATTGCGAATGTCACGAATATCTTTGACCCCAGCCGAGTGATCCTGTCGGGCGAACGGCTGCGCTTTGACTATCTTTATAACGAAGAGGTTCTGGCCGAGATTAATGATCACACGCTCCGGTCGCTTGGCGGGTCAGCGCGGGTTGAGATCAATTCGTGGGACAATCACGTCTGGGCCCGCGGCGCGGCGACGCTGGCGCTGGAAAGCGTGACCGAACGGCTGACGGCGGACGCGGGCGGATGAGGCTGGCGTTGGCGATGCTGGTGGCCGGGCACGGCGCGGCGGCGGAAGTGCGGTTCGTGGATCGCGCGTCGGAGGTGCCCCATGTCTATGACGGCGGGTGGGAGCATTTTGTGGGCGGCGGCGTTGCGGTGTTTGACTGCAACGGTGACGGGCTGCCCGATCTCTTTGCCGCGGGCGGGGAAAATCCCGCGCGGCTGATGGTGAACATGACCGAAGCGCCAGGGGCGGCGATTGCGTTTGAGGGCCAGCCGTCGTTGACCGGTGTGACCGGGGCCTATCCGTTGGACATCGACAGTGACGGGCATCTGGACCTGGTGGTCTTGCGTGTCGGCGCGGATGTGATCCTGCGGGGGCAGGGGGAGTGCACGTTTGAGGATGCGGGCGCGGCCTGGGGCTTTGCGCCGGGGGACCGCTGGTCGACCGCGTTTTCCGCCACGTGGGAGGCGGGGAATGACTGGCCTACGCTGGCCATCGGGCACTATGTCGACCGCAACGATCCCGATGGGCCGTTTGAGGCCTGCGATGACAATGCGCTCTACCGGCCCGAGCAGGCTGGGTATGGAGCGCCCGTGGTGCTGAGCCCGGGGTTTTGTGCTCTGTCGATGCTGATCTCGGATTGGCAACGCAACGGCCAGCCCGAACTGCGGATTTCAAACGACCGGCACTATTACGTGCGCGGCGGGTATGAAGAGATGTGGCGGCTGGAGCCGCTGACGCCCCGGACCGAGGCCGATGGCTGGCCCAAGCTCTCTCTCTGGGGGATGGGCGTGGCCAGCGGGGATGTGACGGGGGATGGGTTGCCGGAGGTCATGCTGACCTCGATGGGTGATCAGGTCTTGCAGATCAATGACGGGGCCGGGTTTGCCAATGCGCCCTTTGCGGTGGGCACCTATGCCCAGCGCCCGCATCTGGGCGATGACGGGCGGCCGTCGACGGGGTGGCATGCCGAGTTTGGCGATGTGAACAATGACGGACGGCTTGATCTGTTCATCGCCAAGGGCAACGTCGACCAGATGCCGTCGAACGCGATGAAAGACCCCAATAACCTGCTGGTGCAGGGGGCGGATGGGGTGTTTGTCGAACGGTCGATTGAGGCGGGGGTGGCCACGGTCGAGCGTGCGCGGGGGGCTGCGTTGAGTGACCTCGATGGCGATGGGTTGCTTGATCTGGTGGTCGTGAACCGTCGTGCGCCGATGGAAATCTGGCAGAACGTGACGGAGGGGACGGGCAACTGGCTGGCCGTCGATCTGCGGCAGGACGGGGCGAATAGGCGTGCGGTTGGCGCTTGGGTGGAATTGCGCACCGAGGCCGGGGTGCAGGTGCGTGAGGTGACCGTGGGCGGTGGCCATGTGGGCGGGCAGGCCGGGCCGGTGCATTTCGGGCTGGGCGATGCGGAGAGCGCTGAGGTGCGGGTGATCTGGCCCGACGGTGCGGTGTCGGAGTGGGCGCGGTTTGAGGGGGGTGCGCGGGTGGTGGTGCGGCGCACCAAACCCTCTCCCTAACCCTCTCCCGTCGGGAGAGGGAACCTGTCGTGACAACGCGATGGCCTGTTTCGCAGTTTTTGACGGTATCCCCTCTCCCTCGGGGGAGAGGGTTAGGGAGAGGGGGCGGACACCCTACCGCTCCACCTCCAGCCCGCTCGGCACCCGCTCCGGTATCCCCAGCCGCCCGTCAATCGCGCCCTGGTCCCGCAGGCTTTCCAGAAAGGCGATCAGAGCCGCGATGTCATCCTCGCCCAAACCAACGGGCGTCACCTCCACCGCCGCCGCAATCTCCGCCACCTCCGCCCCGTCCATCGCCCAATCCGCTTTCGGGGGCTCAAACGCGGGCAAGGTCGCCTGTGGAGCGTAAGCCTCAAGCCCCGCGATAGGATCGACGTGGTGGCGCAGGAACGCCGCGAGATCGGAGAACGCGCCCGCGTGCCCCCAGGGCCCTGTTGCTGTGACGTTGCGCAAGGAGGGCGTGCGGAAGGCATAGGCATCCTCGACCCGGCCTGTCACCCGCATCCGCCCGGTATCGCGCTGGTGGCTTTCAAACCGCGCGGCCTTGCCAGGGCCAAGCTGGGGCTGGCCCATGGCGTGGAACCCGTGGTCGGTCTGGAACGATCCGGCGTGGCAGGTGGCGCAGTTCGCCTGGCCGTAAAACAGCGCCATGCCCTCTGCCGCATCCGGGGGAAGCGGTGCGTCGCCGCGCAGGTAGGAATCAAAGGCGCTGTCATCGGCGCGCCATTCAAATTCTATAAAGGCCGCGATCGCGTTCGAGATATCGGTGAAGGCGATGGCGCGGCCCTCGGCAATCTCGGGGTAGACCGCCGCGAACGCGTCGGCATAGGCGGGGATCTCGGCGATCCTGTTTGAGATCAGGCTCCACGCGCCGCCATCGCCCGTCAGCCGGCCCTGGCGCACGGCGGTGGAGATCTCGTTCTCACCGTAATGCCCGGCCATCTCATCGGGGGAGAGGACGGGGAACATGGTTTGCGCGGACAGGATGCTGTCAAAGCCCTGCACCATCTCATCTTCCAGGGGCGTGCGCAGGCCCGAGGGGCGGGTGGGGTCGGCCTCGATCCGGCCATCGTGGAACATCACGGTGAACTCGCGCGCACCCAGATTGAACAACGCAGGCGAATTTCGGGGGATGCGCTGTTCGGGCAGGTTGTCGACCTGGACGCGTCGGTCGGGGCCAAGGCCGGTGGCGCCGTCGCCGAGGCCTAGTGACAGCCCGTCCGATGTGCCAAAGCGCGGATGGTGGCACGAGCCGCAGGAGACGGTTTTGTTGCCCGACAGAACGGGATCGTAGAACAGAAGCTGGCCCAGTTCGGCCTCGGCACGGTCAATCGGCGCAAAATCCGCATCCGTCACCGGTGGCGGCAGGTCGAGCGCGACCGCCGGTGTCGCGGTGGTCAGGGCGAGAAGGATCTGTCGGATCATGGGCTTGGCCGGAACTGTTTTTCGTTTTCGGGATCATGCACAGGACATCAGAGGGGCGGAAGGTCTGGGGTGTCGCAGGGGTCACGGGACCGTGCGCAGCCATTCCATCACCGCGCCCCGCACCGATTGCACGCCCGAGCCGCGGGCCGTGTCGATCACGGCCTTCGCCTCATCCAGATCGACCCGTCGGAGGAGCGACTTGACCGGTCCGATGGAGGCAGGCCGCATCGACAGGGTGCGCAGGCCCATGGCCGAAAAACACAGCGCCTCGATGGGTTTGCCGGCATCCTCGCCACAAAAGCTCAGCCGGCAATCGGTCGCCGCGCAGCGTTCGATGATGTGTTCGAGGAAGGTCAGGAAGGACACGTTCAAAACGTCGTAGCGCCGCCGCACGCGTTCGTTTTCGCGGTCGGCGGCGAAGAAGAACTGCTTGAGGTCATTGCCACCGATGGAGATAAAATCGGCCATCTCGAAAAACTGGCGTGGCGCGAAGGCGAGGCTGGGGGTTTCCAGCATCGCGCCGATCTCGACCTTCTCAGGCAGGGTGTGGCCCAGACGGCGCTCACGCTCGACCTCGTCCAGCACATGTTGCCTGGCAGCGCGGAACTCATCGAATTGCGCGACGAAGGGGAACATGACGGTCAGGGGCCGTCCGGCACAGGCCCGGATCAGCGCTTGCAACTGCATTCGCATCACGCCGGGTTTGTCGAGGCCCACGCGGATCGCGCGCCAGCCCAGGGCCGGGTTCGGCTCTTCCTCGCGCTTCATGTAGGGGAGCACCTTGTCGGACCCGATATCGAGGGTGCGGAACACCACGGGCTTGCCATTGGCCGCATCGAGGACGCGGGAATAGACGGCGGCCAGTTCGCCGCGGCGCGGGACCTGGCTGCGGATCAGGAATTGCAGCTCTGTCCGGAAAAGGCCCACGCCTTCGGCGCCTGACGGGTCGAGCGAGGGCAGATCGGCGATCAGGCCCGCGTTCATCATCAACTGAACGGTCGATCCGCATTTCGCGGTGGCAGGCTTGTCGCGCAGGCCCACATAACGTTCCTGCGCTGCGGCCTGCATGGCGATCTTGTCGCGAAACGCGCTGACCACGGTGTCGTCGGGGCGCAAATGCGCGAGCCCCTGATCCCCGTCGAGCATGATGTGATCGCCGTTCAGCGCCTCGGACGTGATCCGGTCGGCGTGGATGATAAGCGGGATGGCCCATGCGCGGGCCACGATGGCCGCATGGCTGCCGACCGAGCCCTGTTCCAGCACGATCCCCTTGAGTTTGCGCCCGTATTCCAGCAGCTCCCCCGGCCCAATGTTGCGGGCAATCAGGATCGGGTCGTCGGGGATTTCCGCGCCGGTCTCGGACCCCTGTCCGGTAAGGATGCGCAAAAGCCGGTTCGACAGATCGTCGAGGTCACTGAGCCGTTCGCGCAGGTAGGGGTCGGGCACCTCCTCCATCCGCGCCCGCGCGGCAGATTGTTCCTTTTCCACCGCGGCTTCCGCGGACAGCCCGCGGGCGATGTCTTCCTCCATCCGCCGTTTCCAGCTGCGCGAATTGGCGAACATCCGGTAGGCTTCCAACACCTCGCGGTGATCGCCATCTGCGGTGTCCGGCGTCGATAGCATCGCATCGACCGACATCCGCAATTCTTCGACCGCGTCATTCAAGCGGCGTTTTTCGGTCTCAGGATCGTCGGCAATGGGGTTTGTCACCACCACGCGCGGCTCGTGCAGGTAGACATGGCCTTCCGCCACACCCTCCTGACCCACGCCACCGCGGAAGAGCGCAGGCTTCTGGTGGCGCGCGGCCAGGGCCGCGCCTTCACCGACAAACGCCCCAAGCTCGGTCATTTCGGCCAGGACCATGGCGACGACTTCTAGGGCATAGACCTCATCTTCCGAATAGGTGCGCGCCTCTTTTGACTGCACCACCAGAACGCCCAGCTTTTCGCCCAGCCGCTGGATCGGGACGCCGAGGAAGCTGGAATAGATCTCTTCCCCGGTCTCCGGCATGAAGCGAAAGCCCGGTGACGAAGGCGCGTCGGCGGTGTTGACCAAACGCCCGGTCTTGGCGACCCGGCCCACCAGGCCTTCGCCCAGGCGCATGCGGGTTTTGTGAACCGCCTCTGGGTTCAAGCCTTCGGTCGCGCACAGCTCCAGCGTTTCGGCATCGCGGAAGAGGTAGATCGAACAGACCTCGGTCGCGATCGAGCTGGCGATCAGTTCGACGATTCGGTCGAGACGGGCCTGCCCGGCGCTGGCCTCAGCCATCGCCTCGCGCAAGCGCTGCAACAGCTTGCGGCTTTCACTTTCGGTCGTCTCAGGCATCTTGGCTACGCCCGGCCTCCCTCGGCACCATACCAGTCGTTCACCGCCGTTAGACCACATGCGCGACCCAAGGGGAACGCCCCGTCGCATGCCACTTGACCGGGCAAGCCGAATAGACTTGGATACCTCGTGGGGGCGTTTGCAGGAACACACATCATGCCCGCCCTCCCGCTAACGGACCTCGCCGATCCCGGCCACGACACGCCCGACCGTTTCGCCCTGATCACCCGTATCGCCCGCGCGGAAGAGGCGCGGTCCATCCTGGAGCTTGGCGTCTGGGAAGGGCGCTTTGCCGCGCACCTGCTGGCCGCCTGTCCCGATATCGAGACCTATTGGATGCTCGATCCCTGGCGTCGGCTCGAGGATTGGAACAAGCCGTTCAACATCGAAGACGAACCCTTTGAAGCGGCGTATCAAAAGGCGATGGACGCCACGGATTTCGCGGTGGCGAAACGGCGTGTTCTACGCGGGACGACGGCGGAAAAAATGGACGAGGTGCCCGACGGATCACTGGATCTGGCCTATGTCGATGGCGATCACACGTTGCGCGGGGCGGTCATCGACCTGATCCGGATCTGGCCCAAGCTGCGGCCCGGGGGATTGCTGATCGGCGATGATTTCATGCCTTCGATCTGGCAGCACAGCCCCGAGTTCGAGCCGTCGGCGGTGTTCCCCATTGCGGTGCATTTCGCCGAGGCGCAGGATTGCCCGATCGTGGCCATCGGCCACAACCAGTTCGCCATGCGTAAGGGCGAGCGTGGGTTTCAGTTCATCGACCCGGGGCGCAAATACCCGCCCACCGCGCTTTTGGGCCAGGTCGCGCCGCCGCGCAATCGTGACAGCCTGATCGGGCGGTTTTTCGGGCGGGCTTAACGCGTTTTGCGTTTTACTTGAGGCAGCCGTATCGCAAATTGCCTTAAGCCGCTTTTTCCAGCCCGAACACATCGTGGAGCGCTTGCACCGCCAGCTCCATATATTTGCGTTCGATCAGAACCGAGATCTTGATCTCGGACGTGGTGATCACTTTGATATTGATCCCCTCGTCGCGCAGCGCCTGGAACATCTGTGCGGCGACGCCTGCATGGCTGCGCATCCCGATGCCCACCACTGACACCTTGGAGACCGCGGTATCCGCGACCAGATCGTGAAAGTTGATCTCGCCTTTGGTCTTGGCCTCATCCATGGCCTTTTGCGCGCGTGCCACCTGATCGGTGGGGCAGGAAAAGGTCATGTCCGTGCGCCCCTCTTCCGAGATGTTCTGGACGATCATGTCGACATTCACGCCCGCCGCCGCGAGGGGCCCGAAGATCGCCGCCGCGATGCCGGGCCGGTCGGCCACGGAGATCAGCGTCATCTTGGCCTCGTCCCGGCTATAGGCCACACCGGCCACCACATTGCTTTCCACGATATCCTCCTCGGCGCAGACAAGGGTGCCCGCGCTCTCGTCATTATCCTCGAAACTCGACAGAACGCGTAGCCGCACGTTGTAGCGCATGGCGAGCTCCACTGACCGGGTCTGCAGGACCTTGGCCCCGAGGCTGGCCAGTTCCAGCATCTCCTCGAACGCGATGCGGTCCAGCTTGCGGGCCTTGTCGGTGATCCGCGGGTCAGTGGTGTAGACACCATCGACGTCGGTGTAGATGTCACAGCGCACGGCATCGAAGGCGGCGGCGAAGGCCACTGCGGTCGTGTCCGATCCGCCGCGGCCAAGCGTGGTGATCCGTCCCTCGGGGCTGATCCCCTGGAAGCCTGCGACCACGGCCACGCGCATGCCTTCATCGAACTTGGCGGTGATGTTGTCGGACGCGATCTCCTCGATCCGTGCTGCCGAATGGGCCGAGGTTGTCTTGAGCGGCACCTGCCAGCCCTGCCAGCTGCGGGCGGGCACGTCCATCTCTTGCAGTGTCAACGCCATGAGCCCGGCGGTGACCTGTTCGCCTGAGGACACCACCGCATCGTATTCGCGCGCGTCGAAGAGTTGCGAGGTCTCTTCGACCCAGCCCACCAGCTCGTTCGTCTTGCCCGCCATGGCCGAGACGATGACGATCACGTTGTGGCCGTTGGCAACCTCGCGCCCCACGCGCTTGGCCGCGCGTCGGATGCGGTCGAGCGTGGCGACAGAGGTGCCGCCGAATTTCATGACAAGGACAGACATGGACCCCGGGCCTTCTTGGTGTCGCGGGGGTGTACGTCCGCCGCGAGGCGGGGGCAAGGGGGCACCGTGCGCCTCCGGCGGGGATATTTCGGGACCAAAGAGGGGGTGTCTTTGGTCTGGAAATATCCCGGGGGAATGCCCGAAGGGCAGGGGGCAGAGCCCCGGTCCTCACTCGATCGCTTGCGCGGCCCCCATCGCCAGACCACCCCGGGCGCCCGCGCTGACACGCCAGCGCATCTGCGGCGCGGTGCGGGCGCGCAGGCGTGCGAGGTCCCATTCCGTGCGCCCCTCCGCCCCGTGGCGGGGGCTGAGCGACCAACGGCTCTCAATCCCCTGCGCCCCGCCCGCACCGGGGGTGAGGATCAGGCCCAAGGGCACCACCGTACCCTCCAGCGCACCGGTTTCGGCGGCCAGATGCAGCCGGCGCACCGGTGTCATCCCGGGCGGGTCGGGCAGGTCGGCGATGACAAGCGGTACCGCACCCGCCCTCAGACCTTCCTCCATCGACCAAAGCATATCCTCGGGCCGGCGGGGATGGGCGAAGATCAGGCGGGCGGGGTCGATCCAGTCGGGCAGGGCCGCGCCATTGAGCCCGTCGGGATGCCAGGCGGGCGCGATCCAGAGGATGGGGCCATCCAGCGCGCGCGCCACAGTGAGCGCAAGCGTCCGCCGGGCGGGCCCGCAGATCTCATGCACCCGGGCGCGGGCCAGCGCCATCTCGCCCATCACCGCCACCTCCGCCCGGCCCGCCTGGGGCGCGCGGTGCGAGGCACGGGTGAGCATATGGGGCGCGGGGCTGTGCTGCATGGCGGTGAATTTAGAGTGTTCCTCTTTTGTTCTCAAGGGTTGATCTTGCCCTCCGCCCGCCACCGGGTAGGGTCGCGCGCTCGGGCAGACAGGAGGCACCACCATGAAACGCACCACATTGGGACAGACCGGGATCGAGGTGAGTGTCTTCAGCCTGGGCTCGATGACCTGGGGGACGCAGAACACCGAGGCTGAGGGGCATGCGCAGATCGACTTCGCGCTGGATCGGGGGTGCGATTTCATCGACACGGCCGAGATGTATCCGGTGAACCCGGTGTCTGCGGAAACGGTGGGCGGGACCGAGACGATCATCGGCACTTGGTTCGCCAAAACCGGGCGGCGGAGCGATGTGGTGCTGGCCACCAAGGTGTCGGGGTATAACGAACGCTTTGTGCGGCAGGGGCAGCCGGTGTCGCCGGAGACGCTGCGCGCGGCGCTGGAGGGCTCGCTCAGGCGGCTGCAGACGGATTACGTCGATCTCTATCAGTTGCACTGGCCCAATCGCGGGTCGTTCCACTTTCGTCAGAACTGGGGCTTTGATCCCTCGCAGCAGGATCGCGCGGCGGAGATTGACGGGATCCACGCCTTGTCCGAGACGCTGAAGGACCTGGTGGCGGAGGGGAAAATTCGCGCTTGGGGTCTGTCGAATGACAGCGTCTGGGGGACCATGCAGTGGAATGCGGCTGCTGCGGCCACAGGCGGGCCGCGGGTGGCGTCTATCCAGAACGAGTATTCGCTGCTTTGCCGGCAGTTCGACACGGATCTGGCCGAGATGAGCGTGCATGAAGGTGTAACGCTGTTCGCCTTTTCGCCGCTGGCCACGGGGCTGTTGACTGGGAAATACCGCGGTGGGGCGCGGCCGCAAGGATCACGCGCGACGGTGGGGTCGAGCGATCTGGGCGGTCGGATGACCGATCGGGCCGCAGGCGCGGTCGAGGCCTATGCCGCGATTGCCGAAAAACACGGGCTGGATCTCACGCAGATGTCCCTGGCCTGGTGTTTGACGCGGCCCTTCCACGTGATCCCGATCTTTGGCGCGACGACGATGGAGCAACTCGACACGGCCTTGTCCGCGGCCGATCTGACGCTGGACGCGGCGGTGCTAGAGGATATCGCCGAGGCCCACAAAGCCTGGCCGATGCCGTATTAGCGCTTGCGTCTGACGATCAGTCTGCGAGCCTTACGCTCATGCGCCCGCGTCTGATTGCCCTGAGCCTTTTGCTGGCTGCCTGCCAACCGGCGGACCCTGATTTGCCGCCTGTGGGCGAGGCGCTGGTCACCAACCAGCAGGCCGCGTGCGAGGCGGACGGGGGGCGTTGGGGCGTCGGCGCGCAGGAGGGGACGTTTGTGTGCTATCGCACCCCTGCAGACGCCGGCAAAACCTGCGAGATGGATGGCGATTGTGAAGGCTTGTGTCTGGCGCGATCGCGGACATGCGCGCCGGTGACGCCGCTTTTTGGATGTAACGAGGTTTTGGGGCGTTTTGGGACGCAGACGACGCTGTGCATCGAATAGCGTGGCTGTTCTTCGCCTGCGTCCTCGCGGGGTGTACTGGTGGGGTCTACCGCGACACCTCGGTTCCGATCTCTTCCATCGCGGCGTTTGAACCTGCGCGCTATGCAGGGCTTTGGTACGAGGTCGCGCGGTATGAGGTGCCGTTTCAGCGGGGATGCAGCGATGTGACCGCCGAATACCAGGTGGTGTCGGCGGACACCCTGTCTGTCAAAAACACCTGTTTGCGGGGTGGTGAGGTCACGTCGGTCACCGGATCGGCGCGTGTCACCGGGCCGGGGCGGTTGGCGGTGCGGTTCCAAGGCGTGCCGTTTGTCTCAGCGCCCTACTGGGTTTTATGGGTGGATGCGGATTACCGAACCGCTGTGGTGGGCGTGCCGTCGGGGCGCGCGGGCTGGATCCTGAACAGGGAGCCTGAGATCCCGCCGGACAGGTTCAACGCCGCCCTGCAAATCCTTGAATTCAATGGCTACGACACCAGCCAGATCACAAGGACCGCACACGGGGACCAGTAGAGTTCGTCTCAGCCACCTGATCGAGATAAGCGGGGAAATCGCGGGCCGAGACATAAGCCTCGCGCACGAGCACATCGAAATGGCGGGTGAAGGCCTGCACACGCTCGGTATCGCGGAACGCCAGGTAGTGCTGGCCGATGTAGAGCACCGCCATCAGGGGGCCGAAGACCGTGATGGGCGACGAAAGTAGCCGCCGCGCGTCGTAGAGGAAGATGCGCAGGGTCGGGTAAAGCTGGTTGTGCAGGTCCTTGAACCGCGCGATCTGGCCCAGGCGCACGTCTTCGGGCAGGTCGGCGTAGTAGCCCTCGCCCCGGATGAAACTGTCGATCTCGAAGATCGGTATGGCGATTTCATAGTCAGACGGGGCGTGGCGCAACAGATCCAGCCGGTCGGTGGAGGCGCCGATGGCCTGTTCGGTGGTCTTGCCCAGGTGCGGCGCGTATTCCCAGCGCAGCATTTCGGTGGTCTTGAGCATATCGGGCAGGCGCGCGGGCGTGTGGCGGATCTTGTAGCCCGCAGCCTCGCGGTGCCAGGCATAGATTTGATCATCGATTAGGGCACGGGGGGCCGCCGACATCTCCATCGTAGAGGCCAGAAGATCGGCGGCTTGTTCCGGACGGTCGGTCAGCCCTAAAAGCCAGTCCGCCGAGACATCGAGGGCGGCGGCGCATTCAGCCACGACCTGGGCGTTGGGCAGGCGCGCGCCGGTGCCAGACAGAAGCTGTGACACCGTTGAGCGATCGACGCCCACGGTGCGGGCCAAGGCGCTTTGGGTGATGCCGCGATCCTGCACCGCGCGGGAAAGGCGGCGGCGGAACTGGTTGGCGCGGTCTCGTTTGTCCGTTTTGCTCACGTTTGTTTAATTTATCCAACATTGGGGAATTAATGTTGGCTACATACACAATTCTGTGATGCTGCGACAAGTGGCATGATGGTTTGACTGGGAAACCTTCGGAAAATCAGGGACGTGACGCGACATCTGAACGCTGTGGAATGGCCGACGCTGGGGCTGCTTTTGGTCTGCTATGGGCTGTGGGCGCTGGCGACCACGGTTGTGGCCGCATGGTGGATGCCTGCGGGGTTTGTATTGGCCACGCTGATGATCGCGCTCCATGCTTCGCTGACCCATGAGATCGTGCATGACCATCCGTTTCCGGGGCGGCAGCGGCTGAATGAGGCGCTGGTGTTTCCGGTTCTGGGGCTGCTGATCCCTCTGGGGCGGTTTCGCGATACCCACTTGGCGCATCATAACAACGCGGTGCTGACCGATCCCTATGACGATCCGGAATCGAACTACCTCGATCCCGCGATCTGGGCGCGGCTGCCGCGTTGGGTGCAGGGGGTTTTGCGGTTCAACAACACGCTGGCGGGGCGGATGCTGATCGGGCCCGTGGTCAGCCAGATCGCGTTTATGCATGGCGACCTGCGGCAGGCGCGGGCGGGCGATGCCCGCGTGGTACGCGGATGGCTATGGCATATTCCCAGTTTGGCTTTGGTTGCGCTTTGGGTGGTCTTGGTGGCGGAGATGCCGGTTTGGCTTTATCTGACAGCCTGTTATGCGGCGATGTCGATCCTGAAGATCCGCACGTTTTTGGAGCATCAGGCGGAAGAACGCGCCTCGGACCGGACGGTGATCATCGAGGATCGCGGGCCGCTGAGCTGGATGTTTCTGAACAACAACCTGCATGTCGTCCACCACATGCATCCGCGGGTGCCGTGGTACGGCCTGCCGGCGGTCTATTTTGCCAATCGTGCGCGGTATCTGGGGCGCAATGGCGGGTATATGTACCGATCCTATGTCGAGGTGTTCCGGCGGCATTTCTGGCGAGCAAAGGACCCGGTGCCGCATCCCTTGTGGGAGCGGGACGGGGCAGCGCAGCGGTAGGGTTGCACCTCTGGCCGGTTTACAGGCCGTCAGGCCCCGGCCATCGCAGGCCCGCCCGACGGGCCGGCGATATTGGCAGCGGTGGGGCGCAAGCGATGCGGAAGATGTGCTTTGTGAGATAAAGTGCCCAAGCGCCGGGGTGGATCGCCAACCCACGGGCCTGCGATAGCCTCTGTCACAGAACGCGCGCGCTCACGGTCTAGCCGCCCTGCGCCGCTGCAAGATCCGCCAGATCACGGCCCCTGTCGCCGCCAGCACCAGCACACACAGAGCCACTTTTGACACCCATCCCATCGTCCCCTCAATGAGCAGCGCATGCGCCACGGTGCCCCCGGCGATCACCACCGCCAGCGTGCCATGGGCCGCTTGCCAGATGCGGTAGCGCAAGCGCCGCCGCAGGAGCGCTATACCGGCGGTGGCGAACACCGCCCACATGGCGATGACGCCCCAGGCCGAGAATGGGGTGGGGGACGTGAAGGTCAGGGCGTCGACGACATCGGGCGGGCTGGTGATCCAGAGGCCTGCCACATGGATCACCACAGAGGCCACCAGAGCCGCGCCTGTCCAGCGATGGACGCGCCGCCCGCGGAACCCAGCGAGCCCCGGCACATGCTCGCCCGCGAGCAGTGGCTGAAACAGGATCAGGACAAGTCCGATGACGCCTGCAAGACCTGCAGCGATATAGATGGGCTCGCGCCAGGCCAAAAGCGGGCTGGTGAGCGCAGCACCGACGGCCCAGGCAACGATACCTGCCAGCAGGACCCAGATCAGGATGGGGCGCATCGGTCGTGAAGCCCCGCGCCGGGATCAGAGCGGCTGCAGGACGAAATGCGCCTCAAGGCGTGTGTCACTGGAACTGGCCATCAGGGGGCGCAGGAAGACCGTCTGGAACTCACCGCTGTCATAGGCCAGGTGTCCGTGGGCTTGGCCGAAGGCGGGAACGATTTGGGGCATGTCCATCCGGTAAACGCCGTTTTCATCGGTGAGTGTTGCGCCGTGGCTGTGCCAGTCGCGTTCATGCCCCTCGGTCGTATGCGCCCAGATCTGAATGCGCTGTCCGGCCAGCGGCGCGCCGTCACCGGCGCGACGGACCGTGCCTGACATCATGAAGCCGCCGCCGCCGATCCGTTCGACGATGGGCGCCCCGGGGCGGTAGTTGTTGGCTCCGCCGCGCATTGTGGGGGTGGGCGCCAGACCCTGCGCGCGGGCGGGGGCAAGGCGCCCGGCGGCGGCGGTGGCGACGATGGCGCCGGTGCTGGTCAGAACGGTGCGGCGGGTGAGGGTGGGCTTGGTCATGGGCGGCCTCCTGCGGCGGGCGGTTTCGGCTTTGAAGAAAAGATAAGGCGTTTTCGGGTGTATCCCAAGGGCAGGGGGCGCGGTGGTGCTGCTGGGACCGCCCACAATCGCGTGAGGGCCAGTGTGGCGCACAGCGCTGGTGCAGGCGGCGTATGCGTGGCACGAGAGCCCCATGGAGTTATGGATCCCCCTGACCATTGCGGCCGCCGCGTTTCAGACGCTGCGGTTCATGGCACAGAAGCATCTGAAGGCGACGACCCTGTCGACAGGGGGCGCGACACTGGTGCGGTTTTTATACGCCGCGCCGTTGGTGGCGCTGCTGGTGCTAGCCTTCGCGGGCGCAGGTGATGTCGGGCTGCCGTCACCGGGGCGGGGGTTCTGGCCCTATGCGATGATCGGCGGCGCGGCGCAGATCCTAGCCACCATGTGCGTGGTCGCGATTTTCGCCCATC
Source organism: Pseudomonadota bacterium (assembly GCA_038526915.1). GTDB lineage: Bacteria > Pseudomonadota > Alphaproteobacteria > Rhodobacterales > Rhodobacteraceae > JBCBGF01. The sequence goes on along the minus strand of JBCBGF010000010.1, from coordinate 33,643 downwards.
GCAATTTCGCGGTGGGGATCAGTTTCAAGAAAACTGAGGTGATGCTGACGGCGCTGGTGGGGTTTTTGGTGCTGGGGGACAGTGTCTCCTGGGCAGGCGCGGGGGCAATTGCGCTTGGGTTTCTGGGGGTGTTGTGGCTTTCCGATCCGCCTGAGGCCGCGGGGCCGATCCTGACGCGCGTTTTGAACCGCGCCGTGGCGCTGGGCCTTTTGTCGGGTGTGTTCTTCGCGATCTCGGCGGTGGGCTATCGTGGGGCAGTTCTCGCGATGGACGGCCCGTCGACCGCGATGAATGCGGGTGCGACGCTTGCGGTAGTGACGGCGGCCCAAACGCTGGCGCTGGGGGCCTGGCTTTTGTGGCGCGAGCCGGGGCAGGTGACGGCGGTGTGTCGTGCGTGGCGGGTGGGGTTGCCCACGGGGCTGTTGTCGATGGGGGGCAGTTTTTGCTGGTTTTCGGCCTTCGCGCTGCAAAACGCAGCTTACGTGTTTGCGCTGGGCCAGATCGAGCTGATCTTTTCCGTCCTCGCGTCGGTTCTGGTCTTTGGCGAACGGATCGTGCGGCGGGAATATGCGGGGATGGCAATCCTGACGGTGTCGATTGTTGTTCTGGTGATGGTGGCTTAGCCGCGCAGGCGCAGGAACAGGCTTTCTTCGTCGTCATTCTTGAAAAATGGCACCGATGGCGGCGGGCCCAGATCGGGCAGGCGGGCCGCGACTTCGGCCAGGACGACCTCGGTGATAAAGGGCAGATCAAAGCCGCGCGCCTCAGCCAGGGGCACCCATTGCAGGTGGCTGAGTTCCTCGCAGGCCTGGCTGAAATCATCGAGATCACCGGCGATATGCGCGGCATCGGCCAGAAAGAACCGCGCGTCGAACCGGCGCGGGCGGCCCGGTGGGGTGATCGCGCGAAACACAAAGCTGAGGCCCGCGGCATCGGGGCAGAGGCCGCGCGCGGCGAAGCTGGCCCAGTCGGCGGGTGGTTCGGACCAAGGGCCGGGGACACCCATGGCAAGACCCGCCTCCTCCCACAACTCGCGGATTGCGGCGGCGGCGAGCGCGTTGGCGGGGGGCGTTGTGGCGTGATCTGTCAGACGATCGTGACACTGGCGGGCGAGGGGGCGGGCGAGCGGGATGTGGGCGTCGCCCGTATCCACCGCGCCGCCGGGGAAGACGAATTTGTTCGGCATGAACGCCGCCCCCGCACCGCGTTGACCCATCAGCACACGGGGGGCGGTGCCTGCGTCACGGACCAGGATCACCGTGGCCGCGTGCCGCATCGCGGTTTTGTCTTGGATGTCAGCGTTTGCCGAAGCCATGCATCCGCTTGGCCCATTGGAAGCCCACGATCAACCCCTTTAGCCGTGGCAGCAGGTACAGCGACAGGGCTGTGCAGGCGACGGTGAAGACCGTGGCCAGGATCATTGGGTCGGGGCGGAAGGTCACAAAGGCCCACATCAGGGCAGGGGCCATGAGATGGCCCACGATCAGAATGGTCAGATAGGCCGGCCCATCGTCGGCGCGGTGGTGGTGCAGCTCCGTGCCGCAGACCGGGCAGGTGTCACGCACGGTCAGGTAGCCGTTCATCATCGGACCCGCCCCACAATCGGGGCAGCGCCGCCGCCAGCCGTGCCAGAGCGCGGGGCGCAGCGCGCGCCCCTGGTCATCGACCGGATCGTCTGTAGTAGGCGCGTCGACGACCGGAAGGTGTTCGGGCGTTCCGTCAAACATCTGTCTAATCCTGATGTGTCTGCTCACGTTTACAGTTGTCCATGCGGCAGTGCAGCGTAACCCCGCAGAATGTCCTTGCGTCGGGATGTCGCGAAAAAAGTTGGCAAATTGCGACGGAATGCGGCGCGGGGGGCGTTTGATGCTCAGAATGCAGGCCAAACAGGTCTCGCAAGATGGGCAAGACGCCCGATATCGAGGAGTTAAGATATGAAAAAGCTGGGAATTTTTGCGGTGCTGGTCGCATCGGTTGGGGCCGCGGCCTTGTTTGCACCGATGGCCGAGGCGCGCGGAAAAGGCGGTGAGCGGGCGTCGTTTGAGATGCTCGATGCTGATGGCGACGGGCAGGTGACCCAGGCCGATCTGGATACGCTGCGCAATGAGCGGTTTGCCGAGTTCGACGCCGATGGCGACGGGTCGGTGACCGAAGAAGAGTTCATGGCGCGGGCATCGGCACAGGCCGGTGAACGGGCGGCGGCGATGTTTGCGCGGCTTGATGCGGATGGCGACGGCGTACTGTCGCGCGATGTGATCGAGCAGGGCCGCGGCGGTGATCGGGCCGGTCGGATGATCGAGCGGCTCGATACCGATGGTGATGGTGCGGTGTCGGCTGAAGAGTTCGAGGCGGCACAAGAACGCCGGGCCGGTTTGCGTGAACGGTTTGGCCGCCATGGCGGTGACCGCAACCGCTAGGGTCGTGCGGTAGCAGCCGGGGGCCTGCCGGGCCCCCGGACATTGCTGCGGCGCCGGTGACGGGATACGCCTGAGGGACCATGACAATGCCCTTCGACGCTATGACCGAGGTCTCGGACGAGGCTTTGCTTGTTGCTTACGGCAACGGCGACCGGGCAGCCGCGCAGGCGTTGACGCTGCGGCTGGCACCGCGGATCTTTGGCTATGCCGCGCGCGTCCTGTCGGATCGGGCCGAGGCCGAGGACGTGGTGCAAGAGGCGATGCTGCGCCTGTGGAAGATCGCGCCCGATTGGCGTCAGGGCGAGGCGCAGGTGTCCACCTGGCTTTACAGGGTGACGGTGAACCTTTGCACCGACCGGCTTCGCAAATCAGGGCGGTCGGTGGATATCGATGCGGTGGCCGAGCCCGAGGATGGCCAGCCCAGCGTCGAGGCGACGATGGTCGCGGCGGATCGGGCGACGGCGCTGCAAGAGGCGTTGGCGCAACTGCCCGAGCGGCAGAGGCAGGCGGTGATCTTGCGCCACCTGGAAGGGTTGTCCAACCCCGAGATTGCCGCGGCAATGGACATCGGGGTCGAGGCGGTGGAAAGTCTGACCGCCCGCGGGAAACGGGCGCTGCGCGGCATCTTGGCTGGGCGGCGCGAGGAGTTGGGATATAGCGATGAGTGAACGGGATCCACTGGACGATTTTTTTGAAGCGGGCCGGGCCGAGCGACCGGCGCCGGAGCCTGCGTTTCTCGCGCGGGTCCTGGCGGATGCGGAAGCGGAAACGGCTGCGCGTGCGGTGCCGGCCCCCCGCCAGCAGGGCCGCCTGCGCGCCATTCTGAACGGGCTGGGCGGGTGGCCGACCCTTGCGGGGCTGGCCACTGCGACGGCAGCCGGCGTCTGGATCGGGGTTGCGTTGCCCGATGTCACGGGCACGCTGGTGGGTGGCTCGGGCTATGATTTGAACGATCTGCTGCCGGGCTATGGCACGGATTTGCTGGTGGAAGGATAGGGGCATGACGGATCTGCCGCGTTCGACACCCACGCCGCCGGGGCCGTCACGGAGCCCGCTTTGGATGCGGATCACGCTTGCGGTGTCTCTGGCGCTGAATCTGTTGATTGTCGGGGTTATCGCCGGTGCCCTGGCCACCCGCGATGGCCGCAATGATGGGACGCGGACGCTTGGGGCGCTGCGCGATCTGGGGCCTGTGCCGTTTGTCGTGGCGCTTGAGCCGGAGGATCGGCGTGGATTGACGCGGTCGATGCGCGGTGAAGCGGCATCCTTGCGTCAGAACCGTGAAGAATTGCGCGCGCGGTTTGAGGCGCTTTTGACGGCGCTGCGGGCCGAGCCGTTTGAGCCGGATGTGGTGGCAGCGCTGCTGGGCGAACAGCGCCAGATCGGCGCGCAGCGGCAGGCGATCGGGGAACGGTTGCTTCTGGAGCATCTATCCGCGATGACCCCGGAGGAGCGGCAGGCCTATGCCGATCGTCTGGACAAATCCTTGCGGCGGGGGGCCAAACGCTGACCTAAAGCGTTTCCGGCTGAGCCGGAAATGCCCAAAGGGCTCAGGCCGCGCACGGGGCGCAGATGGTGACGGTATCCCGCCCGGCTTCCTTGGCGTCATAGAGGGCGCCATCGGCCTTGGCGATGACTTGTTCAAAGCTTTCGCCCGGCATGCCCATGGCCAGGCCCAACGAGACTGTGATGCCAAGCGCCGTGGGTACCGCCGGTATGCGGATGCCGCCCGCGCGGACCCGCGCGCAGAGCCGCTTGGCGGCAGCGAGCGCGCTTTCGGTGGTAACCTCGGGCATGATGATCAGGAACTCTTCTCCGCCCAAGCGTGCCACCATATCGGTGGGGCGCAGGTTGTTTTTCAGACGCTGGGCCACCTCAATCAGAACCGTGTCGCCTGCGCTGTGGCCGTACTGGTCGTTGACCTGCTTGAACCGGTCTATGTCGGCGATGATCACGGCATAGGGCTGCCCGCTATCGTCGGCGCGGCGGGCAATGCGTTCGGCATGGGCATCGGCGTAGCGGCGATTGAACAGCCCGGTCAGCGGATCGATCACCGCCAACCGCAGCCTGTCTTCGACAGAGGCGCGCAGGCGATCGGCGCTGTGTTTGCGGTGGAGCTGGATTTTCAGGCGAAGCGCCATTTCTGCGGGGTCAAACCCGCCCGCAATCAGATCGCTTGCCCCCAGATCCAGGGCGTTCACTGCCGTCTCCGTGTCTTCGATGTGATGGACCAGCACGATCGCGGCATAGCGCGTCTCGGCCCGGGCGCGCAGTTCGGCCAAAAGGCGCAGGCCCGCTTCGGGGTTTTGCGAGGCCCCAATGACGTAGAGATCCGCGGCCCGGCTGGATAGAACCGTGTCTGGCGGCAGGGACGTGATTGGATCGGCCAGATGCGGGCGGAGATCAGCGGCCCATTGGGTCGACGCCGCGCTATCGCATCCTGCGATAATTACTGAGGCGGCGGGGGTGAAGGCGGGCCGGGCTTCGGAAAAGCCCATGTCGTGGACCGCGCCTTCGCGTTCATCAAGCGCGGTTTCGGTTTCATAGGCGCGCATCAGGCTGCGCAGCCGGGCGAGCAAGGTCGCTTCGCTGATCGGTTTGGCCATCATCTCATCCGCGCCGGCGCTGAGCGCGGCGATGCGGGCTTCTGCATCGGCATGGTCCGACAGCATGATCACCGGTGTGGCACGCGTCTCCACCCGGGCGCGGAGGCGCTCCAGGACAACGGTGCCGGGACCATCGGCTAGGGTTTCCCCAAGGATCACGACATTTGGGCGGTGGTGGCGCAGAACGCCGTTGGCCGACGCGCTGTCGCAGACGAGGCTGACCTCGTAATGCGCCTCGGTCAGGATGGCTTTGAGTAAAATGCGCGAGGTGAGGGCCCCATCGGCGACCAAAACATGTCCTGGCATCGAAACCTCTCACCTTTTTTGCTCTGATTGGTTGGGCTTGAGCTATGGCGGGTTTTGGTTAACAAACCCTTTCCCGTCGTTGAAAGTGGTTCCCCCCGTGACACCAGATGCTGCCGAAACCCTGGCCCTACGCGCTTTGGCGTGGCTTGCCGGCCATGATGAGCTGTTGCCCGTGTTTCTGGGGGCGACGGGGGCATCGATCAGTGATCTGCGCGATCGGGCGGCGGAGCCTGAGTTTCTGGGCTCAGTCCTGGATTTCCTGATGATGGACGATGCCTGGGTCACGGCGTTTTGCGACACACAGGCGCTGGCCTATGACGCGCCGATGCAAGCGCGGCAGGCCTTGCCCGGCGGGGCGGATCGGCATTGGACATAGCGGCCTCGTCAAACCAGGATGGCTGGGATATCAGGTCCTGCGACGTACGAGCGCAGGGGCCCCGATGAGCGATATCCTGGCGACAATTCACCCCCGGCCTGCCCGCAGATGGTTCGGGATCGCGATCCAGGGGGCGCTGGGGGCCTTGGTGATCTCGGTCGGCCTGGTGGTGTCGATGGACCATGCGCTGATCAAGTTCCTGATCCTTGCGGCGGGCGGTTTTCTGGCGTGGGGCGCACTGGGCCTCTATAAGGCGACCACCCACCACATCATCCTGACCCGCGAGGAATTGCGCGACAGCGCGGGCCACCTGATCGCCCGGGTCGATGATATCGCCGGGATCGATCGTGGGGCGTTTGCCTTCAAACCGTCGCAGGGATTTTTGGTGCGGCTCAACACACCGCTGCCCCGGCACTGGGCACCGGGGCTGTGGTGGCGCGTGGGGCGCTATGTGGGGGTGGGCGGCGTCACACCGGCGGGCGAGGGCAAGTTCATGGCCGAAATGCTGGCCGCTCTGGTTGCCGAGCGAGACGGGGCATAGTCCCGCAGCCCGCACCTATTGTGCCCGCATTAGGTGTCAGCAGCCGTTACACACCACTTGCGGTACAAACCGTGGGCTGGTGAACACCATGTTGGTAAAGTTCATCTCGTCCAACGTCGGTGCGAAGATGTCCATCCCGATCGGCGGACGCCATGTCATCCAGGTTTCCACCATGATGAGCGAGTCGCCGGGGTTCAGGGTCGGCAGCTGGTCGCGGATGTCTTCGATATTGGTGTGATCGCCAAACTCACCCGTGGCCTCGGACCAGCGCAGGTTCATCTCGATGGGATCGTCTTCCTCGTCTTGGCTGAAGTCCACAACGGTCACACGGATATCGTTGCCGAAATCCGACTTGATGAGGAAGTTATAGATGTTGTTCATCCCGTCGATATAGGCGGGCGTCACGGGGTTTGACTCGCGCGAGACGAGGTCGGCCAGCGTATAGGTGGCCTTGATGTTGATGTTCTGCGCCTTGAAGGCATCCCAATAGATGAACATCGCGCCCAGGGCCCACAGCAGCATTGGCAGCACGATCATCGCTTCGACGGACAAAGTGCCGTCTTCGGAGCGGGCAAAGGCCCTTTCGCGGATATGACTGCGCATGGCTGCCCCCTTACCGCGTCGGTTCGTTCACGAAGGCCGTGGTGACGACCAGCGCATAGTTGCCCTGACCATCATTGGGCATCTGCATGCCCCAGCCGGTGGGTGCGAACATCGGACGATAGAGCGAACAGACCCGCACCAGCATCAATTGGTTGTTGCCGCCGCCCAGATAAGTGGTGTCGTCGATCGGTTCGATATCCGCTGCCTGGTCGATGCAACGCGCCGGTGTGTCGAACGTGGCCCAGCTGGCCATATCCACCGGCTCGAGCTGAACCTGGATCGTATCGTCGCAATCCTCGGGCTGGATCAGCATCGACTCGCGGCAGATCGTGGCCCGCAGTTCCTCAAACGTGGGCGGGGTGGGGGTGCCCAGGCGCAAGTCACGCACGGCCAGGTCCACACCACGTTCAAGCAGAACGTTGCGCACCATCATCATGCCAGACTCATAGCCCGTCAGAAGAATGGCTAGGAAGCCCGGGAAGATCAGCACGAACTCGATGGTCGAGGTGCCGCGCCGATTGGCCCGGAAGGTTCGCCAGAGCTTGAACAACACACGCATACCTGTTTGGTCCTCTAGGTCCTTACTGGGTCAGACGAAGTTGGGTGATCGCGCCTGCGATCGAGTCAAAGGCCTTGTCGAGGCTTTGGGGATCGGCGTTGTAGTAGTAGCCGGGCGCTGTCGCGCAATTCTTCATCGCGGTCTGACCCTCTGCTGGGGCGGAAAACGCGATCGTGAAGATCAACATGTCATTGTTGACCCGCGCCGCTTCGCACAGTTCTTTGAGGCGTTTGTCCAGGTCCGCTGTGTTCACGGTCTGGTGGACCGCACTGCGGTAGGCATTCCGCGTGTTCCAATCACCCTGGCGGAAGAAGAACTCACCAATATCGTTCTCTGCAAAGCGTTCGTAGAGTTCGATGTGATGCAACTGACGGGCGTCATCGGGCAGTTCGTCTTCGGCATAGTACGTACCGTCGCTGAAGTTCCCCGGCACGTGCGGGCGGATCCAACGCTCGTCTTCCGATTTGTGCGGCATCAGCACGTAGTAGCCGTCGTACCATTCCTTTTCACGATCGGCCCAACCGTTCTTGTTGTTGTCCACGATGTGGTCAGGGTTGTCCCGATCCGCGGCAGCTTCCGAGTACCAGACACGGCTTGGCCCGTTCAGGTACTGGGTCTTAAGCCCGCGCTGCCGGGTGTTCTTACCGTCTGTCATCAGCACGACAACTTTCATGGTTTCCGAGCTGTCGTATTCGCCCGGGCGGCTAACTGCAGCGTTAGATGCTAGGCCTGCGTCGATCAGGCTTTGAACAACGGGCCGCATCGCGGGGTCGAGCAGGGCAACGCCCCACTTCATGCCATTGTCGATGGCGGTGTTGCCGTCAGCGACCAGGCGGTCGATATGGGCGTCTAGTTTGGCGATGCTGGATTCATGCACCATGATCGACGTCCGGTTGTTATCGCACTCACGGCGCGACATCGTGGGTTTGGTGTAGCTGTTGCCGCCTTCATCAAAGTGGCCTTGGCGGGTCAGCAGCGTCCCTGTTCCCGGAATGGCGTTGCCAGACTCGTCCAGCGTCGGCGGCACAATTGCGCGCAGATCGGCATATTCGGCCTGAAGATCATCGTATTCGAACATGTTGTCCGGGAAGCGGATGCAGTTCGAATAATTGTGCGAGATCGGATACTGGAGCAGCGACCCGGGGTAGTCATAGGGTTCCGGCACAACGGCCAGCCCACTGTTGACATTCAGCCGGTCCAGCAACGGAGCACCCGCAACAACCGTGTGGTTGTAGGGAATGATCGAAATCGTCGTTTGGCCCATTGTCCGCTCTTCGTCGATCACTTCGCGGAAGAACTTCTTGGCCTCGGTTTTGAGGGTCGTCATCTTGTTGCCGCTCATCGAGCCGGAGATATCGACGATGAGCGAGATTTCGACGTTCTGAATGCTTTCGGATGCCTGGCTGGCCGTGACGGTTTCCAGCTCGTTGATGCCCATCATGTGCATAAAGAAGGTATCGACGCTCAGGTCGACCTCGGCCTCTACCGTTCGACCCACCAGCGTCCCGCCGGTGCCGTCTTCCTCTTGGCCGATGATGTCTTCTTCCGGTTCGGGCACGGTCACGAGATCGGGATCAAAGCCCGACTTCTCGAAGAAGCTTTTGACCAAGGTCTCGGCCTCGATCGTCTGGTTCAGGTTTGCTGCGGCCAAGACGGCGCTGTCGACCGTGTTCTGCAGGGCGGTGCGACGCGTCTCAAAGCGCATCAGGTCGACGGCCATGCCGCCGATCAGGATGATCATCAGGAAGATGAACAGGGAGAAAATCGTGAAACTACCCTCTTCGTCGCGTGCGAAGCGATCCATTCTGGCGCGGGTCTCAAACATCTTGGTCATCCTCATACTCACTGTGCGCAAGGCGCAGCTCACCCAGGAATTTGCGCCACAAGAGATGCCGAAGGCTTGTGGCGAAATTGGGGCGTGGGCGGGTCGGTGCGCCCTTTGAATTCGGGCGGCGCCTCAACAGTTTAGACCGGGCGCTGCAATTCACCCCGATCCGGCAACAGTTCACAAAAAGGCCATCAACAGTCCTTGGAAGAATACTGCGATTGTCAGTGTTGCGACTTTTTCCGCTGGGCTTCGCTAGGATGGGATCACCGGAGGCGAACAGATGATTCGCCTGCGGAAATGGGAGGACAGATGACACCTGAGCAGCGCCTGAAAGAGCCCGGATTCCGTGAATCCGTCGACCTGATGTTCAACCGCGCGGTGGCGCTGGTGAACCTGCCGCCGGGGCTGGAGGAGAAGATCCGGGTCTGCAACGCGACCTATACGGTGCGGTTCGGTGTGCGGCTTCGGGGCGGGATCCAGACGTTCACGGGATACCGGTCGGTCCATTCCGAGCATATGGAGCCGGTGAAAGGCGGGATCCGCTATGCCACCAGCGTCAACCAGAACGAGGTTGAGGCCCTGGCTGCGTTGATGACGTATAAATGCGCGCTGGTGGAAGCGCCGTTTGGCGGCTCAAAAGGGGGCCTGTGCATCGATCCGCGTGAGTATGAGGAACATGAGTTGGAGCAGATCACGCGGCGGTTTGCCTATGAGCTGGCCAAGCGAGATCTGATCGACCCCAGCCAGAACGTGCCCGCGCCGGACATGGGCACGGGCGAGCGTGAGATGGCCTGGATGGCCGATCAGTATCGCCGGATGAACACGACCGACATCAACGCCAATGCCTGTGTCACTGGCAAACCGGCCCACGCGGGCGGGATCCAGGGCCGCGTCGAGGCGACGGGGCGGGGGGTGCAATACGCGCTGCAGGAGTTCTTTCGCTATCCAGAAGACATCGCGCAATCAGGCCTGCAAGGCACGCTCGACGGTAAGCGGATCGTCGTGCAGGGCTTGGGCAATGTGGGCTATCACGCGGCGAAGTTTCTGGCGGAAGAGGATGGGGCGCGGATTGTCGGGATCATCGAGCGCGATGGCGCGCTGATCGATGAAAACGGCCTGAACGTGGAGGCGGTGCACAAGTGGATCGCGTCGCATGGGGGTGTCAGCGGCTATGCCGATGCCACGTTCGTCAAAGACGGCTTGAGCGTGCTTGAGCACGACTGTGACATCCTGATCCCGGCGGCGATCGAGGGGGTCATCAACCTGTCGAATGCCAGCCGTATCCAGGCGCGGCTGATCATCGAGGCGGCGAACGGGCCGGTGACGGCGGGGGCCGATGATGTGCTGCGCGAGAAGGGCGTGGTGATCATACCTGATCTCTATGCGAATGCCGGGGGTGTGACGGTCAGCTATTTCGAATGGGTCAAGAACCTGAGCCACATCCGATTTGGCCGGATGCAGCGGCGCCAGGAAGAGGCGCGGCATCAGTTGGTCGTGGATGAGTTAGAGCGTTTGTCGCGCGATACCGGCGTTGGCTGGACGTTGTCACCGGACTTCAAGGACAAGTATCTGCGTGGTGCGGGTGAGCTTGAGCTGGTGCGCTCAGGCCTCGATGACACGATGCGCACCGCGTATCAGGCGATGCGCGCGGTTTGGCATGGGCGTGAGGACGTGAATGATCTACGCGTGGCGGCCTATCTGGTTGCCATCGAACGCGTGGCCTCAAGTTACCGCGCGAAGGGCTTGTAAACGCAGCGTTATTCTGCGGCGACTGAGTGTGGTGATGGCGCGCCGCGGCGATGCGTGCGCTCATAAAGCCGCGCCACAATGCGGCTGGCCGTCTTTTCAAACAGGAACGGCAGGATCGCGTGGATCAGCGCGGCGGCTGCGGCCAGTAGGAGCGTGCCAGAAAACCACGCGGCAAAGCGCATGTGTTCGAAATAGGTCTCATCGACCGATGCTGGGTGGTGGGTGAAGAGTTTTGTGAGTGGTGACATATCAATCCTCCGCGCTGGTAACAGAATGCCATGGAGCGCGAGAGATTTTTCACCAAAGTGTATTCGTAATTTGCTATGAATTGGGAAATCTTCCCAAGGATATCTATAAAGATGGATATCGACGACTATGATCGCAAGATCCTGACCGCGCTGCAGGCGGATGCGGGGCGACCGGTGGATGTGGTGGCCGAAATCGTGGGTCTGTCGCGCAACGCAACCTGGCGGCGGATCAAGCGGTTGGAGGAGGCCGGTATCCTGAAGGCGCGCGTGGCGTTGGTGGATGCGGGGAAGGTGGGGCTGGGGCTGACGGTGTTTATCGCCGTGCGCACCGATCGCCACGATGCGGCCTGGGCCGAGGATTTTGCCCGCGCGGTGCGGGCGTTCCCGGAGATCACCGGGGCCTACCGGACCTCGGGCGATCTGGACTATCTGATCCAGGCGCGCGTCGCAGATGTTCAGGACTATGATCGCCTCTACAAGGCGTTAATCGCGCGGATCGACCTTAAGGATGTGTCGGCGAGTTTTGTGATGGAAGGGCTGAAGGAAACCACAGCCTTTCCAGTGACTTAGAGCAGGTCGTTATACCAGCGCTCCTGCATCGACGTATCCAGGCCGCGTGCCTGCATTTCGACGATGGCCATGCCCGCGATCGACATGTGCTTCGACGGGTTGCTGGCGCCGGAGACTTTGTTCAACTGGTTGCGGATCAGGTTGGCAAGACGGGTATCGGTGCGCGCTGCAATGTCATCCTCCCACCGCTCGGTCTGTCTCGCGTTCAGCGTGCTGGGCTCGGGCTGGAACACTGCAGGCACGTCCGGTTCGGGTTCAGGCTCTGGATCGGTGCCAGCCTGCTGATTGTCTTCCTCGTACCAGGGCGTTTCTTCCGCTTCCGGCTCGGTCTGCTGATCGGTGGTGACCGTGCGTCCACCGAACGTGAACCCCGACAAAGCGGACAGGTCATTGTTCAGGGCGGCGCGACCGATGAATTCGATTTGTTGGCCCAGCTGGTTGCTGCGTTCGATCGAACCGTTGACCACGCCTGAGGTTACGGACACGGATGTCCCCATCATCATGGCGGTCATAAAGATATAGTCCGTCGTCACCATACCGCGTTCATCGTCGCGGAACCGCTGAAAAACTTCGCGCAGAATGCCCATGATCGCTACTACCTTTCGTTCGTCGTTAAGGCATTGGTAATGTTGGATTCGGGCAAAACGGTGCGATGTCTGGACCTGTTGAGGGACCATTCTGTGATCGGCCAAGGCCATTTTGTGTTCGTGTGCAGGGCTTGTGTTCAATCCACGCGATCCGGATATATAGTTCATGAGCTTGCCCCCCGGATTCCTTGATGAGCTGCGCAGCCGCCTGTCGATCGCCCAGGTCGCCGGGCGCAAGGTCACGTGGGACACCCGCAAATCGAACCAGGGCAAGGGCGATATGTGGGCACCGTGCCCGTTCCACCAGGAAAAAACCGCCAGTTTCCATGTGGATGACCGTAAGGGGTACTATTACTGCTTTGGCTGCCACGCGAAGGGGGACGCTATCTCTTTCGTGCGTGAGACCGAGAATGTGGGGTTCATGGAGGCGGTGGAGATCCTGTCCCGCGAGGCGGGGATGCAGATGCCCGCGCGCGATCCAAAGGCGCAGGAAAAGGCCGATCACCGCACCCAACTGGCCGATGTGATGGAGCAGGCGGTGCAGCACTATCGCTTGCAACTGAAAACCGGCGCGGCGGCTGAGGCGCGGGACTATCTGGTGCGGCGGGGCCTGAACGCGGCGGCGATTGACCGATGGGAAATCGGGTTCGCACCGCCGGGATGGCAGGGCCTGTGGGATCACCTGCGCGGCAAGGGCGTGGCCGAGGATCTGATCCTTGCCGCCGGGCTCGCCAAGCCCTCAAACAGTGGCAAGAAGCCCTACGACACTTTCCGCCACCGCATCATGTTCCCGATCCGCGATGCGCGGGGGCGGGCGATTGCGTTTGGGGGCCGTGCGATGGACCCCGAGGATGGCGCCAAGTACCTTAATTCGCCTGAGACTGATCTGTTCGATAAGGGGCGCAGCCTCTACAACCACGGGCCCGCGCGCGAGGCGGCTGGGAAGGGCAAGCCGCTGATCGTGGCGGAAGGCTATATGGACGTGATTGCGCTGGCTGAGGCGGGATTTACGGCGACAGTCGCACCTTTGGGCACGGCGGTGACGGAAGACCAGCTGCGGCTCCTCTGGCGTATTCACCCTGAGCCAGTGATTGCGCTTGATGGTGATACGGCGGGCCTCAGGGCGGCGATGCGGCTGATCGATCTGGCCCTGCCGATGCTGGAGGCGGGGCAGAGCCTGCGGTTTGCGTTGATGCCGCAGGGGATGGATCCCGACGATCTGATCAAGGCGCAAGGGGCAAGCGCCATGGCCAAGCTGGTCGAGGGGGCCCAGCCTATGGTTCAGCTGCTGTGGCGACGCGAGACGGAGGGGAAGGTCTTTGACAGCCCCGAACGCAAAGCCGCCGTGGACCGCAGCCTGCGCGAGGCGATTGGCAAGATAAAAGACCCCTCGATCCGGTCGCATTATGGGGCCGAGATCAAGCGTCTGCGGGAAGAGCTGTTTGGCTACACCCGGCCACGGGCCAAAGGCGCGCGGCGCTGGAAGCCGGGGCCGGAGCCCGCTTTGCCCAGCACCAAATCTTCACTTCTGGCGGCCGCGCAGGGGGCCGTGGAGGATGTTCTGCGCGAGGCGGTGATCCTGGCCACGCTGGTCACGCATCCGTCCCTGATCGAACGATTTGAGAGTGCGTTAGAGACCTTGGATCTGACGTTGCCCGAACATGCAGCAGTGCGCGACGCGTTGCTCGCAAATTCCGCGCCCGAGGATATCCGTGTGGCTGCCGGGGATGCGGCCCTTGAAAAGCTCTTTGCGCCGCGCCATGTGCAAATCTCACCATCAGTGCGCAATGACGAGGATAGTGAACTGGCCGCCCAGTGTATCGCTGAAGAACTGGCAAAGCTTGCCGCGCGACGAGGTGCGGCGCGCGAGATCGAGGATGCCATGCGCGATCTCGATGATCTCGCCGACGAGGGGCTGACGTGGCGACTGAGCCAGGCGGCCGAAGCGATGGCCCGCGCAGGACGCGGGCAGGTTGAGGACAAGACCGAATACGAAGTCGCCCCCAATGGCGTGCGAATCAGCCGGGATGAGAAGGGCGCTTTGGATGCACTGATTCGTCAAACCCGGGGTGGAAAGGGCGCGCCCGAGTGACACATTCCTTAAGATTATAAGGTAAACGGGTTGCGAATCGCCGATTCGCACTAAATGATTCGAGCAACGCTTTGGGAACCGCCCGACGCCGGGAATTAGGAGAGCAGGATGGCCGCTAAGGACACCGCCGACGACCGCAAGCAGGATGATGCAGACAGCGACGTGATGCTCGACATGAGCCAGGCCGCGGTCAAGAAGATGATCGCCGAAGCGCGCGAGCGTGGCTACATCACGTACGACCAGCTCAACCAGGTGCTGCCGCCTGAGCAGGTGTCGTCCGAACAGATCGAAGACGTGATGTCGATGCTGTCGGAGATGGGCATCAACGTCATCGAAGACGACGAGGCGGAGGAAGAGGAAAACAAGGGCTCGACCGAAGTGGTCGAAGCCTCGACTTCTCGCGAAGTGGCCGTGGCCGCGACCGAGCAGGAGAAGCTCGATCGCACGGACGATCCCGTGCGGATGTATTTGCGCGAAATGGGCTCGGTCGAGCTTCTGTCCCGCGAGGGCGAGATCGCGATTGCCAAGCGGATCGAGGCTGGCCGCAACACGATGATCCTGGGGCTGTGCGAAAGCCCGCTGACCTTCCAGGCCATCACGATCTGGCGCGACGAACTTCTGAACGAAGACATCCTGTTGCGGGACGTCATCGACCTTGAGACGACCTTTGGCAATGCCATGGGCGAGGATGGGGAAGAGGGTTCTGAGCCGGTCGTTGATGGCCTCAACGTTGAGGCCAAGCCCGAGGCGAAGGCGGAAGAACAGCCGGAGCTAGATGCCGACGGCAATCCGATCACCAAAGATGACGACGACGATGATGACGAGCAGGCGAATATGTCGCTTGCCGCTATGGAAGCCGCGCTGAAGCCGCGCGTCCTTGAAACGCTGGACCTGATCGCGCGCGATTATGCCAAGCTGAGCGAGATGCAGGATCTGCGGATGTCGGCCACGCTGAACGAAGACGGATCGTTCAGCGACAAGGATGAGACGAAGTATCAGAAACTCAGGGCCGAGATTGTGGAACTGGTGAACGAACTTCACCTCCACAACAACCGAATTGAGGCGCTGATCGACCAGCTCTATGGGATCAACCGCCGGATCATGTCGATCGACTCCAACATGGTGAAGCTGGCCGACCAGGCCCGCATCAACCGGCGGGAGTTCATCGAAGCCTATCGCGGGTACGAGCTGGATCCGACCTGGCTGGAACGGATGGGCGAGAAGTCTGGCCGGGGTTGGCAGGCCTTTATCGATCGCTCCACCGACAAGGTTGAGGCGCTGCGCTCGGAAATGGCGCAGGTGGGCCAATATGTCGGTGTCGACATCCCCGAGTTCCGCCGCATTGTTCAGCAGGTCCAGAAGGGTGAAAAAGAGGCGCGCCAGGCCAAGAAGGAAATGGTTGAGGCGAACCTGCGGCTCGTGATCTCCATTGCGAAGAAGTACACCAATCGCGGGCTGCAATTCCTTGATCTTATTCAGGAAGGCAATATCGGCCTGATGAAGGCGGTGGATAAGTTCGAATACCGCCGCGGCTATAAGTTCTCGACCTATGCGACCTGGTGGATCCGTCAGGCCATCACCCGGTCCATCGCCGACCAGGCCCGCACGATCCGTATCCCGGTCCACATGATCGAGACGATCAACAAGCTGGTCCGCACCGGGCGTCAGATGCTGCACGAGATTGGACGGGAGCCCACGCCGGAAGAGCTAGCGGAAAAGCTGCAGATGCCGCTTGAGAAGGTTCGCAAGGTGATGAAGATCGCCAAGGAACCGATCTCGCTCGAGACGCCAATTGGTGATGAGGAAGACAGCCAGCTTGGCGACTTCATCGAGGACAAGAATGCGGTTCTGCCGCTGGACTCGGCCATTCAAGAGAACCTGAAAGAGACGACAACCCGGGTTCTGGCCTCACTCACTCCGCGGGAAGAGCGGGTGTTGCGCATGCGTTTTGGGATCGGGATGAACACCGACCACACGCTGGAAGAAGTGGGTCAGCAATTCAGCGTGACCCGCGAACGGATCCGCCAAATCGAGGCGAAGGCGCTGCGCAAGCTCAAGCATCCCAGCCGGTCGCGAAAACTGCGGAGTTTCCTGGACCAGTAACGCGCTGTGTACCTGTCGCTCGAAAGACAGTTCCTGTTCGTTCACATCCCCAAGACCGCAGGCTCGTCCATCCGCGAGGCGGTCGCCCCGTACTGCGTACAGCGCAATCGCACGCCGTGGCGGAGGGTTTCCTCATATCTGCCCCTGCGGGAAGATCCGCATCGGGCTTATCTGCGCGGCCATGACACGGCAGCGCAGGCGCGGCGCAAGCTAGGTGGTGATCTGTTCGATCGGCTCTACCGCTTTGCCGTGGTCCGCAATCCTTATGATCTGGCGGTCAGCTATTTTGCCTTTCTGAAGAAACACCCGCATCTGAAGCGCCACAAGCAGGCGGTGAGCTTGTCCTTCGAGGATTTCCTGCGCCGCTGGGCCCGCGGCCAACGGCGCGATCAGTCGCGGTTTGTCGAGGATCGGGCGGGGCGGATGATTGTGCCCCATATACTGCACTTTGAAACACTCGCACAGGATCTGGAACGCACAGGGCGCGACATTGGCGTGGATTTCGGGGCCGTGCGGCGCGTCAATGCATCGGACCGGGGCGACTACCGAAGCTATTACACGCCCGGCGCGCGCGCGCTGGTCGAACGCCTGTTTGCCCGGGATCTCGCGCATTGGGAATATGATTTTGATACCGGGCAGGCTGGCGCGTCGGGCCGGTCCGCGCTACCTACCATGGGCGTGTAGGAGGCAATGTAATGTCGTTTCTGAAAAAGCTCTTTGGTGGTGGTGAGGCTGCCAAGACGGAACCCGAAACCTACCAGGGCTTTGCCATTCACCCCGACCCGATGCCCGAGGGGCGCCAGTATCGCCTGCAAGCGCGGATTGAGAAGGATATCGACGGCGAGGTAAAGACCCATATGGTCATTCGGGCCGATGTCTTTGAAAGCCGCGATGCGGCCGAGGCGGCGGCGATCACCAAGGCGAAACAGGTGATCGACGAGCAGGGCGACCAGCTCTTTCGTGCCTGACGCCGCCTGGTTGGCGGCGGTTTTTACTCGCTTACGCGCAGGTCAGACCAGGGTCAGATCAGCGCCCAATCCGTAAACTCATGCTCGTCGGGTTGCACCGGTCCGGGCTCGCGCGGCGGGCGGGTCTGTGGATCGGTGTCGTCCTCGGCAGCAGGGACGTGTGTGGTGTCATTTTCCATGACGTCATTCCTTTCCGGCCCCGATACATACGGGTGGGACCAAAGGCGGGGCCTGCAGCAGACGTCGGTGGCATGCACCGCCTTACACAGAGGGGATCACAGAGATGTGCCCGGAAGTGGGCGCGGCGGTGCCAGGCTTGGCACGGTTTCGCGGCAGTCCCCCATCTGCCGCGGCCACATTCCTGAACACTGCCCTAATTTTTGGTGACTGTCCGAAAACAGTGCGTTTCGCACGTTCAGAAGTTGAAGATGTATCCGATGTTGAGCGAATGGGACGAAAACTCTCCATCCGTTGTGAACGAGGAACCAGTCTGGTCAAGGTCCGCACCGGTCACCGTTTTGAACCGGTAGGCGATATCGATCGCGCCGCCGATTGCGGTGGGAAAGCGCAGGCCGGCGCCCACCTGTGCGGCAAGGCCGCTATCGGAGCCCAGCACAAGGGGCCCGCCACCACGCGTTGCGTCGCCCGACACATGCGCAACGCCCAGGCCACCGCCGACATAGGGATTGATCCCCCGGGTGAGGGGCACATCGACCCAGCCGTTGGCCATCAGATAGGTCACTTGGACATCGCCGTCAGAGGCCTCGATCGTGGGGGCGAGCGTTGCGGTATCAAGCGTGGTGGCCGACACCTGTGCCCCGCTGAGCGAAAACTCCAACTCGCTGCGCAAAGAAGTGGAAGACTGCCATCCCACGACAAAGCCACCGGCAAGCGGCGTGTCGAGATCGTAGTCGATCCGGCCCGGATCGCCGCCATCGATAAAATCGGTCCGGGCCGTCACGCTGTCGCCTGCGCCAAGAAAGCCGCCGAAATAGAACCCGTCCTCTTCGGCTGCAACCGGGGTTCCGGCGCACATCACCACGAGCGGCAAGGCACGCCGCATCAGGCCGATCAATCTGCGATCTTGTGTGTCACGGGCCGGCACTTGCCCAGTCCTTATACATCGCCCCCGCGCCACTACAGCGCTAGTGGAGCAGGCGCGCCCCTGTCAAGCGAGGGGCCAGGCTGATAAGGCGTGCGACGGGGCGGCATGGCAAAAACACAATGGTGCAATTTCGGAAACAACTCATTAACGAAAGAGTTAGCATTGACGTGCCGCGCAGCAAGCGAAAAACCACAAGATGTAGTGGTGGGTCCAGTGCCGACCGCTAAACCGGTTAACGCTTGGGCACCACGCCGATCTGGTCGAGCATCTGTTCCAGCGCGCTGAGATCGGTGTCGTGATGCTGGGCCACGAGGGCGTCGAAGCGGGCCCTCAGCACCTCTTTCTCTTTGCCTTTGCAGTCATTCCACGGGCGGCCCTGCAGGCCCATTTCGATCACGTAGTACCCGATGAAATGCGGGCGTGTGCCGTTCGCCAAAAGACGGGCATAGGCCGCGTCGGTGCCAAGCGCGCGCAGGGCATCGGCGCTGGTGATCCCCACCTCGGCGAAGGCTTTTTCCATGGCCGGGCCGAGGTTGCGAATGGAGGAGACGGGATCAGCCATGGCGAGACCCTAGCGGGCAATGGATGCCACTGGAAGACGTGGCCGTTGCGAAAAGGCGGCGGGCGCGGGATCCGCGGGTCCGCGCCCGTCTCTTGCACACATTTGGGAGGTGACGGTCAGCTCTCGCCTTCGTCCTCGTCTTCATCATCAAGCGAGGCTTCTGCGTCGGCCGTTTCCGCCGTATCGGCATCGTCGGCGTCGGTATCATCCGCACTCTTTGCTTCGGCACCGCCTGTCTCTTCGGGCTCCGTAGCGTCGCTCGATGTCTCTGCGGCTGCAGTACTCTCTTCGCTCTCGTCGCTTGGGGCACTAAGCCCGGCCTTCTCAGCGGCTTGTTCTGCTTTCGACGCCACGTTGTCAGCGCGCTTTTGCGCCTTCTCGGCATTAGCCTGAGACTTCTCGATCTGCGCCTTGGCCTTTTCCGCTTGCTGGGCGGCCTTATCGGCGCGCGCCTCGGCCTTGGCGACATTTGCCGCGGCCTTCTCGGCGTTGGCCTTCACCTTCGCGGCCTGCTTTGCTGCCTTTTCGGCCCGCGCGATATCGGCGTCTTTACCGGTTTCTGCGGCCTTTGCGGCGCGTTCCGCCGCGCGTTCGGCGGCTTTCGCGGCGTTGGCGGCAACCTTGGCAGCGCGCGCTTCGGCTTTGGCGATGTTTGCCGCCGCTTTCGCAGCTTTCTCGGCGGCCTTGTCGGCGCGGGCTTTGGCCTTGGCGACATTGGCCGCGGCTTTCTCGGCCCGGGCCGCCTGTTTGTTGGCACGCTTTGCGAGGGTTTCAGCCCGGGCGACCAACTTGTCCAAGGCGGTTTGCTTTGGTGCGGGCTTTGCCGCGTCCGATTTATCCTCCTGCGCGACCTGCGGCGCGGATTTCGCGGCTTTTTGCGTCTTTCGCTCGGCCCAGCGGTTCTCACGCTTTTCGCGCATGGGGCGGCGGACGTCTTCGGGAAAGAACTCCATCCGGAACTGCAGAAGCTTCTCTGCCTTGGTCAGTTCCGCTTGCGGGGTGGTTTGGGCCATCGCAGTTTGCAGACCGGCGCCGCTGAACATAAGGGCACTGACCACAACCGCACGCAACACAATCGTAAACATAACAAACACCTTTCTGGTGAACTGGTACACATCGCCGAACCCTGGCGATGGGGGCAAACTGACGGGGCAATGCGGCGGGACCGGGCGCGGCATTAGGGTTAATGAGAGGTAAGACTTTGCCGCGCCTGCCTTGGATCGTCCGAATGTGGCGGGATTGGTGGTCGGGTCGGAAACAGTCGCGTTGATGGTGGCACGATTGTGGGGGGATACGTGGTGACGCAGCGTCAACCCGTTGCCGGGATGCATCGGTTTGGACGCGAGCCCCTGGATTAACCAGCCGAGAGGTCGGTCATCCAACCGAGCGATGCGTCGGTATCTCCACCCGGTCTGTATTCCGCACCAAGCGGGCGCGTCCAACCCAGCGCCGCGATCCCGGCGAAGATCGCGGGATAAGACAACTCCCCCTGATCGGGCGGGCCGCGGTCGGGGACGGCGGCGAACTGGATATGGCCGATGATCGGCAGGAGGGCCTCAAGGCGCGTGAGAATATCCCCTTCGGTGCGCCCGACATGGTAGCAGTCGAACATCAGGGCGAGGTTGGCGGCGTTGATCTGCGCGACGATCTGGGCGGCTTGGTGGGTCGTCTTTAGGAAGTACCCCGGTGCGTCGTGGCGGTTCAGCGGCTCAATCAGGATTGTGATGTCGTGGGGCGCGGCCGCGTTGCAGGCGTAGGCCAAGTTGTCGAGGAAGGTGCGTTCGGCCTCTGCACCACCGGCAAACCCCGCCATCACATGCACGGCGCCGGCTGAGATCTGCCGCGCATAGGCAACGGCCTCATCAATCCCATCGCGCGCCTCAGACTCGCGGCCAGGTAGGGCGGCCAGTCCGTTGTCCCCGGCCCCCACATCACCGCGCCGGGTGTTGAGGCCAAGCATGGGAAGTCCCGTCTCCGCAAGCGCCGCACGCACTGCGTCGGGCGGGGTGTCATAGGGCCAGTGGCATTCAACCGCCGCGAAACCCGCCGCTTTGGCATCACGGATCGCATCGGGTAGGGGGCGGTCGGTCCAGAGGAACCCGAGATTGGCGGAGAACTGTGGCATCAGTCCCACGCGATATCGAACTTGGTGACGAGCGACTGGACCTGATCCGATGTCAGACCTTGCGCATTGGTGCCGCGCAAGAGGAGGGCGAGTTTCGCGGTCTCCTCCAACTCCTCGATCGCGTTGCAGGCGGCTTGGACATCCTTGCCCGCAACAACCGGGCCGTGATTGGCCAGCATCACCGCGCTGCGCTTTCCTGCCAGGCCCCGGACGGCATCGCCCATCCCCGGGTCGCCGGGCAGGAAGAAGGGCAGGAGAGTGACCTTGCCTAATTGCATGATCGCGTAAGGCGTGAGCGGCGGCAGGAAATTGTCAGGGTCCGGCACGGGCAGCATCGAGAGCGCGACCGAATGCGTACTGTGGAGGTGGACGACAGCGCCGGCGGTGCTGCGCGTGTCGTAGAAGGCGCTGTGGAGGGGCATTTCCTTGGTGGGCGGATCGCCGGAGATCAGTGTGCCGGTGGCGTCAAACCGGCTGAGGCGCGCGGGGTCGAGGCGGCCAAAGCTGGTTCCGGTGGGCGAGACCAGAAGGCCGCCATCCTCGGTGCGGGCCGAGATGTTGCCGGTGCTGCCATGGGTCAGCCCACGATCGAAGAGGGACTTGGCCAGGGTGCAAAGCTGTTCGCGCAGTTTGGTGTCACTCACGAGGCACCTGCCAGGATGCGGTCGGCCTTTTCAAAGAAGTCCCCGGCACCGAAGTTGCCCGATTTGAGCGCGACGACCAGGTCGGGCCGCGCGCGCAGGGCGGGGACGCCGGGGTCGATCTCGGGGCCGATCTCTAGCGTGTCGAGACCCAGCCCCTCAACCACCGCGCCCGAGGTCTCGCCGCCGGCGGTGATGACACGCGTGGCGCCGCCAGAGACCGCGCGCCGGGCCACGTCGGCGAAAAAGGACTCGAGCGCGTTGGCCGCATGCTCGCGTCCATAGGTGTCTTGGACCTGGGCCACGATGGCGGGGTCGGCGGAACTGTAGGCGAGGGGCAGGCCGGGGGTGTTGATGAGCCAGTCGGCGAGGTCTTCCGCGGTCAGCCGCCCTTCGATCACATCGGCGGCGACAATCTCGCGCGCGGGGTGGTGGGCGGCGTGTCGGGCGACCTGTGCGCGGGTCGCCGTCGAACAGGAGCCCGACAGGATCACAGCCTTGCCCGGTTGCTCGGTCCAGCCCACGGGGCCAGGTGACAGACCGAAGTTGGCCGGAAGCCCGAGGGCCACGCCAGAGCCACCTGTGATCAGGGGCAGGCCCTTCGCCCCCTTGCCGATCTCGATCAGGTCGGTGTCGCGGATGGCATCGACCACGATGTGGCGATGGCCTTGTTGGTGCTGGTCTTCCAGTGCGGCGGCAATGGCGTCAGCCCCGGCGAAGACGACCTGCGCGGGCACGTGGCCCACCGAGTGCCGGGTTTGCGGGGCCAGCCAGCGGCGGATGTCGGCATCGGTCATGGGGGTGAGAGGGTGGTTTTCCATCCCAGATTGGTTAAGCAGCCGGTCATTGACGAAGAGATGCCCCTGATAGAGCGACCGCCCTGTGCCGGGGAAGGCGGGGCAGACGATGACTTTGATAGCGTCCAGCGCCTCGGCCAGAGCGTCGGCCACGGGGCCGATATTTCCCTCAGGCGTTGAATCGAAGGTGGAGCAGTACTTGAAGAAGATCTGTTCGCAGCCCTGCGCCCTGAGCCAATCGAGCGCGGCGAGCGATTGGGCTACGGCCTCGCCCGGGGGGATGGATCGAGATTTCAGCGCGATGACGCCCGCATCAACACTTGCGTCTGCCGGGCCGCCGGGCACGCCGGTATATTGCACCGTGCGCATTCCGCCTTTGGCCAGTGTGTTGGCCAGATCGCTGGATCCGGTGAAGTCATCGCCAATGCAGCCCAGACGCATCAATCCGACCCCGGCAGAGTGAGCCCTGCTTTGCGCGCATAGACCTTGGCCACCGCTGCATCGTCTTCCTGGCCAAGGCCCATGCCGGCCGCGGCTAGATATTGCTGCAAGGCCGTGGCGGTGATCGGTGCGCTGAAGTTCGACGCCCGCGCGATGTCGAGTACGATGCCGAGGTCTTTGGGCCAGATGTTGACCTGACTGCGCGGAGTATAGTCGCCATCGACGATGTGGGGCGCGCGGTTTTCCAGCATCCAACTGGTGCCCGCGCATTTTGAGATCACGTCGACGAAGGTTTCGGGCGCGATGCCTTGGGTCATCCCGAACGTCATTGCTTCGGCCATGGTCGCGATGTGGACGCCTGCGAGAAGCTGGTTGACCGCCTTCATCGCGGATCCGGCACCGGCGGTATCGCCCAGCTCGAACACGGTTTCCGCCATGGCCTCAAGCGCGGGACGGGCAGCGTCGAAGGCCGCGGGCGTGCCTGCGGCCATGACAGACAAATCGCCGGTCGCCGCCTTTGCCGCCCCACCGGAGATTGGTGCATCAAGGTAGAGGATGTCATGTGCGGCGCAGCGGTCCTGCATCTCGCGCGCGAAGGCCGGGGGCACTGTGGCGCAGGCCAGAATGACGGCACCGGGGCGGAGTTTGGGAACAACGCCGTCCTCGCCGAATAGCACCGCCTCTGTTTGCGCTGCATTCAATACAACCACGATCACCGCGTCCAAGGTGCCGGCGCGGTCGCTCAGCCCACCGTCAAGACCGCCCTCTGCGCGAAACTGATCCTCACGTGCGGCGACCACGTCGATGCCGAGGGTGGCATGGCCCGCCCGAAGACAGGATTGCGCAATGCCATAGCCCATGGACCCCAGGCCGATGACGGCGGTTTGGTAAGGGTCTGACATGGGCGGTCCTTTACACTGCGCCGCCATGATCTGGGGCGGTGCCTCTGTCTAGCGGGCGGTGCGGGGCGCGTATAGTCCGCACGCCGCAATCGATTGGGAAAACAGCGCACTACACCGCGTATCAGAACCCACGCTCATGCGCCCGGAACCGTTCGAGGTTCACCACCGTCGACAGCATCAGTCGGTCCTGGCTCCAGTCGCCCGGGTTGCGGACCGATGCGGCGGTCAGGACAATCGCCAGCGACAGGATCACCGCCAGACCGCCAAACAGAACATGTCGCCGGGGCATCTGATGGGTGTGCTGCAGGGCGAGAACGCGGGCCTCGAGCGCTGACCGCGCGCTGCGGGTGCCGGTGCGCACGAAGGCCACGTTCAGACGCGCCACCGCCTGTCCGCTGGGGTCGCGACGGCAGAAGGTCAGAAGGCACTGCGCATATTCGCGGGGCGTGATGCGGGCCGATTGCAAGACCGCGCGGTCACAGCAGAGCTCGCGGAGGCGTCCGAACGTCCGTTTCCACAGAAGGAAAACCGGGTTCCAGTAGAGGAAGGGGCGCAGAAACTCAAACGCCAGTTCCCACTCAACATCCCCTTGGCGGAGGTGTTCGAATTCATGCGCCATGACGATCCGCATGTCATGCGGCTGTGTCAGCAAGTGTGAGGGCAGGACGACGTGGCGACGGAATAGACCCCGCGCCGCGAAGGGGACGCTGACGGTATCGGACAGGCGGACGTCAGTAGACCGCGTGCGCCGCCAGACAAAGCTCTGCGCGACGATGCGGTTGATATGCAAAATGGTGCGCGTGGTCTGCACCAGCAGGGCCAACGATCCGATCACTAGCAGCGCGAGCAGCGCAGTGAGCCACGGCAGCTGGCCGCTCAGCACCATATCAAGCCAGCGGTTGCGGGTATTCAGAAGCTCCTCAAACTGCACCGCTGGCATCGCAATCTCCCCGCGCAAGTAGGCGGCGACGGCCACGTCGCTGACGGTGATTGGCGCCTTGGGCCAGAGGCTTTGGCTCAGGGTGACGGCGAGGAACGACAACAGCGGGCTGAGGATGACGACCAGAAGCACCGCGCGCAGAAGGCGCAGTTGCAGGGCATAGTCCGCGCGCAGCCAGCTTCGCGAAAGTGCGGCGTGCGTCAGCCCCCAAAACCCAAATGCCACAAGAAACACAACGTTGGCATCTATGACGATATCAAGAACCGGTTTCATCGCTGTCATCCTGGAGCCTCCTCTCCACCAGCGCCCGAATGGCCTCGAGATCTGCATCTGTCAGCCCCGCATCATCGACAAGGCGCGCCACCAGCGTGGCGGGCGTATCGTCAAACAGTGTGCGGGACAGGTTTTGCAGCGAACGGGTTTGATATTGGTCTTTGGCCAGAAGCGGCGTGTAGATCAGCGTTTTCCCGTCCTTGCGGCTGGTGACAAACCCCTTCTCCTCCAAGATGCGCAGAATGGTTGCGCCGGATGTGTAGGCCAGGTTGCGATCTGCGGGCAGGCGGCCCAACACATCGCGCACCGATCCTTGGCCGATGGCCCAGAGTTCGGTCATGAACTCCAGCTCGACCTCAGTCATCAGGCTGTGGTTTTTCTTTTTCCGCACGGGGCTGTCGGCGTCGCTTTCTCTGTGCTGATCCGATGTCACATCAAACCCCCTTGGCCTGCGGGCGACAAGCTAAACTTTCCAAAACACGAAAACGCCCCAGCCGATTGCGATGAAAAGCGGGGTCCAAATGGGCTGGCCAACAAAGCCCAGCCAGGCGAGGAAGATGAAGGCCGATCCCAAGAGCGTGATGAAGAGGCGGTCGCCCAGCGTGGTGGTAAGGCCCAGGACGCCCTTGCGTTCGATCCCGTCGCGATACTTGAAGCCTTCCAATAGGCCGATGATCGCGATGGCGGAGAAGATGCCCACGAAGACGGCCAGCGTTGCCGGTGTCCAGGCCATCCAGAATGTGGGCCAGAGGGGATCGGTCCAGGAGAAGCCTTTGTCCTCTTGTTGCCCGACATTGCCCCACCCGGCCTGTTGGGCTTGGGCGAGGCCGGGCAGCATAACAAGTGCGAGGATCAGGAACCGCATCACACCCTCCCCATAGCAAAGCCGCGCGCGATGTAGTTGCGCACGAACCAGATCACGATCGCGCCCGGAATGATCGTCAGTGTTCCGGCGGCGGCCAGAAGGCCCAGTTCGTAACCGGCAGACGACGCCGTGCGGGTCATCACCGCCGCGATGGGTTTAGCTTCGACCGCCGTCAGCGTTTTGGCCAGAAGCATCTCGACCCAGGAAAACATGAAGCAGAAAAAGGCGGCCACGCCGACACCCGCTTTGATATTGGGCAGGAAGATCTTCACGAAGAAGCGCGGGAAGGAGTAGCCGTCGACATAGGCTGTCTCGTCCAACTCCTTAGGCACGCCGCGCATGAACCCTTCCAGGATCCAGACCGCGAGCGGGATGTTGAACAAGCAGTGTGCGAGCGCCACGGCAAGATGCGTGTCGAAGATCCCGATTGATGAATAGAGCTGGAAGAAGGGCAGGGCGAACACCGCCGCCGGGGCCATGCGGTTGGTCAGAAGCCAGAAGAACAGCTGTTTGTCACCAAGGAACCGGTAGCGGGAGAAGGCATAGGCAGCCGGCAGCGCGACGGTGATGGAGATCACGGTGTTCAGCGACACGTAGATGATCGAATGGACATAGCCCATGTACCACGTCGGGTCGGTCAGGATGGCCACGTAGCTGTCGATGGTGAAGGTCTGCGGGAAGAGCGAGAAGCCCGAAAGGATCTCATTCGTAGTCTTAAAGCTCATCGCGACGAGCCAGTAGATCGGCAGCATCAAAAAGATGATGTAGACGATCGGGATGATCGAACGTTTCTTCATTCTGTGCCTCTCACCGTTTGGATGATGTCACGTGCGAAAAACGCGATGACGATCACGAAGCATAGGCCCACGGCGATCTTGTAGAGAAGCCCACGCGTTTTGATCTTCGTCTCGATCCATTGGCCGATCACCATCAACAGGTCGCTCATCGCGGGTCATCCTTTGTCATCACCACGTAGAACACCCAGCTGACGAGCAGGGTGATTGCGAAGTAGATCAAGCTCATCGCCGCGGCGGGGCCGAGATCGAATTGGCCGAGTGCGATTTTGACCAGGTCGATGGAAAGGAGGGTGGTGGAGTTGCCGGGGCCGCCGCCGGTGAGGACGAAGGGCTCGGTATAGATGTTGAAGCTGTCCATGAACCGCAGAAGGATCGCGATGGTCAGAACGGTCTTCATCTTGGGTAGTTGGATATAGCGGAAGACCGACCAGGGCGAGGCGCCGTCGATCTTGGCCGCCTGATAGTAGGCGTCGGGGATCGAGACGAGGCCGGCGTAGCACAGGAGGACGACAAGCGACGTCCAGTGCCAGACATCCATGACGATAATCGTTATCCAGGCGGCCAGCGGATCCTGCGTCATGTCATACGTGATGCCCAGGACATCGTTCATGAAATAGCCCAGCATCCCGATCTTGGGCAGGGCGAAGATGTTCCACATCGCGCCTACGACGTTCCACGGGATCAGCATGGGCAGGGCCATGAGGACGAGGCACACCGGGACCCAAAAGCCTTTGCGTGGCATTGACAGCGCGATGATGATGCCCAGGGGTATTTCGATGGCGAGGATGATCCCGGTGAACAGGAACTGACGCCCGAGCGCGGCCTGGAACCGCTCGGAGCGCAGGATTTGTTCGAACCAGCCGAGACCCTCCCAAAAGAATTGGTTATTGCCGAAGGTTTCCTGGACCGAGTAGTTGACGACGGTCATCATCGGGACGAGCGCGTTGAACGCCACCAGAAAGAGGACCGGCAGGACGAAGAACCAGGCGCGTTGGTTTTCGGTTCTCATGGGGTGGTCTCCGGGTGGGTTGGTGTCGTGCCGGTGGGCGCGAGGTCCCGGATCACGTCCGGGACGTCAGGAAGTCGCTCACGCCCCGGCCTCCGAGCCGGGGCCTCCACGGTGGCATGTGAAACACTGGTCATCCCCGCGCCTCCGTCGCGATCCACCCGTTGCGGTAGACCCGGGTCTGTTCGGGTCGGAAGGCCAGATGCACCGCGCTTCCCGCCTCAGGCGCGCTGTGTTCTGACACCGCCTTCAGACGCGTCTCACCCACCAACGCATCGATCACAAAGTGCCGCCCGACATCGGCGACCTTGGTCACGGTCGCAGGCACGCCCGCATCCGCAATCGACACATGCTCGGGCCGGATGCCCAGCATCGTCTCGCCGCCCGACCCGCTGACGGGGCCTTCCAGCGCAACCTCATGCCCCTCGAACACCGCACGATCCCCGCGCGGCTCGCAGGCGAGGATGTTCATACCCGGCGATCCGATGAAATGCCCGACAAAGGTGTGCTGGGGGCGTTCGAACAGTTCCACGGGTGTGCCGGTCTGCACCACCACGCCCTCTTGCATCACCACGACTTCATCCGCGAAGGTCAGCGCCTCGGTCTGGTCGTGGGTGACGTAAATCATCGTCGCTTTTACGCGTTGATGCAGTTCCTTCAGCTTCGATCGCAGCTTCCATTTCAGATGCGGGTCGATCACGGTGAGCGGTTCATCGAACATCACAACGTTCACGTCGTCGCGGACGAGGCCGCGGCCCATCGAGATCTTTTGTTTGTTGTCGGGGCTGAGGTTCGCCGCCCGCGTGCCCAGCATCTCGGTCACTTCCAGCATCTCAGCGATCTCGGCCACGCGGGCTTCGATCTTCGCCGCATCGACACCGCGGTTTTTGAGCGGGAAGGCGAGATTGTCGTGGACCGTCATCGTGTCGTAGATCACCGGAAACTGGAACACTTGGGCGATGTTGCGCTTGTCGGGGGGCAGGTGTGTTACGTCCTGATCACCGAACAGGATCTTGCCCTCGGACGGCGTGAGAAGGCCCGAGATGATGTTGAGAAGCGTCGACTTCCCGCAGCCCGACGGCCCCAGCAGCGCATAGGCCCCGCCATCGCGCCAGGTGACGTCGATCTCTTTCAGAGCGTAGTCGTCCGGCGTTTTGGGTGACGGGTAGTAGCTGTGCTTGAGGTGGGAGAGTGTGATTTCAGCCATGTCTCATGCCACCCTCTGTCCG
Source organism: Pseudomonadota bacterium (assembly GCA_038526915.1). Taxonomy (GTDB): domain Bacteria; phylum Pseudomonadota; class Alphaproteobacteria; order Rhodobacterales; family Rhodobacteraceae; genus JBCBGF01. Next base: position 4,407 of record JBCBGF010000010.1, on the reverse strand, counting down.
TCCTGGCCGAAGTACCGGCAACGGGACGGGTCCATGAAGAATGTATGCTCTTCGCCCACGCGATAGGGGTGGACGCCCGAGGCGAGCGAGACCCAGTCGACTGCGCCCAGGCGAAAATGCGCGCTCGAGTCCGATCCCGAAAGCTCAGTCACCAGAACCTGTCCGGTCAGGGGCACATCGCCATCACCATGCCGATTGGGCAGGACGCGATGGGGCCTGACGGCGATATGGTAGGGGCCATCGCGCAGGGTCGCCGCTGATCCGGTCAGTGGCCATTCTGTGCCGTTGCCCAGCCGCGCGGTCTGTCCGGCTTTGGTTATTTCGGCCACGTTGATCGGTGGGTCCGAAAACACGCGCGCGGCGGTCAGGTTGGCGGGGTGGCGGTAGATATCAGAGGTTGCGCCGAATTGCGTGACCACGCCGTCATCCATTAGTCCGGTGAACCCGCCCAGCATCAGCGCTTCTTCGGGTTCGGACGTCGCGTAGACGACCACCGCACCCCGGCCAGCGAACAACTCGGGCAATTGCTCCCGCAACTCCTCGCGGAGTTTGTAATCGAGGTTGGCGAGCGGTTCGTCCAGAAACACCGCCTTGCTGTCCTTGGCAATCGCGCGGGCCAGCGCGGTACGCTGCTGCTGACCGCCCGACAACTCCTGCGGGCGACGGTTCAGCATCGGGCGCAGCTGCAGAAGGTCGGCGGCCTCTTCCACGCGGCCCTGGATTTCGCTGTTGGCCACACCGGCAACGCGCAAGGGCGAGGCGATGTTTTCAAAGACTGTCATGTGCGGGTAGTTGACGAAAAACTGATGGACCAGGCTGATCTGCCGCTTTTGCGTGTTCAGCCGCGTCACGTCCTGCCCGTTCATGAAGATCTGACCGCTCGCCATCGGATCGAGACCGGCCATCAGCTTGATGAGCGAGGTCTTCCCCGATCCCGTCGCGCCCAGAAGGACATTGAAGTGCCCCGGTTCCAGCGTCAGGCTCGTCGGCTTGATGTGAAGGACATTGGCGACCCGTTTGGTCACGTCCCGAAGTTCGATCATTCCGGTGTCTTCCCCAATGCGCCGAAAAACACAGGCGCGGTCCCCTTGGCATGGGTCGGGCTACCGCGCGCGGCGGTAGCCCGTTTTGCTTGGCTGGTGCCTACTGCTGCCAGCGGGCGACAAGCTCGTCATAGTTGACGGTCTCGCCTTGCGGCTTCTCGTTTTCGAGCTTGGCCTTGGGGGCGCCGGGCTGGCTCAGCCAGTATTCGGCATCCCGCTCTTCGTTGAGCCGTGGGCCACAGCCGCCATAGACATTGGCCGCCTCGTCCGCCTGTTGCATCCGCGCCATGGTGATGTCCATCTCTTCAGCCAGACGGTCCATCGCTTCCTGCGGGGTGAAGGCGCCCGAGTTCACGTCACCGATCTGCTGCCACCAGATCTGGGCGAGCTTGGGATAGTCCGGCACGTTGATGCCCGTGGGCGACCAGGCCACCCGGTCGGGCGAACGGTAGAACTCCACCAGACCGCCGAGCTTGGGTGCGCGTTCGGTGAAGCTCTCATGGTTGACCGAGCTGTCGCGGATGAAGGTCAGACCCACGTGGGACTTCTTCACATCCACCGTCTTCGATGTGACGAACTGGGCATAGAGCCATGCGGCCTGCGCGCGGTCCGAGGGTGTCGACTTGAGGAAGGTCCACGAGCCCACATCCTGATAGCCAACCTTCTGGCCTTCGGTCCAATAAGGGCCATGCGGGCTGGGCGCCATCCGCCAGAGCGGCGTGCCATCCTCATCCACCGTGTTATTGCCTTCCGAACGCGGCTTCACCATGTCGGCGGTGAAGGCCGTGTACCAGAAGATCTGCTGGGCCACGTTGCCTTGGGACAGCGCGGGCAGCGATTGGTAGAAGTCGTAAGACGCCGAGCCCGGAGGCGCATAGGCCCGCAGCCACTCATCCCACTTGCGGATGGCATAGACCGCCGCTGGGCCGTTGGCCGCCCCGCCACGGGTCACACTCGCACCCACCGGGTTGCAGGTGCCAGCCTCCATCCGGATGCCCCATTCATCGACGGGCACACCGTTGGGTTCGCCCACATCGCCCGCACCGGCCATCGACAGCCACGCATCGGTCATCCGCCAGCCAAGGTCGGGCGCGCGCTTGCCATAGTCCATATGGCCATAGATGCGGACACCGTCGATTTCCTGCACGTCATTGGTGAAGAACTCGGCGATGTCTTCATAGGCCGACCAGTTCACCGGCACGCCCAGCTCATAGCCGTACTTCTCGCGGAATGCGGCTTTGTTGTCCTCGTCATCGAACCAGTCTTTGCGGAACCAGTAGAGGTTGGCGAACTGCTGGTCCGGCAACTGGTAGAGGTTGCCATCGGGCCCGGTGGTGAACTGGATGCCCATGAAATCATCGAGATCCAGGGTGGGCGAGGTGGTATCGGCCCACTCGCCCGCCATCATCTCGGTGAGGTTATAGGCCAGTTGCAGGCGCGAATGGGTGCCGATCAGGTCGCTATCGTTGACATAGCCGTCGTACAGGTTCCGGCCCGTCTGCATCTGCGTTTGAACGGCCTGCACCACTTCGCCTTCGCCAAGGATCTGGTGGTTTACCTTGATGCCGGTGATCTCTTCGAACGCTTTGGTCAGCACCTCGGATTCATAGCCGTGGGTCGGGATACCTTCCGACAGCACGTTGATCTCCATCCCCGAGAAGGGGGCGGCGGCGTCGATGAACCACTGCATCTCGGCCATCTGCTCGTCTTTGGACAGCGTCGAGGGCTGGAACTCCTCGTCGATCCAGCGCTGGGCTGCGGCTTCGTCCGCCCATGCGGGGCCGTACCCCGCCACGATGGCGCCAGCCGCCACGGCGGAAAGCAAGTACTTTCTCATATGTATCCTCCCTGGAATGGCCCGAGTCTTTTCCGCTCGGGACGCGTTCATTCTAGGTGGGACTCACAGAGACTTGTCAAACTAATTTTTTAGTATTTCTTAACCGACTGTCTTTGCGCAATTTTCATATTCAAATTTGGTGTGCTGGCACGGTCGATTGTAGTGATCGGCCATTCGCCCGGCGTGCTGAGATCACGCCAACGAGATCCATTTCCCTTCGGCTGCCGACCGCGCGGCCGCATCCGCCAGTTGCAATGCCGCACGACCGTCGGCTCCGGTGATGGGGGGAGGGGTTCCATCGCGCAGGCAGGCCATGAACGCCTCCATCTCGGCGGCATAGGCGTCTTGATACCTGTCCATGAAGAAGTCGCGCAGCGGGGGGTGGACCGTCCCATCACCGCGCGATTGGACCAGCGTGGTCTGGGGCTGGTTGCCGACCTGTAGCATGCCCTTCGACCCCAAAACCTCGACCCGCTGATCATATCCATAGGTGGCGCGGCGGGAGTTGGTAATGCTGACCTGTTGGCCAGTGTCGGTTTCCATCAGGATCGTGGCGGTGTCGACATCGCCCAAATCGCCAATCGATGGATCGACCAGCGCGGCCCCGGTGGCCAGAACGCGGGTGAAGGGCGCGGCGACGAGAAAGCGGGCCATATCGAAATCGTGGATCGCCATGTCGCGGAAGATCCCGCCTGAGCGGGCGATGTATTCGGGCGGCGGCGGGGCGGGGTCGCGGCTGGTGATGGTGACCTGCTCGATTGAGCCGATGGCCCCATCCTCGAGCGCGGCCTTAAGAGCGCGGAAATGTGGATCAAACCGGCGCTGGAACCCGATCATCAGGAGGATCCCGGCGGCATCTGCCTTGGCCAGGCAGGCGTCTACGCGGGCAAGGTCGAGGTCGATCGGTTTTTCGCAGAACACGGGCTTTCCGGCGTTAGCCGCAGCTTCGATCAGATCGGCATGGGTGTCGGTGGGGGTGCAGATCACCAGGGCGTCGATGTCCGCGGCGGTCACGATGGCCTCGGTCTCGCGCACCTCTGCACCGACTTCTGTGGCGAGCGCCTCTGCCGCAGCGGGCATAGCGTCGGACACAGCTGTCACGCTGGCGCCGCGCAGGCGTTTGAGGCTGCGGGCGTGGACCTGACCGATGCGGCCGCAGCCCAGAACTCCAAAGCGGATCATGTCGCGGTTCCTTTCTCGGGGGCGAGGGCACGAAGGGCGGCGCGCGCCGCCTGTTCCAGCGGGTCTTCGACCGCGCTGAGAATGCCCACGCGGTCGAAGGCTTTGGGATCTTCCGACAGTGTTTGCCGTAGGGATTTGCCAAAGATCATACGTAGTTCGGTGCCGATGTTGAATTTGCAGATGGCGCTGGTGCGCGCGAGATGGGTGCGTTCGGCGACCGGCACACCCGATCCGCCATGGATCACCAGGGGCACATCCGTCACCGCCTCGATCCCGAGGAGGCCGCCCAGTTCGCCAGCGAAACCGGCGTGGACGCCGTGGCGATCTCAGTGGGCAACGTGCATC
>JBCBGF010000009.1:0-128274 GCA_038526915.1 Pseudomonadota bacterium | reverse complement strand
CGATTTGGTGGCAAGGCGTTGTCGCTCGGCACACATGACTCCGTCCCCGGCGGCTACGTTGGCGGTAAAATCGCTTTCGGGCGTATCCCCGAGGCAGATGATTTTGAGCATGCACCGGGCGCGAATGACGAGACGCACTTTTGTAGCTTTTGAGAAGTTTCGCATAACCTAGGACGTAAGGTAGTCGTTCGAGCGGATGTAGTGCATGCACCGTTTTAGCCTAAGCTATCGGCTATACCCAACGGCCGGATTGACGACATACGCCGCGCCGCAGCAGCAAGTGTGCCGCAGGTGCGAGAGGATGCTGCATTAGCAAAGATCCAAAATCGAGTGACGGCAAAGTCCGCACCTGAGACATCTGCGTCGAGCGCAGCGAAGGTCGGCTTTTGAAGGGGACTCGATCAGTCGTGTGTCAAACCGTGGTGCAAAACCGACGAGCAAACCCGCTGTTGCGCCCTGCCCCAAACCAACCTGCAACACACGTAACCGTGATGGCCGTACTGGAGGCCAAATAGCCATGTCCCATTGCAAGCTTGGGGAGGCCCTTTTTGTCGTTCTGGTTCCAATGCGCTTCAGTTTGACCAAGTCCGCAAAATCGTCAAACGCTCGACAGGGTGCGCCAGAAGGCGATTTCAGGTTGCACACAGTTTGCACACGAAGAAACTTAACTTCTTGCAATCAAACGCGAAACAGTCCAATCCATCATAGGGGCAACCGACAATTGCGCTGCCTCGGTGGCTGCGTTGAGGGGCATTCAAAGGTCTCCTTGGGGCTGCCATCGTTTTAGACGGGCCCTCATTGCACACCATACGCACGCGAAGAATATGCCGCTACCCTGCCACGTACAAAGACAGGCGTTCGGCGGTAATAGGTCGGGTCCGCGGTCGATCCACTTCTGAAAGTCGTTCCGGTCCAGCTCCAACCCTGGATCCTCGTCTTCGGCGATCAGGTCCGGGCAGACGACGTTCGTGCTTCGTGCGGCGAATGTCTCCTTTGAGCCCAAACCTCTCCATTGCTGCACTTCGCCCGAATTCTCGCTTAGCGCCGTTGCTTGCGGCCTGCCGTGTTCGGTTAGTCGAAAAGGCACCCAATGGTCTTCTCAAGCCAATGGAGCCGGGTTTTGCCTCTCCTTAGAAGCGTATGGGCTGGCAATGAAGTGATCGTACCGTGCGCTGTGGGGAAACCCAAAGGTAAGTGCATGGACGCGGTGTAGCGACGAGGAGCTTTCGATCGCCGCCGTAGTCTGGCGGCGACGAAAGCGCACAGGCCCCTCCATTGGTGACATTGTCACCATAGCCTCCGTTTCGCTGCGTTTATGCCTGCGCACCATAAGCGTGAGACCCAGCTTTCCGTCCCGGAGGAGACAAAAGAATGGACAAAAAGATGGACAGACGACAATTCATTAATCTTGCTGCGGTGGGTGCGGCCGCCACCAGCCTTGCTGTCGCACCAGCGGCAAGGGCGCAAGTGAACACAAACGCCCGCATTATCATCATCGGCGCCGGGGCTGGTGGAACGGCCCTTGCCAACCGCCTGACAGAGCGGCTCGACGGCGCGACGATCACGGTGATCGATCCGCGCCCGATGCATGTGTATCAGCCCGGACTCACGCTCGTCGCGGCAGGCCTGAAACCGGCCAGCTACGTGGTGTCTGAGAATGACAAATGGCTGCCGCGTGGGGTGACGCACATCCCCGAGAAAGTTATGGCAGTCGATCCGGAAGCCAAGACCGTGTCGACGGAGACGGGCCAGAAGCTGGGCTATGACTGGTTGGTGGTGGCGCCGGGTCTGATCCTCGATCATGATGCCATTGAGGGCTTCAGCCTGGACATGGTTGGGCAAAAAGGGATCGGCGCGCTCTATGCGGGGCCCAGCTATGCGGCCAAGACGTGGGAGGCCGCGAGCCGGTTCACCGAAGAGGGTGGCACCGGGATTTTCACCCGTCCTGCAACCGAAATGAAATGTGCGGGCGCACCGCTCAAGCACACGTTTCTGATTGACGATATCGCCCGGCGGGCGGGCAATCGTGGCAAGGTCAACATGGTCTATGCCGCGCCGCAAGGGTCGCTGTTCGGTGTGCCCATTGTCGCCGAGAAAGTGCGGATGCTGTTTGGCGACCGTGGGGTCGAGACCCGGATGCAGCACACACTTCAATCCATTGATGCGGGCGCCAAGCGTGCAACGTTTACAAATGCCAATGGCGGGTCAGTCGAGATGGACTACGACTATCTCCACGTGATCCCGCCGCAGCGCGCGCCAGAGTTTGTGCGTCAGTCGGGGCTTGCCTGGGCCGACAAGTGGACAGACCAGGGGTGGGTCGAGGCGGACAAGGCCACGCTACGGCATCTGCGCTACCCTGAGATTTTCGCGCTGGGTGACGTGGCCGGTGTGCCCAAGGGTAAGACCGCCGCCAGTGTGAAATGGCAGGTCCCCGTGGTCGAAGATCACCTGGTTGCCGCAATCGAGGGCCGCGAGGGGACGAAGACATATGGCGGTTACACGTCCTGTCCTCTGATCACCAAGATCGGCAGCGCGATGTTGATCGAGTTCGATTACAACAACAATCTGGTTCCGTCTTTCCCAGGCATGATCGCACCTCTGGAGGAGTTGTGGATCAGTTGGTTGATGAAGGAAGTGGCTTTGAAAGCCACCTACAATGCAATGCTGCGCGGTCGCGCATAAGGAGGACGACAGATGGAAGAGCTTACCCTTGAGACAATGGTCGCAGTGTTTGAAGAAATCTTCGGGCGCGGATTGTTTTGGATCATGGTCGCCGCCGCCGTCCTGGTGACAGTTGGCTACATTTATGTGTTGGTCCGCGACAGGTCCGTTAGCTGGAAAAAGTTTCTCTTTGCGCAGCTGTCCATGCCAGTTGGCGCCGTCCTTTCGGTTTGGTTTGTCATGGTCATGACGGATTCGCAGATTTCTGATATCGGGGGGCCGATTGACGTCATGGTTTTCCTTGCTGTCGCGGTCATGGGGGCGATTGCGATGGCCATCTTGGTCTATACTGCCGAGTCTCTTTTGAAGTCGCGCCGTTCGGACGCCGTCGAATAGCACACCGGGCGCGCCAGACCGCCGGACTATGAACATGCAAGAAAGCTGGATCGAAAAGTTCAGAGGCCTCAATAGCCTTCCCGAAGAGATACGCTCAGAACTTGTTGAAGGCAGCGATGTCGTTTCGGTTCCGGCGGGCACGCAGATCTTTGCTCCGGGTCAGACAGCCGACAATCTGCTGCTTTTGATCGATGGCACGGTGCGGGTTCAGCAACGATCCGACACCGGGCGCGAGATCTTTCTTTATCGCGTCCATGCCGGTGAAAGCTGTGTACTCACGACGGCCTGCATGCTGGCTTTTGAAGACTATGCCGCCGAAGGCAGCGCAGAAACGGATGTGACAGCGGTCGCGATCCCGCGCGCGACCTTCGATGGTCTCATCGCAAGATCCCCGGTGTTTCGCGAGTTCGTTTTTGCGGCCTATTCCCGCCGGATCACGGACCTGTTCACCTTGATTGACGATATCGTCTTTCAACGCATGGACGTGCGCCTTGCCTCCCGGCTGTTGGAACTGGCAGCGGGCGGGCAGGTTGTCCGCGCGACCCATGCCGTTCTGGGAACCGAGTTGGGGACGGCGCGGGAGGTGATCTCACGCACCCTGTCTGAGTTTCAGCGACGGGGGTGGATCGAGCAATCGCGCGGTGAGGTCAGGCTGATCGACGAAGAGGGGCTCGCGTATCTGGTGAAATCGTCCGGGTCGTGAGCGCAATAGCGACCGTAGATTTGCCGAGCGGATTCGCAGATCACGGGACGCCATAGCAAGCCCGGCTAGGCGATAGCTCGCCGCTTTGGTTTAACCAATAACCGCGGACTTGGAGCGGCCGGCTTCGTACCCGGTCCGGAACATAGGTCTCCGGTGTGTCTGGTGCCACGGCGTACGCTTGGCATCTCTCTGGGGGTTACCGCGCCTGTGCGGGTGTTGGTGATCAAGTCACCAAAGACCGACCTGGCCCTGTGCAAGTCTTGCATATGGAGATTCGAACAGGAGTGATGACATGACAACGAACATGGGAAAACTGGATCGCGGCGGACGTTTGGCCATCGCGCTGGTCCTTGCAATTCTGGCGCTGGGCACGGGAACCCTGTCGGGCGCATTGTTCTATATCGCGCTGGCGGTGGCGGCGGTCTTTACCGTGACGGCGTTCGTCGGCAACTGCCCACTTTACCAGATCATCGGCCTGAAGACCTGCAAGGACTGCTGATCGATGGAGACGATCTTCACGCCCTGGGCCTCGCTTTCGGGCGGGGTCCTCATCGGCCTTGCGGCGGTCCTTCTGATGTTGACCCTTGGTCGGATCATGGGGGCTACGGGGCTTCTGGCCGGGGTGATCCAGCCACAGTCTAAAGAGGATGCCACCTGGCGGCTGGTCCTTCTCGCGGGCATGGCCACGGGGCCTCTGGTGATATGGGCCGCGAGCGGGGCGATGCCAGCGGTCGAGGTTCCGGTCTCCACACCGGCCCTTGTGATTGGCGGGGTGATCGTTGGGCTGGGCGGGACCATCGGATCGGGCTGCACATCGGGTCACGGGGTGTGCGGGATGGCGCGGCTGAGCCTCAGATCGGTGGCCGCGACGGTGACATTTATGATCGCCACCGGGCTGACCGTCTATGTCACGCGCCACGTTTTGGGGGGCTGAGTGATGCGCCTTGTCTTCACCTATGTCATCGGGTTGATGTTCGGGATCGGGATCAGCCTGTCGGGCATGGCCAATCCCGCAAAGGTTCTCAACTTCTTCGATATCGCAGGCAGTTGGGACCCGTCGCTGATGTTCGTGATGGGCGGTGCGCTGATCACCACATTCGTTGGCTACAGGTGGGTATTGGGCCGCGAGGCGCCGGTGTTCGCCCCGGCGTTCGGGGTGCCCACGGCGCGCCAGATCGACGGCAAACTGATCGGTGGATCGGCCGTGTTCGGCATCGGCTGGGGGATCGCGGGCTTTTGCCCAGGTGGGGCCTTGCCGGCGCTTGGAACCGGCCGTTGGGAGGTCTTTGCCTTCGTCGCCGCGCTGATCGTGGGCATTCTTCTGGCCAAATTCCTGCAATCCATAGGTCGCCCGGAGGCGCAGCCCGCCGCTTGAAACCCTGTCGTGAGGAGAAGGCCGTCATGACCGACTACCCCGTAAACACGTCCGTCAAACCGGAGGTGCGGGCCTTCTTTGACGAGGCAACGCATACAATATCTTACATTGTCAAAGACCCCGCCAGCACGAGCTGTGCCATTATCGACAGCGTGATGGACATCGAATACGCCGCGGGCCGGATCACCTTTGACCATGCTGACGCGCTGATTGCCGAGATCGAGAGCCGTGGCCTGACCCTGGAATGGATCATCGAGACCCACGTGCATGCCGATCACCTGTCTGCCGCGCCCTACATTCAGGCGCGTCTCGGTGGCAAGATCGGGGTTGGCGCGAAAATCACCGTGGTGCAGGACGTCTTTGGCAAGGTGTTCAACGAAGGAACCGCGTTCCAGCGCGACGGCAGCCAGTTCGATGCGTTGTTCGAGGATGGCGATTGCTACATGGTCGGCCAGATGCGGTGCTTGGCCATCTACACGCCGGGCCATACACCTGCCTGCATGGTGCATGTGATGGGCGACGCGGCCTTTGTCGGCGATACCCTGTTCATGCCCGACGCCGGCTCCGCCCGCTGCGATTTTCCCGGCGGCTCGGCGGACGCGCTTTATGACAGCATTCAAAAGGTCCTGGATTTGCCCGATGAGACGCGGCTTTTCATGTGCCACGACTATGGACCCGGCGGGCGCGAGTTCGCATGGGAAACCACGGTCGCCGAAGAGAAGGCCACCAACATCCATGTGGGGCAGGGCAAGACAAAGGAAGAGTTCGTCAAGTACCGCACCGAGCGGGACGCGCAGTTGGACATGCCCCGGCTGATCATCCCGTCCTTGCAAGTGAACATGCGTGCGGGCGAGGTGCCGACCGACGCAGACGGGAACCCGATGCTCAAAGTACCAGTGAACGCGTTGTAAGGAGCGGGCGGATGGACACCAGGAAGATCAGCGAAGACTTCTCGGTCGCGGGGCAGATCGCGCCGATGGATTTGTCAGAGATTGCCGCGATGGGGTTTGCCAGTGTGATGTGCAACCGGCCCGATGGCGAAGCGACAGATCAGCCCGCATTCGCGCAGATCGCGCAGGCGGCAAATGCGGCGGGCCTTGAGGCGGCCTATGTGCCGGTGCAACCAAGCGGGGTCGTGGACAGTGACATCGAGGGTTTTCGTGACGCCTTTAAGCACATGCCGCCGCCCGTTCTGGCCTTTTGCCGGTCCGGGATGCGCTCTGCGGGGCTGTGGGCTCTCAATCAGGCGCAGACGCAACCTGTGGCCGAGGTTTTGGCGCAAGCGGCAGGCGCGGGATATGATCTGACGCCTATGGCGCACCGTTTGGACCAACGGCATCAGGTGGCCGAGAACTCGGGCTCTCCTTAGAGACCAGCACACGAACGATACAATCGGGCTTCGGAAGGCGACCTTGATGTCGGGCGCCGCCAACTTCCGTTTTGAGCCCATTGTTGCTGAATGCTGCAACGCCGAAGAAAGCGTTCCGCTCCTACGACCTTGGCCCCAACTGCTCTCCGACCAGCAGCCAACGGTCATCTTTACGGACCAGTACCGCTGTACCGCGTCCCGAGCCTGAGGCTTGCCGACCGTCAATGACGCCTGTCCAATGGAACTCAAAACTGTAGGCGGCGGCGTCCGCCGTATCCGCCAACCAGAGAACGTTCTCGATCCGGTACTCTTCGCCCCTTATTTTATTGAAATTGTGCTCGTACGCCGCTCTGATCGCCTCTTTCCCGGCGTGCAAAGACCCATTCGAAAAGATCACTATCGCGTCTTCGCCAATTAACGGCGCAACGGAGTTCCAGTCTTGGGTGCCGAGGGCGCTTTCGTACTCTTTCACGAAGGACTTTGCAGGCACTGTAGCTTCCAATTCTTGCTTCACTCAAATCGAAGAGGCTTCCGCCAGCATCGCGCCAACGGACCGCTATGGCAACAGCTATGCGCGAAACGCCAACGGCAGCTTCGTCCGCATAGCGGACATCCAGCTCCGGGGAAATCGCGCCGGCGCACCGAATGCCCGGAATGCGGGCTGCGGCTGCAGCATCCTAACTGGTCGGTGAATGGTAGGTTTGGGCCGTCCTCTAGCATCCATAGAGCCTGACAACCTCTTATGCTGTGTTGCCTCCGAGGTCGCCGGTGAGCCCAGTTCGACCGATGCTGCACTTGGTGCGAAGGTCCGCTACTAGGAGACTAGGCAATCTGTTCAGGCAGCCACCTGCGACGACAATCAAAAACAACCGCCCTCAAAAAAAGCTCAGTGCACTTTGCGGATCAGCTTTTTTCTTCGGTTGGTTCAACTTCTAGAATGTCACCTGGCTGACACTCCAATACTTCACAGATCCGGGCCAGCGTGCCAAAGCGGATGCCCTTAACGCTACCAGTTTTCAGAAGGCTAAGGTTCTGAACCGTGATGCCGATCTGTTCAGCGAGATCCTTCGACTTCATCTTACGCTTGGCCAGCATAACGTCGAGGCGGACGACGACCTGCATCACACAAAACCTTCGTTCTCGTCTGCCAGACGTCGAGCCTCGGCCAAAATCCAACCGATAAGGTAGAAACCACCGCCGCAAACGATTAGGCCTGCTGGTTCTGAATCGAAGTACCAACTGATTGGTTCTGGTCCGCTCGGATTGCTCCAGGACAGAAGCGTTGGCGACACCAGATTGCCGACGAAGTCAGCAAACCCGGAAGCGCTCGTGCCGATCCCAACCTGGCGCAATCGCCAGCTGATCCTCTCGTCAAAAAGGATGCCTTTTCGGATCATTAACACAGTCCGAAGCGCCGCATAGACCGCAAAGAGCCCGAATGCCACCGGGAGCCACCACACGAAAACATACATCAATCGTTGCCAGAGCGGCGCGGGTGCATTCGGGTCTACCCATCGACTGTTGAACCACTTCTCAGGATCCAACAACGCAAAATCGAGCGTCCCGCCTGCCGTGAAAACTGTGTAGAGGACGGCAAAGACAAGCAGTACAGGGATCAGAGCTGTCGCGGTTCTCTCAATTTTCTGCATTGATCTATTCTCGTTTTACATTAATATAGTGCCCTACGATAACGATTCTACGGCATCGAAACAATGGCTGATGTTCCGCCAGAGCGCTCTGCACGTTCTATAACGCGGCGTGGTCTTCTGATTGCGGCGCCATGTGTGGCGATCGCTGGTGTTGGGCTTGGCACCGCGATGCTCAATCGTGTGACGGACACGCCAATATCATTGGGTGCGCTTGGCCCCTTTCGAGAAGTCTTTCTAACGCCTCGCGATGATCAGTCTGATGTGGATATCGCAATCGCCTACCCTTTCGGTGAAAGGCACAATCCTTATGGGGAGGGACTGGCACACTATCTCGAACATCTGGTTTGGCAAAGTGTTCGGAGCGCCGGCGCGGACGGCGGTCGACACAGCAACGCATGGACGTCGCCTCAAGCGACGCTTTATTGGCTCTCGCGCGCACCTGACGCGATGAAGGATACGATTGAGCGTTTGGCCGCAAGTGCCGCGCCCTTGGGGGTGGATGAAGCCTATGCCGTTCAGGAGCGTGACATCGTACAACGCGAGTTCGACCTTTGGCGATTGGAAGACCCAATGGATGCGGCGTACGTGGAGATGGCCGGCAGACTATTTGGTGGCAGCCAATATGCCCGCACGACGCTTGGATCAAAGTCGAGCATCAGCCGATTCACCTTGGAAGCCGCTCGGAAACTCCATGACGAAACTCACCATTTGAGCAGCGCTAAGCTCCACTTACGGGGCCCGGTTGCGGAACGAGACGTCGTCCGTGCCATTGAAGCGATCGATAGCTGGGCTGCTCCACGTGCTGAAGCACTTAGTGAGACCGTGCCGTTGTGGCCCGCGGCTCCCGAAGATGTCGTGAACCGAACGGTTTCGGGCTTGTCGCGTCCTCTGGTTGTGAAGCAGAAGAGTTTCTTGCCGCCGCCCGACTTCACCTGGACCGAGGTCTTTGCAGCGCGGAACATCCTCGTAAACCTGGCGCTGAGCACCAAGGCTGGCGGCCTCGCCCGACCACTGCGGTACGATGCGTTTCTGGCGGCATCGTTCGATTTAGGCCTCGACCCTCTTGGGACAGCCGGCCTGGTTTTCTGGATCAATGCGGAACCGGATAAGAACGTATCACTGAACGACTTGAACGATGCCTTAGACAAGGAACTTGCGCGCCTCTTGGGTGAACCCAACGAGACAACCTTTTACGAGATACGTGATCGCGAGCTTTCTTCTCTGGATGGCATTCTCGACCCTTTGAAAGCCAACGACCAACGGCTCTTTGCCTCGCTGATCTCGGGCACGGCGTATGTGACGTTGTCAGACCTTCGCGCCGCCATGCAGAACATGACGTTTGCTCGGTTTCAAACTTTCACACACCACTTTCTGAAACCAAGATCAGCCGTCTCGCAATTGATCTCAGTTTCCTGACCTTCGAAAGGATTTTGGCATGATAGCAACTCGGCGCGCCGTAACTTGTCTTATTCTTTTCTTCGGACTTGCGGCCTGTAACGACGACACCAATCGGGTGATTTCCGAGCATACGTCTCCGGCTGGTCACGTTTTTCAGCTTATGCCAATTACGGAAAGGGGCGTAACGGACATCACAGTGTCAGCGGCTTGGGCCACAGATTGGCTCAATGATCCGAACAATAATCCATGGGTACCGAACCTCGCGACTGAAATGATGATATCGGGTGGAACAGCAGAGCTGTCGCCTGCTGACGTGTTAGAGCTTTTGGAGGATAAAAACGCTTACGGAGACATCGGAGCAGCGGCAGACCTCATCTATGCCGAGGTCGAGTTTCCGAACAATCATCGAGACACCGTCGTTCCAGTGCTTGCGGACCTTTTTCAGCGTCCAGTGTTTGCCTCCGACTGGTTTGACCGCATCAAAGGACAGCGACGCGACGCCGCTGCGGTCGAGGACACAGCGATTGCTTTCGATATGTGGGAAGCCTCACGGTACGCGATTTTTGGCAAAAGCGCACAGGCCGAGTTCACGAACGGCAGGAACGTTGAAATGCTTGATGCTGCATCTTTGGATGAGCTGCGCGTTTGGCATCAGGAGAGCTTTTCACATGCACCGGTCGCGTTGGTGGTGACCGGGGCGGTCAATGCCGAAGACGCAGGCGAGATCGTCGATGCCTTGTTACCTCCACCCGGTAGCGCGCCCGCCGAAACCTTTGACGCCGTCTCGCTGCAACTTCCCGAAAAGATGATTTATCTCCATAGACCAGAGGCAGAGAAATCGCTGATCGGTTTCATCGGGACACTTCCGGATACACGCGATGGCAAGGACGGGGTTGATCTTGTGATTGCGAACCTCTTCGCCGGAGGCGCCGATAGCCCGCTGTTCGACGCCATCCGAACCAACCTTGGTGCCACATATGGAATGTCCGTGGAGCTCGTGAACTACAGCCGTGCTCAGCGTGGGGTCGTCATTGCGGGTGAGATTGACACCGAGAAGATGCCTGAAGCGCGCGACGCCGTCCTCGCGGCGTATAGTTCGTTTCGCACTGAACCTGATCTCGACAGCTTGACCGACATCACTCAGCGTATCGCCGACTCGATCAGGCAAGAGATGGTGTTTGTCAATTCTTCGGCCAGGATCATCCGCGAGCTATTACTCGACGAAAGAGACCCTCAGGACTATCAAACACTGCCTGATGCGATCGCACAATTGGACGTCGAGGCGGTTCAAACGCGACTAGTTTCGGCCTTTCCAGATGCCGTAGACTTGGCCATTTTTGCAGCAGGGCCGGACCCATCTGCGTTTCCGGACGCCTGTATCATCACGACGACCGAACAAGCGTTGGCCTGTTGATCATGCCAGTAACTTCAGAATGAATTCAGGGGGTAAGGTCAACTTGCTTTCAGGCCGATCGACGTGACCCAGTCGCGGACGATCCGCGCATATTGGCGGGTTGAGATGTGCAGTCGCTCATTGAAGCGACTTGGCCACAAGTATTCTGACCCGACCATGAGCTCAACCTCCATCCATTTCTCAACAGAAGCTCTCGTACCCTCGGAGATCTCAAAGCGAACAGGTTGCTGCGTATTGCTTTGCAGGACCGAGGCACGTTCCTCGATATGACCAGATGCCATCACATCGACGACTTTCATCTTCACGAGATCGCACCCGCGCAGTTTGCTGTCGAGCGCCATGTTGAATAGGGCAAGATCTCGGTGGTCCGCGGCCAGTTTAAGTCGGACTCTGATCGCCCAGACATGCTTTGGCTTCAGCGGCCGCTCGGTCGACGATACGCCCTTTGTTCCATGCTGGGCGAAGCGCACGAATAGATGGTAGACTTGGTGTAGTTTCCATGGCTGATCCTCCGATCCACCATGCCCACCCAAAACGACAACCAAACGCTGACTTCTCATGGTAGCATGCAGTCCTGCAATGCACGCGCATCTTCATCCACAGGCAGTGCCGCCTTGAAGTGTCTCGGTGATACCTCGCATCGAAAGGGGTGCAGCATCTTTGTTATGCTTCGTATCGGTTGGAGATCCGCTCAATTGTCTGTTCAAGAACATCGACCGCCGCACCCATGCTCACGGCATCGGCGTATTCGTCTGGGCGGTGGCTCACACCCGCACGGCAGGGGATGAAGAGCATGGCAGTCGGGCAAAGGTCGGCCATGGCGGAGGCATCGTGAGTGGCGCCTGACATCAGCCGCAGTGCGGCATGCCCGGTTTCTTCGGCGGCATCCGCGAGCGCCGTCATGAGGTCTTCATCACTGGGCACTGCGCGTTGTTCATAGGTCCGCGAGATTGACACCTGGAGGCCCGCCGCGCTCAACGTCTCCTCTGCAAAGGCTGTGACGTCATTTGCAAAGCGATCGCGACGCGCGTCGTCGTCGGCACGCACTTCGAGAGTGAAATCGACAACTGCGGGCACTGCATTCACGGCGCCCGGCTTGACAGAGATCGTGCCAACGGTTGCTCGAATGTTCTTCTCGGCCAACGCGCGTGTGTTGATCTCTCCGATCAGGCGCGCGGCCCCGACAAGTGCGTCGCGCCGACCCGTCATCGGGACGGTGCCGGCGTGCCCAGTCTCGCCAGTGACAGTCACGTTGAAGCGGGCGATGCCACAAATCGCCGTGACAATGCCGATCGGGACATTCGCGGCTTCAAGAACCGGGCCCTGCTCGATATGCGCTTCGAGATATCCCGCAATCGCCACAGGATCCCGCCTGAGCGTCATTGCGCGGTCGGCGTCCGCACCGAACGCTGCCATCGCAGTGCGCATCGTGACGCCCTCACTGTCGGTCATGTCGAACACCTTTGGGTCAAGCGTACCTGCAAGGGCGCGCGGACCAATTAGGGCGGTCGGAAACCGCACGCCTTCTTCGTCTGCGAACGCAAGGACTTCGATCCCGACGGAAAGCTCTTCCCATCGGCCCTTGAACCTTTTCGCCGCGAGACAGGCAAGCGCGATCCCCATGATCCCGTCAAAGCGACCGGCGTTGGGAACGCTGTCCTGATGCGAGCCCATCAGAATGACAGGTTTGTCGTCGGGGTTCGGTGATCGCCCGACAAGCGTGCCGGCGGCATCCAGCTCTGCGGCAAGCCCGGCATCTTCCATCCAGCGCTTTATCTCGCCCAATGCAGCCTTATGCTCGGGCGTCCAGGGCAGGCGCGTGACGCCGTCCTCGGTCGCGCTTAAGGTGGAAATGGCCGAGAGACGCTCGGCGGCGAGTTCACCGTCCATGATATTTTCCTTGAATTTATCATGATAAATTGATTCCATCGTGTAACGGCGATTGCGCCGTGACGCTACTGAAAAGGCAAAGGGCGCCATGGCCATGGGAAAAACCCAGTCGAAACCGAAAAGATCGCGCCCCTTTCAAGTCGCAGATGAGATCAAGTCGTGGGTGGTCGAACAGGGGCTCCAGCCCGGAGATCGTCTGCCAAGCGAACCGGAGATGATCGAGCGGTTTCAGATGTCGAAAGGCACGATCCGCGAGGCGATGCGGCTCTTGCAGGCACAAGGCTTGATTGCCACCAAGACCGGACCGGGCGGTGGCAGCTTTGTCGGCGAAGTCACAACAGATCGCGCCCACGCCCTTCTCGCGAACTTCTTCTATTTCAAGAACGTCTCGATCGACGACATCTATCAGGTCCGCGTCGCGCTTGAACCCGAGAACGCTGCCTCGCTTGCGGGGCAATTGTCAGCCGCAAAGCTGCAAGAGCTTCGCGCCATCGTCGCCCGATACGAACGGCCCGCAGACTCTGTCGAGGAAGAACGCGCGCAACATATCGACTCGCTTCTGTTCCACGCCAAGCTAGCCGAGTACGCCGAGAACTCCATCCTCGGCTTCATGATCGGCTTTCTGGCCGAGATCCTGACCGAGCTCACGGTCTACAAACGCCTGTACTCCAAGCCGAACCATGAGCTGTGGCGCGAAGGACGAGACCACCAGATCGCCCTCATCGACGCGTTGCGCGAAGACGATCCGGACCGTGCGCGCCGCATCATGCAGGAACACATGGAACTGGCCCGCCGCCTCATGGAAGATCAGGAAGCTGTCGTCATGAAGCGCTTCATCGCCGAGTGATGGCCCTGACCCACGCTGCACTTCAACGCATCTCCGAAGATGCGGTCACCGCCGCAATCGACGCGGCCGACTGGGGAAAGGTAGCAACCTACATCCCCGAACTCGCGTCAGTCCCGGCGGATCAGGTCGGCATCGCCCTGGCTCTTCAGGACGGTACTGTTATTCAGGCGGGGCAGTCGGACACGCTTTTCTCCATCCAAAGCGTCTCGAAAGTCTTCTCGCTTGCAGCCGTCCTTGGCCGTGTCGGCGACGATCTCTGGCTCCGGGTCGGGCGCGAGCCCTCAGGCACCGCCTTCGACAGCATGGTATTGCTCGAACGCGAAGACGGGCGACCGCGCAACCCGTTCATCAACGCAGGCGCGCTCGTGACAACGGACGCGATGATCGGCGGACGCGAACCGAGAGACGCGTTAGCTGAACTCGTCCGCTTCGTTCGCGCCGCTGCACAGGACGATACCATCCACATCAACAGACGGGTCGCAGAATCCGAAAAGACCACCGGCCACCGCAACCTCGCGCTCGCCCACTACCTGAAATCACACGGCAACCTGAAGAATACGCCGGACCGCGTTTTCGGGACGTACTGCCATCAGTGCGCGATCGAGATGAACTGCGTGCAACTGGCGCGCACCGGAGCGATGCTTGCGCAGTTCCCCAACGCGCCGGGTCTGATCTCTGAAAAGCGCGCGCGTCGCATTTGCGCACTGATGATGACCTGCGGCCATTACGATGGATCGGGAGAATTTGCGTTTCGCGTCGGGCTGCCTGGGAAAAGCGGCGTGGGCGGTGCCATTCTGATCATCGCGCCGGGACACGCGTCGATCGCTGTCTGGTCGCCGGGTCTGGATCGCTATGGCAATTCAAAGGTCGGCACGCGTCTTGCGGAAGACGTGGCAGATCAGACGGGCTGGTCCGCCTTCTCAAGATAGGGTTCCGCGCGCTCGGGGTCATCCAGCGTCGGTACAAGCGCCGCCCAATCCGCATAGGCGCCTGAAGTCGCATCGGCGTAGAGTGCCCGAAGGTCGGACAGCGGAGTTGCAGACTTGTCGATCCTCAGGGTCAGCGGCGCGAGCTTTCGATTGACGATCAACAGCGCGGCGGACAGTAAACCGCGGCTGTCCCCGCCTGCTTTTGCGGCCGCATCAAGCGCTGCCAGCAGACGCTCTGCTAGGCTCCCCTCGGCGGCTTGGAAACCGTCGAAACAGGCATCGATGACATGCGACGTCTCCAGAAGGTTGCCCGCAACAATAAAACGCGGACCCGCGCGGCTCCCGGCAGATGCGATGCTGTCCGCTCCGGTGAAAGCGAACACGTCGCCCGTCGGATCAAGCGCCGCGATCTGCCGGTGCGACCGTCCGCTATCGGCGTTGACGACATCAAGAACCGCATCTTTCGCACCCACGCCTGCCCGCATCGCGACCAGTGTATCTGTCCCCCACATCGTCGAAGGCAACGATCCTTGCGAGGCAGACAGGCCTGATTCGGGGTCTCCACGCAGCACCCACCCACCGACGCAAAGGCTTCCCGTGGTCGCCGCCCCTCCATAACTGCCGGTTTTTTCATCAAAAGCGAGTATTGAGATCGTCACTTGGGCACCTCCCTGAGAGTGGGCTTGAATTTATCATGAAAATTTGCCCTGATACAATTTATCATGAAAAATACTCTAAGAACATCACAGCGGAGGTAAAGCGAATGTCGCTCTTTTCTTTCACACGTCGGACACTGCTGGCTTCGGGTGCGGCGATTGCGCTGACCCTCGGGGCCGTCAGCGGTGCTGCGACACAGACACCCCCCGGCGTCCTGATCGTCGGCCAGATTGCCGAGCCAAAGGCGCTCGACCCGGCGGCGGTGACGGCGGTCAATGACTTCCGGATTCTCATGAACGTCTATGACGGGCTCGTCCGCTACAAGGACGGCACGCTCGAAGTCGAACCGGCGCTGGCAACAGACTGGACGATTTCAGAAGATGGCACGGAATACACCTTCACCCTGCGCGAAGGCGTCAACTTCCACGACGGAAGCGCCTTCAACGCCGAAGCGGTAAAATTCAACTTCGACCGGATGCTCGACGAGGAACACCCGTATCACGACACCGGCCCGTTCCCGCTCGCGTTCTTCTTCTCGGCTGTCGAGAACGTCGAGGTCATCGACGATCTCACGGTCAAGTTCACTCTCAACGCGCCCTACGCACCGTTCCTGTCGAACCTCGCGTATCCGACCGGCCTCATCGTTTCGCCAGCCGCCGTCGAACAGCACGGCGCCGACTTCGGGCGTAACCCGTCGGGCACAGGCGCTTTCACCTTTGCGGAATGGCGATCCAACGAAGCTGTCGTAGTCGAAGGCAACCCCGACTACTGGGACGGCGCACCGTCGCTTCAGGCCGTCGTCTTCCGCCCCATCACGGACGCGAATACGCGGACCGCAGAGATGCTCGCAGGCGGCATTGACCTGATGGTCGAAGTTCCGCCCGTTGCGCTCAGCCAGTTTGAAGGCGAACAGTATACAGTTCACGAACAGGCCGGGCCGCACGTCTGGTTCCTGATCCTCAACGCCAAAGAGGGCCCCTTCGCCGACGTCCGCGTTCGTCAGGCCGCGAACTACGCGATCAACAAGGAAGCCATCGTCAATGATGTGCTTGAAGGGACCGCCGATGTCGCCGCCGGGCCGACCCCGCCCGCGTTCGCCTGGGCGTACAACCCTGACCTGGAGCCCTATCCCTATGATCCCGACAAGGCTCGCGAATTAATTGCCGAAGCCGGTGTCGAGGGTGCGGAACTGACGTTCTACGTCACCGAAGGTGGCTCGGGCATGCTCGACCCCGTTGCCATGGGGACCGCAATGCAGGCCGACCTCGAAGCCGTAGGCTTTGACGTCAAGATCGAGACCTACGAATGGAATACCTTCCTCGGCAACGTGAACCCGGGCCTCGAAGGCAAAGCCGACATGGCGCAGATGGCGTGGATGACGAACGACCCTGACACGCTGCCTTTCCTTGCGCTCCGCACCTCTGCGTGGCCTGAAGAGGGTGGGTTCAACTCGGGCTACTACTCGAACCCGAAGGTTGATGAGCTTCTCGAAGCGGCCCGCGCCGCGACCGATCAAAGCGAGCGCGCGATGCTCTACAAAGAGATGCAGACCATCGTTCAGGAAGACGCGCCGTGGGTCTTTGTCGCCAACTGGAAGCAGAACGCGGTGACCAGCGACCGTGTGGAAGACTTCGCGCTTCAGCCGTCGTTCTTTCTCCTTCTCGACGATGTCGTGAAAAACTGATCCTCGCTGAGAGGGGCGGGCCTTCGGGCTTGCCCCTTCCCCTTCTTTTTCCAGCGCTTGGGGGCGATTGATGACTGGTTACACTCTCAAACGACTGCTGTCTGCAATTCCGGTTCTGTTTGGTATCACGATCATCGTTTTCCTTATCATGGCGCTGATCCCAGGGGACCCGGCAACGGCCATCCTCGGCAGCTATGCGACGCCCGAAAACGTCGAGAAGCTGAACCGCGACCTGGGTCTCGATAAGCCTCTGGTGCAACAATACTTCATCTGGCTCGGCAATATGCTGCAGGGCGATTTCGGAACCTCCTTCGCGCTCAACCGCCCGGTCATCGACGAAGTGCTGGAACGCTTTAATGCGACGCTCGTCCTCGCCGGAACGGCCTTCGTGCTCTGCTCGCTCTTCGGTGTCTCCGCTGGAGTGATCTCGGCGGCTAACCAGTATGGATGGGCCGACAAGGGCATCACCTTCATCGTGCTTCTCGGGATCTCCATCCCGTCGTTCTTCCTCGGCATGATGATGATCCTGTTCTTCTCGGTAAACCTGCGCTGGTTCCCGGTGTCGGGCATGTGGCCGATCTACGGAGACAGAGACTTCGCCGCCCTCATCTCGCACCTTACGCTGCCCGCAATCGCCCTCGCCGTCGTCGCGACCGGCGTCATCGCCCGGCTCGCACGATCGGCGATGCTTGAGGTGCTACGGCAGGACTTCATCCGCACCGCCCGCGCCAAGGGCGTGGCAGAGCGCGGCGTAATTTGGCGCCACGCGCTCAAAGCTGCGATGGTGTCGATCATTCCCGTCCTCGGCATCCAGGCGGGCTTCGTTCTGTCGGGCGCCGTCTATATCGAGATCGTCTTTCAGTGGCCCGGCGTCGGACGAATGCTCGTCGACGCAATCCTCAAGCGTGACATCCTGCTGGTGCAGGGCGGCGTTGTCTTTGTGGCCGCCTGTTACGTCCTGTTCAACATCGCGGTCGATGTTGCTCAAAGCCTGCTCGACCCGAGGATCAAGACATGATGGCGTTCCTCAAACTCCTCGCGCGGAACCGGCTGGCCATGGCAGGTGGGATCGTGTTGTCGCTGGTTATTCTGCTGGTGCTTCTGACACCCATCCTTCCGCTGGCTGACCCCGACGTCACAGACACCGGCAACCGCTTCAAACCGCCGTTCTCCGAGGGCGCGCTTCTCGGAACGGACCACCTCGGTCGCGATCTCCTGTCGCGACTCCTCTGGGGCACGCAGCTTTCGCTCGCCGTTGGCTTTGCCGCCGCGATCATTGCGGCGACCGTCGGCGCGGCCATCGGGATCATCGCGGGCTTCTACGGCGGGCGCACAGACAACATCATCATGCGCGGCGTCGATATGCTTATGGCGTTTCCGTACATCCTGCTGGCGCTTGCCATCGTGGCCGCGCTTGGCCCAGGCCTCTTCAACGCGCTCATCGCCGTGGCCGCTGTCAACGTGCCGTTCTTTGCGCGCAACATCCGCGGCATAACGGTGGGCATTGCCCACAAGGAGTTCGTTGATGCCGCTCGCCTCGCGGGCATGTCGAACGCGCGCATTATCCTGACCGAAGTCTTGCCCAACGTAATCCCGGTCATCATCATCGCGATGTCCACAACTATTGGCTGGATGATCCTTGAGACGGCGGGCCTTTCGTTTCTCGGCCTCGGCTCGCAGCCGCCGCAGGCAGACCTTGGCTCGATGCTCGGCGAAGCACGGTCTGCGCTCATCTCCAACCCTCACACGTCGATCGTACCGGGCGTTATGATCCTGATCATCGTGATGTCGATCAACCTACTTGGCGACGGTGTTCGCGACGCGCTTGACCCACGTCTGAAATCCGGCGCCCTGTCACGCCCAATGGCGGCGACGATGGTGAAGCGCGACGCGCCTGCCCCAGCGCCCGAGGGCAGGGGGTTGCTGGAAGTCCAGGACCTGCAAACGCAATTCCACGTCAAGGACCGGGTCTATCGCGCTGTAGGAGGCGTGTCGCTTCACGTCGAGCGAGGCGAGTGCCTCGGCATCATTGGAGAGTCCGGCTCCGGCAAGTCGGTGACGGCGCTGTCCGTCATGGGCCTCGTCGCCTCGCCTCCGGGCGTCATCACGGGCGGAGCTGTCCGCTACGACGGCACGGACTTGATTGGCGCGCCTTACAAGCACCTTCGCGATATGCGCGGTCGCAACGTGGCCTATATATTTCAGGACCCTCTCGCGACGCTGCATCCGCTCTACCGCGTCGGCGATCAGCTGATCGAAGCGATCCGGTCGCACCGCCAGATCGGCAAGGATGAGGGTCGCGCCAAGGCCATCGAACTTCTCGAAGCGGTGCGCATCCCGAACGCGGAAAAGCGGATCACAGACTATCCGCACGAAATGTCCGGCGGCATGCGCCAGCGCGTGGGCATCGCGATGGCGCTGGCCAATGACCCGGATATCATTATCGCTGACGAACCTACGACCGCGCTCGATGTGACCGTGCAGGCTCAGATTCTTGCGCTTCTCGACGATCTGAGAAAATCGCGCGGTTTGGCCATCGTCTTTATCACCCACGACTTTGGCGTCGTCGCGCAACTGTGTGACCGTGTGGCGGTCATGTACGCGGGGCGCATCGTCGAAGAAGGGCAGACCGGCGATATTCTCGACACCCCGCGCCACCCCTACACCGCTCGTCTTATGGCCTGCGTGCCCGAACTGGGCGAAGGCAAGCGGCGGCTTGAGGCCATCCCCGGCCTGCCGCCGGTCGTCGACAAACTGCCAGCAGGCTGCGCCTTTGCCGACCGGTGCGACAAAGCGCAAGACGCATGTCGGCAGGGCGACATACCGTTGGAGCGTAATGGCGCGCGCGCCGTCCGGTGCCTTTTCCCGGAAACCCCCGCGCAGGAGGCTGCGGAATGAGCGACGCCCTGACACTCGACAACCTGTCGAAGACCTTCCCCGTCGGACGCGGTCTGTTCGGCGGTGCCACAGCCTCGGTGAAGGCGGTGCATCCCATCACCCTCTCGGTCCGCAAAAACGAAACCCTCGGCATCGTCGGCGAGTCGGGCTGCGGGAAGTCCACGCTGGCACGCATGCTCGTCGGTCTTCTTCCGCCGTCGACCGGTTCGATCCAGATCGAGGGGGCTGCGCTCAACAACGCCGACCCGGCCGACTTCGGTAAGCGCATTCAGTACGTCTTCCAAGACCCGATCTCTTCGCTCAACCCCCGCAAAACGATCCGCCAGATCATGGAAGCGCCGCTGAAGCAGCTTCACGGCATGTCGAAACCTGAGCGAGACAAACGGATTGCGGAGATCTTTGCCAGTGTGAACCTCCGCGAGGAGTTCCTCGAACGCTATCCACACGAGTTTTCCGGCGGGCAGGCGCAGCGTATTGGGATCGCGCGCGCGTTGGCGGCGAATGCCCGCATCCTCATTCTCGACGAACCGGTTTCCGCGCTCGACGTCTCGGTTCAGGCTCAGGTTCTGAACCTCCTCGCCGACCTCAAAAAGGAATTCGACCTTACGTATCTCTTCATCAGCCATGACCTTGCGGTTGTCGAAGCGGTTAGTGATCGGATCGCGGTCCTCTACTTTGGCTCGGTCGTAGAGCTTGGTCCTGCCGAGGTCGTTTTCGCGAACCCGCGCCACCCCTACACAAAGCTACTCGCCGACAGCGCCCCGGTGGTCGGTCGCCCTTTGACCGCGCCCGAGGCAAAGGGGACTGAGCTCCCTAACCCGCTTGATCCGCCGCTCGGCTGCGCGTTCGCGGCGCGGTGTCCTTACGCGACAGATCGCTGTCGGGCCGAGGTCCCCAAATTGGAAGACGTTGGAAGCGGCGCGGAGGTCGCCTGTTTCCATCCACTTGCCAAAGCCTAAGCGCAAGTTTTCGATAGCCTGAGCGGAGCCGCCAATTCACCGCTGGGCTGCTAAGAGTCGAAAACGTTGAATGACCGCTAAGCGGGCTGCAACCGCAGCATCCGGAACCATCGCTGAATGTCGGCTCAGGGCCGCAGCCGCCTCCAAAAAAGGTGCTACCCGTCGCCGCTGGAAACGAGGGAGAGACGCGTCGCCGCGCCCCCGATTTCTTGGACCCGAATTACCTGACGCAGTATCTCAGAGGTGAGATGAAACTGTCCCTCATCGGAGGTCGGAAGCGGTTGCGCTGTCGCCGAGTTGGGATCCCTCGAGGTATGGCGGGCCAGCAAAGCATGCAGTTGTTCGAGTTCACTTGTCAGTGTGTCTATGACCACGCGGTCACCAGTTGGCGTAAAACCTAGTTTTTCTGCCAGACTATCCAGCGCACTATCGAACACAGCTTCGTTCCGGATCAACCATCGATCTGTGACCGGTTCAAGCGATCTAAGTTCGGTAATTGCGTCGCTCAATTTCTTTTCAGCGTCGCCGATACGTATCTGCGCATCTGAAATCTCGTTCTCTTCGATAAATGCGAATGCTTGGTAAAGGTCGGATAGCGCTCGCATAAAACTCGCAGCAGGCTTTCTGGATTGATTTGCAAACTCTCTATTTATGAAATTCAGTGGCAAAGGCATCGAAGTTCCTTCATGATTCTTGCTCAAGTTCACGCAAGAACTCACCAAATGGCGCGTTTAGTTGTTCCGCGAAAGCGATGTTACTCTTGATGTATTGCATACCAACGAATTTCTTCATCTCCTCCACAGCCGCACTCCAATGTGGCTCGGGATAATATCCCGCTCGATGGTGAGTGTAGACCTCATCGTAAAGGCTAAATACCCGGAGCATCAGACCGTGGGCGTCCGGAGCGTCCTCAGGTGGTATCTTAAGCTCCCACAAGTCTAAAACGCCATCGGCTGCATTAATTTCCCTGGAAAGGGCAATCGATTTGGCACGAAATTCTGAGACGATCTTGGCCGATTGAAGGCGTTTTCTCACTACCGGGAAAAGCCATGCGGCTAGCGCAACCAATACCGCAAGACACGCTGCAACTGATCTAGCGGCCGCGAAGAGCCCAAAGCCGACCGTCTCCGAGAAGTAATGAGCAATACACGTATCGAGATTGCGAGTGGTGCCGCGTCTTTCAATTCGAACAAGGCGTTCCGTAAAGCAGATAACGGTCAAGTCTGAAAACTTGCGAGGCCGCGTGGCGCGAAGGCGTGTCGCACTCCATCAACCTGGCAGGTGGCGGCTAGCATAGCGCATTTGCGTCTGAGGCGGCGCGCGAGTGCCGACTTACGCAAGCAAATCTATGCCGAGGCGGCCTTTGCCTCGGCGGCTGTGCCGTACTGGGGCAGGTCCGCTTGGGATCGCCCATGGGCTGCCATCAGCGTGTCGCGCACATAGGCGATATGGGCCGTCTCTTCGATGATCTCGGCCAGGTACTGCGCCGCCATCAGGGTCTTGCCCACACCGATGGTGCCGTGGTTCGCCAGCACCGCCGCGCGGATGCTTTGATCCTGGAACACCGGGCTAATCTCCACATCCGTCTGCGGCCCGCCATTGGCCGACAGGGGGATCAGCGGCATGCGCCCGATCTTTTCAATCGTCTGAACAGTCAGGCAGGGGATCTCGAGGCCGGCGCTGGCATAGCCCGTGGCCCAGGGGCTGTGGCAGTGAACGATCGCGTTGATGTCCGTGCGGATGCGATAGAGATCGAGGTGGAAGTCGAGGTCCTTGGACGGCTTCAGCCCCTCGGCTCCGGGCAGGATCGTGCCCGACAGTTCCACCACCTGAAGATTTTCCCGGCTGCATTCGGCAAAGCCCACGCCCGAGGGCTTGATCACAATTGAATCGCGCGCCTCTAGCCGGACCGACAGATTGCCGCCCGCGTTGGTCTGAAGCCCCTGGTCAAAGCACCGGCGCGCGGTGGCGATCAGCGCGTCCATCTTGTCATACAGGTCAGGAAAACGGGCGGTGTCAGGCATCGGGCATCCTTTCAAGAAGCGCGGTCACGGCAGCCTCGGCCGTCGCGTCGGTGTTGATGTGATGGGGCAGACGGGCCACGGTAAAGGCGCGGGCCTCGGCCTCCAACACCTCGGCGGCGATAGCGCGCAGGCGCGGCGCCTCAATCGCGCCGCCGGGGCGGTCTTCATGGCTGAACCCGCCCATGGGCAGGATCACATGGCAGGGCGCCGTGGCGTGGTTCAGCTCAGCCGCCAACGCCTGCGCCTGATCAGCCATCTCGTCTTCGGTAAGTACGACATGGGTGAAATGGCCGGAATGTTGGTAGTGCGGTCGCGCAAGATGCGCCTCGGACACGGTGCTTAGTGTCCCCAGTCCGATAAAGTTCAACCCGCCTGGAAGTACCACCCGCGGCAATGCATCCCCCGCACGGAACCGGTTAGGCATCGGCACATGTGCCCCTGCGAGGCGCAACCGCCCCAACTCGTGCACATTGAGGTCGATGACCCCGGCAGCCCCACCTTCTTGCACAAAGCGTGAAAACGCCGCGCCTCCATAGCCGTTGGCATGAAAAACAGTGGCATCGAGCCCTCTCGCACCCAGGTGCCGCGCAACCGCGGTGCCCGCGGGACCCGTCGCGCCCAAAGTCGTGACCGCCACGTTGGCCCGGGTGGCAACTGCTAGGTTGGACGCATGGCTCAAGCCCCCCACCAGCGCCGCCGCATTCTCGAACGTCTGGCGCAGCATCGGGTTCAGCCCCTCGATGTCACACAGCGTCGGCACCAGAGTGATCGCGCTATCGGCCAGGGCCGCGCGCGGATCGAAGGCCATCGTCGTGATCAGCACCTTGGGATAGGCCGCCGGCAACGCGCGCAAGGCCCCCAGCACGATCTCGCCCCCGGTCCCGCCGCCCAGACCCACCGCCACACGGCATGTGCTGCACTCCGCCGCGACATGCCGCGCCGCCGCCTCCGCCCGCTCGGTCATCCGCGCCAGCTTCTCGGGCGAGGACAGCACCTGCCCCCCGGCCCCAAGCGAGACATCCACCATCTCAACGGCCAGCCCATGACGCCCCAGCGCATCGGCGAGGTAGTCCATCTCGGCCTGTTTGGTTTCCACCGTCCCGATCAGAAGGACCCGCGCCATACTCAGCCCTTCACGGCTCCGGCGGTCATGCCCGTGATGATCTGGCGCGAGGCGAACAGCGTGAACAGGATCGGCGGGATTGCAAGCAACATGCCGGTGGCAAAGATCGTGCCCAGCCCGTCAAACTCACTTGCGTTGTTCACGATCAGGATCGGCACCGTCATCGTGTCACGATCGGCCAGCGCCGAAGCCAGCAGGTACTCATTCCACGCGATCCGGAAGGTAAAAATCGACGCCGCCGCCAAACCGGGCTTGATAAGCGGCAGGACCACCAGAAAGAACGTCTGGAACGGTCCCGCCCCATCCACACGGGCGGCTTCTTCGAGAGACGGTGGCACCTGTACGATGAAACTCTGCAGGATCCAGATCACAAAAGGCAGGTTCATCGCGACATAGATCAGGATGATCCCAGAATGCGTGCCCGCCAGACAGACGTCGCCGCGGCCCCCGAACGTGTCGCGGATCCATTCGCCCAGCCCATAGTCATTATCCAGACAAAACGCGTTGTTCCACAGCCCGAAAACCGGCACCAGCAGCACCGCAGGCGGGATCATCCGCACCGCCAGCGTGGACAACGACAAGCTATCGCGGCCCAGAAACCGGAACCGCACCAGCGCATAGGCCGCCATGCAGCCGAAGATCAACGTGAGCGCGGTGGAGATCAACGCGATGATGATCGAGTTGATGAAGGCCCCGCCAAAGCGGATCTGACAAAACCGCAGATGCTCCGGCTCGTACCACAGGATATCGCACAGCGCCGTCTCGTAATTTCGGATCGTCGGCATGAACAAAAGCCCACCCACCCCACTGGTGATATCCACATCCAGCTTCAGCGAGTTGATCAGCAGGATCGCGACCGGCCCCACCGACATGAACACCAAGAGCACGAGCAGCGCATAGAAAGCCGGGTTCTGCCGGTCATAGGATGTGTCAGCCATGCCTTAGCCCTCCTCTTCCGCGGAGAATTTCAGACGGCGCGCCCGGGCTTCCTGCCAGCGGGTGAAGGCGAACATGCCCAGAGTAAGGATCATCAGAAGCATCAGCAGGTAGTTGGACATCGCCGCCGCTTCGCCCAACTCGCGGAACTCGCGCGCTGTGCGGGCGATGCGCAGCGCCAGGATCTCGGTCGACAGGCCCGGCCCGCCCCCGGTCATCACCAGGATCACCTCCAGCACCTTGAAGGCGTCGATCAATCTCAGCAGCATGGTCACGAACAACACCGGCGCCATCAGCGGGAGCTTAATGTGAATGACCTGCTGCCACGCCGTCGCGCCGTCGATGCGTGCGGCCTCCAGTGTCGAACGGGGCAGCGACTGCAGCGCCGCAAGCGACAGGATGAAGATAAACGGCGTCCACTGCCAGATATCGGCGATGATGACGCTTAAAAGCGGGTTCTGACCCAGCCAGTCAATCGACGGCAACCCGATGCTTTCGAGAAAGCGGTTAAACGTCCCGTAGGTTGCATGGAACATGTAGCGCCAGACAAGGCCAACCACGACGGGCGCGATCATCATCGGCAGGATGAACAGTGTCCGCAGAACCGACATGCCGCGAATGTTGCGATCCAAAAGAAGCGCAAGCCCCACGCCCAGCACCATCTCGACCGCGACAACAGTGAAGGCGAAGACCAGCGTGATCCAGAAACTGGTGTGGAACGCCGCGTCACCCAGAAGTTTGATGTAATTGCCCAGCCCGATCCAATCAGCCTCGCCCAGGTTCTGGCTGGGATCCCAATCGTGGAAGCTGCCCCAGACCATGTAGGCGATGGGATAAAACAGCGCGAGGATCATCACGAGCCCTGCGGGCGCGACGAACATGTAAGGTGTCAGACGGTTCAGGTTTTTGCGGGCCACGTGCGTCAACCTTCCTGGCGCTGTCAAAGCCTCTGGCCACCCTGGTGAGTGGCGGCCAGAGACCAGGGAGGACCCCCGCGTCAGGCGCGGGGGCCAGCAATCGGCACTACTGCCAGATGTAGTAGCCTTCCTCTTCCATCAGGGCGCGGGTGCGTTCGGCGATACCGTCCAGCGCTGCCTGAATGTCGAGGTCGTCGGTCAGAACCTGGCTCATCGTCGTGCCGATATCGGCATTGATCTTGCCCCAGGCCGGGATGATCGGGCGCCAGTCGGGATCGGCAAACTCAAGCGCCTCGCCAAAGGTCGCCGACCACGGCTTGGCGGCGTTCAGTTCGGCGTTCTGATAGGTCGAGAAGCGCGAAGGGTTGCCGCCCGCCATCGCTGTCAGCAGATCGCCCTCTTTCGAGGTGAGCCACTGCATCAGAAGGAACGCGGCTTCTTTGTGCTCGGCATTGGCCGGGATGCCCAGACCGAAACCGCCGGTTTGCGATGCCGCCCGCACGCCCGCGGGATGCGCGGCCCAGCCGACATTCCCCGCAACGGTCGAGCGACTTTCATCTTCGAAGGTCGAAGCAAAGGCGATCGAGTCGAGGAACATCGCGGCTTGGCCTTGGGCGAACGCATTCGCCGCTTCTGCCGGACCGAAGGCCGAAGACCCCTCGGGCCCGCAATCAACGATCTGCTTCAGCGCGTTGGCAGCTGCAACGCCAGCTTCGTTATTGATGATCGGGTTCCAGGCCTCGTCAAAGACCCGCCCGCCCAGCGGCGCCAGATGCAGAAGGAACGCATGGCTCGCTTGATGGCCCGATGCGGCCCGCGAGGCGACACCGCCCATGCCCGGCTCCAGCTCTGGGATCTGACAGGCAAGTTCGAGGAATGCGTCATAGTCGGTCGGCACTTCCAGCCCGTGCTTTTCGAAAATGTCAGTGCGGTAGTAGAGCACCGACGTTTCCGACCCGAACGGCAGACCATACAACGATCCCGTGGGACCGGGCAGATAACCCTTTTCGCCACCCGCAACGCCGATGTTCTGCACATAGCCGTCAATCAGATCCTCGGGGTCGTAGTTCGGATCGGCCAGGCGCGGGTTCATGAAGTATTTCGCGAGGTTCTCCAACTGGTCGGCATAGACATAGTCGGCCTTGGAAAACACAACGTAGGAAATCAGGTCATAGGCACCTTCATCCAGCGCCAGTTCCAGCGTCTGCCGCTCGCGCATGTCGAGATAGGGCAGCATGTCGACTTCAACTTCGATGCCGGTCTGCGCGGTGAATTCCGGCAGCACCTCCATCACCGCGTTGTAATGCGGGTGCGCGGGGAAGTTCACCACCAGCGTGGTGCCCGCATATTCTTCATATGGCCCCGCAGCAGAAGCGGCGCTGGCCAGGGCAATGCCTGCCACCATCGTCGTGGTCTTCAGTAAGTTCAGCATCGTTTCCTCCCGGTTGCTGATGTGAAGGGCGTCAGATCGCCCTTTCGGTCTTTGGATCAAACAGGTGCAGCCCCTCGGGCCGTGCGGCAAAGCGCAGGGTCTCTCCCAGGGCAATTGGGGTCTCGGATTTTATCTCGACGGTCACGCGGGCCGGCCCGCAATCGCAGATCAGAACCGATTGCGCGCCGACGTATTCCGAGACAACCACTTGCAGGTCGAAGGACGTGTCCGATGGGGCTTCAGGTGCATATTCCAGATCGGATGGCCGGACCCCAAGGAGTACCGCCTTGCCAGCGCCGTCCTTCGCACGCGCGGCCAGGTCGGCGGGCAGTCGCAGGTGGAACCCATCGCCTTTTGCAAAAAGCGCGCCGTTCTCGTCCGCCAGCTCAGCATCAAGAAAGTTCATCGGCGGCGAGCCCAGAAAACCCGCCACGAATTTATTCACCGGGTTCTTGAACAGCTCGGACGGTGTCCCCTGCTGCTGGATATGCCCGCCATGCATCACCACGATCCGATCGGCCAGCGTCATCGCCTCGATCTGGTCGTGGGTTACGTAGATCATGTTCTTCTCAACGTTCTGCCGCATCAGCGCCAGTTCCGCACGCATCTGGCCGCGCAGCTTGGCATCAAGGTTCGACAGCGGCTCATCAAAGAGGAACGTCGCCGCATCCCGGCAAAGCGCCCGGCCCATCGCCACGCGCTGGCGCTGACCGCCCGATAGCTCACCTGGCTTGCGCGTAAGAAAATCTGATAGGCCCAACATCGCGGCCACATCTTTGACCTTCTTATCGATCTCGGCCTGTGGGCGCTTTTGCAGACGCAGCGAGAACGACATATTCTTGGCGACGTTCATATGCGGGTAGAGCGCATAATCCTGGAACACCATCGCGATGTCGCGGTCCTTGGGATCGAGATCCTTCACCGATTTACCGTCCATCGTGATATCGCCGTCCGACACTGACTCAAGGCCTGCCAGCATCCGCAGCGTCGTCGACTTGCCACAGCCCGAAGGCCCCACCAGAACGGTGAATTCATTCTCGGCCATATCCAGATCGATTCCGTGAAGAACTTCGACCGCGCCGTAACGCTTAACCAGCTGCTCAAGCCGAATTTCGGGCATCGAATCCCTCTCCTCCACGTCGCACCACTTTTCTGTATCCAAAATGAATTGTAAATATCCAAAATTGCCAAGCGTCAGGTAAGGTTGTATGCTGAAGAGGACTAAAGGACGATCCACTGATGAATGATCAATCCCCGCGCACCAGCCGCAGCACCGCCGTTCAGCGCATCGAAGCCGCCTTGATGGAAGACATCGCAAGTGGTGCCCTACAACCGGGCGAGCGATTGGATGAGGTCACGCTAACCGAACGCTTCGGCGTATCCCGCACCCCGGTGCGCGAAGCTCTGACCCGGCTGGCGGCACAGGATATCCTGGTGCAAGGCGAGAAGCGCGGCGTGCGTGTTGCCGAGTACACACGCGAGGAACTGGCGCAAATCTTTGAAGCAATGCACGAAATTGAAGCCACATGCGCCCGGATCGCCGCACAGCGCCTATCCCTCCTCAGCCGTGCCGAGATCGAGCGCGCGCAGGCGGGCTGCATCGCTGCCGCCGAAAGCGGCGACTTCCATCGCTACATGCGCGCCAACGAACGCTTCCACCAGGCGATTTATCGCGCCACCGGCAACCCCTATATCGCCGAAATGGCCGCCGACTTCCGACGCAAAACGGGCCCGTTCCGCGCCAAGAAGTTCGCCTCAAAATCCGACCTTATCGCCTCGGCCGAGAGCCATGAAGAACTGATCGCTGGGATATTCTCCGAGGATTCGAAAACCGCTTCCGACGGCATGCGCGCCCATATGACAGAGAGTTTTCTACGGACACTTGAGGCGAACTAGCGCCGAATCCTAGGTTTTGGCTTGCACATGCATTCTTTTGAGTGCTTCTGTATGCAAAAGACGAGTCACCACCTGGGGAGGGCCCGATGGGCGTGCAAGAGACCAAGATTTACCCGATCAACACAGGGTGGCTCGAAGCCGACCTTGGCACCTACATTTTCTGGAAGGGGCCTGCCGGCAAGAAGTACTGGAACCCCGTCTATTGCCACTACGTCGACACGGGCGAGCATAAGATCCTAATCGATACGGGCCTTTGCGACGAAGAGCGCGCGACCAAGTACCACCACAAATGCGACAAGCGCGGCTGCCTTCAGGTGCACGAACACCTTGAGCAAAAGCTCGGCGTGCATCCCGATGAGATCGACGCGATCGTCTTCACCCATCTGCACTGGGACCACGTGCAAAACATGAAGGAATTCAAGAACGCCCGCTATATCGCGCCCAAGGCCGAGATCGAAATGGCGTTCAACCCACTGCCGCTCTATTACCGCACCTATGAAAGCGGCTATCTGGGCATCGAACCGGCCTATACCGGCTGTGTTTTCGAAGTGGTAGCCGATGAATGCGAAGTGCTGCCCGGTATCACGATGTTCCATACGCCGGGGCATTCGGTGGGCCATATGGCTGTCACCGTGGCCACCTCGATGGGCGATATCGTCGTCGCAGGCGACGCGATCTTTGTCGAACGCAACTTGGAACCCAACCCGGCCGAGGGCTGGCGCTATTGGGTGCCCGCCCGCTTTGTAAATTCCTACGAAGGCTGGAAATCGGTGGAAGAGATCGACAAGCGCGCCGATTACGTTCTGCCCTGCCACGACGCGGTTGCCAACGAACGCTCGGACGTTTTCCCATATGAGGGCATGCCGCTCCGCAATCGGCGCCAACACATCCCCGGTATGAAGTTCTATTTCGGCGACATGCCCGCAGGCACCGTGCACAAAGCCGCGCCTGCGATGACCGTGGAGGAAGCGGAATCGTACCTTTCCGGGCTCAAAGACCCCAAGGAGATGGCCGAAAGTTGATGCGATGACCCGCCGGCTTGCCAGCCTCGCCGAGGTCGCGGACCAGTACGACGCCATCGTCCTCGACCAGTGGGGTGTGTTGCACAACGGGTCCGTCCCCTATCCAGACGCCCCTGCCACCCTCACCGCTCTGCAGGCGGAGGGCACCCGTTTCGCGGTGCTGTCCAACTCGGGCAAGCGGTCCGCCCCGAATGCCGCGCGGATTGCGGCCATGGGCTTTCCCCACGCGCTGTTCGCGCAGGTCATGACTTCAGGCGAGGCGCTGTGGCAGGACATCGCGGCGGGACGGATTGCGGAGCGGCGCTTGTTTCCGATCGAACGCGCGCCCGGCGATGCGCAGGTCTGGGCAGACGGGCTGGACGTCACGCTTGTTGCGGATCCCGCCGAGGCGGAGGCCATCCTGCTCATGGGTTTGCCCGACGGCGTGGACAGTTCCGAGTTTGAAGGCGTTCTCGCCACTGCGATGGCGTCAGGCCAGCCGGTCATTTGCACCAACCCCGACCGCGCGTCGCCCCGCGCGGACGGGCAGGTCGTTGTCTCACCCGGTGCCCTGGCGCACGCGCACGCCGACGCAGGTGGCACCGTCCGGTTCTATGGTAAACCACATCTTCCAGTGTTCCGTGCCCTCGAATTGGCCCTGCAAGCCGCGCCTGAACGGTTGCTCATGGTGGGCGATAGCCTTGAGCATGACATCGCAGGCGGACACAAAGCCGGATGGTCCACCGCCTTTGTGGAAGGTGGGCTTCACGCGCGCCACTTCGCCAATGACAACCCGGACAACGCGCTTGCCGCCCTTGTCACCGAAAGCGCAGTACCCGCACCCGACTTCACACTCCCGAGGCTCCAATGACCCTGACACATCCTGACGGTTTCGCCGACTTTCGCCGTCTCTCGGCCCAACTGGGTCAGGATCCGCTGCGCGTGCAGGGCCCGGGTGGTAACACCTCGATCAAAACGGGTGAGGTCATGTGGATCAAGGCGTCCGGCACCGAACTGGCCGAGGCCGAGGCGCGCGACATCTTCGTGGCCGTTAGCATCGCCAGGGCCCGGGCTGAAGCCAGCGGCAAGGCAGGCGATGGAAGCTGCAAAGACACCGTCCTCGACCCCGAACTTGGCCTCCGCCCGTCTATCGAGACGACGTTCCACGCAGCACTTCCCTGGCCAGTGATCGCGCATACCCACTCCATCGCAACGCTGGTCCACGCCGTTTCGCCCGAGGGCCGGATCGCTCTGGACGACAAACTTGCCGGTCTGCCCTTCGTGCGCGTGCCCTATGCCAAACCGGGCCTCCCGCTGACCGGCCAAATCCTGGCCCATGCAAAAGACGACACGCGCGTCTTCGTTCTGGAAAACCACGGCCTGATCATTTGCGGCGAAGACGTCGAGAGCACCAGTGCCTTGACAGAAGAGGTCGAGGCGCGCCTGTCGATGCCCCTGCATTTTGTCGACAAGTCTCTGCCAGAAACCGCCCCGCCCGATGGCTTTGCCTGGACTGCTGAGAGCTGGATCGCGCGGGATGATCGGGCCGCAGACCTGGCCGTGTCGGGATCCTACTATCCCGACCATGTGGTCTTTCTGGGGCCCGCCTTGCCCGCGGCGGACACCCCGGCCAACCCGCCCGCCATCCTAATTGAGGGGGTCGGCGTGGCCCTTCGTGATGGCGCCACCCCGTCCCAGCGCGCCATGCTTACCTGCCTGTCCGATCTTCTCATCCGGCTTCCAGGCGACTGGACGGCCGAGGCCATCGGGGCCAAAGCCGAAGCCGAGCTCTTGAACTGGGATGCCGAGAAATATCGCCAGGCGCTGGCG
Source organism: Pseudomonadota bacterium (assembly GCA_038526915.1). Lineage (GTDB taxonomy): Bacteria > Pseudomonadota > Alphaproteobacteria > Rhodobacterales > Rhodobacteraceae > JBCBGF01. The sequence continues at coordinate 96,286 of JBCBGF010000009.1, read as the reverse complement.
GCCCGACAATGACACGACTCGCTCTCGGGATCGACCTAGGCACATCGGGCGTGCGAACCGCCGTCCTCAATGAGGGCGGCGCGGTCGTATCAATGGCTCGGGGCACCTACGGCGTGGGGGAACAGGACCGACGCAACCCGGACCTGTGGTGGGCAGCGGTGATGGACTGCATCGGTGCGCAGATCGGAGCACTGCGCGCTGAGGGCATCGACCCATCTCAAATTGCAGGCCTTGCAGTGGACGGCACGTCCGGAAGCCTCGTCCTCACAGACACCGATCTCGTGCCAGTCACCCGGGCGCTGATGTACGATGACGGGGGCTTTGTAGCTGAGGCCGAAGAAATCGCCCGAATTGTTCCCAACCCGCATGTAGCGCGTGGGCCATCGTCGGCACTGTCCCGTGCACTCAGGCTCGTGGCCGAGGATCAAGCAGGGCGCGCGGCCCACCTTCTCCATCAGGCCGATTTCATTACCGCTCGACTTCTGGGGCGCGGGGGTGCAACGGATTTCAACAATGCGCTGAAGACCGGATACGACCCCACCGGCGCGGATTGGCCCGACTGGATGGCCGATCTGCCCATCCCGGTGACCATCCTGCCGAAACCCGTCGCCCCGGGCGCGCCGCTGGACCGGATCGCGGCGGATGTGGCGGCCAAGCTTGGACTGCCTGACGATCTTGTTGTCCATGCCGGAACCACCGACAGTATCGCGGCCTTCCTCGCTGCCGCGCCTGCCGTTCCCGGGGCTGCTGTCACGTCTCTCGGTACGACCCTCGCGGTGAAGCTCTGTTCGGATCAGCGGATCGACGATCCCGCGCTGGGCCTCTACGCCCACCGCGTCGGGGGCATCTGGCTGGTGGGGGGCGCCTCAAATACCGGTGGTGGTGTCCTCCGCAGCCTTTTCCCGGTGGAGGCGATTGAACGCCTGTCTTCCGAGATCGACCCAACGGTCGAAAGCCCGCTGGACTACTACCCCCTTCCGAAAAAAGGCGAACGTTTTCCCGTCAACGACCCCGATCTTCTGCCCCGACTGACGCCTCGCCCGGAAAGCGACGTGGAATTCCTGCATGGCCTTCTGGAAAGCATGGCCCGCATCGAAAAGCGTTCCTACCAGATCATGGTCGAACGTGGCGCCAAGCCGCCCTCACAAGTCATTACCGCCGGTGGCGGCGCAAAAAACGCAACGTGGACCGCGATCAGGTCTCGTGTTCTGGGCGTTCCGGTCGTGGAGGCACAGTTTGGCGAGGCCGCCGTCGGAGCGGCGCAATTGGTGCGTCAAGAAATGCTGCACGGCGAGTAACTTAAGCCGATTGATCCGGCCTAGATCGGACGTAACCCTAGCTTTTCAAGCGTCACCCGCCGTTCAGCATCCCGGATCCAAAGCGCAAGTCGTTCGGCACCCGGATGCACCCCGGCACGCAGGCAGAACATGAGATCTATGTGTACATCGAGCGCTCGCGGGCAGAATACACGGGCGGTGACGCCTTCGACCGGAGCGATATTCGTGAGCGGCAGGGCCGCGACATCAACGTCACCGCCTTTAAGGGCTGCCATCGGGCCTCCGCCCGGCATCAGGCGGACCCTGCCCCGCATCTCATCGGCGATCCCCAGCGCCTCCAGCAACCGATGGAACTGCGCGCCACTTGTTCCTGCCTCCGTGATAGCGATTTCTTTACAATTCAGAATAAAGCGCGCGATCCCTTCGGTAGTCTCAGTCGGTGCTTCGCAATTCGTTCCGCGCATCGCAAAAGCGAGCGGCGAAAACCCGAGCCTCTCAACCCCACGGGCGCAGCGCCCATTCTCCACGATCTCGCGGATGTATTGCGGGTTTGAAAATGCGATCGACCACTCTGCCCCACGCGCAATGTGTCCGGGCACTTCGGGGTGACCAATTGAACTAGGTGGACCACTGATGCTTTGCGCACAAGGCCTCGCATCATAAACCTAAGATCGGAGTATCTGTCGTCCAGCCCCATGTCCGTGAAGCCTTAATCGGCCTTTTCTCCAAGATAGTTTCCGGGACCGGTGGCCGTATGTTGAGTGCCTGATGCGGACAGGTGTGGATGTGCTGTTTGATCCAGTGATTGATGACGATCATTGCTTGCTCGATAGTCGTGAACGAAGCCGCACTGAGAAACTCCCGTTGCTCGGTCCATTGAACCGCTCGTTGAACCCGTTCTCCAACGGCGATCCGGGGTAATTGCGGATCAGCTTGATATCGAGCACCGAGGCCAGCCTGGCACCGCCTATCCTGCAAGTTTTGGGCCTCTTTGCGTGCTCCGCAAGTTGATCCAAGCCTCAAAGCAGATGGTGAGACGGCACCGAGGCTTCTCATGCGTTCGCCGACAATCTCATTGCCTGCAGATACTCTTTAGGCGGAGCGTTCTGTGAAACGGTCGTCTTGTCTGTGTGGTTTTCAGATAGCGCCGTTCCTGCTGCGCCCAAGCAGGGAACGCGCCTCGCCTAGATCAGGCCAAAACGCTCAGTGGCAACGACCCACTCCGCCGCCGCTCCAACCTATCCCTCCCGCAGCGCTCGGTTGAAATATACTGCGAGCGGCTGGACGAGGTAATCAAGCGGCGTGCGTTGCTCAGTTACGATGAAGTTCTCCACTGGCATTCCGGGGATGACCTCGTTGTCGCCAAGGCCGTCGCGGAACGAACCACTGGGTTCGATCACGGCCTCATAGAACACGTTGCCCTGCTCATCGCGTGTCGTATCGGCCGAGAGCACACGGATGCGCCCCGCAAGCTCTGGCATCGTGCGCAGATCGAAGGCGGAGAAGACCAGGTTCACGTCCTGCCCCGGTTGCACCTGATCGATGTCGGTGGGGCGGATGCGGGCCATGACCTGGATCGGGCGGTCATCGGGTACGATATAAAGGATCGGTTCGGCCGCCTGGACAACGGCGTTGAGACTGCCAACAGCCAACTCGAACACGCGACCTGACACAGGGGCACGTACGTCCAGGCGGGACAGGCGTTCGCTTAGGCTCAATTGCCGCTCGACAAGCTCAATGACCTCAAACCCAAGGTCGCGCAGTTCTTCGATGGCCCCACTGCGCACGGCATTCCTCAGGCGCAGCTCTTCGATGGCAAGCTGCGCAGAGCGTGAGTGGGCTTCGGCGATCGCAGCGGTGAGCTGCCCCGCCTCGCCCTCAAGCAGCGCCGCGTCGCGGTTGGCGTTGCGGAGGGGCCGGGCCTCGCTCAGCCCGCGCTCGAACAGACGGGACAGGGCCGCGATATCCTCTTCGGCAAGGGCGCGGCGCCGGGTGACCGAGGCGAACTGTGCTTCGAGCCCAAGAACCTGCTGGTCGATCTGGTCGCGCTGGCGGCGCAATTGTTCCACTTCCCCTTCCATCGTGGCCATGCGTGCCGACAACAGCTGTTGCTGGCCGTCCATGGCCTCAGCCATCTCTGCCGTGCTCACTTGCGTGAACTCAGGCACCGTCCCGGGCTCAAGCGTGTTGCGCAGGTCACGCTCGGCCTCAAGCCGGCGCTGGCGCACAAAGAGCTCCACCAGCTGCCGTTCGACAATGGCAAGCTCGGTGCGCAGGAACGTATCATCCAGGCGCAACAGCACATCGCCCTGTTCGACCCGATCGCCATCGGTCACGAGGATTGCGCTGACCGCGCCACCATCGGGGTGTTGGACGACCTGACGCTCGGTCTCGACCTGCACGATCCCGGGCGCGATGATGGCGCCCGACAACTCAGCCGTCGCGGACCATGCGACCAACCCACCGACCAAGGCGGCTGCGGTAACGGCGCCGGCCAGGATCGGCCCGCTTGCCGTCACTTTCTTTTGCTTAGGCATCGTCATGCACCCGCCCCCCCGGCCACCACCGCGCGGATGTCGGCGGTGTTTTTGATCATGGTTTTCAACACCTCGGCCTTGGGCCCAAGCGCGGTGATCCGGCCGTTATCTATGATCATCAACCGGTCCGCGGCCGAGATGGCCGATGGCCTGTGGGTCATCACCACGGCCGCACCGCCAGCCTCCTTCAGTGCGACGATCGCCCGGTTCAACGCATCAGACCCGTCTGCGTCGAGGGCCGAGTTCGGCTCATCCAGGATCAGAAGAACTGGGTTGCCATAAAGCGCGCGCGCCAGGGCGATACGCTGTTTTTGCCCGCCGGACAGCCGGGTGGCGACGTCGCCGATCTGCGTGTCATATCCTGCGGGCAGCGATAGGACAAAATCATGGATCCCCGCGCGACGCGCAGCGGACAGGACCTTGCCTGGGTCGGGGCTGAGCGACATCTGCGCGATGTTCTCAGCTACGGTTCCGTCGAAAAGCGAAACCTCTTGTGGCAAATAACCGATGTGCTGGCCAAGGGCTTGGGGACCATACTGATTGAAAGATGCGCCCCCCAAGCGAATCTTGCCTGTCGTCGGGCGCTCCAGCCCGACGAGCAGCCGGGCAAGGGTGGACTTGCCCGATCCACTGGGGCCGATCACCCCAAGAACCTCGCCCGGCGACAGTGTAAAGTCGATGCCCTGCAACAGTGGCTCATCGCGACCGGGCCGCAGCAGCGCGACGCGTGACACCGCAAGGCGCGCCTCGGGGCGTGGCAGCGGCGTGGGCTGGGCGTTTTGGCGTTCGACACTGTCGACAAGCGCACGGAGCGCCCGCCAGGCCGCAAACCCGCGCTGCAACAGATCCCATTGACCGATCACCTGCTCGAGCGGGGCAAGCGCGCGGCCCAAAAGGATGGACGCGGCGATCATCGCGCCCGCGGTCAACTCACCCTGCAACACAAGCCAGGCACCCACAGCCAGAATGGCCGATTGCAGGAACAGACGAAACGCTTTGCCGCCCGATGTAAACCAACCGCTGCGATCGGCGGCGCGCAGCTCCGACAGCATTGCCCGGTCGCGCAACTGCCCCCAACGGTCTTGCATTGCAGGCAGCATGCCTTGTCCGCGAATGACATCTGCCCCGGCCATGGCTGACATGCTGAAGTGTTGCGCTGCGCCTTGGGCGCGGCGCGCCTCACGTCGGGCACGCGACGTGAGTAGCTGATTGAGTAGAGCGTTGATCAGCAAGGCCCCTGCCCCCGCGGCGGCGACGAGGCCTAGCAGCGGATGGAACAGAAAGATCGCGGCGATGAATAGCGGGCTCCACGGCACATCGAGGGCATTCACCAAGGCCGAGGACCCGGTGACGGCCCCCACGGCGTCAAGATCATTTGACGGTTGGCCGCCGGAACGGGGCCGCGCCACAACCGCCTCAAAAACGGACGCCTGCCCGGTTTCCTGCAACCGGGCCCCGATACGCGCCACGATCCGGGAGCGCACGAATTCAAACACGGCGTAGGCCACGTAAAGGGCCGCAACCAGTGCGGTCAAAGCCACCAATGTCTCTTCCGAGCGCGAGCCCAAGACACGGTCATAGACCTGCAGCATGAAAAGCGGACCGGTCAGCATCAAGAGGTTGGTCAGAATGCTGAAGAACAAGGTCCAGCTTAAAAGCGACCAGCATCTGGCACGTGTCAGGGTCATTGCGCGGCCTCCGGCAAAGTAAACGAAAAGCGGCGGCCCCGGATCAGGGCCGCCGCACGCGGGTCAGGAGAAGAGAAAGTCGCTTTCCGTCAGGCTCGACGCGGCGACGCCCTCAACCAGGATGTCGGTGCCGCGGATGTGGATCACTGCACCATCTTCGGTGTCAGAGATGCGGTGTTCGAGATCGTCGAAGTCTCGCATCCCGCGCGCGCGGATCTGGATCAGGTCCTCGCCCGAGGTGAAATCAGTGATTGTGTCGTGGCCCTGATGCGCATGAAAGCGGAAGATATCGGCATCTGTGCCCCCGGTGAGCACGTCGTTATCGCGCCCTCCGATCAACAGGTCGCGCCCGGCGCCGCCATCGAGCGTGTCATTGTCACGCCCCCCGCGCAGCGTATCGTTGCCGTCACCGCCCTTGGCGATATCGTCGCCGCGACCACCCCGGATGATATCGTTTCCGTCGCCGCCCAGGCCAATATCGTCACCCTTGCCCAGGCGGATGTCGTCGCTGCCGCCGAGACCCGAGACAAAATCGGTGTTGGCGCCGGTGCGGAACGTCTCGCCGCCGTCATCGCCGATTTTGAAGTCAACGAGGCCACGGCCGCCGTCGCCGTTCAGGATATCGGCAGGCAAAAGGACACCGTCCAGAACATGGGCGATGCCGTTTGTTGCCGGGATATCGGTCGCGATGATCTCCGGGTTTGCGATGTCGGGGTCCTGATCGACAAGCTCGCGCCCATCGACACCCAATGCGGTGCCCAGGAGTGTCGGAATACCGTCGGCTGAGAACACGGCGTCCGAGTCCAATGCCTCCGGCGCGACGTGATAGAGCAGGATGTCCGTCAACAGCGGAATAGGATCTTCGCCGCCTGACAAGAGCGTCAGTGCCTCGACGATATAGGCGAACGCCTCACCCTCATCCTCGCCTTTGAACCCAAGCGTTTGCGCAAGCCCAACAAAGGCCGCATCGTTGGGGGCAAACACAGTTAAATCGGCGTTCGGATCGTCCAACGCGCCGGCCAGCCCCGCAGCCTGAACTGCATTCAGCAGAATGTCGAAATCAGCGGCATTGTCGTCAAACACGCCACCGCTTGCCGCGACGATCCCGGTCAGGGTTTCGGTTGGTGCGGGGTCAACGGGCGCTTCGTTGCCGGGGATGTCGATGGGCAAAAGAACGCGGTCAATGGCTTGGATCGTCCCGTTCGCGGCGTCGATATCGGGCATCACGATGTTGGGGTTGGCGATATCGGGCTCGTTATCCACAAGCTCGGTGCCTTCTGACCCGAAGGTCGCCCCGGCCAGCAGGGTGTCAACCCTGTCCAGCGCGTCGATTTCTGCCGCAGTCTTCGCGCCTGCCGAGACATGGTAGAGAAGAACGTCGGTCAGTAGCGGGATCGGGTCGCCGCCACCAAGCTCGGTCAGGCTGTCGACGAGGCTTGCGAAAACCGCGCCTTCGTCGTCGGGATCTCCGTCAAACCCGAGATCGACGGCCAGTTGTGTGAACGCGGCGTCTGTTGGCGCGAACACGGTGATATCGTCCAGGTTTTTTACGGTATCCACCAGGCCAGCCGCGGCAAGCGCCTGAACCAGCAAATTGAAATCGTCAGACCCAGCGGCGATGTCGACGATGTTAGGTGTAGATGTCGTCATTGGAGGAACCTCCGTTTAAACGGTGAAAGGGTCAGCGCGGCAGCAACACGCCATCAATCACGTGAATGATGCCGTTTGACGCGATGACATCGGGATTGCTGACGGCGATGTCATTGATGCGCACGCCGTTACGGCCATCGAAGTGCAACGGGCGCCCCTCGACAGTCGTCAAAGAACCACGCGAGCCAACCAGCCGAGCCGCTCCGACACGGCCGGGGACAACGTGGTATGTCAGAATCTCGGTGAGCTGCCCCCGGTTCTCAGGCAACAGCAGGGCGTCGACCGTTCCCGCGGGCAAGGCTGCGAACGCCGCATCCGTAGGGGCAAAGACTGTGAACGGCCCGGGCGACTTCAAAGTGTCCACCAAGCCGGCGGCATCGACGGCTGCCACAAGGGTGTTGAATGATCCCGCGGCTGCGGCGGTATCAACGATATCCGGCGTCGATGGGCTGGGCATGCCGCAGGCGGCGAGGCCAGACAAAGCGGTGAGCCCTGCAGCAAAGCGCAGCGTATCGCGGCGGGAAAAAGCAGACGACATGGGCGGATCCTTCAAGTCAGTTTCGGTTTGTGTGTAATTTTCACACGCAACACATATCGCTGCGTCAATTTGGGTCAAGAAGCTTGTGGAAATTTTTCCCACTACCCATATGTTTCAGCGGCAATGGAGCAGGACAGCCGGAAACTCTTACGGGTCATGAATGGCTTGATGCGCCCGCTGGTGCGCATGCTGATCGCGCGCGGCGTGACGGCACCAGCCTTCTATAAGCTGTTGAAATCCGTCTATGTCGAAGTCGCGCGAGATGAGTTTCGCATCGACGACGCGCCCCCAACTGACAGCCGCATCACGCTGCTGACCGGCGTCCACCGGCGCGACGTCCGCGCAATCCTGTCGGATGAGACCGAAAGCTGGGAAACCGCGCGATCCAAGACAGCGATGTTTGCGACCGTCCTCGGTCAATGGATGGCCCGCCCCGACTACCGCGATGCAGACGGAGCCCCGAAACCCCTGCCGCGCAGCGCGGATAAGGGCGAAAGCTTTGAGGCGTTGGTGCGGTCAATCAATACCGACATTCGCCCGCGCACTGTTTTGGATGAACTTCTACGCCAGGGGCTTGTCCTGGAAGGCGATGACGGACTTTTGCGGATCTCCGACACCGCCCGGAAGGGGCCGGCGTCAGACCAAGACAAGCTGGTCTTCTTTGCGGCGAATGTGGGCGATCACATTGCCGCAGCGACCGAGAACCTCCTCGCCGATCAGCCCCCGTTCTTCGAGCGCGCGGTGTTCTACAACCGGCTGACGCCCGAGGCCGTTGACCAGATTGAGGATCGCGCGCGCACACTGTCACAAAGCCTGCTTGAAACGCTCAATGAGGAAAGCCAGGACCTGCGCGATGCCGCCGCCGCGCCCGAGGATGGGCGCGACCGATACCGGTTGGGGATTTACTTTTACCGCGAAACGGGTGAGCCCGACAGCGCGCCGACAAAGGAAGATGACGGTGAAGACGAGACGCCATAGCCTTTTGCTTCTGGGGTCGGCCGTCTTGGCGGCCTGCAGTGCTCCGGCCATCGTGACGCGGAACGAAAAGGATCCGTTCGAAGGTGGTATTGGCGGGACCGGTATCGTGGGCACGCTCTATGGCTTCAGCAGCCTGTTGATCAATGGACTGCGGGTTGAGCTTGAGGGCAACACCACCTTCGCGACGCCCTTTGGCAGCACAACATCAGCCGGTCTGTTGCCCGGGCAGGTCCTCACCGTCTCAGCCGACCGCACCACCCAGCGGCTCGTCGCGCGCGACGTAGCCATTGACTACGCGCTTGTCGGCACATTGCGCCACGACCACGGGACGGCATCGGTCAACGGTGTGCCTTTGATAGATGCGACCGACGCGCTTGGGCACGGGGCAGCCAGGGGCCGCGTCGCCGTGAGCGGCGTCTGGACGCCAATGGGCGTCCGCCCAAACCGCATCGACCCCGCACCCCATTCGCTTGACCTGATCGCGGGCACGGCCTCTTTGGATGGCGATGGCGGGTTTGTCGTTGGCGGTATCCCCATCGAAGCGCCAGACCCGACCCCGACCGACGGCGCCTATGTGACCGCATTCGGCCGCGCGCATGACGGAGGGTTCACTGCCGAGCGGCTTCATTCGAACCGCTTCGCCCGGCTTGGCAGTCTGCGCCAACTCTCCGTCGAAGGATATCTCGAACCGGCACCGACAACCCCCGGCCTCCGGATCGCGGGGCTCGGCCACAACTTCGCCCGCGATGTCGGCCTGTCCGCAATCGGCGCCCGCCGCGCGATCTATTTCGGCCGGTACAGCGGGTTGTTCGGGGCCCAGAGCGGCTACATCGTGCCGGACGCCTACGAGGCAAGACGGGACCTTCTGACACCGGGGCTAGCAACGAATTTCTCGGGCGCGATTGTCAGACTTTAGACCCGCACCTACCACCGGCGCGATGTCCTGTGTATACGGCGTCTAGACTGCGTTTTCAGTGCTGGGGTCAACGACCATGAACGGCAAGGGTGCGCCAGAGTTCTATCGACGCCAAGGTGCATGGAGCGATCCACGCGCACTGAAGTGGGCTTTCGATGATATCGAGGCGACGCCAGAAGCCATCGCGTCTACAGTCCAAGGTTTGCTCTTGCATGATTACTTTGGTGCCCATCTGTATGCAGAGCCGCCAGATGAAATTGGCACGGCGTCCCGCGTAACCCTGCCGATAGCTGAGCGTTTGCCCACGCTTTATGACTTCGAGCGTGTAAACCTTTCCAATGCGCGTCGCACAAGAGACCGCAGGGTCGGCACGTGCCGTGATTTCGCTCTTCTCACCTGCTCAATCATGAGGCATCATGGGGTGCCAGCCCGTGTCCGGTGTGGTTTTGCGCGGTACTTCCATCCACCGACCTTCGAAGACCATTGGATTTGCGAGTATTGGGACGAGGGGTCACGTTCCTGGAAGATGATCGACGCGCAACTTGACGAGGCGCATATCGCGCATCTGTCAATTGATTTTGACACGACGAACATGCCCAAAGAGCAATTCCTGTTCCCTTGGGAAGTCTGGGAAGAGCATCGCAACAACCTGGATCGGCTAAGTGCTTTCGGTCACGGAGATGCGGCAGGGTTTTGGTTTGTGAGGGTCAATCTGGCACGCGACTTCTTGGCATTGACGAAAAACGAAGTGTCGGGCTGGGACACGTGGCGCGATCAAGGCGAAGCCGACAAGTTGGTGAGTGAGAGCGCCGTGGAAGAGTGCGATGAACTTGCACAGGCAGCCAGATACCTAGATCTCAGTAATCAGATTGATCCCGCTACTTACGAAGGGCTCGCAGAACGGATCAGAAAGCGGCATTGGCAGGTTTAGGGCGACGTCGGCTTTGCCCGCACTGTTCAGCTTCGCCACCCACAAAATCTCATTGTCGCAGCGAATGTCTGACTTGGCTCTTGGGAAATCAAAAACCTGGTGTGTTAAAGCCAGTTCCGTCAACGGGTTGTTGGCCTGATGTGCGGCAAGAACACTCAAAAAAGGTGCGCCGTTCTCCCCGCGGCGTGGACATGCCGCACTAGACAGGGTGGGTTTTTTGCTCTCAGGTTGATGGGTAGCCATTCGTTGGGAGGACACTATGTCGGTGAAACCGCCATTCACGGATCTGGACATCCGGAGGCAAGCACAGGGCTTTTATGAAGGCCACAGCTTGGAAATCGCGCTCATATCCAAAGGTATTATGATTGGACTTGTGCTTTGGGCCTTGATCTTTCCAGCCAATGCAAATGGGACATTGGGTAGCCTCAACGGGCAGCTTTTAGAGATATTCAACCAGTTCTACATCATTATCGTCGGTCTGTTTTTCTTCTTCCTGATCGTTGTCGCTCTTATCCCCAGCACGGGGAGACGGGTGATGGGAACTCCTGGCGAAGCCCCGGAATTCTCAAACTTCTCATGGTTCTCGATGATGTTTGGGGCCGGTCTGGGCGTTGGGCTGATGGTGTTTGCAACTGCTGAGCCCTTGGGGCTTTGGGGGTCAAACCCGGTCATCCTCGCGCAAGGTGCAGAAGCCAATACGGAAGCCGCGTTGCAGTCTGGCTACCGCTACACATTCCTGCATTATGGGTTCCATGCTTGGGCGATTTACGTAGTGACCGGCCTCAGCCTTGCATACTACGCATACACCCGCGACATGCCGCTGACGATCCGCACAGCGCTCACACCCCTCTTTGGTCGCGCCATGAACGGATTTCTGGGCCATATCGTAGACGTGCTTGGCGTTGTCGCAACGATCCTCGGCGTGTCCGTGACCATTGGCTACGGCATCTCGCAATTCATTGACGGGGTTTACGCAATCACCGGCATGGAATGGATTATGGACCTGACGGGCGAGGCGCCAAAGCCGGGCACCGTCGGCTTGATCGCTGGCTTGATTGTCATCATGGGGTTGTCGATCATTTCTGCGGTTTCTGGTGTTGGGCGTGGGGTGAAATACCTGTCCAACCTTAATCTGGTGCTGTCGCTCATCTTGCTCCTGACGTTTGTGGTCTTCGGATCGTTCCTGTTCGCGATGACGACCTACGGCACGGCCATGGTCGACTATTTTCTGAACTTCCTGTCACTGAGTTTTGTGGCCTACGGGCCGCAATCCGCCTCCGCGTTTGATGCCGCGCTCCCGGCGGATGCAGCACCGTTTGCCGATGCGCTGCGTGCTGGTGCAACCAATCCCTGGGGCAGTTTCGATGGGTTCGTCTCCGGCCTGGAAGGTGAGGCAGCAGCACTTTCTCCAGAGGTCCTCGCACAGGTTTACGCAGCGGGTGAACAAGGTCGCTTGTTCGGTTGGCAGGCCGGTTGGACCACATTCTACTGGGCATGGTGGATCGCGTTTTCGCCCTTCGTGGGCCTGTTCTTGGCACGCATCTCCAAGGGGCGTTCGGTGCGCGAATTTATCATCGGCTGCGTGATCGCGCCTGCGTTGGTTTGTTTTGCCTGGATGACGATCCTCGGCGGCACGGCTATCGACCTGGAACTGACCGGAGGCGCAGACGGCGCGATCATCGGTGCCTCAAACACAGCCAAGCTCTTCGTGACCCTTGGCGAGATGATCTCAGGTGGATTGCTGTCGGCTATTACCATCATGTGTGTGGTTTTGATCATGACCTTCCTGGTGACATCTGCTGACTCGGGCATCCTTGTGATGAACACGATCATGTCGGGTGGAGATCAAGATGTTGGCAACAAGCATAAGATCATCTGGGGTGTTATCCTCACATCGGTCATTGGCGTTCTGATCATCGCGGCAGGCGAGAACAATCCTTTGGACGCGTTACGCAACGCGATGATCATTGGCGCATTGCCGTTCACAATGGTGATGGGTCTGATGTGCATCGCACTTGCCAAAGCTCTGTTCCGCGACGGACAGCGCGACAAGGTCGCCGACGCGTCGACGAGCCCGGCGGAATAGTAAAATATAAAGATATGCCCGACTTCGGTCGGGCATATTGAACTCGGCAGAGCTAAGCGACTTCAAAAGACGGGCTTGCCCCGGTCTAAGTGTCCGCACTGTGGAGTGAAAAATGCTGCACAAGAACTCGCTTCATGGATGTCGCCAGATGTCACGCTTGGTTGGGTGGCGCTGAGAAAAACATGCGCTTTTTGCCATAGGCGACAGAGCTCCTAGTCTTGCCGACGTCTAGTTGCTGCAAGCGGCCATTTGAGCAACTGCGGCGGCTGGTTGCGAATTGCGGCAGTGCTGACCTACTGGTCGCTCAATTCAATCGGCTGCTTTCGTCGCGATATGCAGCAACTGCGAAATGGACCTCGTCGGTTTACCAACTCTGTGGGCGGAACGCCGCATCAAGGAGTCCAATGTCTCTCCCTTGATCAAAACTCCCGATACGCAGCGCGAGATCACGCGATCGAAACATGAACACACACTGCACACGATGCCTATCAACTAATTGAAATCATATCACAATTGCGACCATCCATCATGGGGGCGACGGACAGTCTAGCACCTTGATTTATCTGGATTTCTTATCTTCAAACTTTTTATTGCGGCTGCTGCTAGGCTAACGCATGCCACAATAGCTCCAAACGTGCCTCGTCTCACGACTGATTGCATATATTAGGTCGACAGGAAGAAGGTCACAAATGGCCTTTGCGACCTATCCGTTTATTTTGACCTGCATATAGCCGTCCATTGCGAGGTGGAGAAACTGACCCGACGGAGCAAGACCGCTACATGTACGTGGCGGTGATCGTACTCAGGCTGACCTAATCGGGCATATATCTCAGACACATCCTCCGAGCCAAAGCACTCCGCAACAGTGCCACGCCCCAGCCGCCCTCACCCAAGCCGCATCCTAGCGCAGAAGCCCCCCATCCGCCTGCGCCAAGATCAGTGGCAGCCGGACGACATCGGATGGCGCGCCGTCCGTTTCCTCGATCTCCTGCTCCACCAGCCACTCGTCCTCGTCCTCGCTGGTGGTCCCGCCCTGTGTATTGAAGACATCGCCCGACAGGATCCCGGTCTCCACTGCCACGGCAAGGCCAAAGCCCTGACCGCCATTCAGCGACACACCGCCAAGCTTTCTGTTCACCACAAGGGCACTCTGGATTTGCAGCGCGAACTCGTCGAGCACGATGAAGCTCATCTCGCCACCGTTCAGGGCCGCCAGGATCTGGGCATCAGCCTCGGTATCGAGCGCCGCAAAGCTTGCGGTGTTCAGCACGTCAAAGCTGCGCTGACGGACCCAGACGTCGCCGGCAATCTGCACGGTTTCGCCGATGATCGCCGGTCCGGCATGGGTCACTTCACCGTAACCAAGACGCGCCTCCTCCAGAGTGACGAACCCGGTGGTGAAGCCGTTGTCATAACCGCGATCGGCAATTGCCGGGCGCGGATCGGCCCACGGATTGGTCGTGGGAACGGCAGGACCGTCGCCCATGAAGTCGACATCAACCGTCTCAACCACGCCGCCGCTGCCGTCGGTCAGGACGGCGGTGATCCCACCATCCGGCGTTGTGTCATAGATCTGCGCGTCGATCGTATCGGCCCGCAGCGTCACGCGCTCAGCGATCCGGCCATAGCCGAGATAGAGCTCCGAACCATCCGGCAGTGCCTCAAGCGTGACCGTGCGGGGCGCTTCGGCAACCCGCGTCCCATAAAGCGCCGGTTCGATCAGCGACAGTGCAACCTCATCGGCGAGGTCCACAGCCGCACCACCGATCCGCTGCACGCTGATATCGCCGTTCGCGACGATGGTCAGATCGTTCGGCGTCCCGAGCACACCCGCCTCGACCCGGCCAGAGCTTACCAGATCCAGGTTGCCCGTCTGCGACATGGCATAGTCGAGGATAAGGTCACCGTCAGTCTCGGCATAGGCGACATCGCCTTGGGCAAAGAGGCGGATCCGCGCGTTGGCGTCGGTGTCGGCGGTGAAATGCGTGGCCGTGTCCGCCCCGATGCGGCCACCGAAGGCGAAGAGCTGGACGTTGTCGCCGGCAATCGTCGCGCCATCGCTCAAAAGGTTGCCTTTGCTGGCAAGCGTTGCCGTGGCGCCTGCGCCGTCTGCACGCACTTCGGTCAGGCGCAGATCGCCGCCAGCCAGCAGGTCGACAGACCCGTCGCGGGCGATCAGACGCTCCACAATCAACGCATCCGCTTCAGCCAGGTGCACGTCGCCGTTCGCAACCTCGGCGTCCAGACGGTCGAGCGACACCTTGAGACCTGTCGGCCCCACTTCGCCCGACGCTCCGAAGGTCAGCGTTGTCAACGCACCCGCCGCATTGGCGGTCAGCACAGTGGCGTTGGCATTTGCCACTGTGACGGTGCCGTCGACCGTGACCGCAAGCGCCGTGTCGGTGGCGTTCAGCGTGACAAGTCGCGACAACTGCGCATCGCCATCGACGTTCAGCGTCAAAGTGCCGGTTTGCGTGGCGATCTCACTCGTCGCACCCATCGTCAGGTCGCGCCCGACTTGGCCCGTAAACACGCCGCCAGCGGTTGCAACGCTCACGCTATGCAGCGCCATGTCCTGGCCGCTGGTCAGATCGAGATCGCCGCCGGACGATGTGATCGCGCCATTGGCCATCGTGAGACGCCCGAAGCCTGCGGTGATTGCACCGCCAGCGGTCGCAACTGTGCTGCCCGCGATATCTGCGGCACCCGTCACGGCGATGTCGATGAGGCCCGCGCCAGTGACAAGCTGGCTTCCATGGGTGTCAAGCCCGCCGGCCAACTGAAGCGTCAGGTCGCCCGTGGTTGTGGCCAGCCGGGTATCCGTCAGGGTGCCATCGGCCCCGCCCGAGACAGACAGCGCACCGACGCCCGTCTCAACAGCCATGCGCACAAGGCTGATGTCGCCGGTCGCGGTCAGATCCGCCGCACCGCCGGAGGTCTGGATCGTACCATCGGCCAGCGACACAGCAGCACCGAAGCCAAGATCGGCCGCGCCGCCATGCGTGGCAATCGCGACATGCGTGAGGTCGGTGGCCCCCGAAGCGGTAACCGTGATATCCGCGCCGTTCGACTCCAGGTCGAGATCGGTGCCGTTCAGCGTGCCGAGTACATCCAGGTCCACAGCGCCGATCCCGGCCGCCACGGCGAGGGTATCAACCGTCGTCGCACCGAAGCCAAGCGAGACATCGCCCCCCGCACTCGCCACGTCAACGCGCGTGAGTTGGGTTGCGCCGGTTGCCGACAGGGCGATGGTCGCCGCGTTCGACTGCAAGTCCAGATCGGTTGCATCCAGCGTGCCCGCAGCCGCCAGCGCAATCTCGCCTGTCCCGCTATCGATGCTCGCATCTGTGACACGTGCATTTCCGGTCGCAATCGCCACGGCGCCACCATGGGTTGTTGCTGTGGCCCGGGTGAGCGCGAAGTCTCCCCCACTTGTCATCGACAGCGCGCCACCAGCCGTGGCGAGCGACAGATCGGCAAGGGTCAGGGCATTGCCCGCACCAATCTGCAGCGCCCCACCAGCGGTCGTCATCGCCGAGGTCGCGCCCACGGACAGATCGCCCGCAGCTGTCACGGCCATATCGGTGCCATCGGTTGCCAACGTCGTGTTGGTCATCACCCCGTTGCCAAGCGCCAGAGTGAGAGCGGCGGCACCAGCGTCCAGATCGACAGTGTCGCCTGTCAGCGTCCCGCCCACGGTCACGCCCATGACGCCGCCCGCAGAAGTCAGCGCCAGACGCGTCGCATTCAGATCGCCCGCCGATGTTACGCGGATCTCTCCGCCCGCGGTGCTGCCGCTCACATCGGTCAGGGTGCCGGACCCCATCGTCAGTGCCAGGGCCCCGCCAGCGGTGACGGCGGACACATTGGCCATGGTCAAAGCGCCAGTGGCATCGACGGTCAGGTCGGACCCATCCGTGCTGAGCGACGTGGCCGCCAGGCTGGCATCGCCATTGGCATCAACCGTCAGAGCTCCAGTGCCCGCATTGAGGCCACCACCGGCCCATGAGGTCAGACCCGTCACCGCGATATCAAGATCGCCACCTGCAGTGGTCACCGACGACGCCACGGCACCCAGACCACCACCAGACGCAAGCCGCGCCGCACCACCAGCCGTCGCCACGCTCACCGTGTCGAGCATCATCGCGCCGGTTGTCGCAAGCGTCGCATCACCGCCCGCCGTCGTGAAGGACGTCGCAGTCGCGTCGAGCGATCCTGCCGTCAGGTCGATAATCCCGGCTGCCGACCGGACCGCCACGCTGCCCAGGGTCAGAGCCGCCGAGACATCGAACGTCACGTCACCGTCGATGGTCGCAGAGCCGGTCGTCCAGGCCATATCCGCGCCAGAGGTCACAGACAGGCTCGCGGCATTCACCGTCAGGTTGGCAAGCGCCATGTTGCCACCCGAGGTCAGCGCGGCGGCGCCGGTGGTCGTCACCGCCACTTGGCTCGCGCCCAGCGTCGTGCCCGCCGTCGCGTCGAAGCTGTCACCATCAATGGTCAGCTGCGACACGATCATCCCTTGGGTCGCAGACAGAGCGAGATCGGTTCCCTGCAGAGTGCCTAACGTCCAATCGAGAACGCCACCAGCAGTCACCGACACAGCATCCGTAGACGCCATATCGACATCGGCAAAGGTCGCATCGCCGCCGGCTCCAACACCGATTGCACCAAGTGCCGTCAGATCACCAGCCGACCAATCCAGCGCCGCGGCCGCCGAAAGCGCCACCGCACCAGCGCTCGACGTGATGTCCGTGGTGCCGCCGGTCAGGCCAGCCAAGGACGTCAGCGTCACGCCGTTCGTGCCGTCAATGCCGCTACCAGCGAGTGCCATGGCACCACCCGATCCAAGCGCCACTGTCCCGGCAGACACGGTACTGTCCGTCACATCGAGCTGCGTCCCGGCATCAAGCGTCACAGCGCCCGTCCCCGCCAGAACCGACGCATTGGTCAGTGTCAGTGCGGTGCCGGCATCAACGTCGACATCACCGCCAGACGTACCAATCTGCGCATTGGTCAGTGTCATGTGCTGCGCCGTGCGCACGGCAACGGCACCGCCCGCGATTGTCACGTCGGACGCAACATCAAGCGACCGAACGTCGAGCAGGACCGATCCACCGCTTGTGAGACCCGAGGTCAGATCGATGTCGCTGGTGTTGCCAACCACCGTCACGTCACCTGCCGCAGAAATCGTCTCCAGCACGATGTTGCCGGTCAGTGCCACATCAACGGCGCCAGCCGACGACGTCGCGACAAGCGTGTTCGCAGTCAACGCCACCGCGCTTGTCGTGCCGATCCCGTTGGTGCCCAAAAGGGTCACGCGATCCCCGACCAGGGTCGCCTCAGTGATCTCACCTGCTGTCAGGGCGATATCGGCCGTGCCGTTCACCCGTGCCGATAGGGTACCCGTGGTGGACACCGCAACATCCGAACCGGCATCGGCCGAGCGTTGGATATCAAGCACCAGATCACCCGTGTTGGTCACGTTGACCGGCGTGGCACCCGCATCCGTAATGGTGAGGTCAAGCGCGCCAAGCGCCGTCACAACCGGCGTTGCGGTTGCCCCGAAGCCGCCCGGCAGGGTCACATCCAGCGTGCCGCCGGCAAAGGCCGTGCCCGTCACTGCGGACGCGTCCAGATCACCCGCGACGGACAGCGTATAGGTCGCGCCAGCGCCAAAGCCGATGCCGGTCCCGCCCAGCGCGAGGTTTCCGTTCACGGTCAGGCTGCCGCCTGCGCTTGACGTGGTGTCGACAACTGTCGCGTCGCCCGTGGTCTCAACGAACTGATCCCCGGCGGTGCTGATCAAACGAACGCTGCCGTCGCTCGCGTTTTGCGTGACGATCAGCGGCGTGGCCCCCGTGCCGATGGACGTGCCCGACACCACGATGTCATCCGCCACGATCCGCGCCAGCCCGCTGCCGACATTGTCGGTGACAGCGCCATTGGCCGTCAGACGCGCGGTTGTGCCCGCAAAGATCTGGTCGATCGGCATCGCGCCGCGCGCAGCCAGGTTCACCTCACCCCCGGCGCGGGCGGTGATGCCGCCACCGGCCAGGATATCCAGGCGCAGCGGATCAGCCTCGGTTCCGATGGAGGCGGAATCCCCGGCCTCCAGCACGATCGCCGCCCCGCGGATCGCCCAGTCGCCGGTCAGCGCATCGCGCATCTCACCGTCGATGCGCAGTTGCACGTCGCCTGTGCCCGAAATCGTGTCGATGGTGGCCGCAGTCTCGGCGCCCGAATAGATCTCATTGGCCCCGGCGATCATGGTCAGCCGGCCAGTGGCCACGCCGCCCGTCGTATCGGTGAAGGCGAAGTCGAGGTCTTCGAGCTGGCGCACTTCCACGTCGCCTGTTGCGGTGACGGTGATGTCGTCCTTCTCAGCCGCGGCCAGTTTGGCCAGATCGGCATTGCTCAGGGTCGAACCGGCAGCAATCACATAGGTGTCCAGCAACTCACCAATGCCCGTGCCTGCGTTCAGCGTGATGTTGCCATAGGCGCTGATGTTGGGATCTTCGACGCGGATCACCGTGTCGCCGGTCTGGCGCACAAGGCCCGCGCGGACAGAGCGGGTCAGTTGATCCGCCGTCCAGCCAATCCCGTCAAGGATCGCGGTCTGTTCCGCAGCCGTGGCCGAGTAGCTGTAGTTCGGATCGAACGCGCCTTCTGCGTTCCAAGCGGTGTAAAGCGCCTGACGTTCGGCCACGTAAGCGTTGACCATATCGTCGGTCCAACCCGCCGCGCGCAGGCTCGCCTCAACCGTCGCGTCCAGCGCGAAGGTCTGGGCAGCCCCACCCGCCGCGTTCCGCTCGGTCCAGTAGAGGCGATAGGCGTGGGTCCGCTCGGCTTCGAGCGCTTCGATCTGTTCGGCTTCGCGCGTGGTGGTGTCCACAAGCTGCAGCTCGTCGAACCACAGGGCTTCCAGCTCGGACTGTTTGCGAACGTCTGTCGTCTCGACATCGTTGCGGTCAACGATCCGGCCCGGGGCCGTCAGCGTGACCGACCCGAAGTCGGATACCACGGTATTAATGCCGAGATCGCCCGAGGCTTCTTCGATGAAGATGTCCCCACGCGCCCGCGCCGTCAGGGTGCCGCCATCGGTGTTCACGATGAAATTCTGGGACGACGATCCAAGGCCGCCGTCTTCTGCCGTCACATCGATGTTCATGCCCGAGATTCCGGTGCCGCCCGACACCTGGTTGATCGTGCCCTGGGCATAGAGCGTGACATTGCCGGTGGAGGCGCCAGTGTTCGACCGGCCCGTGGCGGTGATGCTCAGCGCGTTCATATCGCCCTGCATTTCGCGCAGGTTGATCGTGTCGCGTGCGGTTGCCGTCAGGCGCGCGCCCGCGGCCTGATCGATGCGGAACGCGCCGTCGAGGCCGGTGATCGAGCCGTTCACAGCGGACAGGTTGAGGTCACCCACGGCCAGTTCCACCTGCTTACCAGCGGTGAAAAGATCGCCCGATGCGCTCGAAATGTTGGTGGTGCCAAAGGATGCGGCCACCGTATCGGCAAAGATCACGTCGCCCGTGGCGTTGACCGTCAGGCCACCGGTATCGCCACCGGCGAAGTTGACGCTGATACCATAGTCGGCCCGCAGGCGGTGTTCATAGAGGTTGCGGGTCGTCGTTTCTTTGTCGGTCCGCCAATGACGCCAGCCCGAGCCCAGCTTGTACCACTTCACGCTGTCATGCGTCTTGTACTTGTCCTTGGTCGTGATGGTGTTTTCGTAGATCCGCTCGGCCTTGAAGTAATAGTCATAGTTGCCGATGCTCGCGCCAACGAACGGGGCGGTGCCCAGGTCGACAGTCTCCGTGCTCACGCTCACATCGCGGAACGTGTCCCGCTTCTTGGTCTTCTTGATCCCGATGATGACCTTTTGCTCTTGCTTCTCATACCATTGCTCCACGGTCTCGGTGGCCGACAGCACGATGTAGTCGCGGTCTTGCGTGGGCGTATACGTCCCGCTGCGCCCTGCAGTGGACGACACGCGATAGGACGGGGTCGTGATCGACAGCCCGGTATCGGGATCGACAACGGTGGTCGAGGTGGTGCTGTTCCAGACCTCGAAGTTATTGCCCGACCGGCGGAATTCCGTCACCAGCGCATTGCCGTCGCCACCAGTTTTCGACGTGTCGGTTATGCGCACCAGACCCTGGATGCCGCCGCCCGATCCGAGGTCTAGGCGGTTGATCACAAGCGGCGTTGACGCGGCCGACTGGATGTCGATCTGGCCAAACCCGTCGAGCGCCTGGATCGAGCCATAGCCGGTGGAGATGATGTCGCCATAAATCTCAACCATGCCGCCTTCGACGGCAATCGTATCCAGCTCAAGCTGGCCAGTGGCATAATTGTAGAATACCGCCACATCGCCTGAGATGTTGGTCGACTGATAGTTGCCCGCCACAGCACCAGCCGGATTGTAGAGCGCAAGGCGGCCGGAACCGGCGCCAAGCCCGGCGATTTCCGCATCGATGCCTGCGCCGATGTTCACGTCATAACGGCTTTGGCCAGCCGAGATCGCGCCGTTGATGTTGATGGTATCAGCGCTGATGAAGATGTTCCGCCCGGCCGTCAGACCGCCCGAAGAACGCTTGACGTTGAACCGCGGCAGGAACGCCGAGTTGGCGCCGCTATTGGTTGCAAACGCCACCGTTTGCCCGGTCGTACGCACATGATCCTGCCAGCGGCTCTCCGCGCTGTCGAAATAGCTGCGATACTGGTCTTCCGGGGTCGAGCCCACCTCGCGGATGCCGGGCACGTAACCCAGGATCAGGTTCCCTTCGGTCGCCGTCAGCTTCAGCGTCTTGCCCGAGATGTCGGCCGAGATATCCAGGTCGCCCTTGGCGGTTTCCACTTGCACCAGCCCGCGCGGGTTGGCGATGTCGCCCACAATCGAGATCGAGCCAAAGCCCGCTTGCGCAAAGCCGCCCTTGACGCCAAAGGCCTTCACGACAACCGTCGGTTCGTTCGAGCTTTCGCCATCGATGAAGGCAAAGCTTGCCGCACCGCCGCCTTCGGACTGCGCCGCGATGTCCGAGGCCGAGCGCACGCGCACGTCGTTCATCGTGATCCTGCCGCCCTCGGTGGCCGAAATCTCGGCCCCTTCGATCTTCAGAAGCGCGGTGCCGACGCTTTCCACGCGGATTTCCGCATCACCCGGCGCGCTCAACAGACCGCCCGCGCCGCCTTCGACGTAGTCCGCGCGCAGGTCGATATTGCCCTCGACCGCCACAATCGGGTTCACAGTGATGATATCGACCTTCGTGCTGCCCGCACCCGCCATCCGGGCCGCCAACAGGCTGCGCTCTGCGTTCCAGGCGTTGACGGCGTCGGTGTTGCGGCTCAGCTCGGGGTCATTGATCCAGCTGTCGAGCTCATTGATCCGATCCTGCAGCTCCTGCGCGAGGACCTGATCATAGGCAATCGACCAGGTGATCCCGTCGCGGTTCTCATCCGCCGAGTTACCGATGGAATAGTCTTCGTTGAACTCAATGATCTGCTGGTTGCGCGCACCCGACCGGACAGAGCCGTTCACGGTGATGCCATTGTCGCCATTGTCGGTCGACGACCCGCTTTCGATGTCGAGGCTAACGTCGTCCGCACCCACAAGGCTGCCCACGGCATTCGCGATGGCCGCCGCCACTTCACGATACAGGTCCTTACCGCGTCCATAGCCCACGACGTCACGCCCGCCTTCTTCAGCAAAGAGCGCCACGTCGCGTACGGCGAGGATCTCGGCACCCGATTGAATGTCGACGCGCGACGAGGTATCGGCCAGCGCGTCAGCCTTCGGATCGGTCGGGATCGGGATCGCGGTTTTGTTGAACACGCGGCTTTCGGCCAGCACGGTCACGTCCTGAATACCGGCGGTCGTGTGGCCCGCCTTGATCGCGATGTTGCCCAGTGCTTCAAGGCGCGCGCCGGATCCGACCGTAATGCCGTGGTCGCCGTAATACGTCGCCTCCGAGTTCGCCGTCGCAGCACCCGCCAGACCATAGGACTTGGAGTCGGCTTCCGCCTTCAGATACGTATCGCCGCCCGCCAACAGCGTCAGATCGCCGACCGTGAAGATGTCGATATCACCCAGCGTCAGGTCCGCGTCGTTCGACGTAACCTTGACCGTGCTTTCGCCGACGGGCACCGCAATCGCGCCGCCCGCATCAAGCTTCACCCGGTCGGTGAGGTCGATATCCGTCGCCACCGCAAAGGTCACGTCACCCGGGGCCGAGGTGTCGCCGATACCCGTCACGGTGACACCGCTGTCGAACGTAACATCCGTGTCGGCCGAGACGGTGACCTTCGACTGCACGGCGGCCACATCCAGCAGGCCGCCGGACCCGGACGTGATGTTGAACCCATCCTGCGGCCGGCTGATCGCGTTGGCCGCGCCCACTGCGATGTCATATCCGATGATGTCCACCGTTCCGCGCACCCGCGTGTCGACATCGGTGTCGAACGTCGTTGTGCTGCGCGCGCCGGAATAGCCGACGGCTGCGGCGCTCAGGTTATCAAGGGTCGCGCCCAGCATGGCATCGCCGCCCGCGCTGATCGACACATCGCTGCCCGAGATCAACAAGGCTCCGCCCTGCCCCAGATCGACCAACGTCTGCGTATCGCCATCCACATCCGACCGGCTGGAACTGCCCGACACAACCCCGCCGGAACCGGACTCGGTATCGGCGCGCAGGGACGGCGCATTCGAGGCCGCGATGGTCAGCACATCGTCCGACGTCACCGAGCCGGAGCGGACGCGAGTCGTCACGGTCGCCGTATCCTTGTGCCGCGCCGCAGACAGAACCGCACCCGCCGCCGCAAGGCCGCCCACATGACCGGTCGCATCGGATTTGGCCGAAGCATCCGCCGCGG
Source organism: Pseudomonadota bacterium (assembly GCA_038526915.1). Lineage (GTDB taxonomy): Bacteria > Pseudomonadota > Alphaproteobacteria > Rhodobacterales > Rhodobacteraceae > JBCBGF01. The sequence continues at coordinate 72,810 of JBCBGF010000009.1, read as the reverse complement.
ACGCGTTGATCGTAACGCTGTCGGTCGCATCGATGCGACCCGAGACGTCCGTTACAAGGTCATAATCAAGCTCTGCCTCGGCATCGGCCCCGTTGCCCGCAATCAGGCCGCCGGAGGACGAGCTTGCCGTCGACCGCGCATTGTCGCCATTCGCCGCGTCATAACGCGTGTTGATCGAAATGACTTCGCCCTCGGCATCAATGCTTGCAATCGTCGTGGTCAGGGTCACATCGGTTGAGGCGCGCGCAACCGATGCGCCCACGCCCGCAGCACCCGCCGCCACACCGGTGGCTTTTGCAACCGACCGGCTGCTGGCGGTGGCGGCAATGTCGATGTCGCTTGCGCGCATCTCGACCTGGCCCAGCGTCAGCACGACGCCCGCGGTGTTCTCAGCCGTCACAACCACTCCGTTCAGTCCCGCGATGATCCCCACGGTCGAGCCAACGCCCTCCGCCGTGGCCGCGCTGTCGTCATTGGCGGTGATGTCGATGGCTTCGGCAGTCATGCGCGCCGCGCTGCCGCCCTCAAGGTCGACGATCACATCACCTTCGTTCGTGGCAACCGCAACCGCCGTACCGGCGCCATAGCTGCCGGCCAGCGTGAAGTTGAACGTCTCCGCCTGAATGATATCGGTCCGCTCTGCAGCGACGGTGATGTCGCCCGACACAGCGCTCAGGGTCAGGTCGCCGCCTGCCACAATCTGCGACTGGCTGTCCCCGCTCGCTTCGGCCACGCCAACGCCCGCGCCGATAAGGGCCGATCCCGCGATCGTGGCCGCCCGCGCATCGACGGCGGCGTCGGTGCCGTTGCCCGTGCGCGTGGCCAGCGTCAGATCACCACCCGAGGTGATCTGGACATCATCGCCCAGCGTGATGAGCGCGTCGTTCGACACCTCCGCCACGGCGGTCCCCGACGAGACCCCAATCGCCGAGATGCTCAACGCACCGGCCAGTTGTGCGGCCTCGGCCTGCCCCTCGACATCAATCGTCAAATCTTCGCCCGAGCGCAGCACAACGCGGTCGCCGATGTTCACCGATGCCGCATCGCCGGTCTGGCGATCCACGACAACCGACTGGCGTGCGCTATTGGCGCCGCCCGCAATGCCGTCGGCCCCGGCGTAGACCGACAGATCGGACGCACCGCCATCCGCGCTGCCGCCGTCATTGGCGCTCGAAAGCTCGGTTTGCACATCGGCGGTCAGGCTGTCGCGATCGCTATCATCCGTGGTTCCGCCCACTTCGACCACGCTGATCGCGGCCGCTGCGGCCAGGGCCCCGGCGCCCGCCACGGCAACGGTGCTGTCGATGTCGCGCACGGACGTTGCATCGATGTCGATCGCGCCGCCCGCATCAATCACGCTGTCCGACCCGATGGTCACATCGACGAGGCTGGAGAGCCGCGCGTAATCCATTGACGCGCCGATCCCCACAAGACCCGCGCCCAAGCCGCCCGCCGTACCGGCGAGGTCAACCTCTTCACGCGCCTCGATGGTGATGTCGTCGTCCGAAATGATCGTCTGCGCGGCATCAATCGCAACCTGCGTAGTGCTTTCGACAAGCGTTACGTTGGCCGACAGGGCAAGGCCGAAAGTGCCGCCCGCGCCTGAGGCCGCAAAGCCATCACTGTCGATGTCAGTCCGTGCGCGCACGGTGGCCGCATCGCCCGCCTGAAGGCGGCTGGTGGCGACCGTGTCTTCCACCGGATCATAGGCCCGGTCTTCGGTTTGGACCTCGACAATCGCCGACCCGCCCGCAACGGTCACGCCGACCGCACCTGCCGCGCCGACGAACCCGCCAGCCACGCCACCCGCGAAGACACTGTTGTCGATGCGGTTCGTCGCGGTGACGTCCAGATTGCCTGTCGTGGCACTCACATTCGTCCCGGCCAGGCGTGTCAGGGCATCGGCCTCGATCACCGTCACACCGCCGCTCGCCGCAAGGCCGATATAGCCACCGGCGCCTCCGGCCACGATGGTATCAACGGTCGTATCCACGTCCGCATCGACGATGGCATGGCGCGCCGCACCAATCGTCGCCGCCTCGGCCAGCGTTTCGGCCTTGGACGTGACAATCGTCGTCGCCCCAGCAGCCCCGCCACCGATCGAACCGCCAACACCCGCGCCAACCGCGATGGTGGAAATCGTGGTGTCGACCTCGGACCGCACCAGCACATCCTGGTCGGCGTTCACATCCGCATCGGGGGTGCCCGCCGGCACCGCGCCCACGGCGATCAACTGGTCAATAAAGATCCCGCCGCCCACAACACCGGCGGTGGCCTCTGTGCCCTCACCGATCCGCACGCGGGCGGTGTCATCCGCCGTTGTATAGGCAAAGACACCTGCAACGCCGGTCGTCCCGCCCGCACCGGCGGTGGCGCCCACCATATCGACAAAGGTTTCGGCCTGCGCGCCGACAACGGTCCCGCGCTGCGCGATGCCTTTGTGGTCAAGCGCCATGCCCTCACCCGCGCCGGAGATCATCGAGCCGTCGGTGACGGTCGCCTGCGCAGTGTTCTCGGTCAGCGTGGCCACAACGGAGGCCGCGATGCCCAACGATCCGCCGCCCGCAAAACTGAGCGATATCCCCGGATCGTCTTCCGCCCCGCCTTTCAGCTCAACGGTGGTGGCCGCCGAGGCGTTCATCACTGCAGTATCGCGCGCAATTGCTGCCGAGCCGTTCTGCAGTGTGGCATCAACCGTGTTCGAAGACGTGTTCGCCACAGCCGAGCCCGCAATGGCCACCGATCCGCCTGCCGAGCCAGATACGGCCAGGCCCGACAGTGTGGTGTCAGCGTCTGCCGTCAGTGCCAGGTTGCCCGCCGCGAGAAGCGTCGCATTATCGACCGTCGCATCCACATCCAGCGCGGTCACGTTCGTCACCACGCCCATGCCCACGGCGGTCGAACCCGCACCGCTGATCGCCCCGGCGATCCCGGCGATATCCAGCGTGGCATCCGCGTCGATCGTGATGCCTCCACCGGACAGTTCTGCGTTTGAAACGATGGCCTCGGTCGTGCCATCAGCAACGGTCACCGCCACGCTGCCGCCAAACGCCGTGCTGCCCGCACCGCCCGCCGCAACGGCATAGGTCGTGACATCAAGGTCGGACACCGCGCGCACGTCGATTTCCCCGTTGCCGCCAGCGTCCTGCGCCGCGATGGACACGCCGTCGATCCCGACGCGGGCGTCATCGGACTGAACGGTCACCGCGACCGATCCGCCGAAACCGCTGGACCCGCCGCCCGCAACGGTGCCCGCCAGGCTGTCGATGGTGCCGGTCTGCGTGGCGTTGACGGTCACGTCACCGCCGGTGGTCGACAGCGCGGCCGTGCCGGACGCGGATGCGATCCGTGCCAGCGCCTCGCGGTTCATGACGTTCACGACGACGCTGCCTGCACCGCCCTTGCTGCCGCCAAAGCTGCCTGCTGCCGCTAGCGTCTCAATCGTCCCGTCCTGGGTCGCAGTCACGTTCAGATCGCCGTCGATGGCCAGATCGGCGGTATCGGGCAGGATCAATTCCGCCTCCGCCTCACCAAAGATCAGGTTCACCGCGATCGACGCGCCAAAGCCCGAGCTTGAGCCGCCCGACAGAACGCCCGAAAGCGACGAGGTGGCCGAGGTTTCATCCGCCGCAATCGTCACGCTGTCAAAGTCCGGCGCCGCCGAGCCAAGCTCGACCCGCGCCCCGGTCACATCGCCCTGGTCGAGCGTCGCGTTGATCGTGCTGCCCGAAATCGACGAAACACTTGCAAACGCATCGTCGCGCGCCGTCTCGCCCTCGTCCTGCGCGAGTTCCGCTGGGTCTTCATCGCCCGACTGCGCGTTCAGCGGTTCGACCGAGGGGCCATCCGTCGGCGGCGTGCCGATCTGAGTGTAAACAAGGCTGCCCGCAACGGCCGTGCTGCCGCCGCCATAGCTGCCCGCCACGGCAATCGCATCGATGTCCTGATCGTTGGTCGCGGTCACGCTAAGCGCGCCACCGGTGGTCGCACCGGGGGTCAGCAGGTCAGCGGTCGTTTCACCATGGATCAGCGCGACCGTGATGCCGCCGCCCACAGCCGTTCCGCCAGTTGAGATCGCGGCCGAGCCAGACAAAATGTCAATGGTCGCGGTTTTTGAGGCATCGAGCGTCAGATCGCCGCCATCAAAGCTGCCGCCCGCCATCTCGACCCGCGCCGAGTTCCCGATATCGCCCACCGCAATCGCGCCCGCAAAAGAGGTGCCCGACGCATAGCTAAGACCGGCGGCCAGCGCTTCGATGCTGCCGGTGTTCGTCGCCGTGGCGGTCAGGCCATCGCCGCTGCCGGTTCCGGTGGTGATATCTGAATTTGCAATCTCGACCGCCGCGTCATGCACGATCACATTGGCACTGATCGCGCCGCCTGCACCGGTCCCCGAGCCCGATTTCGCCGCGCCGCCCGACAGAGCGTCGATATCGGTAGCGTCATCTGCGGTCAGGATCACACGGTCCGCATCAATCGTTGCGTCATCGACCGACACCAGCGTGTTCCCGGTCAGCACATTGACCGAGACACCGCCACCGATGGTCAGGTCCTTTGAGACGGAAATACCAGCGGCCAGCGTCCAGATATCGCTGTCATTTTCCGCGCCGACGGTCAGGTTGCCGGACAGGGTCAGGTCGGATCCATCGACCGACGCGGTCGTCCCATTCGACGTGATCGTATTGGTCGTCAGCGCAAAGCCCGCACCGTTCTTGCCCGCCTGCGCCACACCGCCGCCAAGGGCCACGATGGACCGGTCGCTCGTCGCCTGAACGTCCGCCGTCGTCCCGTTCGCAATCAGCGCGTTGGTCAGGCCCGCATCCGTGTCCGCTGTCACCGTGTTGACGGCAATCGCAAAGCCCACGCCATCGGCATCAGAGGCTTTCGCACCGGCCACGGCCAGCACGCCGATATCCGAGGTCGCGTCGGCCTCAATCGTCACCGCACCCGCGGCGACACCGGCAATGCCCGTGATCGTGACGTTATCTGCCTGCGCCTTTGTGTTGCCGACGATGGTGTTGGCCGACAAAGCCCCACCCAGAGCCGAGTTGCCGCCCCGCGTGACGGCCCCGGCCAGGTTCCAGACAGCCGCAGATTCCGTGGCGTCCACCGTGACCGAGCCTGCGTCGATCAGAATGTTGGTGCCCGCGGTGCCATCAATCAGCGCGGTCGCGCCACCGATCCAGGTGTTGTTGGCCACCGAGCCCGCGCCACCCGTGCGGCCCGCGGCATAGCTGAACCCGATCCCGTAAAGCTCTGCCGTGGTCAGCGCCGAGACACGCAGGTTGGCGGCTGTGATATCGCTCGCCCCGCTCAGTTCCGCGCGCGTTTTACGATCCACAACGTTTGAGGCCACGCCAACGCCGACGCCGTAGCCTTCGGTTTTGGACGCATTCATCGACAACGCACCACCGCCCGCAGCGGTGACACTTTCATCGCTGGCCAGGATCTCCACGTCGCCGGTTGCATCGATCACGGTGTCTTCCGCCAGCGATGTCGTCTCACCGGTCAGCCAGTTGAACACGACCGACCCGGCGATGGTCTTGTCAGCATTGGAAGACTTCGCACCACCGGCGGCCACGCCGACCGTCATCGAGACGTCATCGGCCTCAAGCGTCACACCCGCCGCGTCGATATCCGCCGCCGAGATCGTCGCCCGCACATCACGCATCCCCACCGTGAGCGCCAGAGCACCGGCAAGGGCGTTCGTCTTCTGGTCGGGATCTTCGTTCTTGGCCGTCGCCGCGCTACCGGCCACGGTGACGGCAAGCTCATTCGACGTGGCGGTGACGTTCAGATCACCCGTTAGATCAATGGTGCCTTGGGTCTCAAGTTCGGCATCCACCTCATTCAGAAGGATCAGATTGAGCGATGCAGACCCTGCGGCCGACCAACCGGTCTTCTTCGTCTCACCCGTCTCATCAGGCTCCGTGTCGAAGTCCTTTTGCTGACTGATCGCAAAGTATTCCTCGAATGACAGCATCTTGTTCGGCGTCATCAGGAATTCTTCGTTATCGGTGTCGTCGGTGTCCTCTTCCTCGATCTTGCCGTGGACTTTTGAGCCCGCAATCGCCGCCGACACATCCAGCGCGTCATTCACGGCATCAATGGTCAGCGTGCGTGCGTCGATGGTTGTGGTGCCCGCCGTGCTGGACAACGGCGCACCGCTGCGCCCGATGCCTGCATCGATGTCACGGGTGATGAAGTTTACGGCCCCGGACGCGCCCACGCCCTCTTCCCCGGATTTGGACACACCACCTGCAATCGACCACAGGATCGACTGATCGCGCGCCTCAATTGTCACTTCATCGGCTGTGATCTGCGCCGTGTCAGAAACACGCGCCGAAGTCCGGGCCTCAATGATCTGACCTGTGAGCGCGGCGTTGATCGACGAGCCTTTCGCAGAAGCGGCCATAAAGGTCTGCGTGATCGCCACGATGTCGTTCAGCGCCTCAACCGTCACATCGTCGCCCGCGTTGATGACAACGTCGTCTTCGATAACCGCTTCCACGTCCGATGCGGTGCGGTTGATCGTGATCGTGCCGCCGACGCTGCCTTCGGTCTTGGCCGATCCGATGGGGTTCTTCGGCGCAAGGTTGGCTACATGGACAAACAGCCCCTCGGCCACCGCCTTGATCGCCAGATCGCCCGACAGCGTCAGATCCGCGCCCGAACGGACCGCGGCGACAGTGTCATTCTGGGTTGAGAAGAACTGCAGCGACACGGCAATCGCCTGTTCCTGCTCACTTTTCACGCCCTTCGCAACCGGGGCGATGGCCTTCGCCTTCACTTCGGTCGTCACGTAGGTATAGGGGTCGAGATAAGTCAGCAGGTCCGGCGCTTCGATCTCTTCGGTAGTTTCCGAGCCGTCCAGAACCCGGTTGGGAATGTCGATATCGGCGACATCGTCCATAAAGCTGTTCCAGCCGTCGCGAATGCCTTCGGCGGGCGTGATCGACGGATAGGATGTCAGCGCGTTCACATCCAGATCGACTGCCGACAGGGTAACGTTGTCGCCGATCTCGGCCACCGTTTCGCCCTCGAACCAACCCATTGACAGGTTGATGAACTTGGCCTTGCCGTAGGTGCCGGTCAGCTCGTCCTCGGTCAGGCCCAGCAGCGTCGCCTGCGCCTTGGTGATCTTATCCAGAGATCCCATCGCCGCCTGCACGTCGCGCGTCAGGCCCTGCCCGCCTTCGGGCACGCCCGCAAAGCGCATGGCCGCGTTGACGTCGACGCTGCCCGTGGCGGCAACATCCGTCGCGCCAAGCGCCACCATGCTACTGCCATCGTGCCAGCTGCCGCCAATGGAGGCATAGGTGTTGGTGTCATCGATCTGAACGTCAATCGCCGCCGCCACAGCCGAACCGGGCTTCTTGTCTTCTTCGGTGGCCTTGTCGTCGTCCTGGGTCTTCGACTGGGTCACGTTCTTGAACTTCTCAAGAAGCGGCCCCAACGTGTGGTTCCAAACCGCCGTCCCAAGAAGCGGCTCAAGCCCCATATTCGCGTTCGTGACGGTCGTCTTGTCGAACACCACCGTCTCGGCATTGACTGTGATCGCGCCGCCCGCATCCAGATCGCCGCCAATCACCGCTTCGGTCAGCGCGTCGGCGATGTTGATGGTCGTCGCAATCGACAGCCGCCCTTCGGAATAGCTGTCCGCGATGTTCGACAGGGCAACATTCACCCCTGTCAGGGCATCGGCGTTGATATCGCCAGCGGCGTTGATCGAGCCGCCATCGATGATCAGCTGGTTATCGAGATCCCGCAAAGACAGGACAAATCCCGCCGCAATCCCGGCCACGGGCCAGGACGAAATCTTGACGCTTTGCGCTTCTGAGGCCGAAGAAATCGTGGTGACGTCCCCGGCTGTCGATGTGATGTCCGACCCGGTGATCTTGACCCGCGACTCGGTATCCGTGATCGCGATGCCCGCTGCCAGAATGATAGTCAGGGGCGAGATCTCCACCTCAGTCGTCGCGTGCGAATGGATATAGACCGCATCAAGCGTCGGATCCCAATCCGACGGCAACACCGTCCCCGTCACCTCAATCGGTGCGCCAGTGAACAGGTCGTACTGAGACTGCACCTGACCGCCCTGCTGCAGCACGCCATCGTCCGACATGTTGCCCAGGAACCCCGCCGTCGGCGTGATCGCGGCCCCTTTCCAGTTGCCGTCGCCGGTGATCGTCGCGTTCGTAATCGTGATCTCGGCTTCCGCCGAAACATCATAGCTTTGCAGCGGGATCAGAAGGTCATTGGCCAGGTCTGCTGAGCGATCCAGAAGGCTGTCCCAGGTGTCGGCGATGGAGTCCAGGTAGTCTTCGAAGTCTTTCTGATTGCTCTCAAAATCGCTTGAGAACTCTGTCAGCGCCGCGTCGTCATCGCCAAAGACATTGGTGGCCTCGGCATAGGCATTGATGAGCACCGCGCCACCGTCCAGCGTCGCGCCAGTCACGTTGATTTCCGCGCGCCGGTCGTCGCCCTCAAACGTCCAGAGAACGCCCGTCGTCTTGTCCCGCGCGATCAGCCCGACAAGACCGCCGTCCTGACCGTTATTTGCATCCGCCCGCAGGCTGGCACCGGTTGTGACATCAATCCGAGGCGCGAAGAGCAACAGATCGCCCGACGCCGCGGTGGAGTTGTCGGCGGCAACATCGCCGCCAACGGCCACTTGCCGGGTGTTGACGCTGCCCGACACGATAATCCGGTTAGACGCAACAACCGCAAGATCCCCGCCGCCCGTGGTTAGCGTGTCGGTCAGCGTGACATTGGATGCCTTGATATGCGCCGCACCGACGCTGCCCGTGCCCGATCCCGTGGCGACTTCGCCCGCAACAGTCGCATCGCCACCGGAATGGATCGCCGCAAAGCCGCCTGCCCCGGCGACCGCGCTGGCGTCAATAACCGTCCCTGCGGCCAGCGCCGCCGAGTTCGCACCATAGAGAATAACCGCGCCCGCATCCCCGCTGCCGGTTCCGGCCACGTCGATGATGGCCCCGCCTGCAACGGTCATCGCGCCGCCAGCGGCACCATGCACCAGACCGCCCGCGCCCGACTGGCGCTTGGCCGTCACGCGCGCCGTAGAGCCGACGGTGGTGTCGCCCCCCGAAAACAGCCGGATCACACCGTTCTCAACCGACACACCCGTCGCCTGTTCGATGCCATCGGTGCTGACCGCGGGCGCAATGGTCCCGCCATTCACCGGCGCTTCCACGGTCAACTGACCGTTCAGGATCATCCGCCCACCTGCGCGAAGCTCCAGCCGTTCCGCGTTGATTTGTCCGTAGATTTCGATGTTGGCGGAGGCGTTGAGATCCTCCGTGCCATTGTAAAGCGCGGCGTAGTTCGCCGTCCCGGCGTCGCTGCCGTCAGCCTCCGCGATCAACCCGGCCATCTGTCCCGCTGTCGGCGTCGACAGCGTCAGGTTGCCCGCGTTGATGGCCCCGGTTGCCCCAACAATGAACCCGTCGGAATTGACAAAGAACACGCGGCTTCCGGCCGTCGTGTTGTCTTTGAGAAAGCTGACTTGGCCGTTGATCTGGCTCGCGCCGCCTGCCGTCACGAGGTTGACAAGCGCATCCGTGCCGGTCGGCTGAACCATATGCACGTTTTCGCCCGCATCGACGTTGAACTCGGAGAACGCATTGAAGCCGACGTTGTTACGGATCGTCCCTGTGGTAACTTGCGTGCCCGTCTCGACCACGCCCACGCCGTTTTGCGTAAAGCTCGACGTGACACCGGGCGTAATGGTCGTCGCCGTGATCTGGGCGCCGCCCGCATCCGTTGCCGCAACGATATCGGCATAGGCCGGCGCGACCTGAAGGATGGCAACAGCAAAAACAGTCGGCCAACCGACCGCCTGTTGAATGTTTGGCGTTAGACATGTGAGCTGGCGCTTAAGTCGTCCCGATACCATATACCCTGCGATCCCGGTCTTGAACTCGTACTTGCGCCGGGCCCAGCTACCCGGCGCAAACGAAGAAGTGTCGTTGGCTTAGTTCGAAAGCTGCGGCCGGATGGCCGAGACGCCGTCCGCAAAAGCGGCGGTATCAACGCGCAGAATGATCGGCTCTGCGCCCGCATCCATCCGGTAGCCAAAGAGGATTGCCTCACCTTCCGACATCATCTCGATCTCTTCCGCATCGAGCTGAATGGCGGCTTCACACAGCTGTCCCAGGCACCGCTGCCAGACCATGCTGCGCTGTTCGACCTCTTCGTTCCCGGCAATCCGATACACAGCGCCACCCGGCAGGTAGACGCCCATCGGCACCTGCGCCAGAAGGACGGCCGCGCCGTCTTGCGCCGGCAACGCGATGAAGCGGGCCACAAGCTGTTGCGTGTCGGTCAGCGACTGTTCCTGCACCAGGCGGCACGCGGTGTCGCGCGTGGTGACAGCCTGACACGTCACGATCCAGTCGCCAAAGGTCGAATTGTTGGCAACGGGCTGCGGTGTTGTGGCCAGGGTGGTTTCCGGCTGTGCGTCAGCACCAATTTCAGTGTTATCCGCCGTTTGCGCGAATGCGCCTGTCGCAAAGACGGTGGCTGTCAGGAGTGTAGCGATATGTTTCATTCATCTGCCCTGTGAGTTTACACTGGTTAACGTGTCATCAACTCACGGGGCACATTCGCGCCCGAAACGTGGCAAAAGCGTGATTTTAGAAGTCTATGTCCACACCCAAATACACGGTCGCGCCCGAGGCCTCGAATCCCAGCGTATCGCGTAGTGGTTGGGCCACCATCAGGACGCCCCGGGTGCGCGCATTCCAGTTGAACCGCGCCCCACCACCAAGCGACATCAGGACGTCCTGATCGGAATCAAACCCGCCTGCTGGATCAGCCCCCGGGTCGGGATCGCGGAACGGGACCACCACCCCGAGATCGGCAAAGCCAAACGGCGTAATCGCCAATTCCGGGCGCGCCTCCGGGCGAATCGGCTGGCGGCGCGACAGCTGCAACCGCGTCAGCAACCCCGAATCCCCGGACCTCACCGATGATGGGTAGCCACGCACTGTGGTCGCGCCCCCAACGGTGAAGAGCCGCGCAACCGGCAAGTTCTGGTCTTCGCCAAACTGCGCCGAAACCGAGGCGTCAAAGATCAGCCGCTCGCCCATCGTTCGCGCGTAGCTCGCCGAGGCAAAGGCGATCTGGTAATCGCCCTCGGTCTCAGACGTGGAGTCACTATCGGCCTGACCCAGCTTGAGCCCAAAGGTCAGCCCCAGGTTCTGGCGATCGCCGCGCCTGACAAACCCGCCGGTCAGAACGACCTCGGTCAGCGTCTGATCGCTCAGTGGCGCGCCCTCAAGCTCACTCTCGCTTTGCTCGGTCAGAATGTTGATCTCGCCGAACGCATGGCTTTGACTGCGCACCCGAAACGGCTGTCGATAGCCAAAGGACAGCGTGGCCGAGTTCGACACGATGTCCACGGCTGAGAACGGGCCCGAGATAATCTGGCTGTCGGCATAACTCGTCGTGGCCAGCAACACACCGCCACGCCCGCCCACAGGCCGCGCATAGGCAAGCGATCCCGAATAGGCCCCCTCTGACCCCTGGATTTGCCCCGTCAGCGTATCGCGCCAGCCCGTCAGGCTTGAGGCCTTGGCAAAAAGCGTCCCACGAAGCTCCCCGGTTTCTTCGGACCCAAAGTTGTCCAGCGATCCGGTAAAGGAAAACCGCTCCGGTTCTTCCGCCCGGATCACCGCGACAGTGGTCCCCGGCTCTTCGCCCGGCCGAAAGCTCAGCTGCGGCCGCAGGTCGTAACTGATCTCATATCGGCGCAGATCGCGTTCAAGCTCGGCAAAATCCGGGCGCTGCCCTTCGGCGATGGACAAAGTGCGGCTGAAAAACGCGGGATCGGTCTGTTCGAACCCTTCGACCACGATGTCTTCGACCAAAGCTTCCACCAATTCCACGCGCAGCGTGCCATCGCGGATCTCTTGGGGCGGCAAAACTGCCCGCGCGGTGATGATGCCCGCCTCGGTGTAAAGCGTCTGAACCGCTGCCACCATCTCCTGCAGATCGGCAAGCGAGATCGATCGGTCCGTGTACTGAGCCGCGATCGCCTGCAGCTCTTCCTCGGAAAGATAGACGCTTTCGCTGAAATCAACCGCATCAATTTCAAAGCTTTGCGCGTTCAGCGCCCCTGGGACCAGACAGCACAGCGCCGCAATCAAGCGTCTCATTCGACCCCCACTTCCGCCAGCGCCCGGCTGACCCCCATCAGCGATGCTTCAAACGCCACCACCGCGGCATCCGACGCCGGGCGATAGCGCACCTGCGCGGCCCGCCCCGCGCGCCAGCCTGCAAGCATCTCAGGCGGCATCTCCAGAACGGCCCGGCACCCTGTGGCGTCGCATCGTGTGAACGTGCCCGGGTAAAGCGTCGTGCGGCCATCGCTCACAAACACGCCCGATCCGATATGCACACCCAGCGGCAGGCGCAGCACCAGCGTCGCGCCCTCCCCCTCCGACGGCACGAGTTGCAGCGTCGCGAGCCAGGTGGCATCCGGCGCCGACAGGGTCTGCGCTGCGGTGCATCCGCCGCCCTCGCAGGCGACCTGCCAATCGCGAAAGGTGCGGGTGTCGGCATGGGCCGCACCGGTCAGCGCGGCAAATAGAATGGGTAAGGCAAGTCTGATGGGTGCCCGCATTCACACTATCCTCGGCCTCATCGCGTCGATTTTTTGTTTTGTCGATCGCAACTTGGTTATCCCGCACGATCAGCGCGTTGTCTAGCCGGATGAACATGGCGAATTGATGGCACGCTGGTTGCGCGTAACCTGCGGCGGGCTCGTAGCAGCTCAAAATTGATCCGCTCGCTGCGGAGCAGGCCCCGGGCCGCGCAGTCCTCATTGAGCCCGGCCTGCGGGATTGCCGCATGGCGCTACCCCCGGTTCTTCAAGCGCCAGCTTTCTTTGCCAATCTCTACGACCATCACGCCATCTTGCCCAAGGCGCCAGGCTAAAGCCTAATCACCATCCGCAACACCGTCAGCCCGCGCCGCCGCCCGACGCGCGCGGTAGCTTGGCAGCAGGATCAACAGCACCGACAAGATCAACAGCACCATCGTCATCGGCCGTTCCCAGATGAACGCGACGCCATCATAAAGCTGCATCGACCGGGCAAAGTTGTTCTCCAACAGCGGCCCAAGGATGAACCCGATCAGAAGCGGGGCCAGCGGGTAGTCGGCAAACCTGAACGCCGTCGCAATCACCCCAAAACCCACCAGGATCAGAAGCTCGGTCGCGTTGTTCTGCCCGATATAGGCCCCCATCAGCGTGAAGAAGAGAATGAACGGGATCAGGTAGTTCCGCGGAACCGCCAGCACCTTGGCGATATAGGGGATAAGCGGCAGGTTGAGGATCAGAAGGACCAGATTGCCCAGATACATCGAGATGATGACGGCCCAGAAGATCTGCGGGTTGTCGATCATCAGGCGCGGCCCGGGCGAAACGTTGAGCGCAATCAGCGCACCCAGCAGGATCGCCGTGGTGCCAGACCCCGGAATACCCAGCGTCAGCAACGGCACGAAAGACCCAGTACACGCCGCGTTATTGGCCGATTCCGGCGCGGCCAACCCTTTGACCGAGCCTTTGCCAAACTGCTCTTGCTCTTCCTTGGTCGCCAGGTTGCGTTCAACGGCATAGCCCAGAAATGACGCAATGGTGGCCCCTGCCCCTGGCAAGACGCCAATCAGGAAGCCCTGGATTGACTGCCGCCCGATCACAGGCGCAATGGCCTTCGCCTCCTCTCGCGTGATGCGAAGCTCTTTGATTTCGCCGCTGCCCCCGGCCTGTTTCGACCGGTTGGGATCGAGCACCAGATAGAGCGCTTCGGGCAGGGCGAACATCGCCATGGCCAGCGTGATAAAGCCAAACCCGCTCTGCAGATCGAGGATGCCGCCGGTGAAACGCGGCATGTTGAACAGCACACCTTCCCCTACCGTCCCCAGCGCGAGGCCCAGGAACGTCATCAAAAGCGCCTTGAAGACCTGACCGGTTCCCGCAAAGGCCGCGATGGCCGATAGGCCCACGACCATCAGCGCGAAATATTCGGACGAATGGAAAAGCAGCGCGACGCTCGCCAACATCGGCGCAAAGAACAAAAGAAGGATCGCCCCTACAGTGCCCCCCGCAAAGGACGAGATTGCAGCCACCGTCAGCGCCTTGCCCGCCTTCCCCTGGCGGGTCAGCGGATAGCCGTCAAAACTGGTCGCTACGGTCGATGCAACCCCGGGCGCGTTGATCAGGATCGACGAGGTCGACCCCCCGAACACCGCCCCATAGTAAACACCCGCCAACAGGATCAGCGCCGCGGACGGATCACCGATCGTCACCGCGATGGGTATCATGATCGCGATGATCGACATCGGGCCCAAGCCCGGCAGCATCCCGATAAACGTTCCCACCAGACATCCGCCGATCACCATCAGCAGATTCTGCAGCGACAAGGCCGTGGTCAGGCCGATCATCAACCCTTCAAGCATGATCCGCCTCCCCTACAAAAACGCCGGAAGCGGCGTAAGAAAAATGCCCAAAACCACATTGACGAGGTACCAGACACCCCCCGCAGCCGTGGCCGAGACGATGGCGATCACAACGTATCGTCGTTCGCCGAGGATGATGCTGCCGATGGCCAGAAACAGAAACGTCGCCGCCAGAAACCCGACCGGCCGCAGGACCAAGGCATATACCACCATCAGCCCCAACAGCGCGAGCGCCTGCCCGATCTTGTAGTCCTGTAGCCTGCGGTAATTGATGTCGGCGGCGTTCGGGTCAGATGATTTCTCAAACCCCGACAGAACGATCAGCGCCGTTATGATGCCACCAACCGCCAGAACCTTGGGGAAACTCGATGGCCAGATCGGATTGCGCTGCATGATCGGCGGCAACAGATCGTCCATCATGAAAAACGCCGTATAGCCGTAAATCGCAAAGGCCAGGAGAAGAAAGAACGCGATCCAACGATCAAGGGCCATTGTCAGGTCTCCTCTGAGCCAAGCGTGAAATTATAAAGGGACGCGTCAAAGCGATTGAACGCCTGGTAGTCGAGCAGGTCATACAACTCGGCCCGCGTCTGCATCGCGTCGATCAGGCCCGTTTGCGTTCCGGTTTCCGCAATCTCAGCCAGGGACCGGCGCGTGGTTCCCATCGCCAGGCGCAGCAAGGTGACAGGGTAGATCACCACGCTCGCCCCCAGCGCCTGCAACGCATCGGCGCTGATCAGATCGGATTTGCCGAACTCGGTCATATTGGCCAGAAGCGGTGCGGCAATGGCCTGCGTCGCCGCCCGCCAATCGTCCGCGCCGGTCAGGGCTTCGGCAAAGATCACATCCGCGCCCGCTTCGACATAGGCCCGTGACCGGGCGATCACACCGTCGATCCCTTCGCTGGCAAAGGCATCGGTGCGCGCGATGATCACCGTGTCGGGATCGCGCCGGGCCTCAATGGCGGCGCGAATGCGGCGCAACATGATATCGGTGCCGACCAGCGTCTTGCCATCCAGATGCCCGCATCGTTTGGGCATTTCCTGATCTTCGATCTGCAACGCCGCCATGCCGCGGCTTTCCATGATCTCAACACAGCGGGCGACATTCATCGGCTCACCAAACCCGGTGTCGCAGTCGAGGATGATCGGCAGGTTCGTGACCCGCCCAAACTGCTCGGCCCGGTCGGCCACTTCGGTCAGGGTCGTCAGACCGATATCAGGCAACCCCAGATCAGCGGCCAGAACCGCGCCCGACAGGTAGATCGCTTCAAAACCCTGCCGTTCGATCTCGATCCCCACAAGCGGCAGGAAGGCCCCCGGTGCGCGGATGATCTTGCCGCTGGCCAGCGCGCGCCGAAAGGCTTTGCGCTTGTCCGATGGACTGAGCGTGCGTCGCATGGGGCGTCGATCCACTAGGGGCAAAGGGTCCAGCCCGCCGGCATGGCGGGCTGGTTTAGGTCAGCCGGGTCTCAGAGGAAGCCCAGCTTCTTCATAAGATCGCCAATCACCTTTTCCTGCTCTTCAAGGAAGGCCGCGAACTCATCGCCAGGATTGTGAATGTTGGCCCAGCCATTGCGCGCACGGACTTCTTCCCACTCCGGGGTGTCGTACATCTTGGCAATGGCGTCCTGGTACATCGCCAGCTTGTCATCCGGCAGACCCGGTGCGGCAAAGAACCCGCGCCAGTTCACAAAGGTCGTGTCGATCCCCTGCTCTTTCATGGTCGGCGCATCGGGCGCGGCATCCACACGCTCATCGGCGGTCACACCGATGATCTTCACCTCACCGGCTTTCGCCAGTTCAACGGCTTCGGAAAAGCCGGTGGAGAGCGCCTTGATCTCACCCGACAACAGCGCTGCCATCGCCTGGCCGCCGCCATCATAGGCCAGGTACTTCACGCCAACCGGATCCTGCCCAGCCGCTTCCATCACCATGGCCGCGACCAGGTGGTCCATGCCGCCGGGAACCGAACCGCCGCCAACAGCAGTGCCGTTCGGGTCTGCGGCATAGGCCTGCACCAGATCATCCATCGAGTTGATCGGGCTGTCCTTGCCCACGACGATCGCGGCATAGTCGCCAATCGTGCCCGCCACCAGCGTAAGGTCACGGAAGCTTTGCGGGAACACGCCCGTCAGCGACCGGATCACGATGGGGGTCGAGTTGACCATCAGCGTGCCGTGGTTCGACTCCGCGTTCTCAATCAGATAGGCAATGGCCTTGCCGCCACCGCCGCCCGACATGTTTTCATACGATGCCGATCCGACAAGGCCCGCATTGGTCAGCGCCTCGCCCGTGCCGCGCGCGGTGCCATCCCAACCGCCGCCGGCGCCACCGGGGATCAGAAAGTGGATGCTGTCCAGCACCTGATGCCCGTCCGCATGCACCGGACCGGTCACCATCATCGCCGCTGCCGCCGCGATGGCTGTACGACGTGTGAATGTGAATACTGTCATTTTTTGGTTTCCTCCCTTTATGACATTATCTTGCTGCGCCGTCAGAGGCTCAGCGGTTCTTCCGAGACAAGGACACCGTCCTCATCACAATAAATGCAGTGCCCCTCCTCAAAAAGCACGTTTCCAAACGCGACGGGCACCCCCAATGCCCCGATACCGCGTTTTGCGCTTCGCACCGGCGTTGTCCCCAGGGCCTTGATCCCCAGATCCACCTTGGCCAAGGCGCGGGCGTCGCGCACGACACCGTTAATCACAATACCCGCCCAGCCGTTATCCACAAGAAGATCAGCGTTCACATCACCAAGCAGCGCACTGCGCCCCGATCCGCCTCCGTCCAAAACAACGACCGCGCCATCACCCGGTGTGTTGAACAGGGCCTGCTGGACCAGTTTGGTGTCTTCCATCGTGACCGCTGTCTTGATGCGTCCGGCAAACATGCGCCGCACACCAAAATCCCGGAACGGTAGCATCACTTGGCGCACCTTGTCGGGAAAGGCATCGTTCAGGTCCGTGGTCGGAAACGGTTCCAGCGCCCAAGTCATGCGGCGGGATCCAGTGTTTCCAGATACGACACAAACCCTTCCATGATCCGCCTTTGTGTCCGAAACGTCGTCGCTGAATGCGCCACCAACCCGTCAGGGCCGTCGCGCACGTCGGCCTCGACCGGCAGGACACCGGACGGGTTGCCGATCAACACATCGCCCTTGGCCGGCACATGATCCGCAATCAGCGTGCCCGGAATGCGCGCCGCGACGGCTACGCACATCGCCCCGGTCAGGGTGATCGCGCGGTGGAAGTTGCCCATGGAGACCAGCCGGACCGAGACATGGTAATCGCTCGGATCATACGTTCGGCCATCGAGCGCTGAAAACGCAGTCGGCGCAGCCACCAACGCCACTTTCGGGGCTGACAGCTGCGCGTTCTCGGGGGCGTTGACCAGCCCCATCGCAACGGCCCCCTGGCGCCGGATCGCCTCCAACGTGTCCATAAGATCCCTGTCGGCATCAAGCTCGGCGGGGTGTTCGTCGCCGCGCCGCCCCAGATCGGCGGCGTTGACAAAGACCACCGGGTTGGACGCATCGACCATCGAGACCCGAAAGACGCCCAGCCCAGGCACATCCAGATCTTCGACAACTTGCCCCGTCGGCAAAAGTACCCCCGTCCGCGATCCGCCGGGATCGAAAAACTCAAGCCGCACCTTCGCCCCCCGTTGCGAGACACCCGGGATCTCAAAATCGCCCGCTTCGACCGCACGCCCGTCCCGCACGTCAAAGGATGCATGAAACAGCTTGCCCGTGTTGGTGTTATGCACCCGCACCACCGCCGGACCATCCGCCACGCGCACCAACCCTTCTTCAATCGCAAAGGGCCCGACCGCCGACGACATGTTTCCGCACATTTGGCCGTAATCGGCCACCGGCGCGCCCACGGCGATCTGGACAAAGGTATAGTCGATATCCGCATCCGCCCGGGCCGATGGCTCAACGATCACGATCTTGGACAGAGATGAAATCCCGCCACCCATGCCGTCCAACTGACGGCCATAGGCATCGGGACTTCCCATGATCTGCAAGAACATCCGATCGCGGCGATCCTTGTCCGCCGGCAGATGCGCGGCATTGAACATCACCGCTTTCGACGTCCCGCCACGGTAAAAGGCGGCCTTCACAGTCTTGCGGGCCATCACGCCGCACTCCCCAGAAAGCTGCGGAACGACCGGGGCAGCAGGCCGCCATTGCGGAACGTCTCGCGCTCGCTGTCATTGTAAAGGCGCAAGTCCAGGTCGACGGTCTCCTGCGCGCCGTCGGTCCGGGTGATGGTCATGCTGGCCGATGTCAGATCGTCAGACAGCTGGATGTCAAACACCTCGCTGCCATCGAGGCTCAGGGTCTGCCGCGTCACGCCCGGGGCAAAGCACAAGGGCGCGATGCCCATGTTCACCAGGTTTGACCGGTGAATGCGTTCAAAGCTTTCGACGACGACCGCCTTCACACCGGCAAGCCAGGGGGCCTTGGCCGCCGTATCACGCGACGACCCGCACCCGTATTCCTTGCCGCCGATAACAATCAGGCCCTGCCCGCGGCTGCGGTAGGTCTCGATGGCCTTGAACATCGTCGTGACCTCACCCTCCGGCTCAACCCGGGTCCACGGCCCCTCTTTGTCGGGCGTCATCTCATTGCGCAGCCGCACGTTGCAAAAGGTCGACCGGATCACAACATCCGACGATCCGCGCCGGGTCCCGAACGAATTAAAGTCACGCGGCGCGACCCCGCGGTCGATCAGAAACTGCGCGGCGTCACTGTCCATCGGGATCGCACCAGACGGGGATATGTGGTCGGTCGTGATCGAGTCCCCCAGGATCGCCAGAGGACGCAGCCCGGTTAGCGCCGCAACCGGCTTGGGCGCGCTTTCTATCGTCTTCACGAAGGGCGGAAACGTCACATAGGTCGACGGCACCCAGTCATAGTTCCCCGCCGCCACACTCAGATCGTTCCATCTGTCGTTGACGGTGGAAATAGCCTTGTAATTGGCCAGGAAATCATCGGGCTGGATATGCGCGTCGATGATCGCATCCACCTCGTCCCGGCTGGGCCACAGATCTGACAGCATCACGGGGTTGCCGTCCGGATCATGCCCAACAGGCTCGGTCGTGATATCGCGCAGCACAGTCCCAAACAGCGCATAGGCCACCACCAACGGCGGCGCGGCCAGCATGTTGCGGCTGGCCAGTGGATGAATGCGCCCCGCAAAGTTCCGGTTGCCGGACAAGACCGCGATCCCTTTGATATCACTGCCCGTGATCGCCTCTTCATGCTCGGGCGCAAGCGGGCCCGACATGCCATTGCACGTCGAACAGGAAAACGCCGCGATCTGAAACCCAAGCGCATCCAGCGGCTCTTGCAGCCCGGATGCCTCCAAATACGTCGCGACAACCCGGCTGCCCGGCGCAAGCGATGTCTTCACATAGGGCTGCGCCTTCAAACCCTTCTCAACCGCTTTCTTCGCGATCAACCCGGCGGTGATCATGTTGCGGGGATTGGCTGTGTTGGTGCAGCTTGTGATCGCCGCGATGATCACATCGCCATCGCCAATCGTGTAATCCTGGCCCGCCACTGGAACGCGCCGGGCTTCGCTGCGTTCCGCGTCACTCGTCAGCGTCGCCGTCGCTGCACTGAGATCCATCCTCTGCTCGGGCCGGCTTGGCCCAGCGACCGAGCGTCCGATCTTCGACAGATCCAGCGTGACTACCTCGTCGAACGCGAACCCGTTCGCCACATCCGCATCAAACCACAGACCTTGCGCCCGGTTATACGCCTCGACCGTTTCGACAAGGGCCGGGCTGCGACCGGTTTCCCGAAAATAGCGCAACGTGTTGGCATCACACGGACAGAAAACAGAGGTTGATCCGTATTCAGGCGACATGTTCGCAATCGTGGCACGATCCGCGACCGACAACTGCCCATAACCCGCCCCAAATACCTCGACAAAGCAATCGACCACCCCGACCGCGCGCAATTTCTCGGCCACGGTCAATGCCACATCTGTTGCCGTCAGGTGATCACCCAGACTGCCCGTGACCTCCAGCCCAATCACGCGCGGCACGTTCACGGCGGTACTCTCGCCGAACATGATCGCCTCAGCCTCAAGGCCACCAATGCCCCAGCCCAAGACGCCAAGCCCGTTGATCATGGTCGTGTGGCTGTCCGTCCCGAGGTTCGTATCGGGCGTCATCACAGTCGGATCCGTCTCGGACGGCATCACGACCCGCCCCAGATACTCCAGATTGATCTGATGCATGATCCCGCCGCCGGGCGGAATGACCCGCAAGTTGGGAAAGCGGTCCTCGCAGGCCTTGATAAAGGCGAACCGTTCTTCGTTCACCTCGAACTCACGCTTTTGGTTGCGCGGCAGGGCCAGCTTTTCGGCCCAATGCGCGATGGTCATCGAGTGATCGATGATCAGGTCCACCGGCAGGCTCATATCCACCCGGCTTGGGTCACCGCCCGCCTCGGCGATCTGGCTGCGCATGGCCATCATGTCCACCAAAAGCGGTAGCCCAAGCATATCCTGCAAAAGCAGGCGCGAGGGCCGGAACGGAACCGCTTGCCCGTTGCGATGGGCGACATGTTCGATCTCACCGCCATCGGGCGACTGGCGCAAAACGTTCTCTGCCACCACCCGCAAGGAATAGGGCAGCGTCGTCAGCCGGGGCCCAACCACCGCCTGATAATCAACAGCCGACAACCCGGTTCCCGGAATCGATTTGATCACGCCCATATCCTCCCTGTCGCCTCCGTCATACTTGTGAAGGACCGACCGCTTCAATAAAGAGAATGGGGGTTTCGCCTGAGAGAACGGAGGGGTCCGAATGGGTGCCATGCGCACGGAATCGGTCGAACGCGCCATGTCGATCCTGATGGCGTTTTCGACCCAAACACCCCGGCTCACGCTGGCCGATCTCGCGCGCGAAACCGGACTGCACAAAAGCACGATCCTGCGGCTGACGAACTCGATGCAGATCTATGGCTTTCTCATTCGCGATGCCGACGGCACCTTCACGATCGGCGCCAGCATCTGGCGTCTGGGGCTCATTTTTCGCCAAGACTTCAACAATGGTGAGCAAGTCCGGCCCATCCTGCGCAAACTGGTCGAACTCACCGGCGAAACGGCCTCGTTCTACGTCCGGGCCGGTCAGGAACGCGTGTGCCTCTATCGCGAAAACTCGTCCAACCTCATGCGATTTCACCTTGAGGAAGGGATGCGGATGGCGCTGAACACCGGCGCCTCCGGAACGGTCCTGCGCCATTTCTCGGGCGAGACAGTCGCGGATCTGTCTGTGTTTACTGAGAAAGGGACGGTGACTTCCGCAGGCGCGCACAATCCAAGCATCGCCTCCATCGCAACGCCGGTGTTTGACGCAGGCGGCAACCTCCGCGGTGCGCTCGCGGTGTCGGGCCTGATCAACCGCTTCGACGAAACCGCCCGCGCGCAGGCCGTGCCGATGCTGGAGGATCTGGCCAGCCAGCTCAGCCAAACCATCGGTCAGGGCTGAGGCCGGCCCATTCCCCGCCGATCCTCTCGCGGCCGCACCCCGAACCCGGCATGATAGGCGTTCGAGAAATGCCCCGCATGGGCAAACCCCGTCGCCGCCGCAATCTCAGCCAGCCCCATGGATGTCGACCGCACCAGCCGCCGCGCCGTCTCCAGCCGCAGCGTGCGGTAGTAGGCCATCACCGGCTGTCCGAACGCATCTGAGAAAAGCCGGTTGAGGTGCCGGGGCGAGACCTGGGCCACCAGGGCCAACTGCTTCAAGCTCAATGGATCACCGATATGGCTTTCCATCGCCGCCACCGCTTCGATCACATGGGGCGATTGTGCGCCCAGCCGTTCAGCCACACCCTGGCGCTGCGGGGCTGCCGGGCCCCGGATATCGGTGTGCAGGAACCAGTCGCTGACCTCTTGCGCAAACCCGCTGCCGTGATGGTCTGCGATCAGCGCATGCATCAGGTCCAGCGGCGCAGACCCGCCGCCGCAGGTCACCCGGTCGCGGTCAATCACATAAAGCCGCCGCTCAACCAGACTTTCGGGGTAAAGCTCAGCCAGCGCCGCGGCGTGTTCCCAATGCACCGCCAGCCGCCGCCCCGCCATCAACCCGGCCCGTGCCAGGATCACCGCGCCGCCCGACACGCCGCCAATCCGCACCCCGCGCCGCGCCATCCGTCGCAGCCAGGCCAGCGTCGCGGGATCGCGAAACGCAAATGGATCGCCCCCCGCCACCACCAGCAGAAGATCAAGATCGACGGTCTCCCCTATGACATGCCGCCGCTCAACCGACGCCGCGCCCGAACTGCCAATCAAGGGCGCGTCACCAAAATGCGATACGTCATACAGGGTGTGCCCTGACAGAAGGTTCGCCGCCCGCAACGGTTCCACCGTGCAGGCATAGGACATCAGCGCAAAGCCCGGTATCGGCAAAACGCCGATCCGACGCGGCGGACCGCCCCCGAACCCGGTGTCTTTTTCCTGCAATTTTGCGTCCATTTCCCGCATGTCACCGCGACCCTACGCGCATCTAGGATGCCCCGTCGACAGCAAATCCACGGCCCCCATGCGCTACTCCGCACTCGAAATCCTTAAACAGGGCCTTGGCGGCAACAAGGGTTGGACCCCGGTTTGGCGCGACCCCGAGCCAAAGCCGGAATACGACGTGGTCATCGTCGGCGGCGGGGGGCACGGATTATCGACCGCCTACTACCTCGCCAAAGAGTTCGGCGTCACCAATGTGGCCGTGCTGGAAAAGGGCTGGCTCGGTTCCGGCAATATCGGGCGGAACACCACGATCATCCGCTCGAACTACCTGCTGGAGGGTAATCAGCCGTTCTATGAACTGTCGCTCAAGCTGTGGGAGGGGTTGGAACAGGATTTCAACTACAACGCCATGGTCAGCCAGCGCGCGATCCTGAACCTGATCCACTCCGATCCCCAGCGCGATGCCTATGTCCGGCGCGGCAACGCGATGCACCTGTCGGGCGCGGATGCCAAGCTTCTGGGCCCCGACGAGATCCGCAAGATGTGCCCCTATCTCGATTTCGACAACGCGCGTTTCCCGATCCAGGGCGCGCTGTGGCAACCGCGCGGCGGCACCGTCCGCCACGATGCCGTCGCCTGGGGCTATGCGCGCGGGGCCGATAGCCGGGGCGTCGACCTTCTGCAAAACTGCGAAGTCACCGGGTTCGACATCGACAACGGCACCTGCACCGGCGTCCAGACCTCGCGCGGTGCCATCCGCGCGAGGAAGATCGCCGTCTGCGTGGCAGGCTCGTCCTCCCGCGTCATGGCGCAGGCGGGCATGCGCCTGCCCATCGAAAGCCACGTCCTTCAGGCCTTCGTCAGCGAGGGCCTGAAACCCGTGATCCCCGGCGTCATCACCTTCGGCGCGGGCCATTTCTATGTCAGCCAGTCCGACAAGGGCGGGCTTGTCTTCGGCGGCGATATCGACGGCTACAACACCTATGCCCAGCGCGGGAACCTGCCCGTGGTCGAGGATGTGTGCGAGGGCGGCATGGCGATCCTCCCGATGATCGGGCGCGCGCGATTGCTGCGCATGTGGGGCGGCGTGATGGATATGTCGATGGACGGCTCGCCCTTCATCGACAAGACGCATATCGACGGCCTCTATTTCAACGGCGGCTGGTGCTATGGCGGGTTTAAGGCGACGCCCGCCTCGGGCTACTGCTACGCGCACCTCCTGGCCACCGACCGCCCGCATGATGTGGCCCAGCACTACCGCCTCGACCGGTTCCGGTCTGGCGCGGTGATCGATGAAAAGGGCGCCGGCGCCCAGCCGAACCTGCATTGAGGGTGCCTGCGCGATGATCATCAACCACCCCCTCCTCGGCCCCCGCGACGCCGCCGAATTCACCTATCCCGGCGACGCAAGCCTCATCCACCGCCCCGACGGCCAGA
The DNA here is from genome assembly GCA_038526915.1 of Pseudomonadota bacterium. Taxonomy (GTDB): domain Bacteria; phylum Pseudomonadota; class Alphaproteobacteria; order Rhodobacterales; family Rhodobacteraceae; genus JBCBGF01. The sequence goes on along the minus strand of JBCBGF010000009.1, from coordinate 48,404 downwards.
CCGCCAGCGAAGAAGAGATGCACGACTACCTGCACCTGCGTGACAACCCCGCCGGCACCCATCGCGAGCTGTGGTATCACGAACAGGGCGACCGGTCCTGGCTCGTCGTCACCCGCGATACCTTGACCCATGAGATCACCGATGTGGCGCTGGCCCGCGACGTCGCCCGTGCCGAAGGGCGATCCCGATGACCCAGCCGTTCCGGATCGACGGCGGCCAGATCGACCGCAGCGAGACCTTGAAGTTCCAATGGAACGATCGCTGGCTCAGCGGCCATCCCGGCGATACGCTTGCCTCGGCGCTGCTTGCCAACGGTGTGCGCCTCGTCGGCCGGTCATTCAAATACCACCGCCCGCGCGGCATCTTCTCCGCCGGCTCCGAAGAACCCAACGCGCTGGTGCAATTGCGCAAAGGCGCCGCACAGGAACCCAATACCCGCGCCACCGTGGCCGAGCTTTACGACGGTCTCTACGCCACCAGCCAGAACCACCGCGGGTCGCTGGAATGGGATCTGCTGGCCGCGAACGACTTGCTGTCCCCGTTCCTAAGCGCCGGGTTCTACTACAAAACCTTCATGTGGCCCAAAGCCTTCTGGGAACGCCTGTATGAGCCGATGATCCGCGCCGCCGCGGGCCTAGGCCGCCTGTCCAAACGCGCCGACCCTGACAGCTACGACCACGGCTACCTCCACTGCGATCTCCTGATCATCGGCGCAGGCCCCGCTGGCCTCGCCGCCGCGCTTGCCGCCGGTCGCGCGGGCGCGCGCGTGATCCTCGCCGATGAGGATTTTCGCATGGGCGGACGCCTGAACGCGGAGACGCATGAGGTGGCGGGCAAACCGGGTGCCGACTGGGCCCGCGACGCCGTCGCCGAACTCGCCACGATTGACAATGTCCGCCTGATGCCCCGCACCACCGTCTACGGCGCCTATGACCACGGGATCTACGGCGCGCTCGAACGCAAGACCGATCACCTTGCCTCCAGCGACAGCAAACCCCGCCAGGTCCTCTGGCGCGTCTATTCCAAACGCGCGCTTCTGACCGCAGGCGCCACCGAACGCTCCATCGCCTTTGGCAACAACGACCGCCCCGGCGTGATGCTGGCCGGGGCCGTACGCGCCTATGCCAACCGGTTTGGCGTGGCCCCCGGCAAACGGGTCGCGGTGTTCACCAACAATGACGACGGGCTCCGCACCGCGTCTGACCTCCGCTCAAAAGGCATCGAGGTCACTGCCATCCTCGACGCCCGCAAGGGCGAGACCGTGACCAACACCAAAGGCCGCAAGGCCGTGCGCAGCATCACCACCGGCGCGGGCGCGACGATCCCTGTCGACTGCCTCGCCGTCTCGGGCGGCTGGTCGCCCAACGTCCACCTCACCTGCCACCACCGCGGTCGCCCGGTCTGGCGCGATGACATCGCGGCCTTCGTGCCGGGCGATGGCCTGCCGCCGGGGATGCGCGTGGCAGGCGCGGCCAATGGCACGATGACCCTGGCCCACGCCCTCCGTGACGGCCACGACACTGCCACGCAGATCGCCGCCGACCTCGGCCACCACGCCTCCACGGGCATACCCCCCAGCGCCAGCGATGACCCCACCGCCATATCCGCCTTCTGGCACGTCACCGCCAGCCCCGCCCGCGCCTGGGTCGATCTGCAAAACGACGTGACCACCAAGGACATCAAGCAATCCCATCAGGAAGGCTTCCGCGCCGTCGAACACCTCAAGCGCTACACGACGCTCGGCATGGCGACCGATCAGGGCAAAACGGCAAATGTGCTGGGCCTCGCCATCATGGCGGAGGCCGCGGGCAAGTCGATCCCCGAGACGGGCACCACGATCTTCCGCCCGCCCTACACCCCCGTCCCCATCGGCGCCTTTGCAGGCCGCGCGCGGGGCAAAGACTTCCGCCCGACCCGCCTGACCCCCTCCCACACATGGGCGGTGGAGAACGGCGCTGATTTTGTCGAGGCGGGCATGTGGCTCCGCGCCCAATGGTTCCGCAAACCCGGCGAGAAAGGCTGGCGCGACAGCGTCGACCGCGAGGTGATCCAGACCCGCAAAAGCGTGGGCATCTGCGATGTGACCACGCTGGGCAAGGTCGACATCCAAGGCCGCGACGCCGCCGAGTTCCTGAACCGCGTCTATTCCAACGCCTTCCTCAAGCTGCCCGTGGGCAAGGTCCGCTATGGCCTGATGCTGCGCGAGGACGGGATGGTCTATGACGACGGCACCACTGCGCGGCTGGGCGAGACGCATTATGTCATGACCACCACCACCGCTAATGCGGTGCTGGTCTTCCGCAACCTCGAATTTGCGCGCCAGTGCCTCTGGCCCGATCTCGATGTCCACCTGATCTCAACGACCGATGCCTGGGCGCAATTCGCCGTCGCGGGCCCCAAGTCCCGCGCGCTGTTGCAAAAGGTCGTCGACGATCTGGACCTCTCTAACGAAGCGTTCCCCTTCATGGCCTGCACCGAATGCACCGTCTTCGGCGGCACCCCCGCCCGCCTCTTCCGCATCTCGTTCTCGGGCGAACTCGCCTACGAGGTCGCCGTCCCCGCCCGCTACGGCGACGCGATGATCCGCGGCCTGATGGCGGCGGGCGAAGAGTTCGGCGTGGTCCCCTACGGAACCGAAGCGCTGGGGGTCATGCGGATCGAGAAGGGCCATGTCGCAGGCAACGAGTTGAACGGCCAGACGACCGCGCTGTCCATCGGGCTGGGCGGCATGGTGTCGAAGAAGAAAGACGCCATCGGCTCAAAACTCTCCGAACGGCCCGCGCTTGCGCGCGAAGACGGGCTGCGGCTGGTGGGCCTGCGGCCTGTTGATAAGACACGTGACCTCATCGCAGGGGCACATTTCCTGGTCCCCGGCGATCCCGCCGATATGGCCCACGATCAGGGCTGGCTGACCTCGGTCGCCTATTCGCCCGAGCTTGGGCATTCCATCGGTCTTGGCTTTCTGAAAAACGGTCACACGCGCATGGGCGAGGTGCTGCGCGCCTATTCCCCGGTGCGCGGTGGCGATATGGAGGTTGAGGTCTGTTCCTCCCACCACATCGACCCGGAAGGAGTGCGGCAGCGTGGCTGAGTTTTCCTTCCCCCTGGACGCCCGCCCGACCCTGGACGGCACCGACATCGCAATCGGCGGCAATCGCATCGTCGCGCGCACCGACCTGGCCCTGGTCTCCGTCGCCACCCCCCTGGGCGGTGACGCGGCGCTGACCCGCGCCTTGCAAGATGGCTTGGGCCTCGCCCTTCCTGCCCCGACACTCTCCACCATCGCGGGCGAGATGCGCGCGATCCGCACCGCGCCCGACCAATTGCTTCTGGCCTTTCCCCACCCCACGCCGGACGCGCGGGGTGTCATCGACGCCAAGCTTGGCAACACCGGCTACACCACCGATCAGACCGATGCTTGGGTGATCCTTGAGGCCAGCGGCCCCGATACACTCGCCGCCCTCGAACGCCTCTGCCCGCTGGATGTGCATACATTTGAGGTCGGCGGCTCGGGCCGAAGCATGATGGAGCACATGGGGGCCCTCATCATCCGCACCGGGCCTCACGCGTTCTGGCTGATGTCGGCCAGCTCATCCGCGGGCTCGTTCCTGCACGCCGTTGAAACCTCGTTCCGCAACGTCGTGACGGTCTGACGACGCTCACTCCGCCCTATCGAAAAACCCCGCGCGAAACACCATCTCGACCCGCCCGCCGGTATCCCCGGTCACAACCAACCGCGCGCCCTCCAGCGCGATGTCGACCACCTGACGCCATCCGTTGGGCCGTGGCATGGCGCCGATCACATGGGCGATCCGATGCGTGCGCCCGGGCGCAAGCGTCAGCGCCGTCGCAACCCCTTCGTCCGCTACCGGGTTCGGCCCCAAAGCCGCCGCGTGCCCATCGGCCCCCGCCGCGCACCCGTCCTCGATCCCCAGAACCCCGCGATGCCGTCCATTCCACGGCGCATAGTCGCGCCCGCCGTTGGAGTGCCACAGCATCGTCACTGGCAAAACGCGCGGGTCCTTGAGGACAAAGACCATGTCATCCTCCGCCTCACGTAGCAACGCAGACCACCCCAGCCGCGCCCCCGGCGCCTCAACCAAAGTCACGAAATCCTCATGCGCCGCGGCAATGGGCAGGTCCCGCAGGTCAATCGTCCCGCCCTCTGCCGCCGGAACCGTCGTGATCGACGGCACGCGCGCGCCCAGCGCCAGGGCATTGCGGCCCGCATCAAGGGCCGTTGCCGGGGTCAAAACGATCCGCTTCGGCGAACAGGAAAACCGCCCCCGCCCAGACAGCCGCACCATCGGGTGGTGGGCCACCGTCAGACCCCCGTCGCCTCCGTCGATCAGATGCTCTTGGTAAAGAAGCGGCGCGTCGTCCGACAGGTTCAGAGATTTCGATACCGTGGCCCCCATCACCTCACGCTTGAGACGCATCGACAGGGCCCCGGGTCTGGCCTCAAGACCCTCCCATTCGCTGTTGGCCGTCCACCCATGCGCCGGCGCATCCGTTACGTCGCTGGCACCAAACGGGGCGCAAAAGAAATCGCCGCTCAGCCGCCGTTCAACCGGCAACAGGCTGGGGTCGTTCAAGATATCGGCATCGTCGAGCCACGGCGCGGCATGCAGCGGGGCGATACGCCGGTCGCCGCACAGGAACGCCAACCGCCGGATGTTCCCCAGCGCGGGATCAAGGGCGAGCGTACCTCGCTCGGTCTGGGCCGTGACCCAGGCGTTTTGGTCCGAACATGCCATAATGTTTGCCTCAGATCGCCGGGGTCACTCCACCGTGATCACCTTGCGCGAGAGCACCGCCTGGTTGGCCAGATCGAGAAAGCGGATCTCATAGACCCCCGGCGTCTGGGGCATCGCTAGCGCCATGGGCGGGGCCCCGGTGATCTTTTCCGCAGCGATCCACGTAAAGATCGCCTGATCCCCCCGCGCCAGCGTGATCCGCTGATCGGTACTGTCGCTGTCCACGTCCCAGCTCACCTCGATGGTCGCGCCGGGGGCCGCGGTGTCAGGCGCCTTGATCGACGCACCTGCATCCAATTGGGCATCGCGCGCCACCACCTCGACCCGCTGCCGCGCCAGCACACGCCCGCCTTCGCGCAGGACATAGCGCACCTCGTACACGCCGGTCTCATCGGGGGCGGTCAAGTCAAGCGCAGTATTCGTGCGGACCTGTCGGTATACGCCCAGCGTGTCGTCCGGTGTCCCCATGGGCGACAGGGTCACGTAGTCGCCGGTATGGACCGTTCCGTCCCACGAAACCGCCAAATCTTCGCCCGCCCGTATCTCGCTTGCCGCACTGATCGTGACCTGGGGTTCCGTGATTTCCACCATCACCCGTGCGATGGTCTTGTTTCCTTCGCGCAAAAGGTATCGCACCTCATACATGCCAGGATCAGACGGGGCCTGGATCGCCTTTGTCGTGTCGTCGCGCACGACGGCATAGTTGCCGAAAACACCCTCATCTGCTCCCACCGGCACGATGTTGATATAGTCCCGCGGGCTGATCGCCGCGGACCAGGACACATCAAAAGCCGATCCGGCCACGACCGTCTGTGGTGCGCTCAGCGTCACCTCCGCCGCCGTCACCTCAATCGGTATCCGCGCCAGCGTCGTGTTCCCCTCCCGCAAGAGATAGCGCAGCTCATAAAGACCGGGCTCGGCCGGGGCCTGCAGGGCCTTGGTCCTGTCGCCCCGCACAACCGCATAGTTGCCAAAGCTGCCCTCATCCGCCCCCATCGGCACGATATTGATGTAGTCGCGCGGGCTGATTGCGGCGGACCACGACACATCAAATGTCGACCCCGCCAGAACGCTCCCCGGTGCTGAGATCGTCACCTCCGGCACGGTGACCTCAATCGCGGCACGCGCCAGGGTCTTGCTGCCTTCGTCCAGGATATAGCGCAACTCATAAAGGCCCGGCTCGGACGGCGCGGTCAGTTGGCCGGTGGCGTTGTCGCGCACGGTGACATAGTTCCCAAATGTCCCGTCTGCCGCACCCATGGGCACAATCGCCATCACATCGCGTGGATGCACGGACGCGCTCCACGCAACGTCAAACGTCTCACCCGTCAGAACCGACGCAGGCCCCGAGATCGTGACATCAGGCGCCACCACCTCGATCGGGACCGAGGCCAAGGTTCGGTTGCCCTCGTTCAGGATATAGCGCACCTCATATTGCCCTGCATCCTCGGGCGCGCGCACTCGGCCCCGCCCGTCATCGCGCACTTTGATGAAATTGCCAAACGCCCCAGCCTCCGCCCCCGCGGGCACGATGGTGATATAGTCCAGCGGATCCACCGCCCCGGACCAGCTGACATCGAACAACCCACCGGTGGCCACCGCGTCTGGCGCTTGCACGGTCACGCTGGGGGCCATCACTTCCACGGTGGTGCTGCCCGCCGTCGATCTGTCGACATTCAGGATATAGCGCACCTCATAAAGGCCCGGATCAGCCGGCGCGGTCAGGGTCACCTCGCCCCTGGTGCGAACGCTCTGATAATTCCCGAAAGACCCGGCCTCCGCCCCCACTGGCACAATCGCCACATAGTCGCGCCGGTTGATCGTCGGCGTCCAGGACACATCGAACCGCGCGCCAGCGGTGACCGGTGCGGTGACCGACAGCGCCACCTCCGGCTCGATGATGGTCAGCGCGCGGCGGCCCAAAACCTCGTAGGTGTCACTGTGCAGATACCGGATCTCATAGGCGCCCGGCGTGCCCGTAACCGCAATCTCAACCTCACTCGAACGGCCAATCCGCTCATACGTGCCAAAATCGTTGTCCTCCGCCCCCACCGGCACGATATTGATATAATCGCCCTCCGCCACCGTCGGATCCCAGGTCACAACGATGTCAGACCCACCGATGGCCGTATCGGGCCCGTCCACCAGAACGGTCTCCAGATCCGGCACAGGCTCTGGTTCCGGGACTTGCGTCGGCGCAGGCAACGGGGCCGCAACAGGCACGGCCTGCGCCACCGCACTGCCCACCGCACTCAGCGCATCCCCCAGTTCGTCGGCATTTGCCGCCGTGATATACTGCCCGCCCGTCGCCTCGGCGATGCAGGCGAGCGAGCGTGTGTCTTCCTCACGCCCCAACCCAAAGCCCACGACATGAGCTGTGAACCCGACGCCGCCTTGTTCCAACGCCCGGGCCAGCGCACAGGGATCACGCTCACAGCTTTCCACCCCGTCCGAGATCAGAACGACCGTGGCCGGGCTATCCTCATACGACAGGGCTTCGGCGGCCTGCTGAACCGCGTCGGTCAAGGGTGTCTTGCCGGTGGGCGTGATGCCCGCAATCCGGTCGAGGATCGCCCCGCGTTCCGCGGCACCTGGCGTCACCAGAACTTCGATATCCCCGCAATCGCCCCGGCGCCGGTGCCCATATGCCATCAACCCCACGCGGCGCTCATCGACCCAATCCCCCAAGAGATTGTCCATCACATCCCGCGCAATCTCGATCTTCGAGAGGCCATCGATTTGCCCCCACATCGAGTTTGAGCCGTCAAAGACAACCATCACGTTGTCCTCGGCAAAGGCCGGCGCAGCGGTGGTCAAGAGGGTTGCGGAAACAAGTGCTCGACACAGACCACGGCGCATGGCGGACCTCCCAGAAAACAATTCGTTCGTGCAATGCCGCGAGTGAAACATGAGTCCGGTCCATCCGCCAAGACACAGCGTGGCTCACATCGAATAAATAACAGTTTAACGACGCCGAATTAGACACGCGGTCTCGAATGGGGCCTCCATATGCTTGTGCCCCGGCGCACAGAACGATGTAATGGGCCACCATGACCGCCACGCCCCTTCCCCACCATCTGTCCCAACAGGCATCCTGACGATGGATCGCGCGGCCATTGTCCACGACAACTTCCTGCGGCGCGTCACCGAAGAGACGCTGCCCAACGGCGCGCCCCCCTCCGGCCCACTGGACGCCGACACGGCAGTCGGGCTGTACCGCGCTGGCTGTCTCAGCCGCGCCCTCGATCTGCAAAGCCGCGAGATGCAGAAGGCGGGCACCGGCTACTACACCATCGGCTCATCCGGGCATGAAGGCATGGCCGCTGTCGCCGCCGCCACACGCCCCACCGACATGGCGTTTCTCCACTACCGCGATGCCGCCTTCCAGATTGCCCGCGCCGATCAGGTGCCAGGTCAGGACATCGCGCGTGACATGCTCCTCAGCTTTGCCTGCTCCTACGACGACCCGATCTCCGGCGGGCGGCACAAGGTGCTGGGCTCCAAGGCGCTGATGATCCCGCCGCAAACCTCGACCATCGCCAGCCATCTGCCCAAGGCCGTAGGGGCGGCCTATTCCATCGGGCTCGCGCGGCGGAACCCGGCGGCACGCAAGGTGCTGGCCGATGACGGGATTGTGCTCACCTCCTTTGGCGATGCCTCACTGAACCACTCAACCGCGCAAGGCGCGCTCAACAGCGCCCAATGGGCGGCGTTCCAAGGCCTGGCGATGCCGATCCTCTTTGTGTGCGAGGACAATGGCATCGGCATTTCGGTCAAATCACCCAAGGGCTGGGTTGCCGCCACGCTCGCGCACAGGCCCGCCCTGACGTATTTCACCTGCGACGGGCTGGATCTCTACGAGACCTACAAGGTCGCCAGTGACGCCGCGGACTATGTGCGCCGCCACCGCAGACCGGCGATCTTGCATGTGCGCACCGTCCGCCTCTTCGGGCACGCAGGCGCAGATGTGCCCACCACCTACCTCTCCCGCGCCGAGGTCGAGGCGGAAGAGGCAAACGATCCCCTGCTGCACTCCGTCCGCCTGTTGCGCGACGCCGGGGCACTGTCACCAGAGGCGGCGCTCGCGATATACCAGGAGATACGGGCAGAGGTCGCCCAACTGGCCTTAGAGGTTATCCACCGCCCGCACCTGGAGACCGCCCAAGACGTGATGTCCGCGCTGATCCCGCCCGCGCGGGAGAACGCGCCGGTCAATGGCCCAAGCCCGGACGCCCGCGCCAAGGCTTTCGGCACCGATCTCAAGGCGCTCGACACGCCCCAGCCCCTGTCGCGCCTGATCAACTGGGCCCTGACCGATCTGATGCTGACCTACCCCGAGATCACCGTGATGGGCGAAGATGTCGGGCGCAAGGGCGGGGTCTACGGGGTGACGCAAAAGCTTCAGGCCCGGTTCGGCACCGATCGGGTGTTCGACACGCTGCTGGATGAGCAAACGATCCTGGGCCTCGGGATTGGGCTTGCGCATAACGGCCTCTTGCCGATCCCGGAGATCCAGTTTCTGGCATATCTCCACAACGCTGAGGATCAGCTGCGGGGCGAGGCGGCCACCCTGCCCTTCTTCTCAAACGGACAATTTGCCAACCCCATGGTCATCCGCATCGCGGGTCTGGGGTATCAGAAAGGCTTCGGCGGGCATTTCCACAATGACAACTCCCTCGCCGTCCTGCGCGACATTCCGGGGCTGATCCTCGCCTGCCCCTCCAATGGGGCGGATGCGGCGGGGATGCTGCGCGAATGCGTGCGGCTCGCTCGCGACGAACAACGGGTGGTCGTCTTCCTCGAACCCATCGCGCTCTACGCCACGCGGGATCTGCACGCCGCCGGCGATGGCGGCTGGATGTCGCTTTATCCCGCGCCGGACGAACGCGTGTCCCTGGGCGAGGTCGGGGTCACCGGCACCGGGCCGCTTGCGCTTATCAGCTTCGGCAACGGGCACTATTTCTGCCGCCAGGCGCAGGCACGACTGGCAGAGACCGGCACCCAGACCCGTGTGATCGACCTACGCTGGCTCTCGCCCCTGCCCGCGCAAGGTCTGCTCGCTGCGCTTGAAGGATGCAGCCACGCCCTGATCGTGGATGAGACCCGGCGCTCGGGCGGGGTGGCGGAAGGGTTGATGGCGCTTTTGGCCGAAGAGACGGACCTGCGCTTCGCCCGCCTGACGGCCGAAGACAGCTTCATCGCCACCGGTCCCGCCTATGCCGCGACGATGCCGCAGACCGACGGGATCGTAGAGGCCGCGTCGGCGCTCTGGTCGCGAAAAGCCTAGGGCGTCACCACGATATTCCCGGCGTATGTCTTGGCGATAAACGCCGCTTGCGCCGCGTGGAGCTCTTCCAGCGGATAGACCGCCGCCACCACCGGCGCGATCTCCCCCGCCTCGATGTAGCGGACCAGGTTCGCCATCACCTGCGCGTCAATCACCGTCGACCCAGTGAAGGTCAGATCGCGCAGATAAAAGGTCCGCAGATCAAGCGTCACCATCGGCCCCGCAATCGCGCCGGAACAGGTGTACCGTCCGCCGCGTTCCAGCACATCAATCAACTCCGCCCAGCCCGGCCCGCCGACCACATCGGCCACCACCGTCACCGCCTCATCGCCCAGCGCCGCCCGCAGGTTCTCCGGTGCACGCGCCAGAATACGGTCGGGCCCGAGCTTGGCCACCTCGCCGTGCTTGGCCTCCGACGCCATCGCGATCACCCGCGCACCCCGGCGCTTGGCCAGTTGAACCAGCGCCCCGCCAACGCCCCCCGACGCGCCCGGCACAAGCACCGTATCCGCTTCCGTCACCGCCGCCCGCGTCAGCATCCCCTCGGCGGTGGAATACGAACACGAAAACGTCGCGAGTTCCGCGTCGCTCAAGTTCGAGACAACGGCAATCGCGTTCTGTGCGGGCAGCGTCGTGTATTCGGCAAACCCGCCATCGCGCTCGGACCCGAAATACCCGACCTTCGACATGTTTTCCGGATCGTCCAGGTCGCGCAGCCAGTTATCGCTAATAACCCGTTCCCCGATCCGCGCGGCATCGACCCCAACGCCAACTCCCACGATCTCGCCGCAAATATCCGCGCCTTGGATCCGTGGAAACATGATCGGCGTACCGCCCGATGTCGGGTCTTCGTCCGACACGGTGTCGAACGCGCCACCGGTCGTCGCTTCGGTCACCGCCTTGGAATACCAACCTGACCGCGTGTTCACATCGGTATTGTTCAGCCCGCAAGCCCTAACCCGGATCATCACCTCACCGGGCGCAGGCTCGGGACGCGGCCAATCGGCGTGGAACACCATCTGATCCAGATCGCCATGCCCCATGGTGACCATCGCCCGCATCGTCGCAGGCAGGCCCCCGTCACCGGGCATCTAGAAAAACGCCTGCAGGCCCGTCTGCGCGCGACCCAGGATCAGCGCGTGGATATCATGCGTGCCTTCATAGGTGTTGACGGTCTCGAGGTTCATCATGTGACGGATCACCTGAAATTCCTCGGAAATCCCGTTCCCGCCATGCATGTCCCGCGCCGCCCGCGCGACGTCCAGCGCCTTGCCGCAGTTGTTGCGCTTGATCAGGCTGATCATCTCGGGCGCGGCGGTTCCCGCCTCCATCGCCCGGCCCACCTGCAACGCGGCGCCCAGGCCCAGCGCGATCTCGGTTTGCATGTCAGCTAGCTTCTTTTGGAACAGCTGCGTCCCCGCGATGGGCTTGCCGAATTGCTTGCGGTCGAGCCCATACTGCCGCGCCGCGTGCCAACAAAACTCCGCCGCCCCCATCACGCCCCAGGCGATGCCATAGCGCGCGCGGTTGAGGCACCCAAACGGCCCCTTCAGCCCCTGCACGCCGAGCAGCAGGGCATCCTCGCCCACCTCGACGCCATCCATCACGATCTCGCCCGTGACACTCGCCCGCAGGCTTAGCTTGCCGCCGACCTTCGGCGCAGACAGGCCTTTCATACCCTTCTCCAGCACGAAGCCCTTGATCTTGCCGTCATGCGCGTCCGACTTGGCCCAGACCACGAACACATCCGCAATCGGGCTATTCGAGATCCACATCTTCGATCCGGTCAGGCGATAGCCGCCGTCGATCTTCTCCGCCCGCGTCTTCATCCCCGCCGGGTCCGATCCCGCGTCAGGCTCGGTCAGCCCGAAACAGCCAATCAGCGTCCCCGCCGCCAGCCCCGGCAGATACTTCTGCCGCTGCGCCTCGGTCCCATAGGCATGGATCGGGTACATCACGAGGCTCGACTGCACCGACATCATCGAGCGATAGCCCGAATCCACCCGCTCAATCTCCCGCGCAACCAGACCATAGGTCACATATCCCGCGCCCAGCCCGCCATAGGCCTCGGGGATCGTGACACCCAACAGCCCCGCCTCCCCCATCTGGGCGAAGATACCGGGGGCCACGCTTTCCTCGCGATAGGCGTCAATCACGCGCGGGGCGAGCTTGTCGGTGGCAAAGCCGCGCGCCGCATCGCGCAGCATCCGTTCATCCTCGCTCAGCCCGTCTTCCAGGCGCAGCGGATCTTCCCAGTCAAAGCGCCCTAAGTCCGGCCCATGGCCCGGAGCGGTGTTTTCAGCGGCAAGTGCAATGGCGCACATTAGGCACCCTCCCCTATTCGCGGATGTTCCCTGACGTCTTCCGCCCTCACCGGGCCTCTGTCAATGGCCGGGGCCTATAACAGACTGTCCGGCATCTTCTGTTCGGCGGCCGTGTTGGCCCGGCGGAACACGAGCGTCACCAGCGTCGAGATGATCACGATGAACAGCGAATAGAGCACCGGCACCGCCATATAAGACTGCCCCTGCGCCTCCCCGCCAAAGGTGAACACGATAATCGCCACCGCCAAAGGCCCGTTCTGGATCCCCGTTTCCAACGCCACCGTCCGCGCATTCCGCGGATGCAACCGCAGGCTCCGCGCAAAGGCGTATCCAATCGCAATCCCAAACAGCCCGAGCCCGATGGACGCCACATAGGTCGCCGCCGTCGTCTCCAACAGAAACTGCCAGTTCCGCGGGATCCAACTCACCATCAGGAACAGGATGAAGAACAACGCCAGCGCCGAGCCAAAGAACTCCGTCACCGCCCCCACATTCGCGCTGATCTTGCGCAGGACCATTCCGATCCCCACGGGCACCAGCAACAGGATCAGCGTGATGATGATATTCTCGCGCGGGATCTCCAGATCGAGCGCGGTAGCGTAAAGCACCAGAATAATCGGGATCAGCACAACGCCCGCCACTGTCGATGTCACCGTCATCAGCACCGACAGCGCCAGATTGCCCTTGGAGAAATAGGTGAAGATGTTCGAGGTCGTCCCCCCCGGCATGCAGGACATGATCAGTATACCCACCGCAATCGCCTCGGGCACCGTCAGCAAACTCGCCAACAGAAACCCGATAAACGGCATGAACCCGTATTGCGAGATCACCCCGATGGCCAACCCGTAAGGCCGCCGCAGCGCCAGATAGAAATCGCGCGGCGTTAGCGACGCGCCCATCCCCAGCATGATGACAAAGATCATCAGCGCCAGCATCGCCTGTTCAAAGGCTCCAACCATCGCCTACGCCCCCTGCCCTGGCAACTCGGCCCGCAGGTCTTTTCGCAGGATCTTGCCCACATTCGATTTCGGCAGATCGTCCCGGAATTCCACCCGTTTGGGGATCTTGTAGGCTGTCAGATGCGCCTTGCAGTGGGCGCGGATATCGCTTTCGCTCAACCCCGGATCGCGGCGCACCACAAAGGCCATCACCGCCTCGCCCGTCGCGTCATCCGGCACGCCGATCACCGCCGATTCCAGCACACCGGGATGCGTTGCCAAACAGTCCTCGATCTCATTGGGATAGACGTTAAAGCCCGAGACGACGACCATATCCTTTTTACGATCCACGATGCTGAAATACCCATCGGCATCCATCACCCCGATATCGCCCGTCAGAAACCACCCGTCCTGCATCACCAGCGCGGTCTCATAGGGCTTGCCCAGATACCCCGCCATGACCTGAGGCCCCTTGGCCGCAATCTCACCCGTCTCACCCACCGGCACCGGCTGTCCCGCCTCATCGAGACAGGCCACCATGGTCGAGGGCAGCGGGATCCCGATGGACCCTGCGCGCGTCTTGCCTAACGGATTGAACGTCAGGATCGGCGACGTCTCGGTCAGCCCGTAACCCTGCAACACCGGCTTGCCTGTAATCTCCTCCCACCGCTCAGCCACGGAGCTTTGCAGGGCCATCCCCCCGGCAGAGGCAAACTTGAGGTGCTTCGGCGGGCTGTCATTGAACCACACCTCATTCGTCAACCCGTTGAACAGCGTGTTCACCCCGCTCATCCAGGTGATCTTGTAATTCTCGAACGCACGCTTGAGGTTCGTCAGAGGCCGCGGGTTCGGGATCAGGATATTGCGCGAGCCCAGCCAGTAGAAGCCCAGCAAATTCACCGTAAACGCAAAGATATGATACATCGGGAGGGCGGTCAGAGCGACCTCGCGCCCCTTCTCGAACCCGGTGATCATCTCCATCGTCTGTTCCATGTTCCGGATCAGATTGGCATGGGTCAGCATCGCGCCCTTGGGCACCCCCGTCGTGCCCCCCGTGTACTGCAAACAGGCCACATCATCCGGCTCCACCGCCTGATAATAGCGATCCACCTCGATCCGCTCGGCCTCTTTGTGCGCACGTCCCGCATCCAGCGCATCGGGCAATCGGATATGCGGGATCTCGATCGGGGCCACGGTCCGGTCCCAGTACCGCTGCACCAGCCCGACGATCCCCCGCGGCAGGCGCGGCAGAAACTCGGCCACGCGCGTGGCGATGATATTGGGGATCGGATGCCCGCGCGTCGCACCGGGCACTTTGCCCGCAAACATGTCCACGATCACCAGCGCATGGGGTTCGGCATCGGCGAACTGCTTGGCCATTTCCTCGGCGGTATAAAGCGGGTTGACGTTGACCAGCACACACCCCGCCTTCAGCACCCCAAAAGCCGCCACCGGAAAGCTCAGGCAATTGGGCATCTGCAGCGCGACCCGATCCCCCTGCTCCAACCCCGCCACCTCGCGCAGGTAGACCGCAAAGTGATCCGACATCGCGTCAATCTCGGCAAAGCTCAGCGTGCCGTTCATCCCGTTGGGAAGACAGGTGGTGAAGGCCGGCGCCCGGCCATAGGTCTGCGCCACCGACCCGATCAGATCGCCAATCGTGCGATACGCCGCCTCCCCCAAATCCGCGCGGGTCTCCGGCGGATAAAACGCCGTCCACGGCCGGTCCGTCATCGGGTCCTCCCTAAACACGATGCCTGTGGCGCGCGACCCTAGCCGATTTGGCGGGTTTGTCGAATGGTGATTGGGGAGATGGGGGGTGACGTGGCGGGAGGGGTTGGGGGCTGTGGGCGATTGACCGTTGACCCTGGGCAAGCGCGTGGCGGGTAGTGTGCAAGGGTTACCGAGGCCACAGGTTGCGGGCGCTTTGCGGACGTTTTCGACTTCCAGCGATCCTCGCCAAACAAGAGCTTTGTTGCTGTGCGGCGAAGCATCACCTACGCTTGCCGCAGAACGGCAATTAGTAGGTTATTTCGAATGGGGAAATTATTCACCGGGCTTCAATTTGAGGATGAAGTTCGAAATATTGCTCGCAGCCAATACTCAAACAGTGTCGGCCAAGGCAGTGAAATGGTCGATGGTCGAGAACGTGATGGTGTCTTTTGGAATGGTGAATTCTACACCGTCGTTGAAGCCACAACTGACAAAACCAAGGTGAAGGCTGAACGAGATGGCAAGAAAACGCACGATCTTGTCTTGAAGTTGCGCAAGGAAGGTCACATGGCGCGCGGATATCTTGTTACGTTGCATGAACCAACCACCGATCAAAAGAGCGCCGTCAAGAAGTATGAGCGGTCATTAAAGATTATGAGCTTCGACGAGTTTAGGTCTCTACTTTTCGATGCCCAATCATATATCGCAAACCGTTCTAAACGTCGCTTTGGAAGCGTTTACGACCACGTCGAAAACAAACATGAAATCCCACTTACAGACTTCATCGAGCCAACGCTTAGTTGGGTGAATGCGCAGGGTGGGCCGACATTACTCGACTTAAGCGACCGCGTCAAAAATGGCGAGAAGACTATCCTCGTAGCTGAGTACGGCGTTGGCAAGAGCATGTTGTTCCGCCAGCTTTTCCACGCCTTAGTCCTTGAATTCCGAGCAAAGAAGCACTTTCGAACACCGATCGCCATAAATCTGCGGGAACATCTCGGACAGTCTGATCCGGTTGAGTTGCTTGAGAGACACGCAAGATCGAATGCGGTCGACCCTCAAAAACTGGTTGCAGCTTGGAACGCGGGATACGTCGATCTTTTGATCGATGGTTTTGACGAACTATCAACACGAGGCTGGACGGGCGACATCAAGAGGCTTAGGGAATACCGGCGCAGTTCGCACTCCGTGGTGAGGCAATTGATCAAGGATAGCCCAAGCGGTGTTGGTGTATTAATCACCGGCCGCGAAGCGTACTTTGATTCCCACGTGGAGATGCGGCAGTCTTTGGGAGCACCCGCCGGGTCGTTTGAAATATGTCAGGTCCACCCATTCGACGAAGATCAAGTACAGGCTTTCCTACGACTAAAGGGGCTGTCTGGCGACATCCCTGAGTGGATACCAACCAGACCGCTGCTCCTGACCTATCTTGTCACGAAGGGTTTGTTGGAGGTGGCAATTCAAGCGGAAACCGCAGGAGAATATCCGCGCGGCACCGCTTGGCTTTCCTTGATCGAGATGATCGCTGATCGCGAAGCCGAACAGTCCGTCGGCGTAGATAAGGCATCGTTGATTGAGTTCATGGGCACGCTCGCTCTCCTAGCAAGGCAGACATCAGGCAGCCAAGTTAGTTTCGCGCCTCAGCGGATGGAAGAAGTGTTCTCTGGCATAACCGGAGCGACGATCTTAGAGGACGATCGAAACATACTCATGAGGCTACCAGGACTTGGGGCGTCGCAGGGAGACAATAGCGATCGGGCGTTTATTGATACGGATCTTCTTAACGCCTGCGCTTCCATTCCGACAGTTCGCTACATTCAGAATCCGCACGGTGACTACTCTGGCGACTATTCCTTTGATTCCCTTTCGGACCCTTTATCCGAAGTTGGGATAGAGGCGTTGGTCATGCTGTCAAAGCGAGCTGGTGTGGTATGCGGCCAGATCAATGCCGCCCTAAGCCACGCCCTAAACACCGAATGCCCACAGCTTGCCTTCGATTTATTCTCGTTGTCTATAAGAGAATGCGAACCAGGCATCTATCTCACATTCGAAGGAATTGAGATCAATGAGATTGATCTCTCACTGGAGATTTTTGATGGAGTGAAAGTAGATTTCTCAAATTGTCTAATTGACCGAATTGTTCTTCCTACACCGGATGAAACAAACATTGATATTTCGTTTACCGAATGCTTGATCGGCAGCATAGAGGGAAGGGTGTCTAGCTCTGACCTCGTGGATGCACAGTTCATTGACTGCGAGATAAGTAGTTTCACAGACGAATACAACGTTAATAGCCAAGTCTTAGATACTGGACTTCCACTCGGCCTTCGCGTCCTTGTTGTGACCTTGCGGAAACTATTTCGCCAGTATGGTTCATCACGCCTCGAGAGCGCTCTGTATCGGGGGCTTGATCAGAGGGCGCGACTTATAGTACCCGAGGTAATCAAGCTTTTGCTTCAACACGGGTATATTGTGCCAACGGGCCGCAAAGGAAAAGTCACTTATTCTGGTACAAAAACAAAGCGCAGTGAAGCTATAAGGATCATCAAATCACCGAACACTGTCGGATCTCAAATAGTAAAGGACTGTTCTAATCTCGGTTAGGTGCGGTCTACCTCCCGATATCCGAAGCAAACGGGCAGATCATCTGCTCAATCTTCACGGGCAGAGAGCCTATATTTATCATACGAACAGTACAGGAATGTGACGCATTTGCTGCGTTGGCTTGACTTGCCAACCCTAGTGGCTTCAGAAACTCGTCGTGCATTCCGCACTATGGCCTCAAACCCGCCAACCGCCCTACCCACACTATCCCGCCAAACCTCACCCCCCAAACAAAACCCCACGATTAAACACCCCCTCCGGATCAAGTGCCCCCTTGATCGCCCGCATCGCCGCCAGTTGCGCGGGGTCCTTATGCGCCGCCATCACCCTCGTCTTCGATCGCCCGATCCCGTGCTCGGCACTGAACGACCCGCCATGCGCCAGCAGTAGCTCCGTCAACGCCTCCAGAAACGCCGCCAGCCGATCCGGATCGGGCGCCTGCCCGCCCTGGCCCACCACCGCATAATGCACGTTCCCGTCGCCCAAATGCCCCACCAGCAACGGCCGCAGCCCCGCCGCCTCGGCCAAGGGCGCCGCCGCAGCGATGAAATCCGCAAACCGCGACAGGGGCAGCGCGATGTCGAGATGGGTGAAGTCCTGCGCCACCAGCGTCTCCAGCACCGCTTCGCGCACCGCCCAGAACGCCTGCCGCTGGGCCTCGGATGCCGCAACCGCGCCGTCCAGCACCCGCCCCGCCGCCATCTGCACTTCCAGCACAGCGAGCAGTGCCTGATCGAGCCGCGTCGCCCCCTCCGCCCCGGCCTCCGCATCGCCCGCCCGGGTGGAGGCCAGTTCCACCAGCACGTGCGTCTCGGCCACAGGCTCCAATGGCGCGCGCAGATCGGGCCGATGCGCCAGGATCGCCCGCATCATCTCGCCCGGCAGCCACTCGAACGCCTCGACCAGCCCGCCGGTGGCATCCTGCAACGCGTTCAGCACATCCAGCGCCGCCTCCAGCCCCGCCAGGCTCAGAAACGCCGTCGCCCGCACGCGCGGACGCGGCACCAGTTGCAGAACCGCGCCGGTGATGATGCCCAACGTCCCCTCCGACCCGCACAGAAGATGCCGCAGATCGAACCCGCTATTGTCCTTCCGCAAGCCCGACAGCCCATGCATGACCGATCCGTCGGCCAGCACTGCCTCGATTCCCAGACACTGATCCCGCGCATTGCCATAGAGCAGCACGTTCGACCCGCCCGCATTGGTGGCAAGCGCCCCGCCGATGGTCGCCGTCCCGCGTGCGGCGAACATCAGCGGGAAGTCGAGGCCATCCTGCGCCACTCGTTCCTGCAGCACCTGCAGCACCACGCCCCCATCCACCGTGGCCGTGCGCGCGACAGGATCAACCGCGCGGATCCGCGCCATCCGGGTCAGCGATAGAACGATCCCGTCCGGCACCCCCGGCACACTGCCGCCTGAGACGGACGTGTTCCCGCCCTGCACCGTCACCGGCAACCCTTTAGACCGGGCCAACGCCACGATGCGGGCCACCTCTTCGGTGCTGCCGGGCCGCAGAACCGCACGCGCCGATCCGGTATAGGCCCCGGTCCAGTCGGTCAGGTACGGCGCCATCTCCGCCCCGGTCAGCACATGGTCCGACCCCACGATATCAGCGAAGCTCGTCATCCCCGCCCGAACGCAATCGCTGGCAGGATCGTCCCCGAACACGCCCCAAACCCCACGCGGTAAGCCCCCTCGCACCACCCCGTCAGGTCCACCCGGTCGCCATCTTGCAAGAACGTCCGCTGGGCCCCGCCCAGATCCAGCGGCCGCTCCCCATTCCACGTCAGTTCCAACAGCGAGCCATAGCTGTCTGGCGAAGCCCCCGAAATCGTGCCCGACCCCAACAGATCCCCCGTCTCCATCGCGCAGCCCGATGAGGCGTGGTGCGCCAGTTGCTGGGCCGAGGAATAGTACATATGCCGATAGTTCGTGCGCGAGATCGTCTTGGCCGCGCCGCCGGCCGGGGTCAGCGCCACCTCAAGCTGCAGGTCGAAATTGTTGGGACGGTCTTCGTGCAGGTATGGCAACAAGGGCTTCTCCCGCGCAGGCGGTGCCACCCGAAACGGGGCCAGTGCCTCGGACGTGACCACCCAGGGGCTGATCGAGGTGGCAAAGGCCTTGGCCTGGAACGGGCCTAGAGGCTGGTATTCCCACACCTGCAGATCGCGCGCTGACCAATCGTTGAGCAGGACATAGCCAAAGATCGCCGCATCCGCCTCGGCCACGCTCAGGGGCTGGCCCATCTCGCTGGGCGTGCCGACAATGGCCCCGATCTCCAGCTCGATATCCAGCTTGGCAGACGGCCCGAATGTGGGCGCATCGCCAGCCCCCTTGATCTGCCCGTTCGGGCGTCGAATGTCTGTCCCCGACTCTACGACGGTCGAGGCCCGCCCGTTATAGCCGATGGGCATATGCAGCCAGTTCGGCATCAGCGCCCGTTCCGGATCGCGGAACATCGTGCCCACGTTGGTCGCATGTTCGCGCGAGGCATAGAAATCGGTGAACGAGCGCACGAATATCGGCAGATGCATGGTCGCCTCGGCCTGCGCCACCAGCGGCAGATCGGGGTCCCCCGTCCGCGCATCAAGCAGCCGCGCAATCTCTGCCCGCATGGCCGACCATGCCGCGCGAGGCAACGCCATAAAGGGGTTCAAAACGCCCGCGTCAAACACCGGCCCCTCCGAACGTGGCTGCAAACGCCCCGCCGCCTCCAACGCGGTCAGGTCAAGGATCCGGTCGCCGATGGCCACGCCCACGCGCCGCGCACCGCCGCCCACCGAGAACACGCCGTAAGGCAAGTTCTGGATCTGGAAATCGGCCCCGGGGGCATTGGCGCTCTCGACCCAGCTTTGGCGCGCCGGGTCATGGGTGTCGTTCAGGGTCACGCAGGCTCTCACATCATCGGCATCGGTGTCCCTGCCGGTGTGCCATCGCGAGCAGGCAGAGTCACCGCCTCTTTGATCCACCGCACCATGCGCCCGCCTGCGGCACGATGTGGCACACACCACCCGCCTAACGGGAAAGACTCGCCTTAAGCCTGCAACCTGTGCTACAGACCTCGTGGGGTGAGGCCTAACAGATTGGGCCGCACTATGGGCAAAACCGACACGACCCTGGACATCGCGCCGTATACGGCCGCGTCCGCGTCGCTTATCACCGCACCATCCTTCCTCATCGACCGGATCCAACCGGATGTCGAGATGATCCAGCTTCCGGCCCGCGCCGCGGGTGGCGGAACGCTCACCTTCGGCCAAGGTCCCCTGACATCCGCAGGCCGCGCCCCGCGCCGGCGGGTGTTTTCGCGCGCCGCTGAGCCCACCACCCTGTCGGGCCGGGCCAATTTCGACTTCCGCCACCACGATCCCGCGAACTGGGCGCATTTCCTGACAAACCACCTGCCGGTCTTCTTCTTCCTCTGTGACCGGCTAGGCCTTGATCCCCAGCACGCACAAATCGTGATGCCCTCCGATACGCCGGGCTTCATCCGGCGTGCCGCGGCGTTCTTTGGGCTGACCCTGATCTACGCCGATGGGACGCTGCAGGGCGACGGGGTGGTCTTCGACCTCGATCCCTGGATCGCGCTGAGGGCCGAACGCGCGAACTGGGTGCGCCTGCCCGCCCCCCGCGCCGCCCTGGCCCGCGGTCTTCTGGCCGGTGCCGATGCCGATCTGCCGCGCAAGGTCTTCCTGTCCCGCCGGAAGACCCGCGCGCTGAAAAACGAAGCCGAGGTTGAGGGCTTCCTGCAGCCCATGGGCTTCCAGACGATCTATCCCGAGGACCTCAGCGTCGCCGATCAATTCCGCCTCTTCAACACCGCCGAACACATCGTCGCGATCCACGGCGCGGGCCTCGCACCCCTTCTCTACCGCAGGCCCTCCAGCGCGCTGCGCTCGCTGGTTGAGATCCTGCCGTGCGGGCACATGACCGACTACTACCGCGTGATTGCCGATCAGGTCGGCGTGCCCTGGGTGGGCGTCCGGGGCCGGATCAAAGCCTCCTACGTGGCCCCGGCCTATGCGCTCAAGAAACGGTTCCGGCGCTATTCGCTCGATAATTTCGAGGTGGATGTGGCTTCGATCAAAGCCGCCTTTGCTCTGCTGGACGAAGGTCGCGTCGCGGCTCAGGCGATGGGCTAGGCCATGCTGGACACCCTCCCCACCCATATCCCGGCCCGCGACCCTGCTGCGCCCACCGCAATCCCGCGGGTCATCCACCAGACGTTTGAGACCGCCACGGTCCCCCGCGGCATGGCCCGTGCCGCCCAAAGCTGGCCCGCGCTCAACCCGCGCTTCCACTGGCAGTTCCACGATGCCCCCGCCCGCCGCCAGTTTATCGCCACGGCCTATGGCGGGGACGTGCTGCGGGCCTATGACCTGCTGAAGGACGGCGCGTTTAAGGCCGATCTCTGGCGCTATTGCCTGCTCTACACCCAGGGCGGGGTCTATGCCGATATCGACATGGTGTGCCTGACCGATCTCGACCACGTGCTGCGCCCCGGTGACCGGCTGGTGGTGGCCCCGGACGGCTACCGCCCCTGGGCGCTGTCGAACGGGTTCATCTGCGCCGCCCCCCGCAACCCGATCCTCTTGGCCGCCATCGAACGCGCCACCGCCCAGATCCTCAAGCGCCGCCCCCGGTTCCAGGGATGGCTCGCGACCGGCCCCGGCAATCTGGGCCGCGCCGCCAACAGCGTGCTGAACCGTGCGCCGGACGCGCGGTTTCAGGGCGGCACCGATTGCGGGACCCTGCGCCTGATCGACCGCGCCAATGCCAGCCCGACGATGCGGCGGCATTTCCACGCGGACGGCCATCCCATCCTGCTGACCGAATACCAGGAGTATCGCGATGATCTGGCCGATCACGGGGTCGATCACTGGTCGGCCAGCATCCCGGCCCCGCGCCTGATCGGGCGCTTGCGCCGCAAACTGGGGCTTGGGGCACTGACCTAGCCAATTGGGCAATCAAGTCGATTCGTACCACCAGTGGCCGCCACCGGACCGGCCCATCGCGCGCAACAATCCCGCGTGAAGGCGGGCAAAAGCCCCGCCTCGTTGGCGATCAACCCGGGGCCGGCAGGACTAAATCAGCGTAATTGTTGAAATAACCTTGCGAAAAGCTGTCTGAATACGCCACAAGGTTGCCCACGGCTCGGTTTTTTCCAGCGCCGCAAACGCGAACGTCATTCCGGCGCCAGTAAGAGGGCTGGCCAAAAAACCGTCAAACTGGTAAAGAAACTTCACCAATCTGGTGAAAAGGGAGGATACCCATGA
The DNA here is from genome assembly GCA_038526915.1 of Pseudomonadota bacterium. GTDB lineage: Bacteria > Pseudomonadota > Alphaproteobacteria > Rhodobacterales > Rhodobacteraceae > JBCBGF01. The sequence goes on along the minus strand of JBCBGF010000009.1, from coordinate 25,508 downwards.
AGTTCAAGGCTCTGGCTGCGGCCAGTATCGTTGCGCTGTCGGCTGGCACGGCCCAGTCGCAGGACGTCGTCGAAATGACCTCGTCGTTCGGTAAAAACCTGCCGATCCTCGGCACGGCCGCCGTCGACTTTGTCGAAAAGATCAACGGCATCTCCGAAAGCGTCGAGTTCGAACATTTCGATCCCGGCGAGTTGGTCCCCACGCTGGAAGCGCTTGACGCTGTCTCCAACGGGTCTGTCGACGCAAGCTATGCCACCGCCGGTTACTGGCAGGGCAAGATCACGGCCGCCTCGCTCTTCGCCGCTGTGCCCTTCGGGCCTGAGGCTGGCGAATTCCTCGCATGGATGCTTTATGACGATGGTCACGAGCTGTTCCAGCGCATGTATGACGAAGCAGGCTACAACGTGCACGTTCTGCCCTGCGGCATCATCGCGCCTGAAACCTCGGGCTGGTTCAAGAACGAAATCAACTCGATCGAAGACCTCGAAGGCCTGAACATGCGCTTCTTCGGCCTCGGCGCCGAAGTGATGCAGCGTCTGGGTGTGTCCACCTCGCTGCTCGCAGCCGGTGACATCTTCCCCGCGCTGGAACGCGGCGCCATCGATGCGACCGAGTTCTCGATGCCCCGCATCGACGCGCGTCTGGGCTTCCACAACATCGCCAAGTTCAACTACTTCCCCGGCTGGCACCAGCCCGCCACGATGTTCGAACTGCTGGTGAACAAGGACGTCTGGGAAGACCTGGACGAACGCGCCCAGAAGCAGATCGAAGTGGCCTGCCTCGCCAACATCACGACGAACTATGCCGAAGGTGAAGCGACCAACTACGCCGCCATGGTGGACAACGTCGAAAACAACGGTGTGACCATCAAGACCTGGGATCCCGAAATCCTGGCGACGTTTGAAGCCACCTGGAACGAAGTGGCCGCAGAACTGGCCGCAGAAGACGCCTACTTCGCCGAAGTGTGGGCCGACCTGCAAGAGTTCCGCGCAGGCTACAAGACCTGGGGCGACACCATCTATCTGCCGCGTCCGCGCTAAGCGCCGGCACATGTAAGACACATCGGGGCGGCCCGTCCGCCCCGATGATTAGGCATTGTGATCGCGCAAGCGATCGGGACGGGGACAGCCATGCAACAAGCTGACGAACTCATCAAACTCTCCGACCCCGGCGAAGTCGGGCGAGAGGAACATTCGCGGCTCGACCGCTTTGTGGTACAAGTGTCGAACGTGTTTGCCTGGCTCTTTCCGATCCTGATGATCGCGATCTGTAGCCAGGTGGTGCTGCGCGCCAGTGGCATGAACCAGGCCTGGCTCGACGATTTCCAGTGGTGGCTTTACGGGGCCGCGGTTCTGGTGGGTATCGCCTATGCCGTCACCACCAACAGCCATGTGCGCGTCGATATCCTCTACGACAACTTCGACGACCGGAAAAAGGCCCGGATCGAGGTGTTTGCGCTGGCCTGGCTGTTTTTGCCGTTCATCATTCTGGCGTGGGACGTGACCGTTCACTATGCCGTGGCCTCCGTAGTGGCGGATGAGGGATCAGACAGCCCCAACGGCTTGCATAACCTCTGGATCCTCAAGGTCTTCATGAACGTGGCCTTCGCGTTCATCGCGGTGGCGATCTGGGCGGCCTACGTGCGCAACCTCAACAAGCTGACCGAGCCCACGCTTTGGAAACAGCTTCTCTGGGCCTTCCCGTCGACGATGTTCGCGGTCAACCTGATCGTCTATTACGCTATCTGGTGGGCGATCCGCCTGACCAGCCCCGCCGATGTCAGCAATCGCGACGTCGGGCGGTCGGCCATCTTCGATGAGTTCGAACTGGGCGCCTATGACATCGAATACACCATCCCGATCACGCTGGTCGCGACCTTCCTCGTGATCGGTCTCGCCCGCCTTCTGTCGCGCAACGAGGGGTAAGACCTTGGCCATCCTGCAATTCCTGGGCCAGTATCTGACCCTGAACGAAATCGCCGTTCTGGCGATGTTCCTCACGTTCATCTGGATGCTGTTCCGCGGCATCCCCGTCGCCATGGCGCTGGTGGGCGTCAGCCTCGTCTTCGTCCTGATCGCCGAGTTCTTCCTCGATCCGTTCCGCAGTTCGTTCCGCGATGTGATCGAGTTCGACCGCACCGGCATCGAATACCAACGCCTCCAAGCGCTCTCGGGGCGGCTCTTTGGCAATATTGTCAAAAACCCGGTTCTGGTCGCTCTGCCGATGTTCATCTTCATGGGGCTGATGCTGGATCAATCCGGCGTGGCCCAGCGGATGATGCATTCGATGCAGAAGCTCTTTGGGGGCCTGCGCGGGGGTCTGTCGCTGACGGTCCTCTTGATCGGCATCATCCTGGCCGCGTCCACCGGTGTGATCGGCGCGTCGGTCACGCTTCTGGGCGTGATGGCCCTGCCCGCGATGATGGCGCAGAACTATTCAAAGCCCATCGCGACGGGCACCATCGCCTCCGCGGGCACCCTGGGCATCCTGATACCGCCCTCGATCATGCTCGTGATCATGTCCGATCAGCTGGCGATTTCGCTGGGCGACCTGTTCATGGGTGCGCTCTTCCCGGGGCTGATCCTTGGGGCGCTCTACATCGTCTTCATCATCGTCTTTGGCCTGATCTCGCCCAAGTCGATGCCAGCGCCGGACAATACCGAAGGGATCAGTTGGCCCGTGGTCCGCGACGTGCTTCTCGCCGTCGTGCCGCCGATGTTCCTGATCCTTCTGGTGCTGGGTTCGATCTTTGCGGGCTTTGCCACGCCGACAGAAGCGTCGGGCCTGGGTGCCCTCGGCGCCACGATCCTCGCGGCCGCAAACCGCAAGCTGACCTACAAGGTCCTCAAGGAGGTGAGCCGGTCAACGCTCAACACCTCGGGCTATATCGTGGGTATCTTCCTGGCCGCGAACTTCTTTGCCTTTGTGCTGCGCCGCTATGGCGGGGACGAGATCGTGCAGCACTTGGTGCTGTCGGCCTTTGAAGACCCTTACATGACGGTCCTCTTCATCCTGTTCATCGTGTTCCTTCTGGGGTTCCTCTTGGACTGGATCGAGATCACGATCATCATCATGCCGCTGATGCTGCCCATTATCATCGGGCTGAACCTCGATATCCCGGGCTTCGATCAGGTCCGCGACCCCTCGGTCGTGTGGTTCGCGATCCTGGTGGCGGTGACGCTACAGACCTCGTTCTTGACGCCACCGGTGGGCTTTGCGCTGTTCTATCTCAAGGGCGTCTGTCCGCCCGGCGTCAGCCTCAGCCATATCTACAAGGGGATCATCCCGTTTGTGATGTTGCAGCTTCTGGGCCTCTTCATCGTGTTCGAGTTCCCGGCGCTCACGACCTGGCTGCCTTCCGTCGCCTACGGCGACTGACGCCTCCGGCGGGCGTATTTCAGACAAGAAGAAGGCGCGGGTCTTCTTCTTGTTGAAAATACGCAAGGCCGCTTTCGGCGCCCGCGCGCGCCGCCTATAGTTTTCGCGACACCGCGCGGACAGGCCGGGGATGAGCAGCCAGTTCAACATCATGATCGTAGGCCAGCAGGACCGCCTGATGTACGAGGCGGTCCTGTTCGCCGCCAGCCTGCGCGCGCGCGATCCTGAGTTCGCCGGACGTCTGATCGTCGCCGAGCCGCAGCCCGGGCCGCTCTGGCCCAGCGATCCGCGGATCCGCAATGATGCTGTGCGGGGCCTATTGGAGGATCTCGGGGCCGAGATCGTGCCGTTTGAAAGCCGCCATTTCGGGGCGGACTACCCCAATGGCAACAAGGCCGAGGGGCTCTATGCTCTGCCCAAGGGCGAACGGTTTCTCTTCTTCGACACCGACACGATCATCACCGGCCCGGTCAGCACCCTCGGCATCGATTTCAACCGCCCCGCCGCCTCGATGCGGCGCACCGGCACCTGGCCCGTGCCCGACCTCTATGGCCCCGGCTACACCGATATCTGGCGCGCGCTTTATGAGATGTTCGCGTTGGACTTCGACAGTTCACTCGACCTCAGCCACCCCGACGAATACTGGCAGCGCTATCTCTATTTCAACGCGGGCTGGTTCTTCGGCCCCTGCCCCCACGCATTTGCCGACCGCTTCATCCAGACCATGGTCCAGATCCGCGACGCACCCCCACCCGAGTTGGTGTGCCAGCCCCTGTTCCCCTGGCTCGACCAGATCGCGCTGCCGCTGGTGATCCATGCCCTGGGCGGGGGACGGCCCGGCCCGATCGAGTCAGCCCTGGATGGCACCGTCGCCTGCCACTGGCGGGTGCTGCCTCTGTTCTATGCCCGCGAAGATGACGCGATGGTCGCCACGCTCGAAGAGATCGCGGCACCGAACCGGATCAAAAAAGTGCTCAAGCAATACGAACCGTTCAAGAAGATGCTCTATCAGGGCCGCGGTGCGCGGGTGCGGGCGCTCTTTGATCGCGACGCCCTGCCCCGCCGCGAACGCGCCATTCGCAACCGCATCAAGTCAGAACGCTTGTGGATGCGCTGAACTCACGTTACCCAAACCCCGCCCACCACTGCGAACCAAGGATCCCCTGCCGATGTCTTCGCCTGCTGCCGAAACCTCTGTCGTTGATCTTCTCACCGAGAGCCTGATGCCGGGGCGTCAGGATGCGCTGCGCGGGGTGTTCAACGCCCATGGCGCCCGTGCGCCCGTCATCATCTGGTCGCCCCAGCCGCAGGAACTGCAAAGCCCGCAGATCCGCCGGTTTGCCGAGATCTGCCGGGGTATCGCCGACGATCAGGGCCGCGTGCGGAAATCCGATTTCAAACTGGCCGCCTTCGACCAACTGGCCGCCTGGATCATGCTGCTGGAGCCCGAGAACGGCCACTACCGCTACATCCATTATGGCGGCGGGATTGCTGAGTTCTATGGCCGCGACATGACCGGCGAGACGACGGAGACATTCACCAGCCACATCGCCCAGTTCTTTGAGGCGCTCTACCGCGCGGTGGAAGAGCGCGGCGAATGGGTGCTGAGCGAACATGAACCGCCGGCGGCGGTCTTCGTCCGGTCCTGGCGGCGGCTGATTGTGCCGTTGATGAGCGATGACTACGCGACCGTCGAAGGCTTTGCCGTCGCCAACCTGCCGGAAAACGATCTGCGCGCGGGGCTTGAGTTGATGGTCGATCCGGTCTTTGTGCTGGATGCCGATCAGCAGGTGCATTTCGCCAACCGATCCGCCCACAAATTCTTCGGGATCGAAACGCATGGCACGCAAGGGGCCACCCTGCGGGATCTGACGGGGATCGGGCTGGAGACGGCGCAGAGCCCCGAAGAGCTGCTCAGTGCCGGCGCGCATGAGGACACAATCGAGTTGACCCTGCGCGGCGGGATCGCCGAACGGCTGGTGATGACGCTGAGCGCGGCGGAACACCGGGGCACGGCGCTTTACATCGCCGTCATGCGGCTTCTGGGAACCTGACGCGCGGCCCGGTTGTGGCCCCTAAGGCTTTGCCCTAAACCCACGGGCAAACGACAGGGAGAGAGCCATGACCGACAGCCCCCAAGCCTTTGACACGCTGCAAATCCACGCCGGCACCGCGCCCGATGCCGCCACCGGTGCCCGCCAAGTGCCGATCTACCAGAGCACGGCCTTTGTGTTCCGCGATGCCGATCACGCAGCCGCACTCTTCAACCTGGCCGAAGTGGGATTCATCTATTCACGGCTGACGAACCCCACCGTGGCCGCGCTCGCCGACCGGATCACCGCGCTGGAAGGCGGCGCGGGCGGGATTTGCTGTTCCTCGGGGCATGCGGCGCAGATCATGGCGCTGTTCCCGCTGATGGAGCCGGGCTGCAACATCGTGGCCGCGACCAAGCTCTATGGCGGCACGGTCCAGCAGTTTACCAACACGATCCGCAAATTTGGCTGGTCCTGCACATTCGTCGATTTCGACGATCTCGATGCGGTAAAAGCCGCGATCAACGACAAGACCCGCGCGGTGTTCTGTGAAGCCATCGCCAACCCCGGCGGCTATATCACCGATCTCGACGCGATCTCGGCGATCTCAGATGCGGCCGGTGTGCCGCTCATTGTCGACAACACCTCGGCCACGCCCTATCTCTGCCGCCCCATCGAACATGGCGCGACGCTGGTGGTGCATTCGACCACGAAATACCTCACCGGCAACGGCACGGTCACGGGCGGTGCAGTGATCGACTCGGGCAAGTTCGATTGGTCGGCCTCCGACAAGTTCCCCTCGCTCAGCGCGCCTGAACCCGCCTATCACGGGCTGAAGTTCCATGAGGCCTTGGGCGGCATGGCCTTCACCTTCCACTCCATCGCCGTGGGCCTGCGGGATCTGGGGATGACGATGAACCCGCAAGGCGCGCACTACACGCTGATGGGGATCGAGACGCTGAGCCTCAGGATGCAGAAACACGTGGTGAACGCGGTGAAGGTCGCCAAATGGCTGGAGGCCGATCCTCGGGTCGAGACGGTGACCTATGCGGGTCTGGAAAGCTCACCCTATTACGACCGGGTGGCCAAGATCTGTCCCAACGGGGCGGGGGCCTTGTTCACCTTTGCGGTGAAGGGCGGGTATGAGGCCTGTGTGAAGCTGGTGGATAGCGTGAAGCTTTTCAGCCATGTGGCGAACCTTGGGGATACACGGTCGCTGATCATCCACTCAGCCTCGACCACGCACCGGCAGTTGAGCGATGAGGCACGGGTTGCCGCGGGGGCTGCGCCCAATGTGGTGCGGGTGTCGATCGGGACAGAGGATGCCGATGACATCATTGCCGATCTGGATCAGGCGCTGGCAGCGGCGACGGGGTAAGGTCGCAAAACCCAATCAGGGCTTCGAACCCCAATGAAATCAAAACGCCCGGCCGATAGGCCGGGCAGCCCCCGACCGCCCCCCTGGGCGGGGGCTATGCCCCCACCCGCGGTCGGGGACTGCCCTCATAGCAGCTTAGCAGCGGTGCAGGCATTTGGTCCCCACCTCACTCCGCAATCGCGTAAATCAACCGAACAAACGCGCTAACGCCCACTTCGCCAGCCGCCACCGGCACGCCGTCCATCGCCATCGACATCTCGGCCCGCGCCATGGGCACCGGGCGGGGCGCGGCACCGCCTTCATCAATCGACATCAAAGGCCCCAGCGTGACCCCCGCCGCCTCGGCATAGAGCGTGGCCTTGCGCTGCGCCTCGGCCACCGCGGCGCGGCGGGCGGCGTCTTGCGCGGGCGCGGGATCCTGCAGGCCGAAGCTCAGGCCATCGAAGCTATTCGCCCCGTCCCGCGTCACCGCATCCAAGAGCTCGCCCAGCCCATCCAGATCGCGCACCCGCACCATCACTTGATTGCTGGCCACGAACCCCGCGATCCGGGGGCGTTCGTTTTGCCGGTTCTCCCACCGCGGGTTGACCGAAAATCCTTGCGTCTGGACATCGCGCGCCGCGACCACCGCCGCCTCGATCCGCCCCAACACGCCTGCCATCGCGCGGGAGTTCGCATCAATCGCCTCACGCGCCGTGCGCCCCTCGGACATCACACCCAGGCGAATCGTCGCCATGTCGGGCACCGCCTCAATGCGCCCTTCGCCCGTGACCGTGATCACCCGCGCCATGTCCTGGGCCACGCCAGGCCCCGCCATCAGCGCCAGAGCCACAAACATCGCCACCAGAATTCGTGCCATCACACACATCCTTTCGTAAGTTTATCGCAACTTTGCCCCACATCTTGCGGAACGTCATCTTTTCAGACGCAGGAAGCTGGGCTATTCTTGGCCAACGCCTTCAAAAACTTGGGGGGAGGCGTCCAACCAAAACGTACAGGTCTCGATGCCCGCATTCGCGCTCGATCTTGCCCCTGATGGCATTCGCTTTCTCGCCCGTGCGGGTGAGGGGTGGGATGTGCTGGACACGGTGCAGTTGGACGCGCCCGATCTAGCCCAGCGCATGGCCGCCATGCGCGATATGGCGGAGGAGCGTGCCGGCCCAGGTTTTCAGACCGCGCTGATCATCCCTGAATCGGTCATCCTCTACACCACGGTCGATGCGCCCCACGGCGACAGCCCGGCCCGTGAAGAGGATGTGGCCCGCGCGTTGGAAGGGCTGACGCCCTGCCCGGTCGAGGAAATGGTGTTCGACTGGCGGCAGGAAGGCCCGCTGTTGCGGGTGGCCGCGCTTGATGTCGTGACGCTCGATGAGGCGGAGGAATTTGCGGCGGGCCACGGGCTGAACCCCGTGGGCTTTACCGCGCAGCCCAGACCGGAACAGTTTCCCGCCGCGCCTGATTTTGGCCAGACCAAGCTGGCCCGCGCCCGTGTGGCGGCGATTGATCCGGTGCCCGAGGTGGCGGCGGTTGCCGAAGCGCCAGAGGCGCAGCCAGTTGCGGACGCGACACCGGCACCGGAACCGAAGCCCGCACCAGCGGCCAACACCAACACCACCCCGGCGCGCAATCGTCGCCCGCTTCTGACTGCTGCGGGGCTGCTCGGCTCCGCCGCCGTCCTGATCTGGTCGGTCTCGGTCCTGATCGCTCCGGATGGGGGCGACCCGGCCACCGCCGCGATTGAGCTTGGACCCGCCGACCTTCCCGATCTGCCCACACTGGCCCCGCAATCCCCGCGCGATGTGGCCGCAGCCAGCCCGGCCCCCGATCTGTTTTTGGTGGAGGGGCCCGAGACGAATGCCCATCCCACCGGCCATACGATCCCGGCGCCCGGCGCGGCGGAAACACCGCAGATCGCGGAACAGACCCGCGACATCGCCGATGCCCTACCCGCGCTGAACGCGGTGAACGTGGCCTCTGGCCCGCTCAACCCCGCCCCCACCCTGCCGCAAATCGACGACGGGGCCCCGGTGCGCGAGGCACGGCTCTTTGCGCCAGACGCCTCGGCCTTTGGTGCGGATGCGGAACTGCCGCCGCCGATTGAGTATGTGGCGGTCGACGCGACACAGATCTGGCAATACCCCGCGCCCCCCGCCACGGTGCCGGCGGACGCCACCACCGATGACATCTACCTCGCCTCCATCGACCCGGAGGTCGAGATTGGCGATGCCTTCGCTCTGACCCCGATCGAGCGGGATCTAGGCCTGCTCTCGCGCCCCGGCACCCTGCCCGGCCCGGGTCAGATCTTCGATATGGACGATCGCGGGCTGGTGCGCGCAACGCCGGACGGATCGCTCTCGCCCGAAGGCGTGGTGGTGACCGAAGGCCGCCCCGAGATCGTGCCGCCCACCCGGCCCGAAAGCACGGTGCCCGATACCTCAAGCGCCATTGCGCTGGCCCTTGCGGGCCCGCGTCCGCGCGGACGGCCCGACGATCTGATCGAGAACAGCGAACGCGCGCGGCTGGGCGGGCGCACGTCAGAGGAACTGGCCACACTACGCCCCGGCGAACGCCCCGAATCCGAGCAGGAGGCCGCACCGGTCACGGCCCCCAGCGCGCAGGCGGTGGCTCAGTCCCGCGTCCCCTCCAGCCGTCCGTCGGACTTCGGCCAGCGCGTGGCCACCATCCGCAATCGCGCCGAGGAACAGCGCCAGGCCCAACAGGCCGCGCAAGTCGCCGCCGCCGTCGCCTCAGCTCAGCCGACCATCCCAACGAGCGCCTCTGTCGCGCGGCAGGCCACCATCGACAACGCGCTGAACCTGCGGCGGGTGAACCTGATCGGGGTTTACGGGTCCGAGGCCGACCGGCGCGCGCTGATCCGGCTGTCATCGGGGCGCTATGTAAAGGTGAAGGTGGGCGACCGTGTGGATGGCGGGCAAGTGGCGGCCATCGGCGATAGCGAGCTGCGCCTGATCAAGGGCGGGCGGAACGTGACGCTGACGGTGCCGCAGGGGTAGCAACCTCCCCCTCGGTCCCCCTCCTGTCAGGAGGGGGAGGCAGTGCTATTTGATCTAGATAATGGGGCTGCCAACGCCCCGGACTTGATCCGGGGCCTCGATGCAACGGTGCGGGAGGTCCCGGGTCAAGCCCGGGACGGGGTTAATTTCTGTAGAACATCTCTCCACACACGCCCTTATCCCCTCTCCCGGCGGGAGAGGGTTAGGGAGAGGGGAATTCCCTATCTTCACTTTGATAACTCTGCCCTCTGGCAATTGGCGGCGCCGCCGGTGCGGTGGTCTGGCGTCGTATCGGGGGCTCTGACTTCGTGTCCCCCAACCTGGCCGTGGTATCGACTGGCCCTTTCGGGCGTAACGACCTTGTGCGTTTGGATCCGGGGACGGGGTGTAGTGGGTCACCGTAAAGGCGCGGTGACCCGACCGTTCGGTGGGGCTTGTCAGAGTTCGTATCGTTCTCGCCAAAGTGCGAAGGGCAGGCCCTGACCGCGGGTGGGGGCGTAGCCCCCGCCCGTCGTGCCGGAGGCACGCCTTCGGCGTGACGGGGCGGTCGGGGGCTGCCCGGCCTATCGGCCGGGCGAAAACGCGCTAGATGAATGCGTTAACCTAGGTATGCGCAGCGCATGGAGCACAACCGACGCCTTGCCTACTCCGCCGCCGTATCCAACACCCCCCGCGCGATCTGATCGGCCTCGATTGATTCAAACAGCGCCTTGAAGTTCCCCTCACCGAAGCCGTCATCGCCTTTGCGCTGGATGAACTCAAAGAAAATCGGCCCGATCACAGTTTTCGAGAAGATCTGCAAAAGGATCCGCGTCTCACCCCCGTCGACCACACCTTCACCGTCGATCAGGATACCGTGCTTGGCCATCCGGTCGAGCGGTTCCTCGTGATCCACCACGCGGGTTTTCGACAGCTCATAATAGCTCATCGGCGGCTTGGGCATGAAGCGGATGCCATTGTCGTGGATCGCATCCGTTGCGGAATAGAGATCGCGCGCGCCGACGGCGATGTGCTGGATCCCCTCGCCATTGTAGCGCTTGAGGTATTCCACGATCTGGCCCGTCTCGCCCCGATCCTCATTGATCGGAATGCGGATGCGGCCGCAGGGCGAGGTCAGGGCGCGGCTGTAGAGGCCGGTGAACTTGCCCTCGATATCGAAGAAGCGGATTTCCTTGAAGTTGAAGAGATCGCCATAGAACCGGAACCAGACGTCCATGTTCCCCTTGTGGACGTTGTGGGTCAGGTGATCGAGGTAGTGGAAGCCCACGCCCTCGGGATGCGCCTTAGAGACCCAGTCGAACTCGTCGTTATAGGGGTTCGTCTCGTAATACTGGTCGATGAAATAGATCAGGCTGCCGCCGATCCCGACGATCGCGGGCACGTCCATGGTCTTGCCGTCGCCCGTATAGGGCTTTGCCCCCTTGGCGACTGCATGCTCGAACGCGTGCTGGGCATCCACCACGCGCCAGGCCATGGAGGGGGCACAGGGCCCATGTTCCTCGACAAAGGCGCGGGCGTGGCTGCCCGGTTCATCGTTCAGCACATAGGTGATATCGCCCTGCTGCCAGAGCTCGATGGCGCGGTTCTTGTGCGTCGCGGTGTGGACATAGCCCATTTGCGCGAACAGCGTGCGGAGCTTTTCCGGCTCGGGATGGGCGAATTCGACGAATTCGAACCCGTCGGTGCCGGCGGGGTTGGCCTCGGAAATGGTGGCTTTCGGGGCATCGTGGGGGAAAGGACCCATGGGTGAAATCTCCTGTTTGCGCGCTGTTTGCGATAGAATACCGCGAGGTCTGTGCAAAATTTGCGCAAAGTGGGAAGGGTTACCGGCTATCCGCGCGCAAATTTTACATGTAGGTAAGGATCAACGCAGAAAAGCCGCATGATGCTTGACCAAACCGATCTTCAAATGCTCACTGCGCTTCAGCGCGACGCCCAGCTTACCGCCCATCAGTTGGGCGAGGTGTTGAACCTGTCGCCCAGCCAGGCGGGGCGGCGGCGGCAACGGCTGGAGGCCGCTGGCATTATCGAAGGCTACCGCGCGCGCCTGTCGGCCACCAAGCTCGGACTGGCGGTGCAGGCCTTTGTCCAGGTGCAGATGGCGACCCATGCCCCCGATCAGGTGCGCACCTTCACCCGGATCCTGTCGACCCGGCCCGAGATCACAAGCGCATGGACGCTGACCGGCGAAGCGGATTACCTTTTGCGCGTCTATTGCGAAGACCTCGCCGCCCTGAACACATTGATCCACGAAACGCTTTTGCCCCACCCCGCCGTTGCCCGCGTCCAAAGCCAGATCGTGATGGACCAGCTCAAGGCCGACGCGCCGCTGCCCACCTGAAGGACGCTTATGGAAGGTTTTCTCTACCAGGCCTCGATCTACCTTGCTGCCGCCGTGATCGCGGTGCCGATTGCGGCACGGCTGGGGCTGGGTTCGGTTCTGGGCTATCTCTTGGCGGGCATCGCCATCGGCCCGATCCTGGGGCTGGTGGGCAGCGAGACGGTGGATATTCAGCACTTTGCCGAGTTCGGCGTGGTGATGATGCTGTTTCTCATCGGGTTGGAGCTGGAGCCGCGCGCGCTGTGGGATATGCGCCATCGTTTGCTGGGCTTGGGCGGTCTGCAGATCGCGTTGACCATGGCCGTGGTGATCGCGGGGGCAATGACGCTGGGCCTGCCGTGGCAGACGGCGACGGCGCTGGGGATGATCTTTGCCCTGTCCTCCACCGCGATCGTCCTGCAAACGCTCAGCGAAAAGGGCCTGATGCAGACGGCGGGCGGGCGGTCGACTTTCTCGGTCCTGCTCACTCAGGACATCGCGGTGATCCCGATGCTCGCGCTGCTGCCGCTTCTGGCGGTGACCGAGGCGGTGTCGATCAGCCCAGATGGCTCGATCACACGCGGCGAGGGGCATGACGATCACGGCCATGCCACGCTGTCGCTGGTGGAAGGGCTGCCCGCCTGGGGGGTGACGACCGTGACGATCCTCGCCGTGGGTCTGGTGATCCTCTTCGGCGTCTTCGGCACCCGCCCGCTGTTCCGCTATATCCACGCCGCGCGGCTGAGCGAGATGTATACCGCGCTTGCCCTGCTCATTGTCGTGGGCATTGCGTTCCTGATGATCCTGGTGGGCCTCTCCCCCGCCCTGGGGGCCTTCCTCGCGGGCGTCGTTCTGGCCAACTCAGAGTTTCGGCATCAGCTTGAAAGCGATCTGTCCCCCTTCAAGGGGCTGCTTCTGGGCCTCTTTTTCATCACCGTCGGGGCCGGCATCGACTTTCGCGTGCTCTTCAACGATCCGCTGGGCATCCTGGGCCTGACGCTGGCGCTGATGTTTTCCAAGGGGGCGGTCCTTTATCTGTTGTCGCTGATCTTTCGCCTGAAGGGCCGGGATCAATGGCTCTTTACCCTCAGCCTCGCGCAAGCGGGGGAGTTCGGGTTTGTCCTGGTGGCCTTCTCGCTGCAGCAGAATGTGCTGTCACCGGCGCTGGGGCAAACCACGCTGTTGGTGATCAGCCTGTCGATGCTGCTAACGCCCCTGTTCTTCATCGCCTACGAACGCCTCTCGGCCCGACTGACCGAGGCGCAGGTGGAACACGACGCCGACGAGATCGACGAACAGCAGCCGGTCATCATCGCAGGCATCGGCCGGTTCGGGCAGGTGGTCAATCGCCTTGTGCAGATGGCGGGGTTCAAGACCACGGTGCTGGATAACGACATGGCAACGGTCCAGCTGATGCGACGGTTCGGGTTCAAGGGGTTCTTCGGCGATCCAACGCGGCCCGAGTTGCTTAATGCCGCCGGGCTGAAGACCGCGCGGGTCCTGGTGGTGGCGCTCGATGATCAGAAGGCCGCGGTGAACCTGGTCCGCTTTGCCCGCCGTGAACGGCCCGACCTGCACATCGTCGCCCGCGCCCATGACCGGATCCACACCTATGAACTGTTCCGCGCCGGCGCCGATGACATCGTGCGCGAGATGTTCGATTCAAGCCTCCGGGCGGGGCGGTATGTGTTGGAGAACATGGGGCTGACAGATTTCGAGGCCAGCGAGTTAGAGCGGGTGTTCTACTACAAGGACCGCGAGGCGCTGTTTTCGCTGGCCGAGATCTGGGACCCGAACATCCCCGTGGCCGATAATCCGGCCTATGTCGAACGCGCGCGCGAGCTGAACAAAGAGCTTGAGACAGAACTGGTCTCGCGGGTGGAGGATGAGGAGCCGGAGGAGAGATCGGCGCCGCAGGCACCGTAGCCCTGTGATCAGTCCGAGCCTGATCGTTCGAGGTCCGCAATGTGGCGCGGCAGATCACTGCGCGAATGCAGAAAATCCACGAACACGACCACGCCGTCGATGGTGGTGAACACCGTCATATGCTCCCCAACCCTGGCATAGCGCAGGCGTGACGGTGGTGTCGTCCCCATCAGACGCGCGCAATCCCAAGTTATCGCCCGCCCATCGGCAATGGCTGCGCAACGCTCAAGAATATCCTGCTCATAGGCATCGGCCTGCGCCGGGCCGAATGTGTCAATCGTCCAGATCGCAATCTCTAGAAGGCGCGCCTCAGCCCGCGGGGTCAGACGCCACGCCGTCACCCCCCGATTCCGCGGCTCCGCGCGTTCGCAAAGGCACGGCGGACCGCATCCGCGCCCGAGCCATCTGCCCGCGCGCCATCTTCTGCCTCGGTCAGTGCCGCCCGCAACCGGCCGCGCATCTCGGCAAGGGCGGCCTCGTCATCCTCAAGCCGCCGAAGCCCCGCCCGCAAAACCTCGCTCGCATTCTGGTATCGGCCAGACGCGACGAGGGACTTGATCAGGTCGTCTTGTTCATCGGTGAGAACGACATTGCGCGTGGTCAAGAAAAACACCTTTGGTTGCGTGATGGCAGAATATGCCAATGCACAGCCTCAGACAATCATCCAACAAAAACGCCGCCCCGATGGGACGGCGTTCAAGCGTTTTGGTCCGAACCTCAGGCCGCGCGGCTCATCAGCACGTCGTCGACCTGACGCTGGGCGTCATGCTCATCCGCGCCCGACACTGCCGCCACTTCGCGGGTCAACCGCTCCAACGCGGCTTCATAAAGCTGCCGCTCGGAATAGCTCTGCTCGCGCTGGTCATCGGTGCGGTGCAGGTCGCGCACAACCTCGGCGATGGCGATCAGATCGCCAGAGTTGATCTTTTGCTCATATTCCTGCGCCCGGCGCGACCACATCGCGCGCTTCACCCGCGCCTTGCCCTTGAGCGTGGTCATCGCTTTCGACACCACATCGGGCGAGGACAGGGACCGCATGCCGACATCGGTCGCCTTGTGCGTGGGCACGCGCAGGGTCATCTTGTCCTTCTCGAACGAGACCACGAACAGTTCCAGTTCGATCCCTGCGATTTCCTGCTTTTCGATCGAGATGATCTGGCCCACACCGTGGGCGGGGTAAACGACGTACTCGTTAGGGCTGAAGTCTAGCTTCTTGCTTTTGCTCATATGAACCGGTCTTCCTCGATAATGTCGTGCCATTCGGCGACAAAAACGCGCCAGGGACATTGATGGTAACTCCCCGTCGCGTTGGTTTTTGTGCCGGGCGGTCAAGAATTCATGCGCCGATATGGTGGCGCCGAAAGCCCGTTCCGCTGGCCGCTATCCACCTAGCGTATCAAAAAATTCGCCGATTTGCCAGCGCCAGCGCTGTAACGCACCGGATTTCCAAGAAAAACAGGGTATTCCGCGGTGCAGAAAGCGTGTCGGAGGCTGATTTCAGGCGGTGCGGTTCGAATCGGGCCTATCCACCCTCACCCGCCGCCTCTGAGAAATATTTCTCCAGCTTGCCCGTTTCGCCGTCACGGTCCTCAGCGTCGGGCAGGGGATCTTTCTTGGTGATGATCACCGGCCAGGCCTCGGAATACTTGCGGTTGAACTCCACCCATTTTTCCATGTCAGGCTCGGTATCGGGGCGGATGGCGTCGGCGGGGCATTCAGGCTCGCACACCCCGCAGTCGATGCATTCATCGGGGTGGATGACCAGCATATTCTCGCCTTCATAGAAGCAATCCACCGGACAGACCTCGACACAGTCGGTGTATTTGCAGGCGATGCAATTGTCGGTGACGATATACGTCATGCGCGATTCCCGGACGGCTCAAATCCCAACGTGTTAGCTAGTGCAGCATTGGGGGACCTGCAAGCCGATGCCCCGCGGTATTTGGGGCAACGTGACGAAATGTGTCAATCTGAGTTGACATCCTCAAAACAGAGCGCCGCCTCGCTCGCGGGTCCGCGCCTCTCTGGGATGTCTGTGATCCGCACCACCCGGATTTCACGGCCCTGAACCAGCGTTAGCGTGTCGCCGGGGCCGACCGTCGTCGCAGGTTTCTTGGTGAGCTTCGCATTCACCCGCACCTTGCCGCGGCTCACCATCTCCGCCGCGAGCGTGCGCGTTTTGTAGAACCGCGTCTGCCAAAGCCATTTGTCGAGGCGGAGGGTGGGGCGCGGATCTGATGCGCCTGTCACAGCAGCGAAAACGCCGTCAGAACAGTGTAGAGCGTTATGACGAGATTGAGGAACAGCGCCGCAAGGATCGTCGAGATATTGGCGCGCACCACCTTGCCGAATTCCGCGTCCGGCGTCTTTTCGTGCCATGCGAGCAAACCGATGAACATGGCGAGCGCGACAAGATTAAAGACGCTTAGCCCAACCGTGATGTAATCCTGTTGGGTTTTTGGTGGGACTGAGCCGTTGGTCAGCGCCCAGTACACGAACAAGGCAAGTCCGGCTACGACAATGGAGATCGTCAGTGATCGAGGCAATTAGTCTTCGTTGCCCGGCATTTGGTTCGTCATAAAAAACCCGGCCAATCCGCTGCCAGCTGCCACGCCCAAAGCAAGCCACGCAGGTCCGGCCAAAGACAGTACCGCCGCACCCGTCCCAACAGCCGTCGCTGCCCCGGTCACATAGGGCACCGACAAAAAGGGTTTTGGCTCGTCGTGGTGCTTCATCGCGTTAATCTCGAGTTACTGCAATTGGAAGATAGTTCGACGGGCCCTGAAACACAACCTTAGGTTCAATCAGTCGCCCTTCTTCGCCAGCCCCATCAGCGCGGCGGCAAAGGGGTTGTCGGGGTCGATCTTGTCCTTTTTCGGCGGGCGGGCGGAGAAGGATTTGGCGCCTTTGTCCTGCGGAGGGCGCTTTCCCTTGGGCTTGCCGCGCGGTTTGCCCTTGGGCTTGCCTTGGCCGCCCGCACGCTGGTCGCGGCGGGGGCGGTTGCCGCCCCAGGTGAAGGTGTAGAAGATCTCGACTTCGGGCTCGGCGGGGGCCTCGTCCGCCGTTGCTTCTGCAGGTGTCTCCTCGACTGGCGTGTCTTCGACGACTGGCTCGGTCGGTGTCTCTTCGGGTGTGTCCTCAGGGGTTTCTTCCGCCGCAGCTTCGGCAGGCGCGTCGCCTGGCGTGTCCTCGGCAGGCGCCTCCACCACCGGCTTCACCTTCGCCCGTTCACCCTTTTCGGCCTTATACCCCAGCCCTTCCATCAGTGCCGCGAATTGCTCCAGCGTCATGCCGGTGATCGATAGCATGTCGGCCTTCGCCTCGAACCCGCCCCGGCTGTCCTCGGCGCGCAGCATGTCGGCCAGACGCTCCAACATGTCGATCCGGATCGCCCGCTCGCCCGCCGCGCGGTAGCCCGCCATCTCGTGATAGCCCTCCGGCGCATCCGCCGCCATGGGCACCGTCACCAGACCGGCCGGCGGGCTTTCGGGGAACTCGGCCAAGCCCTTCGTCAGCGACCAGAGTACCAGCCGCAGCCGCGTGGGCGCGGGCTTCAGAAGCGCGGGCATGAAAATCGTGAACTGCCCGAACCGCACCCCGTGCTTGCGCAGCGCGCCGCGCGCGTCCTGGTCGAGATCCTTCACCTCAGCAGCAACTTCGGCACGCGGGATCACACCGAGAGACTCCACCAGCCGGAAGGCAAAGCCGCGCGCCAGCCCCGTCATCTCTTCGTCCCTCGACATCGCGATCAGCGGCTCGAACAGCGTCGCCACCTTGCGGTCGATGAAATGCTGGAGCCGCCGCTGCACCTTTTGGGCCACATCGTGGCCGGCCTCGTCATCGACGAAAGCTTCGACCTGCGGTTTCAGCGCCTCGCCCCCGGCGACGAGCTTGCCCACCGCGTGCTCGCCCCACATCAGCCCGCCCTGTTCGGTAAAGTCGATCTCAGTATCGGGCGCGTTGTAGAACCTGTCGGCGCGCAGGTGGAACTGGGGCGTGAGCGCCGCAAGGCTCGCCTGGCGCAGGGTCTTTGCCTCATCGGGCGTGGCTGAGCTGTCCTGGCTGAACCGGAACCCGTCGAGACGGCCCACATACTGGCCCTCGACGCTGACCTCGCCCTTGTCGTTCACCTCGGCCACCAGGCTCTCCTTCTGTTTCAACCGGCGAAGAAGCACGCTCGTCCGCCGGTCGACAAATCTTTGCGTCAGCGCACCGTGCAGCGCGTCTGACAGGCGGTCTTCTACAGCGCGCGTGGCGTCGCGCCAATGGGTTTCGTCATCGGTCCAGCCCTTGCGCTGCGCGACGTAGGTCCAGGTGCGGATGTAGGCGAGGCGCTTGGACAGCGTGTCGATGTCGCCATCGATGCGGTCGATGCGCTTGATCTGGCGGGCGAGCCAGTCATCGGGCACCCGACCGCTTTGGTGCAGATAGCCGAAAATCGTCTCCAACAGCTCCGCATGTTCGGCATGGCTGATCCCCCGGAAATCGGGGATGCGGCAGACGTCCCAGAGGAGCTTCACCGATTGAGGAGACGACGCCCGCGCCATCACCTCACCCGATTGCGCGAGCGATTTTAGCGCCATCAGATCGTCGGCCTCACGCCCCCGGCTGAGCCAGTCGTCCTGCGTGTGTTGTTCCAGCGACCGGATCAGGTGATCGACCGAACCGAAGCTGAGATCCGAGTTCCGCCATTGCAGTTTCTTCACCGGGGTAAAGCGATGCTCCATGATCGCGGTGGCCACGCCGTCATCCAACGCAGGTGCCTCACCGGTCACCCCGAAGGTCCCGGGTGCGGTATAGCGCCCCGCCCGGCCCGCGATCTGGGCCAACTCATTGGGTTGCAGGGGCCGCATCCGCCGCCCGTCGAACTTCACGAGCGAGGAAAAGGCCACGTGGTCGATATCGAGGTTCAGCCCCATCCCGATGGCGTCAGTCGCAACCATGTAATCGACATCGCCGTTCTGATACATTTCGACCTGGGCGTTGCGCGTGCGAGGACTGAGCGCGCCCATGACGACCGCCGCCCCGCCCTTTTGACGGCGCAGAAGCTCCGCAATGGCATAGACGTTTTCGACCGAGAAACCGACGATGGCCGACCGCGCGGGCATCCGGCTGATCTTCTTGGCGCCGGTATAGGCCAGATCCGAAAACCGCTCGCGCCGCAGGAACTCGACCCCGGGCACCTGCGCGGCGATGGCCGAGCGCATCGTATCGGCGCCCAGAAACATCGTCTCATGCAGCCCCCGCGCGTGCAGCAGCCGGTCGGTGAAGACATGCCCCCGCTCAGGGTCCGCGCACAGCTGGATCTCATCCACCGCCAGAAAATCACAGCCCAGCCCCTCGGGCATCGCTTCCACCGTGCAGATCCAATAGGTCGTGCGCGGCGGCACGATCCGTTCCTCGCCGGTGACCAAAGCCACCACCGAGGGCCCGCGCAGCGCAACGATCCGGTCATAGACCTCGCGCGCCAAAAGACGCAGCGGCAGACCGATCACACCGGTCCGGTGCGCCAGCATCCGCTCGATCGCGTAATGGGTCTTGCCTGTGTTGGTCGGGCCCAGAACCGCCAGGGTCCGGCCGCCGTCGATGGTCATCAAATGTGGCTCTGTCTGCCGCAATTGAAGGGGTTAAACCGAATAGATCGCCTGCTCACAAGGGCGACTGTCCTATCGGGCAAGACAATATCGTGGAAAAACCGCCAAATCCTGTGGTGAACGACGAAAAACCGACGGGTTTTGTTAGTATCCATCGGGATGTGGCGGGGGTGTTTTGACCGCCTCGTCCGGCGTGTGGTGACCAGGGATTTGAGTAATGAGTAAAGCAACTGTTCTTTGGGGTGCGGTGACTGCGACCTGCCTCGGCGTGGCGACGTTTGCAATGGCGAGCGAAAGCATCGGGGATGCGCCCAAGATGGAGCTTCCTGCGACGGCGGCGAAAGCGCCTATGCCCCGCCCCTATCAGGTGATCCGCCCGATGCCACGCCCTGCGCAAGACCGCGCGATGATCCGGCCCCAACCGCGGGATAATCGGTTTGCGGGGATTTTGCTGGAGTTTTAGAGCGCCGCGCCCTCGACCTGCGCTTCCAACCGCCGGATCGCCTCCGCCAGCCCTTCCCGCTCGGGATGGATCGCCTCGATCTCACGGTTCACGCTCAGGGCGTCCTCCAGATAGCCGAGTTGTTCCATCAGCGTCGCCAGCCCCGTCATCGCCTCGAAATGCATCGGGTTGCGTGCCAGCGCGCGGCCCAGATCGTCAATCGCCGGGCCATACATCCCTTCCAGGAAATAGGCGTTCGCGCGCATGCTATAGGGATGCGCCAGCTCTGGCGCGTGGTCGATCAGGGCGGTCAGATGTTCGATTGCGACAGTATACTCATCCGCCTCCATCGCATCGCGCCCCCGCTGCATCAGAAGGTCGAGCGAGGGGGAGCCGGTTTGCGCCCAGGCGCTGAGGATACGGCCCTCGATGGCGCGGGCCCCGTCGGGATCGGCGTTGCGCAGCGCATCGAATAGATCGGTCAGGTCCTGGTCCTGCGCGAACCCCGGGCCCGCGGCCAGGATCGCCAGCGCAGTTGCCGCCACGACCCGTTTGAGTCTTTGTCGCATCGTCGTCATAACATCAAGGATACTAGCGTAGATCGCCGGAAAAGCACCCCCCGGCTTTGGCAATGGGAGACAAGAATGAGTGAAGTGATCAATCACGCGGTCGACGCGCTGAGCGCGAAACTGAGCGGCAGCTTTGATGGATCGGCCAAATTCGTGATCGAGGGCGAAGGGGCGATCATGCTGGATGGCGATGGCGTGCGCGCGGGCGATGAAGAGGCCGATGTCACGCTGACCGCCGATACCGATACGTTCCGCTCGTTGCTCGACGGCGATCTGAACCCCACCTCGGCCTTCATGTCGGGCAAGCTGTCGGTGGATGGCGATATGGGCACGGCCATGAAACTCGGCGGTGTTCTGGGCTAACCCATGAAAAACGCGCCGTTCTTTCCGGATCTGGCCGAAGGGCCCGAGGGCGGTACGGCGCTGTGGGCACGGGCCGATGACGGTGTGAACCTGCGCATCGGGCTGTGGCCGGGTGGCACCCGCGGGACGGTTTTCGTCTTTCCGGGGCGCAGCGAATATGTTGAGAAGTACGGTCGCGTGGCGCGGGATCTGGCGGGCGATGGCTGGTCGGTTCTGGCGATCGACTGGCGCGGGCAAGGGCTGTCGGACCGGCTGCTGGACGACGTGAACACCGGCCACGTGCGCCGGTTCCGGGATTACCAGCGCGATGTGGCCGCCGCGATTGCCATGGCCGAGGCGCATGGGTTCCCGAAGCCCTGGCACATGCTGGCCCATTCGATGGGGGGCTGCATCGGCCTGCGCACGCTGACGGGCACCCACCCGTTTCAATCCGCCGCCTTCAGCGCGCCGATGTGGGGCATCCTGATTGCGCCCGCGTTGCAAGCCGTATCGCGCGTGGTGCCGCGCATGGCCAGCCTTCTGGGCGCGGGGCATCGCTATGCGCCCACCACCGATGGCGGCAGCTACCTGTTGAAGAACGGGTTTGACGACAACATGCTGACGACCGACCGCGACCATTGGGACTACATGGTGCGCCACGTCAAGAAACAGCCGGGGTTCCGCCTGGGCGGGCCAAGCCTGACCTGGCTGGCCGAGGCGCTGAGCGAGACGCGGCGATTGCAGGCGGCGCGGTGCCCGGATGTGCCCGTTCGGATCGGGATCGCAGCGCGGGAGAAGATCGTCGATAACGCGGCGGCTGAGGCGATGGCCAAGGGCTGGGCCAATGCGGCGCTGACCGTCTATGACGGGGCCGAGCATGAGCTGCTGATGGAACGGCCGCAGGTACGGGATCGGTTTCTGGGCGAGATTAAGGACTTTTTTTCAGAGAGTTGAGGGCAGCCCCCGACCGCGGGTGGGGGCAAAGCCCCCGCCCTGGGGGGCGGTCGGGGGCTGCCCGGCGGTGCCCGCCGGGCGGGACAAACACGTCAGCGCCCGATCTACTCCGCCGCCACAGCCTCCGGCGCGCGCGCGGCCCATGCGGCGATGCGGTCCGCCACCGCGCCCGGCATCTCGAACGGCAGGGCATGGCCGCCTTCCAGGAACACCTCGATCGTCCCCTCCAGCATCTCGGCCAATGCCTGCGCCTCGCTTGGGCGGCGGTTGCAATCCACGCCCCCGTGCAACACCAGCGTCGGCACCCGCCGCGTGGGCGCGATCCGGCCCGCGGGTGTACGCGTGGCCGCCAGCACCCGGCAAAACGCGCCATGGGTCATTTGCGACGCGATCCGGGCAAGGCCGCGCACGTTGCCTGAAGATGGCGAGGCAAACCACCCCGCGATCAAGGGCTCCAGAAACCCCGGCGTGGGTGCGGGTACGACACCGCGCAAGGTCAACCCCGCCACGGTCGACGGCCCCCAGGCCGGGCCGATCCCCGCGCCGATCAGCGCAAGGCCCCCCGGCGCACGATCCCAATCGCGCAGGCATTGCAGCGCTACCCGTGCGCCAAAGCCAAAGCCGACCAACAGTGGCGCGTCATCGCCAAAGCTGCGCTCCAGCTGCCGCGCCTGCGCGGGCAAGCGCACGTCATCGGCGGCACTCTCAAGCCCATGGCCCAGCAGATCGGGCGCGCTGACCTGCGCCCCCGGCATCGCCTCTTGAAGACAGCGCGTCAGCGGCGCCATCGCGCGGCCATTGAGGTAGGCCCCGTGGAGAACAACAACCCGCCTCATGACGCGAGACCGTGGATGCCGTCCGCATCCGCCGCCGCACCATTGCGCATCCAGGTGTGCTCGGACGCGATAAAGAACATCGTCAGCCCGTGTTCGGTCAGCTTCGCCGCCGCCGCCGCATCGGGAACGAAGGTCATATACGCCTTGCCTGCGGCCTTCGCTGCTTTGCCGACGCTGTCAAACGCCGCCATCAACTCGGGCGAGGTCTGGTCAGACTTGCCATAGCCAACCGACAGATCCGCTGGCCCCAGAAACAGCCCATCGACGCCATCGGTTGCCGCAATCGCCTCAGCCGCATCCACCCCTTCCGGCTCTTCGATCTGGGCGATCACCACCGTCTCGGCCTGGGATTGGGCGAGCAGATCCGGCATCTTCCGTGTGGCAAACCCCGCCCAGCGGGTCGATCCGGCATAGCCCCGCCCGCCATGGCCAAAGCGGGACCAGCGGGCGATGTCTGCGGCCTTCTCGGCTGTGTCCACATGGGGGCAAACCACCCCCACAGCGCCGCTATCCAATGCCTGCAGGATGTTCTCCTGGCTCGCCGATCCCACCCGCACCAGTACCGGGAAGTCCAGCGCACGCGCGACTGCGAGACAGGCGTCCATCCGCGCGCGGTCAAAGGCGGAGTGTTCGGCATCGAGGCACAGGAAATCGAGGCCCGACTGGGCCAGCACCTCGATCAACTCATAGGCTGGTGTCTTCAAAAAAGTGCCGGCCAGGTACTCCCCCGCCAGCATCCGGCTGCGGAACTCCGCGATCGCCATGCCGTTGCCCCCCGTATCAGCGGTTGAGCCTACGCGGCTTGCATTCGATTGCAAGGGGTTAGGGTGCGGCGGTTAGACAGGTGTTCCATCGCGCCGGGGGCTGAGGAGCGCATAGATCGTCTCACTCGCGGTGACGTCGATCCCCAGCTCCCTGCCCCGTCGGGCGACGGTGCCGCAAGTATAGTCGATCTCCAGCGCGCGGCCTTCCTCCACGTCCTGCGCGGTGGAGGTGCGGCCTTCATCCGGCACAACCTCCATGAACAGGCGCAGGGGTTCGTCGGCGGCATCTTCGGCGAGAGGTGCCCCGCTCGCGCGCCCCACCTCCAGCGTCTCGCGCATGAGCCTGCGGGCCAGCGCCACCACCTCGGGGTGTTTGCGCAGCGGGCCAAAGCGCAGGCCGGTGGCCGCGGTCAGGCTGCTCATCGCGTTGAAAATAATAAACTTTATCCACAGGGCGACACGCACATCAGGGTGATCGGGCGCGTCGATGCCGGCAGCACGGAAGACGGCGAGGATATCGGCGACCTCCGATTGCCGACCCTCCAACGTGCCGAAGACAAAGCCCTTGGGGTCTCCGTAGCGTGTGATCACACCGGGGCTGGTGATATTCGCAAAGATCCGCGCCGTCCCGATCAGCGCGCGTTCCGGCCCAAAGGCGTCCGCCAGAATATCCGGCGCATCCACGCCGTTCTGGAACGGGATCATCCGCGTTTTCGGCCCCACATGGTCGCGGATCTGGTCGATCGCGCCGTGCAACTGATGCGCCTTCACGGCGATCACGATGACATCCGCGCCGCTCAGAACGCTCGCGTCATCCGAGATCACCGTTTGCACCGTTATATCCCCGTCGGGATCAATCAGCCGCAGCCCGCCCTCTTTGATCGCGGCCAGTTGCGCGCCGCGGGCGAGAATCGCCACATCTTGCCCGGCGTCGATCAATTTGGCCGCAAGGTATCCGCCGATCCCCCCGGCCCCGACAATCCCGATTTTCATGCGTGTTCCTTCCCGTCAGGCCGCGCGCGCCTGTCCGATCAGGCCCAGGATCTCGCGCGCCGCATCGGGGATATTCGTCCCCGGCCCGAAGATCGCGGAAACCCCGGCCTTCTTCAAGAAGTCATAGTCCTGCTGCGGGATCACACCCCCGCAGATCACCAGGATATCGCCCGCGCCCTGCGCCTTCAGCGCCTCGATGAGCTTCGGTGCGAGCGTCTTATGGCCTGCAGCTTGGCTAGATATCCCCACGACATGCACATCGTTATCCACAGCGTCCTGCGCCGCTTCCTCGGGCGTCTGGAACAAGGGCCCCACATCCACGTCAAACCCGATATCGGCAAAGGCCGTGGCGATCACCTTGGCCCCCCGGTCATGCCCGTCCTGCCCCATTTTGACGACCAGCATGCGGGGCCGACGGCCTTCGTTTTCGGCAAAGCGCTCCACATCCTTCTGAATCGCCGCGAACCCTTCGTCGCCCTCATAGGCCGCACCATACACGCCTGCCAAAGTCTTCACCTCCGCCCGATGGCGGCCAAAGGCCTGCTCCATCGCCATGGAAATCTCGCCCACCGTGGCCCGCGCCCGCGCGGCCTCAACGGCGGCTTCGAGAAGGTTGCCGTCTCCGTCCCGCGCGCGCCGCTCCAGTTCGCTCAGCGCCGCCTCGCAGGCCGCCGCGTCACGATTGGCCCGAGTCGCCTCGATCCGCGCGACCTGCGCTTCGCGCACGGCCTCATTGTCGATGTCCAGAATGTCGATGGGGTCTTCCTGATCCTTGCGGTACTTGTTGACGCCGACGATCACTTCATCGCCCCGGTCGATCATCGCCTGCCGCCGGGCCGCGGTTTCCTCGATCCTGAGTTTCGGCATGCCCGAGCCCACGGCCTTGGTCATGCCGCCCATCGCCTCGACCTCTTCGATCAGCGCCCAGGCCTTGTCGGCCAGTTCGGCGGTCAGGCTCTCGACGT
>JBCBGF010000008.1:0-162061 GCA_038526915.1 Pseudomonadota bacterium | reverse complement strand
GCCCGGCGGGCACCGCCGGGCAGCCCCCGACCGCCCCCATGGGCGGGGGCTATGCCCCCACCCGCGGTCGGGGGCTGCCCTTTCGAAGCAGTTCAGTCAGCAGAAATTGTGTGTCTCTCGACGGCAACGCGGCCACTCGGTACGTTGCACTGCACCCATCTTCCGACTGACGTGGCCATGCCCAAAACCCGCAAGAAATCCGACCTCCCAACCAAGACCTGCGCCACCTGCGGCCTGCCGTTCACCTGGCGCAAGAAATGGGCGAAGGTCTGGGATGAGGTGAAGTATTGCTCGGACCGTTGCCGCGCTCAGCGCGCCAAGTAGCGCTCCAGATTGCCCAGCGCGGCGGTCCAGCCGCCCTCGATCTCGGCGATGCTGTCGTCCTCCCCCAGCGATACCGATTGCACCGTGACCGTCAGCGCCGTCCCGTCGCCATCGGGCGCCATCATCACGGTGACGAGCGAGGCACCATCGGGATCTGCGGGCATCCCGATCAGCTCGGTCGACACGATCCGGTGGCCGGGGTCGATCGCGTGATAGAGCGTCTCGACCGTCACCCCCTCGGCGGGGCCCGGGCCACAGAGGCACAGATCACGCCCGCCCACGCGGAAATCGGTCCCTGAGAACGTCATGTTCAACGCGGGATCAGGGATCCCCCAGATCGCGCGGGCCTCAGCTTCGGCGAAGGCCGCCCAGACGCGGGCGGGGGCGGCGGCGAGGCTGCGTTCCAGGGTGAAAGTGCCGTGTTTGGTCATGTCTTTGGGTCCTGTTGGTCGAGAAATGCTTCCAGCCGATCCAGCCGTGCGTCCCACGCTGCGCGTTGATCGGCGAGCCAGTCGGCAGCCTCGGCGAGTGCGGCGGGGTTGGCGGTGCAGATGCGGGTGCGGCCTTCTTTATGGGTTGTGATGAGCTTGCCCGCCTCCAGCTTGGCCAGGTGCTGGAGGATCGTGGGCAGGGCCATGTCAAAGGGGTGGGCCAGATCGCTGACGGTGGCGGGCCCCTGCATCAGGCGGTTGAGCATGGCGCGGCGCGTGGGGTCCGACAGCGCGGCGAAGAGGGTGTCGAGAGTGGGATCATACTTAGCCATGTGGCTAAGTAAGCGGAGCGCATGGGCGCTGGCAAGGAAAAGTTAGGTGATTGGCAAAGTGTTTTTGTCGCAGGGTCCGCGCGTTAACCCTGTTCCCACTACCAGGTCGGTTCATCCGCGCCGACCCTTGATTGCACCCCCTGACAAACCTAAAACGTCGCGCGTATGCCACCGCATACCAATGACAAAGGGAACCGGAACATGACCTTACCCTCGCAGATCGCGGGCCTTACAATTGCGCCCGAACTTGTGGCGTTTGTGGAAGACGAGGCGCTGCCGGGGACAGGCGTGTCGACTGACGCGTTCTGGGCGGGTCTGGCGGCGCTGATGGCCGATTTCGGGCCGGAGAACCGTGCGCTCCTGGAAAAACGCGAGACCTTGCAGACCCAGATCGACGACTGGCACCTGCGCCACCGCAACCAGCCCCATGATCACGAGGCCTACAAGGCGTTCCTGACCGAGATCGGGTACCTTCTGCCCGAAGGCGATGATTTCGAGATCGAGACGCAGAACACCGATCCTGAGATCGCCAGCGTACCAGGCCCCCAGCTTGTCGTGCCGATCACCAATGCGCGCTATGCGCTGAACGCGGCCAATGCGCGGTGGGGGAGCCTTTACGACGCCTTCTATGGCACCGATGCGATGGGCGATCTGCCGCCCGCCGGTGGCTACAACAAGGGGCGCGGTGCACGCGTCGTGGCGCGGGCGCGGGTATTTCTTGACGAGGCGTTTCCGATCGATGGGACGAGCCATGCGGATGCGCGGCGCTATCACGTGCGCGAGGGCAAGCTGCTGATCGATGACTTGCCGCTGATGGACCCGTCAAAATTCGCAGGCTACCGCGGACATCCCCGTGCGCCGGAGGCGGTGCTCTTGCGGAACAACGGGCTGCACGTGGAGCTGATCTTCGACCGAACCCACGCCATCGGCGCCCGGGATCAGGCGGGGCTGGCGGATGTGCGGCTGGAGGCGGCGGTGTCGGCCATCATGGATTGCGAGGACTCGGTGGCTTGCGTGGATGCCGAGGACAAGGTCGTGGCCTATCGCAACTGGCTAGGCCTGATGCTCGGCGATCTGGAAGACACGTTCGAGAAGGGCGGCAAATCCGTCACCCGGCGGCTGAACCCGGATCGAGAGTTTACCACGCCCGACGGGCAGGGCACCGTGTCGGTCAAGGGCCGGGCGCTGATGCTGATCCGCAATGTGGGCCACCTGATGACGAACCCCGCGATCACGGACGGGTCGGGGGAATGTTTCGAGGGGCTGATGGACGCGATGGTGACGACACTCATCGCGATGCACGATCTGAAGAAGACCGATGGCCCCCGGAACTCGACTGAAGGCTCGGTCTATGTGGTGAAGCCCAAGATGCATGGGCCCGAGGAAGTGGCATTTGCCGATGCCATCTTCACCCGCGTGGAAGAGGTGCTGGGCCTGCCGCAATACACCGTGAAGCTGGGGATCATGGATGAGGAGCGGCGGACGTCGGTGAACCTCAAGGAATGCATCCGGGCCGCAAAACATCGCGTGGCGTTTATCAATACAGGCTTCCTCGATCGCACCGGGGATGAGATCCATACGTCGATGGAGGCGGGGCCCTTCAGCCGGAAGGACTTCATCAAGCGCAAGGCGTGGATTTCGGCCTATGAGAACCTGAATGTCGATGTGGGCCTGGAATGCGGGCTGTCGGGCCGCGCGCAGATAGGCAAGGGCATGTGGGCCATGCCGGACAAGATGGCCGCGATGGTCGAGACGAAGATTGAACACCCCAAGGCGGGGGCGAACTGCGCCTGGGTCCCGTCGCCCACCGCCGCCACGCTGCATGCGCTGCACTACCACAAGGTGGATGTTTTCGCGGTGCAAGCGGGGCTGAAGGCAGGCGGGCGGCGCGCGCATGTGGACGGGATCCTCGATATCCCGCAGGCGACCTATCGCAAGTGGTCCAAGGCCCAGATCATCCGCGAGGTGGAGAACAACGCCCAAGGGATCCTCGGCTATGTCGTGCGCTGGGTCGATCAGGGGGTGGGGTGCTCCAAGGTGCCTGACCTGAACGACGTGGGTCTGATGGAAGACCGCGCGACCTGCCGGATCTCGGCCCAGCATATCGCGAACTGGCTGCACCATGGGGTGGTCAGCCGGGAGGAGGTGACGGCGGCGATGGAAAAGATGGCCGCGGTGGTGGATCGGCAGAATGCGGACGATCCGCTGTACCAGCCGATGGCACCCGGGTTTGACGGGATCGCCTATCGGGCGGCCTGCGATCTGGTGTTCGAGGGGCGGGTGCAGCCCTCGGGCTATACCGAGCCGGTGCTGCATGCCCGGCGGCTGGAGCGGAAGGCGGCGGGCTGACGCCCGCCCGATTTCTTGCCTCCGGCGGGGATATTTTCGGACCAAAGACGAGACGAGGGAGGACACAAATGGGAGAGATCACTTTGGCGCGCGCGCGGCGGATTGTGCGGCAAACGCTGTCGAAGGGGCGCGAGATGGGGCTGAAGCCCCTGAGCGTGATCGTGCTGGATGCAGGCGGCCACGTGCGCGCGTTTGAGCGGGAAGATGGCGCAGCGCCGGGGCGGTTTGCGATTGCCCATGGCAAGGCTTATGGCTCGGTTATGCTCGGCATGGCCGGGACGGCGCAGATGGCGCGGGCCGAGGCGCAGGGGTATTTCATGAACGCGGTCAACGGCGTTTATGGCGGGCAGGTGGTGCCCGTACCAGGCGGTGTTCTGGTGCGCGACGGGCGCGGAGCCATATTGGGGGCGGTCGGGGTGACTGGCGATACGTCGGATAACGATGCCGAAGCTGCGACTGCCGGGATCATCGCCGCGGGGTATACGCCTGAAATTTAGACCTTTTGCACACCCCCTTGTGCGCCCGTGCGCTTTTCACTTGGGGGCGGTGGCTGTATCGCTCACATATATGTGAGAGACCGCATGCGAGGTGACCCATGTCCCGGCCCGTCGTTGGAATCGTCGGCAATGCCCATCTGATCAATGATCAATACCTGATCCATGGGGGATCGGCGATGTGCTCGCAAGCGGTGTCCGAAGTGGCGGGGGCGGTGCCTCTGATCGTGCCGACCTGTCCGGATCTGGTGGATGTGCACGATCTGATGGCGGCTTGCGATGGGTTCCTGCTGACCGGCGGTCGGCCCAATGTGCATCCTGAGGAATACGGCCATGCCCCGACCGAGGCCCATGGCACCTTCGATCGCAAGCGTGATGCGGTGGCGCTGGGCCTCGTGAAGGCCTGTGTTGAGAGCGGCCAGCCGATCCTGGCGGTGTGCCGCGGCTTTCAGGAGATGAATGTGGCCATGGGCGGGACTCTGCATCCCGAGATTCGCGATCTGCCGGGGCGGATGAACCACCGGATGCCGCCCGATGGCACGATCGAGGAAAAGTTCGAACTGCGCCATGACGTGCATTTCACGCCGGGCGGTGTGTTCGCGCGGCTGATGGGGGCGGAGGTCGTGCGCACCAACACGCTGCACGGGCAGGGGATCGAAGAGGCGGGCGAGCGTATCGTGATCGATGGCCGGGCCGAAGACTCAACGCCCGAGGCGATCTATGTCGACGGCGCGCCGGGCTTTATGCTGGGGGTGCAGTGGCATGCGGAATACAACGCCGCGGCTGATCCGGTATCGCGCAGGCTGTTCGAGGCGTTTGGCGATGCGGTGCGGGCCTGGGCCGGTGGTGCGCGGCCGGGGTGCTTGAAGAGCGCGTGAGGGCAGGGGTAGGGTCCGGGCGACGGAAACGAACCGGGCCTTGCTATGAAACGCTCCACCATCAACGAGATCATGGCCGCCGCCGATGATCTGATCCGCCACCATGGCTTTACCCTGCCGCCCTTTGCCTATTGGACGCCGGACGAATTTCGCGCCCGCACCGATGCGCGGCGGATCGTCGAGGCGCGGATGGGCTGGGATATCACCGATTACGGGCAGGGGGATTTTGATCGGCTGGGGTTGTTTTTGTTTACCTTGCGCAATGGCTCATTGGCCGATCTGCAGCGGGGGGGCGGGATGGTTTATGCCGAAAAGCTGTTGATCTCGCGCCAGGATCAGATCAGCCCGATGCACACCCATGTGATCAAATCCGAGGATATCATCAATCGTGGCGGGGCGACGATGGCGATCGAGCTCTATGGCTCGGACGATGACGGGAACTTTGCCGAGGATCGCGGTGGCATGGTGATCTGCGACGGGATCGAGCGGGCGTTTGGCCCCGGCGAGGTGCTGAAATTCGCGCCGGGGGAGAGTGTGACGCTGATGCCCGGGGATTGGCATGCGTTCTGGGGCGAGGGGGGCGATGTGTTGATCGGGGAGGTGTCGACGGTGAATGACGATGTGACCGACAACATCTTCCGCGAGCCCATCGGGCGGTTTGCCGAGATCGAGGAAGATGTGGCGCCGACGCATTTGTTGGTCAGCGATTATGATCGGTGGTTGGGGTAGGGTTACATCGGTCGTCCACAAGAGTGCTGGACGTCTGATTGCTGTATCGCCCGACCGAAAGGTCGGGCAGCCCCCGACCGCCCCAATGGGCGGGGGCTCTGCCCCCACCCGCGGTCGCGGGCTGCCCTTTGAGCATAGCGCAACCGCAGCGGTTGCTACCCGAGCTGACTTAGTGCCCCGCCTGCCACCAGCGCCAGATCTTGCGGCGCTCATGCCGGTCAATGGGCCTCGGTGCGTCCAGGCCTGCGCGGTCGCGGATCGACTCCCGCCGGTCGAGCCGGTCTTCGATCACATCGATGGGCCCCCGGTCCACGCGTTCGTCGCGGATGGATTCGCGCCGGTCGATGCGGTCTTCGATACGGTCCAGCCGGTCACCGGTCGCGGCGGTGGCCGGTGCGACGGCACAGCCCAGCGAAATCGCGAGCGTCGTCAGGATGATACGGTGCATTGGTCGTCTCCCATTTTTGATGCCCCTGAGCGTTGATACGGGGGACATCGCGATTTCCGTCGCGGGGAGCGCGCGCGGATTTGGCGGCAGGGGCGGTGGCCTCTGCCGTGGGGCGTGTCTCTCGGGGTCGCATCGTTTGCGATTGTCTGGGACGTGGATGGGACGGCGCCGCCCCCTTTTGCCGAGGGCATTGGTCCTGGTCGCGTGCGAGGGGTTTCCCCGCAAAGCCGGCGGTCGCGTCGGGGCTTTTGGCTGGCCCCCGGACCGGTTCCTCGTCTGATGCGCAGGGCGGTCATTTGCCCCTCTCGTGGTACCGGGGAGGGGTTTTAGGGAATGATGGTTTCCGCGTCCCTACTGGGGCGTACGGTGAGACGATGCGGGACTTCGCTCAACGTCCCGCCCGGTGGGTACCACCGGGCAGCCCCCGACCGCCCCCGTCACGCCAAAGGCGTGCCTACGGCACGACGGCGGGGGCTATGCCCCCACCCGCGGTCGAGGGCTGCCCTCTCCGCTTCGTGCAGACTTCGATGTAACAGCAGTGCCTGTAGTTCTTAGCGCAGTCTGCTCCCTTGGGCTTGAGAAGGGGCCTGCCAACAGCGCCCGCGTTTGCTAGACTTGATCTATGGTTTCTAGCAAACTCCCGCTCTTTCGTTTCTTCGATGTGGTCCGCATATGCACTGTGGACGGCGACACTTCTGAGATTGAAGGTTGCTTTGGAGTTATCCTCGGACTTTCGCAAAGTGAAGATGGCACGTGGGGCTATGCCGTTGATGTCTACTCTGACAGCAAACTTGCAGATAGAATTGATGGGTACGACATATCGGAGACAAACCTCGCAGCGACGGGCCGAACAGTGCCGCGAGACTCTATCTACACTGGCGAAAGCATAAGCGTTTCGCGTTCTGGTGACATGACACCGTAGGTGACCGGCCTTTCGGTTCTACCAGGTGGCTACGTCACCCGTGCCCGCACCCGATACGCCTCCCGGTCCCACAACCGCCCGTCCAGCACCTCTGCCAGCACCTCCACCGCCCGGTCGGTCTCCGCCTCGCCCAGGTAGAGCGGCGTGATCCCGAAGCGCAGAATGTCGGGCGCGCGGAAATCTCCGATCACGCCGCGGGCGATGAGGGCTTGCATGACCGCGTAGCCCTCGGGGTAGTGGAACCCCACCTGGCTGCCGCGGCGCGCAGGGTCGCGGGGGGAGGCGAGGGTGAGGGATGGGCAGCGGGCCTCGACGCCTGCGATGAAGCGTTCGGAGAGGGCGATGGAGCGGGCGCGGACGTCGTGGATGTCGGCGATGTCCCAGACGTCGAGGGCGGCGTCGAGGGCGGCCACCTGCATCACCGGGGGCGTGCCCACCCGCATGCGCTCGATGCCAGGTGCGGGGCGGTAGGATGGCTCGAAGGCGAAGGGGGCGTCGTGACCGAGCCAACCCGACAGCGTGGGGCGGGCGGTCTGGGCGTGATCGGGGGCGACATAGATGAAGGCGGGGCCGCCGGGGCCGGAATTCAGATATTTGTAGGTGCAGCCGACGGCGAAATCGGCGCCGACCCCGCTCAGGTCCACGGGCAGGGCTCCGGCGGAATGGGCGAGGTCCCAGACCGTCAGCGCGTCCACCGCATGGGCGGCTTGCGTAAGCCCGGCCATGTCGTGGCGGCGGCCGGTGCGGTAGTCGACTTCGGTCAGCATCAGAACAGCGATCTCTTCGGTCAGTGCTTCTGCGACGGCGTCAGGGGCGACCACGCGTAGTTCGTAGTCGGGCCCCAGGGTGCGGATCAGCCCTTCGGCTATATAAAGATCGCTGGGGAAGTTCCCGGAATCGCTGAGGATCACGCGGCGTTTGGGTCGCATCTCCAGAGCCGCCGCCAGCGCTTGGTAGACCTTGATCGACGGCGTGTCGCCCAGCACCACCGTTCCGGGCGCCGCCCCGATCAGCCGCGCGATCCGGTCGCCGATCCGGGAGGGGGCTGCCATCCAGCCCGCGCGGTTCCAGCCGGTGATCAGCATCTCGGCCCATTCCTCGGTCAGCATGGCCTGCATCCGCTCGGGCACGCCGCGGGCCATGGGGCCGAGGGAATTGCCGTCGAGATAGGTCACGCCCTCTGGCAGGTGGAAAAACGCGCGGGTGGCAGTGAAGTCGGTCATGGGGCGGGGGTAGCGGGCGGCGACAGACGTGGCAAGCTGCCCGCTTCCCCCGCGCGGCCCGCCCGCCTACACCCATCCCATGAAGATGATCGACATCCCGCCCGTCTGGCTTGCGCTGTTCTGCGCTGCCGCCTGGGTCCAGGCCAACCACTACCCGTTGGGCCTGACCTTCGGCGCGGGCTGGGCGGATCTGGCCGGGGGCCTGCTTGTGGGTGGGGGTGTCCTGCTGATCCTCATGGCCGCGTTGGAGTTTCGCCGCCACAAGACCACCGTGATCCCCCATATGGAGGCCAGCGCGCTGGTCACCTCGGGCATCTTCGCCCGCTCGCGCAACCCGATCTATCTGGCTGATGCGCTGATCCTGACGGGGCTGATCCTGCGTTGGGATGCGGTTTTGTCGCTGCCCTTGATCCCGATCTTTGTCTGGTGGATCGAGCGGCGCTTCATCCTGGCGGAGGAAGACCGCCTGCGCCGCAAATTTCGCCACGAATTTGCGCGGTACGAGAACAAGGTGCGCCGCTGGGTGTGACCTGAGCGCGCGAGGCACATGACCGGCTTGTGAAACAATCTTGCGCCCGATATGAGAACGCGGCCTGCAGTGACCCATCGCCAGGCCAAGGGAACCACAAGACCGGGGGATGTCAGACGTGAAGATCGGTGCACCGAAGGAAATCTTCGAGGGTGAAGCGCGTGTCGCAATGACGCCTGACAGCGCGGGCCAGCTGCAAAAGCTTGGCTATGACTGCGTGATCGAGGCCGGGGCGGGGATGGCCGCGGGCTTTTCCGATCAGGCGTATCGCGATGCGGGCGTTGAGGTGGTGGATGGCGCTGCTGCCCTGTGGTCTGCGGCGGATATCGTGGCCAAGGTGCGCCCCCCCAGCGAGGCTGAGGCTGGGATGCTGCGCGACGGCCAGACGCTGATCTCGTTCTTCTATCCCGGTCAGAACGAAGCGCTGATGGAGCTGGCCAAATCCAAGGGTGCCAACGTCATCGCGATGGATATGGTGCCGCGGATTTCCCGCGCGCAGAAGATGGATGCGCTGAGCTCCATGGCGAACATCGCGGGCTACCGCGCTGTTATCGAAGCAGGAAACAACTTCGGCCGGTTCTTTACGGGTCAGGTGACGGCCGCCGGTAAGGTGCCGCCTGCGAAGGTGCTTGTGGTGGGGGCCGGGGTTGCGGGGCTCGCCGCGATTGGGACGGCGACGTCTCTCGGCGCGATCACCTATGCTTTCGATGTGCGGCCAGAGGTGTCGGAACAGATCGAATCCATGGGCGCGGAGTTCGTGTTCCTGGAGTTCGAGGAAGCCGCGCAGGATGGCGCGGCGACGGGGGGCTATGCGGCCCCGTCCTCGCCAGAGTTCCGGGAAAAGCAGCTGGAGAAATTCCGCGAGCTGGCGCCCGACATGGACATCGTCATCACCACCGCCCTGATCCCAGGCCGCGATGCGCCGGTTTTGTGGACGAAGGATATGGTCGAGGCGATGAAGTCCGGCTCGGTCATCGTGGACCTGGCGGCTGAGCGCGGTGGGAACTGCGAATTGACTGTGCCGGATCAGAAGATCGTTAGCGACAATGGCGTGACCATCGTAGGCTATACCGACTTCCCCAGCCGGATGGCCGCGCAATCCTCGACGCTCTATTCCACCAACATCCGCCATATGATGACCGACCTGACCCCCGAAAAAGACGGGGTGGTCGTCCATGATATGGAAGATGACGTGATCCGCGGGGCAACAGCGACATTTAAGGGCGAGATCACTTTCCCGCCGCCGCCACCCAAGGTGCAGGCGATTGCGGCGCAACCGAAGAAGGAAGCGCCGAAAGAGCTGACGCCCGAGGAGAAACGCGCGGCAGAGGCCGCGGCGTTCCGCAAGCAGACCATGACGCAGGTGGGCCTTCTGGGTGTGAGCGGTGCGCTGATCCTGGCGGTGGGCCTCGTGGCACCGGCGAGCTTCATGCAGCACTTCATCGTGTTCGTGCTGGCGGTCTTCGTGGGCTTCCAGGTGATCTGGGGGGTGAGCCATTCGCTGCATACGCCGCTCATGGCCGTCACCAACGCAATCTCGTCGATCATCATCCTGGGTGCGCTGATGCAGGTGGGCTCGGCCTCGGTGCTGATCACCATACTCGCCGCAGCCGGGATCCTGATGGCGGCGGTCAATATCTTCGGGGGTTTCCTCGTGACACGGCGCATGCTCGCCATGTTCCAAAAGTCGTAAGCGAGGGCGGGCACAATGGAATTCGGATTTACAACAGCAGCTTACGTCGTCGCGGCGGTTCTGTTCATCCTGTCGCTCGGCGGCCTGTCGGGGCAGGAAAGCGCGAAACGCGCGGTCTGGTACGGCATCGCGGGCATGTTTATCGCGGTCGTGGCCACGCTCATCGGACCGGGCCAGGGGCTCTGGATCCTGTCGCTTGTGCTGATCGCGATTGGCGCGGTGGTGGGCTATCAGCTCGCCACCAAGGTCGAGATGACGCAGATGCCCGAACTGGTGGCGATCATGCACTCGCTAGTGGGACTTGCGGCGGTGTTCGTGGGCTTCAACGCCGATATCATGATCAATGTGGTCTCGGCGCTGTTTGTTGAGAACGGTGGCACGCTGGGCGCGACGGGCGACGATCGCTTTGTCGCCATCGGGTTGCCGAAAGAGGTGTTCGACGGGCTGTCGGCCTTTGGGCAATTGGTGGCGAAGAAGACGGGCGTGGAGATCACCATCCTGCGGGTCGAACTGGCGCTGGGCATCTGGATCGGTGCGGTGACATTCACCGGTTCGGTCATCGCCTATGCCAAGCTTGCGGGCAATTCGAGCCTCTTGCCGTTCAAGGTGGATACCGGGGCGAAACAGCTTCCCGGCGGCCACAAGCTGAACGCGGCTGCGGCTGCGGCGTCGGTTATCTTGCTGATCATGTATCTGAGCGGTGCGGGCAGCTGGACGCTGGTTCTGCTGACGCTTCTGGCGCTTTTCATCGGCTATCACCTGATCATGGGGATCGGCGGGGCGGACATGCCCGTGGTCGTGTCGATGCTGAACAGCTACTCGGGCTGGGCGGCGGCGGCGATTGGCTTCTCGCTCGGCAATGATCTGTTGATCGTGGTGGGCGCGCTTGTGGGCTCATCCGGTGCGATCCTCAGCTACATCATGTGCAAGGCGATGAACCGGTCGTTTGTGAGCGTGATCCTCGGTGGCTTCGGCGGCGGCGGTGGCGAACAGATGGCCGTGGAAGGCGAGCAGGTCGCCATTGATGCCGACGGCGTGGCGACCGCGCTCAACGAGGCCGACAGCATCGTCATCGTGCCGGGCTACGGCATGGCGGTGGCCCAGGCGCAGCAATCGGTCAGCGAGCTGACGCGGAAGCTGCGCGGGCAGGGCAAGGAGGTGCGCTTTGCGATCCACCCCGTCGCGGGCCGTCTGCCGGGGCATATGAACGTGCTTCTGGCCGAGGCGAAGGTGCCTTACGACATCGTGCTGGAGATGGACGAGATCAACGACGATTTCCCGGACACCGATGTGGTGATCGTGATCGGGTCCAATGACATCGTGAACCCCGCCGCACAGGACGATCCGAACAGCCCCATCGCGGGGATGCCGGTTCTGGAGGTGTGGAAGGCCAAGCAGGTGTTTGTGTCCAAGCGCGGACAGGGCACGGGGTATTCGGGGATCGAAAACCCGCTCTTCTACAAGGACAACACGCGGATGTTCTATGGCGATGCGAAGGCGTCGGTGGACAGCCTGCTGCCGAAGATCGAAGGGTAAACCCCCTCTCCCTAACCCTCTCCCCGAGGGGAGAGGGGACCTGTCGCGTCAGAACGATGGTCCACCTCTCAGCTTACGACGGTATCCCCTCTCCCCTCGGAGGAGAGGGGGCATCCCCACCGATCCATTGCTCGCCCGATCCAAATATGCTACTCAGTAGCATGTCTGTGAAATCCTCCGTCTCCATGTCCGAACAGCAGGACGCTTTTGTGCGCGCGCTTGTCGAAGAGGGGCGCTTTGCCAGCGCCAGCGCGGTGGTGCAGCAGGGGCTGGAGCTTTTGCGCGCACAGACCGAGCGTGAGGAGGCGGAATTGGCCGCCTTGCGGGCGTTTTTTGAGGATCGCGCCAATGCGCCGGTTGAAGACAGCGCCTCCGCGCGCGCGGCCACCGAAGACTTGATCGCCCGCAAACGCACCCGGCATGGGCTATGAGGTCAGGCGGTCACTCGCCGTCCGCGACGATCTTGAGCGCATAATAGACCACCTCTTCCAGGCCTATGTCGATCTGGGCGATCCCCCGCCCGAGGCGTTTGAGCGCGCGGCCCTGAGATTAGGACAGATCGAGGATGCGATAGACGCGCTGGGTGCCGCGCCGCACCAGGGCACGCTTTGGCCCGAGGTGATGGATGGCCTGAGGTGGGTGACGAAAGATCGGGCCATTCTGTACTTTCGCGCGGACGACGCCGCACAGGTCGTCACAGTGTTGGCTGTCTTCTTCGGCGGTCAGGATCACAAGACGCATGTGTTGCAGCGCCTGTTGGAGACCTGAGCACTCCTTACCCGCTGCCCGCCGCAATCTCTTTGCCGTTATGCACCAGCCGCGACCGCCAGGGGATCGGGTTGCGGAGGGCGAAGTGGGCCATGCAGGCGCCTTCGGCCTCGGCCATCAACGCGCGGATCTTCTCTTCCGGCTCATCGCTGTCGATCAGCACGTGGGTTTCGATGTGTTCCGTCGTGCCATCGGTCGTGTGCCCCAACTGGCGCATGTTCGACAGGTTCGTCTTAAAGCCCACCTTTTGTTCCAGCTTCATCGATTTGATGCGGATGTTGCGGGCGGTGTAGATGTCGGTCAGGTGGGTCATCAGGCAAAAGCCGATCCCTGCGCACATGAACGCCAGGGGCGGTGGGGCGGTGTCGTCGCCGATGGGTGTCTGTTCATCGCAGTAGAGCCGGACCGAGGAAAAACCCGGGATGTTGACCTGCACGACGCCGGTCTTGCGCTGCTTTTCCGTGGCTTCCGCGGTCAACACCACCTCGAACTCCAGCGGTTCGGGCGGGGCAGCTTTTTTGAAGGGTTTGGGCGTGAATTGGGATGGGGCGGGCAGGTCGTCGTTGCGTTCGCCGACATGAAAGAATTTGGCGTCGTCCATCGTGCGTTTCCTTTGTGCGGGTGGCCGGAGTGGTCTGCCGCACCTTGGGGCCGCGGGTCTGGCAATGGCAAGCGCTGCACGCCACTGGGCCGTGCGCAAAACCCGCGCCGGTACACCGCTGTGTACATCTAAGTTGTCATAATAATTGTATTTTTCTGTTTACAGGGGGGTGATATCGGCTAATTTCCCGCGAAACTGCTGAGGCCGGCTGATGAGCCCTATCGAAGATCACCCGCTACGCTACAAGATGGCGAACGAGCTGCATGCCCGGCCGTTTCCGCCGCTCGAGGCACCGTGCCGCGCGGCCTATCTGGCCATCAAACAGCCCAAGGATGCCGCGTCGCGGGACCGGGATGCGGATCGGGCGCACCTGATCGCGTTGCTCGATCGGTTCGGGGCCAGCCATCCGCAACCGGGGGCCACGCATTGGTATGGCGAGATCGGCAAGTACCGGCTTAAGTGGGAAAGCCATACGGAGTTTGTGACCTATACGATCTTTGACACAGGCGTGGCCGAAAAGCCGTTCGATGCGGCAACGTTTGAGGTCTTCCCTGAAGACTGGCTGGCCGAGGCGCCGGGGACGCGGATCACCTCGGCGCTGATCCGGGTTGAGATGCAAACGGGCGAGAACGGGATCGACGAAAAGCTGGCCGAGTGGTTCGTGCCCGAAAGCCTGGCCGTCAGCCATGTGATCGACAATAACGCCATCATCGCGGGCGATTTTCGGATCGATCCGGCGGGGCATATGCGCTTTGCCGTCTTTGCCCGCCCCGATGCGGGATCGCGCCGTGTGGGCCGGATCGTCCAGCGTTTGTGCGAGATCGAGACCTATAAGTCGATGTCGATGCTGGGCCTGGCGCGCGTGCGCGATCTGGGTGCTCGGATGGGCGAGATTGATGGCGAGCTGACCCGGCTGATGGGCCAAATGTCTGGCGGGGGCGACAGCGCCGACGACACGCTCAAGGGGCTGCTGGCGATCTCGTCTGAGTTGGAGAATATGTTGGCGCAGAACTCGTTCCGGTTCGGGGCGACGGGGGCCTATGAGGCGCTGGTGCATCAGCGCATTCAGGTCTTGCGGGAACACCGGTTTGGCGGGCGGCAGACCTTTGGCGAGTTCATGACGCGCCGGTTCGACCCTGCGATGCGCACGGTCAAGGCTGCCGAAGGGCGGCTGGGGGCCATGGCGGAACGCGCGATGCGGGCGGGCAATTTGCTACGAACGCGGGTGGATGTGGAACGCTCGGCCCAGAACCAGGCGCTTCTGGAAAGCATGGACAGGCGGGCCGATCTGCAGCTGCGGCTCCAGCGGACCGTCGAGGGCCTCAGCGTTGTGGCGATCAGCTATTACGCGGTGAACCTGGCGATCTATCTGCTGGGGCCGGTGGGCGAGGGGTTCAATGTCTCGTCCCTGGTACTGACGGCGGTGGTGACGCCGCTGGTGATCATCGGGGTGTGGTGGATGGTGCAGCGGATCCGGAAATCGGTGGAAGACCGCCCGAACTAGCCATTGACCGCGATCCAGCGCATCAAGATGCGGTTGGGCCCGCGTTCCTCCACCGTGTCGAACCCCGCGCGTTCCAGTGCCGGGACGATACCGAAATAGCCATCGCTGCGCTGGAGGTCCGGCTTGGGGCGGATTGGGGCCGCTTCGACCCAGAAGGCGCCATTGCGCTGGGCGTGGTAACAGGCGGCCCGCGCCATCGCGGCCATGATCCCCTGCTTGCGGTGGCTGCGCTTGGTGTAGAAACAGCTTATCGCCCAGGTGTGTTCAAATTCGTAGTCATCGTTGGGTTTCGACATGCGCCCGTTGTTGAAGCGGGGCACGTCGGCGCGGGGCGTGACATGGACCCAGGCGACCGGTGTGTCACCATCATAGCCCAAAAGGCCCGGTGGGGTGTCGTCCGCCGCACCGCGGAACGCCTGCTTTCGGCTGGCTTTGGTGGTGTCTTTCCAAGCGTTGCCCGCCACGCGCCACCACATGCACCAGCAATTACGGGTGGCGCTGGCTTCCCCAAAGAGGGTTTCCAAATCCGTCCATCTGTCTGGGGTCAGGGGATGGACGGTAAGCCTCATCTGCCGCGTATCCTCGGGTCAAGCGCGTCGCGCAATCCATCCCCTATATAATTCACGCTGAGCACAGTTAAAGAGATCAGGATACCGGGCCAGATCACGCGCTCGGGATACTGCACCATCCGGTCGACGCTGTCGAACAGGAGCTTACCCCAAGTCGGGAAATCGGGCGGGAAGCCGAAGCCGAGGAAGGACAGGGCGGATTCGGTGATGATCGCGGTGGCGATACCCAGGGTGGCCGAGACCATGATGGGCGACAGGACGTTAGGCAGGATGTGCCGGGTGATCATGTGATAATCCGAGGTGCCGATGGAGCGGGCGGCAAGGACAAACTCGCGTTCCTTCAGGGCCAGCACATCGCCCCGCACGATCCGCGCGGTTTGCATCCAGGACGTAATACCCACCAAAGTTACGATCAGAATGAAGGTCCCGCCTTCTGGCCCCAGAGCCGATGACAGGGGATCGCGGAAGAGAAGCACAGCCACCAGGAGGAGCGGCAGAAGCGGCAGGGCGAGGAACAGGTCGGTCAGGCGCATCAGCGGGCCGTCGAGCCAGCGGATATAGCCCGCGACCACGCCCACCAGCGTGCCGATGACGATCGAGACGATCATGGCGGCGATGCCCACGGCGATGGACACGCGCCCGCCGGACAAGAGCCGCGCCATCGTATCGCGGCCCAGGTTGTCGGTTCCCAAGGGGTGGGACCAGCTGACCTTCGCACCGCTGTCCCAGAGCAGGGTATAGATCGGGCGCATGTCGCGCAGTTCCAGGAACGCGCGGCCCGTGGGCACGAAGGTCGGGTCGTGCCAGTAGATGAAGGGCCCGATGAGGACGAGGAACACGATGGAGAAGAACACCACCATGCCCCAGAACGCGCCGGAATGGTGTTTGAACTGATCCCAGACATCGAGCCATTGGCTGCGCGGTTCCTGATCTGCTCCGGAGGCTTCGCGGACGCCGGGGGTGTCTTCGACGACGGTCTCGATCTGCTGATCAGTCATAGCGGATCCTCGGGTCCAGGATGCCGTAGAGGATATCGGCGATCAGGTTAAACAGAACGATCAGGATCGCGAAGACGAAGGTCAGCGTCTGCACCATCGGCAGGTCATTGGCCTGGATCGCGGTGATCAGAAGCTGGCCGATGCCGTTCACCTTGAACACCTGTTCAGTGATGATGGCACCGCCAAAGATCGACGGGATGCCAAGGGCGATGACCGTTACGACCGGGATCATCGAGTTGCGCAGGACGTGGACGAGGACGACGACCTTTTCCGACAGGCCTTTGGCGCGGGCGGTGCGAACGTAATCCTGGTTGAGGTTGTCGAGCATCGAGGCGCGCATGAAGCGGGACAGCTGCGAGGTGATCTGCAGCGCCAGCACCATCACCGGCATGATCATCTGCTGAAGCTGCACCACGAAGCTGTCCCAATCGGTGACGCGGTGCGTAGTGTCGTAGATCGACGGGAACCAACCGAGCTGGACCGAGAAGATCACGATCACGAGGACGCCAGAGAAGAAGGGCGGGATCGAGAAGCCGACCATGGTGACGAAGGTCCCGGCCTGATCGAACCAGGAATACTGGCGATAGGCGGAATAGATGCCGATGGGCAGGGCGATGAGGACGGCGACGATATAGGCGGTGCCGACGACCCAGAGTGTCTGGGGCATACGCTGGGCGACGATGTCCATTACGGGGCTGCGGGTCTGCCACGAGATGACGCGCTGCTGGCCCTCGGCGAAGGAGGTGCCGAAGCCCAGATCGATCAGGTACAGAGGCTCGACCACAAAGAACTGCCAGAGCCATTTGCCGAAGCGGATGGGCATCGGCTCGCCCAGACCCAGCGCTTCGCGCATGCGTTGTTTGACCTCATCGGGGACGGTCAGCGGCACCTGGGCCATCGGGTCGCCGGGGGCGAGTTCGAGCAACAGGAAAATGACTAACGAAATAAAGAGAAGCGTCGGAACGCTCAGAATCAAACGTCGTGTGGTGTATTGCAGCATCTAGCGCGACCCCCGCAGTCAGGATGCACCGCAGCCCCAGACCCGATCCGGGGCCTCGTCGCCACAGGGGCAAGGAGGCCCCGGCGCGTTGGCCGGGGCTGCGGTTTGACTTGTGGCCTTAGCCGTCGATGCGGAACCAGTCCGCGACGTTCCAGAGCTCACTGTCCCAAACGTTCAGGACAACACCGCCCAGGCTGTTGGCATGGGCCGAGATCCGGCCGCGGTGGACCAGCGGGATCATCGCGCCGCCTTGCACGGCCATATCGTTCAGCTCCCGCCCGATGCGCGAACGTTCGTCGATATCGGCGGTCTGGGTCAGCTCGGTGTAGAGCGCCTCATATTCGTCCGAGCACCAGCGCGAGATGTTCTCACCTTGCCACTGCGAGGCAGGCGAGGGGATCTTGGAACACAGCATGTTGCCGAGGTATGCCTGCGGATCGGTGCCGTTGAAGGTGTTGGCGTACATCTGCACGTCGGCATAGAACTTCTGGAATGTGTCCGGGCTGCCCGGGTCACCACCAAAAAAGACCGACGCGTCTACGTTGCGCAGCTCGGTCTCGATCCCGATTTCTTCCCACCACTGCTTGATCAGGGCCTGGAAGTCCTGACGCACGGCGTTGGTCGAGGTCTGGTAGAGGATCGAGAACTTGACGCCGTCCTTTTCCCGGATGCCATCGCCGTCACTGTCGACCCAGCCAGCCTCTTCCAGCAGCGCCTTGGCCCCTTCGAGGTCTTGGGTGTCACACGAGAGCG
Organism: Pseudomonadota bacterium; assembly: GCA_038526915.1. Taxonomy (GTDB): domain Bacteria; phylum Pseudomonadota; class Alphaproteobacteria; order Rhodobacterales; family Rhodobacteraceae; genus JBCBGF01. The sequence continues at coordinate 143,980 of JBCBGF010000008.1, read as the reverse complement.
CATCGGAGTTGTAGATCGCCGGTGCGGGCACCCAGTTGCAGGTCACGCGGCCTGCCTGGCCATAGCCCACTTCAACCAGAAGCGGACGGTCGATGGCGAGGCTCATGGCCTGTACGACGCGGATGTCCTGGAAGATCGGGTGGGGTTTGACGACCGCCCGCTCATCTGGCCCAAGGGCCGGATCGGGGTTTGTCTGGTTGATCATGATGCGTTCCACCAGCGGGCCGAAGCCTGCCACGGGCGTGCCGTTGCCAGCCGCTTCCATGCCGGCGATCACGTCGGGGGCGAGCTGCAGGTTCCAGGCATAGTCGAACTCGCCCGTTTCCATCACGGCGCGGCCTGCGGCGGTTGCGTCGCCGCCACCTTTGAAAGTGACGCTGGCGAAGGCGGGTTTCGCCGGATCGCGGTAGTTTTCATTGGCGGCCATGGTGATCACGTCGTTCGGCTTGAACTCGGTGACGGTGAAGGGGCCGGTGCCGATGGGGTTGAAGTTGGCGTCTGTGCATTCCGGCGCCGCGGCGCCCAGGCACTCGGCGAACTGTGCGGCCTGCAGGATCGGGCTTTCGCCGCCGACAAACGGGCCATAGGGGTTCGGCGTCGGGCCTTCGAAGTTCACCACGACGGTCAGGTCATCGGGTGTCTCGACGCTGGCCACGCCTTCGAATTTGGTGAGCTGGGCGCAGCCGCCTTCGGGGTGCGTGCAGTATTCGTATGTGAACGCCACGTCGGCGGAGGTGAACGGCGTGCCGTCCGACCACAGAAGTCCGGGTGTGATGTTCCAGGTGATCGAGGTCAGGTCTTCGCTCACGCCGCCATTGCCCACGGTGGGCACTTCGGTCACGAGCCACGGCACAAGGTTGCCGTCCTGGTCATAGCGGGCAAGCGGTTCCAGCATCATCGACGCGGATTCGATGTCCTTGGTGCCCCCTGAGAGGTAGGGGTTCAGGATCGATGGCGCTTGCCAATAGATGATCTTGACCTCGCCATCCGAGCCACGCTCGGCAAAGGCGGCGGGGGCCAGCGCTACTGCGGCGGCCGCGCCCAAAAGGGCTGATTTCATACGCATAGATGTCTCCGTTGTTGGACAGGCTCGTGCCTCGCGCGTCTGCACGGTGGTGTGCAGCGCTTGAGTTTTTGTGTCTTGGGCAGGTTGGGTGGTTCGCACCGCGTCCAGCTCATCATTGTTTTTGCATCACCCGCGTCCCCTGAGGCGGGCTTGGAGGTGAGTGTCGACCAAGAACCGGTCAAAATGCAAGCTTTGCCACTGCATCAGATGTCGCAAATCCGGTCATGTGATGAGGAAAGCGGCAGTTGATGGCTGCGGGCAGGGCGTGCGGCCCTAATCGACGCGGGTCGGCGGATGGTTGCGGCGCGGCGCAAGCAAGGCCCAAATCAGTGCGAGAGTTCCGAGGGTTACGAAGATCCAGCCAAACTCTGGTGTTTCCGGAAACAGAGCCCGATTGAGGGCCCGGCCCGGCATGACGGTAAAGAGGCCGGTGATCAGCAATGCGCCGAAATAAAGCCCGCGCATATGGGCGCGGTGCCGGGTGATCTGGCCGCGGCGGGCGGCCGTGACGCCTTGCCACAGGCCAAACAGCGTGACGATGCACAGCACATGGATCGGGCCAAACGGGCCGATCGCGGCGAAAACAGCGCTGGGGATGGCAAAACCGCTGAGGGCGAGGCCGGCCATGGCCGCCACAAACGCGTAGCCGCAGATCTTGTGCAGACGGTCGCGCCGTTGCCGCCAGAGCGCGACCGGACCGATCAGAACGGCGCAGAGGGCGCAAAGGAGGTGAACATGAACAAGGGGAGTGCTTTGGGTGATCGCAGTGACGTCCATCGAGGTGCCCTTTGGCCTTGCCGACTGTTGCGGTGTGATGGGGCCGATGGCAGGTTTGCGGGCGGGCGCGCAACGCGGCCTACGTTAACAGCGGGATGAATTTCGTGGACAACAGGCAATCGTCTTTCGCGCTGCGCGAATTACGGGCGCAGTTTGGCAATCGCCGGGTGCTGGTCGTGTTGGCGGGGATCGGGGTGATCCTGGGCGTGGTCGGCCCGTATCGCACGGGTGAGGTGATGCTGGCCGCGCCGCGGATCGTCTATTGGATGGCGATTGTCTTTGTGTCCTACGCGGTGGGGTCGTTCACCGTGGCAGTGCTGGGCCGTCTACTGGATGGCCCGCGCGTGCCCCCTTGGGCGCGGGTCGTGGCGCAGGGGATTGCGATTGGGGTCATGGTCGCGCCCGTGGTCCTGGTCATCAACTGGATCGTCTTTGGGATCGTGCCCGAGGGGCCTCCCGCAGTTGTGGAATTTGTCGCCACGGTCTGTGCCGTGACGTTGGTGATCGCGGTGGCCTTTGAGCTTTATGGCGACACCGCGGAGGAGGCCCGCGTTGCCGCGCCCGCCATTCTGCAACGTTTGCCGGTCGCGCAGCGGGGGACGCTGTTGTCGCTGTCGGGCGAGGATCACTATGTCCGCGTGCGTACTGACCGTGGGGAAGAGATGGTTTTGATGCGTCTGGCCGATGCAATTGCCGAGGCGGCACCCGTGGCGGGGCTGCAGGTGCATCGCTCCCACTGGGTGGCGCGGGATGCGGTGGCTGCGGCCCGGCGCAGTGGGGAGCGGGCGATCCTGACGCTGACCAGCGGGGATGAGATCCCGGTAAGCCGCGCGAATGTGCGGGCGGTGCGGGAGGCGGGCCTGCTGTAGGGGCGGGCAGCTAACACCCAGAAGCGTCACCCCGTGCCGATCCCCCAGCGGGCTTGAGCGTTTGACACCAGCGCCCCCTTGCCCCTAGCGTTTGCGGGTCGCGACCCCAACACCCGGAGGGCCCATGCTCGATCACCCCATCGCCTCGATCCAGAACCTGCGGGTGGAGTTCGAGACCAAGGACGGCACCGTGGTGGGCGTCGAGGATGTGAGTTTCGATATCGGGCCTGGCGAAACCGTCTGTGTGGTGGGCGAGTCCGGGTCGGGCAAATCGGTGTCCTCACTGTCGCTGATGCGGCTGGTGGAGTTCGGCGGCGGGACCATCGCGGGCGGCAAATTGCTGTTTGATCGCAAGGGGTCGGACGGGCAACTGGATGTTGCGGGGGCCGGTGATGATCTGATGCGGACGATCCGCGGCAATGAGATCGGCATGATCTTTCAAGAGCCGATGACGGCGCTGAACCCGGTGTTCACTGTGGGCCGGCAAATGACCGAAGGCTTGCGGGTTCATAAGGGGCTGACTAAGGCCGATGCCGAGGCGCGTGCACTGGAACTGCTCCGCCAGGTGCGCATCCCCGAGCCTGAGCGGCGGATGAAGCAATACCCGCATGAGCTGTCGGGCGGCATGCGCCAGCGGATCGTCATCGCGATTGCCCTGGCCTGTGAGCCGCGTCTGTTGATCGCCGATGAGCCGACCACCGCGCTCGACGTGACGATCCAGGCGGAGATCCTCGCCCTTATGGACCGGCTTAAGCGCGAAACGGGGACGGCGGTGATGTTCATCACCCACGACATGGCGGTGGTGGCGCAGATGGCCGACCGCGTGGTGGTGATGTTTCGGGGCAAGAAGGTTGAAGAAGGGCCGGTTGAGAAAATTTTTGAAAACCCCCAGCATCCTTACACAAAATCGCTGTTGGCGGCAGTGCCCAAGCTGGGGGAGATGACGGGTAAACCAGCGCCTGAGCCAATGAAACTGCTGGGTCAGGAGACCAAGGTCGACGGCCCGGTGGATGTCCGCAAGGATGAGGTGCTGCTGGACGTTAAGAACCTGATCACGCGGTTTCCGGTCAAGGGCGGGTTCTTCCGGCGCACGGTCGCCAATGTGCATGCGGTGGAAGACGTGTCGTTCAAGATCAAGGTGGGTGAGACGCTGAGCCTGGTGGGCGAGTCGGGCTGTGGCAAATCCTCGGCCGGGCGGTCAATCCTGCGGCTGGTGGAGCCGACCTCGGGCGAGATCTTGCTGGGCGACAAGGATGTGATGACCTTTGGCCAGGACGAGTTGCGCAAAGCGCGCCGGGACATGCAGATGGTGTTTCAGGACCCGTTTGCCTCGTTAAACCCACAGATGCAGCTTGTCGATCAAGTCTCTGAACCTATTCGAAATTATGGGCTGTCCAGTGGCAGTGAGCTGACCGATCGCGTGGCGCAACTCTTCGACCGGGTGGAACTGCCGCGCAGCTTCATGCGCCGCTATCCGCATGAGTTGTCGGGCGGTCAGCGCCAGCGGATCGCGATTGCGCGGGCGCTCGCTTTGAACCCCAAGCTGATCATAGCGGATGAGGCGGTGAGTGCGCTGGATGTGAGTGTTCAGGCGCAAGTTCTCAACCTTATCATGGCGTTGCAGGCTGAACTTGGGATATCGATCCTGTTCATCAGCCACGATATGGCCGTGGTCGAACGGGTCAGCCACAATGTCGGCGTGATGTATCTGGGCCGGATCGTTGAGCTTGGCTCGCGCCAGCAGATCTTCGAGGATCCGCGCCATGAGTATACGCAGTCGCTGATGAAGGCCGTGCCCATCGCCGACCCGCGCAAGCGCAAGTCGGAGAAGGATCTGAACTTCAAGCCGATTCCGTCGCCGATCTTTCCCGTGGATTACGACCCCAAGCCATCGGTCTATGATGAGGTCGCCCCCGGTCACTTGGTGCTGAAAGAGTGAGCGGTCCTGCCTATTCTGCACGCGACATGCTCGACCGGTTGGTGGGGTTCCCCACCGTCAGCAGCGCCAGCAACCTCGACCTGATCGACTTCGCCGAGGACTATCTGCGGGGCCATGGTGTGACCCCGCGCCGGGTCTGGAATTCCGATCGCACCAAGGCCGCGCTTTACGCCAATGTCGGGCCAGAGGTGGCGGGGGGTATCGTCCTGTCTGGCCATACCGACGTCGTGCCGGTGGAGGGGCAGGACTGGTCCACCGATCCGTTCACTGTGACCGAGAAAGACGGGCGGCTCTATGGCCGGGGCACGGCGGATATGAAGGGATTCGATGCGATTGCGCTGGCGGCGGTGCCCCAGGCGCTGGCCGCGGATTTGAAACGGCCCCTGCAGATCGCGCTGTCTTATGACGAGGAGACGGGTTGCACCGGTGCGCCGCCGATGATCGATGATATGCGGGGGCACTTGCCGCCCGCGAGTGCCGCGATCATTGGCGAGCCGTCGATGCTGCAGGCGGTGACGGGCCATAAGGGCACGTTCGGCTATTGGGCCAATTTCCGAGGGTACGAGGTGCATTCCTCACTGCTGGACCGGGGTGTCAGCGCGATCATGGAGGCCGGGCGTCTGATTGACTGGGCCAACCGGATGAATGACGCGAACCGGGGGAAAGAACCGTCGGAAATCGCCGCGATGTTCGATCCGCCCTGGACGACTGTGCATGTGGGCGACATTCAGGGCGGCACCGCGCATAACATCACCGCCCGCGACTGCCGCCTGCAGATCGAAGTGCGCGCCGTGCCCGATGAGCCGATGGTGGAGTGGGACGCCGCGCTGAAGGCCGAGGTCGCACGGATCGAGGCGGGGATGCGCGCCGTCCACCCCGAGGCAGGTATCACGCTGGAGCCGATGTTTGACGTGCCGGGATTGCAGCCCGAGGCCGAGGGCCGCGCCGAGGAACTCGTCCGCCGCATCACTGGTGACAACGCGCGCCATGTGGTGAGCTACGGCACCGAAGCGGGCCAGTTCCAGGAGCGCGGATATTCCTCGGTCATTTGCGGCCCCGGCGACATCGCCCAGGCACATCAGGCGGATGAATACATCACCGTGGCCCAGTTCGAGGCCGGCCAGCGCTTTGTCACCCGCGTGATCGAAACGCTCTGCGATTGACCGTCTTTGGTCCCTTGAGCAATTCGGGTCTTTGTGGAAGCGGTTTTCGCTGCCTCTCGCCTGCGGCTCGAACGCCAAAACCGGAGTGATTTACTTGCAAACCCGATTTGCTCGAAATCCCCGCCGGAGGCGCAGGCCGCCCCGGGGCTTGACGCCATATATCCCCGCGCCATCCTTTCACCTGCGCGACAGGAGGACCCCATGCCCATCAAGAACCGCTTTGCCGAGCTTCTGCCCGACCTCACCGAATTTCGCCGCGACCTGCACCGCCATCCTGAGCTTCTGTTCGACACCGAACGCACCGCGGGTGTCGTGGCGGAGCGTTTGCGGGCGATGGGCTGTGACGAGGTGGTGACCGGCGTGGCCGAGAACGGCGTGGTCGCCGTCATCAAGGGCAAGAGTGACAGCCGGGGCCGCACGGTGGGCCTGCGCGCGGATATGGACGCCTTGCCGATGGAGGAGGCGACGGGGGCCGATCATGCCTCCACCGTGCCGGGCAAGATGCATGCCTGTGGGCATGATGGGCATACCACGATGCTCTTGGGCGCCGCGCAGTATCTGGCCGAGACGCGGAATTTTGATGGGTCGGTGGTGCTGTTGTTCCAGCCCGCCGAGGAAGGCGGGGGCGGGGCCGATGTGATGGTGAAGGAAGGCGTCCTGGATCGTTTCGGCGTGGATGAGGTTTACGGGATGCACAACGTGCCGGGGCGCGCGGTGGGCACCTTCGCGATCCGGCCTGGTGCGTTCTATGCCGCTGCCGATCAGTTCGAGATCGAGATCATCGGGCGCGCGGGCCATGCCGCCCAGCCGCACCAGACGGTGGATGCGACTGTGATGGCAAGCCACGCGGTGATCGCGCTGCAAACCATCGTGTCGCGCGAGACCGACCCGGTGCAGCAGATCGCGGTGTCGGTAACGTCGTTCGAGACCTCGACCAAGGCGCATAACGTGATCGCCGAACGCGTTAAGCTGCGCGGGACGGTGCGGACGTTTGATGAGGCGGTGCGGGACCGGACGGAGCGGCGGCTGACCGAGATCGTTCAAGGCATCGCGGCGACTTTTGGCGGGTCAGCCGTGGTGGATTTCCAGCGGGGCTATCCGGCGGTGGTTAACCACGAGGCCTCGACAGAATATGCGATCGAGGCGGCGCGGAAGGTCACCGGCGATTGCGCCGAGGCGCCGATTTACCTGTGGGGTGAGGATTTCTCGTATCTGCTGAATGAGCGGCCGGGGGCGTATATTCATCTGGGCGTGGGCGACACGGCGCCTTTGCATCATCCGGAGTATGATTTCGTGGATGAGGTGATCCCGATGGGGAGTTCCTGGTTCGCCGAGATTGTCGAGGCGCGATTGCCGGCGGCGTGAAGGCCAGCGCGGTGAGGGCAGCGCCTGCCTGGGTGGGCGCTTTATCGAAACAGTGCCAGCAGCACGTCGAGCCATGAGTTTGAGCCGGTGCAAGAATTGAAAGGCTGAAAGCGCCTGCCGGGGGGCAGGCAGGCGCTGCCCGGCGGTGACCGCCGGGCGAGACGGTCTTTAGGCATCCATCGCAGCCCCGGACTTGATCTGGGGCCTTTGCGTCGAGGAACGAGGTCCCGGGTCAAGCCCGGGACTGCGCTCGCACTATGTTCCTGCCCAAAGCGCCTCATAGACCGCATTCACATCCGCCGCCTCGCGGGCGGTGCCGTATTCGGCGAGGGCCAGATCGCGCGCACGGGCGGCTGCCGCCGCGTGGCCTGCGTCATCGCCCAGAAGGCGGCGGCAGGCTTCGGCGGCGGTGACGGCATCCTCCAGCGGCACGACCTTGCCCGCGGTGCCCTGGGCGGAAAACACCTGGAAATGCCCGGTATCGCTGGCCACAAACGGCACGGCGGAGGCCATCGCCTCCAGGGGCGCCATCCCATAGCCCTCGTAGCGGGGCAGGTTTACCAGCAAGGACAGCGACCGGATCAGGCCGGGCATGGCATCCGGGCCAATCTCACCGGGAAAGAGGATGCGGTCGGTGAGGCCTGCGGCGGCGATGCGGGTTTTGAGCTCGGCTTCGAACCCCGCATGTTCCCGCGCCGCGCGGCCGAGGATCAGCGCGGTTACTTCGGGCATCTCGGGCAGGAGCGTCAGCATCGTCTCGACGAAGACATCCGTGCCCTTTTCGGGCCGGACCCGGCCCACTGTCGCGATGCCGCGCGTGCCGGGATAGCCGGTGGCTGCCCAGGCGGCGGCGCGGTCTTCCGCCGGGTGGAAGCGGTCCGTATCGACGCCGTGGGGGACGATGGCGCGGACGTTGGGCACGAAGCTCGCGGCCTCGTCTGACGTGGCGATGACGGCGTCCATGCGCGAGATCAGCCAGCGCGGAAAGGCCGAGTGGCGGCGGATGGCGGCGGAGGTGAAGACGATTTTGACGGGCAAGCGAAGGACGTCGCGTGCCCAGAGTGCTGTGCGCATTTCGGGGTTTCGGCGGACGTGCCAGATGGCGAAGGGGCGGTTCGGCGGGGGCGTGCGCGAGAGGCGGAGGGCCTCGGCGCGTGGGATCGGGTCGGGGCCGCCGGGGAGGGGCTGGCCGACGAGGGCGGTGTCGTATGTCTGCATCTGCTGGCGCAGGATACCGGCGGCGGTGGCGGAGACGCCGGTGAAATTGCGGTTGAAGTTGGTGACGTAGAGCTCGGGCATCACGCGCGGTCTTTCAGAAGGCGGTCGAGCGCGTCGGCGACCGTGGTGCGGATGCCGAGCCGGTCCTGGCTGAAGGCGTGGGCGGCCTGGCGCATGGCATCCAGCGTGGCGGGATCGCGGAGGTCGGCGAGGGCGGATTTGAGGGTGGCGGCGTCGGTGACTTCGCGGGCGGCACCTTTGGCGGTGAGGGCGGCGTAGGTCTCGGCGGCGTTGGTGACATGGGGGCCGTGGAGGACGGCGTTGGAAAACTGGGCGGGTTCAAACGGGTTGTGGCCGCCGACGGGGGTGAGAGAGCCACCCAGGAAGACGATGGGCGACAGCGCGAACCATTGGCCCAACTCCCCAAGTGTGTCGGCGAGGTAGATCTCGGTCTCGGGGCTGGGGTCTTCGCCTTTGCTGCGGCGGGCGACGCGGCGGCCTTTGGCGGCGAGCATGGCGGCGACCTCATCCCCTCGTTCGGGGTGGCGGGGGGCGAGGATCATCAGGGCGTCGGTGGTGTGGGCGTCCGCGACAATTTCTTCTTCGCCCGGGTGGGTCGAGGCGGCGACCCAGGTGGGGCGGGCGCGTATCAGCGCCTCTAGCCGCGCGAGTTCGAGGGCGTCGACGGGCAGGCGATCGGAGGCGGCTTTGAGGTCACCGCTGACGCTGACACGCGCGGGGTCAGCGCCAAGCGAGATCAGCGCGTCGGCGGTGGGCTGGGTCTGGGCGATGAGGGTGGCGAAGCGGGTGAGCAGCATATTGGCGCTGGTCCCCAGCCTGGCCCAGCGGCGGTGGGAGCGCTCAGAGAGCCGCGCGTTGACGAGGGCGAGGGGGATGCCTTGCGCATGGGTTTCAACGATCAGGCGGGGCCAGAGCTCGCTTTCGACGAAGACGGCGAGTGTGGGTTGCCAGTGGGCGAGGAAGGCCGACACCGCGCCGGGGGTGTCGAGGGGCGCGAACTGATGGACGGTGCGGGGTGGGCGGCGTTCCGCGACGAGGCGGGCGGACGTGGCGGAGACGCTGGTGATCAGGAAGTGGGCGTCCGGGTGGCGGGTGCCCATTTCCCGGATAAGGCCGAGGATCGACATGGATTCGCCGACGCTGACGGCGTGGAACCAGATGAGCGGGCCTGTTGGCCGCGCCTCGGTCGGTTGGCCGAAGCGCTCGCCGATGCGGACGTCTTTCACCCCGGCGGCACGCATCTTGCGGGTGACGAACGCGCGGATAGCGGGCGCTGCCAGCGCGGTGAGCGTGGCATAGGCGCGGTAGAGCCCGCCGGGGGCGGGGGGCTGCATCAGCCGCCCGTGTGGCTCATATGGCGGGGCATCTGGCCGTCCAGCGTCTGGCGCGAATAGTCGAAGTCATGGCCTTTGGGCTTGCGGGCGATGGCGGCGCGGATGGCGTCCTCGAGCGGGCCGTCATGTTCGCTGGCGCGTAGCGGCGCGCGCAGGTCGGCCATATCCTCTTGCCCGAGGCACATATAGAGCTCACCCGTGCAGGTCAGCCGCACCCGGTTGCAACTTTCGCAGAAATTATGCGTGAGCGGCGTGATGAAGCCGATCTTCTGGCCCGTTTCCTCCAGCCGGACATAGCGGGCGGGGCCGCCGGTGCGCTCTGCCAGATCGGTGACGGTGTAGTGCTGGGCGAGCCGGGTGCGCAGGTCTTTCAGCGACCAGTATTGCCCCAGCCGGTTTTCATTGCCGATATCGCCCATGGGCATGACCTCGATCCAGGTGAGATCCATGTCGCGGTCGGCGCACCATTCGGTGAGGGCAAACAGCTCGTCTTCGTTGAAGCCCTTGAGCGCGACCGCATTGATCTTGATCCGGAGCCCGGCCTTTTGCGCGGCGTCGATCCCGTTCAGCACCTGGGGCAGGCGGCCCCAGCGGGTGATGTCGGCGAATTTCTTCTCGTCCAGCGTATCGAGGGAGACGTTGATGCGGCGGACCCCTGCGGCGGCGAGATCGTGCGCGAACCGCGCTAGCTGGCTCCCGTTAGTGGTGAGCGTCAGTTCCTTCAGCGCACCGCTGTCGAGATGCCGAGACATGGCGCGGAAGAAGGTGAGGATATTGCGGCGCACCAGTGGCTCGCCCCCGGTGATGCGCAGCTTTTCCACGCCGAGGCGGACGAAGGTGGAGCACATGCGATCAAGCTCTTCCAGCGTCAGAAGCTCGGCCTTGGGCAGGAAGGTCATGTTTTCCGACATGCAATAGACACAGCGGAAATCGCAGCGGTCGGTGACCGAGACGCGCAGGTAACTGATCGCGCGTTGAAAAGGATCGATAAGCGGAGCGTTCATGGGCCCGACGGTATGCCGGGGGCGGGGCCGCGGCAAGGGGGCGGGCGATTGACCGCAGGGGCAGGGGTTGGTAACTGAACGGGCGTTCAATTCTTGAGGGGAGCCAAGATGGAACGGCGGCTGAACCACCGCGCGATCAAGGCCCCGGGCCGGTGGGAGGATTTGCGGGCTGGGTTCCAGTGGGACATCCCGCCGGGCTTCAACATCGCGGTTGCTTGTTGCGATGTGTGGGCCGCGGCAGCGCCGGACCGGGTCGCGATCATCGATGTGGCCGCAGATGGGGCGGTGGTGCGCTGGACCTACGGCCAGCTCAAACGCGCCTCAGACCGGCTGGCCAATGCGCTGGCGGCGCGGGGCGTGGACCGGGGCGATCGGGTTGCGATCCTCTTGCCGCAATGCGCCGCGGTGATGATCACCCATTTCGCAGCGCACAAGCTGGGGGCGATTTCGTTGTCGCTGTTTACGCTGTTCGGGTCGGAGGCTTTGGCGTTTCGTCTGGGCGATAGCGGTGCGAAGGCGGTGGTGACGGATGCTACCCATGTGGATCGGGTGGCGGCACTGCGGGACGACCTGCCGGATCTGACCGAGATCTACGTGACCGACGGTTCCTCGGGCTTTCGCGATTTCTGGGGGGAGATCGAGGCGGCCTCGAGTGCCGCGCCGGTTGTGACAGCGGGAGCCGAGGACCCCGCGATGCTGATCTATACCTCTGGCACCACCGGCTCGCCTAAAGGCGCGCTCCATGCGCATCGCTTTCTGATCGGGCACCTGCCGTCGGTGGAGTTGCAGCATGAGTTCCTGCCGCAGCGCGGTGACGTGGGCTGGACGCCGGCGGACTGGGCCTGGATCGGCGGGCTCATGGATCTGGCAATGCCGTGTCTCTATCACGGCGTGCCTCTGGTCGCCCACCGGATGCGGAAGTTTGCGCCCGACGCGGCCTATCGCCTGATCGCGGAGCATGGGGTGCGGGTGCTGTTCCTGCCGCCTACCGCGCTGAAGCTGATGCGGCAGGCGGAGGTTCCGCAGGGCGTCAATATCCGCTCGATCGGGTCGGGGGGTGAGAGCCTGGGGGCGGATCTACTGGCCTGGGGGCATGCAGCGCTGGGGGCCCCGATCAATGAGATCTATGGGCAGACGGAGTGCAATCTGGTGGTCTCCACCTGCCATGGTGCGATGGAAATCCGGCCGGGCACCATGGGCCGGGCGGTGCCGGGGCATGAGGTGGCGGTGACAGACGCGGACGGTCGGCCCGTGGCGGATGGTGAGGTGGGCGAGATCGCGGTCCGGCGCGGGGATCCGGTGATGTTTCTGGGATACTGGAACCAGCCGGAGAAAACGGCGGAGAAGTTCGCGGGCGATTGGATGCGGACGGGCGATCTGGGGGTGCGGGATGCGGAGGGGTATTTCACCTACGTGTCGCGGGATGACGATGTGATTACATCTGCAGGTTACCGGATCGGGCCGACGGAGATCGAGAACTGTCTCTTGGGGGATGCCGATGTGGTGATGGCCGCGGCGGTTGGGTTGCCCGACCCGGTGCGGACTGAGGTGGTGACGGCGTTTGTGGTGTTGCGGGATGGCGCATCGGTCGAGGGTCTGGCGGAGCGCTTGACTGCGCGGGTGGCCGAGCGGGTCAGCCCCCACGTGGCGCCGCGGCGGGTGGAGGTGGTGGAGAGCCTGCCGATGACGGCGACCGGGAAGGTGATGCGGCGGGCGCTTCGGGAAGAATGGACGCGCAGGCCGTCTGACTGAGGCCTGTGGCCCACGCGGTGTCGGATAGACACGTCCTAGAACCGGCGGACCATCCCAAGGGCGATGGATTGCTCGCGGTAGCTGTTGGCGCGCATGTCCGAGGTGTTGCGCTCAACCGCGATGCTGGCATAGGGGGCGAAACCGCCGAAGCGGGACGGATCGGTGTATTCGATCCGCAGCCCGGCGCCGACCGTGCGTTCGTCTTCGCTGTCGACAAAAAGCGGGCTTTGGGCGCGGTGGCGTTCGTCGCCGATGAAGACTGAAGGTTCCAGGCGCAAAGCTCGCGTCCCGTCGAACGCGCCGAATACGGTCAGGCGACGGGCAATCGTGCTTTCAGTTGGGGCGTCGAGGGCTGTGTCCTTGATCGAAAACCCAACCCCCCAATAACTGCGGGCTTGGACCGATCGCACATAACGCAGGTCAAACTGGGTTTCGTGCCCGTCCAGGCGGTCATTCTGCAGGGTGTCGATCCGGGCAAAGCCCAAGGCAACAGACAGGAACGCCCCATCATCAAAGCGGTATTCCGAAGAGAGCGACAGGCCAATCCGGCTTTCATAGGCCGATCCCGCAAGGAACCGGCGGGAGAGATAAGGCGACAGGGTTGTCGTGGATGAGGCCCCGGTGGCGCGCAGCCCGGCGCGAGCGCTCAGCGTGGCGTCGTCAAACTCGGAATGTGCGGCGTCGAGCGATACGACTTCGACCCGACCGAAGGTGGACAGCGCGCCCAGCCCCCCGAGATCGGTCTGGGTGGGCACGCGCGCCTCAAGCGCGGTCCGCAAGCGCAGGGCGATCCCGCTGGAGCCGGTGCGGTCCACAGTTGCCGGGAAGCTGGCCCCGCCGAGGTTGATGGTGACCTCATCGGTGTCATAGCTGCGCAGGTCGCCTGCTTCGGTCAGCGAGATGTCAAAGTCCCAGTCCACACTGCGGCGGTTGTCGATGGCACGCAGGAAAGCCAGCACGTTGGCGCGAACCGGGGCGGGGATGTCGCCCGACAGGACGATGAAGAACTGTTCGCGCGCCAGGCTCCATTGTTCGGCGAGGAAATAGGCGCGCGCGAGTTCCAGCCGGACGCGGACGAGATCGGGGTTGTGAGACAGGATCGCGAGAAGCGGCGGGATCGCGGCCTGGGGTGCGCCGGTCGTCATCGTCTGAAGGGCAGTGAAGAACTGTTCTTCGATCTGGCGGTTGTCAGGGGTGGATGCGGTGGCCACGTTCGCCATCGCGCCAAAGGCGAGGATCAGGGGCCATCGCGCGAACAGGTTTCGGACGCGTGACCAAAACGATTGCATCATGGGGCCGTGATACGCTCGGTCCCGAACGCGCCGATATGCGAACTTGTGGCGTCCTTCACCTGGAAAACCCCGCCTAGTTCTTCGGCGTTGGGGCCGTAGAAGGTGCCCGTTGCGGTGCCAGTGCGATCGTCGAGATCAGCGACATCGGCGGTAAAGGTGATGCCGGATAGCACGCCAAACCCGAAGTTGAAATTCAGGGTGTTCAACGTCATCTCCTCGCCGGTGGCCACGTTGACGCCGACGGTGTTGTTACTGCTGATCGTCAGGCGGTCTTCTGCAGGTCGGATCGACACATTGAAATTGTTCGACGTCACAAAGACATCGCCGTCGTCGGTCTGATAAATTCCGGTGCCGATGCCGCGATAGACGCCGATATTGATCGGGGCGTTCGACGTCGGCGTCGGATCGCCAAACGTCCCTGCGCCCGCTGTTCCCGATCCTGTTGTCGGGCCTGCCATCCATGCGCCAAAGGTTTGATGCTCGAAGGTGATCCGCGGCTCGGCACCGAAAATCGCGACGGCGGACAGGTCCGGGGTCGCTATGGCAAGGCCGTCGGGCAGCGTCGCAAATCGTGTGTCCGGATCAGTGAGATCCAACACAATATCGACCTCGGAGTCGCTCACACGAATTTCGGTGAGTTGGTCGTTGACGACGTCAAATTCCAGAAGCGGTCCGGCCGTGGGTGCGGCATCGGCAAATGCGATGCTGCCGTCGGAGGGGTTGGTCGTGGTGTCGGCGGCGATGGCCGAACCTGTCGCGCTAACAGTGCCGGTGAACCCCGAGGCGCCGCCGCTAGAGAACCCTCCGCTGCTGCCGCTGCTGCAGGCCTGAAGGGCACAGGTGAGAAGACTCAGTGCAATGGGCTTGAAGGTGTATGACATCATGTAAAACCAAGGTTTGCTGTTGGCAGAACAATTGCCCGGCGAGCGTGGCAGACCGTTTGATGTGCCTCAAGAAAAACGGTTTTTTATGAGATATTTACGAAACAATGCTGTGAGTCATCGGTAAATGGATTGGGTCGATTTTCGGTGATCGAAGGGAAATGGGGCGTAGCGTGTGCGGACCTACTGACGCGGCTACCGCCGTGTTTTCTCTATCGTGCCGCACCGAAGGAGCCGATGTGGGAAGAAGTTCCGTTCCTTAACGCGAAAACGCCCCCGGCTTCCTCGGCTTCGGGCCCGTAGAAACCGCCCGTAATGAAGCCCACACGAAACTCATCATCGAACAAAATTTCCTCAATCAAAAAGGTATCGCCAACGATGATGCCGCGGCCAAGTGGTATGTCCAAATTGCTTAGGTCCACAGTGGCCCCGGTGTTTAGGTTCACGCCGACAGTTTTGTCGCTCAAGAAGTCGATACCCATGCGTAACCTGTTGACAGCAAACGAGACCTCCATCGAGGTCGCGAAAGTTTCGCCAGTGTCGCTTTGGAAAATCCCTGTTCCAGCACCACGATACTGAATGCCTCCTGACGGAAGGGTTGCCGTTGATGTGGCGTCGCCAAAAGAGCCGCTTCCGACAGTGCGAGCGGTCCCGGGCCCCATGTCCATCCACGCCCCGTAAGACTGGAACTCAAAATTGCGCCGATCATCAAAGCCAAAGACAGCCACAGTGGACATATCCGCGTTGGCAATCGCGAGACCGTTGGGAAGCGATGCGAACTGGGTTGTCGGGTCAGTGAGATCGAGGTCGATATCGACCACCGAGTCATCTACACGGATCGCCACAAGAACGTCGTTTTCAATGTCG
This sequence comes from Pseudomonadota bacterium, assembly GCA_038526915.1. Taxonomy (GTDB): domain Bacteria; phylum Pseudomonadota; class Alphaproteobacteria; order Rhodobacterales; family Rhodobacteraceae; genus JBCBGF01. The sequence goes on along the minus strand of JBCBGF010000008.1, from coordinate 128,432 downwards.
AATTCCAGTACCGGACCGGAGGTGGGCGCGGCCTCGCTGAATTTGACGGTGCCGGTGGCGGGATCGGTTGTAGTGGCGGCGGAAACGGCAATGCCGGTGGAGGTGAACGTTCCGTTGACCGGTTGGGTGACGACCGCGGATCCGGTTGAGCCGCTGCTGCCCCCGCAGGCCTGAAGACCGCAGGCCGCAAGGCAGAGGGCCAGAACTTTGTGCGAAAACGCCATAGCCAGATCACCAGGTATCAAAGAACCAATTAACACGGGCAGGATGGCTGGCGGCTTGATGTGGCGCAAGTCTATGGGGTGGCGCGGCGCGTTTGCGTCAACACTTGCGGGCGAGGCGCCGGATTGGTGCGACGGGCGCGCCGAATTGCGCCGGGATCATGGCAGGGTGGGCAGTTTCTTCCCGGCCTCGCGGCGTGCGAAAGGTTTCATTCTTGCCCCGTAGGTTTCCAGAAATGCCCGCACCCGGTCTGGGTCATGCTTCGACAACTCGCGCAGCCACCAGGCCACCGCTTTCTGGATGAACCATTCGGGATCGTCCACATAGCCTGCGGCCCAGCCCAGTACGCGGTCGCGGACAGCCAGTTCTTCGGGCTTGGGGTTGTTCTGCTTGGTCCAGGGCAGGGTCATCACCAGGGCGGCGCGGCGGGTCCAGAGGTGGTCTGAGTGCGTCCACGGTTCCACATCGTCGATGCGGGCGGGGTCCCACACGAGGCGTTTCTGGCCAGCGATGGAGGCGTGATCGGCGATGGCCCAGGCGTCGAAGGTGGGGACCCAGGATTTGATGAGATCCCAGGCGGGGCCGTCGTCGGGGCGGAGGCGGGCCTGGGTGAGGAGTTTGGCGGCGGCCACGCGGGCTTCGTGGATGTTTGTGTCCCAGAGGGCGGCGGCGAGCGTGATGCGGTCGTCGAGGGTCAGGGCCGTGCGCCAGCTTTTACAGGCAGTGTCGATATCGGGGTTGGCGGTGCCGAGATAGGGGCGATCCACTTTATGATAGGCGGCCATTTCTGCCGCCTTGCCGGGTTGGGACAAGGCGGTGATGTCGGCGATTGCTGCCTCGGGCGTCATTCCACTGTGACGGATTTCGCGAGGTTGCGGGGCTGGTCGACATCGGTGCCTTTGGCGACCGCGGTGTGATAGGCCAGCAGTTGCGCCGGGATTGCGAAGAGGATCGGGGCGAAGACTTCGGGTGCGGTGGGCAGTGCGAGCGTGTGCCAGGTGCCATCGCCGGACTTCTTGGCGCCGGCCGTGTCGGTCAGAAGCACCACCTTGCCGCCGCGGGCCATGACCTCTTCCATGTTGGATGTGGTCTTATCGAAAAGCGCGTCATGGGGGGCCATCACGATCACCGGGACGGCGGGATCGATGAGGGCGATGGGGCCGTGTTTGAGCTCTCCGCTGGCATAGCCCTCGGCGTGTATATAGCTGATTTCTTTGAGCTTCAGTGCGCCTTCCAAGGCGAGGGGGAACATCTGGCCGCGACCTAAGAAGAGGATGTCTTGCGCCTCGGCGAGTTCCGCCGAGATGCGGGCGATGTCGGGGCCCGATTGCAGGGCCTGGGCGATGAGGCCGGGGAGGAGACGGAGGTCGGCACCTGCCTTGGCGAAGGCGTCCGCGTCCATCTCGCCGCGGGCTTTCGCGGCTTGGAGCGCGAGGAGGGCTAGGACGGTAAGCTGGCAGGTGAAGGCCTTGGTGGAGGCGACACCGATTTCGGCGCCCGCGAGGATCGGCAGGGCCACGTCGGCTTCGCGCGCGATGGTGCTCTCGGCAACGTTCACGATGGCCAGCGTCATCGCGCGGCTTTCGCAATACCGCAAGGCGGCGAGCGTGTCTGCCGTCTCCCCCGACTGGCTGACGAAAATGGCGAGCGTGCGGGGGCCGATGGGCGGTTCGCGGTAGCGGAATTCGGAGGCGACGTCGATGTCGACGGGCAGGCGGGCGAGGCTTTCGAACCAGTAGCGCGCGGTGAGGCAGGCATAGTAGGCGGTGCCGCAGGCAACCATAACGATGCGGTCGAACTTGGTGAAATCGAGGTCGCGGGGCAGGCGGATGCTGCCGTCCTCGGCCAGGTAGTGGGCCAGTGCCTCGGCCATCACGGTGGGCTGTTCGGCAATTTCCTTGGCCATGAAGTGCTTGTGGCCGCCCTTCTCCACGCGCGTGGCGTCGAGCGCGATGGTTTTGACGGGGCGGTTCGCGCGGTTGCCGTTGGCATCGAGGATTTCGGCGCCCGCGCGGGTGATCACGGCCCAGTCGCCCTCTTCAAGGTAGGTGATGCGGTCGGTCATGTCCGCGAGCGCGATGGCGTCAGAGCCCAGATACATCTCGCCCTCACCGTGACCGATGGCGAGCGGGGAGCCCTTACGGGCGGCGATCATCAGGTCGTCTTCGCCGTCGAAGAGGAAGGCGAGCGCGAAGGCCCCGTCGAGGCGGGCGATGGTCTGCTCGGCGGCGTCGCGGGGGGCGAGGCCCTGGTCGAGAAAGGACTGGGCCATCAGCGCCACGACCTCGGTATCGGTCTCGGTGTGCGCGGGGTAGCCCTTGGCGGCGAGGTCTTCGCGCAGTTCTTTGAAGTTCTCGATGATCCCGTTGTGCACCACTGCGACGGGTCCCGCCTGATGCGGGTGCGCATTGCCGACGGAGGGGGCGCCATGGGTGGCCCAGCGGGTGTGGCCGATCCCAGCCTTGCCGGCGAGGGGATCGTGGACGAGCAAGTCAGAGAGGTTGACCAGTTTTCCAAGCGCGCGGCGCCGGTCGAGCTTGCCGTCATTCACGGTCGCGATCCCGGCGCTGTCATAGCCTCGGTATTCGAGGCGTTTCAGTGCCTCGACCAGCATCGGCGCGGCTTCGTGGTCGCCCAGGACCCCTACAATTCCACACATTTCTAATCGCCTTTTTGCTGTCTGGCCTTCGCGGCCTTTAACTTTTCGAACAATTTGCGGGCGAGGCCCGGTTTCGTCTCTTGCCGCGCGCGGCCGAGCGCCAATGCGCCTTCGGGGACGTCCTGCGTGATGGTCGAACCGGAGGCGGTCATCGCCTCATCGCCTATTTTGACGGGGGCCACGAGCATCGTGTCAGATCCGATGAAAGCGCGTTCGCCGATCTCGGTCCGGTGTTTGAAGACGCCGTCATAATTGCAGGTCACGGTGCCCGCGCCGATGTTGGTGGCTGCGCCGACGCTGGCATCGCCGATATAGCTGAGGTGGTTGACCTTGACGCCATCGCCGAGGCTCGCATTCTTGATCTCGACGAAGTTGCCGACGCGGGTGTCGTTTGAAAGCTCCGCACCGGGGCGGAGGCGGGCATAGGGGCCGACGATGGCACCCTGGCCCACATGGGCGCCTTCGAGATGGCTGAACGCGCGGATCGTGGCGCCGGATTCCACGGTGACGCCGGGGCCGAAGATCACGTGGGGTTCCACGGTGGCGTCGCGGCCAATGGCGGTGTCATAGGAGAAAAAGACCGTTTCGGGGGCGGTCAGGGTAACACCAGCATCCAGCATCTCGGCGCGCATGTGGCGTTGGAACACCGCCTCGGCGGCGGCAAGATCGGCGCGGGAGTTGATGCCGAGGGTTTCCTCTTCATCGCAGGAGACGGCGGTCGTTTTCAGCCCGCGCGCGTTGGCGATGCCGACGATGTCGGTGAGGTAGTATTCCCCCGCCGCATTGTCGTTGCCCACGGCGTCGATGAGGTCGAAGAGCGTGTCAGTAGCGGCGAGGACGACGCCGGAGTTGCAGAAGGTGATGGCGCGTTCGGCGTCCGTCGCGTCCTTCCACTCCACGATGCGGTCGAGGCGGTCGCCGTCCATAACGAGACGCCCATAGCGGGCGGGGTCGGCGGCCTCAAAGCCCAGGATCACCACATCTGCCCCCTCTGCACGGGCTTTGGTCATGCGCTCAAGGGTGTCCGGCTGAATGAAGGGCGTGTCTCCATAGAGGACGAGGGCGTCGCCGTCTGCTCCGGCAAGAGCCGCGCGGGCTTGGGCGACCGCATGGGCCGTGCCCAGACGCTCTTCCTGAACGACGCACACGGCGTCTGGATCGGCGGCGTTGGTCGCCTTGGCCACCGCCTCGGCCCCCGGTCCGATCACAACCACGGTTTTCTCAGGCGACAGCCCCTCCGCCGAGGCCAACGCATGCAGAAACATGGCCCGCCCGCCGATGGGGTGCAGCACCTTCGGCAGGTCGGATTGCATCCGCGTTCCTTGCCCGGCGGCAAGGAGGATCAGATGGGTGGCCATCGACTGCTCTTTCCTTTTTCTTCCGGCCGTTTTACGCACCGCGCCATGCCCCGCCAAGGGGGCCGCAATTCACTCGTCATGTCATCAGGTTACATCATCGGCGGGGGTTTGCCCAAGGGGGACGTATGCGGACGGTGATTTTCGATCTCGACGGGACGCTGGCGGACACGAGCCGCGACCTGATTGCGGCAGCAAATGCGTGTTTTCGGGAGCTTGGGCACGGCGATATGCTGGACCCGGTGGCCGATGCGGCAACGGCCTTTCGCGGGGGGCGGGCGATGCTGACGCTCGGGTTCTCGCGGTTGGGGGTGGAGGATACGGCGGCGGTGGACTCGCAGTATCCGCGATTGCTGGTGGCCTATGGGGCGGCGATTGATGTGCATACGGTGCTGTATCCCGGCACGGTGGAGGCGGTTAAACGTTTGATTGCAGGGGGTTATGCGGTTGGCGTTTGTACCAACAAACCCGAAGCCCAGGCCCAGACCCTGCTCACGCGGTTGGGCGTGCGCGATCTCTTTGCCTCGCTCATTGGCGCCGACACGCTCCCGGTGCGCAAGCCCGATCCCGCGCCGTATGTGGCGGCGGTGGAGCGCGCGGGCGGGGCGGTCGACCAGAGTGTTCTGATCGGCGACACCGTGACGGATCGTGAGACGGGGCGTGCGGCGGGCGTTCCCGTGGTGTTGGTGACCTTTGGGCCGGAAGGCGATGGGGTGGCCCAACTTGCCCCAGACGCGCTCCTGCCCCATTTCGACGATTTGGACCAGGTGGTGAAAGAGTTGATCGGGTGATTGACCGAACCCGCCCGTCAGGACAGGGTGAGCCCATGAAAGAGACGTTCACAGGCAGTTTCACCCAGCAAGAGCCGATCCCGGAAGAGGGGATTGCGGCGGCGTTGGAGGTGATGCGGCACGGGCGGCTGCATCGCTACAATCTGGCCCCCGGCGAAGTGCCGGAGGTCTCGAAGCTGGAGCGGGAATTCGCGGATTATGTCGACGCGCGGTACTGCCTGGCGGTGGCCTCGGGTGGGTATGCGATGGGCACGGCCCTGCGGGCGCTGGGCGTGGGGCCGGGCGATAGGGTGCTGTCCAATGCGTTTACGCTTGCGCCTGTTCCGGGCGCGATTGCGAGCGTGGGCGCGGTGCCGGTCTTTGTGGGCGTGACCGAAGCGCTGACGATTGATCTGGATGATCTGGCAGTGAAGATCGAGGCAACCGGAGCGAAGACCCTGCTGCTCAGCCACATGCGCGGGCATGTTTGCGATATGGAGGCGTTGATGGCGCTCTGCGATGGCGCGGGCGTTCGGGTGATCGAGGACTGCGCCCATACCATGGGCGCGCGCTGGCGTGGCGTGCCCTCGGGGCGACATGGGGTCGTGGGCTGCTATTCGATGCAGACCTATAAGCACATGAACGCCGGCGAAGGCGGGTTTCTGGTGACCGATGATGCGGAGGTGGCCGCGCGGGCGATCCTCCTCTCGGGCTCCTACATGCTCTATGACCGCCACGGTGCGGCTCCGGAGCCCGAAGTGTTCGAGGGTCTGAAATACGATATGCCCAACATCTCAGGCCGGATGGACAACCTGCGCGCGGCGATCCTGCGCCCGCAACTGGCGCGGCTCGATGCGCAATGCGCGGGCTGGACCGAGCGCTACCGCGTGGCAGAGGCGGGCTTGCGCGGTGTGCCGGGGCTGACGTTGACCGAGCGGCCAGAGGTCGAGGCGTTTGTGGGATCGTCCTTTCAATTCTTGCTGCTCGACTGGTCCGATGCGGCGATTGAGGCGGTGGTGGCAGGCTGCAAGGCGCGGGGGGTGGAGCTGAAATGGTTCGGTGCGGCGGAACCGGCAGCCTTTACATCGACCTATGGGCATTGGCGCTATGCTGCCTCGGACCCGATGCCGGCGAGCGACCGGGTGCTGCGCGCGATCCTCGACATGCGGCTACCGCTCACTTTCAGCCTTGACGATTGCGCGTTGATCGCCCGGATTATCGCCGATGAAGTGACCCAGGCCGCGCGGGCGCGAACGGCGGCGGAGTAGGCGCGTGCCCGCCCCTGCGGGACCGCCTCCGGCGGGCGTATTTGGAACAAGAAGAAGATCTGGCCCTTCTTCTTGTTGAAAATACGCGAATCTGACAGGGGCGGGCGCGCGTGGCGATTGACCGGGAGGGTGCACCGCTCTATTAATTGAACAAGCGTTCAGTAAATGGGAGGCAAGGTGGATGTTCACCGCGTCGATGAATTTCGATCTGGGCGAGGATGTGCTTGCGCTGCGCGACATGGTGCATCGCTGGGCGCAGGAGCGGGTGGCCCCGATCGCGGCCGAGGTGGATCGGTCGAATGCGTTTCCGGCCGAACTTTGGGGCGAGATGGGGGAACTTGGCCTGCTCGGGATCACCGTTGAGGAAGAGTACGGCGGGGCCGGGATGGGGTATCTGGCGCATACCGTGGCCGTGGAAGAGATTGCGCGGGCCTCGGCCAGTGTCTCGCTCAGCTATGGGGCGCATTCGAACCTCTGTGTGAACCAGATCCGCCTGAACGGGACGGACGAGCAGCGGGCGAAGTATCTGCCGGGGCTGATTTCTGGCGAGCATGTCGGCGCGCTGGCCATGAGCGAGGCGGGCGCGGGGTCGGATGTGGTGTCGATGAAGCTGCGCGCGGAGAAGCGGAACGATCATTACCGGCTGAATGGCACCAAGTACTGGATCACCAACGGGCCGGATGCGGATACGCTGGTGGTTTATGCCAAGACCGATCCCGATGCCGGCTCAAAAGGCATCACAGCATTTCTGATCGAGAAGACGATGACCGGGTTCTCGACCTCACCCCATTTCGACAAGCTGGGGATGCGCGGGTCGAACACCGCCGAGCTGATCTTTGAGGACGTGGAAGTCCCGTTCGAGAATGTGCTTGGCGAAGAGGGCAAGGGCGTGCGCGTCTTGATGAGCGGGCTCGACTATGAACGGGTCGTGCTGTCGGGCATCGGCTGTGGGATCATGGCCGGCATCCTCGATCATATCATGCCCTACATGGCCGAGCGGCGGCAGTTCGGGCAGCGGATCGGGGACTTTCAGCTGATGCAGGGCAAGATTGCCGACATCTATGCCACGATGAATGCTTGCCGGGCTTATGTGTACGAAGTCGCCAAGGCCTGTGACCGGGGCGAGGTGACGCGGCAGGATGCGGCGGGCTGTGTGCTTTATGCCTCTGAAAAGGCGATGGAAATGGCGGTGCAGGGGGTGCAGGCCATGGGTGGCGCGGGGTTCCTGAACGACTCGCCTCTGGCCCGGATCATGCGTGATGCGAAGCTGATGGAGATCGGGGCGGGGACCAGCGAAATTCGCCGGATGCTGATCGGGCGCGAGTTGATGGGGGCGATGGGGTGACGCGGCCCGTCGTCTTTGTGGCCGGGGGCTTGTGTCTGGTGGCGCTGGTGGCTGGGCTTTGGCTGGGTTCGGGGCAGGCGGGGCTGACGGAGACCGAGGTGATCAATGCGATGGCGGATCGCTATGTGGCCGAGACTGGCGGCGCGCGGACGGAGTGTCTGGCGGTGCCTGGCAGTGCGGAGAAGGTTTGGCTGGAGGTGCGGTGTGGCAGCGGCGATGGGCTTGCGGTTTATCCCGTCGATCATCGGGGGCGGTTGATTGCGGTCGATGCCGCGCCGGAGGCTTAGGGCGATGAAATTGACTTCTTCTCTGGTGGCTGGGTCCGAGGCGGCGCAGGCGAACCGGGCGGCGCATCTGGAGGCGTTGGGCGTGGTGGCGGAGGCCGCTGAGCGGGCGGCCGCCGGTGGCGGAGAACGCGCGCGGGAGCGGCATGTGGGCCGGGGGAAGATGCTGCCGCGGGAGCGGGTGGCGAATTTGCTCGATCCGGGGTCGGCGTTTCTCGAGGTCGGCGCGACCGCGGCGCATGGGATGTATGACGGCGCGGCGCCCTGTGCTGGGGCCATTGCTGGTGTGGGCCGGGTGGTGGGCCACGAGGTCATGGTCGTGTGCAACGATGCAACCGTGAAGGGTGGCACCTACTACCCGATGACGGTGAAGAAGCATTTGCGCGCGCAGGAGATTGCCGAGGAATGCGGGCTGCCCTGCGTCTACCTCGTCGATAGCGGGGGGGCGAACCTGCCCAATCAGGATGAGGTGTTCCCCGACCGCGATCACTTTGGGCGGGTCTTCTACAATCAGGCGCGGATGAGTGCCAAGGGCATCCCTCAGATTGCCGTGGTGATGGGATCGTGTACGGCGGGCGGGGCTTACGTTCCGGCGATGTCGGATGTGACGATCATCGTGCGGGATCAGGGGACGATCTTTCTGGCCGGGCCGCCCTTGGTGAAGGCGGCGACGGGTGAGGTTGTGACGGCAGAGGATCTGGGCGGCGGGGATGTGCACACGCGGCTGTCGGGCGTGGCGGATTACCTGGCCGATGACGATGCCCACGCGCTGGCTTTGGCGCGGCGGGCGGTGGGGTCTTTGAACCGTGCGAAGCCCCGGACTGTGGTGTGGGAGACGCCGGAGGACCCGGCCTATGATCCCGACGAGCTGTTCGACGTAGTGCCCGCCGATCTGCGCACGCCCTATGACATTCGCGAGGTGATCGCGCGGGTGGTGGATGGCTCGCGCTTTGATGAGTTCAAGCCGCGGTTTGGCGAGACCTTGGTCACCGGGTTCGCCCATGTGATGGGGTGCCCGGTTGGGATCGTGGCCAACAACGGGGTGCTCTTTTCCGAGAGTGCGCAGAAGGGGGCGCATTTTGTCGAGCTTTGCTCTCAGCGGCGTATCCCCTTGGTTTTTCTGCAGAATATCACCGGTTTCATGGTGGGGCGGAAATACGAGAACGAAGGGATCGCGCGGCACGGGGCGAAGATGGTGACGGCGGTCGCGACAACCTCGGTGCCGAAGATCACGATGATCGTGGGCGGGTCCTTTGGGGCCGGAAATTACGGGATGGCGGGGCGGGCGTATCAGCCGCGGTTTCTGTGGTCTTGGCCGAACTCGCGGATTTCCGTGATGGGCGGAGAGCAGGCGGCAGGCGTTTTGGCAACCGTGAAGCGCGACGGGATCGAGCGGGGCGGGGGGACGTGGTCCGACGAGGACGAGGCCGCGTTCAAGGCGCCCACGATCGAGATGTTCGAGCGGCAGTCCCATCCGCTCTATGCCTCCGCCCGGCTTTGGGATGACGGGATTGTGGACCCACGAAAGTCGCGCCAGGTGCTGGGGCTGTCGCTGTCGGCGGCGCTGTGTGCGCCGATTGAGGAGACGCGGTTTGGGGTGTTCAGGATGTGAGGCGGCATGGCCCGGAGACGTGGCGGCAAGGTTGTTCCGTTCAGTCGCGATTATCGCAAGCCGCCGCGGTGCCGGATGGTCGACGGCGGCGGTCTTGGCGGAGCCCCCTGTGGGTCGTGGCAACGCTTGGGTTTGTGGGATTGGTCGGGCCGGGGCTCGATGCGGCAAGCCTTGCGTGGCGGTCGTCAGAGGGGTGTTGGGTCTGGATGGTGGTGGATGGGGATACGGTGCGGGCGGTGTGTCCTGACGAAGGGGCCACGCGTGTCCGGCTGATGGGATACGACACGCCGGAGATGCGCGGGGACTGTGCGCGCGAGACGATTGGGGCCTATCGGGCCACATATCATCTGCGGTGGGCGCTTTGGACGGCGCGCGAGGCGGATCTGCGGCTCAGCGGGCAGGAGGATCGGTATGGGCGGGCGCTGGGGCGGCTGTCGCTCGATGGGCAGGACGTGGCGGGGACACTCGTCGACGCGGGACTTGCGCGGCCCTACGACGGCGGGCGGCGCGCGGGATGGTGCGGGGCGTGACATGCGTATTTTGAACAAGAAGAAGATGTGGGGTGCGCGGGGTGTTTAGCCGGATCCTGATTGCGAACCGGGGGGAGATTGCCTGTCGGGTGATGGAGACCTGCCGGCGTTTGGGCGTGGAGACGGTGGCGGTGTATTCCGAGGCGGACGCGCGCGCGAAGCATGTGGCGATGGCGGATCGGGCGGTGGCGATTGGGCCGCCGGCGCCGGCGCAGAGCTATCTAGATGGAGCCAAGATCATTGCGGTGGCTAAGGCTACGGGGGCGCAGGCGATCCATCCGGGATACGGGTTTTTGTCGGAGAACCCGGAGTTTGTGGAGGCGGTGGAGGCCGCGGGGCTCACGTTTATCGGGCCATCGGCGGCGGCGATCCGGGCGATGGGGCTGAAGGATGCGGCCAAGCGGTTGATGGCCGAGGCGGGGGTGCCTGTGGTGCCCGGGTATCATGGGGAGGATCAGGATCCGGGGCATCTGGAGGTGGAGGCGGACCGGGTGGGTTATCCGGTGCTGATCAAGGCCGTGGCGGGCGGTGGCGGCAAGGGGATGCGGAAGGTTGAGAGCCCCGACGCGTTCATTGACGGGCTGGAGGCGGCGAAGGCCGAGGCGCTTGGGGCCTTTGGCAATGATGCTGTTTTGATTGAGAAATTTGTCGAGAAGCCGCGGCATATCGAGGTGCAGGTGTTCGGGGACGGGACGCAGGCGGTGCATCTGTTTGAGCGGGATTGCTCGCTGCAGCGGCGGCATCAGAAGGTGATCGAAGAGGCGCCAGCACCGGGGATGACGGCGGAGATGCGGGAGGCCATGGGCGCGGCGGCGGTGCGGGCGGCGGAAGCTATCGGCTATAAGGGGGCAGGGACGGTGGAGTTTATCGTCGATGCGTCCGAGGGGCTGCGGCCGGATCGGTTCTACTTCATGGAGATGAACACGCGGTTGCAGGTGGAGCATCCGGTGACCGAGGCCATCACAGGGGTCGATCTGGTGGAGTGGCAGCTCAGGGTGGCCGCCGGGGAGGCGTTGCCGGCGGATCAGGAGGATCTGGCGATCACCGGCCACGCGTTCGAGGCGCGGCTTTATGCGGAGGATGTGCCCAAGGGGTTTTTGCCAGCCACGGGGACCTTGACGCATCTGGCGTTTCCGGACGGTGCCCGGGCCGATAGCGGGGTGCGGGCGGGGGATACGATCTCGCCCTGGTACGATCCGATGATCGCGAAGATCATCGTGCATGGGGCGACGCGGGATCATGCTCTGGCGCGGTTGCAGAAGCAACTGGGCGAGACCGAGGTGGCGGGGAGCGTCACGAACCATGCGTTTTTGCGGAAGCTGGCGCGGCAGGACGGGTTTGTCTCGGGCGATGTGGATACGGGGCTGATCGATCGGGATCTGGAGGCTCTGGCCGAACCGCCGGTGCCGTGTACGCGGGCTCGGTCGGTTGCGGGGATCGGGGCGTTGGGGCTCGATCGGGTGACGGATCCTATGGCGGGGTTTGCGCTTTGGGGGGCGCTGACGCAGACGGTTGTGCTTTTGCGCGGGGAAGAAGAGGTGCGGGTTGCGGTGCAGACGCTTGGGCCGGGGCGGTTTGAGGCGGAGGTTGACGGCGCCCGTCATGAGATCGCGCGGGACGGGGCCGGTTGGGTGATCGATGGTGAGCCGGTTCGGGCGACTATCGTGCGCCATAGCTCTGATATTTCAGTGTTTTGGGGGAATGGCTATCACTTTGAGATCCCCGATCCGCTGAACCGGCAAGGGGGCGACGCGGGCGACAGCTCTGTGATCGAGGCGCCGATGCCGGGGCTGGTCAAGGCTGTGTCTGTGTCGCCCGGGCAGGCTGTTAGCAAGGGTGACCGGCTCGCGATCCTGGAAGCGATGAAGATGGAGCATGCGCTGACGGCGGCGCGCGACGGTGTGGTGGCCGAGGTTCTGACCAGTGCCGGGGCGCAGGTCGAAGCCGGGGCGGCGCTGATCCGGTTGGAGGAGGCGTGAGTGATCTGCGGCTGATCGGGTATTCGGCCAGCATCTACTCCTGGTCGGTGCGGCTCGCCCTGGCCGAGACGGGACGGGTGGCAGAGTGGGGTGAGGTCAATCCGTTTGCGGGACCCGTGCCGGATCATCCGTTTGACCGGGTGCCGGTTTTGTGGGTCGGTGACACGCGGCTCTATGAGACGGCGGCGATCCTCGATTATCTGTTTGAGCCGCCGGATGACCGGTTGGTGGCGGCGCAGGCCCGGCAGGTGGCGTGTATCGCGGATGCCTACGCGTACTGGCCGCTTGTGCGGCAGGTCTATGCGCAGGCGGTGTTTCGGCCCGGGGTGAGCGAGGCGTCGGATGCGCGTGTGATTGCGGAGGGGGTGGAGGCCGCGGGTCCGGTGTTGGCGGCGTTGGAAGAGATCGCGGCAAATGGGCTTGTGCTGCAGCCCGGAGCGCCGCTGAGCGCCTGCGACTGCCATCTGGCCCCGATGATCGGCGCGTTTGCGGCAGCGCGCGAGGGGCAGGCCTTGCTGGACCAGTACACCGCCCTTGGCGCATGGTACGCGCATGTGGCCTCGCGCCCCAGCTGGGCCGAGACCTGCCCCGACCCGAGGATACTGGCCCGATGATCCGATTGCACCACGTCCCCCAGGCCCGATCGTTTCGCATCCTGTGGCTGATGGAAGAGATGGGGTTGGAGTTCGAGGTGCGCGAGCGCTCGTTCTTCGACAAATCGCTGCGGGCGCCGGAGTATTTGCAGCTATCTCCTGCGGGCCGGGTTCCGGCGCTGGAGATCGACGGGCGGGTGATTTTTGAGAGCGGGGCAATCACCGAGTACCTGTGCGAGCGGCAGGGGGCCTTTGGGCGTGCGCCGGGGGATCCCGAGCGGGTCGATTGGCTCGAATGGCTGCATTTCGGCGAAACGCTGGGCCAGCACCTGGCGAACTTGACCCAGCACCATATCGCCCTGCGGGAGCCCTGGATGCGCAGCGAAACCGTGATGCGGCTGGAGGCGAAGCGGCTGGAGAAAGCGCTGGGCGTGGTGGAGGCGGGGCTGGGGGCGCATGACTGGTTGTTGCCGGGTGGGTTCTCGGCGGTGGATTGCGTTGTGGGGTATAGTGCGTTGATTTCGCGCCGATTTGTTCGGTTCGACGATCTGCCGCGCGTGGCCGGGTGGCTGGCGCGGTGTGAAGGGCGCGATGGGTTCAAGCGTGCGGCGATGCACGATGGGCCGGCGCAGATCTATCGGGCTGATTTTTATGAGCCGCCCGATGGCTGAGACGGTCGAGATTTTCGAGGTAGGTCCGCGAGACGGGTTGCAGAACGAGGCCGGGGTAATCCCGACGGCGGCCAAGATCGCGTTGGTGGATCGGCTGAGCCAGGCGGGTTTTCGGCGGATCGAGGTGGCGAGTTTCGTGAGCCCCAAATGGGTGCCGCAGATGGCCGATAGTGCCGACGTTCTGTCAGGGATCGCGCGGGTGCCGGGGGTGTCCTATGCCGCGCTGACGCCGAATATGCGGGGGTTTGAGGGCGCGGTGGCTGCGCGGGCGGATGAGATTGCGATCTTTGGGTCGGCCTCGGAAGGGTTCAGCCAGGCCAATATCAACTGCTCGATTGCCGAGAGCCTGGAGCGGTTCGCGCCTGTGGTGGAGGCGGCGCAGGCGCAGGGGGTGCCAGTGCGGGGATACGTCTCTTGCGTGACCGATTGCCCGTATGATGGGCCGACTGAACCTGCTGCGGTTGCGCGGGTGGCCGAGGCTTCGCTCGCCATGGGCTGCTATGAGGTGTCGCTGGGCGATACCATCGGGCAGGGGCGGCCTGAGACGATTGACGCGATGCTGGGGGCGGTGTTGGAAGTGGGCGAGGCGCGGCAGTTTGCGGGGCACTACCACGATACCGCCGGGCGGGCGCTAGCGAACATCGATGCTTCGCTGGCGCGGGGCTTGCGCGTGTTCGATGCGGCTGTCGGGGGGCTTGGGGGGTGCCCTTATGCGCCGGGGGCGGCGGGCAATGTCGCGACCGAGGCGGTGGTGCAGCATCTGGAGGTGGCGGGTTATGCGACCGGGCTGGATCTTGGGGTGATCGAGGACGCGGCACAGATGGCGCGGGCGATGCAGGCGGAGGCGGTGGATGGCTGAGACAATCCGGGTAGAGACCGATGCGCGGGGTGTGGCCACGCTGACGCTGGCGCGGGCGGACAAGCATAACGCGCTGTCGGGAAAGATGATCGGGGAGATCACTGAAGCCTCGCGGGCGCTGGGGGCTGACGCGGACGTGCGGGTGGTGGTGCTGGCCGCCGAGGGCCGGAGCTTTTGCGCCGGCGGCGATCTGGGCTGGATGCGGGCGCAGATGACGGCGGATGCGGCGACGCGCGCGGCGGAGGCGCGGAAGCTGGCGGAGATGCTGGAGGCGCTGAACAGCCTGCCGAAACCGCTGATTGGCCGGGTGCAGGGCAATGCCTTCGGGGGCGGCGTGGGGCTGGCCTGTGTGTGCGACGTGACCATCGGAGTGCTGGGTTCGCGTTTCGGTTTCACCGAGACGAAGTTGGGCCTGATCCCGGCGACCATCGGCCCGCATGTGATCGCGCGGATGGGGGCGGCGATGGCGCGGCGGGTGTTCATGTCGGCGCGGTTGTTTGATGCGGAGGAGGCGGTGACGCTCGGGGTTCTGGCGCGGGCGGTGGCAGCGGAGGATCTGGATGCGGCGGTTGAGGCGGAAGTGACGCCCTACCTCGCCTGCGCGCCGGCGGCGGTGGCAGAGGCCAAGGCGCTGGCGCGGTCGCTCGGGGATCAACCGGATGCGCAGGCGATAGACGCGAGTATCGCAGCACTTGTCCGGCGCTGGGAAAGTGACGAGGCGGCAGAGGGGATCGCGGCGTTCTTCGACAAGCGCCCCGCCGCCTGGACGACCTGAGATGCTGGTGCAAATCGCCCATCTCTATGCGCTGGGCTGCCTTGCCATCGCGTTCTTCCAGGTCGCACTGATCGCAGGGGCCCCGCTTGGGCCGTGGACCCAAGGCGGCCGGCACCCCGGCGCGTTGCCGGCTTCTGGACGGGCGATTGCAGCGCTGTCCATCGGGATCGTGTTGTGGCAAGGGCTGGCAATCCTGTCGGCGGCGGGATTTCCGGGGCTGGGTTGGCCGCGCTGGACGGGGTGGATGGCCATGGGTGTGAGCGTTGTTTCGGCCGTTCTGAATGTGATCACGCCCTCGGCGAGAGAGCGTGCGGTCTGGGGGCCAGTCCAAACGGTGATGGCCGCGCTTGCGGCCTATGTGATGGTCGTGACGCAGGCCGCCTTGTGACCCAGATGTTGCCTGCGACGGTCTATATCGGGCTGGCCCTGCTGGCGGCAGGCTTTCAAACAGCGTTGGCAGCGGGCGCCCCCTATGGCCAGTGGACGCTGGGCGGCCAGTATCCCGGCCGGTTGCCCGCCCCGCAAAGGGCGGGGGCGGCGGTGCAATCCACGATTTACCTCGCCATGGCGCTGGTCATGGCGGGACGGGCGGGTCTTGTCGATTGGGATCCGGCGGCCTGGGCGGTCTGGACCACGCTTGCGATCACGGTTCTGGCTGCGGTCGGGGCCGTGATGACGCCATCGCGCCCCGAACGCCGCTTGTGGGCACCGGTGATGGTGGCCATGGTTGTGGCCGGTGGCGCTGTGGCCGTGTCCTAGCTGCCTGTGAGGTCGGGAGCCTCCGGCGGGGATATTTCTGGACCAAAGAAAAACTCTTTGGTCCACAAGTATCCCGGGGGGCCGCCCGGCACCGGGTGGCGGGGGCAGCGCCCCCTCGTCGCGGCGGTGTGATCACAGGCTGCGTATGCCTGCGCCCAAACGTCCCGAACAGGTTCAATTCGCAAGGGCTTTGCATTGACCGCCCCATGGGGCGGGGCTAGGACTCCTGTAGCCAAGATTTGTGGGCGGTAAACGCCTGTGAAAAGGAGCCAATCGTGGACGAGCTTCTCCGGGAATACACCCCGATCCTGATCTTTCTGGCGCTGGCCATCGGACTGGGGCTGGTTTTGATCCTGGCCGCCGCCGTGGTGGCGGTGCGCAACCCCGATCCTGAAAAGGTGTCGGCCTATGAATGCGGGTTCAACGCGTTTGACGATGCGCGAATGAAATTCGATGTGCGCTTCTATCTCGTCTCGATCCTGTTCATCATTTTCGATCTGGAGATCGCCTTTCTGTTCCCCTGGGCCGTGGCCTTTGGGGATATGTCGAATACCGCGTTCTGGTCGATGATGGTGTTTTTGGGGGTTCTGACCGTGGGCTTTGCCTATGAGTGGAAAAAGGGAGCGCTGGAATGGGAGTAGCCGCCACTGCGGGTCCCGACAAAGAGGTCGCGACCCAGGCCTTGAACCGCGAGTTGCAGGATAAGGGGTTCCTCGTCACCTCGACCGAGGACATCGTCAACTGGGCGCGCACCGGCTCGCTGCACTGGATGACCTTTGGGTTGGCCTGTTGCGCGGTTGAGATGATGCATACCTCGATGCCACGCTATGATTTGGAGCGGTTTGGGACGGCGCCGCGCGCCAGCCCACGCCAGTCGGATCTGATGATCGTGGCCGGGACGCTAACCAACAAGATGGCGCCAGCGCTGCGCAAGGTTTACGACCAGATGCCCGAGCCGCGCTATGTGATCTCGATGGGGTCCTGTGCCAATGGCGGGGGCTATTACCACTACAGCTATTCTGTGGTGCGCGGCTGTGACCGGATCGTGCCGGTGGATATCTACGTGCCCGGCTGCCCGCCGACGGCAGAGGCGCTGCTCTACGGTATTTTGCAGTTGCAGCGGCGCATCCGGCGGACCGGGACGATTGCCAGATAAGGAGGCTACCTAAAGATGAATGTTGGTGATCGAGTTCGACTTAAGAGCAGTGGACCTCAAATGGTGATCGAGGAGATCGATGGAGACTGGGCGTCATGTGTTTGGTTCGATAAGGCTGAAGTTAAACGAGGTAACTTTCCACTTGCAGCGCTTGATCTCGAATAATGTCTGAAGCCCTAACGGAACTTGGCCAGCATATCGAAGCCAAACGCCCCGATTGCGTGGTGAATTGGGAGATCGCGCAGGGCGAGTTGACGATGAAAATCGCCCCCTCGTCGCTGGCGAGTTTTGTGGAGTTTCTGAAGAACGACCGGAACTGCCAGTTTTCGTCGCTGGTGGATATCACCGCCGTGGATCACCCCGAGCGGGAGGCGCGGTTTGATGTCGTCTATCACTTCCTTAGCATGTACCGGAACCACCGCATTCGCCTGAAGCTGGCGGTGCGGGAAGAGGATATGGTGGGCTCGATCGTTGAGGTGCACCCTTCGGCCAATTGGTTCGAGCGCGAGGTGTTCGATATGTTCGGGATCCTGTTCACGGGCCATCCCGATCTGCGGCGGATCCTGACGGATTACGGGTTTCGAGGCTATCCGCTGCGCAAGGATTTCCCGACCACGGGCTATACCGAGGTGCGGTACGACGAGGCGCAGAAGCGGGTGGTCTATGAGCCGGTGAACCTGGTGCAGGAGTATCGGCAGTTTGATTTCATGTCCCCGTGGGAAGGGGCCGAATACATACTGCCTGGCGACGAAAAGCCGGAAGAGGCCAAGGGCTGAGCGATGGCCGAGCCGCGGGTGATGCTGTGCGTAGGCGCGACGAAGGCCGGGACAAGCTGGCTGCATCGGGCGTTGTCTGGGCACGCGGATGTGCATTTCCGGGCGATTAAGGAGCTGCATTACTTCGATGCGCTGGAGAATGGCGCGGTGGATCGGCGGATGGCCGAGGTGGCGGCGCAGCGGGACCGGTTGGTGGCACGGCGCGCGGAGGCGAGCCTGTTGAAACGGCGGCGGATGGCCGGGGCGATTGCGGATCACGAGGCGTATCTGGAGCTTTTGGGGCGCGGTCGTGAAGACGTGCCGGGGTATCTGGCTTATCTGGCCCACGGTCGGGGGCGTGCCTCGGTCGTGGGCGATGCGACGCCGGCTTATGGGCTTTTGTCGGTCGAACGGCTGCGGTCCATGGCGCGGATGGCGGCGGATGTGCGGTTCATCTACCTCTTGCGCGATCCGGTGGAACGGCTTTGGAGCCATGTGCGGATGATGGCGGTGCGCCGGTCCGAAGATGGGCAGGTCAGCCGGGAACGGGCCGACCGTATTCTGGCGCGCACGATCCGGGGCGAGGAGACGCAGATTGTGGTGCGTTCGGACTATCGCGGGGCGCTGGAGCGGTTGAAGGCGGCGGTGGACCCGTCGCGGCTCTTCACCGGGTTTTACGAGGATCTGTTCGAAGGGGCGGGGTTTGACCGGATCTGCGATTTTCTCGGGATTGCGCGGGCGGATGCGTCTTTTGCGATGGTGAACCGGGGGCAAGCATTGGACATGCGCCCCGAGCAACGGCGGGCGGCGCGGGAGTGGCTGGCCGATCAATATGACTATGTCAGTGCGCATCATGGGCCGTTGCCCGCGCGCTGGATGATGAACTCTGTAGAGGTGTGAGATAATGGACGGCTCGAATTTCGAAGACGCCCTCACCGGCGAACAGAAGATCCGGAACTTCAACATCAACTTTGGGCCTCAGCACCCGGCCGCGCATGGCGTGCTGCGGCTTGTGCTTGAACTGGATGGGGAGATCGTGGAACGCTGCGATCCGCATATCGGGCTGCTGCACCGTGGCACCGAAAAGCTGATGGAAAGCCGGACCTACCTGCAAAACCTGCCCTATTTCGACCGATTGGATTACGTGGCGCCGATGAACCAGGAACATGCCTGGTGTCTGGCGATCGAGCGACTGACAGGCGTGGAGGTGCCGCGGCGGGCCTCGCTGATCCGGGTGCTGTACTCGGAGATCGGGCGCATCTTGAACCACCTCTTGAACGTGACGACGCAGGCGATGGACGTGGGCGCGCTGACCCCGCCGCTTTGGGGGTTCGAAGAGCGTGAGAAGCTGATGATCTTCTACGAACGCGCCTGTGGCGCGCGGCTCCATGCGGCGTATTTTCGGCCCGGCGGCGTGCATCAGGACCTGCCGCCGGAGTTGATCGACGATATCGATACCTGGGCGCATGAGTTTCCGAACGTGCTGGAGGATATCGACGGGCTGCTGACAGAAAACCGGATCTTTAAGCAGCGGAATGCTGATATCGGGATCGTCACGGAGGAGGACATCCAGAACTGGGGGTTCTCGGGCGTCATGGTCCGTGGATCGGGCCTCGCCTGGGATCTGCGGCGGGCGCAGCCCTATGAATGCTATGATGAGTTCGACTTCCTGATCCCGGTGGGCAAGAACGGCGATTGCTATGACCGCTACCTCGTGCGGATGCAGGAGATGCGCGAGAGCCTGAAGATCATCAAACAGGCCTGCGAAAAGCTGCGCGCGCCCGAGGGGCAGGGCGATGTGCTGGCGCGCGGCAAGATCACGCCACCGCCGCGCGGTGAGATGAAGACCTCGATGGAGGCGCTGATCCACCACTTCAAGCTCTATACCGAAGGGTTCCACGTGCCGGCTGGCGAGGTTTACGCCGCGGTTGAGGCACCGAAGGGCGAGTTCGGGGTGTATCTGGTGGCCGATGGGACCAACCGGCCCTACCGCGCCAAGCTGCGCGCGCCGGGGTTCCTCCATCTGCAGGCGATGGATTACGTCGCCGGTGGGCACCAGCTGGCGGATGTGGCGGCGATCATCGGGACGATGGATGTGGTGTTTGGGGAGATTGATCGGTGAAGTCGACATCCCTCCTCACCGCCTTCCAGCCAGAAGGGGGGAATGCGCCGCGCTTGCGACCGTCGCCCCCCTCTCCCGGCGGGAGAGGGGTTGGGGGAGAGGGGATCACGGCAAAGGCCCGCGCCCTTCGTTCGAATATGACCCTGGCGGAGCGCGCGCTTTGGCGTGCCTTGCGCCGCGATGCGCTGGGCCTGCGGTTTCGTCGGCAAGTGGCGTTCGACAAGCGCTTCATTCTCGATTTCTATGCGCCTGAGTTGCGTCTTGCGGTTGAGGTCGATGGTGGCCAGCACGCCGGGGCGGTCTCGGACTTGGCCCGGGATCGGTATTTGGCGTCACGGGGCGTGACCACCGTGCGGTTCTGGAACGGGGCTATGATGCAGAATGTCTCCGGCGTTGTCGTGCGGATTGATGCGGTGATTGACGCGTTGCGCGCGTGGCGGATGGTGCCGACCTCCCCCCTAGCCCCCCTCCTGCCAGGAGGGGGGGACCGCAGCTATGACGACATGTGCGTTGTCCCGGCCGCTTGCTATGTGGCGGGTGCTGCGGCACCTAAAACTTCAAGGTAGATCTCATGCTCCGACGCCTCCACCCAACCCAACCCGACAGCTTCGCCTTCACCCCTGCCAATCAGGCCTGGGCCGAGGCGCAGATCACCAAATACCCCGAGGGGCGGCAGGCCAGCGCCATCATCCCGCTTCTCTGGCGGGCGCAGGAGCAGGAGGGGTGGCTGACCCGTCCCGCGATTGAGCATGTCGCGGATATGCTCGATATGGCCTATATCCGGGCGCTGGAAGTCGCCTCGTTCTACTTCATGTTTCAACTGCAACCTGTTGGCAGCGTTGCGCATATCCAGGTTTGCGGCACGACGTCCTGCATGATCTGCGGGGCCGAGGACCTTGTGGCGGTCTGCAAGGAGAAGATCGCACCCAAGGCGCATCAAGTGTCCGATGACGGCAGGTTCAGCTGGGAAGAGGTGGAGTGTCTTGGGGCCTGTGCCAACGCACCGATGGCCCAGATTGGTAAGGACTACTACGAGGATCTGACGGCGGAGAAGATGGGTTGGCTCATTGATGAGCTTGCGGCGGGACGGGTGCCCACGCCCGGGCCGCAGAACGGGCGCTATGCGTCCGAGCCGGCGTCTGGGCTGACGAGCCTGACGGGCCACGACGCAGGTAAGCCGCCGCTGAATGTGTCGGCGACGCTGGCCACCGAGATTGGCGATACGGTCAAGCGGATTGACGGGACCGAGGTGCCATTGGTCACGCCGTGGCAGGGCAAGGGGCAGCGGCCCGCAACCCCGCCGGAGAACCCCGAGCCGATTGCGACGCCGGAACCGGACCGGGCGGAGGAGGCGGGTCGGCCCGAAGAGGGCAGCGTTGCGCCTGCGGTCGAGGGCGGCACACGGCCCGCCGCGCTGGAAGCCGCGCGGGACGGCAAGGCGGATGATCTGAAGCTGATCAAGGGCGTTGGGCCAAAGCTCGAGGCGCTTCTACACAGCCTCGGTTTCTACCATTTCGACCAGGTCGC
Source organism: Pseudomonadota bacterium (assembly GCA_038526915.1). Taxonomy (GTDB): domain Bacteria; phylum Pseudomonadota; class Alphaproteobacteria; order Rhodobacterales; family Rhodobacteraceae; genus JBCBGF01. The sequence goes on along the minus strand of JBCBGF010000008.1, from coordinate 107,191 downwards.
AGGCTGGACGGCGGACGAAGTGGCCTGGGTGGATCAGAACCTTGAGGGGTTCAAAGGCCGGGTTTCGCGCGACAATTGGGTGGATCAGGCGAAAATCCTTGCAACTGGGGGAGAGACAGAGTTCTCGAGACGCGCTAAAAGCAAGTGACGTAGAACAAAATGACGCAGACGGACAGGGAGAAGACCTTTATGTCACGACAAACGCAGAACTCCATGCTTTTGGTCGGTGCGATATCGGGAGGTATCGGCTTTACGGCATTCGTTGCCTTGATGTTGATTGGGGAGTTCGTCTTTTCGGCGGCGCTGTTCCTGGCCACCTTAATTGCTGCGGTTGTGGCAATCTTCCTGTTCCGCGCGTTTCACACGCCCGTCGAGCCGCCGCATAGCGCCGCCCCGGCCCCCGTGGCGACGGCGGCAGCGCCTGTTGCCACGCCTGCGCCAGCTCCGGCGCCGGCCCCCGCATCAGAGCCGGTGGCCGAAGCGCCTGCGCCGGAACCTGCACCTGAGCCCGAACTCGCGCCGGAACCGGCTGCGTCCGGGCATGACTATGACGGTGACGGGGTTGTCGAAGGGGAAAACGAAGGCACGCGGCCCGAGGCCCTGGATGGCCCGCGCGGTGGTGAGGCCGATGATCTAAAGATGATCAAGGGTGTAGGGCCCAAGCTTGAGCAGCTTTTGCATCGTCTGGGCTTTTATCATTTCGACCAGGTGGCCGGGTGGACCGCTGACGAAGTGGCCTGGGTTGACGCCAATCTCGAAGGTTTCAAGGGCCGGGTGAGCCGGGACAACTGGGTGGATCAGGCCAAGGTCCTGGCTGCCGGAGGCGAAACCGAGTTCTCGAAGAAGGTCGAGGACGGCGACGTCTACTGATCGGTCCGGCAGGACGGCACCCCTCGCCAGGGTGCCGGGGCCGGGGCGATCATGGGAACCGAAAGGAAATTGGTCGCAGGGGCGGATCGCCCACGCGGCCTAGTTTGTGGAGACGGCCCGGCTTGGCCGTTATAGATCATCAGCGCCGCCACGGGCGGAGAGGTGCAGGCCATGACGCAAGACAGAAATCAGGACCGGGCGACTGCGCGCCAGGCCAAGATGGTGGCTGTGGTGATCGCGATGACCATGGTGCTGTGGATGGCTGCGCAGTGGCTTGGCGGCGAGATGGGATGGGAGGTGCGCTATGTGTTCCTGTTCGATCTGGCGGCCTTGGCAGCCTTCACCTGGGGGATGTACGTGACCTGGCAGATCTGGCGGAAACGCCGGGACGATGACTGAGGCGCGGAGTTCGAGGATTTGATGATGCTGAAAGACGAAGATCGCATCTTTACCAATATCTACGGCATGCATGACCGGTCGCTGGCCGGTGCGCGGGCGCGCGGGCATTGGGATGGCACGGCGGGGATCATCGCCAAGGGGCGCGACTGGATCATCGATCAGATGAAGGCGAGCGGCTTGCGGGGCCGCGGCGGAGCGGGCTTTCCGACAGGGCTGAAGTGGAGCTTCATGCCGAAGGAGAGCGATGGGCGGCCGTCCTATCTGGTCGTCAATGCCGACGAGTCCGAGCCGGGGACGTGCAAAGACCGCGAGATCATGCGCAACGATCCGCAGACGCTGATCGAAGGGTGTCTGATCGCCAGTTTCGCGATGCAGGCCCATGCCTGCTACATCTACATCCGCGGCGAGTATATTCGCGAGCGTGAGGCCCTGCAGATCGCGATTGATGAGGCCTATGATGCCGGGCTTCTGGGTCGGGATGCGGCTGGGTCAGGCTGGGACTTCGATGTCTACCTGCACCACGGGGCCGGAGCCTATATCTGTGGTGAGGAAACAGCCCTTCTGGAAAGCCTTGAGGGCAAGAAGGGCATGCCGCGTATGAAGCCGCCGTTCCCGGCGGGGGCGGGGCTTTATGGCTGCCCGACAACGGTGAATAACGTGGAATCCATCGCGGTTGTGCCCACGATCCTGCGCCGGGGGCCAGAGTGGTTTTCGCAGTTCGGGCGCCCGAACAACGCGGGCACCAAGCTGTTCGCGATCTCGGGCCATGTGAACAACCCCTGCGTGGTCGAAGAGGCGATGTCGATCACCTTCGAGGAGCTGATTGAGACTCATTGCGGCGGCATTCGTGGCGGTTGGGACAATCTCAAGGCGGTGATCCCCGGTGGGTCGTCCGTGCCGTGCATCCGAGGCGAGAACATGCGCGAGGCGATCATGGACTTTGATTACCTGCGCGAGCAACGCTCGGGCCTGGGCACGGCGGCGGTGATCGTGATGGATCAGTCGACCGATGTGATCAAAGCGATCTGGCGGTTGGCGAAGTTCTATAAGCATGAGAGCTGCGGCCAGTGTACGCCTTGTCGTGAAGGCACCGGCTGGATGATGCGGGTGATGGAACGGCTGGTGAAGGGCGAGGCGGAAGTCGAAGAGATCGACATGCTCTTGGACGTCACCAAGCAGGTTGAGGGTCACACGATTTGTGCGCTGGGTGACGCGGCGGCTTGGCCGATCCAGGGACTAATCCGCAACTTCCGCGATGAGATCGAAGATCGGATCAAGGCGCAGAAGACCGGGCGGCTAAGTGCCGTGGCGGCGGAGTAGGCGGATGACGGACAGCGATGCCAGTCTGATCCTGGAGTATATGCGGCGCTTCGAGAAGACGCTGGCGGATATGCGTGCGGATATGCACGACATGCGGGAAGATATTCGCGATCTAGGTAAGCGTGTGACGGGTGTTGAAGAACAACTGACGATATTGAACCGACGCATGGATCGGCTTGAAGATCGGGTGCATCGCATCGAAAAACGGCTCGACCTGGTGGAGAGCTAAGGTGATGTTGCGCGCTGTGTTCTCTGCTGCACTTCTGATCGCTGGTCCCGCAGTAGCTCAGGACGCTGCGGAGGACGTGGAACTCAAACCCGCCCCGGACTACTTCGTCGAAACCGTGGTCGCCACCACCACAGCGCAGCAACTGGCGCTGTCCTGCGCCGCGCTGAGCCTCAATCCCCCGGTCGTCCAGCAAGCCACATCCGAGATCCTGGAGCGGCTTGAGGCGGATGGCTTCGATGTGGGGCGTCCCGATGGCGGGATGGATGATCCCAGCGACCGTTTCACGGTGTTGCAACAGGCCTTTCTGGACAAGCACGGGCTGAGCGAGGGGATCGACGAAGCGTCGGTCTGCCGCGCCGGCATGGCCGAGATCAATGAGGGCACCGAGATCGGTGGCTATCTGTTGGTGGTGCAGTGATGGACACCCATGTCGCGCATCTCAATTGGGGGTACCTGAAGGCCCCCTGGGGCGATCCGGCGGTGGCGGGGTTTACTGACAACGTGGGCCTCGTGAATGCGGCGGCGGAGCGGTCGAAGGGCTATGTTTCGCGGCCCGCCTTCAGTGGAAGCCTATTGCATCACCGGATTTACAAGCCCCGGGGCGATTTTGAGATCGCGCGTGAGGCCGCGACCTTGTCGGTCTGGGAAACGGCCGAGGATCTGGAGCAATTTGTCTACCGCACGATCCATGGTAAATTTGTCGCCCGGCGGGAGGAATGGTTCGTCCCCCATGGCCACCCCCCGCATGTGATATGGCCTATCAGCGCGGGCCATGTTCCTGATCTGGCCGAAGCGCATCTGGCGCTGTTGAGGTTGGAAACACAGGGTGCGCATGAAAATGCGTATGATTTCGCATGGATGAGAGAAAAACGTGGGGAACTGGCGTGATGGTGCGCGCGATGGCCTTTTCCCTGGCCCTTATGGGCAGCGCGGCCCTGGCACAGGCACGGGTGCCGTTGCCGGAAGATCGCGCGATCGAGGATGGGCTGACGCTTGTCGCGATCGGCAATGAGTTGCGCAAGAACTGCGACGCGGTCAGCCCCAAGTATCTGAAAACCTACAATTTCGTGCGGGGCCTACATAGCCGGGCCAAGTCGTTGGGCTATTCCGAGGCCGAGATTGAGGCCTATCTGGACAGCGACCCCGACAAGGCGCGTGTGGATGCCCGCGCCCGTGCCTATCTGACCGCGCGCGGCGTTGACTATGCCAGCCCCGAGACCTTTTGCACCGTGGCCCGCGCCGAGATCGCGAATGGCACGTCGGTGGGGAACTTTCTGAGAGAGAACTAGATGTCCGATCTGCGCAAAATCATCATCGACGATACCGAGATCGAGGTGGATCCGGCGATGACGCTGATCCAAGCCTGTGAAGAGGCTGGGATCGAAATCCCGCGTTTTTGCTACCACGAACGCCTGTCGATTGCCGGGAACTGCCGGATGTGTCTGGTGGAGGTGGTCGGTGGGCCGCCGAAGCCCGCTGCCTCCTGCGCGATGCAGGTGCGCGATCTGCGGCCCGGGCCGGAGGGTGCGCCGCCTGTGGTGCGCACCAACTCGCCCATGGTGAAGAAGGCGCGGGAAGGGGTGATGGAGTTCCTGCTCATCAACCATCCGCTCGATTGCCCGATCTGCGACCAGGGCGGTGAATGCGATCTGCAGGATCAGGCGATGGCCTATGGCGTGGATTTCTCCCGCTTCCGCGAACCCAAGCGGGCGGTGGATAATCTGGAGCTTGGGCCACTGGTGGGCACGGCGATGACGCGGTGCATCTCCTGCACGCGCTGTGTGCGGTTCATCACCGAAGTCGCGGGAATGCCGGAGTTGGGTCAGACGGGCCGGGGCGAGGATGCGGAGATCACGAGCTATCTGGGCAATACGCTCGATAGCGAGATGCAGGGGAATATCATCGACCTGTGCCCGGTGGGGGCGCTGACGTCGAAGCCCTATGCGTTCACCGCGCGGCCTTGGGAGCTGACCAAGACCGAAACGATTGATGTGATGGATGCGCTTGGGTCGAACATTCGGGTCGATACCAAAGGGCGCGAGGTGATGCGGATCTTGCCGCGCAACCATGACGGCGTGAACGAGGAGTGGATTTCCGATAAGACGCGTTTTGTCTGGGACGGGCTGCGGCGTCAGCGGCTCGATAAGCCCTATATCCGTGAGAACGGCAAGCTGCGGCCTGCTGGTTGGGGCGAGGCGCTGGGCGCGGCCGCAGCGGCGATCAAAGGCGCGTCGAAACTGGCGGGTCTGGTGGGCGATCTGGTCCCGGTCGAGGCGGCGTTCGGCCTTAAACAATTGGTTAGCGGCCAACAAGGAAGCGTGGAATGTCGGGTAGATAGCAGCAGATTGCCAAGTGGCAATCGCTCTGCCTATGTCGGCACGGCCGCGATTGAAGACATCGATCAGGCCGAAGCGATCATGCTGATCGGAACGAACCCGCGCGCCGAAGCGCCGGTTCTGAACGCGCGCATCCGCAAGGCGTGGAGCCATGGCGCAAACGTCGGTCTGATCGGCGAGGCGGTGGATCTGACCTATGAGTACGCCCACCTCGGCACCGGGCCGGAGACGATCACCGAGCTTTTGGGCCGGGATCATTCCGCGGTTGGGGAAAAGCCCAGCATCATCATTGTGGGCCAAGCAGCGCTGATGCGGCCCGATGGCGCGGCGGTTCTGGCGGCGGCGCAGGCTTTGGCGCTCTCCACCAAGTCGGGCCTGTTGGTGCTGCACACGGCAGCTGCGCGCGTTGGCGCGATGGATGCGGGCTGTGTGACCGAGGGCGGGGTCGACGCTGCGCTCGATGGGGCGGATGTGATCTACAACCTTGGGGCCGATGAGATCGATCTGCCCGATGGGGCGTTCGTGATCTATCAAGGCAGCCACGGCGATCGGGGTGCCCATCGTGCGGACGTGATCCTGCCCGGCGCGGCCTATACCGAGGAACAGGGGCTGTTCGTGAACACCGAGGGACGGCCACAGCTCGCGCTGCGTGCGGGCTTCGCGCCCGGCGAGGCGAAGGAGAACTGGGCGATCCTGCGGGCGCTGTCGGGGGAACTTGGGGCGACCCAGCCCTGGAACAGCCTGGCAGAGTTGCGCCGCGCCCTGATCGACGAGGTGCCCCCTCTGGCGATGATCGACGAGGTGCCGCAAAACGAATGGGAGCCACTGGAGCAGGGGGACATGGGGGCAGAGCCCTTTGGCCAGGCGGTGATTGATCACTTCCTGACCAATCCGATTGCGCGCGCGTCATCCTTGATGGCGGAACTGAGCGCGAACGCCAAGGCCCGGCGCGAGGCGCCGCTCGCGGCCGAGTAGGGATGATCCGGATGGCGGCGATGGCTCTGATCGGGGGGGCGGTGGCGACGGCGGGCTGCGCCCCGTCTGAACCGGTGGCCGAGGGGCCGGTCAGCTATGAAGGTGGCGTGGTGACGCTTTTGACCGACGATCTGATGCAGGTGGTCGTCTCGATGGGCGGGCCTGCCACGCGGGACGATCTGCGCGTCTATACCGATTGCGCGGCGGCGGATGCGGCGGTTTTCAAGGGCTTGGGCTTTGCGCGACATGTGCGCACAACGGTTCTCGAAGAGGCTGGCCTTGCCCGGGCAGATGCGGTTTACAGCGTCTCAAAGACGCTTCCCGCGGGGGTGCAGACCATCGACGCCGCAACGCAGGCCGAGACTTGCCGGGAACTGGGAATACCGAGGGTTTGAGGACGCATGGCTGAGTTTCTGACCACTCCTGCGGGCATCGCCCTGATCATCGCTGCGCAATGCCTGCTGGTGATCGGGTTCGTCATGGTCAGCCTGTTGTTTCTCGTCTATGGCGACCGCAAGATCTGGGCCGCGGTGCAAATGCGGCGGGGGCCAAACGTAGTGGGGGCCTTTGGGCTCTTGCAAACGGTGGCCGACGCTCTGAAATACGTGGTCAAGGAAATCGTCGTGCCGGCGGGTGCGGACCGCACGGTGTTCATGCTCGCGCCGATGATTTCGTTTGTCCTGGCGCTCATCGCCTGGGCGGTGATCCCGTTCAACGACACCTGGGTGCTGGCCGATATCAACGTGGCCATTCTTTACGTTTTCGCGATCTCGTCACTGGAAGTTTATGGCGTGATCATGGGCGGTTGGGCGTCGAACTCGAAGTATCCGTTCCTGGGGAGCTTGCGGTCGGCGGCCCAGATGATTTCTTATGAAGTGTCCATCGGGCTGATCATCATCGGGGTGATCATCTCCACCGGTTCGCTGAACTTCGGTGACATCGTGGACGCCCAGGACACCAATTATGGCTTCTTTGGTTGGTACTGGCTGCCACACCTGCCGATGGTGGCGCTGTTCTTCATCTCGGCTCTGGCCGAGACGAATCGTCCGCCGTTTGACTTGCCCGAGGCGGAGTCGGAACTCGTGGCGGGCTATCAGGTGGAATACTCCTCCACCCCGTTCCTGTTGTTCATGGCGGGTGAATACATCGCGATCTTCCTGATGTGCGCGTTGATGAGCCTCTTGTTCTTCGGTGGCTGGCTGTCCCCCATCCCGTTCATCCCCGACAGCCCGCTCTGGATGGTCGCGAAGATGGCGTTCTTTTTCTTCCTCTTCGCGATGGTAAAGGCGATCACGCCACGCTACCGCTATGACCAGCTGATGCGGATCGGGTGGAAGGTGTTCCTGCCCCTGTCGCTCGCCTGGGTGGTGTTCGTGAGCTTCATGGCGCATTTCGAAATCTTCGGCGGGCTTTATGCGCGCTGGGCGATGGTTGGAGGGTGATGTGGCGGAGAACGTGGACAGCATCATTCTGGAACAGTTGAAATTGATCCGAGAGGACTTGGGCGAGGTGAAAGAGCGTCTTGGCAACGTCGAGGCCAGTCAAAAGTCGCTCGAAGGCATGATGTTCGGTCTGGCCGGATACATCCGCGGCATTGATGAACGCGTGGAACACATCGAACAGAAGCTAGGAATTGACGCATGACCCAGATCGATTGGAACCGGGCCGGCAAGTACTTCCTGTTGGCCGACTTCGTGAAAGGCTTTGGGCTGGGGTTGAAGTACTTCTTCGCCCCCAAAGCGACCGTGAACTATCCCCACGAAAAGGGGCCACTCAGCCCGCGTTTTCGCGGCGAACACGCGCTGCGGCGCTATCCCAATGGCGAAGAACGCTGCATCGCGTGCAAGCTTTGCGAGGCAGTCTGCCCCGCGCAGGCCATCACCATCGACGCCGAACCGCGCGCGGACGGATCGCGCCGCACGACGCGGTACGACATCGACATGACAAAGTGCATCTATTGCGGGTTCTGCCAGGAGGCCTGCCCGGTGGATGCGATTGTCGAGGGCCCGAACTTCGAGTTCGCGACCGAAACGCGGGAGGAGCTGTTCTACAACAAGGAAAAGCTCCTTGAGAACGGCGAGCGGTGGGAGGCGGAAATCGCCAAGAACCTGGAACTGGACGCGCCTTATCGATGAACGACACCATCGGGAATATGATCCTGACGCAGTTGCGTGAGATGCGCGAAGACCTTGCGTCGTTGCGGTCAGAGACGAAGGCGCAAACGGCGGAGTTCAAGGCCGAGCTTCAAGACCTGCGCAACATGATCGGCGGGCAGGGTGTCATCCTCACATCCATCGCTGGCTACATGCATCAGGTCGAACAGCGCGTCGATGCGCTTGAGGGCGACGGCGAATGACCGACACCCCCAAGAACCCCTTTGCCGAGATGATGGCGCTGGGCCAGGAATGGGCCAAGGCGTTCAATCCGGCGTTGCAAAGCTTCACGCCGCAGGGGTTCGAGGCGCTGTTTCCCACCATGCCCGCCGACCTTATGGAAACCTTCATGGGCAAGACGTTTAACCCCGAGGGGCTGGATGCGAAGACCAAGCTTTTGCTGACGCTTTGTGCGCTCACCATCATGGGCGCGCAGGCCGAGGCGCAGGTGCGGCTGACCGTGCGCCACGCGGTGGAAGCGGGCGCGACCCATCAGGAAGTGGCAGAGACCATCGGGCTGGCGGGCATGTTCGGCGGGGTTCCGGCGATGACCAAGGCGATGGAACTGGCGCGTGAGGTGTTGGACGGCAGCGCCCCCGAGGCGCAGGAGGATCAGACGTGACGGTTGCGGATTTTGCATTCTACCTTTTCGCGATCTCGGTGATCGTAGGCGGGCTTTTCACGGTGGTCTCCCGCAATCCGGTGCATTCGGTCTTGTGGCTGATCCTGGCGTTCCTCTCCTCGGCGGGGCTCTTCGTGCTGCTTGGGGCCGAGTTCGTCGCGATGCTGCTGATCATCGTCTACGTGGGCGCGGTGGCGGTCTTGTTCCTGTTCGTCGTGATGATGCTGGACGTGGATTTCGCCGAGCTAAAGGCGGAGATGGCGAAGTACATGCCGCTGGCGCTGCTCATTGCGGTGGTGCTTCTGATGCAGCTGGGGATCGCGTTTGGTGTCTGGCAGTTCGCCGATGAGGCCGAGAGCCTGCGGGCGGCGGTGACCCCGGCCGTAACGGAGACGCACAACACCCGCGCGCTGGGTGAGATCATCTACGATGACTATATCCTGCTGTTCCAATTGGCCGGGCTGATCCTTTTGGTCGCCATGGTGGGGGCCATCGTCCTGACCCTGCGCCACCGGAGCGATATCAAGCGCCAGGACGTGCTCGCGCAGATGTACCGCGATCCGGCCAAGGCGATGGAGCTGAAGGACGTGAAACCAGGGCAGGGGCTCTAGATGCGCGCCGCCGCCGGGATATCCTGCGCTTTGGCGATCGGGCTTATGGCTGTGCCTGCCGCCGCGCTCACACTCGATGACTGCAACCGCACCACCCATGTCTCCCATGGCGGCGAGGGCGGGCATATGGATCTGGGCGCGGGACGGGTTCTGTATGGTGAGTGGTGGAGCCAGGAGGGCGTCTATGTCGACGTGATCGTGGCCCATTGCGGGACGGGTGAGTTTCTGAAAACCCGCACGCGGGAAGAACGCATCGGTGAACGCGCGCCATTTGACCGGACGGAAAAGGCGCTGGAGATCATCGAGACTGAGGTGAACGGTGCGCCTGAGCTCTTTAGCCTCAAGCGATTGGCGCAAGCTTTGAAGAACACCGGTGAGGATATCGAACTGGCCAAGCTGGGGGCCGAGCCCTGTGCCTGCGCCGCCGTCTACCCGGCGCTTAGGGGCGACCGCGCGCCGTTTGCGCTGAACTGAGTTCCGCGCCTTAGGGCGCGACACGAAAACGGGCCACCGAGAGCCCGAAAGACGAAAAGGGACCGACATGGTCGGACTGGAACACTACCTCACAGTCGCTGCCGCGCTGTTCGTGATCGGCATTTTCGGGCTGTTTCTGAACCGCAAGAACGTGATCATCCTGTTGATGTCGATCGAGCTGATGCTTCTGGCGGTCAACATCAACCTCGTGGCCTTCTCCAGCTTCCTCGGCGATCTGGTGGGGCAGGTCTTCACCCTCTTCGTCCTGACCGTCGCCGCCGCCGAGGCCGCCATCGGGCTTGCCATTCTCGTCTGCTTCTTCCGCAACCGTGGGACCATCGCGGTGGAAGATGTGAACGTGATGAAGGGGTAGGGGGACATGGAAACCATCATCCTCTTCGCCCCCCTCGTCGGCGCGCTGATCTGCGGTTTCGGGTGGAAGTTCATCGGCGAACAGGCCGCGTGCTGGACGGCGACGGGGTTCCTGTTTTTGGCGGCCCTCCTGTCGTGGATCGTGTTCCTGACCTTTGACGGGGTGACCGAGCAGATCCAGATCCTGCGCTGGATCGAAAGCGGCAGCCTCAGCACCGATTGGGCGATCCGGCTGGACCGGCTGACGGCGATCATGCTGATCGTGATTACGTCGGTCTCGGCGCTCGTCCACCTCTATTCCTTCGGCTACATGGCCCATGACGAGAACTTCAAGGAGGGCGAGAGCTATCGCCCGAGGTTCTTTGCCTATCTGTCGTTCTTCACCTTCGCGATGCTGATGCTGGTGACGGCGGATAACCTGATCCAGATGTTCTTTGGATGGGAGGGCGTGGGCCTCGCCTCGTACCTTCTGATCGGGTTCTACTATCGCAAGCCCACGGCGAATGCCGCCGCGATCAAGGCGTTTGTGGTGAACCGCGTGGGCGATTTCGGCTTCATGCTGGGGATCCTTGCGCTGTTCTTCCTCGTCGACTCGATCCGGTTCGATGACATCTTTGCCGCAGCACCCGAACTGGCCGAGACGCAGCTGACCTTCCTCTGGCGCGACTGGAACGCGGCGGAGCTGGTGGCGTTTCTACTGTTCATCGGCGCGATGGGGAAATCGGCGCAGTTGATCCTGCACACCTGGTTGCCCGACGCGATGGAGGGGCCGACGCCGGTGTCGGCGCTGATCCATGCCGCGACGATGGTGACGGCTGGGGTTTTCCTTGTTTGCCGGATGTCGCCCGTGATGGAGTTCGCGCCGGTGGCGACCGGGTTCATCGTGGCGCTGGGGGCCTGTACGGCGTTCTTTGCGGCGACCGTGGGGCTGGTGCAGAACGACATCAAGCGCGTGATCGCCTATTCGACCTGTTCGCAGCTGGGGTACATGTTCGTGGCGGCGGGCGTCGGTGTGTACTCGGTGGCGATGTTCCATCTGTTCACGCACGCGTTCTTCAAGGCAATGCTGTTTCTGGGCGCAGGCTCCGTCATCCATGCGATGCACCATGAGCAGGATATGCGGAACTATGGCGGCCTGCGGAAGAAGATCCCCTATACGTTCTGGGCGATGATGATCGGGACGCTGGCGATTACCGGGGTTGGCGTTCCTGCGACGCTGTTCAAGCTCTTCGATACGCCCATCGGGTTCGCCGGGTTCCTGTCGAAGGATGCGATTATCGAGAGCGCCTATGCCGGGGGCACGGGTGTGGCGTTCTTCGCCTTCTGGGCGCTGGTGATCGCGGCGCTGTTCACGAGCTTTTATTCTTGGCGGCTGATGTTCTTGACCTTCTACGGCAGCCCGCGGGGGGACAAGCATACGCATGACCATGCGCATGAGAGCCCCAAGACGATGCTGATCCCGCTGGGGGCGCTGGCCGTGGGGGCGGTGTTTGCGGGGATGGTCTGGTACAAGCCGTTTTTTGGCGATCACCACAAGGTCGAGGAATTCTTCGGTATCCCGACGTCGGATGTGCATGCCTCCGCCGCGCCAATCACGCTTCCCATGGCGGCCCATGCGGCGACGGAGAGTGCCGAGGGCGAGGGTGATGGTGATGATGGACACGGGGATGAGGTGCATGCGCTGCCCGGCGAAGGGGCGATCTACATGGCCCCCGACAACACCGTGCTCGACGATGCGCACCACGTGCCGGCCTGGGTGATCTGGAGCCCGTTCATTGCGATGCTGCTGGGTCTGGCCGGAGCGTACCAGATGTATATCCGCCGCCCGGACTGGCCTGCGAAGCTCGCGGCGAACCAGCGGCCACTATACCTGTTCCTGCTCAACAAGTGGTACTTCGACGAGATCTACAACGTGATCTTCGTCGGCCCCGCGAAATGGCTGGGCGGGTTCCTGTGGCGGCGGGGTGATGGGAATGTGATCGACGGCGGGATCAACGGGCTGGCCATGGGGATCATCCCGTTCTTCACCCGCCTCGCGGGACGGGCGCAGTCGGGGTATATCTTCAGCTATGCCTTCGCGATGGTGATTGGGGTCGTGGTCCTCGTCAGCTGGATGACGATCGGCGGAGGGGCCCAGTAAATGGACAACCTCCTTTCCATCATCACCTTCCTGCCGCTGGTGGCCGCCGCGATCCTGGCCTTCTTCCTGCGGGGCGATGACGAGGCGGCGCAGAAAAACGCCAAGTGGCTGGCGCTGATCGCGACCTCGGCCACCTTCCTGATCTCGATCTTCCTGATCACCGGGTTCGATCCGAACGATACCGGGTTTCAGTTTGTCGAGGAACGCGAGTGGATCCTGGGCCTGACCTACAAGCTGGGGGTCGATGGGATCAGCGTCTTGTTCGTGATGCTGACCACCTTCCTCATGCCCCTGGTGATCGCCGCGTGCTGGGATGTGACCTACCGCGTTAAGGAATACATGATCGCGTTTCTGGTGCTGGAGACGCTGATGATCGGGGTGTTCGTCGCGCTCGATCTGGTGCTGTTCTACCTGTTCTTCGAGGCCGGGCTGATCCCGATGTTCCTGATCATCGGGATCTGGGGTGGGAAGGAACGGATCTACGCGTCCTTCAAGTTCTTCCTCTACACCTTCCTCGGCTCAGTCCTGATGCTGGTCGCGATGATCGCGATGTATGTGGATGCGCAGACCACGGATATACCGACGCTTCTGAACCACCAGTTCGGATCTGAGACGTTCAGCGTGCTGGGCATTCAGATCATCGGCGGGCTACAGACGCTTCTCTGGATCGCATTCTTTGCCTCTTTCGCGGTGAAGATGCCGATGTGGCCGGTGCATACCTGGCTGCCCGATGCGCACGTGCAGGCGCCGACCGCCGGGTCCGTCGTGCTGGCCGCGATCCTGTTGAAGATGGGGGGCTACGGGTTTCTGCGCTTCTCGCTGCCGATGTTCCCGGTGGCGTCTGATTTGCTGGCACCGTTGGTGCTCTGGCTGTCGGCAATTGCGATTGTCTACACCTCCCTCGTCGCACTGGCGCAGCAGGACATGAAGAAGCTGATCGCCTATTCCTCGGTCGCGCATATGGGGTTCGTGACCATGGGGATCTTTGCGGCGAACCAGCAGGGGCTCGATGGCGCGATTTTCCAGATGCTGAGCCACGGCTTTATCTCTGGCGCGCTTTTCCTTTGTGTGGGCGTGATCTACGACCGGATGCACACGCGCGAGATCGATGCTTACGGCGGCCTCGTGAACCGGATGCCGGCCTATGCGCTGATCTTCATGCTTTTCACTATGGCGAATGTGGGCCTGCCGGGGACAAGCGGGTTCATCGGTGAGTTCCTGACGCTGGTCGGCGTGTTCCAGGTCAACACCTGGGTCGCGGCGGTGGCGGCGACGGGGGTGATCCTGTCGGCGGCCTATGCGCTGTGGCTCTACCGCCGGGTGGTTATGGGCGATCTGATCAAGGAGAGCCTCAAGTCGATTACCGACATGACCACGCGGGAACGCGCGATCTTTGCGCCACTTGTGGTGATGACCCTGCTTCTGGGCGTGTACCCCAGCCTTGTGACCGATATCATAGGCCCGTCGGTGGGTGCTCTGGTGGACCAATATGAGACTGCTCTGCTGGCCGCCGACACGCGGCTGGCGGAAAATTGAGGAGCGCGCGATGACCAGCGCTGATTTCACCGCCGTTCTGCCCGAGGTCGTGATCGCCGTCTATGCGATGGTGGCCCTGCTTTACGGCGTCTACACCGGCAAGGACCGCACCGCGCCGATCCTGACATGGGGCACGGCGGCGTTTTTGACCCTCGTGGCGGTGTGGATCGGCTTGGCGGGGCAGGGCACGACGGCGGCCTTTGGCGGCATGTTCATCGACGACGCGTTCTCTAGGTTTGCCAAGGTGATGATCCTGGTGTCGGCGGCGGCCATTCTGGTCATGAGCGAAAACTACATGGCGCGGCGGGATCTTTTGCGGTTCGAGTATCCGATCCTGATTGCGCTGGCCTCCGTTGGCATGATGACGATGGTCTCGGCGGGCGATCTGATGACGCTCTATATGGGGTTGGAGTTGCAATCGCTGTCGCTCTACGTGGTGGCCTCTCTGCGGCGGGATAGCGTAAAGTCGACGGAAGCCGGGCTGAAGTACTTCGTGCTCGGCGCTCTGTCTTCGGGTCTCCTGCTTTACGGTGCCTCGCTGACCTACGGCTACGCGGGCACGACGCTGTTCTCGGGCATCATCTCGGTCGCGAGCGAAGGCGATGTGCCTCTGGGGCTGCTGATCGGACTGGTGTTCCTGATCACGGGTCTGGCCTTCAAGGTCTCTGCCGTGCCGTTCCACATGTGGACGCCGGATGTCTACGAAGGCTCGCCCACGCCCGTGACGGCCTTCTTCGCCACCGCGCCGAAGGTTGCCGCGATGGCGCTGTTCGCCCGTGTGGTGCATGACGCCTTCGGCGGGATCGTGAGCGACTGGCAACAGATCCTGGCGCTTTTGTCGGTGCTGTCGATGTTCCTCGGCGCGATTGCCGCGATCGGGCAGCGCGATATCAAGCGGCTGATGGCCTATTCCTCGATCGCGCATATGGGGTTTGCCCTGATGGGACTGGCGGCCGGCACGGCCTTTGGCGTGCAGGCGATGCTTGTCTACATGGCGATCTACGTCACTATGAACGTCGGCACCTTCGCCTTCATCCTGTCGATGGAGCGGGACGGGCGGAACGTCACCGATATCGACAGCCTGAACCTTTATTCCCGGCAGAGCCCGGCCAAGGCGCTGGCGATGCTGGTCCTTCTGTTCAGCCTGGCCGGTGTGCCGCCGCTCGTGGGCTTCTTCGGCAAGTACTATGTGCTGCTGGCCGCGGTGGAGGCCGACATGGCGTGGCTCGCGATTGCCGGTGTGATCGCCTCGGTAATCGGCGCGTTCTACTACCTGCGCATCGTCTACCTGATGTATTTCGGGGAAGAGGGCGAGGGGCTCGATGCCGGGGGCAATCCTGTGCTCGGTGTGTTCCTGATGATTTCGGCAGGCGCCATGGTTCTCGGCGTCGTCAACCTGTTCGGGGTCGAGGCGATTGCTGCGGCCGCGGCGGCGACCCTTGTCAACTGACCTTTGGCCCGAAGGCTACGACCGGATCGTCCATGAGACGGTCGATAGCACTAATGCCGAAGGGGCGCGGGTGGCCCCGTTCCTGCACCGCCCCACCTGGATCATGGCGCATGAGCAGACCAAGGCGAGGGGTCGGCGCGGGCGCGGATGGGTGAACCCCGAGGGTAATCTGGCGGCCTCGCTGGTGATGCGGCCGGGCGGTGTGCCCGCCTGGGCGGCGCTGCGGTCCTTTCTGGCGGCGAATGCCCTGTTTGAGACCTTGGCGCTTTACGCGCCGCGCGACGCCCTGAAGGTGAAGTGGCCCAATGACGTGCTGCTGAACAAACGCAAGGTGGCGGGCATCCTTTTGGAAAGCGCGGGCAATGCCAAGCAGGTGGATTGGCTGGTGATCGGGTTCGGGGTGAACCTCAACACCACGCCCGACGTGCCCGACGCGCAGGATTTTCCGCCGATCAGCGTGAAAGAGGTGACAGGCGACGGCGTTGATACCGAAGAGTTCCTCGACACGCTGGCCTGCAATTACGCGACCGAGGAACGCATCCTCGATCGATTGGGGTTCGAACCCATTCGCCAGGATTGGCTGGAACGCGCGGCCCGTTTGGGCGAAACGATCACCGCGCAGACCGCCCACAAGAAGATCACCGGCATCTTTGACACCATCGACGAAGAGGGGCAGTTGGTGCTGATCACAGGCACCGGCCCGGTGCACATCGCGGCGGCGGACGTTTACTTCTAAGGGAAGGGGGTGGCCCATGCTTCTGGCCATCGACTGCGGCAATACCAACACCGTTTTCGCCATCTGGGACGGATCGGAGTTTCTGGCGACCTTCCGCACCTCGACCGAGTGGCAGCGGACGGCGGACCAGTACTATGTCTGGATGTCGACGCTGATGAAGCATCACGGGCTGTCGATGGATATCGACGAGGTCATCATCTCGTCCACCGTCCCGCGCGTCGTGTTCAACCTGCGCATTCTGGCGGATCGGTATTTCGACACGCGGCCCCTGGTCGTGGGCAAGCCCGATTGCCTGTTGCCCGCCCCGCCGCGGGTGGATGAAGGCACGCAGGTGGGGCCCGACCGGCTGGTGAACACGGCGGGTGCGTTTGATCGCCATGGCGGCAACCTGATCGTGGTGGATTTCGGGACGGCGACGACCTTTGACGTGGTCGACGTCGACGGCGCCTACGTGGGCGGGGTGATCGCGCCCGGTGTGAACCTAAGCTTGGAGGCGCTGCACATGGCCGCCGCCGCGCTGCCCCACGTGGATATCACCAAGCCACAGCGGGTTGTGGGTACGAACACGGTCGCCTGTATGCAGTCGGGCGTTTTCTGGGGCTACATCGGCCTTGTGCGCGAAATCTGCGACCGGATCCGGGCCGAGCGGGGGGTGGGGATGCGGGTCGTCTCAACCGGTGGACTTGCCCCTTTGTTTCAGCAGGCAGAGACGCTATTTGACGTCTTCGAAGATGATTTGACGATGCACGGGCTGACCGTGATCCATCGCTACAATAAGGATAATAACAAATAATGAGCAGTGACAGGCTGATCTATCTCCCCCTCGGTGGCGCGGGGGAGATTGGGATGAATTGCTATGTGTATGGCTATGGCGCACCGGATCAGGAACGGCTGATCGTTGTCGATCTGGGCGTGACATTCCCGGACATGGACGGCTCGCCCGGGGTGGACCTGATCTTTCCCGATATCGCGTGGCTGGAAGAGCGGGCGGACCGGATCGAGGGGGTGTTCATCACGCACGCCCATGAGGACCATGTGGGGGCCGTGGGCCACTATTGGTCGCGGCTGAAGGCGCCGATCTACGCGCGGACGTTCACGGCCAACATCGCGCGGCGGAAGGTGGATGAGTATGGTGTGCCGCCCGAGGCCGTGCAGACGGTGAGTGCCTGGCCGCATGTGACGGACGCGGGGCCTTTGAAGGTGGGCTTTCTCCCAGTGTCGCATTCCGTTCCCGAAAGCTCCGGCCTTGTGATCGACACGCCGGTGGGGCGGATCTTGCACACGGGCGACTTTAAGCTGGATGAAACGCCAGTGGTGGGGGAGCCGTTTGATCGGGCGCTTTGGGCTGAGGTGGCCAGTGCCGGGGTGAAGGCGCTGGTCTGCGATTCCACCAATGTCTTTTCACTGCATCCCGGCCGGTCGGAGGCGACCGTGGGGCCGGAGATCGAGCGGCTGGTTGCGGGGCAGGAGGGGATGGTCGTGGCGACCACCTTTGCCTCCAACATCGCACGGGTAAAGACGCTGGCCGAGGCGGGGCAGCGGGCGGGGCGGTCGGTCTGTCTGCTCGGTCGCGCGATGCGGCGGATGATTGAGGCGGGCATCGAGTCGGGCGTTCTGACCGATTTCCCGAAGACCGTGTCGCCGGAGGATGCGACCGCGATCCCGCGGGAAAACCTGATGTTGATCGTCACCGGTAGCCAAGGGGAGCGGCGGGCGGCCTCAGGTCAACTATCGCGCGGCAAGTACCTGGGGCTGGAAATGGCGGAGGGGGATTTGTTCCTGTTCTCATCCAAGACCATTCCAGGCAATGAAAGCGGCGTGATTCGGGTGATCAATGCGTTCTCGGAGAAGGGCGTGGATGTGGTGGATGACACCAGCGGGCTCTACCACGTGTCAGGCCACGCGAACCGGCCCGATCTGGAAGAACTGCACGCGTTGGTGAAGCCCAAGATGCTGATCCCGATGCACGGCGAACACCGCCATTTGCGAACCCACGCCCAGATTGCAAAGGCGAACGGCATGGCGGCTGTGGTCGCGGTGAATGGCGCGATGCTGGATCTGACCGGCGAGGCGCCGGAGGTGGCCGAGTATATTGAGGCCGGGCGGACCTATCTGGATGGCTCGGTGCAGATCGGGGCGCTGGACGGGATCGTGCGGGATCGGATCCGGATGGCGCTGAATGGACATGTGATGGTAAACGTGATCCTGGAAGAGGGCGGGGAGCCGTTGGGCGAGCCGTGGTGCGAATTGCGGGGCCTGCCTGAGACGGGCAGTTCCAATGCGCCTCTGGCCGAAGTGCTAGAAGCCGATCTGGGGCAGTTCCTGTTCCGCGCCGATGACAAGACGCTGGTGGATGACGACAAGCTCGAGGCCGAGTTGAAGAAGATCACCCGGCAGGTGGCGCAGTCGGAGATCGGCAAGAAGCCGGAAGTGACGGTGGTGGTGAGCCGGTTGAGCTGAGTGGCTGTGGCGTGGGCTGCCGCCGTTTCAAAACTGCGTATTTCTGACAAGAAGAAGGGCTTAGGACTGTGCCTTGAGGTCAAAGGCGTAGCGTGCCTTTGCCACCGCCTCGCGGTTGTCCAGTGACCATTGCGCGACGGGTTCGAGCATCTTCACGAGCGATCGACCGAGGTCGGTGAGTTCGTAGTCGACGCGGGGCGGGACCGTTGGGGTGACCGTGCGGAGGACCAAACCGTCGCGTTCGAGGCTGCGGAGCGTTTTCGTCAGCATCCGCTGCGAGATGTCGGGGATGTAGCGCTTAAGTTCGGAGAACCGCATCTGGTCCTGCTTGAGGCCGGTGAGAACCAGGATCGACCATTTGTCCCCGACCTGTGCCATGACGTGGCGCACGGGGCAGATGTTGGGATCGTATTTCACGGGTTCGTGAGCCATGGGCGGTTACTTCAAAGTGCCTTCTTCCGTAATTCCAATAGTTCTGTTTCGTAACCATGTCACCAACCAATATCGACATGGGAGCCGATCATGTTTCTTCTCAATCGCCGCAATTTCCTTCAAATGACCGCCGGTGCAGGGGCCCTAACCGCCGCCGGTATGCGCCCGGCGCTGGCCGCGACCGGCGCGGATGTGTTTACCGCCGATCCGATGGGGGGCCTAGTGGACTCCACTCTGGTCGTGGGCGAAGAGCGTCTGTTGCTGATCGACGCGCAGTTCACGGCGCCCAACGCCCAGCGGCTGGCCGATGTGATCGCGGCGACGGGCAAGACGCTGGAGACGATTTTTATCACCCACTACCACCCCGATCACCATCTGGGGCTGGCGATCCTAATGGAGCGGTTCCCCGAGGCTAAGCCTGTGGCTCATGCCTCGGTCCAGCCATTGATCGCGGGGGCGGCGCAGGCGATGCTCGATGGGATGAAACAAGCCTTGCCCCCCGAGCTGTTTGGCGACACCGCGGTGATCCCGGAAGCGCTGCCGGGGGATACGCTTGAGTTGGAGGGGGAGCGGTTCGATATCCTCGGGCCGGTTCACGGCGACACCGAGGTGATCACGCCAGTGCATCTGCCACAGCTCGATACGCTGGTGGCGGCGGATGTGCTCTATCAGGACACGCACCTATGGGTCGCGGAGAACCTGACGGGCGAAGATCTGAATAAGTGGCGGGCGACGCTGGATGATCTGGAGTCGCTGGGTGCGGGGACGGTCATTCCGGGGCATCGGACCGAAAGCTCGGCAAATGACGCGTCGGTTTACGCGCATATGCGGACGTATCTCGATGCGTGGGAAGCTGCGATGGACGTGCAGGGTTCCGCCGAGGACCTGAGGGCGGCGATGATCGAGGCCGTGGGCGATCTGCCGGGCGGGTTGTTCCTGGATCGCGGGGTCGCAGCGGCAAGGGGATAGTTTCCGTTAGCGCCTGGGGCCTGCGTCGTGGGTGCGTATTTGAAACAAGAAGAAGAGCGGGAGGCCTTAGCTCGCCATCCGCTCTTCAAAGCTCATAGCTATGAAGCCGGGCATGTGATCGCCCATGCCGACGACCTTATCGTCGCGGTCCCGGCCTCGGCCACGTCCGCCGCGAGAGCGGGTGCGGGCGGGTTTGTCTTCAGGCGGTGCGGTCTCGGCAGTGGCTTCGGCGGCGGCTTCTTCGACAGGCTCTTTCGCCTTGCGGCTGCGGGACCGGCTGCGGCGGGGCTTGTCTTCCGCCTCCTCTTCGCTGCCCTCGGGGGCCGGCGGGGTGCCGAGCGGGTTTTCACCGCGCGGGATCTCGGTCTCGATCAGGCGCTCGATCGCGTCGAGGTTTTTCGCGTCGTTGGGCGCGCAGATCATCATCGCGGTACCTTCGCGGCCCGCGCGACCGGTGCGGCCGATGCGGTGGACGTAGTCTTCGGCATGACCGGGGACGTCGAAGTTGAAGACGTGACTCACCGCTGGAATGTCGAGGCCGCGGGCGGCGACGTCAGAGGCCACCAGCAAGCGGATCGTGCCGTCGCGGAAGCCGTCGAGTGTGCGCATGCGGTGCGACTGGTCGAGATCGCCGTGGATCGGCTCGGCGTTATAGCCGTGTTTCTTCAGGCTTTTTGCAACGATATCCACATCGCTCTTGCGATTGCAGAAGACGATGGCGTTGGTGCATTTCTCGCCTTCGGCATCGATCAGCGCGCGCAGGAGGTTGCGTTTCTCCGTGGCCGCGCGATCCCGGCGCGAGCCGCGGAACATGAAGACCGATTGGGTAATCGTCTCGGATGTGGTGGCCTGGCGCGCGACCTCGATCTTTTCGGGGTTCGACAGGAAGGTGTTGGTGATCCGCTCAATCTCAGGCGCCATGGTGGCGGAGAAAAAGAGCGTCTGGCGGGTGAAGGGCGTGAGGCCGAAGATGCGCTCGATATCGGGGATGAAGCCCATGTCGAGCATCCGGTCAGCCTCATCCACCACCATGATCTGAACGCCGGTGAGAAGGAGTTTGCCGCGTTCGAAATGGTCCAGCAGGCGACCTGGCGTGGCGATCAGGACGTCGACGCCCTTGTCGATGAGCTGATCCTGTTCCTTAAAGCTGACGCCCCCGATGAGGAGCGCCTTGGTAAGCTTCACATGTTTGGAATAGGTATCAAAGTTTTCTGCCACCTGAGCCGCAAGCTCGCGCGTGGGGGCCAGCACCAGGCTGCGCGGCATCCGCGCGCGGGCGCGGCCTCGGGCCAGCATGGTGATCATCGGCAGGGTGAAAGAGGCGGTCTTGCCCGTTCCCGTCTGGGCGATGCCCAACACATCCCGGCCCTCAAGCGCGGGGGGAATAGCCCCTTCCTGGATGGGGGTGGGGGATTCGTAGCCGGCTTCCTCGACGGCTTTGAGAACTTTGGGCGACAGCTTTAAATCAGCAAACTTCGTCATGAACGTCCGTTGGTTACGGACCGCGTCATGGCCCGTCGGCTGGGAGGCGCGAACCCGGATGGTTCTGACTTATCCACAAGTCGCCTCGAACTGGTGGATGGCTACAACGGATGCGGGTAAGCGTCAACGCACCTTTCGGTGTGGCTGCGGATGTGTGCCGAAGCCCCTGAATTGTGCGCGTTTTTGCGTCAGTCAGCTGACGTAGGGGAAACTGTCGCTGAGGCGGGTATTTTGCAGCGCCGTGGACGTGGAACGAACCCGGCGGGGCATGCACAGAGTTATCCACATGGATCCGGCCCGGCGGCCCTTGGGTGTCCCCGCGCCAAAAGTGCAACAATAGGCGGTAAGTCGCTGAACTTGCGTTCGTTTGGGCAATCGCCGCCACGGTCTTGCCACAGTCTCGGGGCTTGAGTCGGGCTCACGCAATGTGAACTGAGGTCAAGACATGGAACATACAGCACTCATCGCGACGGACGTCGCGTTTGGCGTTACCATTCTGGGTGTGCCGATGACGATGTCATCGATTGCCGCCTTTATCTGCGGTGTGGCGCTGACCCACCTCGTGATCATGCGGACGATGCGCCGCAATGACACAGGGTCGGATCTGGGGCAGATATCTTTCGCGTAAGGGGTTTTCACAGTTTCGTGCAGGGAAGGGTCGTGGCGAGCGGCCCTTTTTTGTTGGTTGAGCGTGGGTCTGGCCCGCGCTGCAACTTTCGCAGGCGATAGGCGGCAACCGGCATCGCCGCCATTGCCCGAGATTCGCTAGCTGACCATCATCTCTTTGGTGGCACTCAGCGTGAGGTCTGGATGGTCCCGCTCGATCCGGTCGATGTCCCATTGCAGGCGCGTAAGGTACACCGTGTCGCCATCGTTGTCTTCGGCGATATGGCCTTTGTTGGTATTGATGAAGGCCTCGACCTTGTCCTTGGGTCCCGTGACCCAGCGGGCGGAGGTGAACTGCGAGGGCTCGAACCGCACGGGCAGGCCGTATTCCAGTTCGATCCGGCTGGCTAGCACTTCGAATTGCAGTGCGCCGACGACGCCGACGATAAAGCCCGCGCCGATCATCGGTTTGAAGATCTTAGCGGCGCCTTCCTCGGCGAATTGCATGAGCGCCTTGTCGAGGTGCTTGGCTTTCAGCGGATCGCCCGCGCGGACCTTTTGCAGCAGTTCCGGTGCGAAGCTGGGGATGCCGGTCACGCGGATCGCCTCGCCTTCGGTCAAGGTATCGCCGATGCGAAGCTGGCCGTGGTTCGGGATGCCGATGATGTCGCCGGCCCAGGCCTCTTCCGCAAGCTCTCGGTCGGAGGCGAGAAAGAGGACAGGGTTCGAGATCGCCATTGGTTTCTTGCTGCGCACATGGGTCAGCTTCATGCCGCGTTTGAAATGCCCGGACGCCATGCGCAGAAAGGCCACGCGGTCGCGGTGCTTGGGGTCCATGTTGGCCTGCACCTTGAAGACGAAGCCCGCGACTTTGGTTTCGCTGGGGGCGACCTGCCGTGGTTCGGCGGATTGGGGCTGTGGCTCGGGGCCGTACTGGCCGATGCCGTCCATCAACTCCTTCACGCCGAAGGAGTTGATGGCGCTGCCGAACCAGATGGGCGTCAGCGTGCCATCGAGGAAGGCTTGGCGGTCGAAGGACGGGAGCAGCTCGCGCGCCATCTCCACCTCTTCGGTGAGCTTTTCGAGGAGGTCGGCCGGGATATGCTCGGCGAGTTTGGCATCGTCCAAACCTTCGATCGCGATGGATTCCGCCACCTTGTTGCGGTCGGCGCGGTCCATCAGCTCCAGCCGGTCGTGGAGCATGTCATAGCAGCCAAGGAAGTCGCGGCCGACGCCGATGGGCCAGCTTGCCGGGGTCACGTCGATGGCCAGGTTTTCCTGGATCTCGTCGATGATCTCGAACGTGTCCCGGCTTTCGCGGTCCATCTTGTTGCAGAAGGTCAGGATCGGCAGGTCGCGCAGGCGGCACACCTCGAAGAGCTTTTGCGTCTGGCTCTCCACGCCCTTTGCCCCGTCGATCACCATAATCGCGGCGTCGACGGCGGTCAGCGTGCGGTAAGTGTCTTCCGAGAAATCGCTGTGGCCGGGGGTGTCGACCAGATTGAACCGGTACTCGCCGAAATCGAAGGACATGGCCGAGGCCGAGACCGAGATACCGCGGTCTTTTTCCATCTGCATGAAGTCCGACCGGGTACGCCGCGCCTCGCCCTTGGCCCGAACCTGGCCCGCCATCTGGATCGCGCCGCCGTAAAGCAGGAACTTCTCGGTCAGCGTCGTCTTGCCGGCATCGGGGTGCGAGATGATGGCAAAGGTGCGCCGCCGGGCGATTTCCGGGGGCAGGGTGGGTGAGTTTGAAGCGCGGTCCAGCATGGGGGGCATATAGCGGGCGGCCAGGGTGAAGGGAAGTATTGCACCGATGTCAGGAACGCGTCAGTTGACCGGCTGGGTGAGGTGAGTCATGATAAGAACATAACAAGAACACGTGGGGCCTGGACGAGCAGCCGATCAATGAGGGAGATCACCAATGACACTGTCTGAAATTGCCAATGAGCTTGTGGCCGGGTGCCGCGAAGGCCGCGACACCGAGAACCTGGGAAAGCTTTATGCCGAGGATGCCGTCTCGGTCGAGGCTGCTGACCCGATGGGGATGGGGCGTGAGACGGCGGGGCTCGAAGGTATTCGTGGCAAACATGCCTGGTGGGACGGGGCGTTCGAGGTGCTAGAGGGCAATATCGAAGGGCCCTATGAGCATGGGGATGACCGGTTCGCCGTCCATTTCAAGATGAAGACGAAGAACAAGGAAACCGGCGAAGTGTCGGATATGGCCGAGGTGGGCGTTTATCACGTGGCGAATGGTAAGATCACGCGGGAAGAGTTCTTCTATACGATGAGCTGAGCCTACCTTTCGCTGCGCCCCGGCCTTTGTTAGGGGAGAGCCGGACAGAGGCCGGGGAGGGCAGCATGGATCTGGGGATTTCTGGGAAACGGGCGATCGTCTGTGCGGCCTCGAAAGGGTTGGGCCGGGGTTGCGCCATGGCGTTGGCGGCGGAAGGCGTGGATCTGGTGATCAACGCCCGCGGGGCCGAGGCGCTGGAAGCGACCGCCGATGAGATACGGCAGGCCCATGGGGTGTCGGTGGCCGCTGTTGCGGGCGACATTACGGATGCTGGCGTTCAGGCAGAACTGCTGGCCGAGGGCGGCGATCTCGATATCCTCGTCAACAACGCAGGCGGCCCGCCACCGGGGCTTTGGTCGGACTGGGGCCGGGATGATTTTATCGCCGCACTCGATGCCAACATGCTGACACCGGTGGCGCTGATGCAGGGTGTGTTGCCGGGGATGATGGCGCGGGGCTGGGGCCGGGTGGTGAACATCACATCGGGGTCCGTCAAGGCGCCGATCCCCCAGCTTGGGCTGTCGAACACTGCGCGGACAGGTTTGACCGGTTTCGTGGCGGGCACCGCGCGGCAGGTGGCGGAAAAGGGCGTGACGATCAATAACCTGTTGCCCGGCATTCACGCCACCGACCGGGCCGTTGGTCTGGACAAAGCGGTGTGCGACGCCCAGGGGATCTCGATGGCCGAGGCCACAGCCCAGCGGCAGGCGACGATCCCGGCAAGGCGCTATGGCACGGCTGAGGAGTTCGGGGCGACCTGTGCATTTCTGTGTTCGCAGCATGCGGGCTTCATCGTAGGACAGAATATTCTACTAGATGGTGGTGCGATCAACGCAACGCTTTGACGATGCCCCGCACACTGCCCTTGCCGTGTGGCGGCCCGGCTGTTACCCGCGATATCTGATGGTTTTGATCGGACTTTCGGAAGGCTGCGGGTGAGCGAGGGGACGCCACGGTTAGAGATCAGGCGACTGAAGCGCCGCTTTGAAGGGCGCGATGTCGTGGATGATGTGTCGCTTTCG
The DNA here is from genome assembly GCA_038526915.1 of Pseudomonadota bacterium. Classification (GTDB taxonomy): domain Bacteria; phylum Pseudomonadota; class Alphaproteobacteria; order Rhodobacterales; family Rhodobacteraceae; genus JBCBGF01. The sequence continues at coordinate 81,701 of JBCBGF010000008.1, read as the reverse complement.
GTGATGCCGGGGGATGTGACCTGTCTTTTGGGGCCATCGGGCTGCGGCAAATCAACGACGCTGCGCATCGTGGCGGGGGTCGACCGTCAGACGGGCGGCGAAGTTGCGATTGATGGCGCGGTCGTCTCAGGCCCGTCGCGGCACGATCCGCCCGAGATCCGCGGTGTCGGCTTGATCTTTCAGGACTTTGCCCTGTTTCCGCATTTGACAGTGGGGGACAACGTGGCCTTCGGTCTGCGTGGCAACAAGGCGGACAACACGCGGCGTGTGCATACCCTTTTGGAACGTGTGCACCTGAGCGGCTACGCGGACAAGTACCCCCATCAATTGTCGGGGGGCGAACAGCAACGCGTGGCCCTGGCGCGCGCAGTTGCGCCGCGGCCCAAGGTCATGCTGATGGATGAGCCGTTCTCGGGCCTCGACAACCGTTTGCGCGACGGGATCCGGGACGAGACGCTGGAGATCCTGAAGGAAGAGGGCGCGGCCGTCCTGTTGGTCACGCATGAGCCGGATGAGGCGATGCGCATGGCCAATGAAATCGCCCTGATGCGCAATGGCCGGATCGTGCAAGTCGGCGCGCCGTACAACGTCTACAATGCGCCGGTGGACAAAAGCGCGGCTGCGTTTTTCAGCGATATCAATGTCATCCGGGGGAAAGTTCAGGGCGCGTTGACGGACACGCCGTTCGGCGGGTTTCTTGCGCCGGGTGTGCCGGACGGATCGACCGTCGATATTGTCATCAGACCGCAGCATCTGCGGATCGACTTTGATCGCAGCGGACGAGGGCCCAACCCCACAGTGCGCGACGGTGTGCCCGCGCGCGGTGTCGTGACCCGGGCCCGTTTTGTGGGCAATGAAAGCCTGGTGGACTTCAAGATGGACTATGACGGGTCCATTCTGAAGGCGGCCGTCCCGTCCGTCTTTTTGCCCAAACCAGGCACCGCTCTGTGGCTGATGATGCGGCGGGAACGGTGTTTTGTGTTCCCCGCAGAGGGCTAGGGCTAGAACCTCAGGCGCGGTCATCCTTGGGGGAGCCCATGACGACATAGGTCGTCAGCCCGTGAACCTGGGGCAGGGTGCCGAGGATATCGGTGTGAAACACCTTGTAGGCGGCGAGATCTGCCACTTCTACCCGCAGAAGGTATTCCACGGCCCCAGTGATGTTATGACACTCCGTCACCTGCGGCGCGCGGGCGATCGCTTTCTCGAACGCCTCCTGCGCGTGTTTGGTGTGATCGTTTAGGGCGACGGTGATGTACGCCAGAAAGCCGATGCCCCGTGCCTCGCGGTTGAGGACAGCGCGGTAGCCAGAAATCACGCCCGCGCGTTCGAGCGCTGCCACGCGCCTGAGGCAGGCCGAGGGGGACAGGCCGACGCGGTCGGCCAGTTGGATATTGGGCAGGCGACCGTCACGGGACAATTCACGCAATATCGCGTTGTCAATCTGGTCCAGATCACTCATGTATTGCGTACATTAGCGCGAGCGCGACAAGTTCGCAATTTAAATGCGCCTGTTCTGCGCAATTCTGATGCGTATGACACTTGATCTCCTTACCGCACTTGTCGCCTTCGCCTTTGTCAGCTCGATCACACCGGGGCCCAACAACATGATGCTGATGGCATCGGGCGCGAATTTCGGGCTGGTCCGCACGATCCCCCATATGCTGGGGGTCGCGCTGGGCTTTGTGGCGATGGTGGTTCTGGTGGGCGCGGGGCTTGTGGGGCTGTTTGAGGCGGTGCCTGCCAGCTACACGATCCTAAAGGTGATAAGCGTCCTCTATCTACTTTACCTAGCTTGGAAAATTGCTAATGCGGCCCCGCACTCAGGTCAGGCCGAGACAGGGACGCCGATGACCTTCCTCCAGGCCGCGCTGTTTCAATGGGTGAACCCCAAGGCCTGGACCATGGCCCTGACCGCGCTGGCCGTCTATGCGCCCGCGCAGGAGTTCTGGGCCGTTGTCCTGGTTGCTGTGGTGTTCGGGATGGTGAATCTGCCATCGGTGGGGGTCTGGGCGATGTTAGGGGTGCAGGTCCGGCGGCTTCTCACCCGGCCTGCGCGTCTAAGGGCGTTCAACATCACCATGGCGGTTCTGCTGGTCGCCTCACTCTACCCCGTGGTTTTGATGTAGTCGTCGAGCGTCTTGCCGGGCTCGTCCACGAAGAGCTCTGTCAATACTTCAAGCGCGGTGATGCGATCAACGCGAAACACACGGAAATCATTTCGTAATTCGCACCATGCGGTCGCGGTCCAGACGCGACCCCAGTAATCCAGTTGCAGGGGGCGGATCACACGGCTGGTCGCCTCGTCGTCGAGCGAAAGATACCCGATCCGCAGTTTCTGACGCGCCCGGATTGCGGCGCGCAGGGGCGGCATGTGGACAAACCCATGGGCCGCGTCGGCAAAGGGGTAGACGGCAAAGCCCCAGCCGTTGGGCGGGCTAGCGCGGTCTTCGGGCAAGACGGCATCGATCTTGGCGGCCAGGGTTTGGGCGGCGTCCTGCAGTTCGGGATCGGCAGCCTCGGTCACGATGGCGACGCCCAGGTGCAGCGCCTCAAGCTCGGTCATCGTCAGGTTCATGGGTGGCAACGTGATCGGCGCCGTCATCATGTAGCCCACGCCCCGCTCGCCCGCGACGGGCAGGCCAGAGGCCATGAGCGTGTCCATGTCGCGGTAGATCGTGCGCTGCGAGACGCCGAGATGCTCGGCCAAGTCCCGGGCGAGGTGCAACTGCCCGTCACGCAGGATCTGAAGGATTTCAACAAGGCGGTCGGGTCGGCGCATGTTTTTTGTCGATTCGTGCCGGGGGATGGGTGGTGGATTCCGTCCAACTGACATAAACCTGTCAGTTGCGTGCAACAGTTTCAAGTCAGGCAGAGGATTTGCGCACGCAACGCGATCTGCCAGCACTTGGCGCTTTTCCCCGGTCGCAGGGGCCACTAGAACCGCAGCAGTGATTTTCGCGGCCCGAGGTGCGGCCTGCAAAGGGAGAGACTCCATGCTGAACAATATCGGCCTTCCCGGCCTTCTACTGATTGCGGTTGTCGTTCTGGTCCTGTTCGGACGCGGCAAGATCTCGGCCCTGATGGGCGAGGTTGGCAAAGGCATCACAGCCTTCAAAAAGGGTGTGGATGACGGCAAGCAAGAGATCGAGGATGAAGCCGCCGCCGTGGCGCGCGACGTGACGCCCGAAGAAGAAGACGACAAGCCCAAGGTCTGAGCGACCCACGGCTTAGGCGCGCGACATGTTCGATATCGGTTGGTCAGAGTTGATGGTGATCGGGGTGGTGGCCCTGATCGTTCTGGGTCCGCAGGACTTTACCCAGATGTTCCGCAAGATGGGGCAATTCACTGCGCGTGCGCGCAACATGGCCGGTGAGTTCAAGCGCGCAATGAACGATGCGGCGGAGCAGACCGGCGTGAAAGACACAGCCAGCAGTCTCAAGAGCATGGCGTCGACCCGAAACATGGGGCTCGACTCGCTGGGTGAGGCGACGGGCAGCATCGGGAAATGGGATCCGTCCAAACCCACTCCCCCGAAAGAGGCGAAGGTTGAGGAGGGCGCCAATACCGCGGCGCTGCGTGCCGAACGCGTGGCAGCGGCGAACCGTATTCAGGAAGAGACCTCAAAACGGATCGCCGAGACGCGTGCGCGCGAAAAGGCGGTGCGGGAGGCATCGATGCCCAAGCCCGCCAAGGTGGAACATGTGCCTTTCACGCCGCGGACGACGGCAGCAACGGCCAAGAACCGTCCGGTCAAGAAGTCCGGCCCCGGGGGCAAACGGCGCAAATGACCGACAGCCACAATACCGACGACAGCGAAATCGAACAAAGCGCGGCACCTCTGCTTGAGCATCTGGCCGAGCTTCGCACGCGGCTGATCCGCTGTGTCATCGCGCTTTTGATCGGGATCGTCTTGGCCTTTACCGTGGCCGAACCGATCCTTCAGTTCCTGATCCGACCGATCGAGGCGACGTTGCGTGCGCTGGGCGACCCGTCGCCCACGCTGCAATACACCTCGCCGCAGGAATATCTGTTTACGCTGTTCCGCATCTCATTCGTGTTCGGGTTCGCGATTGCCTTTCCCGTCATCTCGCATCAGCTGTGGCGGTTTGTGGCGCCGGGCCTCTACCGGTCTGAGAAGAACGCCTTTCTGCCGTTCCTGATCGCCTCGCCGTTCATGTTTTTTCTCGGTGCGGCCTTCGCGCAATTCGTTGTCACGCCCTTGGCAATGCGCTTCTTCCTTGGCTTTGCCGATGTCAGCTCGATCTTCGCCAACCTTTTGGCGGGAATGACAACGGCCGTGCCCGCCGACACCGCCGTAGTGCCCGGGACCGAGCAGGGCATTCAAGTGACGTTCTTTGGCAAGGTGAACGAGTCGTTGGACATCACGCTGAAGTTCATCATGGCGTTTGGTCTGTGTTTCCAACTGCCGGTTATGCTGTCCCTGATGGGCAAGGCGGGCCTGGTGACGGCGCATGGGCTGGGGCAGATGCGGAAATACGCGATGGTTGGTATCCTGGTGCTGGCCGCGCTGGTGACGCCGCCCGATATCGTGACGCAGGTGATCCTGTTTACGGTGGTCTACGGGCTCTACGAGGTGTCGATCCAACTGGTGAAACGCATTGAGAAGGCGCGGACCAAGCGGATGCGGGAAGAGGGCCTTCTGGACGAAGACGAAGAGCTTTATGACTTCGAGGATGAAGCCGCGGAAGGCGATCCCAAGGCATGACCGACCCGCTCGACCGGATTGCCGCGGCGCTGGAACGCCTGGCGCCCGCGCCGATGCCTGCACCCTCTTTTACCGAGGCCGACGCCTTTGTCTGGCACACCGATCCTGATCGCCTGAGCCCAGTGGGCCAGGTCAACCGCGTTGATCTGGGGCTGCTTCTGGGGGTCGATCGCGCGCGGGATACGCTTCTGGCCAATACCGAACAATTTGCGCGCGGCCTGCCTGCGAACAATGCGCTTTTGTGGGGCGCGCGGGGGATGGGGAAATCCTCGCTGGTGAAAGCGGTGCACGCCGATGTGGCGGCACGCCATCCGCTCAAGATCGTGGAGGTGCAGCGTGAAGACCTGCCCTCCATCGGGCGGCTCCTGGATATCCTGCGGGCCAGCGACGCGCGGTTTGTTCTGTTCTGCGATGATCTGTCGTTCAGCCATGATGATGAGCACTACAAGTCGCTCAAGGCGGTGCTGGATGGCGGGGTGGCAGGACGTCCGGAGAATGTGATCTTCTACGCCACATCGAACCGGCGCCACCTGATGCCGCGGGATATGATTGAAAATGAGCGCTCAACGGCGATTAGCCCCAGCGAGGCGACGGAAGAGAAAGTGTCGCTGAGTGACCGGTTTGGGCTTTGGCTCGGGTTCCACCCGTGCAGCCAGGACGACTATCTGGCGATGATCCGGGGCTATTGCGATGCCTTTGGGATCACGATCTCAGACGAGGACTTGCGGGCCGAGGCCATTGAATGGCAGGCGACGCGGGGCGCGCGTTCGGGTCGCGTGGCGTGGCAGTATGTGACGGATCTGGCGGGGCGGCGTGGGGTGGGGCTGTCGAGCGCCTGACCCCGCTGAGTGTGACCGCGCGATTGCTATTCAGTACCGCGCCGTCCCGGACCTGATCCAGGACCTCTTGCCGCTTGCGTGCCGGGGCCCCGGATCAAGTCCGGTGCGTCGGTTATGGCGCTTACCCTTCCGTCTCAGGCGCGCCGCAATTGCCCACCAGCTCTTCATACCGCTGCGCGATCCAGCCCGGCGCGTCCGAGGGGATGCTGTCGGCGACCTGATCCTGCAGTTCGGCAAAGATCATCGCGGTGCGGCTGTCATCGACCACATCGATGGGTTCGCCCACCAGCACGCGATCGTAGACGATGAGGGCGACCACCACCAAAAGCGCCCCGCGCAGGACGCCAAAGAGAAAGCCCAGCCCCTGATCGATCCCGCCCAGGGCCGAGCGTTGCACGGCGCCAGAGATCAGCGGGATGAAGATCGACAGGATGATCAGCGCGACAGCGAAGACCGCAACGAAGGCCACGATGATCGACAACTCGCAACTGCCATCCAGGAATTCGTTGAGGATCGGAACCTCGGCCACCAGCGGCGTCGCAGCGGGTGTGAAGTAGAACGCGGCGATGGCCGCACCGATCCAGCCGAGAATGGCCAGCGACTCGCGCACAAACCCGCGCGAATAGGCCAGAATCGCTGAAATGAGTATGACGACCGCAACGACGCCGTCGACGATGGTGAAACCTTCCATTGCCTCACTCCTGCGGGCGGGTTCACCCCGCTCCGAATATGCCCCCGACCAGAGACGGCAGGTCGGGTAACTGCTCAACCGACATACCGGGCTCCGACCCCGTTTTGCTTCCATCTGGCAAAAGAGCGCCCGAGAAACCAAGTTTCCGGGCTTCCTTAAGCCGGCTTTCGGTCTGTGCGACCGGGCGCAGGGCCCCTGATAGGCTAATTTCGCCAAACACAACAGTATCTTGGGCGAGTGCCGTATCCTCGCGCGCGGACAGTAGCGCGGACGCCACAGCGAGATCTGCCGCCGGTTCGCTGATCCGAAGGCCCCCTGCGACGTTGAGATAGACGTCCAATCCAGTGAAGGGGATGCCGCAGCGGGCCTCCAGCACGGCCAGAATCATCGCCAAACGCCCGCCATCCCAGCCCACGACCGAACGGCGCGGCTGGCTGTGCGGGGTGGGGGCCACGAGCGCCTGCAGCTCGCACAAGACGGGGCGGGTGCCTTCGATCCCGGCAAACACCACCGATCCGGGGGCGGGTGTATCGCGGCCTGCGAGGAATAGGGCCGAGGGGTTGGCGACCTCGGCCAACCCGCCGCCGGTCATCTCGAAGACCCCGATTTCGTCGGCAGGGCCAAAGCGGTTCTTGACGCTGCGCAGGATGCGGAACTGGTGGCCGCGTTCGCCTTCGAAGTAGAGAACGGTGTCGACCATGTGCTCGACAACGCGGGGGCCGGCGATCTGACCCTCCTTTGTGACATGGCCCACCAGGATCACGGCGATGCCTTTGCGCTTGGCGTAGGTCGTCAGTTCATGCGCGGCGGCGCGGACCTGCGCGACTGAACCTGGCGCGCTGTCCACGGTGTCGAGCCACATGGTCTGGACCGAATCGATTATTGCCAGATCGGGTTTCTCAGCGTCGAGCGTCGTCAGGATATTGCGCAGGTTGGTTTCCGTGCCCAGCCGGACGGGCGAGTCGGCGAGGCCCAACCGATCTGCCCGCATCCGCACCTGCGCGGTGGCTTCCTCGCCCGAGATATAGACTGATTTGAGCCCGCTCGCCGCGAACCGCGCGGCGGCTTGCAGGAGGAGGGTTGATTTGCCGATCCCCGGATCGCCGCCGACAAGGACGGCGGAGGCGGGGACAAGCCCGCCACCCAGGACGCGATCCAGCTCAGCCAGTCCGCTGGCTGTGCGGGGCTGCGGCGCCTCGCGCGCCGATAGATCGCTGAGGGCGACCGACGTGCCGCGCTTGGCGCCCAGAGACTTCGACGAGGGCCCGGAAGACAGCGGTGCCTCTTCCACGATGGTGTTCCATTCCCCGCAGCTTTCGCAGCGTCCCGACCATTTGCGGTGGGATGCGCCACAGGCGGTGCAGGTGAAGGCGATCGCAGGTTTGGCCATGCCGCCCTCTAGCGTATTTCGCGGCCAAGCTGAAATGCCATTCTTCACGGGAGAGAGTGTGTGGACCGTCACGCCCAAGCCTTTTGAAGTGCGCTTCCCTCCAACGCCTAGCGCAGAACGCGTTTCCGGAATGCAAACGGCCCCGCAGTTTTGCCACAGGGTCGCGCGCTAGCGTGTGGCAACCGGCCCATGCAACCGTCGCGTCGTCCCCTCACGGTCGGCGCGTGAACCCGCGCGGCTGGAGGCAAACCGCGCCTCTGGCGGGGCGATCGGCCCGGGTTCGGACAGCGCAGCTTCCGGGCGGCGGGTCAGTTCGCGGACAACCACCCAGACCGGGATGCAAAGAACCGACATCACCATGGCCCCAGCCTCCGCCGGCCGGCCTTCGAGCAGCCCGCCCGACATGCCGATGGCGGCGGCGCAGCTAAACAGGAAGACAAAGGTGTAGAGCGCGCCATTGACACTGCGCGACCGCAGCGCCCGCCGTCCGCTGGCGGCGGCAGTCAATATCGGCAAGGCCTGGAGAAGCGTGCGGAGGTAGAGGTCAAACAGGACTTCGATCATGGGCCGTCCAACGGGCAAGGGATTTACCTATTGGTTACGGTCTGAGGGGATAACAAAGGGTTAAAGCGTGTGGTCGAAGGTTGCTTTAGCGGTTGAGCGAGACACTCACCAGGGTCAACGCCGCCGCGGCACCCAACCGCGAAAGCTCTATTTTCAGCGTCGGCTCCCACAGGCGGGACACTTCCAGCTGCAGCGCGATGACCAATCCGCCTGGCAGGGTTACCGGCAGCAAGAAGACGATCCAGGGTATGCCCAAGGCGCCGCCAATGAGCACGATCAGGACCGAGAGCGCGATCACCGGGACAAGCACACCCATGAGCGAGACGAAATGGCCCACATGGCTCTCGATCTCTTCCCGCGCGACCGCGCGAAACCACGCGATGGCGAGAACGAGGGCGTAGAGCCACAAAAATGCGCTGGACCACAGGATCAGGTTGATTGCCGCCATGGGCAGAGCCTAGGCCGAAACGTGGTGCGAGGCGAGGGTTACGTGCCGCAGCGCCTTTGGATCAGCGGACGGCTGCGATGGGCCCTTCGGCCTTGCCGTGGATGAACTGATCCACATAGGGGTCGTCGCAGGTATCCAGATCGCTGATCGGCCCGGTCCAGCGGATCTTCCCGTCATGCAGCATCGCGACCTTGTCGGCGATGGCCCGGACGCTGGTCATATCATGGGTGATGGTCATCGCCGTCGCGCCCATCTCCACCACGATCTCGCGGATCAGATCGTTGATCACACCCGCCATGATCGGGTCGAGGCCCGTGGTGGGCTCGTCAAAGAAGATCACATCCGGATCGGCGGCGATCGCCCGGGCGAGGCCCACGCGTTTCTGCATCCCGCCAGACAGCTCTGCCGGAAACTGATCGGCCACGTCCGGCGTCAGGCCCACACGGCGCAGCTTTTCGATGGCGATTTCGCGCGCCTCGTCCTTGGGTCGTTTGAGCGAGCCGCGCAGCAGGCGGAAGGCCACGTTCTGCCAGACCGACAGACTGTCGAAGAGGGCCGCGCCCTGGAACAGCATTCCGAACTTGGCGAGGAAGGGGTCGCGCTCGGCCTTGCGCACGTCTTGGCCATCCAGCAGGATCGTGCCGCTGTCGGGTTGGATCAGGCCCAGGATGCATTTCAGCGTTACGGACTTCCCCGTGCCCGATCCCCCGATGATCACTAGGCTCTCGCCGGTATCGACCTTCAGATCGATCCCCCGCAAAATCTCTTTCGCGCCAAAGGCTTTATGGACGCCCTGCATTTCGATCATGCGGAGAAAAACACCTCTGTCAGGACATAGTTCGAGGCGAGGATCAGGATCGAGGACGACACCACCGCGCTGGTCGTCGCCCGCCCCACACCCTGCGCGCCCCGGCCCGAATTCATGCCGTGGTAGCAGCCCATGGTGGCCACGATGAACCCAAAGACCGCGGCCTTGACGAGGCCCGAGATCACGTCGGACGCTTCCAAAAAGTTCAGCGTGTTGGTCATGTAGGCGGCGGCGTTGAAATCAAGCCGGGTGACACCCACCAGATAGCCGCCCATGATCCCGATAATATCGCCGATCGCCACCAGCACGGGCAGCGACAGCGTGGCCGCCAGCACACGTGGCACCGTGAGGTACTTCATCGGATGCGTGGACAGCGTGGTCAGCGCGTCGATCTGCTCGGTGACTTTCATGGTCCCGATCTCGGCCGCGATGGACGCCGCCACCCGTCCCGCCACCATCAGCCCGCCCAGAACCGGGCCAAGCTCGCGCACGATCCCGATGGCGACGATCGATGGGACCACGGTTTCCGCATTGAACCGCGCGCCGCCCGCATAGATCTGCAAGGCCAGCGCGCCGCCGGTGAACAGTGCGGTGAGGCCGACCACGGGCAGGCTGAGAAACCCGATGAAGCCCAGTTGGATCAGGAACTCCTTGGGGTAGTAGGGCGGTCGCAACAGGTGGCTGACGGCATCGACGGCAAAGATGGTGATCCGCCCGATGATGCTGAGAAAGCCCAAGACAGTCGCGCCGATGGCGGCGAGTATCTTCATGCCCGGCCTCCCAGATACTGGCGGGCGTAGCGCGCGCCTAGCGAGGTCAGAATCTCGTATCCGATGGTCCCCGCGGCCTCGGCCAGCCGGTCCACACCTTGCGCCGGGCCGACGATTTCCATCCGGTCGGGCACGCTGGGCAGGTCGGTCACGTCGACCGTCAGCAGGTCCATCGACACGCGGCCCGCAAGCGGGCAGGGGATGTCATCGGCGAACACTTGGGCCTTGCCACCCATCGCGCGGATCAACCCATCGGCATAGCCTGCCGACAGGGTCGCGATGCGGGCCGGGCGCGGGGCCGTCCAGGTATTGCCGTAGCCTACGGTTTCGCCCTTGGAGAGTGTGCGGTGCTGGATCACCGGCAGGGAAAGCTGGATCACGGGTTGCGCGTCGGTAAAGGGCGCGCCGCCATAGAGGCCAATGCCCGGGCGCGTGACGTCAAAGTGGTACGCAGCCCCCAGCAATATCCCGCCAGTTGCCGCCAGCGATTTGGGCGCAGTCACGCCCTCCACCATCTCGCGGAAGGCGTGCAGCTGCGCGGGGTTCATCTCATGGTCCGGTTCATCGGCGCAGGCCAGGTGGCTCATTACCAGCGCAGGACCTTCGCTTAGCACGACCTCCCGTGCGGCCGCCCATTCCGCAGGCTCCAGCCCCAGGCGGTTCATCCCGCTGTCGAGTTGCACGCCAAAGGACGCACGCGGCAGAGCCTCGAAATGCCGGGTGAGCTGGTCGAGCGAGTTGAGAAGCGGGATCAGGCCCAGGTCCCCGATCATATCCGTATCGCCCGCCATGTGCCCGGAAAATATGAAGATTTCCGGGGCGGGGCCAAGTGCCTGCCGGATCTCGGCACCTTCCTCGGTGGTGGCCACAAAGAATTTCCGCGCACCCGCCCGCGCCAAAACAGTGGCCACCCGGTCTGCGCCCAGGCCATAGCCGTTGGCTTTCACAACCGCCCCGGTTTCGACATCCGCCGCGCTCTCGGCATCCAGCGCGCGCCAGTTGGCGACCACTGCGTCAAGGTCGATAGAGAGGGTGCCCGTTGCCATGGGTGCGTTCTGACAGGTGCGTCAGAGAGGTCAAGGCCCATCCCAATAGCGGCGGTTTCGTTCCCAGATCTTTTCGCCGATCAGGCAATCATAGGTCGGGCCAGAGTCGCCGCGATGCTGGGCGCGGATGAGGCGCGCAGGCGGCGTGTACCCGGCGATTTCCAGCACCAGCTTGCGGCGCACGGCGGCGGCGAACTGATCCCAGCTCAGCACCGGGATAATGAACGCGCCGGGGCCGCCGATCACGCAGTTGTGGTAATAGGCGTCGAGATCTTCCAGATGCCAGCGCTGCCCCAGCCCGTCGCGCGTCATCAGGGGCAAACCATTGATCGTGATGCCCTTTGCCAAAACATGCTCCCGCGCCCGCAGCACTGGACGGCCGTCATTATTGGGCCCATCGCCTGAGACATCGATGACCCGACGCAGACCGTGGAACGCATTGGCCTCGATGCTTTCTGCCGCGTACATCAAAGCGCCCGAGATAGACGTGCGCCTCAGCGAGGGATCGAAATTGGCCGCGACCTGATCGGCCACAGCACGCAGTTCGGACGCGTTGGTGACGACCGTCCAGGGAATGATCTCGCGCTGGGAATTGGCCCCGGCCCACTCGACATAAGTGATCGCCACCGCCCCGATCAGCCCGCCGGCCACGGCTTGCGCCACATCATCGCTCGCCAGTGCCTCGGCATAACCACGTCGCTGGATCTCCAACTCGGACGGCGACATCGAGCGTGAAACGTCGACGGCCAGAAACAGCTCCACATCCACTTCCAGCATGTCGGCCCAGGCCGGCAAAGCGAGACAGAGAAGGCAAAGCAGGACCCAGCGCATGCACGTATTGGGCCAGAGCGAACGCGCCCTGTCACCTCACAATTTCTGCGCTTCAGAAATATCCCGGGGGAGGGCCGGACGCATGTCCGGACCTGGGGCAGCGCCCCCGGTCAGTGCGCGGTCAGTGAAACCCGTCCGCGTCGCTCTTGCCCTGCCACGGTTTGACGAGGTTGCCAAAGCGCGTGAACCGCCCCTCAAAGCTCAACTCGACCGTGCCGATGGGGCCATGACGCTGCTTGCCAATGATGACCTCGGCCTTACCGTGCAGACGCTCCATCTCTTCCTGCCAGAGGGCGATCTTGTCGAGCTCATGATCCCCCGGCTTCTCACGCTCTTTGTAGTATTCCTCGCGGAACACGAACATCACCACATCGGCGTCCTGCTCGATCGAGCCGGATTCGCGCAGGTCCGACAGTTGCGGGCGCTTGTCGTCGCGCGCCTCGACCTGACGCGAGAGCTGAGAGAGCGCCACCACGGGGATGTCGAGTTCCTTGGCGATGGCCTTCAATCCTTGCGTGATCTCGGAGACCTCATTGACCCGGCTGTCCTTGGCCGAGGCTGGGCGGACAAGCTGCAGATAGTCGACAAACAGCACATCGAGCCCGTGTTCCCGCTTGAGCCGCCGCGCGCGGGCCGCCAACTGGCTGATCGGCAGGGCGGGGGTGTCGTCGATGTAAAGCGGGCAGGCCTCCAACGTCTTGGCGGCATCGACGAATTTGCGAAACTCCGGTTCAGTCATGTCACCGCGGCGGATCTGTTCGGACGGCACTTCGGACGCCTCTGACAAGACCCGCGCGGCGAGCTGTTCGGCGCTCATCTCCAGCGAGAAGAACCCGACGCAGCCCCCTTGGACTGCGCCGGTGCTGCCGTCAGGTAGCTGTCCCCGCCTGTAATTCTTGGCAATGTTGAACGCGATATTGGTGGCCAGCGACGTCTTCCCCATCGACGGACGGCCCGCCAGGATCAACAGGTCCGAGCGGTGCAGACCGCCCAGTTTCTTGTCCATGTCGGTCAGCCCGGTGGACAGGCCAGCCAGGCCCCCATCGCGCTGATAGGCGGCGTTGGCGACATTCACCGCGTCCGTTACCGCCTTAAGAAAGCTTTGAAATCCTTGATTGGTCTGGCCCTGCTCGCCCAGTTTGTAGAGTGCTTGTTCAGCCTCCACAATCTGTTCGCGCGGTTCGCTCGCTACGTCGACCTTGCCCGCCTTGTCAGCAATATCGCGCCCCAGCGCCATCAGCTCGCGCCGGATCGCCAGATCATAGATCATCTGGGCATAGTCGCGCGCGGCAAAGGATGAGATCGACGCCCCCGCAAGGCGGGCGAGGTAGGCCGCGCCGCCCAGCTCTTTCAGCCCCTCGTCGTCTTCGAGAAACGCTTTCAGCGTGACGGGCGAAGCCAGCGCGTTTTTCGAGATGCGGGCCGATGCCACGGCATAGATCCGGGCATGGACCGGCTCGTAGAAATGGCCCTCGTTGATGATCGCTGCGATGCGGTCATAGATGTCGTTGTTGGTGAGAATCGCGCCCAGCAATTGCTGTTCTGCTTCGATGTTGTGCGGCAGCGTTTCCGCTGCCGCATCTGCCTGTCCCTGCGTGACCGGTGTGACCTGGTTCACTGTTCTGCTCCTGCCTGTCTTGGCGCTGGTACATGGCGCACCGATCCCGTGCGATCAATCTGGAAATCTCTGTGAGTAACTTGTGTAGAAGCAGGAAAACACAGGATGTTGCTGCTGGCGACCCTCATGCACCTATATGATGTGGGCGGCTTTGCGCTGAGCGCAACAGTTTTTTAAACACTTTTCGCGATATCAGAAAAATCTGCGCACAACTTAGGCGCGAATGACTTCAGGCGCGCGCATCCTGCCAAGCGCGCGGTTCGCGTAGGAATGTCTCAACTTCGCCAAGTGTGCGCGTGTCAAATTTCTCTTTGTCTCGGGCGACTTCCAAGACGTCCCACCAGGTACACAGATGGTGCAGCGTGACCCCGTGATCGCCAAGCGTTTTGATCGTTTCGGGAAAAATCCCGTAATAAAAGATCACCGCTGTATGGCCGCAGGTCGCACCGGTTTCGCGAATCGCGTCGACGAAGGACAGCTTCGATCCGCCGTCCGTTGTCAGGTCCTCGACCAATAGTACACGCTCGCCCTCCGCCATCGCCCCTTCGATTCGCGCGTTGCGGCCATAGCCCTTTGGCTTCTTGCGGACATAGGTCATCGGCAGGGACAGCCGTTCAGCGACCAGCGCCGCAAACGGAATGCCAGCCGTTTCACCACCCGCGATGTTGTCGAACGCCTCAAAGCCCGCATCGCGCATCACGGTGCAAGCCAGGAAATCCATCAGCGTCGACCGGATCCGCGGAAAGCTGATCAACTTACGGCAATCGATATAGGTGGGTGAGGGCAGGCCGGAGGATAGCGTGAACGGGTTCTCCGCATTGAAGTGAACCGCCTCGACCTCGAGCAGCATCGACGCGGTGAGTTTGGCGATCTCGTCTTTCGACGGATAGGCGGCGGGGATCATGCGGCAACGCTCCAATACAGCGGGAAGCCCGGATCGAAGACGGTGACCGGCCCGTCTTCGGTCTCGATCTGGTCGGGGTAGGTGACGGGTGTGTCCGACTTGATCAGCGTGATCGTGTCCTCATTCACCGGCAACCGGTAAAAGGCCGGCCCGCTGCGCGAGGCGAAGGTGGCCAGCGCATCCAGCGCGCCATCTTCTTCGAACACATGGGCGAGGATCGACAGGGTATTGGTCGCAGTAAAACAGCCCGCACAGCCGCAGGGTTGCAGCTTGGCCGCGTCGGTATGGGGCGCGCTGTCGGTGCCCAGGAAAAAGCTCGGATCCCCCGATGTGGCCGCGGCCCGCAAAGCCAGGCGGTGTTCTTCGCGTTTGGCAACCGGCAGGCAGTAGTAGTGCGGGCGGATACCACCGGCGAGGATATGGTTGCGGTTGATCACCAGGTGGTGCGTGGTGATGGTGCCCGCGATGGTATCGCCACCCTCGCGCACATAGTCCACGCCGTCTTTCGTGGTGATGTGCTCCATCACGACGCGCAGGTTGGGGATCTCCCGCCGGATCGGGTCGAGCACGGTGTCGATGAACACAGCCTCTCGGTCGAAGATATCCACCTCTGGCGTTGTCACTTCGCCATGCACACACAGGGGCAGGCCAATCTGGGCCATATTCTCGAGCACCCGCATGACTTTCGAGATGTCGCGAACGCCCGATTGTGAGTTGGTGGTGGCACCTGCAGGGTAGAGCTTCACCGCGGTGATCAGCCCGATCTCCGCCGCGGCGCGCAGATCGCGGACCCCTGTTTCTTCCGTCAGGTAGAGCGTCATGAGCGGTTGGAATTTTGAGTTCTTCGGCTTGGCCCACATGATCCGGTCGCGGTAGTCGGCGGCATCGGCGCCGGTGACCACCGGGGGCACGAGGTTCGGCATGATGATGGCGCGGGCAAAGTGGCGGGCGGTTTCGGGCAACATGGCCTTCAGCATCGCCCCGTCCCGCAGATGCAGGTGCCAGTCATCGGGGCGCGGGATCGTTAACGTGGTCGTCATGATCCGGGCTTAGCGCATCGCGCAAACCCCTGCCAGCGCGATTTGGATGCCTAGATTTTTGGCGTTTGCCTGTGGATAGTGCGGAATGCAGCCGATGTTTGCACCTGCAGCATTGCACCCGCCTGTGGCATCGATATGGTCTGCGCCAGCTAAGGCGTAAGACGATGTTCGACATTTCACCCCCTGTTTTCCAGCGTACCCGTGGTGCTGCGTCCGTGTCGCTTGGGGCGCGTGAGGGGCAGACGGTTTTGCGCGGCTTGCGGCAGGCGGGATCAGCGAAGGCGTTTTTGCCCCGTGTCGATGCGCCGGAGCCGGAAGTGGTTTTCCTCAATACCGCGGGCGGGCTAACCGGTGGCGACCGGCTGGACTACCAGTTGTCACTCGGGGCCGGGACCCGCGCCACCGCAGCGACGCAGACGGCCGAACGGGCCTATCGGGCCTCAGGCGGCGTGGCAGAGTTGACCGTGCGGCTTGAGGTGGGCGCAGGGTCGGAGCTGCATTGGCTGCCACAGGAAACGATCCTGTTCGATGGCTCGGCGCTTGCGCGGGAGACCACAGTGGATCTGGCGCAAGACGCGCGGTTTTTGATGGTTGAGACCGTGGTTTTGGGTCGCGCAGCGATGGGCGAAACGGTGGCCCAACTGGACTTCACCGATCGCCGGATCGTGCGCCGCGCCGGTGTGCCGGTGATGATCGAACCGCTGCGCTTTGAGACGGACACGTTGCAGCGCAATGGCCCTGCTTCACTCGCCGCAGCGCGGGCGTTCTCCACGGTCGCCCTGTTCGCGGACGATGCGGAAGATGCGCTGGGGCCGGTGCGCGCCGTGCTGGACGACGCAGAGGTAGCGGCGGCTGCCTCGGCCTGGGACGGCAAGCTGGTGGTCCGCGCGATGGCCAGCGACGGCTTTCCGTTGCGCCGCCTGATCGCCCGTGTTCTGACGGTGTTGCGCGCAGCACCGCTGCCGCGCGTTTGGCAAGTCTGAGGGACCACGACGATGAACCTGACCCCCCGCGAAAAGGATAAGCTGTTGGTGAGCCTGGCTGCAATGGTCGCCCGCGGGCGGCTGGAGCGTGGCGTGAAGCTCAACCACCCCGAAGCCATCGCGCTGATCACCGACTTTGTGGTCGAAGGCGCGCGCGACGGGCGCAGCGTCGCCGATCTGATGGAGGCGGGCGCGCATGTCGTGACGCGCGACCAGTGTATGGAGGGCATCGCCGAGATGATCCACGACGTGCAGGTCGAAGCCACCTTTCCCGACGGCACCAAGCTGGTGACCGTTCACCACCCGATCCGATGAAGCGAAGGAGACGGCCATGTTGGCGACCCTCATTCTTGGAATAGCGGCCGGGGCCGGGGCGCCCTATGCCGAAGAGCCGATCAAGAACGCGCTGGAAAGCGTGTTGCTGGCCGACACTCCGATGACCGCGATGGAATTGCGGATGTTTTCCTTCGCAATCCTTCTCGTTGGCGCGGCGATCCTCGCTTGGATCATGGGCAACGGCTCCGGCGTAGCCCTGGCGATAGGTGCCGCGATCGGCGTGTTCGGTCCGCGCATCATCGCGCGCGTGCAAAAGCGTCAGGTGCCCGACTATGGGGATGACGAAGCATGATCCCGGGCGAGGTGATGCCCGCAGAGGGCGAGATCACGTTGAATGACGGGCGCGAGGCCGTGCAACTGACCGTGTCCAATACCGGCGACCGGCCGGTGCAGGTGGGCAGTCACTACCATTTTGCCGAAACCAACGCAGGCCTTTCGTTTGACCGGGACGCGGCGCGGGGCATGCGCCTCGACATCGCGGCGGGGACGGCGGTGCGGTTCGAGCCGGGTCAGACCCGCGAGGTGCAGCTCGTCCCGCTCGACGGTGCGCGGCGGGTTTTTGGATTTAATCAGGCCGTGATGGGCGGCCTTTAGAGCAGACAAGGAAAGGGAATAACGATGCATTTCAACCCGATGGACGCATTTTCGGATCCGATGAAATATTGGAGCGATGTGATCGCAGCGCAGATTGAGTTTCAGCAGCACCTCTATGATGCGGCGACGGAGATCAATCCGATGCTGCCCAAGGTGAAGTTCACGACCTGGTTCGAACATGGCCCGGTGCCTGCAACACCGACGCGCGCAACACCGCCTGCGCCGCGCAAGGCCGCGCCCGCACGCCGGGTGGCCAAGCCCAAGGCCGACGTGGCGGAGACGCCAAAGAAACCTGCGGCGAAGGCGGCCCCCAAGCCTGCTGCGAAGCGCGTGGCAAAGGCCGCACCGAAACCGGCGGCAAAGCCCGCAGCCAAGGCCGCGCCTAAACCAGCAGCTGCCCCCGCAGCAAAGGCGGCCCCGAAATCAAAAGCGACCCCTGTAGCCAAGACGACCGCGAAACCCCCGGTTAAGGCCGCACCGAAGCCCGCCACGAAGCCAGCGGCCAAGGCCGCGCCAAAACCAGCCGCAAACGCGGCGACCAAACCGGCACCGAAGGCAGCCGCGACACCGGCCGCTAAGCCAACCGCAAAGGCTGCGCCAAAGACGGCATCCACGCCCGCCCCCAAGCCAGCACCGAAACCCGCGGCGGCGACACCGGCGGCCAAGCCTGCCGCTGCCAAACCCGCGCCCGCAACGCCAGCGGCAAAGCCCGCCGCAGCAGCCGCCAAGACAGCGCGTGCGAAAAAAACCGTGACCCTCGCACCCGATCTTCCGCCGTCGTCGGCGGCTGGTGCAAAGTAACTGGTCGGCGCGAGCGCACGCATGAAACAGATGGGACGCGTAGACCCCTTTGGCCTATGGCTCGCCTCGATTGAGGCGACCCGGCTGGCTTTCGAAGCACAGGCGGTGGTGGCCATGCGGCTATGGGGGATGGCGGGCGTCTGGTCGATCCGCCCGACCGAACCGATCCGCATGTTCACCGAAAAACCGGCCGTATTTGTCGAGGCGGCAGCGGTCGCCTCGCAAGCGATGATTACGGGGCGTCGGCCCGATCAGGTCGCCCGTGCCGCTATGCGGCCCCTGCGGCGGAAGACCAAGGCCAATGTGCGGCGGTTGTCCAAGCAGGGGATGCGGCGGCGGTGACAAAACCATGCGTCTGACCCAGTGGTTGTTTGGCCGCCTCGCCAGATCTGCCAATGGCGTCGGACTGGTTGGGGATGGTGACGAATTGGATCTTTTGGGTCACCTCGAAGATCGTTTCGGTTGTCGCATTCCGATCGCCGCGACCGAACAGGTGACAACCGCCGGTGACTTATTTCGTGTGCTTCAGGCGGAAACCGGATCTGGCAGGGTCTCTTGGCAGGCATTCACAGAGGTTCTGGCAATGCACGGATGCCGCCGGCCCGCCGATGGTATCGGCGAAGACACAAGATTGATAGGATAGCAGATGCCCACCAAAATCTCCCGCGCCGCTTACGCCGACATGTACGGCCCCACCACGGGCGACAAGGTGCGGCTCGCGGATACCGACCTGATCATCGAGGTTGAGCGTGACCTCACCACCTACGGCGAAGAGGTCAAGTTCGGCGGCGGCAAGGTGATCCGCGACGGGATGGGGCAGTCCCAGGTGACGCGGGCGGACGGGGCGGTGGACACCGTGATCACCAACGCGCTGATCGTGGATCACACCGGGATCTACAAGGCCGATGTGGGCCTGAAAGACGGGCAGATCGCCAAGATCGGCAAGGCGGGCAACCCCGACACGCAACCGGGCGTCGATATCATCATCGGACCCGGAACCGAGGCGATTGCGGGTGAGGGGCGGATCCTCACCGCCGGTGGCTTTGACGCGCATATCCATTTCATCTGTCCCCAACAGATCGAAGACGCGCTGCACTCGGGCCTGACCACCATGCTGGGCGGCGGCACGGGGCCTGCGCATGGGACGCTGGCCACCACCTGTACGCCCGGGCCCTGGCATATCGGGCGGATGCTTCAGGCGCTAGACGCGTTTCCGATGAACTTCGGCCTCGCGGGCAAGGGCAACGCGAGCCAGCCCGCAGCGCTGGTCGAGATGGTCGAGGCTGGCGCCTGCGCGATGAAACTACACGAGGATTGGGGCACGACGCCCGCGTCCATCGATTGCTGCCTGTCGGTGGCCGATGAGATGGACGTGCAGGTGATGATCCACACCGACACGCTGAATGAATCTGGGTTCGTGGAAAACACCGTCGCCGCAATCAACGGCCGGACGATCCACGCCTTCCATACCGAAGGCGCGGGCGGCGGTCATGCGCCCGACATCATCAAGGTCTGTGGCCTCGACCATGTGCTACCGAGCTCTACCAACCCAACGCGGCCCTACACGGTGAACACGCTGGAAGAGCATCTGGATATGCTCATGGTCTGCCACCACCTCGACAAGTCGATCCCGGAAGATGTGGCCTTTGCCGAAAGCCGGATCCGGAAAGAGACCATCGCGGCGGAAGACATACTCCATGACATGGGCGCCTTCTCGATCATCGCGTCCGATAGCCAGGCGATGGGCCGGGTGGGCGAGGTGATCATTCGCACCTGGCAGACCGCGGATAAGATGAAGAAGCAACGCGGGCGGCTGCCTGAGGAGACGGGAGAAAACGATAACCTTCGGGTCCGGCGCTATGTGGCGAAGTACACGATCAACCCGGCGATCGCGCATGGGATCTCGAGCCACATCGGCAGCATTGAAGAGGGCAAGCGGGCGGACCTGTGCCTTTGGAACCCGGCGTTCTTCGGGGTTAAACCAGAAATGGTGCTGATCGGCGGTACGATTGCATGTGCGCAGATGGGCGATCCCAATGCCTCGATCCCGACACCGCAGCCGGTCTATTCGCGGCCCATGTTCGGCGCCTTCGGTCGGTCGGTGGAACGCTCGGCGGTTACCTTCGTTTCAGCCGTAGCCGCGGATCAGGGGATCGGCGATGTGCTGGGCCTCGCCAAGGACGTCGCAGCGGTGGAGAACACGCGCGGGATCGGCAAGAAGGACATGGTGTTGAACGACCTGACGCCGGAGGTCGAGGTCAACCCCGAGACCTATGAGGTGCGCGCGGATGGCGAATTGCTCACTTGCGAGCCCGCCAAGGAACTGCCCATGGCCCAGCGGTATTTCCTGTTCTGACACGACCCATGCGCCGCGTGCATTGCGGGCATGACAAATCTCCGGCTTGTCGGGGCGGCGCACTATGCCCACATGCGCCTCCTCGATTTTGACCTTCTTGCTGGAGTCCCACGATGAAAATCCTGTCCCGTGTCGGCGCCGCGTTCGCCGCCATGCAATCCGCCAACCGCTATGAAGCGCTGTTTTCGATGAACGATCGCGAACTCGCCGCCCGCGGCCTGCGCCGCAAAGAGCTGACCCGCCATTATGTGAGCGGAATCAGCTTTCTGTAAGCCGCGCTTCAAGTCGGCTATGCCGTGCAATTCGGCGACGGTTCGCGCAGTCTCAGGCCCGTCCCTTGCCAGGGGCGGGCCTTTGCCTGACTGTGGCGGCGGCTGAGAAAAGGGGGCCATGATGAAACGATTGGTTTTGGGTCTGGCACCGCTGGCCCTTGCGGCCTGTGAACCCGCCTCGGGCTTTGTCGGTGCGCCGGGCATGACCGTGGCAAGCGATGCCGAGGTCGCGGCCTGCACGCCGACGAAAGTCTATACGACAACGCCAGGGGTCTATGGCCCCGTGGTGGGGGAACAGGCGCTGGAGTTTGCGCGGAATGAGACGATGGCTAATGCCCAGGAAGACGGCGCCAACACGATCGTCTTCGATAGCGGCGGTCTTGGCGATACCGAGGCGCTGTTTGTTCGGGCGCGCGGGTACATCTGCTAGGCGATTGGCGCGCAGCAAAGCGGGAAATCGCGCGGGCCGTTGCGAAATTCTTGGCCTTCGGGCGGCATCACGCTAGGCTGTGTCCAAGGGAGGAAACCCGACCCCTGATGGATAAGAGGTTTCCGATGAGCGAGCAGTTTGATTTGAATGTAGGCTTCACACCGGCGCTAGAGGCGCGGTTAGACAACTATTTTTTGTCTATGGGGCTTGGGGTTAACGCCTATTCCTTAAAGCATGAGCGCAAGGAAATCCTGTACTGGTTCAATGCCAAAAGCGACGCGGAACTGGCCCTGATCGGGCTGCATCGCCGGGATATCCCCGCGTTTGTATTTCGCGATCTATTCGGGGCCTAATCGCGCGCGCACTGCCTGATTTTTGGGCCTTTATCAGCAACCCGTGCGGCATCGCCTTGCCATTCGCCCAAACTGCGCGTTTGATCCGGCCCATGTCTGCTGATGCCGGTTCCCTGCCACGAGTCCGTAACGTGATCCATTCCCACGACGCGACGGACCATGTCGCGCTCGACTATGACGCGCGGATGATCCGCCGCCGGCGCTTGGTGAGCGCGGGGGGCATCGCGTTTCTGGTGGACCTTGCCGAAACGGTATCGCTGAACGAAGGTGACTGTTTCCAGGTCGACGACAATCTGATCGTTGCCGTCCGTGCCGCGCCCGAAGCCCTGTTGGCGGTCACCGGCGATCTGCCGCGCCTGGCCTGGCACATCGGCAACCGCCACACGCCCTGCAGGATCGAGGCGGATCGCCTGCTCATCCGCGATGACCCGGTTCTGGCCCGGATGTTGGAGCAGTTGGGGGCCCAAGTGACACCCCTCACGGCCCCGTTTTCGCCTGAAGGCGGCGCATATGGGCATGGGCGCACCATGGGGCACAGCCATTCGCATGAGTGATCAGGCGCTGCTGACGTTGACGCAATGGCTGTCGCCGGCGTTTCCGGTGGGCGGATATGCCTATTCGCATGGGATGGAGTATGCGATTGCGTCGGGCGATGTGGGCGATGCTAAGGCGCTGGAGACCTGGTTGACCGACGTGTTGCGCCGGGGGGCCGGGTTTTCAGATGCGGTCCTGCTCTGTGCGGCTTTGGCGCCGGAGGCCGATTGGACCCAGCTCGATGCACGCGCGCAAGCCCTGGCCCCGTCACGCGAACGCTTGGCCGAGACGGTAACCCAAGGCACGGCGTTTACCGAGGCCACGAACGCCTTGAACGCCACTCAGCATCCCCCGGCGAGCTTGCCCGTGGCGGTCGGTCGGGCGGCGCGCATGCTCGATCTGTCCGCCGAACGGGTGGCGGCGCTCTATCTGCACAGCTTCGCGTCAAACCTGGTGGCCGGTGCCGTCCGCTTCATCCCGCTGGGGCAGAGCGACGGGCAGGCGGTTCTGGCGCGGCTGCATCCGGTGATCACGGAGGTGGCGTCTGCGGCGGCGCATACAGCGCCCGATGCCATCACAAGCGCTGTGCCCGGTGCAGATATCGCCGCGATGGCGCATGAGACGATGGATGTGAGGATCTTCAAAACATGAGCAGCGCAAGTGGCCCCTTGCGGGTGGGAATCGGTGGTCCTGTGGGCGCCGGTAAAACCACGCTGACCGCACAGCTTTGCCGCGCGCTGTCGCCAGACTATTCCGTCGCGGTGATCACGAACGACATCTACACGCGCGAGGATGCCGAGTTCCTGATGCGGGCGCAGGTCTTGCCGCTGGAGCGGATCAAGGGGGTGGAGACAGGCGGGTGCCCGCACACCGCCATCCGCGAAGACGCCTCGATCAATCTGGCCGCTGTGGCGGAGTTTCGCGAAAGCCTGCCCGATCTCGATGTGATCTTTATCGAGTCAGGCGGCGACAACCTCGCGGCCACGTTCAGCCCGGAACTGGCCGATCTGACGGTGTACCTGATCGACACGGCCGCGGGCCAGGACATCCCGCGCAAGAAGGGGCCGGGCGTTGTGCGGTCTGACCTGCTTGTGGTGAACAAGACAGATCTGGCCCCGCATGTCGGCGTGGATGCGGTTCGGCTGGAAAGTGATGCACGCGCCGCACGGGGGGAGCGTCCGTTCGTGATGGCGGCCCTGCGTGACGGCACCGGCGTCCCCGACATCGTCGACTTTCTCAAGCGTGAAGGGGGCCTATGAACTGCGCAGCTCGGGCAGCCTGTCGGCGGCCCGGGATCTCCGCCGCGGTTCGGGCAACTGCCGGCCTTCGATGGCCAGCCGGTGCTCGCTCAGCTCCAGGTGATGGCGGAAGCGGGGGGCCGAATGCTGGCGCAGGACGGCACGGCATAGCAAGGCCACGAGGTAATCGCGGTCTTCGATATGCACCCGGTTCAACAGGCCGCGCAGATAGGGCAGGTGATCGCGGCGCTGGCGCAGCGCCTGGTAGAACACGCCGGCGGTGAGTGTACCGCTTGCCGCGTGCTGCAAGATCGGGCTCAGGATGCCCATCTCCAGAAAATCGGCACCGATGTGAACGCCCCCGTTTCGATACCGGATATGGGACACCTGCGGCCCGCGAAAGAGCGCGGCATGCATCGCATCCAACTCAACGGCGGGATCATAGACGATATAGGCCTCACCGGCGGCCTCCAGCATATCGGGCGCAAAGCCATAGCGTGAGGTGAAGTCCGTCCGGCGCATGCCCACGAACCGATCATCCCAAAGTGCGACATCGGGGTCGAGCGTGGCTTGCGGAGCCATGGCAATCACCGTGGCACCGGGGGCCGCAACGGAATACGCGGCGGCCGCATAGCCGCACATGCCGGCCCCGTAGAACACGATGCGGTCAAAGTCTTCAAAGAAGGCGTCGTCAACCAGTCGGTCGAAATGGGCGTAGACGGCGGGATCCCGGAACCACGTCGGCCCTTTGGCGACCATCTGCAAAAGAGACCAGCCATTGGCCTCGGCCACCGACAGCGCGTGTGGCGTGCCATCCCCGCTGCTCGCGCGTGCAGAGGCGATGGTATCGAAGGCCACAAGCAGAACATCAAGGGACTGGTCGACGAACAGCGCGGAATGCACAGCACCCACGGGCTCGTAATACCCGCGTTCGCGACCGATCTCTGCAAGCTCGGCCAGCCATTCCTCGTCGGACATTTTTTCCGACAGAGTCGTCAACTCTGACATCGTTACACGCCCCACCCGTACCAAGCTTGATATTATGCCGTGGTAAACGCCCGTGGCAATGCAGGGTGGGGCGTGACGGGGGGGTATTGTCGATCCCAACGGGCCAATCGCGGGCCCATATCGGGATTGGCGCACCTATGGCGACCAGGATTAGGATTTGTGGCCATCGCGGGGCAGGGCCGTTTCGCCGCGCCCTAGAAAAACGCCGCGGCACTGGGGCAGTGTCGCGGCGATCTGGCTGTTTATACGCTAGGGCGAGATGCCCGGAACCGGCCTATTTCGCAGGTCCGATCATCATGACCATCTGACGGCCTTCCATCTTGGGCATGTTCTCGACCTTGCCGATCTCTTCGATATCAGAGGCCACGCGTTCCAAAAGGTCACGCCCGAGGTTCTGGTGCGCCATCTCACGGCCGCGAAAGCGCAGGGTGACCTTCACCTTATCGCCGTTTTCCAGAAACTTCACCACGTTGCGCATCTTGACGTCATAGTCATGCGTGTCGGTGTTGGGCCGAAACTTGACCTCTTTCACCTCGATGGTTTTCTGCTTCTTGCGGGCTTCGCTTTCGCGCTTTTGCTGTTCGTACTTGAACTTGCCGAAATCCATGATCTTGCAGACCGGTGGTGTCGCGTTGGGCGAGATTTCGACAAGGTCGAGCCCGGCGTCTTCGGCAAGTTGCATTCCGCGTGCGGGGGTGACGAGGCCGACATTTTCGCCTTCGGCGCCGATCAGGCGGATTTCAGGGGCCCGGATGCGGTCGTTGACGCGGGGGCCTGTGTCCCGCTGGGGCGGGGCATTGTGGGGTCTGCGAGCGATGGTTGTTGTCCTTTAATCGTTGCCAAATATATGAGCCCGCAAAATAGGCAGGCGGGCCTCTCACTTCAAGCAAGAACTAGCCGAACCATCGGCCAAGGATCGCCAGTGGGAAAAGCGTCTCGATTTTCCCGTGTCAGGGTCTGGTGGTAGGCGACAGTATCCAACGAAACCCAAGATGGAGACTCGACATGGGTAAAGGGCTAATAGGATTGATCGCCTTGGTGGCGATTGCAGCAGTGGCATATTTCGCCTTCTTGGCACCGTCGGATGAGACAGTGCCCGGGGCGACCGCGACCGACAGTGCAACCGACACCGCGACCGAGGCTGCAGATGACGCCGCCGAGGCAGCAGAAGGTGTGGCCGAAGAGGCCGCGGACGCGGTATCAGACGCCGTGGACAACGCAGCCGAGGCTGCAAGCGATGCCGTAGACGGCGCGACAGAGGCGATGACGGACGCGGTCGAAGGTGCCGCCGAGGCAGCGGGCGATGCGGTTGATGCCGCAACAGATGCCGCCAGCGATGCGGTGGACGCCGCGACCGATGCGGCCAGCGA
Organism: Pseudomonadota bacterium; assembly: GCA_038526915.1. Classification (GTDB taxonomy): domain Bacteria; phylum Pseudomonadota; class Alphaproteobacteria; order Rhodobacterales; family Rhodobacteraceae; genus JBCBGF01. Next base: position 55,747 of record JBCBGF010000008.1, on the reverse strand, counting down.
CGCGACTGATGCGGCCACCGACGCGGTCGAAGGTGCCACAGACGCTGCGTCCGACGCGGTTGAGGGCGCGACCGGTGCCGCTGGCGATGCCGTGGAAGGCGCCACAGACGCCGCCACAGGTGCCGCTGATGCAGCCACCGATGCGGCCGAAGGTGCCGCTGATGCGGCAGGCGATGCTGTGGAAGGCGCTGCCGATGCGGCAAGTGACACGGCTGAAGGTGCCGCCGATGCGGCTGTCGGACTGGCCGATGTGTTTAGCGTTGATGGCTTCGACTTTGACGCTGCCTCTGAGGCGCTTGAGAATTCTGATCTGGGAACGCTGCAAAAGACCACGCTCGGCGCGGCACTGGAAGGTGCGCGGGACAATCCCGAGCTGCTGGAAGGCGTGCTCGGTCAGATCCGCGAGGCGCTAGGTCTGTAGGGGGCCCGGCGCAATCACCACACTCGCGGACGCGTCGCGGTCAGCAATGACCGCGGCGCACCTTTCGTTTCAGGGGTGCCGGCCTCGGGTGCGCCAGGCATCGCCCGTAGCCAAAACCCTGCGGGCAGAAGCCTGCGAACGATGCGTCCCAGAAAGCCGGAAAGGCCCTAGCCGACGAAGGCCTTCTCGACCACGTAATGCTTGGGGTCTGAGTTCGCGCCTTCTTCCAGCCCGAACCCTTCGAGGATCTCCTTGAGATCGAGGTTCAGACCCATCGATCCGCAGACCATCGCGCGGTCGGTCTCAGCCGACATGCCATCGATCCCCAGATCAGCAAACACCGTCCCATCCTGGATGAGATGGGTGATGCGGCCCATCTTCGGGCTCTCTTCCCGGGTCGTGGTCGGGTAGTAGGTCAGCTTGGCCAGGTTCTCGGCCCCGATCAGCTCCGTCAGAAGCTCATCCTGGCGAATGCTCTCGACCAGATCGCGGCTATAGGTCAGCTCGGCCACATCGCGACAGGTATGGGTGACGATGACCTGATCGTAATTCTCATAGGTCTCCGGATCGCGCAGGAGCGAGGCAAAGGGCGCAAAGCCGGTGCCGGTGGCAAAGAACCACAGGCGCTTGCCGGGCAGCAGCGCATCATGCACCAGCGTGCCCACGGGCTTGGGCCGCAAGATCACCTGATCGCCGGGCTGGATGTGCTGCAGCTTCGATGTCAGCGGGCCATCCTGCACCTTGATCGAATAGAACTCCAGCTCTTCATCCCACGAGGGCGAGGCGATGGAATAGGCCCTGAGAAGCGGCTTCTGCTTACCGGTCTTCGGGTCAGGATCGCCCATCAACCCAATCATCACAAACTCGCCCGACCGAAAGCGCAGCGATTGCGGGCGCGTGGTCCGGAAGGAAAACAGCCGGTCGGTGTAATGCGCAACCTGCGTGACGGTCTGTGCATCGGGCAGGGCGGGCGCTTTGGTGGCGGTTGTCTGGTTCACGGGGTTTTGCTCGGTCATGGTCACGCGCGCGAGCCTAGGGCCCGCACTTCCTCTTACGCTTTGATATGGGTCAGGAAAAGGCGGCAGTCCGCAAGCGCGACTGATAGTCATGGGCCCGCCAATTGGCCCGGGCCAGCCACTGATCCTGCGGTTGGCGCGCAGCGAGATCGGCAGAAATCTCCACCTCGTCAAAGCCCGCGCGGCGGGCCATGGCGTATTGGTCGGCAATCACATGGCCTGCGGCCCGCAGACGCCCGGTGTAGCCAGCATCTCGCAAGCTTCGCGCGATGGTGAACCCGCGCCCGTCGGCAAAGGACGGAAAGTCCACCCGGATCAGCGCGATTTGCCCCAGACGGTCGGTCAGCCCCGCCGGATCATCATCCGACGCGAGGTCGATGGCGATCTCCGCCGCATCGTCATTGGCCGCCAAATCCCCCAGCGCGGTGATCCGCGCGGTCCAATCCTCGGCATGAAACCCGTCATCTCTGACCAGCACGGTCGCTTCTGTCGTCATCTCAGGTCTTCTTCTTGTTCAAAATACGCATGTTGGCCGCGCGCGGTCAGGCGCGTCGGCACGGCTTTGCCGTTGACGAAGTGAATGCCGCATTCGAGCTTCGCCCGTCCGCGCCAACGTCCCGCGCGGGGGTCTTCGCCCTCGGCCACGTGGCTCGTGCAGGGGGCACAACCGATCGAGGGGAAGCCTTTCGCCACCAACGGATGCCGCGGCAGGCGATTGTTGGTGATGTAGTCCTGCACGTCCTGCGGCGCCCAATGCGCCAGCGGGTTCACCTTAATGCGGCCATCCTGCACCTCGAAAAACTCCATGTCGGCCCGCTTCCCGCCGTGGAAGCGTTTACGGCCCGTGATCCAGGCGTCGAAGGGTTCTAGCGCATCCTCCAACGGCACGATTTTGCGCAGGGTGCAGCAGGCGTCGGGATCGGACAGGTGCAGATCGCCTTCTGGATCGCGCAGGAACAGTTCGGTGCGGTCGGGCGCGATCACGCGCACGTCCGTCAGGCCAAGCTTCTCAGCCACGTCGCGCTGATACTCCAACGTCTCAGCGAACAGCATCTGCGTGTCGAGGAACAGAACCGGCACCGAGCGGTCGATGACCGAGACCATGTGGAGAAGGGCCACAGACTCCGCCCCGAACGACGACACCATCACAATCCGGCCCACCTGCGCATCCGACATCGCGTGTTCCAGCACTGCGGTCGCTGAGTGATGCCGGTAGCGCGCGTTCAGATCGCTGGAGCGGGCATCGACGGGGGCGAGGGGGGCTTCAAGCGGCATGGGCTTCAGCCTCCGGATAGAGGGCTGCTTTGAAGGGGCCAAGGCCCAGGCGGCGGTAGGTCGCCAGGAACTCTTCGTCGGGGCCTGTCCGCAGGTCGAGATAGGCGCCGACAAGCCGTTCAATGGCGGGCACGATCTCCTCAGCCGAAAAGCCGGGGCCGGCGCGTTCGCCCACGGTCGCGGTCTCCGTCCCGTCGCCACCCAGCGTGATTTGGTAGTTCTCGACGCCCGCACGATCGAGCCCCAGGATCCCGATATGGCCCACATGGTGATGGCCGCAGGCGTTGATGCAGCCGGAGATCTTGATCTTGAGCGGTCCTATCTCATGCTCCAGCTTCAACTCGTCAAACCGCGTCGCGATCTCCTGCGCGATGGGGATCGAGCGGGCGGTGGCCAGCGCGCAGTAATCCATGCCCGGGCAGGCGATGATGTCGGACACCAGCCCGATATTCGCCGTGGCGAGGCCGGCCTCGCGGAGCGCGGCGTAGATCGCGGGCAGGTCGGCGCGGTGGACATGGGGCAGGATCACGTTCTGCTCGTGGCTGATGCGCAATTCGTCGTAGCCATAGTGTTCAGCCAGATCGGCCATGACGCGCATCTGGTCGGCAGTAGCGTCACCCGGGGTCGCGCCGTGGGCCTTCAGAGAGATCGAGACGATGGCATGATCCGCGCGGCGGTGATCGGTGATGTTGGTGTCGATCCAAGAGCGGTAGGCGCCCGTGGCCTCCGCAGGTGCCGGGACCAGGGCGTCCTTGAAGGCGGGCGGGGCGAACTGCGCCTCGATGCCCGCCAGAAGCTCTTGATCGACGCCGGAGAACTGGGGGCGCAGGACGGCGAAGCGTTCTTCTACCAGCCGCGAAATCTCTTCGATCCCATGCTCATGCACCGTGATCTTGATCCGCGCCTTATACTTGTTGTCCCGCCGCCCCAGCGTGTTGTAGACGCTGACGATGGCCTCGACGTAGGGCAGCAGATCGGCCTTGGGCAGGAAGTCCCGGATCACCTTGCCGATCATCGGCGTGCGGCCCAGACCGCCACCCACGATCACTTCGAACCCGGCCTCACCATCCCGTTCGACCATGCGCAGGCCGATATCGTGGGCCTTGGTCACGGCGCGGTCGTTCGGGCTGCCGGTGATGGCGATCTTGAACTTGCGGGGCAGGAACTGAAACTCCGGGTGGTCGGTGGACCACTGGCGCAGAAGCTCCGCCACCGGGCGGGGATCGGCGATCTCATCCGCTGCGGCACCGGCGAAATGGTCGGCGGTGACGTTGCGGATCGTGTTGCCCGAGGTCTGGATCGCGTGCATCCCCACCTCGGCCAGTGCATCGAGCATATCGGGCACATCGCGCAGTTTTGGCCAGTTGTACTGGATGTTCTGGCGCGTGGTGAAATGGCCATAGCCCTTGTCCCACCGCTCCGCAATCATCGCGAGCTGCCGCATCTGGCGGCTGTTCAGCGTGCCGTAAGGGATCGCCACGCGCAGCATATAAGCGTGAAGCTGCAGGTAGAGGCCGTTCATCAGGCGCAGCGGCTTGAACTCATCCTCGGTCAGCGAGCCGTCGATGCGGCGCTCGACCTGGGCGCGGAACTGGGCGTTGCGCTCCGCGAGAAAATCACGGTCGAAGTCATTGTAGTTATACATTTTCTTCTGCCTGTTTGCCGTGGGCATAGTTCGACGGGCCGCGCGTGCGGAACGTCTCGCGGAAGTGTGTGGGTTCGGGGCCATCCGCGCCCGGGGCGGCATCGGCGAGGTAGGCGCCCACCACGATGTCGGGCTGGGCCTGCGCGTGCAGCAGGCGGAGTTGGGCGTGGGCTTCGTCTTCGATCAACTCGGCCTCCTTCAGGGTTCGCGTCCAGCGGTCGTCGGCGGTCAGCCACACCACGTCGCCTTCGAGCAGGTCATTGGCGGTCACGACTTTGGGGGTGAAACGGCGGCTCATTGGGCGATCTCCTCGAGGGGGATGTCTTGGGCGGCAGTCAGCGCCGCGCGCGGGGCGAGGCCGTATAGCATCAGTGCGGGACCAGTGAGGTTCGCCTCGCCCAGATCGGGCTCAAGACGCGACAGGGTGGTCTCCAGCACACGCTGATCGGGGCGGGAGGCGTTTTCGATCACCGTCACAGGCGTCGCGGGATCGGCCCCGTGCATCATCAGGCGACCTTGAACATAACGCGCGGCGCGCTTGCCCATGTAGACCGCAGCGACCTCACCGGGGCGCGCGAGCGCGGCCCAGTCGTGATCGGCGAAGCCCTTCATGTCGTGACCCGTCAGGAACCGCACGGACGCATTCCGGCCCCGGCGGGTAAGGCTTTGGCCGATGGTGGCGACGGCGGCGGAGGCCGAGGTGATGCCGGGGACGATCGTGTAGGCGAGGCCTGCGTCGGAGACGGCTTCGATCTCTTCGTCCAGGCGGCCAAAGATCGTGGCATCCCCGGACTTCAGACGCACAACATGCGCGCCTTGTGCCCCGTGTTCCACGAGCAGCGCGTTGATGTGCTCTTGCGGGGTCGAGGGGCCGAAGCCTTCCTTACCCACATCGATGATCAGCGCCTCGCGGCGGGCGAGTTCCAGGATCTCCGGCGTGATCAGCCTGTCGTGGATCACCACGTCTGCGGCATCGAGCGCCTTGCGGGCCTTGAGCGTCAGGAGATCCGGGTCGCCGGGACCTGCGCCCACGAAGTCGACATGGCCCGGACGAGCTTCAGCGGTCAGATGCGCGTCGAGCAGGGTTTCCAAGGCCGGTTCCACGGCGCCTTCGCCCTCGGACAGCGCGGCGGGACCCGCGCGGTCGTAGTAATCGGCCCAGAAGGCACGGCGCGGGCGGCCGAAGGGCAGCGCCTCGGCGCGCGCGCGGAAGGCCTTGCCGATGCGCGCGAGCGTGCCGAGCGTGGGCGACAGGCGTTCCTCCAGATCGGCCTTGATCCGGCGGGCGAGCACGGGGGCCGCGCCTTCGGTGCCGATGGCCACGGTCACCGGGTCACGGTCGACGATGGCCGGCGTGATGAACTGGCTTTGGCCGAGGTTGTCGACCCAGTTCGTCAGCGCCCCATCGGCATGCGCGAGGCGGGTGACACGGGCGTCTTCAAGCTCGTCATCATTGGCGGCGTAAAAAAGGGCAGCGCACGTCGCATCGCCGGGTTCCATGGCGCGGGGCAGGGTGGTCAGGCGGCCTTCCTCGGCCCAGCGCGCGATCTCCGGCGCGATTTCGGCGGCGATGACGGTCAGATGCGCCTCGGTCTTCAGCAACAGGCGCAGCTTGGCAATCGCGGCCTCACCCCCGCCCGAGACAACGATGCGGCGGCCTTCGACAGCCAGGAAGATAGGGAAGTGTTTCATGCGCGCGCCCTTTTCTTCCGTCAAATATAGAACGTTGTTCCGAAATACGGCAGTAGGGGCTTGCGAATAAGGATAAATGTTCTGAAATTAGGCCTAACCAGAACCAAGGGACCGGTTTCGGCCGGAAAACAGGATGAGCGTTCGCATAGACGGGATGGACCGAAACATCATGGCCGAGTTGCAGCGCGATGCGGGGCAATCGCTGGACGATATCGCCCGTGCTGTGGGGTCCTCCAAGACGCCCGTCTGGAACCGCATTCGCAAGCTGCGCGAGGCGGGGATCATAGGGCGGCAGACCGTTATCCTGGATGCAGAAGCGCTGGGGTTCGAGGCTTGTTTCTTTGTGCTGATCCGCACGTCAGAGCATGACGCAGGCTGGCAGACGGCGTTTCTGGAGACGTTGCGTGCCAGGCCCGAGGTGCAGGAGGCGCACCGGCTGGCGGGCGACATCGACTATATCCTGAAGGTGCGGGTGCGGAATGCGCGGGCCTATGACGAGTTCTATCAGGCGCTGATTTCCGAGGTGAAGATCTACAACGTGACGGCGCTTCTTTCGATGGAAGAGATCAAGTCGACGAATATGCTGCCTTGGTAGGGCGGGATTTGCGTATTTGGGACAAGAAGAAGGGGCTTCAGGTGCATGCGGGCAGGCTGGCCAGGCCATGGAAGTGGTAGACGTCGGCGTAGTGCGGTTGGGCGGTGAGGTGCAGGTCTGGGCAGCGGTCGAAAAGGATCGGGAGGGCGGTCTTGAGCTCTAGCCGGGCCAAAGGGGCTCCGACGCAGAAGTGGAGGCCTGCGCCGAAAGCGGCGTTGGTGGTGATGGGGCGCGTGCGGTCGAAGCGGTCGGGGTCGGGCCAGACGTTCGGGTCGCGGTTGGCAGAGGCCAGGAGCGCGCCGATCTGGTCGCCGTGGTTGAAAGCGTGGCCGAAGAGAGTGAGGTCTTCGTAGACGTACCGTGTGAACAGGTGCAGCGGCGGGTCATAGCGTAGGATTTCCTCGACGGTTTGGTCGACACGGGATGCGGTGAGGGCTTCGCGTGATGTGTCGGATTCGATCAGCGCTTTGATGCCGTTGCCGATGGTGTGGACGGTGGCCTCATGGCCTGCGTTCAGAAGCAGGATGCAGGTGGTGATCAGCTCATCGGTGGTGAGCCTTGCGCCGTCTTCTTCGGCGGCGATCAAGTGGGTGATCAGATCGTCGGCGGGCGTTTGGCGACGCTCTTCGACATAGCCGCGCAGGAAGTCTGAGAACTCTTGTGCAGCGGTGGCGGCGGCGTCCTCCATCGTGCGGGTGCGACCGGCCTGGTACATGCCGACCATGGCGTTGGACCAGGCGAGGAGTTGGTCGGCCATGGCTTCGGGCACACCGAGGAGGCGGGCGATGATGATGACCGGGATGGGTTGGGCGTAGGTTTTCAAGAGGTCGTGGTCGCGGGAAGGAAAGCGGTCAATAAGGCTGTGGCAGAGGGCCGTGATCTCGGGGGTCAGCGCGGCGATCCGGCGGCTGGTGAAGGCGCGCAGGACGAGGCCGCGCAGGCGGGTGTGTCGCGGCGGTTCCAGTTCCAGCATCGAATGCGCCTCGACCGCGTAAAAGGGAGCGAGGTGGTCGGGGACTACGGGCGACTCGATGGGTTCGCGCCCCAGGCGGCGGTCTTTCAGAACGGCACTGACGGCGGCGTGGGTGGTGGCTATGGGAAGCGCATAGTCCTCCCACCACACGATATCCCCCGCCGCCCGGGCCCGCGCGTAGAACGGGTAGGGGTCCTGGACGAAGGCCGGGTCGGTGGGGCTCTGGCTGAGGCGTTCCAACCCGGTCAGTCGGCCCCGCGCACTTCGAGCGTGGCATCCGGGTCGGGGCGGAAAACCTTCTGCACGAAGAACAGAGCGCCCGCCAGCGCCACGCCGACCAAATCCGTGATCCAGCCGCCCTCGATCATGCAGAGCGCCGCGGCGATGAGGCCCAGCCGGATGAACCACGCCGCGCGTCCGCCCATGAACCAGCCCTGCACGCCGGAGGACAAGAGGAACACGCCGAAGACGGCGGTAAGCCCGGCGCGGGTCACCTCGAACCAGGTGCCGTCCATCAGGATCGCGGAATTGTAGAAGAACATGAACGGCACGATGAAGGCGGCGATGCCGATCTTGAAGCTGGCGACCGATGTCTCCATCGGGTTCGCGCCGGATATCCCCGCCGCTGCATAACTGGCAAGCGCCACGGGCGGGGTGATGGCCGAGACCACGGCGAAGTAGAAGACGAAAAAGTGTGCCGTCAGCGTCGGGATGCCGAGGTTCACAAGGCCCGGCGCCACGACGGACGCGGCCACCGCATAGGCCGCCGTGGTGGGCATGCCCATCCCCAAGAGGATGGCGATGCACATGGCGAAGAACAGCGCGAGGAGTTGCGAGGCTTCGGCGAGACCGAGGAGGAGGTTCGAGAACCGGGCTCCTACGCCCGTGAGGCTGATCACGCCCACGATGATGCCCGCACAGGCGCAGACCGCGATGATCTGGATCGACATGACGCCCGCCAACTCGAACGCCTTCACGACCGAGCGGACGCCCATTCGGTAGGGGGTGAGCCAGCTCACCACGGCGGCGGCGACAGTGGCGAGGGTGCCCGCGCGGATGACCGAATAGCCCATAAAGAGCGCGACAATCAGGATGATGATCGGCAAAAACAGGAAGACGCGGCGGGCCATGTCGCGGAACTTTGGCAGCTCATCTTCGCGCATCCCGCGCATGCCGAGTTTCGCGGCCTCGAAATCCACCATGAAATAGATCGACACGAAATAGAGGATCGCGGGGATGATCGCGGCCACCGCGATCTCGGTGTAGGGGATGCCAGTGATCTCGGCCATGATGAAGGCGCCGGCCCCCATGATCGGTGGCATGATCTGGCCACCGGTGGAGGCGGCGGCCTCAACCGCACCGGCGGTCTTTTTGTGATAGCCCACCTTCTTCATCAGCGGGATGGTGAGGGAGCCTGTGGCGACCACGTTCCCGGCGCTGGTGCCGTTGATCATGCCCATCAATCCGCTAGCGAAGATCGCGACTTTGGCGGGCCCCCCGCGCGCGCGGCCCGCGGCGGCGAAGGCGAAGTTGACGAAATAGTCGCCCACCTTCGAGGCCTGCAGGAAAGCCGCGAAGATGATGAAGAGGATGATGTAGGTGGAGGAGACTGCCGTCGTGGGGCCGAGTATGCCTGCATCCGTGTAGACTTGGCTGAAGAAACGCTGCCACGAGATCGCGGGCGAGTTCAGGAACCCCGGCAGGTACTGGCCCGCAAAGACGTAGATCAGAAAGACGCCCGCGATGATCACGAGCGCCAGGCCCGCAACGCGGCGCGTGAGTTCCATGATCAGCGCGGCCCCAGCCACGGCGGCGAGCGAGATGCCGATGGGCGCAAAAGGCGTGCCGGTGGAGTTGCGCATCAGCGTGCCGTAGATCGTGATGAGATAGGCCGCGACGGCAAAGCCGCAGATCGCCAGCACGATGTCGGGCTGGGAAAACGCCCCGCGCTCGCGCTTGTGGAACCACGACAGAATGATGCCGCCAGCGGTTGCGATGAGAAGCGGTGCGCCATAGAGCCATGTCTCGTTGAACCGGATCGTCTCGTCGATGCCGTTCCACATGGTGCCGCCCGCGATCTCACCCGCAAAAGACAACGCCATGCCCAGAGCCATCAGGGCGGGGATCATCAGTGCATAGCCCACATAGCCCAGCAACGGCGTCTCTTCCTCCCGCGCTCCGGCAAAGCCCCGGCCCGCAAACAGGATGAAGCCCAGCGCCAACGCGCCGGCCACATGAACGATGCGGAAGTTCCACGTCTCCATCGGGAAAGTGGGCAGGAAGGGGATCGTGATCCCGGTCCAGTCCGAGATCGAGAGCCCGTTGAGCGCGGCCATATGGAACGCCGCATAAAGCGTGGCCAGAACTGAGACGACCACAAACCGACGCCCCTCAAACAGCCGCCGATTGCCCTCAACCGGTTCCTCATCGACGCCTTCGGCAAGGACTTGGCCGCCGTCTTGTTGTGCGTTTGTCATGTCCGGTCCCTCCCGCTCCCGCGTCTCTGTATGCGGTGGGACAGGTTGGGATGCAACGCATCGTGCCGTCGCAACCCCACCTTCGCGGCCACTCAGCTGCGCAACACCCGTGCCTCAGCCAACGACATATTCTTCGATGACCGTCGTCAGCGGAACCTTTTGAAGACGCCGCGCAGCGTGCGTGAAGGCTTTGGCGAAAACTTCGTTCTCGGCGAGGGTGCCGTAATACTGTCGTTGCTCCAACCAGGCCGCTGGCTGATCTTTTGCGCGATTGGCCGTGTCGACCAGGCTTTCCCAGGCGGGATCGTTGGGCGCGATGCTAGATCCGTCTTCGCGATGGCCCGTGCACATCCGCATCCACAGAACCTGACTAAGGGCCAGGCCCTCCAGCTTCGTTCCGGCTTTGACAGCATCGCGGATCGTCGGCAAGACCGCACCGGTTTGGCGCGAGGATCCATCGAATGCGACACGGCGGACGGTGTCGTGGATTTCAGGGTTGGCAAAGCGGCGGTCGATGAGGTCGACATATTGCGCTGGGCTCATGCCGGGGACGTCAGCCACATGCGGAACGATTTCGCTCATCGCGACCTTTCGAAAATACGGCCGGATCAGCGGATGGGCCATGGCGTCTGCGATTGTCTCTAGGCCCAGGAGTTCCGCCGGGGCGGCGATGATCTGATGCCCCCCGTTGAGCAGACGCAGCTTCTGGGCCTCGTAAGCGTGGACATCCTCCGACAGGGTTGCGCCAACGTCCTCCCACGGGGGGCGGCCTGCGCAAAAATCGTCTTCGATCACCCATTGGCGGAAGTTTTCGTGTGTGACAGGGGCGTCGTCGGCCACGCCGAGGCCGCGCGCGAGGGCGATCTCTTTGGGGCCGGTCGCGGGCACGATGCAATCGACCATGGAATTGGGAAAGCTGACCTCAGCCTCGATCCAGGTCGCAAGATCTGGGTCGGCGAGCCGTGCGAGGCCGACCACAACCTCACGCAGGATCGCCCCGTTGCCGGGCAGGTTGTCACAGCTTTGGCAGGTGAACGGCCCATGGCCCGCGCCGCGCCGTGCCATGAGCGCCGCGACGATCGCCCCGAATGCCGTGCGCGGGGCGTGAAGGGCCTGGGCGTCGTGGCAGATATCGGGATGGGTTGGATCAAAGCGCTTGGTGGCGGGGTCCAGGAAATATCCGCCCTCTGTCACGGTCAGGGACACGATGCGGATCGCAGGATCGGCCATCTGCGCGATGAGCGGGCCATGCCCGTCTTCGATGGGCAGGTATCCGATCATGGACCCAACCACCTCTGCCGAGATGCCTGACGGATCGAGCTCGATAAGCGTCGTCAGATAGTCCTGCTGGGCGAGGCGCCCCCGTTGGGCCGCGTCGGCGGCACGCACGCTGGCGCCGATAATGGCCCAATCCAGCGCGCGCCCCTCCTGCATCAGCCGGTGCAAGTACCAGGCCTGGTGCGCGCGGTGAAAATTGCCAAGGCCGATATGCACGATCCCCGGCGTCAGGGCCGACCGGTCATAGCGCGGGCGCGCGATGGCCCCCGGAAGATCGGACAGGGTGGCGTCGGTCAGGGCGACAGGCCGTGCGCCATGGTGGAACATCAGCTCATCCATTGTCCGCCATCCACGTTGTAGGTTTGCGCGACAATGTAATCGGCGTCGTCGCTGGCCAGAAACACCGCCATCCCCGTCAGATCCTCAGCCCGGCCCATGCGGCCATAGGGGACAGCCGCGCCGACCTCGCGCTTCTTCTCACCGGGGGCCTTGCCTTCATACGTCGCAAAGAACGCATCCACGCCGTCCCAATGCTCCCCATCCACAACGCCTGGGGAAATCGCATTCACGTTAATGCCGTGTTCGATCAGGTTCAGGCCCGCGCTCTGCGTCAGGCTGATCACAGCCGCTTTCGTCGCGCAATAGACGGCCACCAACGGCTCGCCCCGGCGCCCGGCCTGGCTTGCCATGTTGATGATCTTGCCACGGATCCCCCGGTCGATCATGTGCCGTGCAACCGCCTGCAACGTGAACAGCGTACCCGACACGTTGATCTCGAAGGTGCGGGCCACGTCCTCGCGCGCGATGTCGACAATCGGTGCGGCGGTGAAGACGGCGGCATTGTTGATCAGGATGTCGATTTGCCCAAAGGCCTGCGCCGTCGCCGCAACCGCATCGTCGATGCTGGCCTGATCCGTCACATCCAGGGCCACGGCCCGCGCGCCGATCTCAGTCGCGGTGGTGTGCGCACGGTCCACGTCGATGTCCCCAATCATCACCTTGGCGCCCTCGGCCAAATACGCCTCTGCGAAGGCGCGCCCGATCCCGCGGGCGCCGCCCGTGATCAGCGCGGATTTTCCGCGAAGCCTGCTCATGCCATCCGCAGGCCCGCAGCGTCAAAGCGGTGCATTTCATCCACGCGCGGATTGAGCTCGATCGTGTCGCCATGATTGAGCGCCACGTTCCCCAAGGCGCGCACTGTCAACGTCTCGGACAATCCGGTGTCATGGACGTGGAAGAACGTGTCCGAGCCCAGATGTTCGGCCACGCCCACGGTGCCTTTCCATGCACCGCCCGTTGGCACCACGTCGATATGTTCCGGTCGGATGCCGATGGTCTTTGCGCCGTGTTTCTCGACCTCCGCCCCGTCGATAAAGTTCATCTTGGGCGAACCGATGAAGCCCGCCACAAAGAGGTTTCTGGGCGCATTATAAAGGTCGATAGGGGAACCCACCTGTTCGATCACGCCGGCCTGCAGAACGACAATCTTGTCGGCCATGGTCATGGCTTCGACCTGGTCGTGGGTGACGTAGATCATCGTCTTTTTCATGCGGGCCTGCATCTCCGTGATCTCTATGCGCATGCCCACGCGCAGGGCCGCGTCGAGGTTGGACAGCGGTTCGTCAAACAGGAACGCGGACGGATCGCGCACGATCGCGCGCCCGATGGCCACCCGCTGTCGCTGCCCACCGGAAAGCTGGCCGGGCTTGCGATCAAGATAGTCGGTGAGGTTGAGCGAGGCCGCCGCCGCCTCGATCCGCGTGTTCTGTTCCGCTTCTGACATCCCCGCCATCCGCATCGGGAAGGCAATGTTCTTCCGCACCGTCATATGCGGGTAGAGCGCATAGGTCTGGAACACCATCGCCAGCCCGCGTTTTGACGGCGACACCTGTGTCACGTCCTGCCCATCCAGCATGATCTGGCCCGAGGTCGTATCCTCCAGCCCCGCGATGATCCGCAAAAGCGTGGATTTCCCACAGCCCGAGGGGCCCACGAAGACCGCGAATTCGCCATCCTCGATCGTCAGGTCCAAAGGCGGGATGACTTGCGTCTCACCGAAGGACTTCGTGACTTGGTTGAGAACGATCTGTCCCATTTGAAATGTCCTTTATTTGACTGCGCCGAAGGTGAGGCCTTGGACGAGCTGTTTCTGGCAAAACCACCCGAGCACAACGATTGGGCCCACGGCAGCGGCGGAGACGGCAGAGAGGCGGCCGAAAAACAGGCCCTCGGGCGCGCGGTTGCCTTCGATCAGCTTGGACAGCGTCGCGGCCTCGGTCGTTGTCAGGCGGACCGTCCAATAGGCCTCGTTCCAGCAGAAGATGAAGCACAACAGCGCGGTCGACGCGATGCCGCCCCAGGCAAGCGGGATCAAGATCTCGCGCACCTCGCCCCAGGTGGTCACGCCGTCCATCTGCGCGGCTTCGATGATCTCCTTGGGGATTTCCTTGAAATAGGTGAAGAGCATCCAGACCACGATGGGCAGGTTGATCAACATCAAGACCACAATGATCAGGAAATGCGTGTCAAACAGCCCAAGCGACTTAGTCAGGAACGTCATCGGATAAAGCACCGCCGCCGCTGGCAGCATCTTGGTGGACAGCATCCACATCAGCACGTCCTTGGTATGACGGCTTGGGTTAAAGGCCATCGCATAGGCGCAAGGAATGCCAACGGCGAGGGCAAAGATCGTGGCAAAGACGCTTGTGATGACCGAGTTCTGCGCGAACCGCCAGTAATCGTAGTTCTGCGTCATGTTCAGATAGTTCTCGAGCGTCGGCGTGAAGAAGATCAGAAACTCTGGCTTCACGGCGTCTGCGTCGGTCTTGAAAGATGTCAGAACCATCCAGAAGATCGGGAAGAAAAAGAGTAGACCGACGACCCAGGCTAGCGTTGCCCGGCTGACGCGTCCGGCGCGTGTGGAATGTGCGACAATGGCCATGTCCGTTACTCCATCAAGGTCTTGCCGATCATCCGCAGCAGGAAGATCGCGACGATATTGGCGAGGATGACGGCGAAGATGCCTGTGGCGGACGCTGCGCCGATATTGTTGTTGGCAAATTCACCGATCAGGTACGGCAGGTTCTTGTTGCCATTCCCGCGGCTGACGATCTCGATCTCGGCATAGAGCGACAGGTGGAAGATCGCCTGGATCATCACCACGATCGCCACAGGCCGTGCGAGATGGGGCAGCGTGAGAAAGCGGAACTGGCTCCACGCGCCAGCGCCATCCAGGATCGCCGCTTCCTTTTGCTGTTGGTCCTCGGATTGCAGCGACGTCATGAAGATCAGGACGGCAAACGGCGTCCATTGCCACGTTACCATGATGATCACCGCCCAGGCCGAGGTCTGCGTGGCGCGGAACGAAATCGGTTCAAGCTCTGGCCAGAGCGAGAAGAACCCGCCCACGATCGGCGCGGCCCTCAGCCCGGCTATGAACTCATTGATGCCTGCCACCGCGAGGCCCTGAAGCCCCAGCACCGGATCGAGGATCATGTTGATCCAGAGAACGGCGTTGACCGCTGGCATCACGAAGAAGGGCGAGATCAACAGCACCCGCACGATGCCCCGACCCGCGAAGGCCTTGTTAATGAGGACGGCAATCGCGATGCCCAGGATCACAGTCCCGATCAGGATCGAACAGACGATGAGCAGGCTGTTCTGGATTGCCAGCAGGAAATCCTTGTTGTTCAGAACGAATTCGTAGTTTCCAAACCCCCGCCAGTTCGACAGCGACGGCGTCGTCCATTCCGGGCGCCGCAGGCTGTTGAGAACGTAGCGGATGAAAGAGAAGTAGAGTGTCATGCCAAGCGGCACGAGCATCCAGATAAGCAGCAAAATCACTGCGGGCGTCTGGAGAAGGCGGGGAAGCCGTCTGTCTGACATGAGCCTATCCTCTCGGCAAGACGGGTTCTGCCGTTATGCCGCCTATAGCGTGACTTGAATATGGGCGAGGTGGGGGTAGGTCCGGCCCCATGAACAGGCCGGACCCGGGAGGAGGGCTTAGTAGTAGCCCGCTTCTTGCATGATGGCGTCAGCGGCGGCCTGGGCATCGGCCAGGGCTTCTTCCACAGTCTTGGCGCCAGACAGGGCCGCAGCCATTTCCTGAGCAACCGCAGAGCCGACTTCCGGGAATTCCGGGATCGCGGCGAACTGCACGCCCACATAGGGCTTCAGATCGGTCGCTTCGGGTGCGGCGGATTCGATCGCTGCCAGCTCGGCCGCGGCAAAGTCAGCGGCGGCCTGGAACTCCGCGTACTCATAGGTCGAGGCACGCGTTCCGGTTGGGACAGACCCCCAGCCGAATTCCGGGTGGTTCGCAACGGCCTGGATATAGTCCTTGGACGTTGCCCACTCGATAAAATCAGCGGCCGCTTCGACGTTCGGGGACCCGGCAGGGATCGCCATCGCCCAAGCCCAAAGCCAGTTCGCGCCGACCGGGTTCCCGGCATTGGGCGACTGTGCGTAGGCCACACCGTCGACTTCAAGGAAAGAGGCCGCGATGGTGGCGTCGATCCACATACCGCACTTGCCTTCGTTATAGAGGGCGAGGATCTCGTTGAACGAGTTCCCTTCCGAGCCTGGAGGGCCATAGGTGCCCAGCAGGTCTACGTAGAAGGTGATCGCGTCGTTCCATTCCTGGCTGTCGAGCTGCGGACGGAAGTCGGCATCGAACCAGGCACCGCCAAAGGAATTCACAACCGTGGTGATGAACGCCATGTTGTCGCCCCAGCCCGGCTTGCCGCGCAGACACACGCCATAGACCTCGTCGGGGTTATGGATCGCCGCTGCGGCAGCGCGGATGTTTTCCCAGCTGTCATTGTCGGCAATCGTTACGCCAGCCGCGTCGGTCAGGTCCTTGCGGTACATGACCATCGAGCTTTCGCCGTAAAACGGTGCCGCATAGAGCGTGCCGTCGGCGGACAGACCGTTGCGGATCGCAGGCAGCATATCGTCGATGTCGTACTCGGCGCCGAACGCGAGCGGTTCGATCCAACCGGCTTGCCCCCAGATGGGTGCTTCCTGCATGCCGATGTTGATGATGTCATACTGGCCGCCACCGGTGGCCGTGTCGGACGTAACCTGCTCGCGCAGGACGCCTTCTTCCAGGCTGACCCAGTTGAGCTGAACACCGGTTTCCTCGGTGTAGGCTTCGGCCACAGTCTGCATGTTGATCATGTGCCCGTTGTTCACGATGGCGATGGTAAGCTCGGTCGCGTGCCCGTCGGCGAGTGCTGCGGAGCTTGCGAGCGTAAGCGCGGTTGCGCTGAGCAACCCTTTCTTGAGCGACATCCTATTCCTCCCTGATTGGATGATGCTCTGAGCCTAATGGAGTTATAAACGCGGCGTCAATAAAAACTTATCGCGCGTTAAATTTTTGGAGATTACCACCATAACGCAATGACTTACGCAGAGGCGCGCATGACAAGCCGCCCCTCGAACAAACGCATTTCACGGCTCTCGGGGCGTTCGCCCGACTCAAGCATCCCCAAAAGGGCGGCGACACTGCGCGCGCCGATGGTCGAATAATCCTGTGAAATCGTGGTGAGGCCCGGGCAGGTATAGCGCGCGAATGGATGATCATCGTGGCCCGCAATGCGCAGGTCATCTGTCTCGCCAATCCCCACGCGCAAGCCGCTTTCGTAAGCGGCCGCCAAAAGGCCAATGGCAAGGCGATCGTTCGAGCACAGGATCGTTTGCGACGGCAATGCCGAACCGGAGAAGAGCTTGAGGCCCTCGCGATAGCCGATCTCTTCGAAATCCCACCCACTGCCGGGGACGCGCAGGAACATCGGCGTCTTGCCAAGCCTGCCCATCGCATCCTCATAGGCTTTGCGCCGCCGGTACGCATTGGGGTTAACGGGAAACTCCATCTCGAAAAACGCCGGCGCATCCCCGCTGCGGCTGAGGTAGTCGACGATCAGCCCGATGCTCTGCGCGTTGTCCGACCCAAAGAAGGCCGCCCCAACATCTTCAAGATTTGCGTCGAACAAAACGACTGGGATCTCGGCTGCAAAGCTCGCCACGGCCTCGGCTTTCGACGCCCGCCCCAGCGGTGCGATCAAAACCCCGGCGGGCTTGATCGCGCGAAGGCTGTCGAGATTGGCAATTTCCTGTTCTGGCCCACCATGCGAGCTTAACAACAACGGATTATACCCCGCCTCAACGATCAGCCCTTCAATGATACGTGCGATCGCGGCGAAAAACGGGTCGGTCAGGTTTGGGACCACCAGCCCGATATTCTTCGTCCGCGTGCGGTTCTGGTTTATCGCGTAGACATTGGGGCGGTAGTCATATTGCTCGAGCGCCGCCTCGATCTTGGCGCGGGTGGTGTGTCGGACGCTGTCGGGATCATTGAAGTATTTTGAGACCGTCGGTCGCGAGATTCCGATCACCGCCGCAAACTCTTCCATATTCCGGATTTTCGATGCGGCGGTCATAACGGTCTCCAGCCAAAAACAGGGGCGCAAGCATTTCGTTTGATCGGAGCATAACTTGACGCGCGTAAATTTGAAAACATTAGGTGAGCCCTTCCCGTAAAAATGTCGCAAATGATGCAGGGCAGGGGGGCAGGCCGTCGCGCCGTCCGTCTGATGGGTCCACTCAATGCGCGACATACACACGGGGCACCGCCGCGCCCCCAAACGACGCAACGCACGGTCCGGTCATCGCTTATTCGCTCCCGCGCCGTAAAACCCCACGCCGAGGCCTCAAGACGACCAGGAGACCGGCTGCCAGTGCCCCCACAAAGGGCCCGCGCGGCGGTCCGTTGTCCGCAAGACGACGCGGGCATGCGCAGATAGGATTTTTGGGGGAAACCCCGACGGTTTTCCGCCCCGGCGGCGCCGCCAATTATCCCAAAGGGCCTGAGGCCCCGGGTTGCGATCAGAGTGAGAGAGAGTGGGAAGCGCCACGGCAGACGGCCGGTGGCGGGTTTCGTCGTGCGCGGGGACCCCCGGCCAAACTCTCCCCCACCAAACACAAAGGGGCGCCCCGAAGGACGCCCCCAATGCACCCGCTGAGAGGGAGGGCTCAGCAGCTGTAGTACATCTTGAACTCCATGGGATGCGGCGTGTGTTCATACGCGTAGATCTCTTCCCACTTGAGTTCCATGTAGCCTTCGATCTGGTCCTTGGTGAACACGTCGCCCGCCAGGAGGAAGTCCATATCGGCTTCCAACTCGTCCATGGCTTCGCGCAAGCTGGCGCAGACCGTCGGGATGCCTTCCAGCTCTTCTGGCGGCAGATCGTAGAGGTCTTTGTCCATGGCTTCGCCGGGATCGATCTTGTTCTTGATGCCGTCGAGGCCGGCCATCAGAAGTGCGGCAAAGCACAGGTACGGGTTTGCCGAGGGATCGGGGAAGCGGGCTTCCACACGCTTGGCCTTGGGGCTTTCCGTCCACGGGATCCGCACGCAGCCCGACCGGTTCCGCGCCGAGTAGGCGCGCAGAACGGGCGCTTCAAAGCCCGGGATCAGGCGCTTGTAGCTGTTGGTCGAGGGGTTGGTGAAAGCGTTGAGCGCTTTCGCGTGCTTGAGGATACCGCCAATGTAGTAGAGCGCTTCCTGGCTCAGGTCGGCGTATTTGTCACCGGCAAAGAGCGGCTTGTTGTCCTTCCAGATCGACATGTTCACGTGCATGCCGGTGCCGTTGTCGCCCGCGATGGGCTTGGGCATGAAGGTGGCCGATTTGCCATAGGCGTGCGCGACCGAATGGATCACGTACTTGTATTTCTGCAGATGGTCGCCCTGCGCCGTCAGCGACGAGAAGATCAGGCCCAGTTCGTGCTGACATGACGCCACTTCGTGGTGGTGCTTGTCGACCTTCATGCCGATGCGCTTCATCGTCGACAGCATTTCCGAACGGATGTCCTGGCCGTCATCGATGGGGGGTACAGGGAAGTAGCCGCCCTTGATGCCGGGGCGGTGGCCCATGTTGCCCATCTCATACTCGGTATCGGTGTTCCACGAGGCGTCGAGCGCGTCGACCTCGTAGGAGACCTTGTTCATCTCGGTCGAGTAGCGCACGTCGTCGAACAGGAAAAACTCCGCCTCAGGCCCGAAGTACGAGACGTCGCCAATGCCGGAGGATTTCAGATAGGCTTCTGCCTTCTCAGCGGTACCGCGGGGGTCACGCTCATAGGCCTCGCCCGTGTCAGGCTCCAGGATCGAGCAATGCACCGCTAGCGTCTTTTCGGCGTAGAATGGATCCATGTAGGCCGATGTGGTGTCGGGCATCAGTTTCATGTCGGACTGGTCGATCGACTTCCAGCCGGCGATGGATGAGCCGTCGAACATGAAGCCTTCGTCGAGGAAATCCTCGTCCACTTGATCGGACATCACCGTGACGTGCTGCAGCTTGCCGCGCGGGTCGGTGAAACGGATGTCGACGTATTCGACTTCCTCGTCTTTGATCGTCTTGAGAACGTCTGCTTTACTCATGTTCGACCTTCTTCCTTGATGAGTGTGTTTGTTGTGATTGCCCGGCGCGTGCCGGTTTCCCTGGTATTAAAGTGCGTCGCCGCCGGTCTCGCCGGTCCGGATGCGCATGGCGTCTTCGATGGGCGACACGAAGATCTTGCCATCCCCGATCTTGTCGGTCTTGGCGGCACCGACGATGGCGGCGATGGCCGGTTCGACCTGGTCGTCTTCCAGGACGACCTCGATTTTCACCTTGGGGAGGAAATCGACGACATATTCTGCGCCGCGGTAGAGCTCGGTATGGCCCTTCTGGCGGCCAAACCCTTTGACTTCGAGAACGGAAAGCCCCTGAACGCCAATCTCCTGAAGTGCTTCTTTCACTTCATCGAGCTTGAACGGTTTGATGATCGCCTCGACTTTTTTCATCTGTCTTCGACTCCCCCGTGGTTGTTTGGCGGTGAGATCACTTCTCACCGGCAGTTCCAATTCGGTAAGGTTTCGGTAGGGGATGGCCTGCAACGAATCTCTGACTGCTGATTAAAAAATATGCATCTCGCCCGTTAGGCGGGCAGTTTGCGAACAAAGGTGCGACGCCATGACCGATTTGCTGACCGCAGCCCAGATGCGGGCCATCGAACAGGCCGCGATTGACAGCGGTGAGGTCACGGGGCTGGAGCTGATGGAACGCGCCGGGCGGGGCGTGGTGGAGGCGGTGTTTGAGGAGTGGCCGGAGCTGGCGGAGACCAGAAGACTGTTTGGGCTGATCAAGGGAAAGCCGAAAAAGGCGGTCGTTCTATGCGGCCCAGGCAATAACGGTGGAGACGGTTTCGTTGTTGCGCGGCTCTTGAAAGAACGTGGTTGGAATGTCGTGGTCTACTTTTTCGGAGATCCCGAAGCGCTTCCGCCTGATGCAAAAACCAACTTTCTGCGCTGGAGCGAGATCGATCAGTGGCACCACTTTTCCGCTGAAAAGCAGCGCGATCCTTTGCTCTATGATCCACACCCAGATCTTTGGATCGACGCAATTTTCGGCACAGGACTAAGCAGGCCGCTACCGGACTTGGTTACCCAGATGATGCATAAGGTTTACTATGAGCAAAACTGGTGTCGTGCACCTTTGGTGGCAGTTGATATCGTTAGCGGACTCTCTGCGGATACCGGACTGTCTGTGCAGACTTTCCATCTTTCTGCGGATCTGACAGTCACTTTCCACGCAATGAAGGTTGGCCATGTCGAAGGTGATGGACCGATGAGGAGCGACAAAGTCGTCGTCAAAGATATCGGGCTTTAGCCAAGGCTGACTTCGTGACGAGAGTTCTGGGAAGGTAAATCGATGTACCGGTTGGCGAAAGTGATTGAGATGACCGCCAGTCGGCGCGAGAGGCTTCTGAAACAGGCCGACAGCCACAAATACACCCACGGCGACGCCCTCATCCTCTCCGGCGGTCCCGGAAAAGGCGGCGCGGCGCGGCTCGCCGCCCGGGGCGCCCTTCGGATCGGCGCAGGGCTCGTCACCGTCGGCTGCCCGCCCGAGGCGCTGCCCGAGACTGCCGCGCGGCTTGATGCGATCATGTGCCGGGCGGTGGCTGATGCCGATGCGCTGGGCCGCGTCCTGGAAGACGACCGCCTGAACGCCCTCTGCCTCGGGCCGGGCCTCGGTCTGGGGGAGGGGACGCGGGCGCTCGTCTCAACCGTTCTGGCAGAGAGACGCGCCACCGCGCTCGATGCCGATGCGCTCACCTCCTTCGCCGATGATCCGCAGGTCCTGTTCGACCAACTCCACGCGAAATGCGTCCTCACCCCCCACGCTGGCGAGTTCGCGCGCCTCTTCCCCGACATCGCCGCCAAGATCGCCGCGCCAGCCGAAACAGGCCCCGCCTATTCCAAGGTCGACGCCACGCGCGAGGCTGCGGCCCGCGCGGGCTGCACCGTCCTCCACAAAGGCCCCGACACCGTGATCGCCGATCCGACGGGCCGCGCCGCCATCAACTCCGCCCATTACGACCGCGCGGCCCCCTGGCTCGCCACCGCCGGATCGGGCGACGTGCTGGCGGGGTTCATCACAGGCCTGCTTGCGCGCGGGTTTGAGCCGATGCAGGCGGCGGAAACGGCAGCCTGGTTGCATGTGGAATGCGCACTGGCGTTCGGGCCGGGTCTCATTGCCGAGGATCTGCCAGAGACCCTGCCGGCGGTCTTCCGCAAGCTGGGCATCTGATGCGCGAGCCCGCACGACTTAGGCCGCAAGCACTGCGCTTTCCCACGCGCGCAGGCCCGTGCGCGCCCCCGACCAACGCTGCCCGCGCGCGAGTTCGGGGAACAGCGCAAACAACTCATCTCGGGTGTTTTCGTCCAACACCCCAACGCTTTGCGCGCCGGGGTAAAAGCTTTCGGTAAGCAATCCGTCGGCGGTGATCACTTCGTGGCGGTCAAACATCAGATGGAGATAGGTCACAGGACCCTCCGCCCGGCACAGCCGGACACCGTTGCCATCGACCAGGTGGACCGCAGGCACCAAAACCTCATGCTGGCCCGTCAAAAGCTCAGCCCGCCAGCCTGCGATCAGAAGCCGGTGCTGCTGCGACACGCACATCGCGCGCTCTGGCTGGCCAGGTCCAAGGGCATCGGCGGCAATTTCAACGGGTCGGAACTCAGGTCTAGCGCACAACTGCGCGTGCGACACGCGGGTCTGCCCAATCCACCGGATCGGTTGCAATCCGTGATCCCGCGTCACGACCCGGTCGCCCACCCGCAAATCCTCGACCGGGTGCGGGCCCACAGCCGTCAGGATCTGCGTGCCGGGCGTAAAGCAGATCGGGAAGGCATAGCTGGACGACGGCAGCGCGGGGTTGCCAAAGGCACCCGGCCCCTCATCGGTGCCGATCACCCGCAGGTCTTTGCCGATCGGGGGAAAGCCGCCCTGGCTACCGATGAAGCTCAGCCCCTCGATCGTCGCAAAGGTCGGTGAAGAGTTTCGGACGTTGAAGGCAATCGCGGTGAATTGCTCAAGCGTATCGGGGTCTTCGAGCGTCAGCGTATATTCCGCCTCAACCTGCGTGCCGTCGCCATAAAACACGCCGTCGATGGTCTGGCCGCCATCGAGGCGTTGATTTCCGTCTTGGTCGTCAAACGTGGTGTCCGACCCGCCATCGCGGATCGCCACTTCGAGATAGTTGAAATTGTTCAGGCGGATCGTCTGGTTCAGCAGGTGCGAGCCGTCGCCTTGCGTGATCCCATCAAGCTGCTGGCCACCACCGACGGTGATGTTGCCCTCTTCCAGCACCCAGATCGAATAGTCCGCCACGCGCCCGCAAGCCTCCAACGAAGTTCTTGGCACTCGCCAGAATTTAGGCTGTCCGAGATGGTTTGTGAATCAAGATGGCTTTTCCCTCGCATACCCGTTGCATGTTTGCTATGAGCCGCGCGGATCGCGGGTGTGGCGGAATTGGTAGACGCACCAGATTTAGGTTCTGGCGCCGCAAGGCGTGGGGGTTCAAGTCCCTCCACCCGCACCAGTTTTTCTCGAAGCGGCTACCGGGCCTAGTGCTGGCTGGCTTGTCCTGCTTTCGCGTCCCGTTCGAAACGGTCGCGCCACGCTCGGTTGGTTTCATTAGCAAGCTTGGCGGTCTGGTGTTCAATCGATGCAGCACGTGCACCGTTCAGACCTAGGTGCGTCAAAACCTCGGACACCACCGTATTCGGGTGCTGCGCGAGTTGGTCGTAGGTAAGCGTCAAAGGGGCGATTGCTTGGTCGTCAAACCATTGGCACCACCGCGCATTCTGCGCGACGGCAATCTGTCGGTAGTGGTTGAGCGTCGCAAAGTCATATCTAGGCGGTCGGGTTGGGCTGGTTCGCTCCAGGTCGGTCCCGTCTGCCTTTCGGTGCCAAAGCCCCGTTTGCTCGGCCAGAAGCCGCGATATCGCTTGGTCAAGGGGATCGTCGCGCTTGAGATAGAGAAACAATGTCGGGCCAAATTCCGCGTCAAAGCGCTCTTGATCGCTGTGACGCGATGGGTGCAGCACTTGGAGCTGGTCAAGGAAGAACGATAGGCTGTCATGCTGGAGACGCAGGCCAAAGACGGCGGTGTCGCCTGACCCGCGCCGCTTTGCGGCGGCAAAGATGGCCTTTAAAGCCTCCTCCCGCGTCGCAAAGGTGGTGCGGTCCAATCGATATGTCTTCAACCAGGCATCGATTGACGGTTTGTGAAAATGTGAGTTCGGCACCCCGGCGATGCCTGTGGCCG
The DNA here is from genome assembly GCA_038526915.1 of Pseudomonadota bacterium. Taxonomy (GTDB): domain Bacteria; phylum Pseudomonadota; class Alphaproteobacteria; order Rhodobacterales; family Rhodobacteraceae; genus JBCBGF01. Next base: position 31,716 of record JBCBGF010000008.1, on the reverse strand, counting down.
CGAGCAGTTCGCACAGCATTGTGCTGCCACTGCGGGGCGACGTGCAGATCACGTAGGATTTTATACCGTTTTTCGCCATGCGCTTGGTGCTCACTTTGATGCCCGCGACCCGTTCAGTGCGGCGCTGCCGTGTCGGGTTTCCGTGAAAGAGACTTGATTGCTTCACGATATGCCACACCCTTTACCCATCTGGCACCCATCGGTGCTGTTGAGTTGGGAGGAGGCTCACCATGAACAAACGCATGCTTGCGGCAATCGCTGCCGCCACCATGATTTCCACACCAGGGTTCGCCCAGATGACACCGTCGCCTGAGGGCGCCAACGTGTACTTCGCGAACCTCGAGGACGGCGCAACTGTCAGCTCGCCCGTCACGGTGGTCTTCGGACTGTCGGGCATGGGCGTCGCCCCTGCCGGGACCGAGGTCGAGAACACCGGCCACCACCATCTGCTGCTCAACCGCCCAGCCCTGGGCGAGAATGAGTTTGGCGAGCGGGAGTTCAAAGAAGGGTTGCCGAGCGACAGCATGCATATGCATTTCGGCGGCGGTCAGACACAGGTCACGCTGGACCTGCCGTCCGGAGAGCACACGCTGCAACTGGTCTTTGCCGACGCCAACCACATCCCCCACGATCCGCCGGTCGTGTCAGAGGTGATTACGATCACTGTGGACTAAGGCATTGAAAACGCCGCGCTCAGGCTGGACCTGAGGGCGGCGCATGGACGTTGGGTGCTAGGGCATCACCGCTTTCACGGTCAGAATGCCATAACCCTTTTCGGTCGAATATTTCGGCCCCATCGACGTGACGATCGCATCCCGGATCGACGGGCCATCCACTTTCAAACCCTTGGCCTTTCGCGCCTCGATCATTCGCGCGATGACGCCCGCCGATTGCGCCGTTGCAGCCGACGTGCCGCCAAACCCGTAATTCGCGCCCTGGTGTGAGGCGAGGTTGGCGGGGTCTTCGGCATAGCCGCCGTGGCCGAGGATGTCGGGGGCCGGGATGTAGTTGAACTTCAGGCCCGCTTTCGGATCGGGCTTGGCGCCTGGATCCTCGTCGCGGTCGCTGGGGCACAGGAAGCACAGCCCAGGGCCCGACTGGCTGTAGTTGGCGGGTATCAGGGCCGATCCCTTCTTCTCGGGGTCCGACAGCTTGGCCGACCCCACCACGATGATCCCCGTTCCGACAAACGGGTCTTTGCCATGGCCTGCGTCCGGCGTCACCAGGGTGTCGAGCGCCTTGGCGGCAGCGGCCAATCCCGGCCGGGTCATCATTGCGTCCACGGCTTTGCGCCCGTCGCCATCCTCCAGCGTTGTCTTGACGGCGGCATAGTCGTCCCACGCGCCGGGATAGCTGATGCTGCTGGTGCCATCGTTGCCCGATGGGATCAGGACCGGCACCTTGGTGCTAGCCAGCCAGATCGCGAGCGTGAGCGGATCGCAGGGGCCATCGAACGCGCTGAGATCAACAGCTTCGTCCCAGTTCGTGGGATAGCTGTCATCTGAGGGCCGCACGAAGGGTGGACCCACCAGGATCGCTTCGCATTTCGACGGGCCAAACGCCATTGAGATGATCGCGTCCGCCACCGCCAAACGGTTGTCGTGGGTGTCTGACAGCCTGGTGGCCACGCGGGCTGGGATCAGTTGTGCCTCGGGCGCGGTGCCCCAGATCTCGCAAACGCCCTTTTCGGGTGTGCCCGCGATCAGGCCGCCCATGGCCGTGCCATGTCCGCCGCCCTTGGATGAGAACGCCATGCGCCCGTCCTGGGCGACGGGATAGTCCGCGTTGATCACGGCCTTCGATTTCGACCAGACATCGGGGCTTGTGGTGTTGGCAAGGCGGCTGCTGATCGCGTGATCCTTGCCCCTGTCGAAAGTCGGGTGCGTGACGTCGACCGCACCGTCCACCAGCCCGATGGTGACGCCCTTGCCGCCCTTGGTGAGAGGCGCACCGGCCTTGCCGATGCCCAGACGCGCCAGTGACCATTGCTCCAGCGGATTGCGGGGGGCGGGCTCTGGCCGCCGGTCCATCGTCTTGCCGTTGCCCAGATAGGGCGAGGGGCCTTTGTCGTAGGATTGCACATCCTCGATCGCGTTGACGAACAGCTCGTCATAGACCGCGCGCAGGCTGGTGAAGGCGGCCTGGGCGATGGCCCGTCCCGCGGTTCCGTCGGAGGCATAGTGAACGCCCGCCCATTCGCGGTTTTCGCTGATCCGGTTTGCGACATCGAATGCCTCGGCCACGATGCCAGGGTCGTAGGCAAAGACCTCGGCCATCCCATGTGCGATGAGAGCGGCCTGGGTCGCGTGGCCGCTGGGGTAAGCGTCGTGGTTGGGGACGGTGATGGAGGGGTTGATGCTGTGGTCCATCAGGTGGGGCCGGGGCCGTTCGTATTTGTCTTTGTAGTGCGAGGCGAGTGCCAGCCCTGCTTCTTGCAACATCACAAGCAGTCGGATCAGGCTTACCGGCGCACCGGCTGCGTCGCCGAAGATCTCGAGGAATGGCGAAATGATGTCGTCGATTTCATCGACAATCTGGTCCTGTCTAAGATCTCGCTCTGGATCATCCTGCTTATTCAGCAGGTCTTGCAGTTCTTCTCGAACTAGGTCGCCATCGTACTGGGGCGGTAGTGGCACTTGGCTTGCGTCAAGCGTCTCAATTATTGAGTCCAGACCTTCGTAAAGCGCCCTGCGATAGACATCATCGCGTACAGTCCAGGCACTAGCGAAAGAGACGAGTGATTTCGTTTTGGTTTTTGTCTTGGTCTTTGTTTTGGTCTTCGTCTTTGTTTTCGTTTTGGTCTTCGTCTTTGTCTTTGTTTTGGTCATTCCGAAATCCTTATGTCCCTATGTCTTTGTTTCTAGTCGGGCCTGAACTCTAATAAGTCGATCTTCTTCAGTCCGTCTGTGATGACACTCAAACTGCGCTTTGCCGGAAGCACATATCCGGGCGCTAGCATTTCTTCCGTACCGAACGCGGGATCGAGCACCCGCAAGCGGCGATAGAGTGATATTGCGTCCTCATTTCGTCCTGTCAGCGCGTAGCTGGCAACGAGATGGCGCATCGCAGGAAGGAAGCCCGGCCTTTTGGCCAGCACCTGTTCGCCCAAATGGATGGCTTGTTCGTGGTCACCCAATAGGGTCGATGCGATCGCTGATGAACTGTCATAGTAGAACCGATAGGGACTATAGCGACCGAGCCTGCGCGCAATGTCTGCTGACTCTCGGGCGCGCTCCAGTTCGTCACAGTAAATTGCGTTCATTGCTGAGGCATCCCAACCAAACGCGAGATTGGGAAGTATGCGCCGGCTTTCAATCAATAGTTCTTTGGCTTGACGGAAGTCTCGACGCACAAAGCCGGTAAGGTGCCCCGCGATGGCCAAGACGACAGCGTTTGATGGCTCGGTTTCAATTGCTTTCGATATCGTCGCATGCGCTTCTTCGATCTTATCGGCATGAGGGTCGTGGTTTTCGCCAAGCAACAGGCCTGTGGCAAAGGCCCGCCACGCTTGCGCGTTCGCGGAGTACTGTTCGCCGTCGAATTGGCTGAGGATGTTGCTCGAGTCTACAAGACCATCGAATGATAGCGCGAAAAGCTGGTGGACCGCGGCATAAAGAGTTGGGCGGGACGCGTTTTCAGGTTGCCGCATCACAACAGACTCGATCGAGTCGACGGCACCCATCACGAACTCATTCACCGTCTGCGAAGAGATCTCGATTGCCGTATCCCAGTCTGTACCAATGGATGAGGTCCAAATCACTTTGCCCGTCGCCGGAATCCTGGCGAGGATCGTGAGCTGCAACTCCCGCGCAAAAAGGGCGACGCGGACCTCAACCAAAACCGGTGGCCTCAAAACACTGTCGATATGACGCCCGGCAAGCTGATTACTCTCCATGTCGCGCAGATCGTAAGTGTCGATGAAGCCATTGTGCCGGAAAGTAGCCTCGATCCCGTTGGTGACGCGCTCGGCCACGACTTTCGCCAAGTTGTCATCAGACACCACCACCGGGTTCCCGATCAACACGCACGGTGGCGCATCGAAGGTCACCGGCGATACCGGGGTCAGGTGGCCGGTGTCCACCATCGCGCTGCGGTCATCCTCGATCCGGGCCTCAAAGGCCTGGCGTTCCTCGCGCAGCCAGTCTTCGCCGAACTCATCGAGGCGCGGGGCGTCTTCGAAAAATCCGACCCGGCTGTCGCTGCCGGGGTCGATGTCTACGCGCAGGTTGGCAAGCCAGACGTGTTCGTAATCGGCCTGGATTGCGTCGCTCCAGGCACCGAGATGGCGGCGCAGGGCGTAGAGGGATTGTCTGAGCGAGTTGCTGGCCTGATCATCGAACGACCGGCCCCAGAGGCGCGCCTTGAGCCAGGCGCGCGAGCGGCGCTGATCGGGTGCGGTTGCGAGCATGGCCAGCAAGACGCGCCCCTTTTTTTCGGGCACGCGGATGTCGCGGCCGTCGGGATCAGTGAGGCGGAAATTGCCGACCAATGTCAGGGTGGGCAGGTCCCGTTCTCCTGATGCGATTTTTCCCATCGGGCCTTCCCCGCCAAATCCATCGCTCCCACCAGCCGACACCAAGCACTCTGCCTCCAGAGTATGCGCATTGCGCCTTGGAAGGGAACCGCTAAACCCAAACGTGTGCCGTGTTCCTTTATCCAGCACATTCATGGCTCTGTATCCCCGTCTAATGGGGCGACAGGCCCAAATCCGCTGGGCAAAAGCTCTGCCTCCCACGGAATGTAGGTTGCGCTGAAATGCACAGCCGCCCCTGGTTCGTTTTCCCCCAAAAGCAGACACCGGTCTGATGCTGCGCGGGTCCTTGGGCCCGGTTTGAACCGGGCGGACCCGTGCAGCCTCAGCCGGTCGGATCTCTGATCGAGGATCAGAAACCCGTCACCACCCACAAAGTTACCCTTCACGTCACACCCTTCGGGCGGAGCGTCTTCCACAAGGAAAACCTCCGACCCGTCGGGTCCCTGCGAGACAAGCGTCGCGCACATTGCAAGGCCGGGACAGAGCCTTGACGGAGCCTGCACTTCGAGCCCTGTGCACGCACCGGCATCGGAGATACTGAGAAACTCGTTCCCCCCACCCAATCGAGACACGATGAGAAACTCGTTACGTTCACTAATGATCGTCTGGGGATACCAATAACTTGCCGTTGCCCGCCGGTTCAGCATGGCAATGAAAAATGACACCTTGGAAACGTCTCCTTTTGCCCACCTCGCAGGGTAGGGACACTTAAGCACGTGCCCTGTCAGGCCGACGTCGAGGGGGGCGTTAACAAAGTGTTAAAATTCCAAAATCTTGCGTCTGGTGTTTTACGCGTGGCCGCCCCGCGGGGCGATTGGGACGGGGGTTTGGGCGCGCCCGAGGCTTGTTGTTCCAACTAACTCTCTGGTGTTGCGTTGAAAATCCGTGTTGGATGGGCGGTGATTGCGGCGTCAAAAACCATCTATGGTTTTGGCGGGCGTTCGGATCTGATCGCGGGCCCGCGCCCGAAAAAAAGGAGGCAAGAGTGAAGAAGATTGTCCTTACAGGCGCTGCCGGCAGGCTTGGCACCCAGTTGCGCGCCCCGCTTGCCGCGATGTGCGAGCAGTTCGTATCAACCGATATCGTGGAGACGCTGTCGGACCTGCAGCCCAATGAGAGCTATGTCGTGGCCGATCTGGCCGATCTTGAGGCGGTCACCAAGGCGCTGAGCGCTGCTGATATGGTTGTGCATTTCGGGGCCATCGGGGACGAGGCGCCGTTTGAGACGTTGCTGGGGCCCAATTTCATCGGCGCATACAATGTGTGGGAGGCTGCGCATCGGTTGGGCATTCGGCGCGTGGTCTATGCCTCGTCGATCCATGCGGTTGGGATGTACCCAAAGACCGAATGCCTTGGGATCGATGCGCCGCACAGGCCGGATACGTATTACGGGCTGGCGAAGTGTTTTGCCGAGGATCTGGCGCGGATGTACTGGGAGAAACGCGGGATTGAGGCGGTGTGCCTGCGCATCCTGTCCTGTGCGGAGCCGACCAATAGCCGCGCCGTGGGGACGTGGCTGAGCTATGGGGATCTCATTCACTTGGTCGAACGGGCGATCACGACGCCTGTCACCGGTTTTTCAATCATCTACGGCGTATCGAACAATGACCGATCTCCGGTCGACAACTCAGGCGCGCAGCATCTGGGCTATCGGCCCAAGGATAATGCAGAGGTGTATGCCGAGGCGATCTATGCCCAGGATGGGCCGCTCGATCCCAAAGACCCCGCCAATATGTGCCACGGTGGTCCGTTTGCCTCGGTTGAGCTGGGGCAGAGCGGTGTGGCGCTGCTCAATCTGAAAGAGGAAGACGCGGGCTAGGTCGCTGACACCCGTCAGGCCGTCAGAAAGCTTTCAATGGTGACGCCCGCGTCCCTTAGGCGGTTGCGGATCTGTTCGGCCATCGCGACAGCCTCGGCCCCGTCGCCATGCACACAGACGGAATGTGCGTTGAGCGCAATCGGATCTCCGTCGATCACCGGCATGCGGCCTGTGTCGAGAAACGCGAGCAAGCGATCGGCGGCTGCGCCGGGGTCGGTGATCATCGCGCCGTCCTGCCCGCGGGGGACGAGTTGGCCCGACGATAGATAGCCGCGATCGGCAAAGATTTCGGAATAGACGGGCAGGCCGGCGGCGCGGGCCGCCGCCTCGCTTTCGGTGCCTGAGATGGCGAGGTAGGCGAGGGTGCAGTCAATCGCCTTTACCGCGCCTGCAATAGCGTCAGCCACCGATCTGTCCCGCGCCGCGAGGTTCGCCAGCGCCCCGTGCGGTTTGACATAGCGCACAGGCACGCCCGCCTGCGCGGCGACCCCAATCAACGCGCCGATCTGGGCCGCGCACATGCGGGCAATCGCATCCGTGGTCATCGGGATCACGCGGCGACCGAAGCCTTCGCGGTCGGCATAGCCGGGATGGGCGCCGACGGTGACACCATGCGTCTTGGCCAATTCGAGCGTTTTGAACATCGTGTCGGGATCGCTGGCATGGCCGCCGCAGGCCACGTTGGCCGATGACACCACGGCGAGGATGGCCGCGTCGTCACCCATGGACCACGGGCCATAGCCTTCGCCAAGGTCAGAGTTCAGGTCGATGGTGGGCATGGCGTCTGGTCGTCCGCTGGGGTCCTGTCCCCACATCCTCGGACACGCTGTCGAGGCGGGGCATGAGGCTGAGGAGTTCGGCGGTATAGGGGTGTTGTGGGTTTGAGAACATCTGTTCCGTCTCAGACACCTCAAGCAGTTTGCCGTGCCGCAAGACACCGACCCGGTCGCACATCTGACGCACAACGGGCAGGTCGTGGCTGATGAACAGCATCGTCAGGCCAAGGTATTCCTGCAGATCCTTGAGGATGTTCAGGATTTGCGCTTGGATCGACACGTCGAGGGCCGAGGTGGGTTCGTCGCAGATCAGGAACTTGGGCTGGGTCGACAAGGCTCGCGCGATCGAGATCCGCTGTCGCTGGCCGCCTGAGAACTCATGCGGATAGCGCAGACCGGCATCGGCCCCGAGGCCCACGCGTTCGAGAAGCTCGTTGACCCGGTCTTTGAGGGCTTGGCCGGTCAGAAAGCCATGGTGGCGGGCGGGTTCGGCGATGATCTGATCGACGCGCATGCGTGGATTTAGGCTTGAGAAGGGATCTTGGAAGATCATCTGGATCTCTTTGCGAAACGCCTCTGGCACGCCGCGCGCGCCGGAGGTGACGTCGCTGCCCTCATAGAGCACTTTGCCTGCCGTCGCGCTCTCGATGCCTGAGATGACGCGGGCCACGGTTGATTTGCCCGATCCGCTTTCGCCCACAAGGCCGAAGACCTCGCCCGGGAAGATCTCAAAGCTAACGTCATCGACCGCGGTGATCGGCTGGCGGTTCGGGCTGAAGATCGACGGCCCTTTGCCGAAGAGCTTGGTCAAACCGTCTACCTGCAAAAGCGGCTGGGAGGGGTCGTGGTCGCTTTTTGGCCAGTTGCGAGCCAGATCCTCGATCTCAAACTTTGTGCTTTGGCCGCCATAGGCCAGTTGCGGGAAGCGGTGCAGTTTGCGGGTGGGCCGCGGGACGGCGGCGATCAGGGATTTGGTGTAGGGGTGGCTGGGGTGGCCCAGGACCTGGGCGGTGGGCCCGGTCTCGACCACCTTGCCCTGATACATCACAGTGACGTTGTCGGTGGTGTCGGCAATCACGCCCATATCATGGGTGATCAGGATCATCCCCACCTGACGTTCCGTGGCCAGTTCCTTGATCAGGTCCAGGATCTGCGCCTGGATCGAGACATCAAGCGCGGTTGTGGGCTCATCCGCGATGATGACATCGGGCTCAGAACATAGGGCGAGCGCGATCACCACGCGCTGGCGCATGCCGCCTGAGAACTGGTGGGGATATTGGTCGACGCGCACCTCGGGATCGGGAATGCCCACGCGTGAGATCAGCTCAACCGCGCGGGCGTTGGCTTGCGAGACGTCGAGGTCGAGATGCGCGCGGATCGTTTCGACCAGTTGCTGGCGCACGGTGAAGAGGGGGTTCAGAGATGTGAGCGGGTCCTGGAAGATCATCGAGATCTTCTTGCCGCGCAGGCCTTGCATTGCTTCGGTATCGAGGCCTGAGATCGCTTCGCCGCGGTAGCGGATCGTGCCGCCTGCGATGCGACCGGGTTTTTCGAGAAGGCCCATGACCGCGGCACCGATGGTCGATTTGCCTGCACCGGATTCGCCGACGAGGCCGTGGATTTCGCCAGGCTCGATTGTGATGCTGGCCTGGTCCACCGCGGTGAAGGCGCGGTGTCGGGACGGAAATTCGACGGTCAGGTCTTCGATGTTCAGAAGTGACACGGCTGCGGCCTTGGTGTGCGGTGACGGTTGGCGCGGGGCGCGTGTCGCAGGCCCGGTTGCTGGGTGATGGGCGGGATTGGGGGGCAGGGCGGTGGCGCGTGCATTGGCGGACCATGGGGCGACCACCGGCCTGGGTCAAGTCGCGGGGTGGATTGCCCCGTCAGCCAAAGACGAGTGACATCGCCAACAGCGACACCACCAGGAACAGCACGGTCATGACCCCGCCGCTTTTGATGAAATCGGTCACGCGGTAGCCCGCAGGCCCCATGATCAGCGCGTTAACCTGGTGGGTGGGGATCAGGAACGAGTTCGAGGTTGAGATCGCCACCGTCAGGGCGAAGATGGCCGGATCACCGCCCGCCGCGATGGCGATAGAGATGGCGAGCGGGACGAGGAGGACGGTGGCGCCGACGTTCGACATCACCAGCGTGAAGGCCGTTGCCAGCACCGCGACCCCCGCCTGAAGCGCCCAGAGCGGCCAGCCATCGAGAAGGACAAGGATCTGCTGCGCGATCCAGGCCGCGGTGCCTGTGTTCTGGACGGCCTGACCCAGCGGGATGAGGCTCGCCAAAAGGAACACGGTTTGCCAGCTCACCGCTTCATAGGCCTCATCAATCCGCAACACGTTCGTTGCGATCATCCCGCCTGCGCCGACGAGCAGGGCAAGCGACAGGCGCAGATCGGTGAAGAGGATCAGCGAGACGGAGATCAGAAAGAAAATCAGCGCCCATGCTAGCTTGTGGGGGCGGAGATCCTCCATCGGGAAACCGGTGGTGACGACGACAAAATCGCGATGTTTGGTGAGGCGCGCCAGTCCCGCCCAAGTGGTGAAGGCCACCAGCGTGTCGCCTGCGCGGAAGGGTTCGTGGCCGATATCGGTGGCGACGTGGTCATCGGTTTCCACAAGGCTGAGGGTTTCGCCGCCCCGGTGGATGGCCAGAAGACCTAAGCCATAGGTCTTGCGCATCACCACATCGCGCGCGGTTTTGTCGATCAGGGTGCTGTCGGGCGGGATCACGATTTCGGCCACGCCCGAGACGGTGGGGGCATAGGCTTCGGCGAAGACCTCCAACTCGGGCAGGATTTCCAGCCCATAGTCGTTGGCAATCTCCTGGATCACTTTGCGACGGCCGAGGATCGCCAGGCGGCAGGGGTCTTCGACCTGGGTGCTGAGGACGGGCGTGAACCAGCGCTGGCCGCGGTGGTAGGAGCCGATGATATAGAGGTTATGGGCCAGCATGATGTCGGCAAAGGTCTGACCGCGCAGGATTGAGCCTTCGGGCACGACGACCTCCACCAGATCGGATTTCAGCCCGTAGATCTTTTTGAGATAGTCGCGGACGGATTGGCGGCTGCTGCTATCGTCCTTGGTGCCTCGGTCGGGCAGGACCCAGCGGCCAAAGAGCACGAAATAGAGGATCCCGGTGACCAGCAGACACAGGCCCACCGGCGTGACCGAGAAGAGCGAGAAGGTGGCCATCTGTTGATCGGTGGCAAGTGTGGTGTTCGCCGTCAGGATCAGATCGTTGAGCAGGATCAGCGGCGATGAGCCGACCATGGTGATCGTGCCACCCAGGATGGCGCAAAAGCCCATGGGCATCAAAAGACGGCTGAGCGGCAGGCCGGTGCGGACCGAGATCCGGCTGACGACGGGCAGAAACAGGGCCGCTGCGCCCACGTTTTGCATGAAGCTTGAGATCACGCCGACGGCGCCGGACAGGATCGGGACAATCCGCACCTCGGTCTTGCCGCCGTAGTTTAGGATCGTGGCGGCGACATTGCTCATCAATCCGGTCTTGTCGAGGCCTGCGCCGATGATCATCACCGCGATGATCGAGATGACGGCGTTCGAGGCGAAGCCTTCGAACAAGCGGTTGGGGTCGGCCAGGGCGCCGAGGCCGGGGAACTGAGACAGGACGCCCAGCGTGATCATCACCAGGATCGCGGTGAAATCGATCCGAAAAACCTCGGTCACAAAGAGCACGACAGTCGCCATCAGGATGGCCAGAACGACCATCATATCGAACGTAAGCTCTATCGGCATGTGCATCCCCCTAAGCCAAGCCTACACACAGGCGGCCTTGGGCGCGAGCGTGACAATGGCGCGGTCTTTGTGCTGAATAGTCGGACGCAAGACGGAGGAGATCATGACAGGTTCGGGAGATTACTATCCACGAGACCGGACCAGGCAGCCCGCGGCGCTCGCGCCGGGGTACAAGACCTCGGTCGCACGCAGCCCGCGCAATGCGCTGATTTCGCTTCAGAACACGATCTCCGAGAAGACGGGACCCGTGTTTGGTCACGGGGATATCGACCCGGGCGACAATGATTTGCTGTCCAACTACGCCCAGCCCGGCGAAAGCCCCATTGGCGAGCGCATCATCCTGCATGGCCGGGTTCTGGACGAAGACGCCCGTCCGGTGCCGGGCACCCTGGTCGAGCTATGGCAGGCCAATGCAGGTGGTCGCTATCGGCACAAGAAGGATACCTATGTCGCACCGATCGATCCAAACTTTGGCGGGTGCGGGCGGACCTTGACGGATGATCAGGGGCTTTATGCGTTTCGCACCGTCAAGCCGGGGGCGTATCCGTGGCGCAACCACATCAACAACTGGCGGCCTGCGCATATTCACCTGTCGGTCTTCGGGTCGGCCTTCCTTCAGCGTTTGATCACGCAGTGCTATTTCGAAGGCGATCCCCTGATCCCGCTCTGCCCGATTGTGTCGACGATCCCGGATCCAGAGGCCATCGAACAGCTTATCGCCAAGCTCGATCTGAACGCGACGATCCCGCTCGACAGCGTGGCGTATAAGTTCGACATCGTGCTGCGCGGGCGGCGTTCGACCCTGTTCGAGAACCGCTTGGAAGGGAACTGAGCGATGCCCCAGAAACTCACGTATTTGCAGGAGACCGCATCGCAGACGGCGGGACCTTATGTGCATATCGGTCTCGCTCCGGCAGCCGCGGGCTTTGACATCTACACACAGGAGCTCGGCCACGATATCTGCGGACCCAATGCCAAGGGAGAGCGCATCCGCGTGGAGGGGCGCGTGATCGACGGCATGGGGGCGCCGATCAAGGACGCGCTGCTGGAGGTCTGGCAGGCCAATGCCGAGGGGCACTATGCCCACCCCGAGGGGGGCGGCGCGGTTGAAGAGGGGTTTCGCGGCTGGGGGCGGGTGATTACCGACTTTGAGACCGGCGCGTGGCGGTTTGACACCGTCAAGCCAGGCCCGACCCGCTGTCCGACCATGGGCGCACAGGCCCCGCATCTGACCCTGTGGCTGGTGGCGCGTGGCATCAATATCGGCCTCAACACGCGCATGTACTTTGGCGATGAAGCGGCGGCCAATGCCACCGATCCGGTGCTCAACCTCATCGAATGGGAGGGGCGTCGCAGCACCTTGATTGCCGCGCGCCAGGATGGTGGCGATGGTCCGGTCTATCGGTTCGACATCCGCCTGCAGGGGGATGCTGAGACGGTGTTCTTTGATGTGTGAACGGGGGTTGCCTGGACGAGCCGGAGAGGGTGCGGGCGCTTAAAGGCGCACGATCAAACCGTGGGGAGCCTGGCTGGGGTGGTAGGATTCGAACCTACGATACACGGTACCAAAAACCGCTGCCTTACCACTTGGCTACACCCCAACGGCGGGCACCTCATACGCAGTGGGATCGCGCATCGCAAGAGCGATGCGCGAAAAACTTGATGCAGGTCCCGGCAGGGTCAGCCGATCGCGACGGCGCGGATGTCGTCGTCGATGAAGTCGGTGTATTGCGCGAAGTTGTCGGCAAACATCGACACCAGCTTGGCGGCCTGCGCGTCATAGGCTGCGGCATCGCCCCAGGTGCGGCGCGGATCCAGCAGGATGTCGGGCACGCCCGAGATCGAAACCGGCACTTCGAAGCCGAAGTTGGGATCCTTGCGGAACGTCGTCTCGGCCAGGGTGCCGTCCAGAGCGGCGGTCAACAGCGCGCGGGTGGCCTTGATCGGCATCCGCGAGCCGGTGCCATAGGCGCCGCCGGTCCAGCCGGTGTTGACGAGCCAGCAGGTGGCGCCGTGCCGGGCGATCTTGTCACGCAGTAGGTTGCCATAGACCTCAGGCCGCAGCGGCATGAATGGCGCGCCAAAGCAGGTGGAGAACGTGGGCTCAGGCTCGGTCACGCCGCGTTCGGTGCCCGCGACCTTGGAGGTGAAACCCGAAAGGAAGTGGTACATCGCCTGTGCCGGGGTCAGCCGGGCGATGGGCGGCAGGACACCAAAGGCATCGCAGGTCAGCATGATGATGTTCTTGGGGTGACCGCCCAGGGCCGAGCTTGACGCGTTGGAGATGTATTCCAGCGGGTAGGCGCAGCGCATGTTGGCGGTCAGGCTGTCATCCTCGAAATCAAGCTCGAGCGTGTCTTCATCGTAGACCATGTTCTCGATCACGGTGCCGAAGCGTTCGGTCGTGGCGAAGATCTCGGGCTCGGCCTCAGCCGACAGGTTGATCGTCTTGGCGTAGCAGCCGCCTTCGAAGTTGAAGGTGCCACGGTCGGACCAGCCATGCTCATCATCGCCGATCAGGACGCGGCCGGGGTCGGCGGACAGCGTCGTCTTGCCGGTGCCCGACAGGCCAAAGAAGACCGCCGTGTCGACCGGGTTGCCCTGCGCGTGGTTGGCCGAGCAATGCATGGCCATCACGCCCTTTTCGGGCAGCAGGTAGTTCAGAAGCGTGAACACGGACTTTTTGTTCTCGCCCGCGTATTCGGTGCCGCCGATCAGGATCAGCTTCTTTTCGAAGTTGATCGCGATGACCGTCTCAGAGCGGCAATTGTGCCGTTCGGGATCGGCCTGGAAGGACGGCGAGTTGATGATCGTGAAGTCCGGCACGAAGCGGTCCAGGTCTTCGCGATCGGGCCGGCGCAGCAGGTGGCGGATGAACAGGCCATGCCAGGCCAGCTCGGTGACGACACGGACGTCGATTTGGTGTGTGGGGTCGGCGCCGCCATAGAGATCCTGGACGAAATAGTCCCGCCCGGCCATGTGCGCGAGCATATCGGCATAGAGCGCGTCGAAACCTTCCGGCGACATTGCGGCATTGTTTTCCCACCAGATACGATCTTCGACATCCGGTGTTTTTACCACGTGTTTGTCTTTGGGCGACCGTCCGGTGAACTTGCCAGTGGTGACAAGAAACGCGCCGCCGCGGCCCAGTTTTCCTTCCTCGCGACACAGCGCTTTTTCGATCAGCGCCGGCTCCAAGAGGTTGTAGTGCACCGTGCCCAGTCCACTAATGCCCTGATCTTCAAGGCGCATTTTCGGGTTAACCCGTCCGATATTCATTTGTCCGCTCCCCGGCCACACCCGGCCGTTTCAAAAAAGTCACACACACCCCCGGTGGCCCCATCACCGAGGAGGCCACTGTACCATGCGTCTGAGGTCTGGGAACCGCTTTAAATCAAAGCGTTAGCGCAACCATGTCTGGGTTAGCGCAATCATGACACGCCCTTGCCCCAGTTTAGCCACTCCTAAAGTGTCTTTGTGACACACGAACCGTGCGGATTGCAGTGATTCGCACTTACATGTTGATTCTGCGCGTCTAATGAGATTGGTTCGCAAAAAAAGTCGCAAGACAAGCAGAGCAGGACAAGGAACCTCATAATGTCGAGGATCGCTTTGGTGGACGACGACAGGAATATCCTGACGTCTGTGTCCATGACACTTGAGGCCGAAGGCTTCGAAGTTGAGACATACAATGACGGGCAGGCCGCGTTGGATGCGTTTAACAAGAAACTGCCCGACATGGCTGTGTTCGATATCAAGATGCCGCGCATGGATGGCATGGACCTGTTGCAGCGGGTTCGCCAGAAGACCGCGATGCCCGTGATCTTTCTGACGTCGAAAGACGATGAGATCGACGAGGTGCTGGGTCTGCGCATGGGGGCCGACGATTACGTCAAGAAACCCTTCTCGCAGCGTCTGCTGGTCGAACGTGTCCGTGCGCTGTTGCGCCGTCAGGAAGTGATGGAAGCCGACAGCCTGGGCGAGGGCGAAGTGGGCCAGACGCTGACCCGCGGCGATCTCACGATGGACCCGCTGCGCCATGCCGTGACCTGGAAAGGGCAAGACGTGTCGCTGACCGTGACCGAATTCCTCTTGCTTCAGGCGCTCGCACAGCGTCCCGGGTTCGTGAAAAGCCGCGACCAGCTGATGGATGTGGCCTATGACGATCAGGTCTATGTCGACGACCGCACCATCGACAGCCACATCAAGCGGCTGCGCAAGAAGATGCGCATGGTCGACAACGAATTCACGGCCATCGAAACGCTCTATGGCATCGGGTATCGTTACAACGAAGAGTAGATGAACAATGCGTCGGGGATAGACGTGGTGGGCTCCAAACCCGTCAAACAGGCAGATGTTGTCTTAGGCGAGGATTGGGTCGGACCGGACGCAAAGGTTGAAAGCGAGCTTCGGGCCAAGCGTGAAAAGCGTGGCCTGATCTCGATCAACCGGTCTCCGCTTGCGCGGAAAATCATCACCTTCAATCTGCTCGCGATCCTGATCCTGGTCGCGGGTGTGCTGTATCTCAACCCGTTCCGCGACAGCCTTGTCTTCCAGCGCGAGCGTGGCCTTGTCACCGAGGCTGAGCTGATCTCGGAGGTGTTTGAGGCCAACCTGAGATTGTCGGCGTCAACCCCCGCGGCGCCGCAGTTTGATGCCACGGCGACGCTGGCGACTTTGGATCTGACGAGCCCGGCGGATGTTTTTGTCTTTGCCACAGACGGTGCCGTGGTGGCGACGACTGTGGGCACGGAACGCCAGCCCATCCCCCCCATTTCAGGCCTGCAACCCGATACGCGCACCACGCTGATCACAGATCTGCTGAATTCCGCGTGGGAAGGGATGTCGAGCGTCATTGCCCCCATTGATCGCGCTGCGCCGGAAATCTCGGCAGAAGATCAGGCGCGGGGTTTGCTGGACGGTGCGCTGGCCGGGGCCACGCAAGTGCAGACGGGTTATGATGCGGACGGCAACACGATCTTTACGGTGGCGACGCCGATCATCGTCGATGAACAGGTCGTCGGCGTGGTCGCCCTGACAAGCGAAGCAGGGGAGATCGACACGCTCGTGCGCAATGAACGTGAACAGGTTTTGCAGATGTTCGTCATCGCGATCCTGGTGTCGGTGGGCTTGAGCCTTGTGCTGGCCTCGACCATTGCCAACCCGCTGTCGGATTTGGCGGCGGCGGCCGAGATCGGTCAGGATAAGAATTCGCGCCGTTTGTCGCCCGGTCGGGTGCGCATTCCCGATCTGACCGCGCGCCCTGATGAGCTAGGCCGCCTGTCGGGGGCCCTGCGTGGAATGGTGGCCGCGCTGTATGATAGGATCGACGGGAACGAACAGTTCGCCGCCGATGTGGCGCATGAAATTAAGAACCCGCTGGCCTCCTTGCGATCAGCCATTGGGACGCTGCGCCTGGTCAAGAAGGACGAGCAGCGCAACAAACTGCTGGATGTGATCGAACATGATGTGCGCCGCCTGGACCGGTTGGTCTCTGACATCTCGAACGCGTCGCGGTTGGATAGTGAGCTGGTCAAGGAAGAAGAAGAAACCTTCAACCTTCTGAAAATGGTGCGTGGGCTGGCCGATCATCTGGCCAATGAGGCCCATGACAAAGGGATCGAGTTCATTTCCGATCTGCCCAAGGATCCGATCATCCTGGAAGGGTTGGAATCGCGCCTGGCGCAGGTGTTCGTGAACTTGATCACCAACGCGATTTCCTTCTGCGAAGACGGTGATGCCATTCGCGTCTGGGTGCGCAAGCGTGAGAACCGGGTGCTGGTTGTGGTGGAAGATACCGGGCCGGGTATCCCTGAATCGGCGCTGACCAAGGTGTTCAACCGGTTCTACAGCGAACGCCCCGCCGGGCACTTTGGCAACAACTCGGGCCTTGGTCTGGCGATCTCCAAGCAGATTGTGGAGGCCCATGGCGGTGTGATTTGGGCCGAGAACATCCGACCGACCGACGCCGACCCGACGTCCGAGCCGCTGGGCGCGCGGTTTGTTGTCGGGCTTCCCGTGTAACGGGGCGGTCCTGTGGCGCCAGCAGCCGCGCATGTTGGCCAAGAGCTTGTCCTGCACGCATCGACTGTGGCCATTGGCACCCGAGCCCTGGTGATTGTGGGTCCGTCAGGCAGCGGTAAGTCAGGGCTGGCGCTTCAATTGCTGGCCTGCGGGGCGCGGCTGATTGCAGATGACCGAACCCTTTTGACCGCAAGCCCCGATGGGCCGCCGCTGGCCAGCTGCCCCCCGGCGATCCGTGGCCAAGTGGAGGCCCGCGGCATTGGCATCCTGCATGTTGATCCGTCCCCGCCTGCGCCTGTGGCCGCGGTGGTGGACCTCTCGCGTGAAGAGACGGATCGCCTGCCCCCCGAACGGACCTATGATTTGCTGGGCTATCCCGTCCCATGTTTTCACAAGGTCGCGACGCCCTATTTCGCAGCGGGGGTGTTGCAATATCTCAAGGGCGGACGGAGCCCGGCATGACGGACATGGACAAGGAAGACGCCAGCCAACAGATCACGTTGGTCACCGGACCGGCCGGGGCCGGGCGGCTGACCGCGATCAATGCGTTGGAGGATCTGGGCTTTGAGGCGATTGATAACCTTCCGCTGACGCTGTTGCCGCGCTTGCTGGATGGCCGCCCCTTGGACCGCCCGCTTGCCCTGGGCATCGACACGCGCAACCGGGATTTTTCGGTGCCCGCCTTGCTGGAGGCGCAAGACAAGCTGAATGCGCATGACGCCTACACGGCGCGGCTTCTCTACCTGGATTGTCGGGCGGAAGTGCTATTGCGCCGGTTCTCGGAAACCCGGCGCCGGCATCCCTTTGCAAAAGGCGATGCGCCCGCCGAGGCGGTGGAGCGGGAACTGCCGTTGCTGGCACCGGTGAGGGAACGGGCCGACATTTTGATTGATACGTCAGAGCTGAGCCCACACGATCTGCGCGCGGCCCTGACCCAGTGGTTTGCCGCCGAGGCGGAGCAGGGCTTGGCCGTCACGATCCATTCTTTCTCGTACAAACGCGGGCTTCCTCAGGATCTGGACATGGCCCTGGATGTGCGGTTTCTGAACAATCCCCATTGGCAGCCTGAGCTGAGAGCGCTTGACGGGCGGGACAAGGCGGTGGCGGATTTCGTGTCGGGCGATCCTGCCTTTGCCCCGTTTTTCCAGAAGGCCAGCGATCTGATTATGTCGTTGCTTCCGGGCTATGCCGATGAGGGCAAGACCTACCTGTCGGTAGGACTGGGCTGTACTGGTGGCCAGCATCGATCTGTTGCCGTGGCGGAAATGCTTGTGAATAGGCTTGCAGAAGCGGGCTGGCAGGTGTCAATTCGACATCGTGAGCTTGAGCGGCGCGGGCGTGGCGCTGCAAAGACGCTGGGGACATCGGTGTGATCGGTATTGTGATCGTCGCGCATGGGGGACTGGCCCGGGAATACCTGGCGGCCGTTGAACATGTGGTGGGCGCACAGACCGGGATCGAAGCGATCTCGATCGCGCCCGATGACGACCGCCCCGCCAAAGAGGCCGAGATTTGCGCCGCAGCCGACCGTGTTGATGCGGGGCAGGGGGTTGTGGTCGTCACCGACATGTTCGGCGGATCGCCATCAAACCTGTCGCTTCTGGCCTGTAGCCCCGCAAATCGGAAGATTTTGTACGGGGCCAACCTGCCCATGCTGATCAAGCTTGCAAAATCCCGGCGCAAAACTGTGCCAACAGCGGTGAATGCCGCCTTGGCCGCCGGTCGAAAATACATCGACAGTTTCGACGCAACTGTGGAATAACGCGGTATGACCGAACCTGTGCGGCGGACGCTGCAAATCGTGAATGAAAAGGGTCTCCATGCCCGGGCATCTGCCAAGCTTGTCGAGGTCGTCGAAGACCATGACGCCGAGGCGGAGGTGTCGAGAGAGGGTCAGGTCGCGGCCGGGGACAGCATTATGGGCCTTTTGATGCTGGCTGCGTCGAAAGGCACCTCGATCGAGGTGGAAACCACCGGGGCGGACGCCGTAAGACTGGCCGACGCCTTGGAATCTCTGGTTGCGAACCGGTTTGGCGAGGATTACTAGCGCCTATGACGCCAAAAGACGTGGGACAGACGGGTTTGGTCGATAGTTATACAGAAAGCCCAACGCTGCACGGTCGGTCGGACTATGTCCCTTACGACAAGCGCAAGCTGTCCTATGCCAACACCTTCCACAATCCCTGGCAGTCGAACACGATCCGGGTGATGGAATGGATGACCGGCAAAATCCGTCTGTTGCGCCTGATCCGCAAGTTCGAACGGCAAGGTGTGGTCGAGGGCCAAGGGTTCTGGGCGCCTGCGCTGAAGATCATGGGGATTGACCTCACCACGCCCGAGGATGAGATCCGCCGCATCCCGGCGGAGGGGCCGGTTATCATCGTCGCAAACCACCCGCACGGGCTGATCGACGGGATGGTGCTGGCCGAACTGGTGGGCCGGGTGCGCGAAGACTACAAAATTCTGACACGCTCGCTTTTGACCGGTGTGGAAGAGATCAGCCGTTTCATGATCCCAGTGGCGTTTCCCCATGAGGAAGATGCGGTGCGCAAGAACCTTGAGATGCGCAAGCGGGCGATGGCGCATCTGGCCGATGGCGGGGTCGTGGTTCTGTTTCCGTCCGGTGTTGTCGCCTCGTCCGAGACCATGTTCGGTCCAGCGGTTGAGGCCGAGTGGAACCCGTTCACGGCCAAGATGATCCAGCGGTCTGGCGCCACGGTCGTGCCGATCCGGTTTTCGGGCCAGAACTCCCGTTGGTATCAGATCGCCAATCGCGTCTCGCCAACGATCCGGCAGGGGCTCTTGCTGCATGAGGTTGTCCATGCCTTGAACAAGCCGCAGCGGCCCATCGTCGGCGCCCCGATCCCCGAGAGCGAGATCGCCGAATGGTCGGGCAACCCGCGCGGGTTCATGGATTGGCTGCGGGATCGGACGCTGGGGCTGACGGTTTAGACCTTATTGGGGCGCTGCCCCTAACCCCGGCGTATTTGTCACAAGAAGAACAAGGCGTGTCAGCGCGTGGGAACCGGCGTCTCGCCGCGATAGTCGTAGAAGCCGCGTTCGGTTTTGCGGCCGAGCCAACCCGCCTCGACATATTTCGTCAACAGCGGGCAGGGGCGGTACTTGGTGTCGGCGAGGCCGTCGTGCAGGACATTCATGATCGCAAGGCAGGTGTCCAATCCGATGAAGTCAGCGAGCTCCAACGGCCCCATCGGGTGGTTGGTGCCGAGCTTCATAGCGCTGTCGATGGAGCTGACCGAGCCGACCCCTTCGTAGAGCGTATAGACCGCCTCGTTGATCATTGGCATCAGGATGCGGTTGACGATGAAGGCGGGGAAGTCTTCGGCGCTGGCGGCGGTTTTGCCCAGCTTGTCGACCACGCCTTTCAACGTGTCATAGGTTGCGTCATCGGTGGCGATCCCGCGGATGAGTTCCACGAGTTGCATGACAGGAACGGGGTTCATGAAGTGGAAGCCCATGAACTTTTCGGGGCGGTCGGTGCGCGAAGCAAGCCGGGTGATCGAGATCGAAGAGGTGTTCGATGTCAGGATCGTGTCGGGCTTGAGATGCGGCACCAGGTCTTCGAAGATCGCTTGCTTGACGGTTTCGCGTTCGGTCGCAGCCTCGATGATCAGATCGGTCTTGCCCAGGTCAGAGAGGGTTTGCGTGGTTGAAATGCGGCTGAGCGCGTCGCTGCGCACCTCTTCTGCGATCTTCCCGCGGGAGACCTGACGCGCGAGGTTTGCGGCAATGGTTTTTTGCGCACCTTCCAGGTTTTCGGCGCTTATGTCGTTCATCAGCACGTCAAACCCCGCCACGGCAAAGACATGGGCGATGCCATTGCCCATCTGGCCTGCGCCAACGATGCCGACGGTCTGAATGTTCATGAACTGCCCCGGTTTCTTGCGTTGTCAGACTTTATGCAGCCGCAGCAGGCGGGCGCAAGAGCCACGCGGGCTTTAGCGATTTGGAAAGTGTTCGTTGCGAGACTGGTCGTTGGATGTTGGGTTCCAGGGGTGGAATATCATGGCATTTGAACACCTGCGCCGCAGTGCGCTGGACTATCAGACGTGTGCCTACGGGACATGCCGACTGCCGTTTCGCGGGCCACCTGCGGGGCTGGCAGAGGACTACATCGCCTTTATCGGGGGATCGGAGACCTTTGGTCGGTTTTGTGCGCAGCCGTTTCCCGTTGAGGTGAGCGCTGCGATTGGCATGACGGCCCTGAACCTGGGCAGTCCGAATGCTGGGCTCGATGTGTTTCGCGAAGATCCCACGGTGGTGGAGCTTGCGCGGCGGGCCAGGGTGCGGGTGGTGCAGGTGTTTGGCGCGCAGAACATGTCGAACCGCATGTATTCGGTGCATCCGCGCCGCAATGACCGGTTTGTGCGCGCGTCCCGCATGCTGCGCGCGCTTTATGGCGAGGTGGATTTCACCGAGTTTCACTTTACCGGACACCTTTTGGCAGCGCTTCACCGCCGCGATCCGCAGCGGTTTGAGGTTGTGGCCGAAGAACTGCGGATCGCCTGGGTCCACCGGATGTCCGCGTTTCTGGCCCGTATCGGCGGACCGACAGTGCTTTTGTGGATCGCGCATCGCAGCCCGCCGGATCCCGCGGCGGCGCTGGCGCAAGAGCCCCGCCTGGTGGACGCGGAGATGCTGCGGCAAGTGTGTGATCGCGGGGCGGTGTTGGCGCAGGCCGTGATCCCGCCCACGAGCGCGGCGGAGATGGCGGAGATGTATTTCGATGATCTGGAGGCCGTGACCGCGGCGGGGTTGCCGGGGCCGTCCGGTCACAAACACATTGCTGCGCAGGTTATTGAGGCTTTAGAGGCGCAGGCAGGCCTGCAAGCCTCCCCAGCGCCTGAGCCGGGGAGGCGGATGCTTTAGTCCAGCTTTTCGACGAGTTCGGGCACCGCCGTGAACAGGTCGGCCACGAGGCCGTAATCGGCCACCTGAAAGATCGGGGCCTCTTCGTCCTTGTTGATCGCGACGATGACTTTGCTGTCCTTCATGCCCGCGAGGTGCTGGATTGCGCCAGAGATGCCCACGGCGATGTAGAGGTCGGGTGCCACGACCTTGCCGGTCTGACCGACCTGCCAGTCATTCGGCGCATAGCCCGAGTCCACGGCCGCGCGGCTTGCGCCAATTGCGGCGCCAAGCTTGTCGGCCAGTTTCTCGATCAGGGCGAAGTCATCTTCCGATCCGACGCCGCGTCCGCCGGACACGACGATCCCGGCAGAGGTCAGTTCGGGGCGGTCGCTTTCGGCCACGCTGTCTTCGACCCATTCCGACAGGGCCGGGTTGTCGGCGGCGGAGATGGTTTCCACCGGCGCGCTGCCGCCATCGCCTGCGGCGTCAAAGGTGGATGTACGGATGGAGACGACCTTTTTGGGGTCAGACGACTGCACGGTCTGGATGGCGTTGCCCGCGTAGATGGGGCGCTCGAATGTCGTGCCGTCGATCACGCCCGAGACATCCGAGATGACCATCACATCGAGGAGTGCGGCGACCCGTGGCAGGACGTTTTTGGCGTCGGTCGTGGCGGGGGCCACGATATGCTCATAATCGCCGGCAAGGGAGACGATCAGCGCCGCTGTGGGTTCGGCCAGCCGGTGACCCAGGCTTGGGTCTTCGGCCACCAGGACCTTGGCAACACCGTCGATCTTTGCCGCCTCTGCGCCCGCTGCGCTGGCCGAGGCGCCTGCGCACAGGACGGTGACATCGCCCATGATTTTGGCGGCGGTGACGGCCTTGGACGTGGCGTCGATGTTCAACTCACCATCGGAGACTTCTGCAAGTAGTAGGACAGCCATCAGAGGACCCCCGCTTCGTCTTTGAGTTTGGCAACCAGTTCGTCGACCGAGCCGACGATCTCGCCCGCTTTGCGGGCCTCAGGCTCAGCCGTATTGGTGATGGTGAGCCGTGGGCTCACGTCGACGCCGAAATCCGCCGGGGTCTTTTCGTCCAGCGGCTTTTTCTTGGCCTTCATGATGTTGGGCAGGGATGCATAGCGCGGTTCGTTGAGGCGCAGATCGACCGTGACGATTGCGGGCATCTTGACCTTGACCGTCTGCAAGCCGCCATCAACCTCACGCGTGACAAGTGCGCTGTCGCCCTCGATCTCGAGCTTGGAGGCGAAGGTGCCCTGGGCCCAGCCCAGCAAAGCCGCCGTCATCTGGCCGGTGGCGTTCATGTCGTTGTCGATGGCCTGCTTGCCCATCAGAACAAGGCCGGGTTCTTCGGCTTCAATGACCTTAGCGATCAGTTTTGCGACGGACAGCGGCTCAATATCGGTGTGAACATCGTCAGCAGCGATAATCAGAATCGCGCGATCGGCCCCCATGGCGAGGGCCGTGCGCAGTGTTTCCTGGGCCTGTTTCACGCCCACCGACACCGCGATCACTTCGTCGGCCTTGCCGGCTTCGCGCAGGCGGATGGCTTCTTCCACGGCGATTTCGTCGAAGGGGTTCATCGACATTTTTACGTTGGCAAGATCGACGCCTGATCCGTCCGCCTTCACGCGAACTTTCACATTATAATCGATCACGCGTTTGACAGGCACCAAGACCTTCATTGCGCATTTCTCCTGCTGCGACGGCCCATGGTGGCCGCAAATCAATCCTGCATGGTGTTATCGCGGCTTTAAGGCGGAAAACAGTGCAAAATCGACGCGTGACCGTTTCCAAACGCCGCGTCAGGCGGTGGCGGTGTGGGCGAGTTCCACCATGACGGCGGCGTAGCACACAAAGGTCGCTGCAAGCACAAAAATGTGCCAGATCGTGTTGTGGAAGGGCAGGGTTTCCCACAAGAGGAACACGACGCCCACGGTGTAGGTGAGCCCGCCGATCAGCAGCAATATAAAGCCCGGGGTGGACAGCGTTGACACGAGTGGCCCGCCCCAGATGGCGCCGGCCCAGCCAAGGCCCAGATAGAGGATCAGGCTCAAGACGCGCACCCGACCGGGCGAAAACAAGATCAGGGATGTGCCGGTCAGGGCGACGCCCCAGATGCCGGCGAGAAACAGCCCGGCCTGCGATCCAGTGAGCGCGACAAAGGGCGTGTATGTCCCTGCAATCTTGAGGTAAATCACGGATTGGTCGATCCTGCGCAACAGATCGCGCCAGGATGGGCGCATCACCATGTTATAAAGCGCCGAACAGCCCAGCATCGCGATCAGGCAGATGCCATAGATCGACATTGCGGTGATGGTGTTGGCATCGCCCGACCAAACGGCTGTCAGCGTGATGATGACCGGCACCGCAATCAGTGCCGCGACAAGGCCGGTGACGTGCACCACAGCGTCCGAGATGTACTCGGCCCGGGTGTAGGTCAGGGGAATGCGTGCTGCCATGCGCCAAGGGTGGCGCTGTCACGGCGAACGGTCAAGTCCGGGGCTGGTGGGCGGTGCGCTAGCGGTTGGCCCCGGGGATCCAAAGCACATCTTTTGTGCCGTTCTCATTGGCAATCCGACCGGCGACGAAGAACCAGTCTGACAGGCGGTTGAGGTATTTCACGGCGGCGGGGTTCACCGACTCCATGGTGGCCAGTTCCACCGTCAGACGTTCGGCGCGGCGGGACACCGTGCGGCAGAGATGCAGATGCGCGGCCAAAGCCGATCCACCGGGCAGGATGAAGGACCGCAGGGGTTCGAGCTTGGCGTTCATCTCATCAATCTCGGTCTCGAGCCGGGTGACCTGTGCATCGGTCATGCGCAGGGGTGGATATTCGGCCTCGGCATCTTTTTCCATGTCGGGCGTGCACAGATCGGCGCCGAGGTCGAAGAGGTCATTCTGGATCATCGCAAGTTTGGCATCGAGATCCCCGTCTGCATGGAGGCGCGCGAGGCCAAGCGTCGCGTTCGCCTCGTCCACCGTGCCGTAGGCGGTGACGCGCATCGAATGCTTGGCGACGCGTGCGCCGTTTCCAAGGGCTGTTTCGCCGGCATCGCCGGTTTTGGTGTAGATCTTGTTCAGGACGACCATGTTACCCTCCGGACCGGCGCAGATAGACGAAAAGCAGGATCAGCACGACCGCCCCGGCCTGCGCATAGAGGCGGTATCGCATGATTTTATTGGCATGTTTCTTGTTGAAATCGCCGCCTTTGCCGAAGGTGCCGATGCCGAACATCAAGATGCCCAACACGCCAAGTGCTGCCAGCACAACGACGATCAAAAGTGGATCTGAGGCCATTCAACTCTCCCTTGCCGGCGCGATGTAGCGGGCCGCGCGGGAAAAGCGAAGGCGAAAGTGGCGCTAGGCCCTGCGCAGGATCTTGTCGAGGGCGCGGGTGGGCAAAAGGCGGTTCAGAATGCCCATCATGTAGGTGGGTGTGGTGACGTAGTAGCGTGGCCGGGGACGCGGGCTTTCCAGCGCGTGGATCAGCTTGGCGGTTACCGCGCTGGCGGGAAGCTCAAACGGATCGGGCGCGGTCTTGTCCTGATAGAGGCGTTTCATCAGGGTCGCCTTGTATTGATCTGCACGGGGCGAGGCGTCGACATCGATCCAGCGTTCGAAATGGGCCACGGCGTTTTCGCGGATGCGCGAGGTGATGGGGCCGGGTTCGATCAGGATCACGTGGATGCCGGTATCGGCCATTTCCAGCCGCAAGACGTCGGTGAGGCCTTCCATCGCGTATTTTGTGGCCACATAGGCTCCGCGCCAGCGCATGGGCACAAAGCCCAACACGGATGAGTTCTGGACGATGCGGCCCGATCCCTGCCTGCGCATCACTTCGATCGCACGGCGCGACAGCTCATGCCAGCCGAAGACATTGGCCTCGAAGATTGCGCGCAGTGCGTCGGTCGGCAGATCCTCCACCGCGCCCGGAACCGCGTAGGCGCCGTTGTTGAAAAGCGCGTCCAGTTGGCCGCCCGTTGCCTCCAGCACCTCGTCAAATCCGCCGTGGATGGTTTCGGTGCGCTCATAGTCGATGAGCGGGCTTTCAAACCCTTCATTCCGCAAGCGCGCGCAATCCTGAGGCTTGCGGCACGAGGCAAAGACCCGCCACCCCCGGTCGCGGAGGCCGTGCGCGGCATCATAGCCTATGCCCGAGGAACATCCGGTGATCAGAACCGTGCGTGCGCTCATGCCCAAAATGCTTGCCAATCTTCTCTGGACGCCGAATCCCGGCCCGTTTACACCGAAGATATGAGCGAGGCCATCGAGGACACCGATCCCGCGCGACAGTTGGCTGAACCACTGCGCAGGGCGATCGGGGAACGATATCTGCAATACGCGCTGTCCACGATCATGCATCGTGCGCTGCCCGATGCGCGTGACGGCCTGAAACCGGTGCACCGGCGTATTTTGTACGCGATGCGGGAGTTGCGGTTGGCCTCGAACGGTGGCTTCCGCAAATCGGCTAAGATTTCTGGCGATGTGATGGGGAACTATCACCCGCACGGGGACGGTGCGATCTATGACGCGATGGCGCGGCTCGCCCAAGAATTCACGATCCGCTACCCGCTGGTGGACGGGCAGGGGAACTTTGGCAATATCGACGGGGATAACCCCGCGGCCAGCCGGTATACCGAGGCGCGGCTGACGGATGTGGCCGAGGCTTTGTTGCAGGGCCTTGACGAGAACGCGGTCGATTTCAGGGATAATTACGATGGCACGCTAACGGAGCCGGTCGTGTTGCCGGCGGCCTTCCCAAATCTGCTGGCCAACGGCTCCAGCGGGATCGCGGTGGGGATGGCCACGAACATCCCGCCACACAATATCGGCGAGCTGATCGACGCCTGTTTGCACCTGATCAAGACGCCCGATGCGCGGGACGATACGCTTTTGAACTACGTCCCCGGGCCGGATTTTCCGACGGGCGGGATCATCGTCGAACCCCGTGACCAGATCGCCCAAGCCTATCGCACGGGACGCGGCGGCTTCCGCCTGCGGGCGCGGCATGAGGTCGAGGATCTGGGCCGTGGGCAGTGGCAGATCGTCGTCACGGAAATCCCCTATCAGGTCCAGAAATCGAAGCTCATCGAAAAGATCGCCGAGGTCATTCAGACCAAGAAGATCCCGATCCTCGCCGATGTGCGCGATGAGAGCGCGGATGACGTGCGGATCGTGCTTGAGCCCCGGTCGAAGAACGTCGACCCAGAGGTTCTGATGGGGATGCTGTTCCGGAACACCGATTTGGAAGTGCGCATCTCGCTCAACATGAACGTGCTGATCGACGGCCGCACGCCCAAGGTCTGTTCGATGAAAGAGGTGCTGCGCGCTTTCCTTGATCACAGACGCGAGGTGCTCCAGCGGCGCTCGCAACACCGGTTGGAGAAGATCGACCACCGGTTGGAGGTGCTGGAAGGGTTTATCACCGCGTTTTTGAACCTCGACCGGGTGATTGAGATCATCCGTTATGATGATGAGCCCAAGCGTGCGCTGATGCATCAGGATTGGTCGAACACGCCGCCGCGGGCGAATAGTGAGGCGGAGTATGTCTCGCCGTTGGACGGCACCGACCCCGATCCCGATCTGGGCCTGACCGAGGTGCAGGCCGAGGCGATCCTGAACATGCGCCTGCGGGCGTTGCGTAAGCTTGAAGAGATTGAGCTAAAGTCTGAATACGACAAGCTTTTGATGGAGCGGGCGGAGTTGGAAGACTTGCTGGCCGATGAGGTCCTGCAATGGGCGAAAATCTCGGATCAGCTGAAGGAAACGAAGGCGCAATTCGGTAAATCCCACCCGCTGGGTCCGCGCCGCACCACATTTGAGGACGCCGCCGAGTTCGAGGATGTGCCCATCGAGGCGATGATCGAGAAAGAGCCGATCACGGTGGTCTGTTCGGCCATGGGCTGGATCCGCGCGATGAAGGGGCATATCGCGCTGGATCAAGAGCTGAAGTTCAAGGATGGCGATAGTGGGCGCTTCATCTTCCACGCGGAAACCACGGATAAGGTTCTGCTTTTCGGCTCCAATGGGCGCTTCTACACGCTGAGCGGTGCGAACCTGCCCGGTGGGCGCGGTATGGGGGAGCCTGTGCGGCTGATGGTCGATCTGCCGAACGAGGCTGAGATTATCGCGCTGTTTATCCATCGCCCGGGGGCCAAGGTCGTCGTGGCCTCGAACGCCGGCGATGGGTTTGTGGTGCCGGAAGACGAGATCGTTGCCCAGACCCGCAGCGGCAAGCAGGTGCTGAACGTGCGTGATGGTGTGGTGGCCAAGGTCTGCCGCGCCGTGGCGGGCGATACCGTTGCGGTGGTGAGCGAGAACCGCAAGCTTTTGGCCTTCCCCCTGGCCGAGTTGCCGGAAATGACCCGCGGCAAGGGCGTGCGGTTGCAAAAGTACAAGCAGGCCCGCGGCAAGCAGGGTGCCCTCGACATCGATGGCGGGCTGTCGGATGTGACGACGTTCGATATGTCCGCGGGCCTGAGCTGGCCTATGCCCAATGGCGCGACCCGGCGCGAGGCCGATATGTCCGGCTGGATCGGCAAACGCGCAGGTGTGGGCAAAGCGCCGCCCCATGGCTTCCCCCGCAACAACCGATTTGATTAGGCGTGGCTGACCCCAAGCTAGATACCCAATTCATAGGCACCCGCGGGCCGCTGTTTATGCTGGCCGTCAAAACGAGCCTGCTGACCGTCCTGACCCTTGGCATCTATCGGTTCTGGATGAAAACGAAGCTGCGCCGGTATTACTGGTCATCGGTGCGGATCTCCGGTGTTCCGCTGGAATATGTGGGCCAACCCATTGAGAAGCTTTTGGGTTTTCTCATGGCTGTGGTCATTTTGGCGTTCTACCTGGGCATCGTGAACCTGCTGTTGATGTTTGCGAGCTTTTCGCTGTTTCAAAGCAATGTCGCGGCCTACGCCTTGTCGTTTCTCGGGGTGATCCCCTTGTGGTTTTTCGCCATGTACCGTGCGCAACGCTATGTTCTGGGGCGCACGCGGTGGCGCGGGATCCGGTTTGGGCTGGATCCGGGGGCGTGGGGATACGCGTTCCGCGCGCTCTGGCACTGGCTTCTGACGATCCTCACTTTGGGTCTTCTGTGGCCACGGATGACGTTCTGGCTGGAGAAATACAAAACCGACCGCACCTGGTTCGGGGATCAGCGGCTTGTTCAGGGCGGGCGGTGGACGATGCTGTTTCCGGCGGCTCTGCCGGTGATCCTAACGTTTCTTGCGATGGCTGGGGCAATTGCCGCGATGGTGGGTCTGCCGATGCTGAGCGGTGGGTCGTTGGGCGAGGCGAGCGAGATGGTTTGGGCGGCGGGGATCGTTCTGGCGATTGCGATCTTCGTTTTGCCGTTCACGGCCACGTACTATTGGGTCAGGTCGCTGGAGCTGTTGACCAATACCAAGCAAGCCGGGGAGCTGACGCTGGAGTTCCAGCCCAGCACGGCGCGCGTGTGCCGCATCATCTTTTTTGGCAACTTCATGGTCTGGTTTCTGGTGTCACTGATGCTTTTGTTCATCGGCCTGGTGATCGTCTTCGGGGCCGGTGGGCAGGACATTGAACAGCTGACGGCCATCGGGGCGTTGCCAGTCTGGGTGACAATCGCGTTCACGGCGCTGACCTATTTTGTCATCTACATCATGTGGGGCGCGTTGCGGCATGTGTATGTGCGCCAGCCCATGTGGAAGCACTTCTCAGAGCAGATCACCCTGGCGGGGGCACCGGCGTTGAACGGCGTGGCCCAGCGCGACCGCGACGAACGCCGGGATGCGGAAGGCTTTTCCGAAGCGCTCGATCTGGGGGGCGCGATATGAGCCGGTATCTGCGCGACAAGCCGGGTGAGGCGCTGGCATTCAGCGCCTATGCCGAGCTCTATGATGGCGAGACGGCGGAACGCTACCGCGTGCTGTTGGGCGAGGATGGTGACAACCTGACGCTGGAACTGCCCGAGTATGAGGCTGAGCTTTGGCCGTTTGAGACGTTGCGATCCGTGCCAGATATGGCCGGTGAGGATCTGATCGTCATCACCTCGACGGTGGAGCCGTTGGCGCGGCTGATGATCCGCGACGAAGACACGTTGCGAATGATCCTGAACAAAAGCCGCCATCTGGACAAGCCGCCGCCGGTGCGCGGCAAGGGGCGGATCGCGCTCTGGGCGTTGGCCGCCGTTGCATCGGTGTTTTTGATCATCTTCGTTTTGGTGCCGCGTATGGCGGATCAGCTGGCGCTTTATTTGCCGCCCGAGGGCGAAAAGGCGCTGGGCGATACCACGCTGGAACAGATCCGGTCCGCCTTTGAGGGCAATGGGTTCGATTACCTACGGCTCTGCACGACGCCCGCTGGCACGCGCGCGCTTGCGCGGATGGAAGAGCGGCTTTTGCAGAATACCGACCTGGACGTGGACCTGACGGTGAGTGTTCTGGATCATCCGATGGTGAACGCCTTTGCGCTGCCCGGGGGGCATGTCGTGTTCTTCCGTGGATTGCTTGAGGCGGCAGAGACACCGGAAGAAGTGGCCGCAGTGTTCGCCCATGAGATCGGCCATGTCGCCGCGCGTGATCCCACGCGGATTGCGCTGCGGTCTGCTGGGTCTATTGGTGTGCTGGGCCTGCTGTTTGGCGATTTTGCTGGTGGTGCCATCGTCCTGTTTTTGGCCGAGCGTCTGATCCAGGCCGACTATACGCAAGAGGCCGAGGCTGCCGCCGATGTCTTTGCCCATGATATGCTGGCCTCAAGCGACATCCCCCCCGGGGCGCTGGGGGACATGTTCGAACGCTTGCGGGCTGAATATGGCGACACCGAAGGGTTCGTGGCGCATTTCCTGTCGCACCCCGCGCTGGGCGACCGGATCGCAGCGGCGCGGGCGGCGGAAGCGGCGCTGACACGACCGACGCGCCCCGTGCTCAGCACGTTTGAGTGGCGGGCGCTGCAATCCATTTGCGAGTGATGTGATGGGGGTTCGCGGCTACATCTGCGCGGTGGCCGTCGGGCTTGCGCTGGCGGGGTGCGCGGGCCCGCCAGAGGACGCGGCTGATGGTCCGCCGTCCATGGGTGACTTTCGCCTTGGGTTTAACGTCGTTGTCGTGGGCGATGCCTTGCAGGGGCCAGGGTCGCAGACAGTTGAGGACGCCGTGTTGCAGCGTGCCGTTGAAACAGCGGTTCTGCGGGAGCTTGGCGGCTATAATGGCGATGGCCTCTACCACCTTGGGATCCGCGTCGATGCGTATGCGCTGGCCACACGCGGATCGGGACGCGAGTCGGGGCTTTTGATGGCGGTGAATGTCTGGGACGAAGCCACCAAACGGGCCCTGACGGCGGTTCCACTTGAGATCGCAGGCACGCTGCCGGCGGGTTCGGGTGATCTGGAGGCGCTGGCCGCAAGCGCTGCGTCCGCGCTTGCGGTGGCGTTGGCGGAAAATGCCGATACCTGGTTCGCCCCGACGCCTGGCCAGCCGCGTATTCCGTTTGACCGTTTCGCCCAGCAGTAACTGGCCGGGACCAGCGCCAACAGACGCTTGATTTTTCGCCATCGAATCATTAGCTAGCCCGCGTCTACTGAACGGGCCCAGACGGCCCCCCAAAACGACGAGGCGGAGCGCCCAATGGCGAAGGAAAAGTTTGAACGTACGAAACCGCATGTGAACATCGGCACGATTGGCCATGTTGACCACGGCAAGACGACGCTGACGGCGGCGATCACGAAGTATTTCGGCGACTTCAAGGCGTATGACCAGATCGACGGCGCACCGGAAGAGAAGGCGCGCGGGATCACGATCTCGACCGCGCATGTGGAGTATGAGACGGACAACCGCCACTACGCCCATGTCGACTGCCCGGGCCACGCCGACTACGTGAAGAACATGATCACGGGTGCTGCGCAGATGGACGGCGCGATCC
>JBCBGF010000007.1:0-167412 GCA_038526915.1 Pseudomonadota bacterium | reverse complement strand
CGCTCGCGACGCAGAACTGGGCAATTTGGGCGAAATCCCTTCGGGACGCGGCGGTTTTTGCCTCCCACCGCGTCGCGAAGCACTTTCGATCACCCAGATCGCTGCGCGCTCCGCTCCGGGCGGGCGGCAAAATCCGTCTCGCGCTGGTGCGGCCTGCTGACTGTCGGTTGGTCCTACAGTAAACGCGCTTTTCGTGGGCCGGTCGGGGGGATACGGTCGGCCCATGAGCGATCTTTTCGACAGACCAGCAGCCTCTGTGCCCGACACGGCGCCGCATCCGTTGGCCGATCGGCTGCGGCCCAAAGCGCTGTCGCAGGTGATCGGGCAGGGTCATCTGTTGGGGGCCGAGGGGCCATTAGGCGTGATGCTCGCCTCGGGTAGTCTGTCGTCGATCATCTTCTGGGGGCCGCCTGGCGTGGGCAAAACCACGATTGCGCGGCTTTTGGCGGATGAAACCGATTTGGCATTCGTGCAGATCAGCGCGATTTTTACCGGCGTGCCGGATCTACGGAAGGTGTTCGAAGCCGCTAAGCTGCGGCGCACGAACGGACGCGGGACGCTGCTCTTCGTCGATGAAATCCATCGTTTCAACAGGGCCCAGCAGGATGGGTTTCTGCCGCATATGGAGGATGGGACAATCCTTCTGGTGGGGGCCACAACGGAAAATCCGTCATTTGAGCTGAACTCGGCCCTGCTCAGCCGAAGCCAGGTGATGGTGCTTGAGCGTTTGACGCCCGCAGATCTGGAACTGCTGGCGCAGCGGGCGGAGCAGGAGTTGGGCCGTGCCCTGCCGCTTGATGGTGCGGCGCGGGAGGCGTTGATCGAGATGGCCGATGGCGATGGGCGGGCGCTGTTGAACCTGATCGAACAGGTCGCGGCGTGGCAGGTGCCAAAGCCCCTCGATACCGCCGCCCTATCGGCGCGGCTGATGCGGCGAGCGGCGCAGTACGACAAGTCGGGCGATGCGCATTACAACCTGATCTCGGCACTGCACAAATCGGTTCGGGGCTCTGATCCGGACGCCGCACTCTATTGGTTCGCGCGGATGCTGGAGGGCGGTGAAGACCCCCGTTATCTGGCCCGCCGGATCACCCGCATGGCGGTGGAAGATATCGGGCTGGCCGATCCGCAGGCGCAGACGATTTGCCTCGATGCATGGCAGGTCTATGAACGGCTGGGATCGCCTGAGGGGGAATTGGCGCTGGGGCAGGCGGTGACATACCTCGCGCTCGCCCCGAAATCGAACGCTGGCTATGCGGCTTACAAAAACGCGCGGTCAGCGGCGAAGAAAACCGGGTCGGAACCGCCGCCCAAGCACATCCTGAATGCGCCCACTGATCTGATGAAAGATCAGGGCTATGGCGACGGCTATGAATATGACCACGATGCGGAAGGGGCGTTTTCGGGCCAGAACTATTTCCCCGAAGGCATGGCCCGTGGCGTCTATTACCAACCGGTGGAACGCGGGTTCGAGCGTGAGTTGAAGCGCCGCCTCGATTACTTCGTCAAGCTGCGGGCCAAGCGCGGGGCCGGTTCTTGACTTTCCCCGCGCGGCCCCGCACCTCAGCCCCATGATTTCAACGGTTGCGCAAGTTGCTTTGGGGGGTGCCATCGGTGCCTCGGCCCGGTTTCTGGTGGGCGTGGCGGTGTTGCGCGCCGCGGGCCCGGGGTTTCCGTTGGCGATCATCACCGTCAATATCGTGGGCTCGTTTTTGATGGGCCTCTTCGTCGTGGCCGCGGCACAAAAGGGCCTCAGCCATTGGAGCCCTTTTGTCATGACCGGCGTCCTTGGCGGTTTCACCACGTTCTCTGCGTTCTCGCTTGAGGCCTATACGCTTTATGAACGTGGGCTTGCGGGGCAGGCGGCGGCCTATGTCGCAGTCTCTGTCCTGTGTTCCATCGCCGGGTTGGTGGCGGGTGTCTGGCTGGGTCGGGCGATCTGGGCATGAGCGGGGTTCAGACCATTGAAGTGGCAACCGGCGAAGGCGATCAACGGCTGGATCGCTGGTTCCGGCGACGGTTTCCGCAAGTCAGCCAGGGCCGCATCGAAAAGATGTGCCGCAAGGGTGAGATCCGCGTGGACGGGGCCCGGGTGAAAGCCTCGACCCGGATCGAAGACGGGCAAAGCGTGCGGGTGCCGCCCCTGTCGGATGCCCCGCAACCGGAGCGACCCAGACAAACGGTCTCAGACGCGGATGCGGCAATGATCCAGGGCTGCGTGATCTGGCGCGACGCGCATATCATCGCCCTCAACAAACCGCCGGGCCTGCCGACGCAGGGGGGCAGCAAACAGACCCGTCATGTCGATGGGCTGGCCGAAGCGCTGTGTTTCGGGTTGGACGAGAAGCCACGCCTGGTGCATCGCCTCGACAAGGATACATCGGGGGTGTTGCTCTTGGCGCGGACGCGTGCGGTGGCTGGCGCGTTGACCCGCGCATTCCGCGATCGCGAGACGCGCAAGATCTATTGGGCGGCGGTAGCGGGCGTGCCGAAGCCCGGGATGGGCACCGTGCGCTACGGTCTGGTCAAGGCGCGGGGCCACGGCGCGGCGGGGCAGGGTGAAAAGATGCTCTGCCTGCATCCGCGTGATGTGGAGAGCACCCCCGGCGCAAAGCGCGCGACGACGGATTACGCGGTGATCTCGGGCCTGGGCGGGCGGTTGTCCTGGGTCGGGCTGGTGCCTGTGACCGGGCGGACGCACCAGTTGCGCGCGCATATGGCCGAGCTGGGGCATCCGATTGTGGGTGATGGGAAATACGGCGGCTCGGGGCAAGAGAACCTGGGCGATGGCTGGGGCGCGCAGCTTGGGGGGGAGCTGAGCCGCAAGCTGCATCTACACGCCCGCCACCTGAGCTTTCGCCACCCAGTGACTGGCGCGACCCTCGCCCTGACCGCGCCGCTGCCCGATCACATGACCCGCACCTGGGCGATGATGGACTGGCGCGCGGAAGATGCGCCAGACGATCCGTTTGAGGATGCGGCATGACAGGCTGGGCGCCCAAACGCTTTTGGACAGAAGTCAGCGTTGTGGAAGACGGAGAGGGGTTCTGCGTCGCCCTCGATTCGCGGCCTATCAAAACGCCGGCGAAGTCGCTTCTGCGGGTACCGACGCGCCAGCTTGCCGATGACGTCGCGTCAGAGTGGCGGGCGCAGGGCGATCTGGTCGACCCCCGCACGATGCCGGTGACCCGTACGGCGAACTCGGCCATCGACAAGGTGACGCCGCAGCGTGCCGAGGTCGTGCAGATGCTGGCGGATTACGCGGATGCAGACCTTTTGTGCTACCGCGCCGACAGCCCACGGGGCCTGACTGATCGACAGGCTGCGGCCTGGGATCCGCTGTTGGATTGGGCCGACGCGGCGCTGGGTATTCGCCTCAAGCCGGTCGCAGGCGTGATGCATGCCGCGCAAGATCCCGCCGCGCTTTCGACGGCATATCAGCAGGTTAACGCGTTGTCGGATTTCCAACTGGCGGGCTTTCATGACCTGGTGACCCTGCCCGGTTCGCTGATTATTGCATTTGCAATTGTCCACAAGACGGCCACGCCGGAAGACCTGTGGCAGGTCGCGCGCCTCGATGAGCTGTGGCAGATCCAGCTATGGGGCAAAGACGACGAGGCGGAAGAGGTCAACGCATTGAAACTGAAAGACTTTCAACATGCGGCGCGGTTCTTTCATTCTGCTACTGAAATAGGCGACGCAGCCGTGAAATGCTGATTGTCAAAGCGCTTTGGCGTATCTGGGGCGAATGCCCGGAAATTCGGCACTCAGCCTTGACGTTGCCCGCCACACGACCCAGTATTTAGGCGTGTGAAGGGGTGCCTTCATTATAATTGCGGTCATAAGGTCGCACGACCCGTCCGCGCATGGCGCGGCATCAGGATGAGGTAACTATGAAAAAATCCGTATTTCTCGGCGTTGTTGGCGCTGCCGGGCTGGCTGCAGCCTCGGCATCGGCAAGCACGCTGGAAGACGTCAAAGCCCGTGGTGAGTTGAACTGCGGCGTGAACACCGGTCTCGTGGGCTTCGCGGCACCGGATGCCAACAACAACTGGCAGGGCTTCGATGTTGAGCTGTGCCGCGCTGTGGCTGTTGCCGTTCTGGGCGATGCCGACGCGGTCAAGTACGTCCCGCTGACCGGTAAGACGCGCTTCACCGCGCTGGCCGCCGGCGAGATCGACATGCTGTCGCGCAACACCACTTGGACGTTCTCGCGCGATGTCGACCTCAAGTTCGAATTCGTGGGCATTAACTACTATGACGGTCAGGGCTTTATCGCGCCGCGCGATCTGGGCGTGACGTCTGCCAAGGATCTCGACGGGGCGACCGTCTGCATCCAGACCGGCACCACGACCGAACTGAACCTGGCTGACTTCTTCCGCTCGAACAACATGAGCTACGATCCGGTTCCGATCGAGACCAACGCAGAAGCACTGCAGCAGTACAATGCAGGCGCCTGTGACGTGTACACCACCGACGCCTCGGGTCTGGCCGCTTCGCGCGCCACATTCGAAGATCCCTCGGCACACGTCATCTTCCCCGAAATCATCTCAAAAGAGCCGCTGGGCCCGCTGGTGCGCCACGGCGACCACGACTGGGGTGATATCGTGCGCTGGACGCTGAACGCGCTGATCAGTGCAGAAGAACTGGGCGTGACCTCGACCAACGTGGCCGAGCTTGCCAACGGCACCGACAACCCGGAAATCAACCGTCTTCTGGGCACCGAAGGTGGCCTGGGCGCGATGCTGGGCCTTGAAGCAGACTGGGCGAAGAACGTCATTGCCACGACCGGCAACTATGGCGAAATCTTTGAACGTCACATCGGTGAAAACACCCCGATCGGCCTGGCGCGCGGCCTGAACGCGCAGTGGACCGATGGCGGGCTGATGTATTCGCCGCCGTTCCGGTAAGGAACACGAAGGGCGCGGGGACAACCTGCGCCCTTCTTCTTTTTGCCTTCAGCACAAACGCACTGGGCCGGGATGGCGCCCGCTAAGAGGCGCATGGGAGATACCCAGGGACAACGGGGAAGTGCCACATGACCACGCTTACCGACCCTCCACAGGAGTCGTTCCGGCTATCGATGCTGTTGAACGACACACGGTATCGGTCTTACACGTTTCAGTTCATTGCGCTGATTGGCGTCTTTTTGTTCATCGGCTGGCTGATTTCCAACGCCGCCCAGAACCTTGAAGACCTGGGCCAGGACATCTCGTTCGGCTTCCTGGGCGAGGCGGCTGGTTATGACATCAACCAGCGCCCGATCGAATATAACAGCCAGGACACGCACCTGCGCGCCTCTATCGTGGGTGTTCTCAACACACTCATCGTCGCGTTCCTGGGCTGCATCACGGCGACGGTTTTCGGGGTCATCGCGGGCATTCTGCGCCTGTCGAACAACTGGATCGTTGCGCGGCTGATGGCCGTCTATGTCGAAGCGTTCCGCAATGTGCCTGTGCTGATCTGGATCCTGATTATCTTCTTTATCATGACCGCGAGCCTGCCTGCGCCGCGGGCGTTCCGCGGGGATGAACCCGCGGCAACGATGCTGTTTGATGCCTTTGCGTTCACGAACCGGGGCGTCTATGCGCCCAAGCCCATCTGGGAAGCCGGTTCGATGATCGTGGTCATCACCTTCCTTTTGTCCGTCGCAGGCATCTTTGCCTATCGGCGCTATGCGACAAAGCTTCTCTATGACACGGGGCGGTTGCTGCCCACGTTCTGGCCGTCGGTCGCGTTGTTCTTCGTGCCGACGATCCTGATGTACTTCATCATGGGCCGGCCGATCAGCCTGGAATACCCGGAAATGTCAGGGTTCAACTTCACCGGCGGCATGCAGGTGCGCGGGTCCCTGATCGCGCTGTGGTTTGCGCTGGCGATCTACACCGGCGCGTTCATTGCGGAGAACGTGCGTGCGGGCATTCTGGCCATTTCCAAAGGCCAGACGGAGGCCGCGGCATCGCTTGGCCTGCGCCCCAACCGGATCATGAACCTTGTGATCCTGCCCCAGGCGCTGCGCGTTATTATCCCACCGTTGATTTCGCAGTACCTCAACCTCACCAAGAATTCGTCGCTGGCGATTGCGGTGGGGTACATGGATGTGACCGGCACGCTGGGCGGCATCACGCTGAACCAGACGGGCCGCGCGATCGAGGCGATCCTTCTGCTGATGCTGTTCTACTTGACGATCTCACTGGCGATCTCGGCGATCATGAACGTCTACAACAATGCCGTGAAGCTGAAGGAGCGCTGAGATGTCTGACACACCGCACCACTCCGCCGCCTTCGTCCGCACCACGCCGCTGCCGCCGGCCCCGCCGCCGGCGACCGAGCGTGGGGCGATCAAGTGGATCCGTGAAAATCTGACTTCGACCCCCGCCAATGCGGTGATGACGGTCCTGTCGCTTGTCGCGATCTACTATGTGCTGGCGTTCGTCATGCCGTGGCTTCTGAACGGGGTCTGGAACGCCGGGTCGATCCGCGAATGCCGCGAGATTGCGGCAGGGTCGGGTGGCGGTTGCTTTGCCGTTCTGACCGAACGCTGGCACCAGCTTCTCTTTGGCCGCTATCCTCAGGATGCCTATTGGCGTCCGACGCTGGCCTTCGTTCTGTTATTCGCGGCCATCGCGCCGGTGCTGTTCCAAAACCTGCCCCGCAAGCTGATGATCTTCACCGCGCTCTATCCGTTCGTGGCCTACTGGCTGGTCTGGGGCGGGACGATCCTGACGCCTGTGTTCGCGCTTCTTGGGTTTGTGGTGGGCTACGTCGTCTATTCCCGGCTGGTCGACAAATCCTTTGCAATGGGATTCTTCGGTGGTCTACTGGCGGCGATCGTGACCTGGTGGGTCACTGGGTTTGCGTCTGACGCCGGATCCGGCCTTTTGGCGCTGGAACAGGTGGAAAGCCGCGAGATCGGCGGGTTCATGTTGAACATGATTCTCGGCACGGTCTGCGTGTCACTGTCCCTGCCACTGGGCATCGTCCTTGCGCTGGGCCGGCAAAGCTCCATGCCGATCATCAAGTGGATCTGCGTGGTGTTCATCGAGTTCATCCGTGGTGTGCCGCTGATCACGCTTCTCTTCGTGGCGAACGTGGTTCTGGCCTACTTCCTGCCGCCGGGCACGAATTTCGACCTGATCTTGCGGGTGATCATCATGATCACGATGTTCGCCGCGGCCTACATTGCCGAGGTGATCCGGGGCGGTCTGGCCGCCCTCCCGCGCGGCCAGTACGAGGCGGCCGATAGCCTGGGCCTCGACTACCCACAGGCGATGCGACTGATCATTCTGCCGCAGGCGCTCAAGATCTCGATCCCCGGCATCGTGAACGTGGCGGTGGGCCTCTTCAAGGATACCACGCTGGTGTCGATCATCGCGATGTTCGATCTGGTCGGAATGATCCGCGGGCCGATCCTGGCCTCCACTGACTGGAACGGCGTGTATTGGGAGCTTTTGGGCTTTGCCGCGGTTCTGTTCTTTGTCGTGTGCTACGGCATTTCGCAATACTCACAATGGTTGGAGCGTCAGCTTCAGACCGACAGACGCTAGGAGACCTTGGATATGGCAATGACCGACGAAGCGCTGGCGCGCAAAGACGCCAAAGTCTCGGACGAGGTGGCGATCGATATCCAGAACATGAACAAGTGGTACGGCACGTTCCACGTGTTGCGGGATATCGATCTGACAGTCTATCGCGGCGAACGGATCGTGATTTGCGGGCCGTCGGGGTCGGGTAAGTCGACGCTGATCCGGTGCATCAACGCGCTGGAGGAACATCAGAAGGGCTCGATCTCGGTCGATGGGACCGTGCTGTCCTCGGACATCAAAAACATCGATACGATCCGGTCTGAGGTTGGGATGGTGTTCCAGCACTTCAACCTGTTCCCGCATCTGACGATTCTGGAGAACTGCACGCTGGCCCCGATCTGGGTGCGCAAGATTCCCAAGCGCGAAGCCGAAGAGACGGCGATGCACTTCCTGACCAAGGTGAAGATCCCCGAGCAGGCGGACAAGTACCCTGGCCAGTTGTCAGGTGGTCAGCAGCAGCGGGTGGCAATTGCGCGTTCGCTTTGCATGCGTCCGCGGATCATGTTGTTCGATGAACCGACCTCCGCCCTTGATCCGGAGATGATCAAGGAGGTGCTCGACACCATGATCGAGCTGGCCGAAGAGGGGATGACGATGCTGGTGGTGACCCACGAGATGGGCTTTGCCCGTCAGGTGGCGAACCGGGTGATCTTCATGGATGAGGGTCAGATCGTCGAACAGAATGAGCCGGAGGAGTTCTTTATGAACCCCAAATCAGACCGGACGAAGCTGTTCCTGAGCCAGATCCTCGGTCACTGATTGGAGGCGTGCCCGAACGGCAAAGATGATTTTCGATTGTCTATAGACATCAATGCGTTGAGCGCGATTTCCATATGGAAATCGTCCTTTGGGCTCAGCTTAGCTCGCGCGGCACCACAAACTCCAGCACCTGACCCTCGCCCCATTTGACATCGCGCCATGTCGGGCCCGGGAACTGGATCACGGTGGTTGCGCAGGTCGGGTACTGCGCGAACTTCGGGTGGTCCGGGGCTGCCGCGACCAACCTTCCCGCACACTCCCCAATCCCGAAATTATGGCCGATCAGAAGGACGATCGGCGCCGTGGCACCGCGCAGCGTGTTGCGGATCGTCTCAGCCGAGGCGTGGTAAAGCGCGGGCTCACTGCGCATCGGGGCCTGCACCGGCATCTGGGTGGCAATGCCCGTCCAGGTGTCCACCGTCCGGCGCGCGCCCGAGACCAGAACCTCCTGCGGCACCAGATCCCGCGCCGCCAGCCACGCACCGATGGCCCGCGCCGATTTGCGTCCGCGGTCATTCAAGGGGCGGTCAAAGTCATCCAGCTTGGGGTCATGCCAGCTGGATTTCGCGTGCCGCGTCAGGATCAGGGTCAGGCTCATCCCAAAAATTGCCCCATGTGGTAGGCCGATTGCGCCGGGTCGCGGCCATAGCTTTGGCTGACCGGGCAGGCGCGCCGTACGAGACAACCGCCGGCCATGCAACTCATTTTCCCGTCATGGGCGAGGTAGTCCTTGCAGCGCGGCACGTCATAGCCCTGGTCGGTCAGGGCGCGGGGCGGGCAGGCGGTGAGGCACGGTTTGTCCGCGCAGCAGTCGCAGGGTTTGGCAGGTAGCGATGGCAGGTCAAGCTTGCCCGGCAACGCAATCGCCCCGCGGTAGGACACCATAAGTCCAGCCGTGTCATGCACAAGGATATCCACAGGCGATTGCCAGGCCCGTCCCGACCGGATCGCCCAACGAATAAAGGGCTGATAGGGCGGACCGCCAAAGGGAAACAGCGCGCGCGCCCCGAATTCATCCGCAAGGGCCGTGATCACACGGGTTGACCAGCGATCCACGGGATCGGGGGCGCCATCGCGGGCCTCATCCGCTGCGGTAAACATCGCCCAGAACCCGGGCTCATGTGGGCCGAGGAGGATCAGGGTCCCGGTGCCCTCCGGCGCCAGGTCATCGGGCTCTGGATGGAAGGCTCCAAAGATATCGAGGTGAGAAGCGCGAACCTGTGCCTGGATCGCGTCATAGCTCGGCATCATCGCGGGGCGCGGATCAGGCTGCCTGCGCCATGGTCGGTGAACAGTTCCAACAGGCAGGCATTCGGAGCGCGACCATCGAGGATGACCACCGCGCGCACGCCGCCGTCGATGGCGGCCAGCGCGGTTTCGGTTTTCGGGATCATCCCGCCGGCAATCGTGCCATCGGACGTCATCTGCCGGATCTGGTCCGGGGTGAGTTCCGTCACCACTTCGCCTGCGGCGTTCTTCACGCCGGGCACGTCCGTGAGCAGCAGGAGGCGGTCGGCATTGAGGCTGGCGGCGATGGCCCCCGCCGCCGTGTCGCCGTTCACATTGAACGTCTCGCCGTTCCGGCCTGCGCCGATAGGTGCAATGACGGGGATCGTGTCGGTGGCGGCGAGGCTTTGCAGGAAGGCGGGGTTCATCTTGGCCGGTGTGCCGACATAGCCAAGCGCAGGGTCGGTCTGGTCGCAGATCATCAGGTTCGCGTCCTTGCCCGACAGGCCCACGGCATGGCCACCCTGCGCGTTGATCGCCTGCACGATGCGCTTGTTCACCTGGCCCGACAGGACCATCTCGACCACTTCGACCGTGGCCTGGTCGGTCACCCGCTTGCCGTTCACGAAGTCCGACTTGATGTCGAGCTTGGCCAGC
This sequence comes from Pseudomonadota bacterium, assembly GCA_038526915.1. Lineage (GTDB taxonomy): Bacteria > Pseudomonadota > Alphaproteobacteria > Rhodobacterales > Rhodobacteraceae > JBCBGF01. The sequence continues at coordinate 157,183 of JBCBGF010000007.1, read as the reverse complement.
AGATCGTTGATCATCGGCCCGCCGCCATGGACGACGACGGGGTTGACGCCCACCTGGCTCATCAACGCGATATCGCGGGCGAAGCTGTCCATCGCGGCGTCATCGACCATGGCGTGGCCGCCGAACTTGATCACCACCGTCGCGCCCTCATAGCGCTGCAGATAGGGTAGGGCCTCGCTCAGCGTGCGGGCGGTGGCGATCCAATCGCGGTTCATGGCGGTCTGCTTTTTCATGGGCGTGGGGTCCTTGGGCCGCAACCCATAGGGCCTTCGCCGCTCACGCTCAAGGGGGCGGATCAGGCGAGCGTGGCGATCACCGCGCGCAAGGTGGCGATGCCGGTGCCCTTTTCCGACGACGTGAGGATCAGTTCGGGGAAGGCGGCGGGGTGTTTTGCCAAGGCGCCGCGCACCTGTGCCAGCACCTCTTCGCGGTCTTTTTCCTTCACCTTGTCGGTTTTGGTCAGGACCGTTTGAAAGGTGACGGCGGCCTTGTCGAGCAGGGTCAGGATCTCCTCATCCACCGGCTTGATCCCGTGACGCGCGTCGATCAGCACGAAGGCGCGGCGCAGGGTGGGGCGTCCGGCGAGATAGGATTTGAGCAGGGCCTGCCATTTGGCGACCACGTTCACCGGCGCGTTGGCATAGCCATAGCCGGGCAGGTCGACGAGGTAATGGCTGTCGGCGATGGTGAAGTAGTTGATTTCCTGCGTACGCCCCGGCGTGTTCGATGCGCGGGCCAGCGCCTTCCGGCCCGTGACGGCATTGATCAGAGTGGACTTGCCCACGTTCGAGCGTCCGGCAAAGCACACCTCGGGCCGGTCGGCGGGGGGCAGGCCGGACATGGCGACGACGCCTTTGAGGAAATCGGTTTCGCCCGCAAAGAGCTTGCGGCCTGCCTCACGTGCGGCCTCGTCCATCTCGGTTTCGGGGAAGGGCAGGGTCATTGAAGCGTGACAGGATCGTCAAGCGCGACTGACCCGGTTGTTAGCACTTTGGCATAGATGCCGAAGTCACGGGTGTTCCAGCTGTCTTCCAAAAGGGGGAGCATACCGATATCGCGTTTGCCTGTCGCGGGGTCGGCATCGGGGGCGCGGCAGCGTTCGATGGGTTCGGTCACTTCCAGCGTCACAGCGCCGACAGTGATCTGGCGCCCGACAAGTTCGGCTTCTTGCAAGAGGTCGAGCCCCTCGACCCAGAGGTTGATCCGAAAGCGGCGCATGTCGAGCGGGCGGCCAGCGCGTTGGGAGAGCGCGGTGAGCGTGGTCAGGCTGCCCAGCGAAACCCACGGGTCAGGCATATCGGTCATCCCGTGGCCGGGGGCGCGGACAAGGCGTGCGGGGCCTGGGCGGGCGCTGTCCCACAGTGGCGTGACCCAGGCGCGCAACGCGTCAGCCTCGGCCGTGGGATCGAAGGTAAGATCCGGTTGGGTTGGGTGGCGCAGGGTGATGCGGCTATCGCCATGCTGCTGGGATGTGACCGCGCTTAGGTCCGGGCCGCTTGCCACTTGCAGAAAGTTGCGACGGCGTTGCCAGGTGTCGACATCATCCGCCGCCGCGTTCAGGAGGGCCCAGGCACGGTCACCCGCGAGCGCGCGATCCGGCGAAAGGTCGGCTGTGGTCAGGCTCTCACTTCCGATCCCCTTGATCGGGTGGCGGAATATGTGGGCGAGGCGTGCCGTCACTTCTTGGGCGGCTTGTCGGAGTTGGCCGCTTTCTCACGCTTGAAGCTCGACATGATGTTGCCAAACAGATCGGGCTTCATCCCCTGGCTGCGCATGATCAGGTATTGCTGACCAAACGTGATCAGGTTGTTGGCGATCCAGTAGATCACGAGGCCACTGGCGAAAGAGCCCAGCATGAACATGAAGACCCAGGGCATCCAGGCAAAGATCATCTGCTGCGTTGGGTCGGTCGGCGCGGGGTTCAGCTTTTGCTGGAGCCACATGGACACACCGAGCACCAGGGGTAGGATCCCGATGAAGATCAAGGCCATGATCGAGCCCGGTTCGGGGCCGGCGAAGGGCAGGATGCCCCAGAGATTGAAGATGGACGAGGGGTCGGGGGCCGACAGATCCTGAATCCAGCCGACCCAGGGGGCGTGTCGGAGTTCGATGGTGACGAAGATCACCTTGTAGAGCGAGAAGAAGATCGGGATCTGCAATAGGATCGGCAAACAGCCAGAGGCGGGGTTCACCTTTTCCTTCTTGTAGAGATTCATCATCTCCTGCTGGAGCTTCTGGCGGTCGTCGCCCGCGCGCTCCTTGATCTTCTCCATCTCGGGCTGGAGTTCCTTCATCTTGGCCATCGAGACGTAGGATTTATAGGCCAAGGGCAGAAGCAGCGCCTTGATGATGAAGGTCAGCGCGATGATCGCCCAGCCCATGTTGCCGATCAGGACATTGAGCCAATGCAGGACGGCGAAGATCGGCTTTGTGAGGAAGAAGAACCAACCCCAGTCGATGGAGTCGACAAAGCGGTAGAGGCCCTTTTCGTTTTCGTATTCACGGATCGTGGCCCATTCCTTGGCCCCGGCAAACAGCTTTTGCGTGACCTCGGCGGTCGCTCCGGGGGCCACGTCAACCGGGCGCAACAGAGCCGTTGATCTGAACACGTCGCCGCTGGCATCGTATTGGAAGGCACCGGTGAAGGCGTCTTGCGGGGCGGGGACGAGCGTGGTCATCCAGTAGTGATCGGTGAACCCGATCCAGCCATTGGCCGGGATTTCGGCCACATCTGCGGCGGCGCCCCAGCGGGCGTCAGGGTCCATCCCGCGCAGGTCGCCATAATCAAGCTCGTTCAGCTCTTCCCCGGTTTGCCGGATGGCGCCTTCGTGAATGATGAAGAAGCCCTTCAGGTCGTCGGGTTCGCCGTGCCGCGTGATCAGGCCGTAGGGGGCGATGCGCACGGCGGTGTCGGAGCTGTTGGTCACCGACTGGGTTACGGTGAACATGAAATCCTCGTCCACCGACATGGTGCGGCGGAACTCAAGCCCATTATCGTTGTCCCAGGCCAGGACCACATCGTTGCCTACCGACAGCGTCTCACCGCTTTCCACGCGCCATTCGGTTTGCGCGTTGGGCACATCGTCCAGCGTCATACCCGCGCCCTGGGCCCAGCCGAACAGGGTGTAGTAGGCCCCCCGGGTGCCCTCGGGCGACATCAGCGTCACGATCTCGGATTCGGGATCGATGGTTTCGCGGTAGTCTTTTAGCGACAGATCGTCGATCCGCCCCCCGATGAGAGAAATAGACCCGATCAGCCGGTCGGTCTCGACCGCGACGCGGGGCGCTTCGGCCAGGGCGTTTTCGCGGACGGCGGCGGTGTCGGGCAGGCCCGCGGGGTTGGCTAGGGTGGGATCGGTCGCCGCGCCGGGCACGGGAATTGCGCCGCTATCGGCCGAGGGGACTTGCGACGTTTGCGTGGTGGGGGCGTTGGGATCGACCACCGGCTCTTCGGGGGGGAAGAGCAGAAACCACACGAGGATGACAAGAAAGCTCAGCGCTGTTGCGAGGATGAGGTTCTTGTTCTGATCGTCCATTGTGGGGCACCACCGATCCTGTTCGGGTCAGAGGGTGTTCAACCGTCCGCGGCCTCAAAGGTCAAGCCGTTTTCCCCAGCTTGGCGGTTGTGCCGCCCCCTGCGTTATGCGCGCCCAGTGTCGCGGGTTGCGGATGGCGCTGCACGCGCGCCCGCGTGCTTTTGCAGCCAGCTTTCGATTTCTTCAAACGGCATGGGCCGCGCGATGGCAAAGCCCTGGATATGGCCGCAGCCCAATTGGGCCAGAAGCGCATGTTCGGCGGGTGTCTCGACACCCTCGGCAAGGGTGTCGAGGTCCAGCCGTTCGGCGAGGGTCAGAATGGCGGAGACGATGTTTTGCTGGTCAAGATCGGTGTCAAGCTGGGTGACAAAGGACCGGTCGATCTTGATCCTACCCACGGCGAAGCGTTTGATATTGGCGATAGAGGCATGCCCGGTCCCGAAATCATCAAGGTCCACCGTACAGCCCAGTTCGGCGAAGGCCCTGAGATTGCGGATGATCGTGTCGTTGGATGTCTGCGCGATGACCGTCTCAAGGACTTCGACTGACAGTCGTTCGGGGGTGAGGTCGAAGCGGTCAAGCTCCCACTGGATCTTGTCGACGACTCTGGGGTTGCGCAGTTCCTCGGCGGAAAAGTTGATCGACAGTTTGGGGACGTTCAGGTGGGCGGCGTCCCAGGCGCGCATGGCGTTCAGGCTGTGATAGAGGATCACCTCGCCCAGACGCTCCATCAGGCCCTGGCTTTCGGCGGCGGCCAGAAACTCCGAGGGCAGGACAACCCCGCGATCGGGGTGATGCCAGCGGGCCAGAACCTCAAGCCCGGACAATGCGCCCGTATCTGTTTCAACCTGTGGCTGGAACCAGGGGCGGATCTGGTCGGTTTCCAGCGCGCGCGGCAGTTCGTCAAACAGCGCCGTGCGTGCCTGCGCGCGGGCGCGCATGTCGTCGGAAAACGCCCGGATCGCGGCCGAACCGGTGGATGTGGCGTCGAGCAGGGCATGTTCCGCCGCCTCGATCAGGCCGACGCCCGATTGCGTGGGTGCGCGGAACGGGGGGCAGAACCCGATGGATATGGTCACGAACACCCGGCTGCCATCGATGCTGCAGGCCGGTTCGGTGGCACGTTGCATGCGGGTGGCGATCTGGATCAGCGACTCCATGTCGGCGCGCATGCCCGAGGCCGAGACGACCGCAAATCGCGGGCCTTCGAGCCGGGCGACGACATCGTCATGGCGCACGGTCGATTTCAGGCGATCGGCGACGGTGGCCAGGATGGTGTCGCAGGCGCGGCGGCCAAGGCGCTTTTCAAGATCGTTATACTCGTCGATCTCGATCGCGAAGGTTGAGGTTGTCTGCCCGCGCGTCGGCCCTTCTGCTAGAAGGATGTCGGTGCGGTTGACCGCGCCATCGCGCAGCACAAGGCCCGTCACCGGATCACGGGGACCGGCGATTTCGCCATGCTCACGGGTAAAGAGCCCTGCCAGCGCGAAAAGGATCGGCAGGACAAGTGCGATGACGATCAGGGCACGTTCGCCGCCCAGCCAGAAGCCCGCCAGCGTGACCGCGGGAAGAAAGGCCAATACCTGCGGCCCGGCCAGCAAGGTTCGCAACCGGCTGCGCAACGCTGTCAGGTTGCGCACGGCGATAGTGTGCATTGCGGTGGCCCTCTCGCTTCGGTGTCGCCTAGGCGTACCGAACACAACTTATGGGAGGTGTCTGCCCCTGGCCTTAACGCCGCCGGAAGAAGTTCTGCAAATTAAGGGAAAGTCTTTGCTAGTTTTGGACGCCGGATGCGCGCGCCAGTGCGGCAAACTCGAAGAGACTGGTGTCGAGCAGATGCGACGGCCGCGCAGTCATCAATGCGCTGAACATCTTGTGGCGTCGCCCGGGGGCCGCTTGTTCCCATTGATCCAGCATGGCTTTGATGGCCTGCCGTTGCAGCCCGTCCTGGCTGCCGCAGAGATCGCAGGGGATGATCGGATAACCCATGGCCTGGGAAAACCGGCCGCAATCGGCCTCGGCCACATGGGCAAGCGGGCGGTAGACGAATAGATCGCCTTCATCGTTGAGGAGTTTCGGGGGCATGGTGGCCAGCTTGCCGCCGTGGAAGAGGTTGAGAAAGAACGTCTCCAGTATGTCGTCGCGGTGATGGCCGAGGACGACGGCGGAACACCCCTCTTCGCGGGCGATGCGATAGAGATTGCCGCGACGCAGGCGGGAGCAAAGCGCGCAATAGGTGCGGCCCTGGGGGACTTTGTCGACGACGATAGAATACGTGTCCTGGTATTCGATGCGGTGGGGGACACCCATGCGTTCGAGGAACTCGGGCAAGACGGTGGCGGGAAAGCCTGGTTGGCCCTGGTCGAGGTTGCAGGCGAGGATGTCGACGGGCAGGAGGCCGCGCCATTTGAGCTCGGTCAGGGCGGCTAGGAGGGTGTAGCTGTCTTTGCCGCCCGACATGCACACGAGCCAGCGCGCGCCGCGCTCGATCATGCCGTAGCGGTCAATCGCCTCGCGCGTGTCGCGGATGATGCGCTTGCGGAGTTTGCGAAATTCGGTCGTCTTGGGGGCGCCTTCGAAGAGGGGGTGGATCTCGGTGGCATCGTCGAGCATGGGCGACCTCGTGGTGCGTTTGGAATGGGGTAGCGGATCAGGGCAGGCTTGGGAAGCATCCGGGGGGTGGTCTGGCGCGTATCAGAACGGACAGATGGGAGGATCGGATGCGGTTCATTTGGGTTCTAGCACTGGTGGCGCTGGGCGCGTGTACGGGCAAGCCGTCGCTGGAGGATGAGCGTCTGAGCGCGCGGGAGTTGAACCTCGAGGAATTCTTCGAAGGCGAGCTGGTGGCCTATGGGCAGTTCCAGGACATCTTCGGCACGGTGCGCCGCCGATTTGAGGTGGCGATTGACGGAACATGGGATGGGCGGACGCTGACGCTGGTGGAGGATTTCGTCTATGAGGACGGATCGACCGAGCAGCGGGTTTGGACGCTGGAGAAGACCGGGGCCGAGACCTGGGAAGGCACCGCGCCGGGTGTTATCGGCACCGCGACTGGGGAAGAGCGGGGGGATACGTTCAATTGGCAGTACACCATCGACCTGCCGGTGCCGGATGGGACCTTGCGGGTGACGTTTGATGATTGGATGTGGTTGTTGACCGAGGATCGGTTGTTGAACCGGGCCTATATGAAGCGCTTTGGCGTTGATATCGGTGAGGTGATCATCACCTTCGAGAAGCTCTGAGCGCGACCGGGGCGCTGCCCCGGACCCCGGGATATTTCGGGACCAAAGAGGTTACTTGGGGCGCGGAGTTCTTGGGGGCACGTCGTCGACGCCCATGCCGCCCCAGGGATGGCAGCGCAGGATGCGGCGGAGGGCGAGCCAGCCGCCCTTGAGGCCTCCATGGGTGCGCAGCGCTTCGAGCGCATAGGCCGAGCAGGTGGGGTCGTAGCGGCAGTTATGGCCGACCCAGGGGCTGAAGACGGCGCGGTAGAAGCGGACCGGCAGGGAGAAGAGCCAGGCGAGCGGGGTCATGTCCGGGGTCCGTGCAGGCGGGTGAGGGCGCTTTGCAGATCGCTTTGCAGTTGGGGGAAGGGCAGGGTGGCGGTGGTGCCGGCGCGGCCGACCAACACGTAATCCCATCCCGGTCGGCCCTCTAGCGGCAGGATTAGGCGGGCGACTTCGCGCAGGCGGCGTTTGGCGCGGTTGCGGGCCACCGCATTGCCGACCTTTTTGGAGCAGGTGTAGCCCACGCGGATCTGCGGGCTCTCGTCGCGGCGGTCGCGGGCTTGCAGGACGAAGCCGGGTTTGGCCACGCGGGGGCCGCGGGCTGCCCGCAGGAAATCGGCCCGTTTGGTGAGGACCTGCAGACGAACGGAACCCTCCGGCGGCGCTGCGGCGTGGGCGGTATTGCCTGCCACAGATGCCACCGGCGGTGTCATGGACTACTCCCGTTCGGGATTTAGGCGCTGAGGCTCTTGCGGCCCCGGGCGCGGCGGGCGTTCAGGATCTTGCGGCCCGCTTTGGTAGCCATGCGCGCGCGAAAGCCGTGGCGCCGCTTGCGCACGAGATTGGAAGGCTGAAAGGTGCGTTTCATCGCGCAGTTCTCCGTCGGTCCTGCCCGGGATCCCGTATGGATTCGAGCGTGCAATCTGTTCAGAAGCCCGCGTTCTAGGGGGTGGCCGGGGCCAAGTCAACGCAGGCGGAGGCCGGAATTGCAACAAAACCACCCCGCTGCGGGTGCGAAATGTTACAGTCCTGACGCAAAGGGGCGGGTAGTGATGCCGCGCTCTCACCCTTGATCAACGCGCCGTGATCGCGGTTTTGCGGGGTCGGTTGGGCGGGCATGTTATGCGACAACAGACACGCCAACCCCAAGGACCCGAACCCGTGACCGACATGACCAACACCCCCGCCAAGAAAAATGGCCTGATCCGAAACCTTCCTCTTATCGCTATTCTGAGTGTAGCGGTGATCGGGGCCTTCACCCTGAAAGACTATCTCAGCTTTCAGGCACTGGCCGATAACCGCGAGATGCTGATCGCGTTTCGGGATGCCAATTACCTGGCAACGGTGCTGGCCTTCATGGCGGTTTATGTCGTGATCGTGGCCTTCTCACTGCCCGGGGCCAGCATTGCGACGCTGACGGGCGGGTTTTTGTTTGCGACCTTCCCCGGCGCGCTGTTCAACATCACCGCCGCAACCATCGGGGCCACGATCATATTCATCGCTGCCCGCTGGGGCCTGGGCGAAAAGCTCGCGGCCAAGATGGATGGCTCGTCCGGTGCGGTGAAGAAGATCAAGGACGGGATCGATGAGAACCAGTGGTCAATGCTGTTTCTGATCCGGCTGGTGCCGGCGGTGCCGTTCTTTGTGGCCAACCTCGTGCCAGCGCTGGTGGGTGTGCCCGTGTACCGATTTGTTGTGACGACATTCCTCGGCATCATCCCCGGTGCGGTCGTCTATACCTCTGTCGGCGCGGGCCTTGGCGAAGTGTTTGCCCGCGGCGAGACCCCGAACCTCGGGATTATCTTCGAACCCCACATCCTCCTCCCCATCCTCGGCCTCTGTGCGCTTGCCGCCCTGCCGATCGCACTCAAAGCCCTGCGCGGCAAGAAAGGCCTGTGACCCCCATGGAACAGTCAAAGATCGATACAACCGACGCCACCCCTGCGCCTGAGCGCATCAAGACAGACATCTGCGTGATCGGCGCAGGCTCGGGCGGGCTTTCCGTCGCTGCCGGTGCGGTGCAGATGGGGGCCAAGGTGGTCCTGCTGGAAGGCCACAAGATGGGCGGGGATTGCTTGAACTTCGGATGTGTGCCCTCCAAGGCGCTGATTGCGGCGGGCAAACAGGCGCACGCAATGCAGACCGGCCAGCCCTATGGCGTGACGCCCGTGATGCCTGAGGTGAGCTACTCCGCCGCCAAAGACCATGTTCACAAGGTGATCGAGACGATTGCGCCCGTGGACAGCCAGGAGCGGTTCGAGGGCCTCGGCGTCCACGTGATCCGCGAATACGGGCAGTTCATCTCGGAGACCGAGGTGCAGGCCGGTGCCACGATCATCGAGGCGCGGCGGTTTGTGATTGCCACCGGGTCTTCCCCCTTCGTGCCGCCGATCCCGGGACTGGAGGGTGTGACCTACTTCACGAACGAGAACATCTTCGACCTGCGTGAGAAGCCTGAGCATCTGCTTGTGATCGGTGGGGGCCCCATCGGGATGGAGATGGCGCAGGCGCATATCCGGCTGGGCTCCAAGGTCACGGTGATCGAGGGCATGAAGGCCATGGGCAAGGATGACCCGGAAATGGCCGCGATTGTGCTGGACAAGCTGCGTGCGGAAGGCGTTGAGATCGCCGAAGACGCGCTGGCGGAACGGATCAGTGAGACGGATGGCGTCATCACGGTTCAGACCAAGGATGGGCGCAGCTTTTCGGGGAGCCATGTACTGATGGCGGTGGGGCGGAAGGCCAACATCGGTAACCTCGGCCTGGAGAAGGCCGGCGTGAAGTTCGACCGCGCGATTGATGTCGATGCGGGTCTGCGCACGGCCAACCGCCGGGTCTATGCCATTGGCGATGTGGCCGGTGGGCTGCAATTTACCCATGTCGCGGGCTATCATGCCGGTGTCATCATCCGATCGATGCTGTTCGGTCTGCCTGCAAAGGCGCGCACCGATCATATCCCCTGGGCGACTTATACCGATCCCGAACTGGCACAGGTCGGGCTGACCGAGGCGCAGGCAAAGAAGGAATACGGAGCGCGGCTGGAAGTCGCCCGGTTCGAGTTTGCCGAAAACGACCGCGCGATTGCCGAGGGCAAGACCACGGGCCTGATCAAGGTGATGATCGTAAAGGGCCGCCCGGTCGGGGCCTCAATCGTTGGGCCCCAGGCGGGCGAGCTGATCGGCGTCTGGGCGCTGGTGATCGCGAACAAGTTGAAGATCAACGCCGTCGCCAATATGGTCGCGCCCTACCCGACGCTGGGAGAGGTTAACAAACGCGCTGCGGGGGCCTATTTCTCACCCAGGTTGTTTGAAAACCCTACGGTGAAGCGGGTCGTCGGCTTTGTGCAGCGGTATCTTCCGTAAAGAAGGGCGCCACTTGGGCATGTTTCTGAACTCACTTTCCGGTCGCTTCCTGATGCTGACGATCATCTTCGTCATGCTGGCCGAGATCCTGATTTTCGTGCCCTCGATTGCGCGGTTCCGCGAAGACTATCTGCTGCAACGGCTGGAGAAGGCGCAAATCGCGTCGCTGGCGCTTGAAGCGGACGACATGATCGACGAGGGGCTGGAAGAAGAGCTTCTCGAGAATGCGGGCGTCTATAACGTGGTTCTTCTGCGCGATGAGGTGCGCCAGTTGATGCTCTCGGCGCCGATCCCGCAGCCTGTGGACGGCACCTATGATCTGCGCGAGGCGGGGGCGATACCGTTGATCCGCGATGCGATGCTGCGGCTGGCCGATCCCGAAGACCGGGTGATCCGTGTGATCGGGAACCCGGTGCGTGAGGCGGGGCTGTTGATCGAAGTGACGATCCCGACGGGCCCCCTGCGGGCTGAGATGATCGATTACGGCATTCGCATCCTGATCCTGTCGGCGGTGATTTCGATCTTTACCGCGACGCTTTTGTTCATCGCGGTGCGGAGCCTTCTGGTGAAACCGATCCGCGGGGTGGTTGAGGCGATGCAAAGCTATGCCTCGGCGCCCGAGGATGCGCGGCGGATCATCCAACCCTCGGCCAGCGTGCAAGAGCTACGCGATGCGGAAGAGGCGCTTCAGATGCTGCAGACCGACCTGACAGGATCGCTGCGCCAGAAAGAGCGGTTGGCCCAGTTGGGCGGCGCGGTGGCGAAGATCAGTCACGATCTGCGCAATACTCTGACGGTGGCGCAGCTGTTCGGGGACCGGCTGGAAAACAGTGAGGACCCCATGGTCAAGCGGATGGCGCCGAAGCTGACCCAATCGATCAGCCGGGCGGTGCGGCTGTGCGAGACGACGCTGGCGTTCGGCAAGGCCGAAGAAGCCCCGCCGGCGCTGGACCGGATCCCGCTCGACCGGATCGTGCGGGATGTCATCGATGGCGAGATGTTGGCCGCAGAAGATCAGGGGATCACCTTTGATGACCAGCTGCCGCCGGGTATCGTCGTGCGCGTGGACCCCGAGCAGATCCACCGTGTTCTGTCCAACTTGGTGCGGAACGCGCGACAAGCGATTGCGGCGACCGGTGGGCCGGGCCGGATCACGATAGCGGCGCGAGAGACCGAAGCCTGCTGGTCGATCTCCATCGCGGATACGGGGCCAGGGTTGCCGCCAAAGGCGCGTGAGAACCTGTTTCGGGCGTTTCAGGGGGGAACGCGCAAAGGGGGCACGGGGCTTGGCTTGGCGATTGCGGCGGAGCTTGTGCGCGGCCATGGGGGCCAGCTTGATCTGGTGCGGTCGGATGAGACAGGCACCGAATTCCGGATCGACCTGCCGAAATCAGTCTCAGGCCTGGACGCGGCGGCCGAATAAATCGGCCTTGCAATGCGATGGGTGGGCCGCTACATCGCCATGGTCCGCGCGCTGGTAGCTCAGTTGGATAGAGTACTTGACTACGAATCAAGGGGTCGGGGGTTCGAATCCTCCCCAGCGCGCCACTTTCCAGGTTTGCTTAGCATCAGATAGCCTTTAGCTGTGGGCCGTAGACTGGCCTGATCCCACCCATGACCCATCCGGGCTATTTCTTGGGGGCCGGTTCTCTGGCGGACAGTCGAGAGCGATCTCTAGATCGCACGGCGAAAGCTTCTGCTGCTGCGAGTTTGCGTATTGGCACACGTTTGAGGCGGTGGGGCAATCCAGCTCAATCGGAGTGGTGCCGCCCGTAGGCACAGCCTATGACACGGTCCTGTTGAACCCGGGTCAAGAATAGCGGCGCGGTGCTTGTGGACATCGAACTGCTATCCTCCTAACGCCTTTGGAGCCAGCTAAGCGCGACATATCCTCTCAGCGGCTCGTACTTTGAAAATGCGCTACGGAGATTTGCCGCCGAAAGCGGGCAGGTCACACCTCGGACATCGCGCCAACCTTTGCCCCCGACCGATATCCCGGGTCACCACGGTGCCTCGCTACGCGGCATTTTTTGCCCGGGCCTGCGCACGAAACATCGGTGCTGTTTCGGTTGACCCGACTTGAAATGCGCTGACTTCAGTCATCAAGGCTTTGGCCTCACCATCGAGCATCTGTACGGCGGCGTTCGTTTCCTCAAACATCGCCGCATTCTTTTGGGTCGCCGTGTCAAGCTCGGCAGTGGCACTGGACACATCATCGATGGCCTGGCGTGTTTCCTCGAACGAGCCTGCGATTTGCTCGATCTGGGTTGTGACTTCTTCGATGTCACTCGCAATGCTGCCCAGCGCACCGGCGGTTTGGTCCACCATCTGGACGCCGCGCTGAATGCTGTGGGTGGAGTTCTCGATCAGGCGCGAGATTTCGCGGCCCGACTCGGACGATCGTTGCGCCAGTGAGCGAACTTCCGAGGCGACAACCGCAAAGCCGCGTCCGGCGTCGCCCGCGCGCGCGGCTTCCACGCCTGCATTGAGGGCGAGAAGGTTGGTTTGGAACGCGATGTCGTCGATCACGGCGAGGATTTTGACGATCCCGTCTGAGGAGCCGCGGATTTCCTCCATCGCGGCGATGGTTTCTTTGGCGATCTGGCTGCCGTCAGCTGCTTTGACCGAAACTTCCTGTACATATTGACGGGCGGCCTGCGAAGCCTCGGCAGCCTGGTGGATCGTACTGGACATTTCGTCCATGGCGCTGGCCGTCGATTGCAGCATGGCGGCGTTTCGTTCGGATTGTTGGGCAAGCTCGTTGCTGGCGCTGGAGATCTCATCGGCGGATGATGTGACCGACCCTGTGGATTGTGTGACGCGTTGCAGCGTCGAAGACATGTTTTCTGTCGCTGTGGTCATGGCGTCCGCGATTTGGGCAAAGATCCCCTGAAAATCGCCAGCCAATCGGTAGGTCAGATCCCCTTGCGCAAGATGATTCAAGGCCCGCCCGATTTCATCGAGGCTTTGCGCCACGCCGTCACTGATCTCATTGAGACCAGATGAAATTTCGAGGAAAACTCCGTCTTGCCCTTCAAGCGGCAGCCGCTGGGTGAAGTCCCCTTTGGCGCAGGCCGAAACGACCTCGGCCACTTTCTTGGCGAAGCTTTCCAGCTTTTGCTGCTCGACCCGGGCGGTCTTGGCGTCCTGTTCCATGCGGATCTGTTCCGTCCGTTGCCGCTCGGCTTCGACTTCCCGGGACTGCGCTTCCGCGCGCTGCCGTTCCGCCAGGGTTTCGGCTTCGCGTTCCTGTGCCTCGATCACGCTTTTGCGGAAGTGGTTTATCGACCAAACGATACGCCCCAATTCCGAAGGGACCTCTGATGGAAGCTCTGAATCCTTGTTGCCGCGTGCCAGGGCATCCCCTGCGCTTGAGATCTGCCGAACGGAGGTGAGCATGTTGCGGATCGTGAAGCGTGCAATGAAGACCGTAACCGCAGTGACAAGGGTCACAGCCAGTCCGATCACGATAGCCGTCCACACAGCGCTTGCCACCAAGATCTCGGCGCGCGCCCGGAGTTCTTCGATCAACACGTCTTCGAGGTCTTTCATGGCGTCGATCCGGGCGGACGTCGTTCCAAAGAACTCGTCTGCATTGATGCCTGTGGACTCAGCTGTGGCTATGCTGTTGAGCGCCGATTGCCGGTAGGACTGCAGCGTCCTGCTCGCCTCACTTGTGTTGATTTCGGACAGGTTTGCTATCGCTGTTTCGGAGCCAAGGTCTACAAATCTGGCCAGTTCATGATCTTGACGCGCGATCAGGCTTGCGAACGTGACGCCCCGCGCCACGTCGAAGGTGCCTATGGCAAAACCAGCGGACCCGACGGCGCGTTCCAACCCCGCAAATTCCTTTGCCGTGAGTAGTGATTTCAGCGCGAGGATTTTGACGGCGATGTCTGAATCCGTGCTTCGGGCACCAAACCGCAGGATCGCTTTTAGGATTTGGGCATTGCTCTGGGTGTAGTGGTCGAGCGCGACCTGCGGTGGGATTTCCAAGGCGTCTATGCGGCTGCGAATTGTGCTTCGATTTGCCAGTCCGTTGAGCACCTCATCGATGTCGCGGCGCACATCCGCCGTCAGATCCGCAGCCCCCGCTTGCGCGGCCTGCCGGAGCACGGTTTCGGCGGTGTTTGTGACCTGGCGTTGTTCGCGCAGCCGCGTTTCGAAATCCGATCCGCCGCTGGTCAGATAAACTGCAGACGCGCCGCGTTCGAGCTGTTGTGCGTGGACGAGGTTACTCAGCGCATAAATCAGATCCGTCTTGTCTTGGAGTGCATGCGCCTCGATCGCGCGCAGGCTCTGCACCGTCACAAAATATCCGCCCAGACAAAGGGCGAGAACCATCGGTAGCAGCATCGATCCCACCATCGCATTGAAAAGACTTGCTTTTAGAAGGCGGATGATCGGCATAGGCTTACTCGCAATCGCAGCGGTTTCGTGCGTTGTGGGGGAAAACGGTAAAGAAAGGCTTTGAAGAGGGAGGCGTGGCCTGCGGAAATTCCCCGCGCGGGCGGGGCCGGTGTCGGCTAGGCTGGCCCCTCGTGTCACAAAAAAAGGAGAGCCGACATGTCAGTTGCACGCGTTACCGAAATCATTGCCTCGTCCGGCAAGAGCTTTGACGATGCCGTAGAGAAGGGGGTCGAGCGGGCCGTTGAGACGTTGAAGAACGTGGAAGGTGCCTGGGTTCAGGATCAGAAGGTGACGATCAAGAACGGCAAGGTGGACGAATACCGCGTCAACCTGAAGGTCACGTTCATTCTGGAATAGGCGCTCGCGCCGTCCGCGCAATGCATCGCTGCGGCAGCCATTTGCGTGGCTGCCGCGGGTTGGGCTGGGCAACGTTCCGGTGGTCCGCTGCGCCTAAGCCCTTGTCAGACTTGTGGCCAGAACAGGCATCGCTAGGCTACCCGGAAACTGGGGAGGGGACGATGAGTGAAACACCCAAAGGGGATCTGACGCTGCGCACGCTGGCGATGCCGGCGGATGTGAACACCAATGGCGATATCTTCGGCGGTTGGGTTCTGAGCCAGATGGACATCGCGGCGGGAATTGTTGCGGGCACGCGGGCCCGGGGGCGAGTGGCAACGGTGGCGGTGGATGCGATGAAGTTCATACGCCCTGTGCATGTGGGCGATGTATTGTGCATCTACGCCGAGGTGGGCCGGGTTGGGCGGTCTTCGATGGGTGTCGAACTCGAGGCTTGGGTTCTGCGCGACCGGATGGGCGCGCGCGAGAAGGTGACAGAGGCGGTCTTCACCTTCGTGGCGATCGACGACGACGGGCGCCCGAGGCCTGTGCCCGAGGCAGAGTGATGCGGGCGCAGTCGTGTCTGAACGGGACGAGCCCAGCTAGCGGATTTCCGGCAGTCTTTGGCGCGAAAGCCTATGCAGGTTTCCGTCGCGGCTGGACACGCTTTAGTAGCGTAAGCGGCGGACCGCGGGCCGGCCATTTCGGCCTGGCGTAAGGATCGCGATATCACCGTAATCTGTGGGCGGGCTGCCGGGTGCGCCGAGGGCCTCCCACAACGGCACGATGTTCGACTCGTTACCGATCCAGGCAATCGAGCGCCCCACGTTTCCGCGAAAGAGCGTGGTGGCAAGCCCTTCGGGCGGCAGGGTCCGAACCCGAAGCCCGCGCGCACGGGCCAGGGGCGCGGCAGTATCGAGGTTCCGCACGAGGTTGCGCGTATAAAGCACGTCGATCTCAACACCGTCTAATGCAGCGGGTAGGCGTGCGGCGCGCCGGCGGCCTTGGGGGCTGAGGAACTGATCGTCTTTATCGGCGTGGCGCAGCACGACCAGTTGGGTCGCGGGCGGGATCGGCGTGAACGGTCCTGTCTCGGCGCAGGCGGTGAGCGCGGCGGCGGATGTGAGTGTGAGGAAATGGCGACGTGAAAACATGAACAATACCCCTTAATCGGGCGGTATCGTAGAGGGGGATTGGCCTGGGGCTCAAGGGTGTTGGAGGGGTGGAAACGGTTTGTTTATTGGGGTGGGGAGGGGCTTGCAGGTGGAACGGTTTGCGTTCCTACGCACCGTTTGTCAGCCACGAATGTCCCATCGTGTTCACATACCAAAAGCATCCGCCGAATAATTGTGGGTGCGACAGTTTTCATCAATCTGTGCCCTGTCGTCCATCGGTCATAGGCGCTGGTCGATCATGTGTACGTGTTCAGGAACGACGTTCGCGCGACGTGTGACGAAAGACCGTTCCAGATCAACGCGTGGATTGTCCTGTCGGACCATTTGCACGCGGTCTGGACCTTGTCTGACGGCGATTTCGATTTCTCGACAAGATGGAGTGTCATAAAGACGCGGTTTTCACGGGCGGTCGGAGCGGGGCTGAGACGGCAAAGCCACATCAAACGTCGGGAACGAGGATTATGGCAGCGCCGGTTTTGGGAACACCATGTGCGCGGGCCGGAGGGCTTTGTCGCCGCTGCCTCGTATTGCCACTTTAACCCGGTGAAGCACGGATATGTCGCGCGACCGGAGGATTGGCCATATTCGTCGGCGCACCGCGTGATCGCGGCAGGGCGGTGAGCGGCGTAGGGAGCCTTGGTGTGTTTGCGTGGGTGTGATGGTGCGCAGTGAATGCGCACCCTACCGGACCTAAGCCGCTGGATCTCCCAGTCTTGTTTCCATATCTGAGACGAGTAAGCTTCTCAAACGGTTGTCGCGAAGCCCTGTTAATCTCAAGATCTCCAACAAATCTAAAAGGGACTTACTTGCACTGACGTCGTTGAATTCGTGCACGATTTCATTTCTGGTATCATGTAAACCTTTAACGAGTTTTGAAATAGGCACCGAACCAAGCTCCTTCTCGAAAAATTCTTTTCTACGTCGACCGTCACCAAGTTGGAGCTCTATACACATCCAGAGAGTTAGGTACCTCAACGATGGAATCTGTATCGCGAATGCCAAATTGAGGAGTTCAATTACGCCCTGGTTGAATTCAATAGCCTGCCGGTTCTCTTCAATGGTACAAATCTGCTGAATAGGCCGAATATCCGTCTGATGGTCATTAGACCAGTTGTGCTTGCTCTCAGAAACAAAGGTTACCTTTTCACTCGGAATATCCAGTACGTAGGACTGCAGCTCCTGAGATGCTACTCCCACACCAAGAAGAACTCTAAGTGTGGCGATTATCTGCGAACTTTTGACCCGGAGCTCGTCTTCACCAGCGCCTTCATGCCCAATGACTATTCTCAAGTAATGCCCGAATGCAAAGTGATTGCGCTCTCCGGGTACTACGATCTCACGTGTTTCAGAGTCGCCCTTAAGGCACACGTTGTCCAATGTAATGTTGGCTATCCTGTAGACGCCATTGAGTTTCTCCGTGGAGATCTCAATTTGAAAATGCCCTTTTGGTAGAATGGGAGTAACTTTCCCAATCTCATCAATGTCGGCATTTGAAACTAAGTAAGAAACAATCACCTTTTCACATGAATTATCGGAAAACCGCTTCACGCATTCATCAGGTAGCATAAAGTGGTTTGGTTCGGGATATCCCCACTGGTTGACGCCAAATTCTCCAAACAGATCGTCTTTGGGGAGCTCGTCTAGAAACCTCAAATCATGTCCTTCATTCAATGGAGATTTAGAGTAGCTTGTGAGCAAAGTTTTACTTAAATTTGACCCTTCTCGCTAACTCCAAATTTTCAATTGCCTCGGCCCAACCACCCAGCCCCTTACCGGGGGCCGCACGCGTCGAAGCTGGCGCTTCGACGGTTACCTCACAAACTTTTTATGCTTCATCCGCTTCGGCTCAACATCCCCCAACCGACGCTTCTTATCCTCTTCGTAATCCTCAAAATTCCCCTCGAACCACTCCACATGCGCCTCGCCCTCGAATGCCAGGATATGCGTACAAATCCGATCCAGGAAAAACCGGTCGTGGCTGATCACCACCGCGCAGCCTGCGAAGTCGACGAGGGCGTCTTCGAGGGCGCGCAATGTCTCTACATCGAGGTCGTTGGTCGGTTCGTCGAGTAGGAGGACATTGCCACCCGATTTCAACAGCTTGGCCATATGCACCCGGTTGCGTTCACCGCCTGAGAGCAACCCCACCTTCTTCTGCTGGTCGCCGCCCTTGAAGTTGAAGGCGCTGCAATAGGCGCGGGAATTCATCTGCGCGTCGCCCAGTTCGATGATCTCAGCCCCGCCGGAGATTTCTTCCCAGACCGTGGCCTCGGGCGACAGGGCGTCGCGGGATTGGTCGACATAGGCCAGATCCACCGTGTCGCCGTAGCTGATCTCACCCGCGTCTGGGGCCTCTTGGCCGGTGAGCATCCGGAAGAGGGTGGTTTTGCCGGCACCGTTGGGGCCGATGACGCCCACGATGCCGCCGGGGGGGAGCGAGAATGTGAGGTCTTCGACCAACAGCTTGTCCCCCATGGCCTTTTGCAGGCCTTCAACCTCGATCACCTTTGAGCCAAGGCGTGGGCCGTTGGGGATGATGATCTGGGCGCGGGAAAGCTTCTCGCGCTCAGATTGGTCGGCCAGCTCGTTATACCGATCGATCCGGGCCTTTTGCTTGGATTGGCGGGCCTTGGCACCCTGGCGCATCCATTCCAGCTCGCGTTCGAGGGTCTTCTGGCGGCTTTTATCCTCGCGCGCTTCCTGTTCGAGGCGCTTGGCCTTTTGCTCCAACCAAGCGGAATAGTTGCCCTCATAGGGGATGCCCCGTCCGCGGTCGAGTTCCAGGATCCAGCCGGTGATGTCATCCAGGAAGTAGCGGTCATGGGTGACGATCAGGCAGGTGCCCTTGTAGTCGATCAGGTGCTGTTGCAGCCAGGCGATGGTTTCTGCGTCGAGGTGGTTGGTGGGTTCGTCCAGCAGGAGCATGTCGGGCGCTTCGAGCAGGAGCTTGCAAAGCGCGACGCGGCGGCGTTCGCCGCCTGATAGCGTGCCGACATCGGCGTCGTCCGGCGGGCAGCGGAGCGCTTCCATCGCGACGTCGATCTGGCTGTCGAGATCCCAGAGGTTCTGGCTGTCGATCTCATCCTGCAGCGCGGCCATCTCATCCGCCGTCTCGTCGGAGTAGTTCATTGCCAACTCGTTGAACCGGTCGAGCTTGGCCTTTTTCTCGGCGACCCCAAGCATTACGTTATCGCGGACGTTGAGGTCCTCAGCCAGTTCGGGTTCCTGAGGGAGGTAGCCGACTTTCGCGCCCTCGGCGGCCCAGGCCTCCCCCGTGAAATCCTTGTCGAGCCCGGCCATGATACGCATGAGCGTGGACTTACCGGCGCCGTTGACGCCCACGACACCGATCTTGACGCCGGGCAGGAAGCTGAGCCGGATGTTTTCAAAGCATTTCTTGCCGCCCGGATAGGTCTTGGACACGCCGTCCATGTGGTAGACGTATTGGTAGCTGGCCATGGGGATGCTCCTGAATTCGGGGTCGGGTCTGACTTAGCGGGTGAACGCGGGCTTCACAATGGGCGCGGGGGCTTCCATTCTGCCGCAAACCACAAGGGAAATCGCATGTCCTGGCAGAGCTATTTGAACGACCGCAGTGAGCAATATGTGAACGAGCTTTTGGAGTTCGTGGCGATCCCGTCGGTATCGGCCAAGGACGATCATGCGCATGAGGTGCGGCGGGCGGGGCAGTGGGTGGTGGACCGGCTGACGCGGGCTGGGCTTGAAAACGTTCAGATGCTGGAGACGGGCGGGCATCCGGTGGTCTATGCCGATTGGCTGCATGCCGGGGCGGACAAGCCCACGGTGATGATCTACGGGCATTTCGACGTGCAGCCTGGGGAGCCGTTTGAGCTGTGGGACAGCCCGGCGTTCGAGCCGGAGGTGCGCCATGGCTGTCTGTTCGGGCGGGGGGCGTCGGATGACAAGGGGGGCATGCTGGTGCCGATCCTGTCGGCGGAGGCGATGTTGCAGGCCGACGGGAAGCTGCCGGTGAATGTGAAGTTCTTCTTTGAAGGCCAGGAAGAGATCGGGTCGCCGCAACTGCCCGAGTTTGTGGCCAAGCACCGGGATCTTTTGACCTGTGACATGATCTTTTCGGCAGATGGCGGGCAGTGGAGCCCTGAGCAGCCGCAGATTGTGACGGCTTTGCGCGGGATTGTGGCTTGCGAGATGACGGTGACCGGGGCCAAGGGCGATCTGCATTCGGGGATGCATGGGGGCGGGGTGGCCAATCCGTTGCAAGCGCTGAGCCAGTTGATTGCGGGGATGAAAGGGCCCGATGGACGGATCACGATTGAAGGGTTTTATGACAGCGTTGTCCCGCTGAGCGATGAGGATCGCGCGGCGATGACGCGGGTTCCCTTTGATGAAGAGGCCTACAAGGCCGATCTGGGGATTTCGGAGACGTTTGGGGAGGCGGGTTACACCACGCGCGAGGCGCTTTGGGCGCGGCCGACGTTCGAGATCAATGGGATGTGGGGCGGCTATCAGGGGGTGGGCACCAAGACGGTGCTACCGTGTGAAGCACATGCCAAGATCACCTGTCGGTTGGTCGCGAACCAAACGCCCGATGAGGTGTTCGCCGCGATTGCGAGCCATGTGGAGGCGCACACCCCGCGCGGTGTGCGGGCGGAGGTGCGCAAGCTGCCGGCGAGTGGCGATCCGTTTTTGATGCCGCGCGGACATAACGGAAGTCAGGTGGCGCGGGAGGTTCTGGCAGAGGTCTATGGGGAAGAGCCCTATGTCACGCGGGTGGGCGGCTCGATCCCGGTGATGTCGATTTTCCTGAAGGAACTTGGCGTGCATGGGGTGATGTTCGGCTTTGGTTGCCCGGATGAGAACATTCATGCGCCGAATGAGTTCTATCGGCTCGCCAGTTTTGAGCGGGGTCGGGTGGCCTATTGCAAGCTGTTGGAGCGGCTAGGGGCCTGAACCGCACGAACTGTCCCCGGGCAATTGGAACACAGGTTTCCGCCGATGCGGTGTCGTGCGGTTCTCTTTTCAGATCTCTCTGCTAGAACATGCGCCTAAGGGGCAGGGACCGGGCACAAGCCCGGTGACAACAAACAAAGGATGACGCGAATGAATTTGCGCACCGTGACGAAGGCGGCTTCGGTTTTGGCAATGGCCGCTGTGATGAGCTTCAACACTCATGTCGTAACCACAGCGCAGGCCGAGATGCTGTCGACCGAGGCGGCGATCTCGAAATATGCGGCGCATGCGGACCGGCAATTTTTGCTCAGCGAGATTCAGCGCGATGAGATCCGTCAGGAAATCATCGACATGGGCGTCGATCCGGATGAGGCGGAAGCGCGTCTGATGGCCTTGACCGATGAGGAAGTAGCGCAGATGGTCGAGCAGATGGACGCGGGATCGGCTGGTGCCGACGGGATTATCGGGGCGCTGTTCACCGTGTTCGTCATTTTGCTTGTGACGGACATCCTGTGCCTGACGAAAGTCTTCAACTTCACACGCTGCGCCCGCTGATCCGGGCGGGTATCTGCGCAGCCGGTCTTTTGCTGGCGGGCTGCGCGGCGCCGATCGACCCGGTGTCCTGGACGCCGAGGGACGTACCCGCGCGGGCGATGGTGGCTGATGTGCCGCTGATCGTGCAGGATGATTTCTATTGTGGGCCTGCATCGCTTGCCATGGTCTATCAATGGGCCGGGCAGGAGGTGACGCAGGCCGAAGTGGCTCAGCAATCCTTCACGCCTGGGGCGCGGGGCACTTACCTGTCTGACATGATCGGCAACGCGCGGCGGCGCGGGCAGTTGGCGGTGACCCTTTCGACACCGGAGGACTTGCTGGCAGAGCTGGCGGCGGGGCATCCGGTGATCGTGTTCCAGAACCTGGGCGTGCGGTGGTTGCCGCGCTGGCATTATGGCGTGGCGGTGGCCTATGACACCGCGGCTGGGGAGATCGTTCTGCATTCCGGCGAGAATGAGCGTATGGTGATGCCGCTCGATCTGTTTGAGCGGACATGGGCCAGGGCGGATTACTGGGCGTTGGTGGTCTTGCCGCCGGGGGAGATGCCAGCGCTAGATGATGAGATCGATTTATTGCAGGCGGGCGCTGCCTTGGAGCGGGCGGGGCAGCCTGCTGCGGCAGCGGCGCATTACCGGGCCGGGGCCGCGCGCTATCCCGACAACTGGCTATGGCAGTTTGGGTTGGGCAACGCGGCCTTTGCCGAGGGTGATAGAGAGGCCGCGCGGCGCGCTTGGGAGGCGGCGTTGGAGATTGAGCCTGAGGCGGAAGAGCCGCGCGAGAACTTGCGACGCTTGGGCGAAGGCTAGACTGTCATGTGCCGCGCGCGGGCGCCGCGTTCGATGGCGGCGGCGTGGAGCCGGTCGATGGTGAGCTCGTAGCGGATCTCTTCCAACAGCCTCAATTCGGGCTCGCGCAGGGTTCCGTCGGCTGCGGCCACGTCGCAGGCCATGGCGTAGGCGGTCTCGTACAAATGCTCGGGCAGGTTTTCGCGGATCAGACCGAACAACGCATCCAGCCCTTCTTCCTCAGAAAACAGATCGAACACGGTTTGCGAGACTGTGGCGATCCGGTCGAGATCGTATTCGGCGAAGATCGGTAGGTGGTTGACGGTACGCTCAATCGCCAAAAGCTCGGCCGTGCGGATGGTTTCGTCCGAGGCCGATACGGCAATCATGACGGCCACAAGACTGTCTTGCGGGGTCAGCGCGTGGGGGATGGAGTTCAAGCGGGGCGTCCTTTGAAGGTTTGCAGCGGTCAGAATATTGACCCGGACGGCCCCCGGCAATAGGTAGCGGGGCCTGCCGGGCAGAGTGCCGCGGCGATCCGGGAATATCACCATGTCTGACCTGCGCGATGCCGCCCTGAACTCGAAAGCTTGGCCGTTTGAAGAGGCGCGCCGGATCGCCAAACGCTATGCCAAAGCGGCGCCTGAGAAGGGGTATGTGCTGTTTGAGACGGGGTATGGTCCGTCAGGGCTGCCTCATATCGGGACGTTCGGCGAAGTGGCGCGGACGACGATGGTGCGCCGGGCGTTCGAGGTGATATCGGACATCCCGACGAAGCTCATTTGTTTTTCCGATGATATGGACGGGCTGCGGAAGGTTCCGGGGAATGTGCCCAATCAGGAGGCGATGACTGAAGACCTGCATCTGCCGCTGACGAAGGTGCGCGATCCGTTCGGGACGCATGACAGTTTCGGCGCGCATAACAACGCGCGGCTGAATGCGTTTCTCGACAGCTATGGCTTCGAATACGAATTTGCGTCGTCGACCGAATACTACCGCTCCGGTCGGTTCGATGAGATGCTGATGGTGGCGTTGGAGCGGTTCGACAAGATCATGGAGATCATGCTGCCCACCCTGGGGCCGGAGCGGCGGGCGACCTATTCGCCGTTTCTGCCGATTAGCCCCAAGACGGGGCATGTGTTGCAGGTACCGACGCTAGAACGGAACCCCGCGACGGGCACCATTGTCTATGAAGAGCCAGACGGCGAGCGGGTGGAGATCCCGGTCACGGGCGGCAACGTCAAGATGCAGTGGAAGCCTGACTGGGCGATGCGCTGGGCAGCGTTGGGTGTGGATTACGAGATGTCGGGTAAAGATCTGATCGACAGCGTGACGCAGGCCACCAAGATCTGCCGCGCGCTGGGCAAGGCGCCGCCCGAGACGCTGACCTATGAACTGTTCAATGATGAACAGGGGCAGAAGATCTCGAAATCCAAGGGCAACGGGCTGTCGATGGAGGAATGGCTGACCTATGCCGCGCCAGAGAGCCTGCAGTACTTCATGTATCAAAAGCCCAAGACGGCGAAGCGGCTTTACTTCGATGTGATCCCGAAGGCGGTGGATGAGTATCATCAGCAGTTGCGCGCTTATCCGGGGCAGGATGCGGCGCAGAAGCTGAACAATCCAGTGTATCATATCCACGGCCACAATGTGCCGGCATCGGACATGGTGGTGCCCTTTGCGATGCTTCTGAACCTTGCCAGCGTGTCAGGCGCCGAGGATCGTGAGACGATGTGGGGCTTTATCCGCCGCTATGCGCCGGAGACGGGGCCCGAGACGCATCCGCATCTGGATGAGGCCGCAGGCTTTGCCGTGCGCTATTACAATGACTTCGTGAAGCCCGGGAAGGTGTACCGCGCGCCTGAGGATCATGAGCGGGCGGCGATGGAAGATTTGCTGGCGAGGCTGAAGGCCTGGGACGGTGGGACGGATGCAGAGGAGTTGCAGTCGATGGTCTTTGCCGTGGGCAAAGAGCACGGGTTTGAGCCGCTGCGCGACTGGTTCAAGGCGCTTTACGAGGTGCTGTTAGGTGCAAGCCAGGGGCCGCGCTTCGGTGGCTTCATCGCGCTTTATGGTGTGGATGAAAGCGTGGCGCTGATCGAGCGTGGGCTGGCGGGGAAGCTGGGCGGCGATTGACCGGTATTGCCGGGGACCTACCTCAAACTCATTGAAATTGATGAGGCAGGGCAGATGCGCGCAATACTGTTGTCTTTGATTTTTGTCTTCGGAGTGTCAGCGGCGGTGGCCCAGGACAGGAACACCGCGATCGAGGGCGTGATCCAAAGCCAGATCGATGCGTTCCTCCAGGATGATTTCGCAACCGCGTTCACCTACGCCTCGCCCTCGATCAAGCGGTTCTTTGGGACGCCTGACAACTTTGGCACAATGGTGCGGCAGGGCTATCCGATGGTCTGGCGGCCGTCTTCCGTCGAGTATCTGGACCTCAAGCAGCAGGGCCCGTTTCAGTATCAAAAAGTGCTGGTCACCGATCAGGACGGCGTGCCCCATTTGTTGGAATATCAGATGATCGAAGCGGGCGGCGCGTGGCAGATCAACGGCGTGCGGTTTCTTCAGGCCCCGCCGCTGGGGGCTTGATCAAGGCCCAGATCCTCGGGCGTGAGGATGAAGGCCTTACCAAAGCCGCCGTTCAGGTGGGCGGCGGAAACGGCGAACACCGCGAAAGAGAAATCGGCGAAGTCGATGTAGAGCTTTGCCTTGGGGTGAAGGCCCAGATAGTGCGCCCTGAGGGTAGGATGCTCTGGTGTGCCGTGCCTGATGAACTGAGCGCGGCATTGCAGGGTGAGGCGCGGGTAGGTGAGGGCATCACCCTTGTCGCCGGGTTCGCCCACCAGGATCGAGCATCTTGGATCGGCCACCAAGGCTGTGGTGTGATGCGACAGGTCCGACACCAGTGTGAGCGGCGCGCCTTCTGGGGTGGTCGCCATGGCGATGCGGGTGACCATCGGGGTCTGACTGCCCGGGTCCAGCACGCCCAGCGCGGCAAAGCGGGCCGCGTCGATCAGCGTTCGGGCCAGCGTGCGGGCCTCATCGTTGGTCGGGCGAATGGGTGATTTTTCGGGCATCTCACCTCCTGGCGTGGTGTGCATGTATCAGGTGGTTTGATCTGACACAGGTCAAGGGCCCTGCCGCGGGTGCGCCCTAGGATTGCGCAAACGGAGGCTTTGACATGTATAACAAAATTCTGGTGGCCATTGCGGTTGACCATAGTCCAAACACGGCGGCCCAGATCAGTATCGCGCGCAAGCTGCTGGCCGAGGATGGTGAGATCAACGTGCTGACCGTGATGGAGGCCGTGCCGAGCTTTATCATGAGCGAGTTGCCTGAAGGCCAGATTGAGCACAACAAGCAGGAAATGCGCAACGCCTTGAAAGAGATCGTTCAGGCCGATGATCTGAAAATCGATGTGGTGTCCGGGCATGCCGGACGTACGATCTTGGAATACGCGGATACCAACAGCATGGACTGCATCGTGATCGCGTCGCACCAACCGGGATTGCAGGATTACTTCCTGGGGTCGACGGCGGCGCGTGTTGTGCGCCATGCCCATTGCGGGGTTCATGTGTTGCGCTAGCTCGGTGAGGTATGACGGACCTTATACCCGAAAACGTTCAGGACTATTCCCGCCCGCCCGCGCTTGAGCCGGTGCCCCAGCGCCTGCGCGTGCTGTTTGCGGGCCAGACCGTGGCTGACACAGTGGCGGGCTACCGTGTGCTGGAGACGCACCATGCGCCAACCTACTACCTGCCTCCAGAAGATGTGCGCACGGATCTGTTAACGTCCGCTGGCGGCGGGAGTTTTTGTGAGTGGAAGGGGCGGGCGCAATACTGGACGATTGAACACTCCGGGCAGCGGGCCGATCGCGCCGTTTGGAGCTATGCCACGCCCACGCCGCGGTTTGCGTCGATTGCAGGGTATTTTGCCTTTTACGCCGCGCTGGTTGAGGCCTGCTATGTGGGCGACACAAAGGTGCTGCCGCAACCGGGAAGCTTTTATGGTGGCTGGGTCACGCCCAATCTCGACGGCATCATCAAAGGGGGGCCCGGGACCGAAGGGTGGTAGGCGCGCGAGCCTACCACTTGGCCGAAATGAAGGCGCTGACAGTGCTGAACCGGTCGCTGGTGCCACGCTCGGGCGAGCTGTTTTGCGATTGCGAAACTGAGACGCCAGCGGCGAGGTTGTTCGACAGCTGGCCACTGTAGCCCACGATCAGTTGCTCCTGTCGCAAGTTCTCCACAACCGTCAGTGCCGCGTTGGTTGCGGCGCGGTTGGTGCGTGTGATGCGGCCCCAAATATGCTGACCCGGTGCGGCCTCATAGGATGTCATGACGATGGTTTGGTTCGATCCGTCGCCCCAGCCACTATTGGCACGGACGTCGCTGTCCGTCGTGAAATGACGTGCCCCCAGCGTCCAGCGCGGCGACAAGCTAAGGCCGCCCGTGATGCCGTAATAACGATCTGAGATCGGATTGCCCCACCGATCGTCGATCCCGCCCACCTGAGCCGCAACAAACTGGATCTGGCCCCGATCAAACCGACGCGCGAAGGAAACCTCTTGTGCTACTCCCTTGGAGTCGGTCAGAAACCGCAGATTTCCGAAGCTGCTGCGGTAGCCGGCTGAGAACGTGCCGTGCCCCACAGCGGGGGCCGTCAGCCCGATACGCGCATAGTCGTCGTCCTGGATCTGGGCGACCATTGTCGACCACAGATATCCCGCATCCAGAAATTCGATGTTCAGATCGTCGGACCTACGTCCGACCGCATAGGTGCCGTCGAGATAGCTTGGCCCGAAGGCCGACAGATAGGCCTGTGCGATATCTTGGTCGAGCGGGTCATTGGTGTAGCCGTTGCCAACAGCAACCCACGCGCCGTTGTGCCCGGCCGTTACGGCAAAACCTGAGGCGGGGCCGTAATCCTGGTGATCCAGGCGCCGTCGGTTGCCGCTGCCCAACTCTGCTTTTGCAGCGGCCCAGCTGCCTTGGCCAATTGTGCCAAAGCGGAGGCTTGGGCGCAAAAGGAAGGTTTCGTTGAACGATGAGGCGCGGTCCACCGCGGTACCAGCGTGGTTGGTAAACGCCTCACGCTCGTTATGGGCAAGGATCAGGTCGCCATCCAGTACGAGCGTCACAGCGCCCAGGGAGGCACGCGGTGCGATTGGTTCGTGCAATTCGGCTGCTGCCGCGGGGGCCGACAGGGCAAGGAGGGTCGCCAACAGGCGGAGACCGGCTTTGGTCATGGGCACACTACTCAGATAGAAATCGTTACCTGCTCAAGTTGTCTCGAATTTCCGGCAAATTTTTGGAATTGCAGGGGAATTGCTAAGGCGTGGGCTGTGGTGCCCTGATGCATCGGGTGTGTTGGCTCGCGCGCCTGACCCTAGCACTCCGTAAATGATCGATGCCGCGCCTGCACGTACGCGTTGCCCATCGCACTCCCGAGCATTGGGTCCGGCGGTGGGGCATGGACTTGCTCGAATTGCGCCATGCCATGCGGCATGCGCGCAGCATTGGGACGATGACAGGCTGGGTTTACGCGGTCAGAGCTTCGGCGCAGGCGCGGAACTTTTGCACCTCGGGTGCCGCGCCAGCGAGAGGGATGCTGACGACCGGGCCGTTGACGATGGCGGTGGCTGTTGTATTGAATTCGATACCATTCAGCACATTGCCAAAGCCCCGGTCCCGCACGGTCAGGGCGCGACCATCTGCGCTCACCTCATGCCGGGTGGTCGAGATGGTGAGGCCGCGCGGGCCGTTGAACCTGATCTCGAAGATGACCCCGATGGGCCATGGGGTTTCTGCGCGGGTCAGGGTAATCGCGTATTCCTGACTCGCGGGGTTGTAGGTGACGGCGACATCCGTCTCTTCGGTGGCGTGGCTTAGGGTGCAGATGGGGTCTGGCGAAAACTCCCATGCGTGTGTAGGGGCGGCGAGGAGGATCAGGGCGAGGACGACATTGCGCATAAGGATGAGGTAGGGCGCAGTTGCGGGTTGACGAGCGCTAGAGCCTGTCCCGCAGCCCATACCAGACCATCGCCAGCACCAGCAGCGGCCAGCGCATGAGCGTGCCGCCGGGAAAGCGCGGGGTGGGGACGGTGGCCATTGTGTGGAAGCGTTCGGCTTGCCCCGCGATGGTCTCAGCCGCGATCTGACCGCCCAAGGTGGCCAGCGCGACGCCGTGGCCGGAGTAGCCCGAGAGGCTGAGCACATTGGGGGCTACGCGAGCGAAATGGGGCATGCGGTTCATCGTGATTGCGAGGGTTCCGCCCCAGGCGTGGGTAATGGGCACGCGGGCCAGTTGTGGGAAGATCTGCGCCAGCGGGCGGCGGACGGCGGCGGCGATGTCGCGGGGGAAGCGGTAGCTGTAGCTTTCCGATCCACCGAAAAGCAGGCGATGGTCGTCGGAGAAGCGGAAGTAGTTCACCACGAACTTGCTGTCGGCGACGGCGTGATTTCCCCGGATGATCGCCTCTTGCGCGGCGGGGTCCATGGGTTCGGTGGCGACGATGAAGTTGTTGATCGGCATGACATGGGCGGCGACGCCAGGGTCGAGCGTGCCGAGATAGCCATTGCAGGCAAGGATGGCGTGATCGGCGGTGATCGTGGCGGCGTCGGTGTCTATGCGGACCCTTGCGCCGTGGGTGATCGCGGTGGCTTTCGAGGCCTCATGGATGCGCGCGCCGGCGGCGGTGGCGAGGCGGGCGAGGCCCAGGGCCAGTTCCAGCGGGTCGATGTGGCCCGCGCCCATATCGATGGCGCCGCCGTGATAGGCGGGGGAGTTGACCATCGCGCGAAGTTCGTCGCGGTCGAGTTTGCGGATTCGGTCATATCCGTATTCCTCGTTCAGCTTCGCGACATAGGCGTGTTCGTCGGGCACGTACCGCGCGCGGTGGGCGGCGTGGATGATGCCGGGGTGGAAGGTGGTGTGAACCTCGGGGCGGTCGGCAATGGTGCGGACGAGGTCGACGGCCTGGGTTGCGATGGTCCAGAGGGCGCGGGCGTGGTCTTGGCCGACTATGGTTTCGAGTTCGTCCTGATCGCGGCGTTGGCCCTGACCGACCTGGCCGCCGTTCCGCCCAGAGGCGCCGAAGCCGACGCGGGAGGCCTCGAGGACGACCACATCATAGCCGCGCTGGGCGAGGTGCCAGGCCGCAGAGAGGCCGGTGAAGCCCGCACCTACGATGGCGACGTCGCAGGTGAGCGCGCCCTTTGCGGGCGCGAAACGGGGCAGGTGGGTGGCGCGGTCGGCGTAGAAAGAGGGCGGGTATTCGCCCGGCCGGTCGTTCGCCGTGAGCAGGTCCATCAGGCCGCGGTCAGGAGGCCGTCGCGTTTGAGGATGGCATGGGTCTCATCCAGCGCCTTGGTGGCCCGTTCGATCAGCGTGTCGATCTGGTCAGGCGTGATGATGAGCGGAGGTGAGATGATCATCCGGTCGCCCACATGCCGCATCACCAGGTTGTTGGCGAAACAGCGATCGCGCGCGATCAGGCCCACGGTGCCCTTGGGCGCGGCGAAGGCGGCGCGGCTCGCTTTATCTGGGGTCATGGCGAGCGAGCCCATCATGCCGACGATCCTGGCCTCACCGATTAGAGGGTGGTCGACCATCGCTTCCCACTTCTCCTTCAGGTAGGGGGCGGCGGTGTCGCGGACATGGCCGATGATTTTTTCTTCTTCGAG
The DNA here is from genome assembly GCA_038526915.1 of Pseudomonadota bacterium. Lineage (GTDB taxonomy): Bacteria > Pseudomonadota > Alphaproteobacteria > Rhodobacterales > Rhodobacteraceae > JBCBGF01. The sequence goes on along the minus strand of JBCBGF010000007.1, from coordinate 127,174 downwards.
GATGCGGATGTTCTCGAGCGCCACCGCGGCGGCGACGGGGTGGCCTGAATAGGTGTAGCCGTGGTTGAATTCGTCGGAGGCAATGGTGCTGGCGACTTCATCGGACAGGATCGAGCCGCCGATGGGGGCGTAGCCGGAGCTGATGCCCTTGGCCACCGTCATGATATCGGGGCGGATGTTGAGCGTCTGTGATCCGAACCAGTTGCCGGTGCGCCCAAAGCCGCAGATCACTTCGTCTGCGATCAGGAGGATCTCGTGCCGGTCGCAGATCCGCTGGATCTCGGGCCAGTAGGTGTCGGGCGCGACGATGACGCCGCCTGCGCCTTGGACGGGTTCCGCGATGAAAGCGGCAATGCGATCCTCACCATAGTGCTCGATGGCGGCTTCCAATTCGCGGGCGCGGGCGAGGCCGAACTCTTCGGGGCTCATGTCTCCGCCCTCGGTCCACCAGTTAGGCTCATTGATATGATGCACGTCCGGGATTGGAATGCCGCCTTGAGCGTGCATGGCCGCCATCCCGCCGAGGGAGGCGGAACCGACAGAGGAGCCGTGGTAGCCGTTCTTGCGGCTGATGATGATGGATTTCTCGGGCTTGCCCTTCAGTGCCCAATAGTGGCGGACAAGGCGGATATTAGTGTCATTGGCCTCGGACCCACCGGCGGCGAAGAAGATGTGGTTGAGGTCGCCGGGGGCGAGTTCGGCGATTTTCTTGGCGAGCGCGATTGCGGGAACGTGGGTCGTTTTGAAGAAGGTGTTGTAATAAGGAAGTTCCTGCATTTGGCGCGCGGCCACCTCGGCCAACTCATCGCGGCCATAGCCGATGTTCACGCACCAGAGCCCCGCCATGGCGTCGAGTATGCGGTTGCCGTCGCTGTCGATCAGTTCCACCCCTTCGGCGCGGGTGATGACGCGGGCGCCCTTGGTCTCGAACTCGGCGTTTTGCGAGAAGGGGTGCATGTGATGCGCGGCGTCCAGCGCCTGAAGCTCGGCCGTGGGCAGGTGGTTGGTGATGATGTTCATCGGCGCAGATCCTTGGGTGCAGGGCGAACCGGGGGACTATGCGGGAATAGGCGGACCTGTCAAATCCAACCGAGCCCGTCGAAAGGTTTTCGAATTGCCTCTGTATGCGGCGAATGCACGTTTGTCAGGCGCTCGAATGGTGGGGTACTATTCCAGCCGCTTCGCTTATCGGGCAATCTATCCACAAGGCCCGCGCGAATCGCGGGGTCGGCTTACAAAACGACGATCCATGGGGAGAAGTTTGAAATGATGACGAAGATTGCCGCCCTGGCCGCGGGTGCGTCGCTCATCGCACTGGCCGCCACGGCTGAGGAAGTGCGTGTCTACAACTGGTCGGACTATATCGACGAAGACCTGCTGACGAAGTTTGAGGAAGAGACGGGGCTCGACCTTGTCTATGACGTCTTTGACTCAAACGAACTGCTGGAGACGCGGCTTTTGGCCGGTGGCTCGGGCTATGACGTCGTTGTGCCCTCGGGCACGTTCCTGCAGCGTCAGATTGCTGCCGGTGCGTTCCAGGAGCTTGATTACGACAAGCTGCCCAATGCCGGAAACCTGTGGGACGTGATCAAGGATCGCACCGCCCAGTACGACCCCGGCAACGTCTATTCCATCAACTACATGTGGGGCACGACGGGCATCGGCGCCAATGTGGGCGAAGTGACCGAGATTCTGGGCGAAGATGCCCCCATCGGATCGCTGGAGCTGATCTTCAACCCCGAGAACATGGAAAAGCTCGCCGAGTGCGGTGTGCATTTCCTCGACGCGCCGGCGGAGATGATCCCGGCCGCGCTGGCCTATCTAGGCGAAGATCCTGACAGCCATGAGCCTGACGTGATCGAGAAGGCCGAGGCCGTGCTGGCAGCGGTGCGGCCCTACGTTCAGAACTTCCACAGCTCGGAATACATCAACGCGCTGGCCAATGGCGATATCTGCGTGGCCTTCGGCTGGTCCGGCGATGTGCTTCAGGCGCGGGACCGGGCGGCGGAGGCCGATAACGGGGTTGAGATCGTCTATAACGCCCCGTCGGAAGGGGCGCTGATGTGGTTTGACCAGATGGCGATCCCGGCGGATGCGCCGAACCCCGAGGGCGCGCATCAGTTCCTGAACTTCATTATGGATGCGCAGAACATGGCGACGGCGTCGAACTACGTCTATTACGCCAATGGCAACGAGGCGTCGAAACCGTTCCTGTTGGAAGACGTGATCGGCGACCCGGCGATCTATCCCGATGAGTCGACGCTGGAAAACCTCTACACCACGCGCCCCTATCCGCCGAATGTGCAGCGGGTGGTGACGCGGATGTGGACGCGGGTGAAGTCGGGGACCTGATCCGATTTCCGCCAAGAAGACCTTTTGCGCCGTGCCCGGGATCCCGCGGGCACGGCGTTTTGCGTGTTAAGGATAGCCCATGAACGTCTCCGCCCAGCCTGTTGAGTTCGCCCCCTGGACAGATCCGGATGAGGTGCCGCTGATCCGGTTCGACGGGGTAACCAAGCGCTTCGGGGAGTTTGTCGCCATCGACGACATCGACCTGTCGATCTACCGAAAGGAGTTCTTTGCGCTGCTTGGCCCCTCGGGCTGCGGCAAGACCACGCTGATGCGGATGCTGGCAGGGTTTGAGAGCACGAGCGCAGGCACGATCACTATTGGCGGGCAGGACATGGCGGGCATTCCGCCGAACCGGCGCGAGGTGAACATGATGTTTCAGTCCTATGCACTGTTTCCGCATCTGTCGCTCTGGGACAACATCGCCTTTGGGCTCAAACGCTCGAATATGCCAAAGGAGCAGATCCCGGAGCGTGTGGGGGAGATGCTGCGGCTGACGCGGCTGGAGAAGTTCGCTAAACGTAAGCCGCATCAGATCTCGGGTGGGCAGCGGCAGCGGGTGGCCTTGGCGCGGGCACTCGCGAAAGCGCCGAAGCTGTTGTTGCTCGATGAACCCTTGGGCGCGCTCGACAAAAAACTGCGGCAAGAAACGCAGTTTGAGCTGATGGATATTCAGGAAAAGACCGAGACGACGTTTGTGATCGTCACCCACGATCAGGAAGAGGCGATGACGGTCGCCTCGCGCGTGGCGGTGATGGACAATGGCAAGATCATACAGGTCGACCCGCCGGACCGGATATATGAGAGCCCGAACTCGTCCTACGTGGCCGATTTCATCGGCGACGTGAACCTGATCGAGGGGCGGGCGACGGTGAAGGATGCGGAGTCGGCGACGCTGGTCTGGGCCGAGGGGCAGCCTGAGATCATCGGGACACCGGGCGCGGGGCTGGGCGGGGGCAGCGCGGTGTTTGCCATCCGGCCCGAGAAGGTGGCGATTTCCGCCGAGCGGCCCACCGACCGCAACAACGTCGTACAGGGCCGGGTGCATGACATCGCCTATCTCGGCAACATCTCGACCTATCACGTGATGTTGCCCGGCGGGCAGATCATCAAGGCGCAGACGGCGAATAATCGGCGGCTGTCACGCCGGACATTTACCTGGGAGGATGAGGTGTATCTGTCCTGGTCGGACACCGCCGGCCTCATCCTGGCGTCCTAGATGAGCGTCGCGCGCCGCACCCTGATCGGGGTTCCGTATCTGTGGCTTTTGCTGCTGTTTCTTGTGCCCTTCGGGATCATCTTCAAGATCTCGCTGTCGGACATCGCCCTGGCGATCCCGCCCTATACGCCGACGCTAGATCTGTCCGAAGGCTGGGCCGGTTTCACCACGTTTCTCAGTCAGCTCGATTGGGACAACTACATTTTCCTGACGGAGGATGACCTCTACTGGAAGGCATATCTCAGCTCGCTTCAGATCGCGTTGGTGTCGACCTTCCTGGCCCTTCTCGTTGGCTATCCAATCGCCTACGGCATGGCCCGCGCGGCGCCCGAATGGCGGCCGATGCTGATGATGCTGGTGATCCTGCCGTTCTGGACGAGCTTTCTGATCCGCGTCTATGCTTGGATCGGGATCCTCAGCACTGAGGGCTATCTCAATCAGTTCCTGCTCTGGACCGGGATCATCGCCGATCCGCTGCAGATCATGAACACCTCGACCGCCGTCTATATCGGGATCGTGTACACCTATCTGCCCTTCATGATCCTGCCGATCTATGCCGCGTTGGAGCGGATGGACGACTCGCTTTTGGAAGCGGCAGAGGATCTGGGATGCAGCCGCACCTCGGCCTTCTGGCTGGTCACTGTGCCATTGTCGCGATCCGGCATCATCGCGGGGTGTTTTCTGGTCTTCATCCCTGCCATTGGCGAATTCGTGATCCCCTCGCTTCTGGGTGGGTCCGGCACGCTGATGATCGGCAAGGTGCTGTGGGAAGAATTCTTCTCAAACCGGGACTGGCCCGTTGCATCCGCCGTGGCGATCATCCTGTTGTTGATCCTGGTGATCCCGATCGTCCTGTTCCAGCGCAACCAGCAAAAGGAACAGGAGGCCGACGCATGAGACGGTTTTCCTGGTTCAATGCCACATCGCTGGCGCTGGGGTTTGCGTTTCTCTATATCCCGATGGTCATTCTGATCGTCTACAGCTTCAACGAGAGCCGCCTTGTCACCGTCTGGGCCGGGTTCTCAACCAAATGGTATGGCGAGTTGATGAGGGACGAATCCTTCCTCGACGCCGCCTGGGTGACGCTGCGGGTCGCGGTGTTCTCCTCGACCATCGCGACGGTGTTGGGGACGATGGCGGCCTATGTGCTGGTGCGTGGGGGGCGGTTTTACGGGCGCACGCTGTTCTCGGGCATGATCTATGCGCCCTTGGTGATGCCGGAGGTGATTACGGGGCTTTCGTTGCTTCTCCTGTTCATCTCCATCGGGTTGGATCGGGGAATCTTCACGATCATCCTCGCGCATACGACGTTTTCGATGTGCTTCGTCTCGGTCGTGGTGTCGTCGCGGCTGGTGAGCTTTGATCGCTCGCTGGAGGAGGCCGCGCTGGACCTTGGCTGTACGCCCTTCGATGCGTTCCGGTCTGTGACCTTGCCCCTGATCGCGCCTGCGGTGATTGCGGGGTGGCTCTTGGCGTTTACTCTGTCGCTGGATGATCTGGTGATTGCTTCCTTCACCGCGGGGCCTTCGGCCACGACGCTGCCGATCAAGATCTTCTCCTCTGTGCGGCTGGGGGTCAGTCCCGAGATCAATGCGCTGTCGACGATCCTCATCGCGCTGGTGACCATCGGGGTGATCTCCGCCTCGCTCGCCAGCAAGCACCGGATCGCGCAGCAACGGCGCGATGAGAGGTTGGCGGAGCAGGCCGCATGAAGGACGAATACGCCGAATACTGCGCCAGGCACGGTCAGCCCGAGCGGGTTGAATTGATGCTGTGCGATCTGAACGCGGTGTGGCGGGGCAAGTGGCTGCCCGGCGATGCGTTCGGCAAGCTGGAGGCGGGGGCGGTGCGGTTGCCGTACTCGACCTACGCGCCCGCGATCATGGGCAATGAGGTGGAGGCGTCGGGCTTGGGGATTGTCGTGGGCGATCCCGATGGGGTGCTCGTGGGCGTGCCAGGGACGCTGCGGCCCGTGCCGTGGATGCCAGGAAACGTCGCGCAGGTGCAGGTGGAGATGCTGACGCCTGAGGGGGAGCCGAGCCCGATATCCTCGCGTGAGATTTTAAGGCGGATGTTGGAGCGTTATGCGGCGCGGGGCTGGCGGCCTGTAGTGGCGACCGAGCTTGAGTTCTACATCCTGCGGCCGCGTGAGAAGGGCGATGATGCGCCAAGGCCGCCGAAGCGGACACCTCCCGCGCAGAACTACGACCTGGAAGTTGTGTCGCGGCAGGAGGCGATCCTGACCGAGATCCTCGCGGCCTGCCGGGTGCAGGGGCTTCAGACCGATACGCTGATCGCGGAATACGGGCCGGGGCAGTTCGAGGTGAATTTTCACCATACCGACGATGTGCTCTTTGCCGCCGAGACCGCGCTGCTGTTCCGAAGGCTGGTGCGCGGGGTCGTGTCGCGGCATGGGATGGAGGCCACGTTCATGGCCAAGCCCTATGCCGAGGCACCTGGGAACGGAATGCACGCGCACTGTTCGGTGCTGGATGAGAGTGGGGCGAATATCTTCACGCCTGAAGGCGAGGGGGTTTCTGACACGTTGCGCCATGCGGTGGGCGGCGTGCTGGACACGATGGCGGATCTGCAGGCGATCTTTGCGCCGCATATGAACTCGTACAGGCGGTTCCAGCGAAAGAGTTTCGCGCCTTCCAGCCCCGATTGGGGGATGGACAACCGCGCGGCGGGGATCCGGTTGCCGCAGATCACCGGGCCTGCCGCGCGGCTGGAGCATCGGATCAGCGGGGCGGATGTGAACCCCTATCTTGTGCTGACGGCGATCCTTGGTGGGATCCTGCATGGGCTGGATACGAAGGCGGAGGTGCCTTTGCCGATTGACCACCCCGAGGCGGTGCCGGCGCAGCCGTTGGGGCACGACTGGTTCGATGCAGTGGAGCGGTTCGTTGTGTCGGATGTCGCCGAAGAGATCTTTGGTGCGGAATTTCGGAGCGTCTTTGCAGCGGTCAAACAGGATGAGATCCAGACGCTGACCGGGATGATCACGCCGGTGGAATACAGGTACTACCTGAGCCGTTTGTAAAAGGCGTCAGGTCGCCTGCACCTCCCACGTCTGTCCCAAATCCTCCAACCCCGCGCGGATCAGATCGCGCAGGGCGGTTTGATCGGCGTTCTCCAGCCGGGTGAGATAGAGGCAAGCGTTGCCTTTCTTGTACTTGCCCAGCCTCTCCATGATCTGTGGGAACTCGGTGTAGCCCGGCAGGATATAGACCGTCACGTTCCGCTTCCCCACGGCGAAGCCTGTGGCGAGCCAGGTGCCCGACCGACCGCTGGCGTAGGTGTAGTCGTAGGACCCATAGCCGATCATGCGCCCCGACCAAAGGCGGGGCCGGAAGCCTGTGACCTCGCGAAAGATCGCATCCAGCGCCTCCGCTTCGGCGCGGCGCGCGGGGTCTGGGGTGGCGGCGATATGTGCTTCGACTTCGGCTACTGCGTCCATTCCGGTTTCCGTTTTTCGAGAAAGGCGGAGATGCCTTCGCTGGTGTCTTGGTCGAGCATGTTCGCCACCATCACCTCGCCGGTAAAACGATAGGCCTCGTCCAGCGGCATCTGAAGTTGATCGTAGAAGGCGCGCTTGCCGATGCGGACGGCGGACCCCAGTTTGTTGGCGATGGTGTTGGCAAGGAACATCGTCTCCTCCGTCAGATGTTCGGCGCGCACGACGTGGTTAACAAGGCCCAAGTCGCAGGCGCGCTGGGCGTCGATGAAGCTGCCAGTGGTGAGCATTTCGAAGGCTTGTTTGCGGGGGATGTTGCGGGAGAGGGCGACCATGGGAGTGGAACAGAACAGGCCGATATTGACGCCGTTCACGCCAAAGCGCGCTTCATCGGTAGCGACGGCCATGTCGCAGGAGGCGACAAGCTGGCATCCGGCGGCGGTGGCGAGGCCACCCACTTCGGCGATCACTGGCTGGGGCAGGGTGGGGAGTGTCTGCATGAGGCGTGCGCAGGCGTCGAAGAGTTCAGCAAAGCGCTTGGCGCCACCGTCGGGCTCGGCCCGCGCTTCGGTCATCTCGCGCAGGTCATGGCCCGCGCAAAAGGCGCGGCCTTCGGCGGCAATAACGATGACCCGGATGGCGGGGTCGTCGGCAAGATCGTTCAGCGCGGTCTGAAGATCGGTCAGCATCGCCTCGCTCAGCGCGTTCAGCGCCTTTGGGCGATTGAGCGTCAGCCGGGCGACGGCCCCTACGTCTTTGCGCAGTACGTTTGTCATCTTGCTCTCCCTCATGTCTCGCGCCAAGTCTACGGCGCGGGGAAGATCGGGGGAAGAGAATGGCGTTGAAAATGGATGCAGAGGCGCTGGCCGCCTTTCTGGAGAGCGATTTTCCGCAAGTGGGCGAGATGTTCACCATCGAACATGTGGCGGAGATGGAGATCGGGGTGCGGTGCCATGTGACAGAGGCGCATCTGCGCCCGGGCGGCACTGTGTCGGGGCCGACGATGTTCGCGCTGGCGGATGTGAGCGTTTATCTGGCGGTGTTGTCGATGATCGGGCCGCAGGGGCTGGCGGTGACGACGAATTGTTCGATGGATTTCATGCGCAAGCCGGTCGCGGGGCGCGACCTGATCGCGGAGTGCCGGCTTTTGAAGCTGGGCCGGGTGCTGGCGGTGGGGGATGTGCTGATCCGGTCGGACGGGTCGGAGGCCGTGGTGGCGCGGGCCAGTATGACCTATTCAATCCCGCCTGCGGGTTAGGTTCGCTTGCCGGCGAGGATCGCCTCTTGTCGCGAGCTGACGCCGAGTTTTTCAAAGATATGCGTGGCGTGGTTGCGCACGGTCTTTTCGCTGATGCCCAGCTCATAGGCGATCACCTTGTTGCTCTTGGCCTCACAGATGAGGGCAAGGATCGCGCTTTCGCGGTCGGTCAGGGTGGCGTCGAGCTTGGGCTTTGCAGTGCCAAGGAAGGTTTCCAACCGATCGCGGAAGATGGCCCACCCGGGTTCGGACGGTTGCAGGATGTGGTTGTTGCCGGGCAGGGCTGTGAATTCGGCGCCGGGGATGTTGCGGGCCATCAGTTTGGCCTCGGCAATGGGTTGGGCCTGGTCGCCTTCGACATGCATCACAAGCGTTGGGACCGTGACTTGAGGCAGAAGATCCGAGACGTCGATCTCGCTGCGTGCGAGGAGGAGGTTGGCGCCCACCTCGGCGTCGGTGGATTTCTGGCACAGCTCGTTGAACCATTGCCGGTGTTCGGGGCTGGCATCGGGGATGAAGCGGGTGGTGAAGACATCCTGGAAGGTGGGGTTGGGGTTGTTGAGGCCGTGTCGAAAAACCTCGACCACGGCGCGGTAGAGGGCGGCTGCTTCGGGATCGCCCCTACGCGTGCTGCCACGGGCGAAGCCGCCGAAGAGGATGAGGTGCGAAACCCGGTGTGGGTGGCGGATGGTGTAGGTGATCGCGGTGGAGGCACCTTGGGAGATGCCGAGAAGGGCGAAAGGCGCGTCGATGCCGGATGCATCGATCACGCATTCGAGGTCAGCGACCCAGGTCTCGAGGTCGGGCGTTTCGGGGCCTTTTTCAGAGAGGCCGCAGCCGCGTTCGTCGTAGCGCAGTTAGTCGAAGTGGTCTTCGAAATAGCGGATCCAGTGGGACCAGATCGGGCTGACATCGTCGTATTCGAGGTGGGTGAGCCAGGTGGCGGGTTTGACCAACGGCGGGCCCCTGCCGCCCCGCGCCCAGGCGAGCGAGGTGCCGTCTTTGGCCTTGGTGTAGCGCACGGTGCGCATGTGCTTTCCCCCATCGGGACCAATGTCCCACACCGGCGGGACAGTATGCGGGCTGGTTCGAGACAAATGCCTGATAGCCCCCTTTGCTGTCCCCGGATGATCCTGGGCACATCATAGCCAAGGAGCATTCAGATGAAACAGAGCAAGACATCACACGCCGCGCGCCGGGGGTTTTGGGCGCGGCTGCTGTCAACGCAGGACGGCCGGCACCGCGCAAGCACGGACCGGCCGACGAAAGATCGGGATTTCTTACGGAAATACGCGGATGCCCGGATGGATCAGCCGCGCATGTGGCTCTAGCCTTCGGCCACGTCCTGGTCGCGGTTGCGCGTGGCCAGGGCGATGATGGTGCAGATGAATGCGCAGATGATGCCAAAGCCGACGATCAGGCCGGGGTTTTCGAACAGCAGAAAGACGGTGGCAGCAAGGCCCATGCCGAAGGCGAGGGCAAGGATGAGGAATGTGCGGATCATTTTCTACTCCATGCACTTGTTACTGTTTGGCCTGATACGCGGCCGGTTCGGCCTCGTTCGTGCCTTTACACTCCCGAAACCTTAACGATGGGTTACGCGTAGGAGGGGATTGCGGCCAATTTTTGGCGCAGATTGTGAGGAATGGGGGTCATTTGTTGGCCAGCGATTGGGATCACAGACTGGGGTATAAAGATACCTTATTTTTAAGCGCATGATTTTGCTGTAATAATTTAGGAATACTGTGCTTGACTGGGTCGGCGGAGTCCTTAGAACGGCGCAATCCCGGCGGCGCTTGCGCCAGACACCGGATTAGCCACGAGGACTGACATGAAAACCTTTACCGCAACACCGGCGGATATCGACAAGAAGTGGATCCTGATCGACGCCGAGGGCGTGGTTCTGGGCCGTCTTGCCGCGATCGTCGCCACCCGCCTGCGCGGCAAGCACAAGCCGAGCTATACGCCCCATATGGACATGGGTGACAACGTCATCATCATCAACGCCGACAAGGTTCAGCTGACCGGCAACAAGCGCGACAAGCCGAATTACTGGCACACGGGCTATCCCGGTGGGATCAAGAGCCGGACAACGGGTCAGATCCTCGAAGGCGCGCATCCCGAGCGTGTGGTGATGCAGGCCGTGAAGCGGATGCTGCCGGGCAACAAGCTGAGCCGGAAGCAGATGACGAACCTGCGGGTCTATGCCGGCGCGGAACACCCGCATGAGGCGCAGGACCCGCAAGTGGTCGACGTGAAGTCGATGAATTCCAAGAATACGCGGAGCTGAGACAGATGGCTGAAGAAATCAAATCGCTCGACGAGCTGAACGCCGTCGCAGGCGGGGATGACGCCGCTGTTGTGGCCGAGACGATGACCCCGCGCGAACCGGTTCGGGATGAGCTGGGTCGGTCTTACGCCACCGGCAAGCGGAAGGATGCGGTCGCCCGCGTCTGGATCAAGCCCGGGTCGGGTAAGGTGACTGTGAACGGCAAGGATATGGACGCCTATTTCGCGCGGCCCGTGCTGCAGATGATCCTGCGCCAGCCTTTCACCGTTGCCGGTGTCGAGGGTGAGTTCGACGTGATGGCCACCGTGAAAGGTGGCGGTCTCTCGGGGCAAGCGGGTGCTGTGAAGCACGGCATCTCGAAAGCGCTGCAGCTTTATGAGCCGAGCCTGCGCGGTGCGCTCAAGGCCGCTGGCTTCCTGACCCGCGACAGCCGTGTGGTCGAACGGAAGAAGTACGGTAAGGCCAAGGCGAGGAAGAGCTTCCAGTTCTCCAAGCGTTAAGCTTTGCCTTCTGCGTGATCATCGGCGGCCGCACCCAACCGGGCTGCGGCCGCCTGCATATAGCCCGGCCGGACCGGGCGTGGAGGCGGGGAAACCGCCTTGCATCCGAACCGGCCCGCTCCTAAGAGCAGGGCTGATTTTTTGAAATGACGCCGCGTGTCGCGGCCGCCGCCTGAGAGGACCACCATGCAGGTCACCGAGACCCTGAACGAAGGTTTGAAACGCGCCTATCAGATCGTCGTCACCGCCGATGAGCTGGACGCGAAGGTCGATGAAAAGCTTGCCGAAGCGCAGCCCGAGATCGAGATGAAGGGCTTCCGCAAAGGCAAGGTGCCGATGCCGCTGCTGAAGAAGCAGTTCGGTCAGCGCTTGTTGGGCGAGGCCATGCAGGAAGCCGTCGATGGTGCGATGAGCAAGCACTTTGAAGACAGTGGCGACCGGCCCGCGCTGCAGCCCGAGGTCAAGATGACCAACGAGGACTGGAAGCAGGGCGACGATATTCATGTCGAGATGAACTATGAAGCGCTGCCCGAGATCCCCGAGGTCGATCTGGCGAAGATCAAGCTGGAAAAGCTGGTGGTGAAGCCTGCGGATGCCGATATCGACGAGGCATTGCAGAACCTGGCTGAGAGCGCGCAGAACTTTGAGGATCGGCGCAAGGGCAGTAAGGCGAAGGACGGCGATCAGGTGGTGATCGACTTCGTGGGCTCGGTCGATGGTGAAGAGTTTGAGGGGGGTTCGGCCGAGGACTATCCGCTCGTTCTGGGGTCAAACAGCTTTATCCCCGGGTTCGAGGAACAGCTTGTGGGCGCCAAGGCTGAGGAAGAGGTCGAGGTGAAGGTCGACTTCCCCGAGGAATACGGGGCCGCCCACCTGGCCGGGAAGGCCGCCGTTTTCAAATGCACCGTTAAGGCGGTGAAGGCGCCTGCTCCCGCGGAGATCGACGATGAGCTTGCCAAGAAGTATGGCGCTGATGATCTGGCGGCGTTGAAGGAGCAGATCACTGAGCGATTGGGCGCAGAGTACGCCGGCGCGGCGCGTCAGGTTACCAAACGCGGGCTGTTGGATGTGCTGGATGAGACGGTGACGTTTGAGTTGCCGCCCTCGCTCGTGGAGGCCGAGGCTAAGCAAATTGCGATTCAGCTTGCGCAGGAAGAGGCTTCCGAAGGTGAGGCACCGGACCCTGCCGAGATCGAACCCACAGACGAGCACACCAAGCTGGCAGAGCGTCGGGTGCGTCTGGGGCTGCTTCTGGCCGAGCTGGGCCGGGCGAATGAGATCGAAGTGACCGATGCCGAGATCACGCAAGCGGTGATGAACCAGGCGCGGCAGTATCCGGGACAGGAGCGCCAGTTCTTTGAGTTTGTTCAGCAAAACGCTCAGATGCGGCAACAGATCCAGGCGCCGATCTTTGAGGATAAGGTGGTCGACTACATCTTTGAGCTGGCCAATGTGAGCGAAAAAGAGGTGTCGAAGGACGACCTGAAGGCGGCTGTGGAGGCGCTGGAAGACGAATAACCACGACATCCGGTCGAGATTCCGATGGCGCCGGGGGCCCCCTGGCGCCATTTGCTTTTGGGCGGTCAGATCGGCAACTCGGTGGTCGACTTGATCTCGCGCAGCACAAAACTCGACTGCACCGACCGGACCACAGGGTTGCGCAGGAGCGTCGTGGTCATAAAGCGTTCATAGGCCTCAACATCGGCCACGCGCACCTTTAGGACATAGTCCGACGTGCCAGATACGGCATGGCATTCCGTGATCTCGGGGTGTGCCCGCACCAGCCGCGCAAAGCCCGCGACCGCCTGTTCTGAATGGTCTTCGAGGCTGATACTGGCCAGCACTGTCAGCTTGACCTCAAGCGCCGCCGGATCGAGCAGGGCCACCCGGCGTCGGATCACGCCGGATGCATCGAAGTCCTGAATTTTGCGCCAAACGGTGCTTTGCGACATGCCGCAGCGCTCGGCAAGTGTTGCCAGGGATGCGCTGATGTCGCGTTGTAGGTGTCTGAGAATCGCCTTTTCGGGATCAGAAAATTTCATGTATGCGACAAGACTGGAAAATTTTGATCAAATCAAGCGGGCGAATCTGGATTTCTGAAACCCGATGTCGTGCCCCCGGCGATATCTTCCACACAAAAAGGAGGATAGCCATGCCACTTAACACCACCTACGTCTCGAAAACCCCCGATGCCGCGGGGCGTTTCCACTATGACCCGGAAGAAACCGAAGTCTGGGGCCTTCTCTTCGACCGCCAGATGGCCTTCCTCGCCGACCATGCATGTGCCGCGTACCTCGACGGCCAGCGCAGCCTGGGGCTGGAGGCCGGGCAGGTGCCGCAGGTGGCCGATATCAATGCGCGTCTCGCGGATTTGACCGGGGCAGGGGTTGAGGCGGTGGATGCGCTGATCCCGCAGGAACAGTTTTCGACCCTTCTGTCGAAGCGCCGGTTTCCGATGGCCACATTCATCCGGCGGCGCGAGCATCTGGATTACATCGAAGAGCCCGACATTTTCCACGAATGCTTCGGCCACTGCCCGATGCTGACGAATGAGGCGTTCTGCTTGTTCATGGAACGCTTCGGGGCGCTGTCGCTGAGCCTAGGTGAGGCGTATCAGGAACGGCTCTTCCGCCTGTTCTGGTTCACCGTTGAGTTCGGCCTGATCCGCGAAGACGGGCGGCTCAAAGCGTTTGGCGCGGGCATCATGTCGTCGCCCGCCGAGGCGCGCCATGCGATGGGGCCCGATGCAGTGGCCGAGCCCTTTGACCTTTTGACAGTCCTGCGCACTCCTTACCGGATCGACATCGTGCAGCCGGTTTATTTCGTGATCGACAGCTTTGACGCGCTGGCCGCGGTGTTGGAAACGGATGTGAAGGCCGCACTGGACCGCGCTGCAGCGCTCGGAGACCTGCCGCCGCGGTTTGATCTGGCGGCGTGAGACGAAAACAGCCGCGCTCTTAAGGGCGCGGCCTTTCTGATTTCGGCGGGAGTGACGCTTAGCTGTCGTCGTCTTCCGACTGGGTCTCGTCCGCGGGGGCCTCTGCCGGGGCTTCGCCCGCGGCTTCCAGCACCTCGTCGTCGATCTGAGCGGCACCGATATCGTCGAACAGCTCCGCAATCTCGAACTCGGCAGCGGCTTCTTCTTCCGCGGCCAGTTCCTGGATCGACTTGCCCGAGGCCTGCAATTCGGCTTCCTCAGCCGACCGCGCGACGTTCAGGGTGATCGACACCTCGACCTCAGGGTGCAGCGACACGATCAGTGTGTGCAGCCCCAGCTCCTTGATCGGGCGTTCCAGCGAGATCTGCTTGCGATCGACGGTGAAGCCCGCCTCGGTCGCAGCCTCTGCCGCATCCCGGGTGGTGACGGAGCCATAGAGCGCGCCGGCGTCAGAGGCCGAGCGAATCACGACAAACTGCTGGCCGTCGAGCGTTTCGCCCAGTTTTTCGGCCTCAGCCTTGGTTTCCAGGTTCCGAGCCTCGAGCTGCGCCTTCTGGTCTTCAAAGGCCTTGAGGTTCGCCTCGGATGCCCAGAGCGCTTTCTTTTGCGGCAGAAGGAAGTTGCGGGCGTAGCCGTCTTTGACGGTCACGACCTCGCCCATCTGGCCCAGCTTGGCCACACGTTCGAGAAGGATGACTTGCATGGGTCCTCTCCTTATTTCACGGCGTAGGGCAGCAGGGCGAGGAAGCGGGCGCGTTTGATGGCGCGGGCCAGTTCACGCTGCTTCTTGGCCGAGACGGCGGTGATGCGCGAGGGCACGATCTTGCCACGCTCGGAAATGTAGCGTTGCAGAAGGCGCGTGTCCTTGTAGTCGATCGCGGGTGCGTTGTCGCCCGAGAAGGGGCAGACCTTGCGGCGGCGGAAAAACGGTTTTGCAGCCATGACTTAGCCTCCCCTCGCTTAACGGCGCTCGCGGCGTTCGCCGCGTTCGTCGCGCTTTTGCATCTGGATGGACGGACCTTCCTGATGCTCATCCACCTTGATCGTCAGAACGCGCATCACATCGTCATGCAGGCGCATCAGACGCTCCATTTCCTGCACAGCTGGTGCGGGGGCATCGGTACGCATGAAGGCGTAGTGGCCCTTGCGGTTCTTGTTGATCTTGTAGGCCATCGTCTTGACGCCCCAGTATTCCTGGTCGACGAGCTTGCCGCCGTTGTCAGACAAAACCGTTCCAAAATGTTCGATCAATCCCTCGGCCTGCGTGTTCGACAGGTCCTGACGGGAGATGAAGACATGCTCATAAAGCGGCATGCGTTCTCCAGTTCTTTTCGAGCGCACTTCAAAGACCGGGTAATTACTTCCGCGCCCGGTCACGAGAGGCTGCGCTGTTGTATGGTTCTGCGGAAGACCGGTGGCTTATACACGGTCGCGAAGTTGATGCAACCCGGTCCAATTCTGACCAGATTCGCCTTCCAAAACTGCGGTTCAACGTGGTTAACGAAAGGCTGGTCGATGCTGACGCTGACCGAGACAAGCGAAGAGGTTGTCCCCCTGGACGAGGTGCTGCCGCTGCAGGAGCGTATCCTGGAAACGGAAGAGACTGCCTGGGGTTATGTAGTGCGTCAAAAGACCGATCGTTTCGACCATGAAACGGCGTTCGAGTCGGCAGGTCGGTTTCTGGGGCTGATCCTAGTCGTCTGTGCCTACGGTCAGTGGTTCTTGCCAGCGACACTCTTTGGCGGTGACGCTGTGGCGATGAAGGGGGCCATGTCTTTTGTATTCGGGGCGTCTGGCGTTGGGATCTACTGGTTTGCGACCCGCGGCCTGAAAACGGACCTTGAGGTTGATCTCACGCGGCGCGAACTGCGTGTGGTCAATCGTAACAGCCGCGGGGGGCGGCGTCTGCAACTACATATCGGCATGCGCGATATCGAGAGCGCGTTCTTGCGGCGTATCAAAGAAGACGATGCCCCCGCCTATCTTATGGTGCGCCCACGGCGCGGCGCGGCGCCTATCCAGCTTGCGATGGGGTGCGAGACTGAGTTGATGGAGCTTCAGCAGCGCCTGAAGAGCGATATCAAGCCCGTGAGCGAGAAGCTGGAAGATCGCATGGCGCGGAACGTGTCATTTCTTTCAAGCCGGCGCGCCTCCTAAACCTCAATCACCCAGAAGTACCTTGCTGCGCCGCGTCGGTCTGTTCGCCGCGGCGCTTTGGCTTGTTCGGGCTGACGGTGCGGGGTAGACGGGCGGAAATAGACAAAACGGCGGGGAGCAGCGATGCGGGCATTCGTATTTCCAGGACAGGGGGCGCAGACTATCGGGATGGGCAAAGCGCTTGCCGAGGCCTACCCGGCGGCGCGTGCGGTTTTTGACGAGGTTGATGAGGCGCTGGGGGAAAAGCTGTCGGCGCTGATCTGGGAGGGGGAGATTGAAGAGCTTACCCTGACCGAGAACGCGCAGCCCGCGCTGATGGCGACGTCGATGGCGGCATTCCGGGCGTTGGAGGCGGAAGGCGTCGATCTGTGCGAGGTCCGCTTTGTGGCCGGGCATTCCTTGGGTGAATATTCGGCGTTGTGTGCCGCGGGGGCTTTGAAGCTGGATGATACAGCGCGGCTGCTACGCAAGCGCGGGCGGGCCATGCAAGCGGCGGTGCCGGTGGGTGAAGGGGCCATGGCCGCCATTTTGGGGCTTGATCTGGAGGCGGTGACATCTCTGGCCGCAGACGCGGCGCAAGGGCAGGTCTGCGTGGCGGCGAATGACAATGATCCGGCGCAGGTCGTCATCTCGGGGCATGCGGAGGCGGTGGGTCGGGCCGTTGGCATGGCGAAGGACCGCGGGGCCAAGCGTGCGCTGCCCTTGCCCGTGTCGGCACCGTTTCATTCGCCCTTGATGGCACCGGCGGCAGAGGTGATGGAAGCTGCATTGGGTCAGGTCGAGATCTCCGCCCCGAAAGTGCCGCTGGTGGCCAATGTGCTGGCGCAGGATGTGGACGATCCCGCCCGGATCCAAAGCCTTCTGGTCGAACAGGTGACGCATTCGGTGCGCTGGCGCGAAAGCGTGGCCTGGATGGCCGAGCAGGGTGTGACCGAGATATGGGAGATCGGTGCGGGCAAGGCTTTGACCGGGATGGTGCGGCGGATCGCGCGGGACGTGGCGACGCGGGCCGTTGGGACGCCTGACGATGTGACGGCGGCACTGGCGGACTGACAGAAAGGGAGCGGGGCATGTTTGATTTGAGCGGAAAGATGGCACTCGTCACGGGCGCGTCCGGTGGGATCGGCGGGGCGATTGCCAAGGCGCTGCACGGTGCGGGTGCGACTGTGGCGCTGTCGGGAACACGGACAGAGCCGTTGGAGGCGCTGGCTGCTGAGCTGGGGGAGCGGGCGCATGTTCTGCCGTGCAACCTGAGCGATCTGGAGGCGGTGGATGCGCTGCCGAAGCAGGCAGTTGAGGCCATGGGTGGATTGGACATTCTGGTAAACAATGCGGGGATCACGCGCGACAACCTGTTCATGCGGATGTCGGATGAGGAATGGCAGAGTGTTTTGAACGTGAACCTCACCGCGACGATGAAGCTGTGCAAAGGCGTGATGCGCGGGATGATGAAGGCGCGCTGGGGGCGGATTGTGAACATATCGTCCGTGGTTGGTGTGACGGGCAATCCGGGACAGGCGAATTATGCGGCCTCGAAAGCAGGGATGGTGGGGATGTCGAAGTCGCTCGCCTATGAGGTCGCGTCGCGCGGGATCACTGTGAACTGTGTCGCGCCCGGGTTCATTACGACCGCGATGACCGAGAAGCTGACCGAAGATCAGAAGGCGGCGATCCTGACGCAGGTTCCGGCCGGTCGCATGGGCGGGGCCGAAGAAATCGGGGCGGCGGTGCTGTATCTTGCAAGCCCCGAGGCGGGTTATGTCACGGGCGCAACCTTGCATGTGAATGGCGGAATGGCCATGTTCTAAGGGCGTGCGGCGCTTTGGCGAAAGCGTTTGCCTTCCAAAGCGCATGTGCTATAGGCGGCGCAGATTCTGGCCCGGCGTGGTGTATCAGGGCCATCCTTCCGGCACTTGACGGCGGAATATCATGGGCTGGAAGCGGCCTAAAACGAGACGGGCAAAGACCCCGAGGAACTGTGAGGAATTGATATGAGCGACATCGCAGATCGCGTGAAGAAGATTGTCGTCGAGCATCTCGGCGTTGAGGAAGACAAGGTTTCCGAGAATGCGTCGTTCATCGACGACCTTGGCGCAGACAGTCTGGATACGGTCGAGCTGGTCATGGCGTTCGAAGAAGAGTTCGGGATCGAGATTCCCGACGATGCCGCTGAGACGATTCAGACTTTTGGTGATGCGGTGAAGTTCATCGGCGAGGCGTCGTAAGCGACCATATCGCTTGAGTTTTGCAAGGCGCGGCGTTCCCCGGGGGCGCCGCGCCTTTCGTTTGTCGTGGCCGTTTATCGATCGGTCGGAGATGGGCAGGGTGTTTTCGGCGCCGCCATTAGGGTAGTGTAAGACGTGATTGCCCGCGTCCAGCGTTCCCTACGCGAAGGAGCATCGAGTTGATCCTATATCCGACAATCGAATTGAAGAACGGCCAGTGTGTGAGCCTTCGGCGCGGGCGTATGGATGAACCGCGGGTTTGGCATGCGGACCCTGTTGAGAAGGCCGGTGCGTTCGTCGATGCGGGTGCCACATGGATGCATGTGACCGATTTTGACGGAATGTACGGCGATGATCGCAATCGTGATGTGATCTCCCAAATCATGCGCACGCCCGGCGTGTCGGTCCAGCTGTCCGGTGGATTCCGAACGCAGGAGCGGATCCAGAGCTATATCGATCTGGGCGCGGCGCGGATTGTGATGGGGACGGTCGCCACCCGGTTTCCGGGGTGGGTGCGCGAGATGGCCAAGTACTACCCGGACCAGATCGTTTTGTCGGTGGATGTTTGGCGGGGCCAAGTGATGGTCGATGGCTGGACCGAGGCCTGTGCGATTGATCCGATCACGCTGATCGACAGTTATGCCGAGACGCCGCTGGCGGCCGTGAAAATCACCGATATCGACAATGATGTGGACGCGACCGAGGCGTCGCTCGGCGTGATATCGGGTTTGGCGGAGCATGCGACGGCGCCGGTGATTGCTTCAGGCCTGGTGCATACAGCGGATGATATTGCGCGTTTGAAGTATGTGCCGAATATCGAAGGCGCGCTCGTCGGCCGTGCGTTGTTTGAAGAGACCGTCGAGTTGGGCCACGCGCTGGAGATTGCGGCGGCGGTGCCTGAGCCGACGGCGCAGCTGCTGTAGCGCGGGTGCGCGTAGTGCCGACTGCAATTCTTTCCCGGAGGTTATGAGATGGCCGATCTGGCGCAGATGCTCGGCGGTGGTGACGCGGAAGGGTTTCTTGGCTGGCCCGTGGTCGCGTCCCCGAAAGGGGCGGATATCGTTGTGATCGGGGCGGATACGGCCACGCCTTATGCCTCGGTCGGGTCGTATTGTGCTGGCGGGCCGGCAGCGATCCGGGAGGGGGCGCGGACGTTTTGCGATGGTGCGGACCGGATGAACTTTGATCTGGACGGGCCTGTGCTGCCAGAGGGTGTGCGGGGTGTCGATCTGGGGGATCTGGTGGTTGATCCAAACGATGCGGAGGGCAATCGGGCGCTGATCCGTGAGGCGGTTGCTGGCGTGCGCGCGGCGGGGGCGGTGCCGATTGTGCTGGGTGGGGATGACTCGATCCCGATCCCGATGATCGAGGCTTTGGCGGATGATGGGCCGCTCACGATTTTGCAGGTCGACGCGCATATCGACTGGCGCAACGAGGTGGATGGTGAGCGGTGGGGGCTGTCGTCCACCATGCGACGGGCCAGCGAGATGGGGCATGTGGAGCGGATCGTGCAGGTTGGCGCGCGGGGTATGGGATCAGCGCGGGAAAGTGATTTTCGCGATGCGCTTGCGTGGGGCGTAGCGTTTGTGACCGGGCGCGAGGTGGCGCGGGACGGGGTGCAGCGGGCGATTGAGGCGGTGCCAAAGGGTGCGAAGTTCGTGATCGCGTTTGATTGCGATGCGCTGGATCCGCCTGAGATGCCGGCGGTGATTGGCCGAACGGCGGGTGGCCTGAGCTATACGCAGGCGCTCGATTTGATCGAGGGTGTCGCCGCGCGCGCCGAGATCGTTGCGGTAGATTTGGTGGAGTTCATGCCCGCGCGGGATGTGGACGGCATCGGTGGCATGACGGCTGCGCAATTGGCGGCTGCGATGGCCGGGATGATCGCCCGGCAGCGGGTCGCCGGACGCTAGACCCGAGCCTTGCCCCCCTTCGCCAAAGCCGTGTATCAGAACGCTAATTTCGAGAATGATGTGAGGTGGCGGCATGCGTCGAGTGGTTGTGACGGGGTTGGGTATTGTCTCACCCCTGGCGTGCGGTATTGAGGCAACCTGGTCGCGGCTATTGGCCGGGACTTCGGGCGCAGGGACGATCTCGCGTTTTGATGCGGGGCACCTGGCGACGACTTACGCCTGCGAGATACCGCGCGGCGATGGCTCGGATGGGTCATTCAATCCCGATGATTGGATGGAGCCCAAAGAACAGCGCAAGGTGGATGATTTTATCCTTTATGGGATCGCTGCTGCGGATCAGGCGGTGCGGGATGCCGGCTGGACGCCTGAGGACGAAGAAGATCGGCTGCGGACCGGTGTGATGATTGGGTCGGGGATCGGGGGGCTGACCTCTATCGCGGAGACGGCGGTTCTGCTGAAAGAGCGGGGACCGCGTCGGGTGTCGCCGTTCTTTATTCCAGGGGCGCTGATTAATCTGGTGAGCGGCCAGGTGTCGATCCGGTACGGCTTCAAGGGGCCGAACCACGCGGTTGTGACGGCCTGTTCTACTGGCGCGCATGCGATTGGGGATGCGGCGCGTTTGATTATGCTGGGCGATGCGGATGTGATGCTGGCCGGGGGCGCGGAGAGCCCGATTTCCGAGATCGGGATTGCGGGGTTCAATGCGTGCAAGGCATTGTCGACCAAGCGCGGGAATGAGCCGGAGCGGGCATCGCGGCCCTATGATGCGGACCGGGATGGGTTCGTGATGGGCGAGGGTGCTGGTGTGGTTGTGTTGGAGGAGTACGAGCACGCGTTGGCGCGGGGCGCGAAGATTTATGCCGAGGTCCTAGGCTATGGGTTGTCTGGCGATGCCTATCACATCACCGCGCCGTCGGAGGATGGCGAGGGGGGCGAGCGGTCGATGCGGGCGGCGCTGAAGTCGGCTGGGCTGGAGCCGGCGGCGATTGACTATATTAATGCGCATGGAACCTCGACGATGGCGGATACCATTGAATTGGGGGCCGTTGAGCGAATGATGGGCGATGCGGCGGCGAAGGCGACGATGTCGTCGACGAAGTCTTCGGTCGGGCATTTGCTTGGGGCTGCAGGCGCGGTTGAAGCGATCTTTTCGATCCTTGCGATCCGCGACCAGGTGGCGCCACCCACGATCAATTTGGACGACCCTGCGGTTGAGCCGAAGCTGGATCTTGCGCCGAATGCGAAGCGGGAGCGGGAGATTAACGTGGCGCTGTCGAATTCGTTTGGGTTCGGCGGGACGAACGCGTCGCTTGTGCTTGGGAAGGTTGCGGCCTGATGTGGAAGAACATCGCCTCGAATGCGCTGACACTGATTATCTTGCTTCTGGTGGCCTTGGGCGGGGTGCTGGCCTGGGGTCAGAACCAGTACCGGACAGCCGGGCCGTTGGAGGCGCCGATCTGTGTGCGGGTTGAGCCTGGATCGAATTTCCGTAGGGTTTCCGAGGAGTTGGCCGAGCAGGGGGCGGTGACCAATAGTTCCATCCTGCGGCTGGGGGCGGATTACACCGACAAGACCAGCCAGTTGAAGGCCGGGAGTTTTCTGGTGCCTGCGGCGGCATCGATGGAGGAGATCGTGGATCTTTTGACACGCGGCGGGGCGAGCACTTGCGGCACCGAGGTGGTGTTCCGTGTGGGCGTGAATGGGCAGCGGGTCGAGGTGCGGGAGCTTGATCCGGCGACGGGGCGTTTTGTGACAGAGGTGGAGTTCGATCCGGTGACGGAGCCTGTGGCACCCGGGTATCGGGAGGTGCGTGAGGAGGCGGACACGCGGTACCGTGTGGCTGTGGCTGAGGGCGTGACCAGCTGGCAGGTGGTTGAGGCGTTGAAGTCGGCTGATTTTCTTGAGGGGTCTGTGGAGGAGGTTCCGCCAGAAGGATCCCTCGCGCCCGACAGCTATGAAGTGCGTGACGGGACACCTAAGGCCGAGCTGCTCGACCGGATGGCGGAGGCGCAGGAGTTGCGGTTGGCGGAGGCCTGGGCGAACCGGGTGGATGGGTTGCCACTGGAGAGCCCGGAGGAGGCGTTGATCCTGGCGTCGATCATCGAGAAGGAGACGGCTGTTCCCGAGGAGCGGCGGACGGTGGCGAGTGTGTTTGTGAACCGGCTGAATCGGGGTATGCGGCTGCAAACGGACCCGACGGTGATCTATGGTGTGACCGAGGGGCGCGGTGTTCTGGGCCGAGGAATCAGGCAGAGCGAGTTGCGCGATGAGAACCCTTGGAACACCTATGTGATCGATGGATTGCCGGTGACGGCGATCGCCAATCCGGGGCTGGCGAGTATCGAGGCGGCGCTGGATCCGGCGGATACGAACCTGATTTTCTTTGTGGCTGATGGCACGGGCGGACACGCATTTGCTGAGACTTTAGAAGAGCATAACGAGAATGTTGCGCGCTGGCGGGAGATTGAGAGGCAGCGGGATAACTAAGGAGCGCACGGTGGTGTGGAGTACAACCTTAGATTTAATACTTGACATATCGAACTCTCTAGAGTAGCAATTAGACAAGCTAGAAGAAGTGGGTAAGCGGCCCAGGCAAAGATGCCTGTGGCCGTTTTCTGTTTCTGCGTCGGAGACGTTTGAGAGGCAGGACCCGATGGCTGACACTGAAGAAATCGAAGAGCAGATACAAAAGCGGCTTGCTGCGGCGCAGCGGCTTTTTGGTCATGCGCTTGAAACGTTCGAAGCCTATGTCGACGCGGCCAAGCGTGGAGAGAAGGTGGATCCTGGGGATATCCACAAAGTCGCGAAGAGCTATCAGGCAGCCTTGCAAACGCTGCTGGATTTATTGGGGAAGGCCGAGGATGAGTCCCGACGACGGCATGGTATTGTCCACGACTACGCGGTCGACCTCGAAGTTGCCGCAACTGAAGTGCGGCGCCTCCTGGATTGCCTCCGAACCGAGGACGACCCAGGAGAGGTTTCTGGCGAGCCTTGACCGGGACACGCTGCTGGCGTTGCCGTATCTGTTTCCGTTCTGGGCGATGCCGCATCAGGTGCCGCCTGAGGGCGATTGGCGGACCTGGATTGTGTTGGGGGGCCGGGGGGCTGGCAAGACGCGGGCCGGTGCGGAATGGGTGCGCGGGCAGGTCGAGGGAGCGATGCCCTTGAGCTCAGGATCGGCCTCGCGGGTGGCGTTGATTGGTGAGACCTATGATCAGGCGCGGGATGTGATGGTTGAGGGGCCGAGTGGCATTCGCGCCTGTTCTCCACCCGACCGGATGCCGGAATGGCAGTCGACGCGGCGTCGGCTCGTTTGGCCCAACGGGGCAGTGGCGCAGGTGTTTTCGGCGAATGACCCCGAGGCCTTGCGGGGGCCGCAGTTTGACGCGGCCTGGGTGGATGAGTTGGCGAAGTGGCCGCATCCGGATGAAGCCTGGGATATGTTGCAGTTTGGTCTTCGGATGGGGGATCGGCCGCGGCAATGCGTGACGACGACGCCGCGGAATGTCGAGGTGTTGAAGCGTGTGCTGGCCCATGCCTCGACCGTGGTGACGCATGCGGCGACCGAGGCGAACCGGGCGCATCTGGCGGCGTCGTTTCTCGACGAGGTGCGGGAGCGGTACGGGGATACCTGGCTGGGGCGGCAGGAACTGGACGGGGTGCTGATCGACGAGGTCGAGGGGGCGCTTTGGACCTTGGAGATGTTGGACGGGTGTCGGGTGTCAGCGGTTGGGCGTCCTGAGCGTGTGGTGGTTGCGGTGGATCCGCCGGTGACGGGGCATGGTGGGTCGGATGCCTGCGGGATCGTTGTGGCCGGGGCGACGTTGAACGGATCGCCGGGGGACTGGCGGGCGGTGGTTTTGGAGGATGCGACTGTGACGGGGGCTTCACCACGGGAATGGGCGGAAGCGGCTGTGGCGGCGGTGCATCGGCATGAGGCGGATCGGTTGGTTGCTGAGGTCAATCAGGGCGGGGATCTGGTGGAGACGGTGATCCGGCAGGTGGATGCGCTGGTGCCTTATCGGAGTGTTCGGGCCTCGCGCGGGAAGGTGGCGCGGGCGGAGCCGGTGGCCGCGCTCTACGAGCAGGGGCGAGTGGCGCATGTTGGCGCTTTGCCGGACCTGGAGGATCAGATGCGCCGGGTGAGCCGGCGGGGTTATTTGGGGCAGGGCAGTCCGGACCGCGTGGATGCGCTGGTGTGGGCGTTGCACGATCTGATGATCGAACCAGCGGCGCAGTGGCGGCAGCCGCGGATGCGGTACATGGGCTGACATTCAGCCAATCGAAATTTCGACGGAATTGCCCGGAAGCGAGGAGTGACCCGGATGGTTTTTGACCTGTTCAAACGCGCGCGCGTGCCAGAGGCGAAGGCGAGCGCGACGGGCCCTGTGATTGCGTATCACTCATCGGGTCGGGTGGCATGGTCGCCGCGCGATACGGTGAGTTTGATGCGGACGGGGTTTTCGGGGAACCCAGTTGGGTTTCGCTGTGTGAAGCTGATTGCTGAGGCAGCGGCGGCGTTGCCTTTGGTGCTGACGTCCGAGGGCCGGCGGTACGAGGCGCATGAAGTGCTGCGTCTGATGGAGCGGCCCAATGGAGCGCAGGCGCGGGCGGAGTTTTTTGAGGCGCTCTACGGGCAGTTGTTGTTGTCCGGGAACGGGTATGTGGAGGCGGTGAGCGGCATCGACGCGGCGCCGTCTGAGTTGCATGTTCTGCGGTCGGATCGGATGAGTCTGGTGCCGGGGGCCGATGGGTGGCCGGTGGCATACGAGTATGCGGTTGGGGCGCGGAAGCATCGGTTTGTGGTCGGTGAGGAGCCATCGCCGGTGTGTCATATCAAGAGCTTTCATCCGCAGGACGATCACTATGGGTTGTCGCCGGTGCAGGCTGCTGCGGCGGCGGTGGATGTGCATAATGCGGCGTCCGCCTGGTCGAAGTCCTTGCTCGACAATGCGGCGCGGCCGTCGGGCGCGATTGTCTATCAGGGTGGTGACGGGCAGGGCACGCTGACGGCGGACCAGTATGCGCGGTTGCAAAACGAGATGGAGGCCAACCATCAGGGCGCGCGGAATGCGGGGCGGCCGATGTTGCTGGAAGGCGGGCTGGACTGGAAGCCGATGGGGTTTTCGCCGTCGGATATGGAGTTTCAGAAGACCAAGGAGGCGGCGGCGCGGGAGATTGCGTTGGCCTTTGGGGTGCCTCCGATGCTGCTGGGGATTCCCGGGGACGCGACTTATGCGAATTATCAAGAGGCGCATCGGGCGTTTTATCGGCTGACGGTGTTGCCCTTGGCGAGCCGGGTGACGGCGGCGATTGGGCATTGGTTGAGCGGGTATGTGGGCGAGGCGGCGGAGTTGCGGCCTGACCCGGATCAGGTGCCAGCCTTGGCGGCGGATCGCGAGGCGCTGTGGCGGCGTGTGAGCGAGGCGGCGTTCCTGACGGATGCGGAGAAGCGAAAATTGCTGGGCCTTCCGGTGCTGGCGGAAGGGGATGAGGCGTGATGGATCAGAGCGTGGGATTGGAGCGGAAGTATTGCGGGCCGGGGGCTCCGGTGGCCTTGAAGGACGGGGCTGTGATCGAGGGCTATGCCTCGGTTTTCGGGACGCGGGATCAGGGCGGGGATACTGTCTTGGCCGGGGCTTATGCGCGGTCGCTGAAGGCGCAGGCGGAGGCGGGGCGGCGGATCAAGATGCTGTGGCAGCACGATCCGGCGGAACCCATCGGCGTTTGGGAAGAGGTTCGCGAGGATGCGCGGGGGCTGTTCGTGAAGGGGCGGCTTTTGACTGATGTGGCGCGGGGGCGCGAGGCGGCGGCGCTGATTGAGGCGGGGGCGATTGATGGGTTGTCGATCGGCTATCGCACGGTGCGGGCCGAGAAGAATGACACGGGCCAACGGCTCTTGTCGGAGCTGGAGCTTTGGGAAGTGTCACTCGTGACCTTTCCGATGCTCCCGCAGGCGCGGGTGGGAGCCAAGGGCGAAGGCCCGGAGGTGGCCCTGATGCGCGACCTGGCGGCGGCGTTCGAGGACGCGCGCCAAACGTTGGCTGAGACGTAAGGCTAGCGGTCCACCCTTAACCTACAGGAAGATGATGATGAGCAATTCCGAGACGAAAACTCGGGGGCGCACAGGTGTGCCTGAAACCGAGAGCTCTGCAGCGGACGTGAAGGCGGCGCTGGCGGGGTTCATGACCGATATCACGACACGATTGAGCAAGCAGGATGAGCGACTGACCATGCTGGACAGAAAGAATACCGAGATGCGCCGGCCGGCGCTGTCGACCACCGCGGACGTGGATGTACCCCACCGGAAAGCTTTTGCGGCCTATGTGCGGGGCGGCGATGATGATGGGCTGCGTGGGCTGGCCATGGAAGGCAAGGCGCTGAATACGGCTGTGGCGGCTGAGGGCGGCTATCTGGTGGACCCGGAGACGGCGGATACGGTGAAGGCGGTGCTGAAATCGACGGCGTCGATCCGGCAGATCGCGAATGTGGTGAATGTTGAGGCGACGTCGTACGACGTGCTGATCGACCATACCGATATCGGCTCGGGTTGGGCGTCGGAGACGGCCGCGTTGACCGAGACGGATACGCCGCAGATCGATCGGATTTCCATTCCGCTGCATGAGCTGTCGGCGCTGCCCAAGGCGTCGCAGCGGCTGCTGGACGATGCAGCGTTTGATATCGAGGGTTGGTTGGCCGACCGGATCGCGGACAAGTTTGCGCGGGCTGAGGCAGCATCGTTCGTGTCGGGCAATGGCGACAACAAGCCCAAAGGATTCCTCGATCATCCGAAGGTGGATGACGGGTCCTGGTCCTGGGGGTCGCTGGGGTATGTGGCCACGGGTTCTGATGGCGGGTTCTCGGGCGCGAACCCGGCGGATGCGATTGTTGATCTGGTTTATGCGCTGGGTGCGCAGTACCGGTCGGGGGCGCGGTTTGTCATGAACTCTAAGACCGCTGGTCGGGTGCGGAAGATCAAGGATGCCGATGGGCGGTTCCTGTGGTCGGATGGGTTGGCCGCGGGCGAGCCTGCACGGCTGATGGGGTATCCGGTGCTGATTGCCGAGGATATGCCGGATGTGGCCGATGATGCCTATGCGATTGCGTTTGGCGACTTTGGCGCAGGCTACACGGTGGCCGAACGTCCGGACCTGCGGATCTTGCGCGATCCGTTTTCGGCCAAGCCCAATGTTCTGTTCTACGCGACCAAGCGCGTGGGCGGGGATGTGAGCGACTTTGCGGCGATCAAGCTGTTGAAGTTCTCGGTCTCGTAAAGAGGCCGGGATGGGTCGGGTCGCTTGCGGCCTGGCCCTTTGGGCGTGCGCCATTTCAATTCGCGTTGTCTAGCTGCTCCCTCCGTCCGAGCAACGCGGAGGCGTGCGCCCATGCGGGGCAGTCCGGTGGTTTCGCCGGGCTGTGGGAGGATAGGTTTATCGGAGACTTGGCATGATTTTGGTCGAGCAGGCGGGCGTTGATGCGTCGGCATTGCCGGTGGCGGCGTTCCGCGACCATTTGCGGTTGGGGCGGGGATTTGCGGACGATGGGCTGCAGGATGATGTCCTGGAAGGGCAGTTGCGTGCGGCGCTTGCGGCGATTGAGGCGCGGACGGGCAAGGCTGT
Source organism: Pseudomonadota bacterium (assembly GCA_038526915.1). Lineage (GTDB taxonomy): Bacteria > Pseudomonadota > Alphaproteobacteria > Rhodobacterales > Rhodobacteraceae > JBCBGF01. The sequence goes on along the minus strand of JBCBGF010000007.1, from coordinate 99,249 downwards.
TTTGCAGCGGTCGTTCACTCTGAGGCTGTCGGCATGGAGCGGGTTGGCGCGGGAGATCTTGCCGGTCGCGCCGATTGTGGCTGTCACCGGCTTTTCGGTGATCGATAGCGAGGGTGTGGCCGAGATCGTGGATGCGGGGCGGTATCGCCTGGTGGAGGATCAGCATCGGCCATCGATTGACGCGGTTGGGTTCGTGTTGCCGGTCATTCCAGTGGGTGGATTTGCCGAGGTGACGTTTACCGCTGGTCTTTCGGCGGCTTGGGAAGGCGTTCCCAGCGGTTTGCGGCAGGCGGTTCTGATGCTTGCGGCGCATTTCTATGAAACGCGGGGGGGCGGGGACGGGTATCCGGCGGATGTGCAGGCGTTGATTGCGCCCTATCGGGATGTGCGATTGTTTGGGCGGGCCTGGTGATGCGGGCGCCTGAGTTAACGCGGCGGCTGGTGCTGGAAGAGGCGGTGTCACTGCCTGACGGCGCGGGCGGGTTTGAGATGACGTGGAGCCCGCTGGGCGAGCTGTGGGCCGAGGTGAAGGCGGCCACGGGGCGTGAGCGGGCGGCGGATTTCGCAACGGTTTCGACGACGCGGTATCGGATCATCGTACGTGCGGCATCCGATGGGGCGCCGTCGCGGCCCAAGGTGGATCAGCGGTTTCGGGATGGGGCACGGATCTTTCGGATCTTGGCGGTGACGGAGGCGGATGCGGCGGCGCGGTATCTCACCTGCTTTGCTGAAGAGGAGCTGGCGGCATGAGTTACGGTATGGCGGCGGCGTTGCAGGCGGCGGTGTATCAGGCGCTGGTGGGCGATGCGGTTTTGAGCGGGATTGTGGGTGACGCTGTTTATGACGTCGTACCCTCTGGGCCGGTGCCAGGGACGTATGTGAGCCTTGGGCCAGAGGATGTGCGCGACCGGTCGGATGTGACAGGGGGGGCGGCGGAGCATCGGTTTACGGTGAGCGTGGTGACGGATGCCGCCGGGTTTCAGACGGCGAAGGCTGCGGCGGCGGCGGTGTCGGATGTGCTGGTGGATGCGGCGCTGGTGCTGGAGCGCGGGCGGCTTGTGGGCCTTGCGTTTGAGAAGGCGCGGGCACGGCGGGTGCAATCGGGCGATGTGCGGCGGATCGATATGACGTTTCGTGCGCGCGTCGAAGATGACTGATTTTCAATTGGAGTAATGGCCATGGGTGCCCAGAACGGCAAAGACCTATTGATCAAGCTCGACCTGACCGGGGGTGGCCAGTTCGAGACCGTTGCGGGGCTTCGGGCCACGCGGGTGAGTTTCAACGCAGAAAGCGTGGATGTGACGAGCCTGGAGAGCCAGGGCGGGTGGCGTGAGTTGCTTGGCGGTGCGGGCGTGAAGTCGGCGGCTCTGGCGGGCTCGGGCGTGTTTCGCGACGCGGCGACGGATGCGCGGGCGCGAGAGATCTTCTTTGCCGGTGAAACGCCGGCGTTTCAGGTGATTATCCCGGATTTCGGAGTGGTTGAGGGGGCGTTCCAAATCACGGCGATCGAGTATGCGGGGAGTCACAATGGCGAGGCGACCTATGAGATGGCGATGGCTTCGGCCGGGCCCCTGAGCTTCACGGCGGCTTGATGGGGAACCCTTGGGCGGGCGAGGTGGCGATTGTCATCGATGGCGAGCGGCATGTGATGAAGCTGACGCTTGGGGCCTTGGCGGAGCTAGAGGAGAGCCTCGGGGCGGAGAGCCTTGTGGCGCTGATCGAGCGGTTTGAGCAGGGGCGGGCGGCGACGCGGGATGTTTTGGCGTTGATCGTGGCGGGTTTGCGTGGCGGGGGCTGGCGCGGGTCGGCTGAGGCGCTGGTGTCAGCGGAGATCGAGGGCGGGCCGCTGGAGGCGGCGCGGCTGGCGGGGACGCTGTTGGTGCGGGCGTTTGCGTTGCCGGAGCGATGAACGGGTTTGACTGGGCGGCGTTGATGGCCGCCGGGTTGCGCGGGCTGCGTTTGCCGCCAGCGGTGTTCTGGCGGCTGAGCCCGGCGGAGTTGGCGTTTCTCATGGGTCGGGGATCGGGGGCGGCGCCGTTGACGCGAGATGGGCTGGAGGCCCTCGCGCGGGCCTATCCGGACAAGTTGCGGGGTGAGCGGGATGAATGATGTGGACGGGCTGGACGACTTTGCCAGCCAGATCGATGCGTTGGAACAGGCGCTGTCGGGCAGTCAGAGCATGGCGGCGGCGGTGACGGGCGAGTTGGTTCAGATGCGCTCGACCGTGTCGGACGTGCGGCGCGATGTGCGGAGCTTGAGCGCGAGCTTGACCGCGGGGATGACGCGGGCGTTCGAGGGGCTGGTGTTTGACGGGGCGCGGGTGTCGGACACGTTGCGCGGGCTTGGTGAGACGGTTGCGCGGGCGAGTTACCGGGCGGCGATCTCGCCGGTGATGGGGCATTTTGGCGGGATGCTCGGGCGCGGTGTTGCGGGTGTGATGAACGGGTTGTTGCCCTTTGCGGATGGCGCGGGGTTCACGCAAGGGCGGGTGATGCCCTTTGCGTCGGGTGGCGTTGTGAGTGCGCCGGTGGCGTTTCCGATGCGGGGCGGGACTGGCTTGATGGGCGAGGCGGGGCCGGAGGCGATCTTGCCGCTGGCGCGTGGGGCCGATGGGCGGCTGGGGGTGCGGAGTGCTTCCGGCGGGCGGCCTATGAACGTGGTGGTGAATATCAGCACGCCGGATGTGGCAGGGTTCGAGCGGTCGCGCAGCCAGGTGGCGGCGCAGGTGAGCCGCATGCTGAGCCAGGCGCAGCGGAACGGGTGAGGGATCATGGCATTTCATGAAGTGCGGTTTCCGACGGCATTGAGCTTTGGCTCGGCTGGTGGGCCGGAGCGGCGGGCCGAGGTGGTGACGCTGGCGAATGGGTACGAGGAGCGGAACACGCCCTGGGCGCAGTCGCGGCATCGGTATGACGCGGGGATGGGGATGTGTTCGTTGGATGATCTGTCGGAGCTGCTGGCATTTTTCGAGGCGCGGCAGGGGCAGTTGCATGGGTTTCGGTGGAAGGATTGGACGGACTTCAAGTCGTGTCTGGCGTCCGAGGAGCCTGAGGCCGGGGATCAGGTGATCGGGACGGGTGATGGGGTGGAGACGGCGTTCCAGTTGGTAAAGGCCTATGCGTCCGGTGGTGCGAGTTATGCGCGGGCGATTGTGAAGCCGGTGGCCGGGACGGTGCTGGTTGCGGTGGATGGTGTGGGGCAGGTGGACGGGTCTGATTTCACAGTCGATCTGGCGACCGGCGTCGTGACGTTTGTTGCGCCCCCTGTGAGCGGGTCCGAGGTGACGGCGGGGTTCGAGTTCGATGTGCCGGTGCGGTTCGATACGGATAGGATCTCTGTCTCGATGGCGAGCTTTCAGGCGGGGGATGTGCCGTCGGTGCCGGTGGTCGAGGTGCGGGTATGAGCGGGCTCAGCGCGCATCTGGCGAGCGGCAACACGACGGTGTGTCGGTGCTGGGCGTTGACGCGGGCGGATGGGGTTCGGTTGGGGTTCACCGATCATGACCGGGCACTGGCGTTTGATGGGATCACCTTTAACGCTGAGACGGGGCTGACGGCTCGGGCGTTGGAGCAGAGCACGGGGTTGGCGATTGATAACACCGAGGCGGTTGGTGCGCTGTCGAGCGAGACGATTGACGAGGCCGAGATCGAGGCGGGGCGGTTCGATGGGGCTGAAGTAGTTGCGTGGCAGGTGAATTGGGCTTTGCCGGAGGAGCGGGAGGTGCTGTTTCGGGGGCAGTTGGGAGAAATCGTGCGGGCAGGGTCGGCATTTCGCGCGGAGTTGCGCGGGTTGGCAGAGGTGCTGAATCAGCCGCAGGGGCGGGTGTATCAGAAGCCGTGTTCGGCGGTGCTGGGCGATGCGGAGTGTGGGTTCGATCTGGATCAGGCCGGGTTTGCGGCTGAGGTGGCTGTGGCGTCTGTCGAGGATCGGCAGACGTTTGTGTTTTCTTGGCTAGACGGGTTCGAGGCGCGGTGGTTTGAGAACGGAGTCTTGCGGGTGCTGGACGGGGCGGCCGTGGGACTTCGCGGGATTATTCGGTCGGATGTGTCGCGCGATGGGGTTCGGCGGTTGGCGGTGTTGGAGCCTTTGCGGGCGGAGGTGGTTGCGGGTGATTTGATCCGGTTGGAGCCGGGGTGTGACAAGCGGGCGGCGACGTGTAAGGCAAAGTATGATAACTTTCTGAATTTTCGAGGGTTTCCGCATATTCCAGGCGATGACTGGCAGCTGAGCTATCCGCGTCACGGCGGGCAGAACGACGGCGGGAGCCTGGGGTCTTGAGTGCTTGGCATGCGGAGCTGGCGCGGGGCTGGCTGGGGACGCCGTATCATCATCAGGCATCGGTGAAGGGCGTTGGGGCGGATTGCCTCGGGCTCATTCGCGGGGTCTGGCGGGAGGCTTTGGGTGATGAGCCTGAGCGGTTGCCGGCCTATACGCCGGATTGGGGGGAACCGGGACAGGTGGAGGCGCTTTGGGGTGCGGCGCGGCGGCATATGGTGGCTAGGCCCGCGGGCGCGGCGTTGGAGCTGGGGGATATCGTTCTGTTTCGGATGCGGGATGGGGCGGTGGCGAAGCATCTGGGGATTGTCGGGCGCGGTGCGCCCGGTTTTTCAGTGATCCATGCCTATCAGCGGCACGGGGTGGTTGAGACGCCTTTGTCCGAGGCATGGCAGCGCCGGATCGTGGCGGTTTTTCAGTTTCCTGAAGGGGTTGAGTGATGGCGACGCTTGTACTGTCGGCTGTCGGTGCGGCGGCGGGGGCCTCGATTGGCGGGGGTGTGCTGGGGCTGTCATCGGTGGCGATCGGCAAGGCGATTGGTGCGACTGTGGGGCAAGCGGTGGATCGCCGCTTGTTTGCGTCGAGCAGTGGGTCGTCGACGGTTGAAACGGGGCGGATCGAGCGGTTTCGGCTGAATGGGGCGAGTGAGGGCGCGCCGGTCGAAGAGGTGTTCGGACGGATGCGCGTGGGCGGTCAGGTGATCTGGGCCTCGCGGTTCATGGAGACGGTGAATGAGAGCCAGGTGTCGAGCGGAGGCTCGGGCAAGGGTGGTGGTGGGTCGGCATCGACGACGGTGCGGGAGTACTCCTATTCGGTGAGCCTGGCGATTGCCGTGGGGCGTGGTGAGATTTCGCGGCTGGGGCGGATCTGGGCCGATGGGGATGAGATCACGTCGCGGGATCTGAATATCCGGGTGTATCGCGGGACCGAGGATCAGGTGCCGGATGCGAAAATCGCCGCCGTTGAGGGCGCGGGGAATGCGCCGGCGTTTCGGGGTACGGCTTACGCCGTGATCGAGGATTTGCAACTGGCGCCCTATGGCAATCGGGTGCCGCAGTTTTCGTTTGAGGTGGTTCGGGCGGTGTCGGGGACGCGGCCTGAGGAGGATCTGGCGGATAGGATTTCCGCCGTGGCTCTGGTGCCGGGGACGGGGGAGTATTCGCTGGCCACGACGCCGGTGCATGAGACGACCGCGCCGGGAGTGAGCCGGTCTTTGAACGTCAATTCGGTTGAGGGCGTGACGGATTTTCAGGCCTCGGTGGATGTGCTGCGGGCGGAGTTGCCGAACCATGGGGCGACGTCGCTGGTGGTGAGTTGGGTGGGGGATGATCTGCGGTGCGCGTCATGTTCCATTCAGCCGAAGGTTGAGCAGCGGGATCGTGATGGTGTGGGCATGCCTTGGCGCGTGGCTGGGGTGTCGCGGGCCGAAGCGGCGGTGATGCCGGAGTTAGACGGTGGGCCTGTCTACGGGGGTACGCCGGCGGATGCGGCGGTGGTTGAAGCTGTGCAGGAGCTTCGGGCCGGTGGGCGCGAGGTGATGTTTTATCCTTTCGTGCTGATGGATCAGTTGGCGGGGAACGGGTTGGCGGATCCGTACTCGGAGGCCGAGGACCAGCCGGTTTTGCCGTGGCGAGGGCGGATTACGTGTTCGGTGGCGCCGGGCCGAGATGGATCGCCGGATGGGTCGGCGACGGTCGATGCGGAGGTAGCGGCGTTTTTTGGGAGCGCTGCGGTTTCGGATTTTTCGGTGTCCGAGGGGGCGGTGAGCTATTCGGGGCCGGCGGAGTGGTCGTTTCGGCGGTTCATTTTGCACTACGCGCATTTGTGCGTGGCGGCGGGCGGTGTGGATGCGTTTTGCATTGGGTCGGAGCTGCGGGGGCTGACGACGCTGCGGGGTGCCGCGGGGTTTCCGGTGGTGGAGGCTTTTCGGGTTCTGGCGGCGGATGTGCGGGCGGTGCTAGGGCCGGGGGTGAAGATCGGCTATGCGGCTGATTGGTCGGAATATTTCGGGTATCGGCCGGAGGATGGGAGTGGGGATGTGTATTTCCACCTCGATCCTTTGTGGGCCGATCCGGCGATCGATTTCATCGGGATCGACAATTATGTGCCGCTGTCGGATTGGCGCGATGGCGAGGATCATGCCGATGCAGGGCCTGGGGCGATCTATGACCTAAGCTACCTGCGCGAGAATATCGAGGGTGGCGAGGGGTTTGACTGGTTTTACCCCTCGGAGGCAGCGCGAGAGGCGCAGGCGCGCGAGGCGATCAGCGATGGGGCGCATGGGGAGCCTTGGATCTATCGCTACAAGGACCTGCGGAGTTGGTGGGAGAATGCCCACCATGAGCGGGTTGGCGGCGTGCGGAGTGCAGTGCCGACGGCCTGGTTGCCGGGGAGTAAGCCGTTTTGGTTTACCGAGATAGGCTGTCCCTCGGTCGATAAGGGGGCGAATGAGCCCAACAAGTTTTTTGATCCGAAATCGTCGGAGTCGGACCTGCCGCATTTTTCGACGGGGGCGCGGGATGACTTCATGCAGATGCAGTATCTGCGTGCGCAGTTGGGGTATTGGCGGGAGGCTGTGAACAACCCGGTATCCGCCTTGTATGGCGGACCGATGGTGGATGTGGACCGGGCGTTTGTTTGGGCCTGGGATGCGCGGCCCTATCCGGCGTTTCCGGTGCGCGGTGATCTGTGGAGCGATGGCGGGAACTATGCGCTGGGGCATTGGCTGAACGGGCGGACCTCGTCGCGGTCTCTGGCTTCAGTCGTGGCGGAGATTTGTGATCGGGCGGGACTTTCGAATTACGATGTGAGCCGCCTCTATGGGCTGGTGCGCGGCTATGTGATGCGGGATGGCGGGACGGCGCGGGAGGCGTTGCAGCCGTTGATGCTGACCTATGGCTTCGACGCGGTGGAGCGGAATGGCGCTCTGGTGTTTCGGACGCGAGATGCGCGGGTGTCGGCTGTGGTCGATGTTGAGCGGGTTGTGGTGACGCCGGAGATCGAGGGCGATCTGGAGCGGGTGCGGCAGCCGTTTGCGGAGACGGTGGGGCGGGTTCGGGTGAATTCGTTTGAGGCCGATGGCGATTATGCGGTGCGGGCGTCGGAGGCGATTTTTCCCGATGAGGCGACGCGGAGTGTGGCGCAGACGGATGTGCCCTTGGTGCTGACCGAAACGGAAGCGCGGGCGGTGGCGGATCGGTGGCTGTCCGAGGCGCGGATTGGCCGGGATCGGGTCCGGTTTGCCCTGCCGGCGTCGTGTTCGGATGTGGGCGCGGGGGATGTGGTTGAGATTGCCGAGCCTGGGGGCGCGGCGCGGTATCGGGTGGACCGGGTCGAAGTGGGCTCGGGTCGGCTGATGCAAGGGGTGCGCGTGGCGCCAGAGGCGGTGGCTGCGGGTGAGGTTATTGGGGTTGAGACTGGCGGGTCCGGTGGGGGGTACGTCGCACCGTTGCCGGTGTTCACGGTGTTTCTCGATCTGCCTTTGTTGACCGGGGCGGAAGTGCCCCACGCGCCGCATGTGGCGGTGCATGCGGATCCCTGGCCGGGGTCGGTGGCGGTGTATTCGTCGGCGTCGGAGAACGGGTTCGTGCTGGATGGGGTGATCTCGTCTGGGGCTGTCACGGGAGAGACACTGACGGCGATGGGGCCTGCCGTGCCGGGGCTCTGGGACCGGGGAGCAGCGCTGCGGGTGCGGCTGTTTAGCGGGGCGTTGATGTCGGCGGAGCCGGAGGCGGTCTTCGGCGGGGCGAATGTGGCCGCGATTGGGACCGGGGTGGATGATGTCTGGGAGGTGTTTCAGTTTGCCGAGGCCGAGTTGGTGGAGCCGGGGGTATATGATCTGCGGATGCGGCTGCGGGGGCAGGCCGGGACGGATGCGGTTGGTGGTGAGTGGCCTGCGGGGTCGCGGTTTGTGATGGGCTCGCCGGCGCTTATGCAGGTGGATCATGGGGCTGCGGCGCGGGGGTTGGCGCGGACCTATCGGGTTGGGCCAACGTCTCGGGCGGTGGATGACTCGGTTTATGTGGCAGAGACGCGGGCGTTCGAGGGGGTCGGGTTGCGACCCCTGGCGCCGGTGCATTTGCGTGGCGTGCCGGATGGGGCCGGGGGCGAGGTGTTTTCCTGGATCCGGCGGACGCGTGTGGATGGCGATAGCTGGCAGGGCGTGGATGTGCCGCTGGGCGAAGGGGCCGAGCGGTACCTGGTGCGGGTTGAGGCCGGGGGTGCGGTGCTGCGCGAGGAGATGGTGACCGCGCCTGGCTGGGCCTATGGCGCGGCGGCGCGGGCGAGTGATGGGGTGGTTGGGCCCTATGAGATTGCGGTGGCGCAGGTGTCGGAGAGTTTTGGAGCGGGTCCGTTCAGGAGGATTGGTCGCGATGGATAAGACAGGAACGCTGGAATTGCCGCTGGTTCAGCCGGCGCAGGCGCAGAAGCATGTGACGGTGAATGAGGCGTTGGCGCGGGTGGATGCGCTGGTGCAGATGACATTGGCGTCGCGGAGTGTTGTGGTGCCGCCGATCGCCCCGGATGAGGGGGCGGTTTTTGCTGTGCCCGGTGGCGCGGTGAATGCCTGGGAAGGGCAGGATGGGGCGCTGGCGCTGTTTTTGAACGGCGGATGGGTGTTCTTGACGCCTCAGGTTGGTTGGCGCGGGTGGATCGCCGACGAGGGTGTGCCGTGTGTGTTTGACGGGGTGGCCTGGCAGGCGGGGCAGGGCGCTGTGTCGGAGAACGGGGCGGCGATGTTGAGCCGGGTGGTGGAGATTGATCACACGGTTGGTTCGGGCGTGAGCAGTGAGACGAATGCCGTCATTCCAGCAGGGTCGCTTGTGTTTGGCGTCACCGGCCGCGTCGTGAGTGCGCTGGGTGGTGCGGCGGCAACGTGGCGGTTGGGGATCGGTGGCGTGTCGGACGATCGGTATGGATCAGGGCTTGGCAAGACTGCGGGGTCCTGGGTGTCGGGGCTGACGTCGAGCCCGCTTGCGTATTATGCGGATACGGCGCTGACGCTGACCGGTGAAGATGGTGCGTTGGATGACGGTGTCGTGCGGTTGGCCGTGCATCTGGCGGAGTTGCAGGTGCCGCGGGGCTGAGCGTTGCAACGTGTTGCTGTGGCCGATGCTGTCCTGGCCGCGCGGGTGCTGGCGCGTTTGTCGGGACGGCTGAGGTTGTGGGCGCTTTACCGCATGCTGCGGGAAGCGGAAGCGGCGGGTGCGCATCGGGTAAGGCACGACCGGATGCACCCGATTTGGGGGGATGGGAGCCTGATGGCGGTGGCGCTGCGCCGGCCGCGGGTGGCGGAGCCGTTTCTGGATGATCGGGCGTTTCGGGAGAGCTTGCAGCTTGTCCTAACGGCGTTTGATCAGCCGCGGGCGCAGGACAGGCACTTGGGGAATGCCGGGTCGTGATCGAGCCGTGCTTTCGCGATTTCATCTCCGCAATCAATGCAGTAGCCGTATTCGCCGTCGTCCATACGGGTGAGAGCGGCGACAATGCGCACGCGTTGTGTGGCGCGGCGGCGTTTGGTGGCCTGGGCCATGGCTTGTTGTTGGAGCGCGTCCATTCGGCTGAGGCGCCCGACGGACTGCTGGTCGAGTGTCACCGTTTGTTGGCTTTCCTCACCTAAGGCATCCTCTTCTTCCAAAGCAGCGAGTTCGCTTTGCAGGCGGGCGCGGTAGCTTTCGGTATCGGCAGTTGACGGCAAGGTGTTCGGTGGCCTGTGCTTAACGGCTTGGTTCTGTTTCCCTATATGGTGTAGAAACGCGCCAAGCTGAAGGAAAGCAGATGGCACATACACAGCCGAATGTGACCGAACTTGATCCGATCTGGTCGCGGATTCGCGACGAGGCGGAGACGGCCGTGGCGGATGAGCCGCTTTTGGGCGGGCTCATTCATTCCAGTGTTTTGCACCATAAAACGCTAGAGGCGGCGCTGGGCTATCGGATTTCGCAAAAGCTGGCCTCGGGCGATATGACCGAGCAGTTGCTGCGCGAAATCGTCGATCAGGCATTGGCCAGCGATGCAGAGATCGTGAATGCGGCACGGGCGGATATTGTGGCGACGTTTGATCGCGATCCGGCGTGCCACCGGATGATCCAGCCATTGCTATACTTCAAAGGCTACCAGGCCTTGCAGGCCTACCGCGTGGGCCATTGGCTGTGGAAGCAGGGCCGGGCGGATATGGCCTATTTCTTTCAGATGCGGGTGTCGGAGGTGTTTGGGGTGGATGTGCATCCCAATGCGCGGATCGGCAAAGGCATCATGATCGACCATGCCCATTCCATCGTGATCGGTGAGACGGCAGTTGTCGGTGACAACGTGTCGATGCTGCATTCGGTGACGTTGGGCGGGACCGGCAAGGAAGAAGAAGACCGGCATCCGAAGATCGGGTGCGGGGTTCTGATCGGGGCCGGGGCGAAGGTTTTGGGGAACATCCGCGTGGGCGATTGTTCGCGGATCGCCGCAGGGTCCGTCGTTTTGGAGGATATCCCCGAGAAGACCACGGTTGCGGGTGTGCCGGCCAAGATCGTGGGCGAAGCGGGCTGCCAGCAGCCGTCGATCAGCATGGATCAGATGTTCGGGTCTGCCTGAGGGCGACCCGCATAAAGCGTCCTTTTTCAGTCCATCAAAAATTGTCGTTCGCGCGCGGTGCGATTTCCCCTTAGGTTGCGAGTCTCTGTAGCCATCAAGGGGGATCCCATGGGCATTCGCACAACATCGGGCCGAGGGCGGCTCTATGATTCCGTTTTGGATACGGTGGGGGACACCCCCTGCATTCGGATCAACCGGATCGCGCCGAAAAACGTGACCGTCTACGTCAAGGCGGAGGCGTTCAATCCGGCGGCGTCGGTGAAGGACAGGCTCGCACTGAACATCATCGAGGCGGCCGAGCGTGAAGGGCGGCTGACGCCCGGGCAAACGGTTGTCGAGGCGACATCGGGTAATACGGGGATTGGCCTCGCGATGGTCTGTGCGGCCAAGGGTTATCCTTTGGTTGTCACGATGGCGGACAGTTTCTCGGTTGAGCGGCGCCGGTTGATGCGGTTTTTGGGGGCGAAGGTCGTCCTGACGCCGCGGGCCGAGAAGGCCATGGGCATGTACAAAAAAGCGCAGGAATTGGCGGCGGCCAATGGATGGTTCCTGGCGAGCCAGTTTGAGACCAAGGACAATGCCGACATTCATGAGGCCACGACGGGGCCCGAGATTCTGGCGGATTTCGAGGGGCAGCGGCTGGACTATTGGATCACCGGCTATGGCACCGGGGGCACGGTGTCGGGCGTGTCGCGGGTTTTGCGCAAAGAACGCCCGGAGGTGAAGATCATTTGCACCGAGCCGGCGAATGCGGCGCTCGTCTCCTCGGGTATTCCGCAGGAGCGGGATGGGCATGCGCCCGCTTCGGGGCATCCGGAGTGGGAACCGCATCCGATCCAGGGGTGGACGCCGGACTTTATCCCATACGTTCTGCAGGAAGCGATTGATGGTGCGTATTATGACGAGATGATCCCGATTGCCGGGGCGGACGGGATCGCTTGGTCAAAGCGGCTTGCGGCGGAAGAGGGGATCTTCACGGGGGTATCGGGGGGATCGACCTTTGCGGTCGCCATGAAGCTGGCAGAGACGGCGCCGGATGGATCGGTCATGTTGGTGATGCTGCCCGATACCGGTGAGCGGTATTTGTCAACGCCGCTGTTTGAGGGCATTCCAGAGGACATGACCGAGGACGAGTGGGCGATTTCACGGTCCACGCCGACTGCGCAGATGGCGGCGGAGTGAATTGATTGGCGCGCGGGGGAGCCTGCGCGCCTTTTTTGCGTTTAAGCCAGCATCGCAACCGGGTTTTCCAACCCGTCCTTGATCGCGGTTAGCAACTCGGCCCCAAGCGCGCCGTCAATCACCCGGTGGTCGACGGAGAGGGTGACGCTCATCACCGTGGCCACGGCCAGTTCCCCATCTTCTCCCACAACTGGTTTCTTGACACCTGCGCCGACCGCCAGGATCGCGCCGTGGGGCGGGTTGATGACGGCGTCGAAGTTGTCGATGCCGAACATGCCGAGGTTTGAGATCGCGAAGCTGCCGCCCTGGTATTCGTGGGGGGCAAGTTTGCGATCGCGGGCGCGGGTGGCGAGGTCTTTCATTTCCGCCGACAGCGCGGAGAGCGACTTCATCTCGGCGTCTTTGAGGACCGGGGTGAACAGGCCGCCTTCGATGGCGACGGCTACGGCGACGTCGGAGGGCTTTAGCTGCAACACCCGGTCGCCCGCCCAGACGGCATTGGCGGCGGGAACCTGTTGCAGACCCAGGGCGCAGGCCTTGATGATGAAGTCGTTGACCGACAGCTTCACACCGCGGCCCTCAAGCTGTTTGTTGAGTTGGCTGCGGAATTTCAAGAGCGCGTCCAGCTGGATGTCGCGGCGCAGGTAGAAGTGCGGGATCGTCTGTTTGGCCTCGGTGAGGCGGGCGGCGATGGTTTTGCGCATGCCGTCGAGGGGAAGCTCCTCGTACTCGCGGCCTTCGTACATTTTGGCAATGGCGCTGGCATCGGGGCCGGCGGGTGCTGCCGCGCCTGCGGGTGCTGCGGCGGGCGCGGGGGCTGCTGCTGCGGGTTGGGCTGTGGCGTTTTCAACGTCAGCTTTGACGATGCGGCCTTTGGGCCCGGAGCCTTTGATCTGGGACAGGTCGAGGCCCTTGTCCTTGGCGATACGGCGGGCGAGCGGCGAGGCGAAGATGCGGTCGCCGGAGGCGGTTGCCGGGGCTGCCGGAGCGGGCGCTGCAGCGGGAGCCGCCGCAGGGGCCGCTTCTTCGGAGACGGGAGCTTCGGCGGCGGGTGCCGTAGCAGGCGCGGCGGACGCGCCAATGTCATCCGCGCTTTCGCCATCATCGAGCAGCACGGCGATGGGGGTGTTCACCTTCACCGCCTCGGTTCCTTCGCTCACCAGGATCTTGCCCACGGTGCCTTCATCGACGGCCTCGAACTCCATCGTGGCCTTGTCGGTCTCGATCTCGGCCAAGAGATCGCCGGAGGAGACCGTATCCCCTTCTTTCACCAGCCATTTGGCCAGGGTGCCTTCTTCCATGGTGGGGCTCAGGGCGGGCATCAGTACTTCGGTGGGCATGCTTAGGCGTCCTTTTCCAGAACCACGCGGTCGAACGGGGCGCGGATGCGGCCGGTTCCACTGGCGAGGGTTTGGAGTGTCGTTTCGATCTGGTCTTGGTGGCGGGCGAGCCAATCGTAGGCGGTTTGGTGGCCGCGCCCGCCGGTGAGGTTCATGCTGGTCGAGATCACGGCGTCGGGGATCAGCCCGACGATGCGGGCCCCGGCGTCGCCGATGGCGACCCGGTAGGCCTCGCGCGCGCTATCCCGGCCGAGCACCTCCATCTCAGCGGTAAGTCACGGCTTTGACGGCCTCGATGACTTCGGCTGTGGTTACCAGCGCGAGCTTTTCGAGGTTGGCGGCGTAGGGCATGGGTACGTCTTTCCCTGCACAGTTGATCACCGGGGCGTCGAGGTAGTCGAACGCTTCCTGCATGATAACCGAGCTGACGTAGTTGCCGACACAGCCTTGCGGGAAGCCTTCCTCGACCGTCACGCAGCGGTTGGTTTTTTGGATCGATCGGATCACGGTGGCGGTGTCCATCGGGCGGAGCGTGCGCAGGTCGATCACCTCGGCTGAGATCCCTTCACCGGCCAGTTCATCGGCGGCTTGCAGGGCGTATTGCATGCCGATTCCGAAGCTGACGATGGTAACATCGCTGCCTTCGCGCCAGATCCGGGCCTTGCCGAAGGGGACGGTGTAGTCGTCGAGTTTGGGCACCTCGAACGAGCGGCCATAGAGGATTTCGTTTTCGAGGAAGATCACCGGGTTGGGGTCGCGGATCGCGGTTTTCATCAGGCCTTTGGCGTCAGAGGCCGAGTAGGGCATGACGACTTTGAGGCCCGGGATCTGCATGTACCAGGCGGCGTAATCCTGGCTGTGCTGGGCACCCACTCGGGCCGCCGCACCATTGGGGCCACGAAACACCATAGGGGCGCCCATCTGGCCGCCGGACATGTAGAGCGTCTTGGCGGCAGAGTTGATGATCTGGTCGATCGCCTGCATGGCGAAGTTGAAGGTCATGAACTCGACGATGGGGCGCAGGCCGCCGAAGGCCGCGCCGACCCCGATGCCGGCAAACCCGTGTTCGGTAATGGGCGTGTCGATCACGCGGCGGGCGCCGAATTCGTCCAGCAGGCCCTGGCTGACCTTGTAAGCGCCTTGGTATTCGGCAACCTCTTCGCCCATCAGGAACACCGTTTCATCCCGGCGCATTTCCTCGGCCATGGCGTCGCGGAGTGCCTCGCGGACTGTGGTGTCGACCATCTCTGTCCCGGCGGGGATGTCGGGCTCGGCCACTTCGACCGAGGCGACAGGGGCGGCAGGTGCTGCGGCGGCGGCTGGGGCTGGATCGGCGGCGGGTGCGGCCTCGGTCGCGGGGGCCGCGCTGACGGCGCTTGCGTCCTCGCCTTCTTCCACCAACACGGCGATGGGCGTGTTGACCTTCACCGCCTCGGTGCCTTCCGCGATCAGGATCTTGCCGACGATCCCTTCATCGACGGCCTCGAACTCCATCGTGGCCTTGTCGGTTTCGATCTCGGCCATGATGTCGCCGGAGGAGACGGTATCCCCCTCTTTCACCAGCCATTTTGCAAGCGTGCCTTCCTCCATCGTGGGCGACAGGGCGGGCATGAGTACTTCGGTTGCCATCTCTCTCGCTCCCCTCAGGCGTCTGCGTAGATGTCGGTGTAGAGCTCGGAGATATCGGGTTCCGGGCTTTCTTTGGAGAACTCGGCGGCCTCGTTCACGATCTCCTTGATCTCTTTGTCGATGGCCTTGAGGTCATCCTCGCTGGCGTGCTTGCCGGTGAGGAGCAGGTCGCGGACATGTTCGATGGCGTCGCGCTCCTCGCGCATCTTCTGCACCTCTTCGCGGGTGCGGTACTTGGCGGGGTCGGACATGGAGTGGCCGCGGTAGCGGTAGGTTTTGACCTCAAGGATATAGGGGCCCTTGCCGGCGCGGCAGTGGGCGACGGCCTTTTCACCGGCGGCTTTCACTGCCAGCACATCCATGCCGTCTACTTCTTCCCCGGGGATGCCGTAGGCGGCGCCGCGTTCCCAGTAGCTGGGCGACTTGGTGGACCGTTTGGTGGAGGTGCCCATGGCGTATTGGTTGTTTTCGATGACGAAGATCACCGGCAGCATCCAGAGCTCAGCCATGTTGTAGGTCTCATAGACCTGGCCCTGGTTGGCGGCGCCGTCGCCGAAATAGGTGAACGTGACGCGGTCATTGCCGAGGTACTGGTCGGCGAAGGCGAGGCCTGCGCCGATCGGCACCTGCGCTGCGACGATGCCGTGGCCGCCGTAGAAATGCTTCTCTTTCGAGAACATATGCATCGAGCCGCCCTTGCCCTTGGAATAGCCGCCCTCGCGGCCCGTCAGCTCGGCCATCACCCCCTTGGGATCCATCCCGCAGGCCAGCATATGCCCGTGATCTCGGTAGGAGGTGACGCGCTTGTCGCCCTCATCGGCTGCGGCTTCCAGGCCTACGACGACCGCTTCCTGTCCGATGTAGAGGTGGCAGAAGCCGCCGATCAGGCCCATGCCATAGAGCTGGCCCGCTTTCTCTTCGAACCGGCGGATCAGCAGCATCTCGCGGTAGTAGTGGAGGAGTTCGTCTTTCGACACGTTCGGCTTTTTCGTGGTGGTTCTTCGTGCGGCCATGCCGGCGATCCCTCCCTCGTCCTAAGATAGTTCAGCGTTAAACTATCTCTTACAGGAAGGGCGCGGGGCGTGCATCGGTAAACTTGCCGCAGCGGTACGGCGTGGGATGCATAGCTGGACCTGGGGGCTGTCTGCCCCCAGACTCCCGAGGATATTTGCGGACCAAAGAGGGGTGGGCGTCAGCGCAGGATCAGCTCATCAGGGCGCGCGAGGCCCAGGACATCGCGGGCCTGTTGGTCGAGCAGTTCGAGATCGAGGAAGTCGTCAGAGAGGCGCCGGGTCTTGTTTTCAAGTGCTGCCACCTCGGCCAGAAGCGTGGCGCGTTCCGCCTCAAGCGCTTGTTTCTCGGCCTCGATCTGGACGCGGCGGAAGAGGCCGTAATCCCCCTGCACGCTGGCGAAGGTGAAATACATGGCCGCCAGGCACATCAGAAGAAGATAGACGACGGCGCCAAGGGCGGGCCGGGTGCGGGGGTTGGTCATGCTCTGCCTCATTCGCCATCTCGTAACGGATGGCTGCGCGGCGAATCATGGCACAACGATTCGGGCTTGGGAATCCCTGAAATCGGGGGAACCGGTGCGGGGGCCGGTTCCCGCCGTTTGACTTAGCCTGCGACGGAGGCCGTGTAGATGCTGTCGATCGTGGCCGCGATCGTGGTGTTGAAGTCATCGTCGCTTTGCTGGGCTGACAGACCTTCGGTGAGCGCGCGGCTGAAGCTGGCGATGACGCCGGTGTTTTGGGCGAGAAGCGCATTGGCTTCATCGCGGGAGTAGCCACCGGACAAGGCGACGACCCGCATCACCTTGGGGTGGTCGACCAGAGATTTGTACTGGTTCGCCTTGGTGGGCAGCGAGAGCTTGAGCATGATCTCGGTGCCGTCGGGCAGGGCGTCGAGGTGTTTGGTGATCTCGGCCAGAAGGATGTCTTCGGCCTCGGCCTTGTCGGCGATGGTGATCGTCACCTCAGGCTCCAGGATCGGGATCAGGCCGTGGCTTAGGATCTGTTTGCCGATCTCGAACTGCTGGGCCACGTTGGCGGCGATGCCGGTGGGGTTGGCCGCGTCGATGACCGAGCGCATCTTGGTGCCGAAGACACCGGCAGCGGCGGCGCGGTCGAGCAGCGCGTCCAGCCCGTCGATGGGTTTCATCAGTTTCACGCCGTCGGTCGTGTCGGCGAGGCCCTTGTCGACCTTGAGGAAGGGGACAACGCCACGCTCTTCCCAGAGGTATTGGGCCGAGGGTTTGCCGCCGATCTCACGGTCCATGGTCATCTCGAACAGGATCGCGCCGACAACCTTGTCGCCGGTGAAGACAGGGGCCTGTGCGATGCGGGAACGCATGGCGTGGATGAGGTCGAACATTTCGGCATCCGAGGTATATTCGCTTTCTTCGATGCCGTAGAGCTTCAGCGCCTTGGGCGTTGAACCACCGCTTTGGTCGAGGGCGGCGATGAAGCCTTTGCCCGAGCGGGCCTGTTCGGTCATGGCGGCGTTGGTCATGGGTCTCTCCACTTGATGTCCCGGGGTTTTGGGGTGGTCTAGGCAAGCCCGGGGGCTGTTGCAATTCTGGTGGCGCTAACGGTGAGGCGGTCAGCCCTGATCGAGGGCGGCGACGCCTGGCAATTCCTTGCCTTCCATCCATTCGAGGAAGGCCCCGCCGGCGGTCGAGATGTAGGTGAAGCGGTCTGCGGCGCCGGCCTTGTTGAGAGCGGCAACCGTGTCGCCCCCGCCCGCGACAGAGGTAAGTTTGCCTGCGGCGGACAGGGCGGCGGCTGCCTTGGCGGCGGCGTTGGTGGCGGCGTCGAACGGCTCGATCTCGAACGCGCCGAGGGGGCCGTTCCAGATGAGCGTCTTGGCGCCCTCGAAGGCGGCGGTGATCCGGGCGACGCTGGCGGGGCCTGCGTCGAGGATCATCGCGTCGGGGGGGCAGGCGTCGGCGGCCACGGTTTCCGAGGCCGCACCCGCCGCAAACTCACGTGCGACGACAACGTCGGTGGGAAGGATGATGTCGCAGGCGGCTTCGGCGGCGCTTTTGAGGATGTCGCGGGCGGTGTCGGCCATCTCGTGCTCGGCCAGCGATTTGCCGACGTCGATGCCCTTCGCCGCGATAAAGGTGTTGGCCATGCCGCCGCCGATCACCAGCGCGTCGACCTTGCGCACGAGGTTGCCGAGGAGGTCGAGTTTGGTGGAGACCTTGGCCCCACCGACCACGGCGACGACCGGGCGTTCGGGCGTGCCAAGCGCGGCTTCCAGGGCGCGAAGCTCGGCCTCCATCAACCGGCCAGCGGCGGCGGGCAGGAGGCGCGCGATCCCTTCGGTGGAGGCGTGGGCGCGGTGCGCGGCAGAAAATGCGTCATTCACATAGACATCGCCAAGCGCGGCGATGGAGGCGGCGAAAGCCGGGTCGTTGGTGGTCTCGCTGGCATGAAATCTTGTGTTTTCAAGGAGTAAGACGTCACCTTCGCCCATGTCGGCCACGGCTTTCTTGGCGGGTAGGCCGATGCAATCCTCGGCAAAGGCCACGGGTGCGCCGAGAACCTCTTCAACGGTGCCGCGGATATGGGCCAGCGACATCTCGGGCACGACCTTGCCTTTGGGGCGTCCGAAATGCGCCAGAAGGACGGGCCGTCCGCCCTTTGACAGGATGTCGAGAACGGTGGGGCGGATGCGTTCGATCCGGGTGGTGTCGGTGACCCGCCCGTCTTCCATCGGCACATTGATGTCCACGCGCGTGAGGACGGTCTTGCCGCTTACATCGATCTCGTCGAGAGTTTTCCAGGCCATAAATCCCTCCGCTCAAATATCTGGCGCCAACCGATAGCAGCGCTGCTCCGCCGTCAAGCGCTGAGCGCCGGTCTTTGGGGTTTTCCTCACCTGCCGCCCGGCTTAGGGTCGCTCCGACAACGAACAGGAGGCCGAAAGATGTCTGAGGCAAGCGATCCCGAAAACACCATCGTCATGGAATTGAAAGACGGCACTGTCACCATCGAGCTTTTGCCCGATGTGGCGCCGAAACATGCCGAGCGGATGAAGGAACTCGCGCGGTCCGGGGCCTATGACAATGTGGTGTTTCACCGGGTGATCGACGGGTTCATGGCGCAGACGGGCGACGTGGCCTTCGGCAATTTCGAGAACGATTTCAACCTACGGCGGGCGGGCACGGGTGGGTCCGATCTGCCCGATCTGCCGGCGGAGTTTTCCAAGCTGCCCCATGACCGGGGCACGCTGGGCGCGGCACGCAGTCAGAACCCAAACTCGGCCAACAGCCAGTTCTTTATTAATTTCAAGGACAACCACTTCCTCAATGGACAGTATACGGTCTATGGCCGGGTTGTTTCGGGGATGGAACATGTGGATGCGATTCAGCGGGGCGAGCCACCGATGAATCCCGACCGGATGCTCAGTGTTAAGGTGGCCGCCGATGGGTAGGGATCAGATGATTTTTGGGGGTCTAATGGCGCTGGGGATCGGTGTCATGGGGGCCTATTACGTCTCGACCCTGCCTGCGACGGCGGAGTCCCAGGCTGCTGTGGACGGGCCGGGGCCGAACCTGGAGATTACCGTATCGGGCGCGGCAAACGGGACAATCGTGATCGACATGCTGCCCGATGTGGCACCTGCGCATGTGGAGCAGATCACTGGGCTAGCCGCGGAGGGGGCCTATGACGGGGTGGTGTTTCACCGCGTGATCGAGGGCTTCATGGCGCAGACGGGCGATGTGGAGTTCGGTCAGGCAGGCGGCGATCCCCGCATGGCAGGCCGCGGCGGGTCGGAACGGCCTGATATTCCGGCGGAGTTTTCGGATATTCCCTTTGACCGGGGTGTGGTGGGCATGGCGCGGGCGCAGAACCCCAACTCGGCCAACAGCCAGTTCTTCATCATGTTTGACGAGGGCTATTTCCTGAACGGGCAGTACACGGTCGTGGGCCGTGTGGTGGAAGGGATGGAAGTCGTCGATGCGATCCAGCGCGGCGAACCGCCCGAGGTGCCTGACGTCATGCAGACGGTGACAGTGGTCGAATAACCTCTGCGTGAGGGGGGTATCCAGGTGCGCGGGCGTCTGGCACGGTTCCGGCACCCTATGCCGGAGCTTTACCCATGCGCCTGAGATCCCTTTTCGCCAGCCTTGCCCTTGCTGCCTTTGCCACGACCGCCGCTGCTGATCCAAACTTCTGGAAACACGAGTGGCCGGATACCGATTTTACCCAAACGTCGGTCGACAACTGGGTTGAGATCCTGTCGGGCGGGCCACCCAAGGACGGGATCCCGGCGATTGACGCCCCGAACTTCATTGCGGCGGCTGAGGAAACGCGCATTGGCGACCGCGAACCGGTCATCACCGTCGAGATGGAGGGTGAGGTGCCGCGCGCCTATCCGATCCGGTATCTCACCTGGCATGAGATCGTGAATGACGAGATGGGCGGTGTGCCGATTGCGGTGACCTTCTGCCCCTTGTGCAATTCTGGGATCACGTTTGACCGGCGGGTCGCGGGGCAGGTGCTGAGCTTTGGCGTCTCGGGCAAGCTGCGCAATTCGGACATGGTTATGTACGACCGCGAAACGCAAAGCTGGTGGCAGCAGGCCATCGGCGAGGGGATCGTGGGCGAGATGACGGGGGTGGAGCTGGTGGCCCTACCGACCTGGATGGAAAGCTGGGCAGAGTTTCGCGAGCGCAATCCCGACGGCGCGGTGATGGACGAGCCGGGGTGGAATAGGGATTACGGATCAAACCCTTACGTGAACTATGACAGTTCGTTCCGGCCTTTCCTTTACAACGGAGAGATGCCGCCCCATGACATCCCGGCGCTCGCGCGGGTGGTGCGTGTGGGCGACCGGGCCTGGCCGGTGGAACGGCTGCGCGAGACGCACGAGATCACTGAGGCGGGCGTGACGCTCACGTGGCGGGCGGGGCAGGCTTCGGCGCTGGACGCGCGCAACATCGCGCAGGCGCGGGATGTGGGGACGATCCGGGTGCGGGATGCGGCGGGCAATGACCTGCCCCATGACGTGCTGTTTGCGTTCGCGTATCATGCGTTCTGGCCGGAGGGGGAGTGGATGCTGGGGCAGTAGACCAACGGGGCGCTGCCCCGCTGCCTGCGGCGGCCCCCCCCGCGTTTTTTCGACAAGAAGAAGCTAGTCTGCCCTTTTTACGAGGGCGTGGCGCTTCTTGCCGGCGGAGAGCTTTCTCGGTGCGCTGAGCGCGCCTGCGTCGAGGACCATTCCCATATCGGTAACGGGCGCATCGTCGAGCCGCGCGCCACCTTCGGCGATCAGCCGCTTGGCCTCTTTCCCGGATTTCGCGAGGCCCGAGCGCACGAAAAGCTGCACGACAGAGATGCCGTCGCCCAAATCGGTGTGGTCCAGCGTGACGGTGGGCAGATCATCCCCCACACCGCCCTTCTCGAACACCTCACGCGCGGTGGCCTCGGCCGTCGTCGCCGCTTCTGCGCCCCGGCAGAGGGTGGTCACCTCATTTGCGAGCCGCACCTTGGCCTCGTTGATCTCGGCCCCTTCGAGCGCGCCCAGCCGATCACATTCGTCCACGGGCAGTTCGGTGAACATTTTCAGGAACTTGCCCACATCGGCATCGTCTACGTTCCGCCACCACTGCCAGAAGTCGTAGGACGACATCATGTCTTCGTTGAGCCATATCGCGCCCTCGGCGGATTTACCCATCTTCTTGCCATCGGACCGGGTGACGAGCGGGGTGGTGAGGCCAAACGCCTCTTTCGCATCGACGCGGCGGATCAGGTCGGCGCCCGAGACGATATTGCCCCACTGATCCGACCCGCCCATCTGCAGGATGCAGCCATACCGGCGGTTGAGTTCTAGGAAGTCGTAGGCCTGCAGCAGCATGTAGTTGAACTCGATGAAGCTCAGCGCTTGTTCGCGGTCGAGGCGTGATTTGACGCTCTCGAACGCCAGCAAGCGGTTGATCGTGAAGTGTTTCCCGATGTCTCGCAGGAAATCGATATAGCCGAGCTTGTCGAGCCATTCGGCATTGTTCACGAGCGGCGAGTCCGTCTGACCATCTCCATAGGTGATGTAGTTCGCAAACACCGCCCGGATGCCATCGGCGTTCGCATTGATCTGGTCGACGGTCAGCATCTTGCGCATCTCGTCCTTGCCCGAGGGGTCGCCGACCTTGGTGGTGCCCCCGCCCATCAGCGTGATCGGCTTGTGCCCGGTCTTCTGCATCCAGCGCAGCAGCATGATCTGGACGAGGTTGCCGATATGCAGGCTCGTCGCCGTCAGATCGAACCCGATATAGCCCGTCACGCGGCCCGCGATCAGGGCCTCGTCCAGCCCCTGCAGATCGGTGCAGTCGGCGAGAAAGCCGCGCTGGGTGATCTCATGCAGGAAATCCGATTTGGGGTGGTAGGTCATGGGAACTCGCGTATCGTCGGTCAGGCGCAGCCGTCTATAGCGGCGCGGGCGAGCGAGGGGAAGGCATGACGAAGGACGGGCCGGTCTGGGCACTTGGGGCGATGTCGGGGACGTCGCTTGATGGTGTGGACGCGGCGATGGTGCTGACGGACGGGCGGCGGATTTTTGAGTTCGGTGAGACGGGGTATCGCGGCTATTCGGAGGCCGAACGCGGGGTGTTGCGTGCGGCTTTGGGGCAGTGGCCCGGCGGCGACGGCGTGGCGCGGGCGGCGGAGGTGGTGGAGACGGCGCACGCCGAGTTGCTTGGGCGTTTTGAGGACGCGGAAGTCGTGGGGTTTCACGGGCAGACCTTGATGCATGACCCGGATGCGGGGCGGACGCATCAGGTGGGGGACGGGTCGGTGCTGGCCGAGGTGCTGGGGCGCACGGTCGTCTGGGATTTCCGGTCGATGGATATGGAGATGGGCGGGCAGGGGGCACCGCTCGCCCCGTTCTGGCACCACGCTTGCGCGCGGTGGATTGGGGCGGAGGTGCCTTTGGCGTTTCTGAATCTGGGCGGCGTGGGCAATCTCACCTGGGTCGATCCGCGGGTGGAGCGGCCTGAGGCGCCTGGGGCCCTGGTGGCCTTCGACACGGGGTCTGCGAATGCCCCGATTAACGACCTTGTGGCGTCGATCTGGGGGGAGGCGTTCGACCGAGACGGGGCACGGGCGCGTGCGGGGACGGTCGCCGAGGGCGTCTTGGAGGAGATGCTGGGGGCCGCGTATTTTGCGAAGATGCCGCCGAAGTCGTTGGACCGGAACGACTTTTCGGGGCTTGGGGCGGCTGTGGCCGCGCTTTCGCCAGAAGACGGAGTGGCCACGCTGACAGCCGCAGCGGCGGCCGCGGTGGCGGCCGGGATGGAGCACTGCCCAGAGCCGCCCGCGCGGCTGCTGGTCACCGGCGGCGGGCGGAAGAACCCCGTGCTGATGGAGATGGTGGCCGCCGGTGTCGGCTGTCCGGTGGAGCCGGTAGAGGCGGTAGGGCTCGATGGCGATATGCTCGAGGCGCAGGCCTTTGCTTATCTCGCGGTGCGCGTGATGCGCGGGCTGCCGACCTCGGCGCCCGGGACGACGGGGGTGGCGGCACCTGTGGGGGGCGGGCAGGTGAGCCGGGGCTGAGCGGCTGGGGCGCTGCCCCAGACCCCGGGATATTGCTTGACCAAAGAGGGGCTTAGGTCGGGATATCGAACCCCGCCGGCGCAAGCTCAAAGCCGTCGAACTGAAAGCCTGGGCTGACAGAGCAGCCGACGAGCGTGTATGCGCCGGTGGTGCGGGCGGCTTGCCAGTGGTGTTTCGGGACGATGATCTGAGGTGCGCCTCGGGTCAGGTCGGATGTCAGCGTGTGATCGGTGGCAGGGCCTGTTTCAGTCTCAGACAGCGACAGGATTAGGGGCGCACCGGCGTAGAAGTGCCAGATCTCGGTGGCGTCGACGCGGTGCCAGTGGCTGCGCTCGCCTTGCTTCAGCAGGAAGTAGATGCAGGTGCCGGCGGGGCGGCCTGTGGCGGGGTCCTCGACCCAGGTTTGACGGTAGTGGCCGCCCTCGGGGTGCGGGGTGAGGCGCAGGTGGGCGATGATGTCGTCGGCGGTCATGGGGCCTCCGCTTGGCGTCCGAGGGGGATGATTTCTGGGCTTTGTTCGGTGAATGCATTGCCGTGCCAATCGCCGAACCAGCGGTCGGCGCTGAGGCCTTCGAGGCGAAGGATCCGCTGCATGTGCGCGTGGTCGTCAAAGCGGATGCGGGCGGTGGTGCGGCTTTGGTCGCCCGAGGGCAGGGTGTGGCTGTGGGTGTAGGCGGCGATGCCGGTGGCGGGGTCCCACGCGGTGGTGGTCTCGACGGTGACTTGGCCATGGGCGGGGTGGTCGATCACCTTGCGCGTATAGGGCGGGTTCCAGAGCGTCACCTCGAAGGCCGCGCGGTTGCGCATGTCGAGGATGAAGCGGCCACTCGGGGCGAGGTGGCGCCTGATCGTGGCGAGGGTGGTGCGTTGGTCGGCCTCGGTCAGGAGGATCTGGAAGGCGTGGCCGGTCATGGTGATCAGGTCGAACTGGTCGCCCAGGTCGAGTGAGGCGGCGTCGGACTGGACCCATTGCACGCGGTCGCCGCCGGGGCGGGTGCGGGCGATGTCGAGCATGGCGGGCGCGGGGTCGACGCCGGTGACGCGGTGGGTTTGGGCCAGATGGGCGGCGAGTTCGCCGGTGCCGCAGCCAAGGTCGAGGACGGAGCTCGCGGATTGGGCCAGCCGGGCGCAGAGATCGAAATCCGCCGCCCAGCGGTTTTGCAGGTCGTAGAAGGAGACGAAAAAGGGATCGGTATAGAGTGGCTCGGCGCTCACCGCAGGATCGACCGCCCCGCATATTCCGCAGTCTCGCCCAGCATTTCCTCGATCCGGATCAACTGGTTGTACTTTGCGAGCCGGTCCGACCGCGCGAGAGAGCCGGTCTTGATCTGCCCGCAATTCGTGGCCACGGCGAGGTCGGCGATGGTGGCATCCTCCGTCTCACCCGATCGATGCGACATCACGCAGGTGAACCGCGCGCGGTGGGCCATGTCGACAGCGCGGAGCGTTTCCGACAGGCTGCCGATCTGGTTGACTTTGACGAGGAGCGAGTTGGCCGCCTTCTGCGCAATGCCGTCTGCCAGACGGGTGGGGTTCGTGACGAAGAGGTCGTCGCCCACGAGTTGGACCTTGTCGCCGAGGGCCTCGGTCAGCATCTTCCAGCCGTCCCAGTCATCCTCGCTCATCCCGTCTTCGATCGACAGGATCGGGTAGTCGGCGACGAGCGCTTCAAGATAGGCCACGTTTTCGGCAGAGGTGAGGGTCTTGTCCTCGCCGGCCAGCACATAGTTGCCGTCCTTGAAATACTCCGTCGCGGCGCAATCAAGTGCCAGCATGATGTCATCGCCCGGCTTGTAGCCCGCCTTTTCCACCGAGCGCAGGATGAAATCGAGCGCGTCGCGGGTCGATGACAGGTTGGGGGCAAAGCCGCCTTCGTCGCCGATGCCAGTGGACAGGCCTGCGGCGGAGAGCTCTTTCTTCAGCGTGTGGAACACCTCCGCGCCCATCCGCACCGCCTCGCGGATGTTGGCCGCCGAGACCGGCATGATCATGAATTCCTGGATGTCGATGGGGTTATCGGCATGCTCGCCGCCATTGATGATGTTCATCATCGGGACGGGCAGGGTGCGGGCCGCGGTGCCGCCGACATAGCGGTAGAGCGGCAGCATCGAGAAATCGGCGGCGGCCTTGGCGGCGGCCATGGACACCCCGAGGATCGCGTTGGCGCCCAGCCGCCCTTTATTGGCGGTGCCGTCGAGTTCGATCATCGCCGCATCGAGGTCTTCCTGATCCGTGGCGTCCATGCCGACGAGACCTTCGGCGATCTCACCGTTCACGGCGGCCACAGCTTCCAGCACGCCCTTGCCCATGTAGCGCGACTTGTCGCCATCGCGCTTTTCGACCGCCTCATGCGCCCCGGTGGACGCGCCCGAGGGCACGGCAGCGCGGCCCATGGTGCCGTCTTCGAGGATGACGTCCACCTCGACCGTGGGGTTGCCCCGGCTGTCGAGGATTTCGCGGCCGATGATGTCGATGATGATGCTCATGGGAAGCCCTTTGTGGTCCGGCGTGGATTCGGGGCTTCTATAGCAGGCCATGGTGGTCGCGTGAACCAGGGCCTGTTAGCGGTAACAGGGCCTAGCGTTTCTTCTGCGGAACGCCGTAAAGCTCAAGCTTGTGGCCGCGCAGCTCATAGCCCAGTTTGGCGGCGATCTTCTCTTGCAGCGCTTCGATTTCGGCATCGACGAATTCGATCACTTCGCCCGACTGAATGTCGATCAGATGATCATGGTGGTCTCGTTCGGCGTCTTCATACCGCGCGCGGCCGTCGCCGAATTCGAGCTTCTCAAGTATCCCCGCCTCTTCGAACAGTTTGACGGTTCGATAGACGGTCGCGAGAGAGATATGGGGATCTGCGGCGCTGGCCCGGGCATAAAGCTCTTCCACATCGGGGTGATCATCGGCATCTTCCAGCACCTGCGCAATGATGCGGCGCTGCTCTGTCAGGCGCAGGCCCTTGGCCTCGCACCGCTCGATGATCGTGTCGCTCATGGCCTCGCTCCGTCAGGGCCGGGGGTACTGGATACCCGAAGGTGCGCGGGGCTTGAACCCCTTTTGGATCACAGGGTCAGACGGCCTTCCATCACGCGGCGGGCCTGGCCCGATACAGCCACGCTTTGGACTTTGCCATCCTCATAGGTTGCTTGGGTGCTGATACGCGACGGGCGACCCATGTCGACGCCTTGCGTGATGTCGAGCGCGAGGGACATGGCGTCTAGGTCGGCGAGGTAGGCGGTGAGGGCGGCAGAGGCTGAGCCCGTTGCCGGGTCTTCCGGGATGCCGCCTGTGGGGGCGAACATCCGGGCATTGATGGTATTGCCGTCGCGCACGTAACAGAACAGCCCGAAATTGGCGCGGTCGGAATATTGATCGGCGGCCTGTCGGAAGGCAGCGAGGCTTGTCACTGCGCCAGAGAGGGCGGCGGTATCGGCAAGCTCGGCCAGGCAGAAGGATAACCCGACGCTTGCCATTTGCGGGGCGTGGCGGTCGGTTCGGATGGCGTCGGCGGTCAGGCCCAGGCAATCAGCGATCTCCCCAGGTGTGGGCCTGTCGCCTTTGGTGAGCGGTGTCTTCGTCACAAACCGGGCGGAGCCGTTTTGCGCCGTGACGGGGATCGGGCCCACGCCCAGTTCCAGCACCATGTCCGGCCCATGGCCCATCTCGGCCAGTGCAATGCCAGTGCCGATGGTGGGGTGGCCGGCAAAGGGTAGTTCGGCGCTGGGGGTGAAGATGCGCACCTTTGCGGTGTGGGCGGGGTCCTCCGGGGGCAGGACGAAAGTAGATTCCGAGAAATTGAACTCGCGCGTGATCTTCTGCATCAGCGCGCCGTCAAGGCCGCGAGCGTCGGGGATCACGGCCAGGGGGTTGCCGCCGAACGGCGTGTCGGTGAAGACGTCATAGACAAGGTAGTCGGTCATGGGGCGCACACTCGCTGGGCTGACGGGCGGCCAGTCAGAGCATTGTGCGATCCCGGGCGCAACCTGGGATCTTAGCCGTTGGCCGCCATTTCCCGGAAAATCGCGTTGCGGTCCACAAGCTCTTCATAGGTGCCCTGCGCATCGACCACGCCCTGATTGAGCAGATAGATCTTGTCGCATTTCCGAACGGTCGACAGTCGGTGGGCGATCATGATGATCGTGATGTCATCGCGCAGATGCTGGATCGCGTCCATCACCGCGCGTTCGGTGATGTTGTCGAGCGCCGAGGTGGCTTCGTCCATGATCAAAAGCTCGGGCGCGCGGTAGAGCGCGCGGGCAATGCCGATCCGCTGCCGCTGGCCACCCGACAGGCGGATGCCGCGTTCGCCGACCTCGGTCTGATAGCCGTCTGCAAGCTCATTCGTCACGAAATCATGGAGCGAGGCTGTGCGGGCCGCGCGCTCCACCGCGGCCATATCGATCTGGTCGTGGGGCACACCGAAGGCGATGTTCGCAGCCACGGTATCGTCCACCAGGTAGATGGTCTGAGGCACGTAGCCGATCGTGCGCTGCCACGCCTGGAGGTTAGTGTTGTCAATGGGGACACCATCGACCAGCAGCTTGCCGCCGCTAGGGGCTAACAGCCCCAGGATGATGTCGACCACCGTGGTCTTGCCCGCTCCGGTCCCACCCACCAGGCCGATGGTCGTGCGCGCATCGATTGCCAGCGAAAAGTCGTTCAGCGTCGCCTCATCGGCTGAGGGGTAGGTGAAGGAGATGTCTTTCAGCTCAAGCCGCCGATCGAGGGGCATCTTGCGCCCGCCATGGGCTTCGATCCCCAGGCTGGCCTGTGTTTCGCGCGCTTCCATATAGTTGGTGTGGATCTGTTCCAAAACCGGACGCGCGTTCTGCATCACGGTCGAGCTGCGATAGATCATCTGCGCACAGGGCATCATCCGAAGTGCCGCGAAGGCAAACACCCCCAGCGTGGGAACAGCGGCGAGAAGATCACCGTCGGTGCGCACCAAAAACACCAGGATGCCGGCAAGGATCGCGGCGAAGGCGATGGATTCCAGCACGAAACGCGGGGTTTCCTGGATCACCATGGCCAGCGCTTCCATCCGCGCCTTGCTGCGCGCGGGCTTCTGAAAGCGGCGTGTGTAGTAGTGTTCCAGGTGCATCAGCTTGATTTCTTTGAACCCGCCTGAGGATTCGTTGGTCAGCTTGAAGCGCTCTTGGTTGGCATCGGCGATGGCTGCGCCCAGATCGCGCAACAAATCGCGCAGCGACCGGAAGATCACGAAATAGAGCCCCGCAATGATCCCTGCCGCAATCAGCGTCACGACCGGGTTGAAGATCAGCATGAAGCCGATCAGTGACGCGGCCAACATGCCATAGGCGATCATCTGCAAACCCGGGATCATCACGCGGTTCACCAGACCCTCGGCTTCCTGCAGCACGTTCCGGCTAATCTCGGCGCTGTTTTTCTGCAGGAACCAGGCATAGGGCTGGTGCAGGTACGCCTCCAGCAGGCGGCTTGAGATCGAATAGCCGCGCATCTTGGAAAAGCGGATCATGGCATAGGTGCCAAAGGCGCGGACCAGGATCGACGAGACAACGGCACAAAGGGTCGCCACCGCCAGAAGCACCTGGAAGGTGAAGACCGAGGTCAGCCCAAGCCCGTCATAGATGCGGCCAAGCCATGTGTCGTCAATTGCGGCCTGGGGATCGGAAAGCACCCGCAATAGGATCATCAACGTCGAGATGCCGGCCAGCTCCGCCAGTGCCATGGCCACCATGATGCCCAAAAGCACGAACAGCAGCCGCCGTTCATGGGGTTCAAACATCTGCAGAAGTTTTTTGTAGGAGTCGATCATCTGGTTTTTCTGTACCTGTTCCGGCGATCTGCTCGATCCCGCCGGTCTGTCGAGTCATTTGGGTCCCGGCGTTAGGCGGGCCCCTGGGGTGCGTCAAGCATAGGCCAAGGGTCGCGGCGTGCCTTTAACAAAGTCGCAACAGCTGATGAAAAAGCGGAAGAGCTTGGCAAATTCGCGGCGAATCCGGGTCATTGTTTCGGTCAGCTGATCCCGTCGAAGATGAAAAATGTGGCTTTGCCGGGCTCCAGCCCTTCGATGAACAGTTGTGGCAGGGTGTCGGGCACGGATATGTCGGTCGCCTCGAACCGGGTTTGGGGTGCTGTCAGATTGGTGCTGGCGTGGGTCCCGGTCTGGTCGATCCGTGTCAGGGACTGCGCCGTTGAGATCGGAAGATCGATCCGCACATCTGTGATGCCGCTGTCGCCCGCTTGTGGGAAATCGGGCACCCGGCGCGAGATCACGATGACGCTCAGCCGGTCGCCTTGGCGCGTCGCATAGACTCCGATGGCTGGGGCATCGCTGACCGCGGGTCGGTTTTCCACCTCTGGCAAGTCGACTGTCACCATATCGCGCACGTCCACGGCCAGCATCGCACCGGTGGCGTGCATATTGAAAACTGACAAAGCATCCCACGACGGGTGCGGCTGTCCGCCCGCGTGCCAGGCGCTGTGCGACGTCCAGCGGGGGCCGGTGCCGTAGGTGAAGAAGTTCTGCAGAACCATGCCGCCCGCCGCGCGATCGAGAAATCCGTCCAGCGTCGCGGCCCCGGCGGCCACGCTTTTCATCGCCTCTTCCTGCAAGGCGGCCTGTTCGGGCGTTACGCGCCGCCGGTTTAGCCCGTCCAGCGCATAGCCCGGACCGGCCTCATATGTGGCGAAGTCAAGCGGCGTGCCCCGCGCCCTCGCCACATCGCGGGTCTTGTCGGCGTGTTCGCGGGTTCCGCGGCTTGCACCCTGGGCCACCTGCATTAGAACTGAGGTAAAGCCCAACGGGGTAGGGCGCACGGGCCCTTCGCCCTCGTCCCAGCCGCCGATATAGCCCGCATGGCCCACGATGGGCGAGTTGGGTGACACCCGGGCCGCGTCAAAGCCAAAATCGCTGCGGGCATGACCGCCGAGGACGGGAACAAGCTTCTCGGACAGCGCGTCCCAATGTGGGCTCTGTTGCAGGGCGACGAGGACATATTCCTGGTAAAGGCCGTAGACAGTGCCCCGGCTCAGCTCGCGGCCCGTACCGGCGTCGCGCATCTTGTCAAAGACCCAGGGCCGGAACAGTCCATTCCAGGTCTCGTTGCCGACCTCGAAGTATATCGTGTCAAAGGCATCCACCCAAGGCTCCTCGCGCCCCTGCGCATGGCGTTTGGCCGCCCAAGGCCGCTCCTCTGCCGAATGGACCGCGGGGTCGAAGGGGGCCGCGAGGTATTCCACGAGACCAATCCACTCCTCAACGGACAGATGCGGTTCGATCTGCAACCACGGGTCCATATCCACGCTGTCGATCGCGGCGAGGTTCTGGGGCAGGGAATTGTTCCAGTCGGTGCGCGTCACGCCCTCGGTATTCGTAAGTTGCTCAAGATCATACGTCGATGTCCGCGTCTTGATCAGGGCATGGGTGCGCAGGGCCGACATGCCCGAAGCGCGCAGTTGCGCTTGCTCTTCGGGCAGGAACGCGAGGAACGGCGTGTCGGCGCGGTAGATGCGCATGTTGTCTACGTCGATCTGGCCCGGGCCAGTGACCGCTAGGACCATACGGCCGGGTTTGTCGCCCTCAAACAGCGTCGGCGGGCTGAAGGTATAGACAACCCTTTGCCAGTCGGAGGTTGGCGTGAACGTGGCGGGCGGGATCGTGCGTTTGTAGTGATCCTCGACGCTGAAGGTCACTGGCTGGCCGTCTGCCCCGCGGATCCACGCCTCAAACGTGTAGTCATGGGCGGGATCCAGCACTTCATACCAGTCCTGACCCGTGCCGCCGTAGTTGTAGATGCCGATCTCCAGAGCCTCGCCCGACTTGGGTGACACGCGCAGGAACGTCTCGCCGGGGTTCTCCACCGGCGTGTCGGCATCGTGGGGGACCAGATTCCAGTTTCCGCCGGCCGCGTCGTCGGACATGTGTCGGATCATCCGTGTGCCGAACCCGTTGCGGATCTGGCGCGCGCCCCACATCCGCTTTGAAGGGATGGTCTCGCGGTCGGCGCGGTAGAACTTCTTGCGCAGGATCACCAGATCGCCCGATTGGATCGCGGGGCCGCTTTCGGTCAGGACGATTTGGTGGCCGGTATGATTTGCCGGATGGCTGTCTGAGCGGAACACGGCATAACCCGCCGCCCCCGGTACCCTATCCCAGGTCAGATCAACGCGGCCTTCGGGGGTGAGCGTTGCGCGTAGATTACTAGGTGTCCGAACGTTGTTAGATGGGCGGTCCACAGACCGCATCTTCTTGAGGTCGCCACCACCGCCACGCCGTTCGATTTCACCGGGATGGATGACAGACACTGCAGGCGCGGGTTGCGATCGTCGTCCGTCAGCGTCAAGCGCGACCACGGTGAAATAGTAAGGCGTGTCCGCCTGGCTCCACCGATCCCATGTGAAGGTGTAGGCCGGACTGTCAGCGGCGACATGCCGGCCCCGCGTTTCCTCGACCCAGCCGTTGGCCTGGTATCCGTTGTTGGCAATCGTGCCCAACCGAACCCGGCGAAACTGGCCGTTCTCGATCCGCAGCACTTCGACCTCGGCCCCATCGAACGCGCCGGTCTTCCAACTGTCCGAGCCGGTCAGATCGTCCCACCGGGCGCGGATTGTTCTGTCATCACCGCCGGTGGCAAGAAACTGCGTGCGGAAGACCACGGGCTCAAAGCTGCCGCCGCGGACGAACCGGTGGCCGTTGCCAATCGCTTCGATCGTTGCGGTGAACGGGGCGACATCTGGGTTGATGACCTGGTCGGTGACCGTGAAATGGGCCGTCTCAACCGGATCGGCATGCGCGACTGCGGCATGGGCCGTCAGGGCCGCGGCAAGGGACAACAGGCGCAGACTACGCATCAGGGGGGCGACTCGCATGGTTGGCTTGAGGCGCAAGTTTAGCGCAAGCACGGCCACATCGCAGCACACATTGGCGGCATTGGTCCTTCTGTTGCTTAGGTCGCAACAGTTGCGCCTTGGTCGTGGCAATGCCCCTGCCCTTGGGGTGGCTTGGATGTCATGGGAACGGTTGGTATACGCCCCGGACGCAAGGGACGCCTTGCGGCTTCTTGGAACGTGGCCGGGGCCCCATAAATGACTTCTGCGCCGACCAGCCAAGACCGCCAGTGCCTGATCCTTGATCCCGGCCTTCGCGTGTCATCGGGGCATCACCAGAACGCGGCGCTGCATATCGTCGAAGACGCTAAGGACGCTGGTTTCAGCGTTCGAGTTTTGGCCTCGCGGTTTGCCTCTGATGCAGTGATCGAGAAGCTTCGGGCCGAGCCTGTCTTTACAAACTCTGCCTATTCCATGGGCGATGGGTCGACCGCCGCCTTCGATCGCTATGCCAGCACGACCTTTGATGCGCTCATCGCCGCGCTAGGGCCGGATCTGACGGCGCCCGATGTCATTGTGTTGCCCACCGCAGACGCGGCCCTGGCGGAGGCGTTGGCCCGTTACCTCGAAATGGTCCCGGAAGATCGGCGTCCGGGTGTCATCGCCTGGCTGCTGCTGCCGCGGGACTTTCTGCGGATGAACACACCGGCGGCCCAAGGTGGCGTCCTGCGCGGCTTTCACCGGTTGGACGCCGCCCTGCCGCGCGACCGCTTTCGGGTGTTTGTGGAAACCGAGGCGGTGCGGGCGAGTTTCGCAGAGGACTTTTCGGTCGAGATCGAGATTGCGCCGTCGCCATCGACCGCTTTGCAGCCGCTCACCGCGGAGGGGCGTGAGGCCGACCAGCCGCTGACGTTTTCGGGTTTTGGGCATATCCGCCCGGGCAAGGGGTTCGAGCTGTTTCCCGAAGCAATCCGGATCGCCAAAGCGGCGCGTCCCGATATCGTGTTTCGCATTCACGCCACGCCCGGACGGAGCGAAGGGGCGGAGGCCGACCTGGTTGCCGCAATGGCCGCCGCCGCCCCGGATGTGGAGGTGATCGCGAGAGAGCTGGATGGGCCCGAATACAATGCACTTCTGGGCCGCGCGGATGTGGCGCTTCTGCCCTATGACCCCGCGATCTATGCAGAGCGGGGATCGGGCATTTTCAATGAATTTGAGCAACTGGGCAAACCCGTCGTCGCAACGGCAGGGTGCAGCTTTGCGGCGCGCGCAATTGCGGACGGGCGGGCGATTGCGGCGCAGGACTATTCGCCCCAGGCGCTGGCCGCGGCGATCGTGGAGGCCGCCGATCACTTTGATGATCTCAGCGTGCGCTGCCGTGCCTTCGCCGAAGACCGCGCCGCCGGGGGATCCTCGGCATCGCTGGGCGATCTGCTTTTGGCATCCGCGCCAGACGTAAATGCCCCGCGCTACAAACCGGAGGGCACAACGATGCTCTACCTACGGGCGCGTCTCCTGCACAGCCTGCGCGTTTTGGCGCGCGCGCGTGAAATTCGCAAAGCCCGTGCGCATGGTCGCGGTTAAAACGCCCCTCACACTCATTGCCCCGGTGCCGGCAACGCTCTAACGTGCCGCCCGAACCGTATTTGTTTCAAGGAGTTTACCAGTGTCCTTCACCGCCAAACGCGTTCTTGTCACCGGCGGGGCCGGTTTTCTGGGCAGCCACCTGTGTGACCGGCTTGTTGCGGCGGGCGATGAGGTTTTGTGCGTCGACAACTTCTTTACCGGGCGGCGCGGAAACGTGGCGCATTTGCTGGACAAGCCGAATTTTGAACTGGTCCGCCACGACGTGACGTTTCCGTACTTCGTCGAGGTGGACGAGATTTATAATCTCGCCTGCCCAGCCTCTCCGATCCACTACCAGCACGACCCGGTGCAGACGACGAAAACCTCGGTGCATGGCGCGATCAACATGCTGGGGCTGGCGAAGCGCACTGGGGCCAAAATCCTGCAGGCGTCAACGTCTGAGGTCTATGGCGATCCGGTGGAACATCCCCAACCCGAAAGCTATTGGGGCAACGTCAATCCGATTGGGCCCCGTTCCTGTTATGACGAGGGCAAGCGCTGTGCAGAGACGCTGTTTTTCGACTATCACCGCCAACACGGCCTTCGGATCAAGGTCATGCGGATCTTCAACACCTACGGTCCACGCATGCATCCCGATGACGGGCGGGTCGTGTCGAACTTTGTGATGCAGGCGCTGCAGGGCTACCCGATCACGCTTTACGGCGATGGCGAACAGACCCGGTCGTTCTGCTATGTCGATGATCTAATCGACGGCATGATGAAGCTGATGGCGTCGGATGACGACGTGACCGGGCCGATCAATATCGGCAACCCCGATGAGTTTACGATTCGCGAACTGGCCGAGGCGGTGGTGCGGTTGACCAACTCCCCGTCGGAATTCGTGCAAGAACCATTGCCCGAAAACGACCCGCGCCAGCGCCAGCCGATCATCGATATGGCGCGCGACCGATTGGGGTGGACACCGCAGACCAAGCTCGAAGACGGGCTCAAGCCGACCATCGCGTATTTCCGTGGGGTGCTGGGGGATGCCGCCGTCGCCTAGCGCCCGCGTGGCGCGAATTTGAGCATTGGTCGCCCATAGGTGGTGCAAGACTGCCCAATTGCAGCGCAGTGATATTGGCTCGGCTGGCAAAACACCCCTTTGCCGGGGCAAGCGTCAATTTGGCGAGGCCGAGCGCGACCCCGGTGCTTGACTCCCCACGTTTCGTTTCGCGAACATGCACAGTGGGGGTGCGACGCACGTACAATCTCAAAAAACTGATACAAAGCCTCGGCATGAACGGGGTGCTTCATCTCAACACGGAGGTCGTAATGACTGTGACTTTAAGAACGCTGCTATACTCAGGCGCGTCAACCTTCGTCATGGCGGGGGCTGCCATGGCGGCATGCCCGGCTGTGACCCAAGCCGATATGATGGGGGTGCCGGTCGGCGAAACCCCACAGCAGTTTGAACTGGCCGATTTCGAGGCCGCCGCCGGATGCGAGATGGAGTTCTCGGGCAATCCCGAGATGGAGGCGTTGAACGCCGATCTGAAGGGCAACCCCGAACTGCCGCCCTTGGAAGAGCGCATCCCGGCCGAGCCGCTGGTCGCGGTGCCGTTCGAGGCCATCGG
Organism: Pseudomonadota bacterium; assembly: GCA_038526915.1. Classification (GTDB taxonomy): domain Bacteria; phylum Pseudomonadota; class Alphaproteobacteria; order Rhodobacterales; family Rhodobacteraceae; genus JBCBGF01. The sequence goes on along the minus strand of JBCBGF010000007.1, from coordinate 63,672 downwards.
AACCTATGGCGGCACGTTCAACGCCCTGTCGAACGCAACCGAGGCAGGCACATCGGACTTCCTGTCGGTGCGTCACGTGAACCTCGTGCGCTATGCCGATGATTTGCAAACGATCGTGCCCAATGTCGCCAAGTCGTGGAGCTGGAACGATGACTTCACGCAGCTGACGTTTGAGCTGCGCGAAGGGCATAAGTGGTCGGACGGCGCGCCGTTTACGTCCGCCGACGTCAAGTTCTGGTACGACAACCTCGCGCTTGATCCCAAGGTGATTGAAAGCCCGCGCGACTATGTGCTGGTCGCCGGGGAACGGATGACGGTGGACACGCCTGACGAGACGACGGTGGTCTTCAACCTGCCATCGCCCAAGCCGGGCCTGCTCGCCCACTTCGCGACGTCGTATGCGCAGGCGTTCCAGCCGACGCATTTCCTTGGGCAGTACCATCCCGACATCAACCCCGACGCCGATGCGCTGGCGCAGGAATGCGGGTTTGAGTCCGGCATCGAAGTCGTGTCGCTCTACTACGGAAACTCGGACTGGACGGATACGCCGACGCCGATGCTGTCAGCGCCCGATAAGGTCGATTGCCTGCCCAAGGGCACGCAGCCGACACTGGAGAGCCATGTCTATATCAGCGACACGACCGAAGGCCGGAAGCTGGTGGCGAACCCGTACTTCTTCATGGTCGACCCCACGGGTCAGCAGCTTCCCTACATCTCGCGTCAGGATGAGCTTTATGCCAACGACAACGAGGTGCGGATCCTGAAGCTGGTGAACGCAGAGGCGGACTATAAGTCTCAGTCGGTTACACTGCCTTCTGCGCCGATCCTGCTGGAAAACCAGGAGGCGGGTGATTTCACCGTGCAGCTTGCACCGACGATCGCCTTCCCGACCTTCTCATTCAACGTGACAGCCGAAGACCTGGGCAAGCGCGAGGCCTTTGGCGACGTGCGGTTCCGCCGCGCGATGTCCGTGGCCATGAACCGGGACGAGATCAACGAGGTCGCGTATTTCGGTCAGGGCGAGCCATTGCAATACACCGGTTTCTCCCCGCGTCCGGAGTTTATTCCGGCCGAGCTGGAGCAGGAGTTCGCGCAGTACGATCCGGAATTGGCCATGAGCCTTCTCGATGAGATGGGCATGGTCGACACCAACGGTGACGGCTTCCGCGAGTTGCCGAATGGCGAGGCCATCGTGCTGAACATGCAGTTCGCGACGCAGGGCATCGCCGGTGAGGTGGTCGAACTGGTCGCCCAGAACTGGGCCGATGTGGGAGTGCAAACCACGGTGAAAGAGATCACGCCGGATGAGTACCGCTCGGCGCAGTCGTCAAACCAGCTCGACGTGATGATGTGGCTCAAAGGGCAACCTGCGGCGCTGCACCTGGGTGACAACACCTACTGGATCCCGCCGTTTGATGGATATTTCGATATCCGGACGGGGATGCTCTGGGCCGAATACCTCGAAAGCGGGGGCACCAGTGGTGTCGAACCGCCGGAATGGGTGGCCGAGATGCAGGCCGACATCAACGCCTTCCAGGGCGCGCCCATCGGCTCGGACGAGCAGAACGCGCTGGGCCTGAAGCTGGCGACCAAGATGGTGGAAGAGATGCTGTTCATCGGCACCGTCCGAGCGCCTGCACCGATTTATCACCGCAACGCGCTGATGAATGTGCCGGAGTTCAAGACCTGGTCCTACGAATACTACCGGACCTTCCCCTACATGCCGGCCACGTGGTTCCTCGACGAGTGATCGCGGAAGTGGCACAGGTTTGAAAAATTGGCTCCGGGCGGCACGGTCGCCCGGAGTTTTTCTTGACCGGGCTCAGGTGCACGCGTTCACTTGGGTCGGGGACATGCGAAGGGGGCGGCGATGCTGCAATTCGCACAATTCACTTTGATCCGGGCGGGCATGGCGGTGTTCACGCTGCTTCTCGTCTCGCTCATTGTTTTTTCGCTGATGGAGCTGGTGCCGGGCACCTGCGCCGAGCGGTATCTGGCCTTCAAGAACACCCAAGGGTCCACGATCTCAGTTCAGGACATCGAGGCGGAGAAGGCGCGGCTGGGGCTGGACCGGCCGTTTCTGGTGCGGTGGAGTTCCTGGGTCGGGAATGTTGTTTTTAGAGGGGAATTTGGCGACAGCTGCATCTTGCGGGTGAATATCAATCAGCTGTTGGGGGATAAGTTCTTTGTCTCGCTCGCGATCTGTCTGACGGCGCTTGTGCTGGCCTATCTTATCGCGATCCCGGTGGGGATTATCTCGGCCTCATCAAACAGCGCTGTCCTCAATGGCTCGCTGCGGTTTGTGAGCTATCTGGGGCTCGCGATGCCGAACTTCTTGCTCGCCTTGATGATCATGCTGGCCTCGACCGTGCTATTCGGGGACTCACTGACGGGGCTTTTCTCCAATGAGTTCCGGGATGCGCCGTGGTCGTGGGAGAAGTTCCTCGATTTTCTGTCGCGTGCCTGGTTGCCGGTGTTCATCCTTGGTTGGTCCGCGACGGCTTTTGCGCTGCAGACCGTTCGGGCGCTGATGCTCGACGAGAATGACAAGCTTTATGTGACGGCCGCCCGGGCGCGGGGGCTTTACGGGCGGCGGCTTCTGTGGCGCTACCCGGCCCGCCATGCGCTGGGGCCGATCATCAACTCGCTCGGGTTCGACCTGAACCGGATCTTTAACGAGCTGCCCATCGTCGCGCTGATCCTGACGCTGACCGAGGCGGGCGCGCTTCTATTAGAAGCCTTGGCACGCTCAAACGACCAGCAACTTGCCGGCGCGATCATCTTCCTTTTGACGGGCACGATCGTCGCGCTGAATTTCATCACCGATATCGCACTGGCCGTGATCGACCCGCGCGTGCGCAAATCGGTCATGGGGGGCTAGAATATGACAGCGGATCCCGACACCCAAGGGTTCAACCCCGGCGCATTGGACGCTGACGATCCCGCATCGCTGCGCGCCAAAGAGGCCTATTTCACCGCCAGCCAGGGCCAGCTGATCTGGGCCCGGTTCCGTAAAAATCGCTCGGCGATGATCGCGGGCATCGTGCTGATGACGCTGATCCTGATGGGCGTCTTTGCACCGTTTCTGTCACCCTATGACCCGACGATTGCGGGGCGGAACGCGGACTACACCAATGGTGCCCCCCAGATCCCGCGTTTCTGTGACGAGGCGGGGTGTTCCGCGCGGCCGTTCATCTATGGGGTGAAGCGCGAGCGGTCGCTGGCCACCAACTTCCGATGGGTCACAAGCATCGACACCGAAGACCGCCGCTATGTGCAGTTCTTCGTTCAGGGCGATCCCTACAAGCTGTTTGGGATAACGTTCACCACCAAGCTCTTCGGCGTGGACGAAGGGTTCATTCACCTCTTTGGCACGGATGATACTGGCAAGGACATCTTCTCCCGCACACTGCACGCCATCTACACCTCCCTCGCGGTGGGCACCTTGGGCGTGCTGATCAGTTTTGTTCTGGCGCTAGTGATAGGAGGGGTTGCCGGCTATTTCGGCGGCGTAATCGACGGGTTCCTCCAGATGATCACCGACGCGGTCCGAACCGTGCCCGCGATCCCCTTGTTCATGGCCATCGCGGCGTTTCTCCCGCCCGAGATGAGTTCGGAGCAGCGGTTCTTCTTCATATCCATCATCCTGGGCCTGATCGGCTGGCCCACACTGGCGCGGCGGGTGCGGACGCATTTGCTGGTGGAGCGGAACCAGGAATATGTTCTGGCGGCCAAACTTTCCGGCGCAGGGCCCTCCCACGTGATCCGGCGGCATCTGCTGCCGTCCTTCACATCCTACATCATCGTCGATCTGGTGATCTCGTTTCCCTACATGGTGCTGTCGGAAACGGCGCTGAGCTTCATTGGCTTGGGGCTGAAAGATCCCGTCAACTCGCTCGGCGTGATGCTACAAAACACGACCTCGGCGGATGTCCTGTTGAACTACCAATGGTACTTCATCCCGGTCTTCTTCTTTATCGCGCTGGTCATGGCCTTCGTCTTCGTGGGTGACGGATTGCGCGATGCGGCGGATCCTTATGCGGATACTCGAAAATGAGCGCGCCCGTGATCTCCGTCCGTGATCTGACGATCCGGTTCAAGACCGATGAGGGGCTGATCACGGCGGTCGAAAACGTCTCCTACGACATCGCGCCGGGGGAAATCCTGGGCGTGGTGGGCGAAAGCGGATCGGGCAAATCGGTGTCGGCCAAGGCGTTGATGCGGCTGAATGGCGGGAACACGGTCTATGATCCGGCGAGCAAGATCACCCTGAACGTGCCCGGTGAAGCGCCGGTCAGTGTTCTGGAACTTCAGCGCGAGCGGGATATGAGGCAGGTGCGCGGCGGTGCGATCTCGATGATCTTCCAGGAACCCATGGCCTCCTTCGCGCCTGCGATCACTGTAGGGGATCAGATGGTCGAGCAATTGATGCTGCACACCGACATGACCCGCAAACAGGCCCGCGCACATTCCATCGATATGCTGAACCGGGTGGGCATCCCCGAACCGGCCAAGCGGTTCGATCAATATGCGTTCGAGTTCTCGGGCGGCATGCGCCAGCGGGCGATGATCGCCATGGCGCTCTCGACGAGCCCGAAGCTGCTGATCGCCGATGAACCCACCACCGCACTTGATGTGACGATCCAGGCGCAGGTGATTGACCTGATGCATGATCTCGTCGCGGAATACGGGATGGCGATCCTGTTTATTACCCATGATCTGGGGGTGATCGCGCAGACGGCGGACCGGGTCGCGGTGATGTATCTGGGCCGTATCCTGGAAACCGGGTCCGTGCGCGATGTCATCCGCAATCCGGCCCATGCCTATACCCAAGGGCTGATCAACGCGCTGCCCAAGCTCGATGATTTGGACGCACCGCTCACGCCCATCCCCGGCGATATCCCAAGCCCGCTGGAACGCCCCAAAGGCTGTGTCTTCCACCCGCGCAACACGCAGCTTGCGCCCGGGTCGCGCTATGAACGCGAGGTGCCGCCGATGACCGAGGTGTCCCCCGGCCATTTCGCCGCGCTCTTTCCCGAAGATGTGGCGCGCGCGGGATGACCGAGAACCTTGTTACCATCGACGATTTGTCGATTCACTTCCCGCTCGGCCGCCGTGTCTTTGGGCCGCCGCCGGTGGTGAAAGCCGTCGATCATGTGAGCCTGAACATCCCCAAGGGCAGCTTCGTGGGCCTTGTCGGCGAAAGCGGTTCGGGCAAGACGACGCTGGGCCGGGCGATCCTGAAGGCCGCCCCGATCACATCGGGCAGCATTCGCTATGCCGATGGCGAGGTCGACTATGATGTGGGCAGCCTGTCGGGCGATGCCCTGCGCGACTACCGCAAACGGGCGCAGCTGATCTTTCAAGATCCCTACGCCGCGCTCAGCCCCCGGATGACGGTGCGCGACATCATCGCCGAACCGCTTGAGGTCATGGGGCTGACCAAGAACCGCGAGGAAACCGATGCGCGTGTGCGCGAGATTGCGGGCAAATGTCGGCTGAACCTCGAACACCTGCGCCGCTTTCCCCATGCGTTCTCAGGCGGGCAGAGGCAGCGGATCTCGATTGCCCGGGCGCTGGTCTCTGGCCCCAGCTTTGTCGTGGCCGATGAGGCGGTGGCCGCCCTCGATGTGTCGATCCAGGCCGATATCCTGAACCTTCTGAAGTCGCTGCAGCACGAATTGGACCTGACCTTCCTGTTCATCAGCCACGATCTGTCGGTCGTCGCGCATGTCTGCGACTACGTCGTTGTGATGTATCACGGAGTGATCATGGAAGAGGCGCCGACGCGTGAGTTGTTCGCCAACCCCAAGCACGACTACACCAAGACGCTTCTGTCCGCGATCCCGTCGCTCGACCCCGATGACCGGCACCGGGCGCGGGTCTACGCGCCGGAAGGGTAAGTGATGGCGGGCCGTGGGGGGCGTGGGAAGGTCCTCTTCATCACGATTGACCAACTGGCCGCGCGAGCGCTCGACGGTGATCTGGCCGCCTTCGTCGACACGCCCAACCTCGACCGTCTGGCAAGCTGGGGCACGCGGTTTGCCAACCACGTGACCGTCACGGTCCCCTGCGGGCCCGCCCGGGCGAGCCTTCTGACCGGGCTTTACGCGATGAACCACAGGGCCGTGCGCAACGGTGCGCCTCTGGCCCGGCACCACGCCACCATCGCCACTGAGGCGCGAAAAGCGGGATATGAGCCGCTGCTTTTTGGCTATAGCGACATCGCGCCAGATCCCACCGGAATGGATCCCGATGATCCCGATCTCAGCGTCTACGAAGGCGTCGCACCTGGCTTTCGCGAGGTGGTAGAGATGCAGTTGGAGGCCGGCCACGAATGGCCCGCCTACCTGCGCGCCCTGGGCTATGACGTGGAGGCCCCGCGGGGGCAGGCGGTCCCGCCCGCCTACCGCGCTGCCACGCCTGAGGGGCAGGCATACTCGCCGTCAGACCCCGCGATTTACGCCGCCGAGCACAGCGATACCGCCTACCTGACAGACCGGACCTTGGCTGCATTAGACGTCCGGCGCGATCGCAACTGGTTCGCCCATGTCACCTATATTCGCCCCCATCCGCCGTTTGTCGCGCCCGCGCCCTACAACAGGATGGTCAACCCCGCCGATCTGCCCGCGCCCGACTTGCGCACCCCCGCGCATCCCTTTGTCGACGCGTGGTTTTCCGCGCCGACGCAAACGGGGCTGCATTGGGGGTTTGACGGCAATTGCGCAGGCATGGCGCCCGAGCGGATCAACGAATTGCGCGCGGTCTATCTGGGCCTTCTGGCCGAGGTGGACGCGCATCTGGGCCGTCTGCTGGATTGGCTTGAGACAACCGGCCAGCGGGATCAGACGCTGATCATTGTGACCAGTGATCATGGGGAGATGCTGGGCGAAAAGCGGATGTGGGGGAAACAGACGGTCTTCGATCCTGCGTTCCGCGTTCCCCTGATTATCGTCGATCCCACGGCCAAGCCCGGTGGCGACACAGATCTGCCGACCGAGTCGGTCGACATCGCGCCGACGATCCTGGAGTGGATTGGGGTGCCGGTGCCGCAGGCGATGGATGGCCGCTCGCTCCGCCCGCTCATCGCGGGCACAACGCCACCCGATTGGCGGGACAATCAGTTCATGGAAGTCGACTTTGCGGAGCCCACTCGCCCAACGCGGTTTCAGGACAGCCTGGGGTGGACGATCAACACCGGCGGGGCCGCGATCCTGGCGGAGGCGCGGTGGAAATACGTGCATTTCGGTGGGGGCGTTCCGCCAATGCTGTTCGATCTGCACGCCGATCCGTACGAGACGGTCGATCTGGCCCCCGACCCGGCCTACGCCGATCAGATCACCCGGCTGTCGCGCAATCTGATCGACCGGATGATGGAGCGCCGCGACCGGCGGCTGACCGGTGTGGCCATCGGGAAATAGCGCCTCAGGCCTCCCACGGGAGGGAGAAGGTTTTGACGTTGGTGAAGCTTTTCATCGCCTCGATCACGCCTTCCTTGTAGCCATTGCCGGAATCCTTGATCCCGCCAAAGGGCGACATCTCGATCCGGTAGCCTGGCACCTCCCAGATATTCACCGTGCCCACCCGCAGCCCCGCGATGTAGCGCTGCATGCGCCGGAAATCATTGGTGCACACCCCGGCGGACAGGCCAAAGGCGGTGCTGTTGGACAGGGCCATCACCTCGGCATCGTCCTCAGACACGCGGATAATCGGGATCACGGGGCCGAAGGTCTCTTCCATCACCAGTTCAGAGGTGTGGGGGACGTGGTCGACTACGATGGGCGGCAGAAGCGCGTCTTGGCGGCCGGGGTGATAGAGAACTTCGGCGCCATCTTCGGCGGCTTTGGTGACGCGCGTGTCGAACAGCTCAGCCGCCTCGGCATGGACAACAGTGCCAAGCTGGGTGTCGGGTGCCATCGGATCGCCAAACCTCAGCGCCTTGGCGCGGTCGAGGACGAGTGGCACAAACCGGTCCGCCACACTGTCCTGACACAGGATGCGCTTGACGGCGGTGCAGCGTTGGCCCGAATTCTTGGTAGCCCCGGCAACCGCCAGATCGGCGGCCTTGGCCAGATCGTCGTCGCTCAGGTCATTGCAGATAATCAGCGGGTCATTCCCGCCCAGTTCCAACACCTGGCGGCGGTAGCCCGCGCGCGATGCGATTAGCTTGCCCACCGGCACACCGCCCGTGAAGGTCACGAGTTCCGCATGGGGGTTGGTGATCATCTCATCGCCGATATCCGCCGGCCATCCCGTGACCACGGAGAGCATTTCCGGCGGCAGACCGGCCTCATACAAGATATCAGCCAACACCAAGGCAGTCATCGGCGTCAGTTCCGTGGGCTTGGCCACCACGCAATTGTTCGTCGCAATCGCCGGCGCGATCTTGTGGCTGATCATGTTCAGCGGGTGGTTGAAGGGTGTGATCGCGCTGATCGCGGTCAGCGGTTCGCGGATCGTGAAGATCTTGCGCGCCTTGCCGTGCGGGGTGAGGTCGCAGGAAAAAATCTCGCCATCGTCCTGGATGCAGAGCTGGCCTGCGAGGGTGTAGACATCAAACGCCCGACCAACCTCATATTGGCTGTCGGCCATCGAGATCCCTAGCTCCAGCGTTATCAACTCAGCCAACTCATCCCGGCGCGAGACGATGATCTCGGCTGCGGTCAGAAGGATCTTCTGGCGCTCATATCGGGTCAGCTTGGGCGTGTAGTTCGCAGCGATCTCGAAAGCGTCCCGCGCATGGGTGGCGGTCCCCGCAGGAACAGTGCCGATCACCGAATTGTCCCACGGATACCGCACCTCGATCACCTCGTCGGCGTCGACCTTGCGGCCCGCGATGCGCATGGGCTCGTGCTGGATTGTGGCGTTGTCCTTCATGATCCTACCCCGCCGCCGCGGCGGTAGCCGCAAAATAGAGCGCATCGAAGTTGCGCAGGGTGGGCGCCGCAGGCAGGCCGGGCAGGGCGCGGTTCACGATGAACGGGACCTCTTGTTCGGACAAGCCCCCGTGGCTGCGCAGGGGTTCATCCAGGGCGGCCAGGTCATGGCGGCTTTCCGATGTGCCGATTGTCATGTTCTCACCTGAAATCAAGACTATATCGCCAATCCGGTCGGGCGGCAGATCAAACTGCGCGACGGCCTCTTCGCGGGTGAGAACGGCGACCAGATCCGGCACCTCTGACAGTCGGGCCACGATATCGGCCCGGTCCGCGCCCTCGGGCAGGTACGCCGTGGCAAAGGATCCAAGCGCGCCGTGGTGGACGACATAGGGATCTGTGATCGGCAGGATCACCCGCGCGGCCGCGGCCCCCAGCCACTCGTCCAGCAGGTCTTGCACGTAGATCACTTTCGGATCGCCGGTCGCGTCATGCTTGGGCTTCATCCCGTGATCTGCGGTCACCACGATTGCAGCCCCCAGTGCGTCAAGCGCCGTCAGATACCGGTCAAACATTGCGTAGAAAACGTTCGCGGTGGCATCGCCCGGTGCATATTTGTGCTGAATGTAATCCGTTGTGGTCAGGTACATCAGGTCGGGTCGTTCGTCGCGCAACAGCTTGACGCCCGCGGCAAAGACAAACTCTGACAACTCGGCTGAGTAGACATCGGGCACCGGTCGGTCCAGCCAGTCTGCCGCGTTGTCGATTCCGTTCTCCGCGCCTGTGGTCTGGTCCGCGCGTTCGGAAGAAAAGCACCAGGCCCGGCCTTCGTCGAACGCCAGGCCATCCCCAAGCAGCGCACGCAGTTTGTCCTTTGCCGTGACAATGGCGACCTTGGCCCCCGCGGCGTAGTAGGCGCTGAAGACAGTTGGCGCGCGCAGGAAGCGCACATCATTCATCATGACTTCCTCGCCCGTATCAGGGTCGTACAGGAAGTTGCCGCAGATCCCATGTACCGATGGCGGACGGCCTGTGGCGATCGACATGTTGTTGGGATTGGTGAAGGACGGGATCACGCTGTGGGCGATGCGGTCTGTGCCGTCTTTGCGGATGCGGGCCAGGGTGGGCATCAGACCTTCGGCAATGGCCGCATCCAAATAGGCGGGTTCGCACCCGTCCAGACAGATCGCGATGGCTGGCACATGCGGCCAGGGATAGGTGCGGTCGTTCGCGGTGACGGGCGGTCGGGACATAACGTTCATGGCATCCTATCTGAATGTCCGGTTCAGCCGGTGAGCCGGGTGCGCTCGGCAAGAGCGGTTTGGGGTGGGGCGGCGCTTGTGACGCCCATCTCATCGAGGCATTCCCCCGCAGCGGCGACGACTTGCGCCATGACCCGATGGTCCAACCGGCCGATGCAGCCGATCCGGAAACTGTCGGCGATGGTCAGTTTGCCGGGGTAGATGATGAAGCCTCGCGCTTTCATCAGGTCGTAGAAGGCGGGGAACGAGAACTGCGGATCGGCGGGGCAAAAGAAGGTCACAATGATTGGGGATAGCCAGTGGTCCTGCAGCAACGTCTCAAAGCCCAAGTCCCGCATTCCGGCGACCAACACATCGCGGTTTTTGGTGTAGCGGGCGAGGCGACCGGTCGTCCCCCCCTCGGCCTCATGTAGGTCAAGCGCGCGCAGGAAGGCGGCGACGGCGTGGGTCGGTGGGGTATAGCGCCATTGGCCGGTTGTCTCCATGTATCGCCACTGCGCCTCCAGATCGAGGGAGAGCGAGTGGCACCGGCCCTTGGCCGCTTCGATAGCGGTGCGGCGGGCGATGACGAAACCGAAGCCCGGCACGCCTTCGATACACTTGTTGGCGGATGAGACAAACGCCTCGAACAGGAGTGTATCTGCCGCCAGGGGCAGGGCACCGAACCCCGACATGGAGTCGATCAGAAGCTTGCGACCGGCGGCCGCGGTCGCTTCGGCAATCTCGGCCAGCGGGTTGAGGATGCCGGAACTCGTTTCGCAATGGATCGCGACGACATGCGAAATCGCGGGGTCTCCGGCCAGGGCGTCGGCCACCTCCGACCCGCGCGGCGGCAGGTAATCCCCCTTGTCGATTAGCACAACGTCGCGCCCGATCGTGCGCAGGGTCTGCGCCGCACGTTGACCGTAGGCCCCATTGGCGAGGACCAGGGCCTTTCCATCCCGCGGGATCAGTGTCCCCAGCATCGCTTCCACCGAAAAGCTGCCGCTGCCCTGCATCGGGATGCAGACATAGTCTGCACTGTCGGCCCCCGCGATTTGAAGAAGTCGCTGCCGGATCGCCGCAGTGATCTCTTTGAAATCGCCATCCCAACTGCCCCAGTCCTGCAACATCTCCTGCTTGACGGAGATGTCCGTGGTCAGTGGCCCGGGCGTCAGCAGATAGGGCTCGCCCGAAGCGGGGGGAAGAAAGGCGTCAAAGGCAGTGTCTTGATGGGTCATGGAAGCGCTGGCCGGATCAGTCACCTCTATGTTCCATTTTGCCAGCTATTTGTAAAATCGTTAAGAAATATCATATCATAGATTTCACTAATAGATAGAAAGCCAGCCCTCACCATGCGCTACGTCCAACTGCGGGCCTTTCACCACGTGGCCATCTCGGGCGGCTTTTCCCGTGCCGCCGCAGCCCTGCATCTGACGCAACCCGCGATCTCTGACCAGGTGCGGCGGTTGGAAGACGACTATGACGTCTTGCTGTTCGACCGGCGGCGCAAGCAAGTGGTTCTGACCGAGGCGGGCAAATCCCTGCTTGCGATTACGCGGCGTCTGTTTGAAGCCGAGCGTCACGCCACGGATCTCTTGTCGGAAACCCGGGCCCTGCGGGCGGGCCACCTGCGGATCCATGCCGATGCGGCCCTGCATGTATCCCAACCGCTCGCCGCGTTCCGGGCGCAGTTTCCCGGCGTGCGCGTGTCCATTGCCTCGGGTAATTCGGCCCAAGTGGTGGAGGCGTTGAAAACCTATGAGGCTGATATCGGCGTCGTGGGCGAACCGCCGGGTGAGCGTGGTTTTGATCAGGTCCCGCTCGGGGCCTCGCCCATCGTTGCCTGTGTAAGTCAGGCATCTGACCTGGCGTCCCGCGCCAGCCTGTCACTGGCCGACCTGGCCCGCCATCCATTGGTGTTGCGCGAACCGGGATCGCGGACGCGGACGCTGGTGCTGGCGGCCGCCGCACGTGCAGGCATCACGCTCGCCCCGGCGATTGAGGCCGAAGGCCGCGAAGCCGTGCGCGAAATCGTGGCGTCCGGGGCCGGGATCGGTTTCGTGTCGCAGGCCGAGTTCGGGCGCGACGACCGTCTGACGGCGATCCCCCTAGCAACCGACGAGCCGCTCCTGATGGAAGAGTTCGCCCTTTGCCTCAGCAACCGCCGTCAAGGCTATGTCATTGGGGCGTTTTTGGATCTCGTGTCCCGCAGTGTGCAAGCGGATGCGACCGGGCGCCCGACGTGATCACCCCACCGCCTGTGTGCGCATGTCCGCACGGTCGATCCCGGCCACCGCCACCGGCGCTTTCATCGCATCACGGCGGAACGGCTCCCCCAGTTCCTGATTGATCAGCGCCTCGATCAAGGTCGTGCGCCCGTTCTGCATCTGATCGGTGATCGCGGTGTTCAGGGCATCAGTCAGTTCGTCCATCGTTTTCGCCTGAACGCCCTTCAGCCCGCAGGCCGTTGCCACAGCGGCATAGGACACCCCGTCATCCAGCTCGGTCCCGACAAAGTTATCGTCATACCACAGCGTCGAATTGCGCTTCTCCGCGCCCCACTGATAGTTGCGGAAGACGATCATGGTGATCGGCGGCCACTCCTCCCGGCCAATCGCCGTCAGCTCGGTCACCGCGATCCCAAACGCACCGTCGCCTGCAAAGCCCACAACGGGCGTATCGGGGCAGCCGATTTTGGCGCCCACAATCGATGGCAGGCCATAGCCACAAGGCCCAAAAAGACCGGGAGCCAGATACTTACGGCCCGTCTCGAATGTCGGATACGCGTTCCCGATTGCACAGTTGTTGCCGATATCAGATGAGATGATCGCCTCTTTCGGAAGCGCGGCCTGGATCGCGCGCCAGGCCATGCGGGGGCTCATCCAGTCGGGCTTGGCGGCGCGGGCGCGTTCGTTCCACGTCGTGCCGGGATCGTCCTGTTCGTGGTCCATCGACGACAACTGCTGCGCCCAGGCGGACTTGGTCTGCGCGATGGTGTTGCGGCGTTCTTCGCGGCCTTCGTCGCCCGCCGTGTCTGACAGGCGGGCGAGGATGCCCGTGGCCACCTTCTTGGCATCGCCGATGATGCCCACGCTGACAGGTTTGGTCAGGCCGATCCGGTCGGGGTTGATGTCGACCTGTATGATCTTGGCCTCCTTCGGCCAATAATCGATGCCGTAGCCGGGCAGGGTGGAGAACGGATTAAGCCGCGTGCCAAGGGCCAGCACGACATCCGCCTTGGAGATCAGCTCCATCCCGGCTTTCGACCCGTTGTACCCCAATGGCCCCGCAAACAGCGGGTGCGAGCCTGGAAACGCGTCGTTATGCTGATAGCCGCAGCACACCGGGGCATCCAGACGCTCGGCCAGGGCCATCGCATCGCCAATGGCATCGGCCAGAACCACACCCGCACCGTTCAGGATCACCGGGAAGCGCGCGCTGCTCAGCAACTCTGCCGCCTCGCTCAGCGCGGCGTCACCACCGCTGGGACGTTCAAAGGCCACCACCTTGGGCAGGTCGATGTCGATCACCTGCGTCCAGAAATCCCGCGGCATGTTGATCTGTGCGGGTGCCGAGGCTCGGTGGGCGTTCATAATCACCCGGTTGAGAACTTCGGCCACGCGGGTCGGATCGCGCACTTCCTCCTGATAGGCGACCATGTCTTCGAACAGCTTCATCTGCTCGACTTCCTGGAACCCGCCCTGGCCGATGGTCTTGTTGGCGGCCTGCGGTGTTACCAGCAATAGCGGCGTGTGGTTCCAATAGGCCGTCTTGACCGCGGTGACGAAATTGGTGACGCCCGGCCCGTTCTGTGCGATCATCATGCTCATTTTCCCGGTCGCGCGGGTATAGCCATCGGCCATCATCCCCCCCGATCCTTCATGCGCGCAGTCCCAGAAGGTAATGCCTGCCTGGGGGAAAAGGTCGGAAATCGGCATGAAAGCCGATCCGATAATGCCAAAGGCATGTTCGATCCCATGCATCTGCAGCGTTTTGATGAAGGCTTCTTCGGTGGTCATTTTCATCGCGCGGTTCCTTCGGTGGGGCAAACGGGTTTGGGGCGCAAACGCCCTGCTTTGATGGCTACACTAAGCGGCAGACCGGTTTCAAATATAGGGCCACTGGCGGCAGCGCGATAAGACCAAATCAGCCGAGTTTGCGGATCGCCTGCGCAATCATGCCGATCCCTTCAGCGATGCGGGTGGCAGGGATCGAGGAATAGCCCAGGCGGTAGAACTCCGACTGGCGATGCGCTTGTGAAAAGAACGCGGCCCCCGGCTCGATCAACACGCCTTGCGGGGCCAGATGCGCGGCCAGTTCTTCGGTATCCATGCCGTCAGGCGCGCGCATCCAAAAGCTCGACCCTCCGAAATCGCCGCTGCCCGCGATGGTCAGCCCGTGTTCGCTGATCGCGGTTTCCATCACGCTGCGGCGCGCCTGAAGGGTGCGGCCCATGCGGGTGACCTGCGCATCATAGTGCCCAAGCGACAGAAAATGCGCGACCGCCCGCTGCATCAGCCCCGGCGGGTGGCGCAGGACCAGTGCGCGCAAGGCCCGCGCTTCGCGGATGAATGGCTCAGGCCCAACGAGGTAGCCAAGTCGCGTTCCGGGGAAGATCGATTTTGAGAAGCTGCCCGTGTAGATCACGCGGCCATCTTGATCCAAGGATTTCAGCGCGGGCAGGGGCGATTTGAGAAAGGACATCTCAAACTCGTAATCATCCTCGACCACCACCGCCCCCAACGCCTTGGCCGCGGCCAGCAACCGCTTGCGCCGGCGCAGTTTCATGGTGCCGTTCGTGGGGCATTGGTGGCTGGGCGTGGTGAAGATGACGTCCACGTCCTTGGGCAGTTTCGATGGCGGAATCCCGGCATCATCCACCGGCACTTCCACCAAACTGCACCGCGCCTGTTCCAAAATCCCCCGCAGCGCCGGATAGCACGGGTTTTCGATCACCGCCGTGCGCCGCTGGGTCAGCAGGACCTGCGCCGACAGCCACAGGGCGTTTTGCGCCCCCATGGTGATCAGGATCTCTTCTGGTCGCGCGGCAATGCCCCGGCGGGGCAGGATGTGCCGGGCGATGAACGTCACAAGCTGTGGATCGTCGGCGTCATATTGATCCGCTGTGAGCGAGGCAAAGTCCTTCTGCCCCAAGGCCCGGATGGCACATAGCCGCCAGCTGGAGTGATCCAGCAGCTCCGGGTCGGGTTGGCCATATATGAACGGATACTTGTAACTGGACCAATCCAATGGCTTTTTCAGCATCGTGTCCGCGCTGATCCGGGTGCCGATCATCCGCGGCCAATCCACCGCCGTCTCCCCCGCCGTTGCGGGCAGAAGGGCCGATGGCCGGGGGGCGGTGTCGGACACATAGTATCCCGACCGGTCCCGTGATTTCAGGTAATCGCTGGCCACTAGTTCGGCATAGGCGAGCGTCACCGTGATCCGGCTGACCCCAAGATGCTTGGCCAATCCGCGGGACGAGGGCAGCTTTTCGCCCGATTGCAACCGACCGGACAGGACTGCCGAGGCGATCATCTGCTGGATGCGCGCCTGCAGGGTGCCTTGGGTGTCGGGATCCAGGAAAAACGTATCGACGGGAACAGCCATAGCGCAAGCTTACGCTGGCGCTATGGCAGAGGCAATCTGGCGATACCGACTTTTAGCCGAAGACCCGGGTCAGGGCGGTGTCGACCGCATCCGTGATATGGTCGATATCGTCAGGTGTCGCGATCAGGGCCGGGCTGAAGCATAGCGTGTTGTTGAACCCCGGCAGGGACCGGTTGGTGGCCCCAATAACAACTGCCTGTTCCATGCAATCGGCCACGACGGCCTGCACGCGCTTTTCCTCCATCGGTTCGCGCGTGTTGCGGTCGGCGACAAGTTCCGCCCCGCAGAACAGCCCCTTGCCGCGTACATCGCCGATGACCGCATGCTTGTCCTGCAACGCGTGCAGGTTGTCGATCAGGCGCGCGCCCATGGCCACGGTGTTCTCCAGCAACCCTTCGTCTTCGATGATGCGCATGTTCTCGATCGCCGCGGCCGGACCGGCAGTGCAGCCCCCGAAGGTGGAGATATCGCGGAAGTAATCGAGCGGGTCGTCGGGATCTGATTTGAAGCTGTCGAAAACCTCTTCCGTGGTGACAAGGCAGGCGATGGCGGCATAGCCCGAGGCGACACCCTTGGCCATGGTGACCATGTCGGGCTTCACGCCGTAGTTCTGATATCCGAACCACGTGCCGGTGCGGCCGACGCCACAGACAACCTCGTCGATGTGCAGAAGGATATCGTATTTGCGGCAAATCTCCTGCACCCGGTCCCAGTAGCCCTCGGGCGGGGGTATGACGCCGCCACCGGCGGTCACCGGCTCGAGGCACAGCGCGCCGATCGTGTCGGGGCCTTCGCGCAAGATCACCTCTTCAATCGCGTCGGCGGCGCGTTCGCCGTAATTCTCCACATCCCACTGGGCGCGGTATCCCAGACAATGCGGCACCTCGACAAAGCCGGGGGCAAAGGGGCCATACTGCGCGTTGCGCTGCTTCTGGCCGCCGGCCGACAGGGTGCCGATGGTCGTCCCGTGGTAGTCGCGCTCGCGGTAGAGGATTTTGTGCTTCTTGCCGCCGTATCGCTTATGCGCGATCTGGCGGACCATCTTGAACGCCTTCTCATTCGCCTCCGAGCCTGAGTTGCAGTAGTACACGCGGCTCAGGCCCGGCATCTTGGCGATCAGCATCTCGGCAAAGCGCGCACCGGGGATCGTACCCGCCGAGCCCGCGAAGTAGTTCAGCCGCACCAATTGGTCGCGCACCGCATCGGCGATACTTTCGCGGCCATAGCCAACGTTGACCGTCCAGACCCCGCCGGACACCGCATCCACGTGTTCCTTGCCGACCTGATCCCACACCCGCAGACCGCGCCCTTCGACGATGATCTTGGGGTCCTTGGTTTCATAGGGTTTGTGCTGGCTTAGGTGGTGCCAAATATGCGCTTTGTCTGCGGCGATGACGCCGGAGATATCATTGTCGGTATAGGCGCCGTCCATGGCCAGGCCTCCTGTCACGCGTGGGTGTTTTGCGGTGGTATTGACACTGGTGTCACTGGCTCAGGATAGGGCCAGAGATTGGAATAAACTAGACCCAGATCGCCTAAAGGCGGCAGATCGGGAGCGGTGTAATTGGGCGCCGATTCGGCCTTTGCGCCGCCGCGTGACTCGCTGAGTATTGTTGTCTCACCCGGTCTTTATCCGCGCACGCCACCGGCCACTGTTGCCTGCCGCAAACGCAATTGACCACGATTGAGGCCAGACCTTGGCGCAAATTGGTTACGTTCGGTTAAACATCCCCGCATCACGTCTATGCGTTGTGTTGTTGTAACGAGTTGAGTTCGGCGCCCCCCAAAGGCCGGACGAGGAGTGTTAAATGGGAAATGATCGCATTGAGTTCGATCGTCTTGGACGGCCCCGTGCCCCCAAAACGCCTGCGCCCCATCATCGCGGTATGAAGCTGACGTCGCTGTCTCGCGCGTTTGCACGCGATGAAGAGGGATCGTTCCTGATCTTTTCGCTGTTTTTGTTCATCGGCATCCTGATCATCGGCGGCATGGCCGTTGACCTGATGCGCTTTGAAACGCGCCGGGTCGAGTTGCAAAACACAATCGACAGCGCGGTTCTGGCCGCTGCCAACCTCGAACAGGAGATCGAGGCCGAGACGCTGATCAAACAGTTTGCCGAAAAGTCGGGGATCGACCCAACCACGATCACTGTCCCGACGCCTGAGGTCGTGATTGCCGGGGCCGATCCGGATGCCGGCATCGCCGGGACGCTGGTGGGCCGGACGGTTGAAGCGCGTGGCGATCTGGACGTCGACACGTTCTTCATGAAGCTGATGGGCATCAATGAGTTGAAGTCTGCATCGGCCTCGAAAGCCAATGAAGGCGTCCAGAACGTTGAGATTTCTCTGATCGTCGACATCTCGGGCTCGATGTCTGGCACTAAGATGAGCACGCTCAAGACCGAGGCGAAGAAGTTCTTCCGCAAAGTCATCGACGAAACCCGTTCGGCTGGTCATACGTCGATTTCGATCATTCCCTACAACCACACAGTTGTGGCTGGGCCTGAGTTGCTGAGCCGCCTCAACGCCGGTGGCGCCACCATCGCGATCGAGAACCCCGCGCCCTATGATGGTGCTTTGGCGACTTATCCGACGACCCACGCGTTCTCGAACTGCATTCGGTTCCCTGACAGCATGTTCATGTGGAGCGATCAGGCAGATCTTGAGCAGAACTATGCGTCGCTGCGCGCGATCACGCCGACGACACCGCTTACGCGCGTGGCGCACTTCGACCGCGGCAGCAACGGCTTCAACCTTCCCGAGATGAACAGCCGGGAATGCGACGAGACGCGGACGCCGATCCTTGTCCATGAGACACGTATCTCCAAGCTGGATGAGCATATTGACCGGATGTACGCCGATGGCTGGACCGCGATTGAAAACGGCATCAAGTGGGGTGTGGCGCTGCTTGATCCCGCCATGCGGCCGGTTGTGGTGGACATGGTCGACAACGGGCTGGTTCAGGAAAAAGCCGACAACCGTCCGGGCGACTACGACCAGTCGAAGACCATGAAAGTCGTCGTCCTCATGACGGACGGTGAAAACACTGTGCAGCGCGGGCTAAAAGCGCCGTTTCTGAACGGGCCGAGCCGGGTTTGGTACTCTGCCAAGGCCGCAGACGCCACGGAACCGTCCTTGTATCCGGTCCTGAAAGCGGACGGCTCCGTCGATGGTCGCGACAAGGAGTGGTACGATGGTTACTTTGTGGAAGTGCCGACTGCGCCCCTCGACCGCCGCTTCATCCGGGTACATGAACCGGATGAGGATGATGATGGGATCGAGTATGGCGTGACGGAACTGCCGGATGATCTGATCCAGCTCGATAACATCACGCTTTACAACCTGTTCGCAGAAGAGGACATCGCGGAGTTCTTCTTTGACGGCATCGATGAGGATCTCGAAGACGCCTACGAGAACTCGGTCGAAACAGTGGTCACCGCCAACGAAGCCGATGACCGCCTGAGCGATCTGTGTGCGGCGGCCCGTCGCAATGGCGACATCACGATCTTCACCATCGCATTCTCGGCCCCTCAGGGCGGTCAGGACGCCATGAAGGACTGTGCGACGTCGGTCGGCTTCTACTACGACGCAACGCCCACCAGCCTGGCGAATGCGTTCGACTCAATCGCGGGGGCGATCTCTCAACTGCGGCTGACCCAGTAAGGAGCCCCTGGACATGATTACGAAGCTGTTTCGTCGCCTTCGGGCCAATCGCGAAGGCTCTTCCACGGTCGAGTTCGTGCTGATCTTCCCCGGCTTTCTGGCCTTGTTTCTTGTGGCCTACGAATCCGGTCTGATGATGGTACGTAATGTGTTGTTGGAGCGTGGGGTGGATCTGTCGGTGCGCGACCTGCGGCTCGCCGGGTCGGCTGCGCCGAACTTTGACCAGCTCAAGGCCAACATCTGCCGCGACTCGATGGTCATCCAGGACGAGGATTGCGATGACGTGATCCAGTTGCAGCTGGAACCTGTGGACACGACCGCGTGGACAACGCTCGATGACAATGTGCGCTGCATCGATCAGGAAAACACGATCAACCCGCTGGACGAAACGACATTCACCGGCGGTGGCAGCAACCAGTTGATGATGGTGCGGGTCTGCGCCCTCTACCAGCCGATGTTCAAACCGACCGGGTGGGGCATGCAGATGCCGCAAGCCGATGATCAGGGGAACTACGCCCTGGTGATCACATCGGCCTTCGTTAACGAACCGACCGATTAAAGGTGCCCCCATGTGTGTAACGCGTAAGTTCAAGTCCTTCCGCCGTGCCCAAGACGGCACGCTGTCCGTCGAGGCGATGATTGTCCTGCCTATGCTGCTTTGGGCCGTGGGCGCCATGTTCATCTACTGGGACGCCTACAAGACGTACAATATCAACGTCAAAGCGGGCTACACGGTGGCCGACCTCATCTCACGTGAGAGCGATCCTCTCGATGCCGATTACATCGACGGGATGAACAACATCTATGAGTTTCTGATCCGCCGCGGGCGCGACAACAACCTGCGGGTCAGCGTCGTGTCCTACACGCAGGAAGATGACGATGCGCCGATCGTCAAGAACCTCAGCTGGTCCTATGCCACCGGCGATCTGGTCGAGCATACGGATATGTCCGTGTTGGAAGACGAGATCCCGACGCTCAATCCCGGTGACGAGTTGATCGTCGTCGAGACTGAGATGACGTGGAACCCGCCCATTGGCATGGATATCTGGGTCCCCACGCTTGACACGATGCAGATGCGCGATCTCGTGTTTACCACGCCACGCTTTGTGCCTCAGGTGGTGTTTACCTCCAGCTGAAGGTACCCGGCCGCTCTGCTGAGCGTGTTGCCCGGGGGGTGGTGCAGCGCGCTCGCGGAGCGGTCTAGGGGGTCTGGGAAGGCGGCTAAACAGGGCCGCCTTTCCTGTCTTTTGGGTTGTTACCCGTTCGCTTCCCGGATCTTGTCGGCGGCGTCTTTGTCGTAGGCCACGCCCTTCTCATCAAAAAGCTGATCAAGCTCACCCGAGAGCGTCATCTCGGTTACAATATCGCAGCCCCCGACAAACTCGCCTTTAACATACAACTGTGGGATCGTCGGCCAGTCGGAGAAATCCTTGATCCCCTGGCGAATGGCGTCGTCTGCCAAGACGTTCACATCGGCAAAATCGACGCCCATGTAGTTCAACACGCCCGCCACCCGGCTTGAGAAACCGCATTGCGGCATAGATTTCGTACCCTTCATGAAGAGCACGACGTCATTGTCGGTGACGGTTCCCTTGATCTGATCTTCCGCAGTCGTTGTCATTTCAGTTTATCCTTGTTCCTGGGCACAAAGGCCCGCGCGTATTCTTGTGGGTCCTTGGGCACCCGAAACTCCCCCGAATGGCCGCCCCCGGCCCCGCCCGAGAAATAGCTGGCGTCGATCACATGGTGCCCCTTGCCGGGCAGCGATCCGCGCGGAGCGTCGGCTTCTCGGCGCACGACGATAAAGGCGCGTACGGCCAGAAGCACCAGGATCGCGGTGCAAATGAGAACGATGGGCAGCCAGTTGGTCATTCCGGGGCCTTCGTTGTCAATGCAAGGGCATGCAGTTCGCCATTGTTGCCATCCATCTTGCCCTTCAGCGCGGCATACACCGCCCGTTGCTGTTGCACGCGGTTTTGCCCGCGAAAGCTTTCGTCGATGACTTCGGCGGCATAATGGTTCCCGTCACCGGCCAGGTCGGTGATGGTGATCTGGGCTTGCGGAAATCCGTCGCGAATAAGGTCTTCGATTTCCTGCGCGCTCATCGCCATCGCCATGTGTCCTTCAAAATCTGGGGGTAAATCTACCCATGGACCGAAAACCTAGGTCGCATCTGGTCGCTTCGCAACTGTCAGCATCTTCAAAAGAACGAAGAAACAGGCCAAGAGCGCGCCAAAGGCCGCTGCGGCGGCAAGATAGGTCAAGACCTCGGAAAACAAGTTCATCTCAGCGGTGTTGTCCTGCACCTCGGGCAGGCCCTGGGCGCAATGCGCCTCATTGCCCAGTCGCATCACCACATCGGCCCCATAAAGCGCGATGAGTGAGGTGAAGGTCAGCCAGTGTGGGATCATCACGAAGGACCACCGCCGGGTCATTTCGCCAAGTGTCCACGCCGCCAGTGCCGCCCCCGGTGTAAGTGCAATCGCAGCCACAAGGCCCACACCGATAATCGCTGTGGTCAGGTCTGAGATATAGCCGGGGTAGCAAAACCCGTCCCGCAAGCCGAACCCTGCCAGCACAAGCGCGGTAAAGATCACGAAGGCTGACCCGATCTGGAGCAGGAGAAACAGCCCTGCGCGAAGGACGCTGCCCGTTTGCATCGCCTCAGGCCACCGCTTGGGCGAAGGCACCGCGGTAGAGCGCGGTGAGGTCTGCCAAGGGGGCGGTATCGCCGCCATAGGACACGTCGGTGCCGCCAAACCGCCCGACGGTGCTGAGCGCCACACCCGCCGAACTGGCCGCGACCATCAGCGCTTCGGCCTTGTCGAACGAACACGCAATCAGATACCGCGCTTGGTCTTCGCCGAACAACTCGCCCGGGTCATGGGCAGTCAGTGTAACACCGACGCCAGCCGCCTCGGCCAGTTCAAAAGCCGCAAGCGCAAGTCCACCGTCCGAGATGTCGCTGCACACATCGATCAGGTCGGCATGCGCGCGGATGAAGTCCCCATGCGCACGCTCAAGATCCAGGTCGACGGGCGGTGCATCGCCCGCTTCACGGCCAAAAGCCTCGGCGAGAAGGGCGGATTGGCCCAGGTGCTGCCCCGGCGCCCCCAGCAACAGGGCGACATGGCCCGCCCGTGCTGTGCCAGCGATCAGGGCCGATGGCTGTGCGATCAGGCCCACCGCACCGATGGTTGGGGTTGGCAGGATCGCGGCCCCGTCTGTTTCGTTATAGAGCGACACGTTGCCGGAGACGATCGGCATGCCCAGCGCCTCGACCGCCGCGCCGATCCCTTTGATCGCGCCGACGAACTGGCCCATGATCTCGGGCTTCTCAGGGTTGCCGAAGTTCAGGTTGTCGGTCGTGGCCAGCGGCGTGGCCCCCACCGCCGTCAGGTTGCGATAGGCCTCCGCCACCGCCTGTTTGCCACCCTCCACCGGATTGGCCCGCACATAGCGCGGCGTCACGTCCGAGGTGAAGGCCAGCATCTTCTGCGTGCCATGCACCCGGACGATCCCCGCACCCAGTCCCGGCGTCTGCACCGTGTCGGCCATGACCATGCTGTCATACTGTTCATAGACCCATTGCTTGGCCGCATAGTTCGGTGAGGCCAGCAGCGCCCGCAACCCGTCGAGGGGTGCGATTTCAACGCTGTCCTCGAAGGCCGTAGGGGCCGGCGTTTCCGTCCAGTGGCGATCGTATTCGGGGGCGGTGCCCGACAGGGCCTTGAGCGGCAGATCGGCCTTCACTTCGCCGCCATGCATCACGATGAACCGATCCTCGGCAATCGTCTCGCCCACCACGGCGAAGTCCAGATCCCACTTGTCGAAAACAGCGCGCGCCGCGGCCTCTTTTTCGGGGCGCAGGACCATCAGCATGCGTTCCTGGCTTTCCGACAGCATCATTTCATAGGCCGTCATCGCGTCTTCGCGCACGGGCACGGCGTCCAGATCAAGACGCACGCCCAGATTGCCCTTGTCGCCCATCTCGACCGCCGAACAGGTCAGGCCAGCCGCCCCCATATCCTGGATCGAGATCACAGCGCCCGTCGCCATCAACTCAAGACAGGCCTCAAGCAGGCGCTTTTCGGTGAAGGGGTCGCCCACCTGCACGGTGGGGCGTTTCTCTTCGATGGTATCGTCGAACTCAGCCGACGCCATAGTCGCGCCGCCCACACCGTCGCGGCCGGTCTTGGCGCCGAGATAGACCACCGGCATGCCGACGCCGGACGCCGCCGAGTAGAAAATCTTGTCTGCATCCGCGAGGCCTGCGGCAAAGGCGTTCACCAGGCAGTTGCCGTTATAGGCTGGATGAAACCGAACCTCGCCGCCGACCGTGGGCACACCAAAGGCATTGCCATAGCCGCCGATCCCCTCGACCACGCCCTTGACCAGGTGTGCTGTCTTGGGATGATCCGGTGCCCCAAAACTGAGCGCATTCATCGCCGCGATGGGCCGCGCGCCCATGGTGAAGACGTCGCGCAGAATGCCACCAACCCCGGTCGCCGCACCCTGATAGGGTTCGATGTAGCTGGGGTGGTTGTGGCTTTCCATCTTGAACACAACGGCCTGGCCATCGCCGATATCCACCACACCTGCATTCTCGCCCGGTCCGCAGATGACCTGCGGCCCCTCGGTCGGCAGGGTACGCAGCCATTTCTTCGATGACTTGTAGGAACAGTGTTCGTTCCACATCGCTGAAAAGATGCCAAGTTCGGTAAAAGACGGCTCGCGCCCGATGATCTCTTCGATCCGGGCGTATTCTTCCTGCGTCAGGCCGTGCGACGCGATCAACGCTTCGGTGATAGACGGTTCAGTCATCCCCAAATCCAGCAATTCCCCGGCGCCAGTCTTACGGCAATGCCGCCAGCGACGGAAGGGGAAAGGCGCGTTGACACCGGCGGGCATCCCCCCTCATCTGCGCATCAGGGAGAAGGGCGCAAGATGGACAAGAAAGACAGGCTGGACGTCTTCGGGATCGTGTCACTGGTCGCGCTTTCGGCGCTTTTGGGGTTCAACCAGGTCGTCATAAAGGTGGTCAACGAAGGGCTGCAGCCGGTGTTTTTCGCGGGCCTGCGCTCCGCCGGGGCGACGCTGTGTCTTGCAGGATGGATGTGGTTTCGCGGGATCTCGCTCTGGCCGCGCGACGGCACGTGGCGCGCCGGTTTCCTGATCGGTCTGGTCTTTGCGGCGGAGTTCGTTTTTCTCTTCCTGGCACTCGACCTGACCACGGTGTCGCGGACCAGCGTGATCTTTTATTCCATGCCGCTCTGGATGGCGATCGGTGCGCATTACCTGCTGCCTGGCCAACAGATCACGCCGCTGAAGGCGGTGGGCCTGGGCCTGGCCTTCGCCGGTGTGGCAGTCGCGATCCTCAGCCGTTCCGACAGTGGCGAAGGGTCCCTGATCGGCGATCTATGTGCGCTTGGCGGGGCCTTGGGCTGGGCCGGGTCTGGCCTGATGGCGCGGGCAACGGTTCTGCGGGATGAGACGCCAGAGATGCAACTTTTCTGGCAGGTCGCCGTCTCGGCCCCGATCCTGCTGCTTGTGGCGGTGTTCTTTGGCCCCTTTGTGCGCGATCTTGCGCCCATCCATCTCTGGGGGTTGGCCTTCCAGATCGTCGTGGTGGTGTCGGCGGCCTTTGTCTTCTGGCTGTGGCTGTTGTCGATCTACCCGCCCGCATCGGTCGCGGCCTACGGGTTTCTCGGGCCGATCTTTGGCGTTGCGTTCGGCTGGCTGATGCTGGGCGAAGAGGTGGGCGGGTCGATCTTGGGCGCACTGGCCTTGGTTGCTGGCGGCCTTTACCTGATCAACCATCCGCGAGCGGTGCAGGCGACAGCTTGAAGTCGCGTTTGCAGAGCGTCATGGCAGTGGCACAGTGTATGCGGAGCCAAGACCATGCGACTAAACGCAGAATTCGACAAGCGGGTCGTGATCCGGCCCGATGACTACACTTGGGTCGCGTCACCGGCCAACGGTGTGCGCCGCATGATGCTTGACCGGGTCGGGGACGAGGTTGCGCGGGCGACCACTATTGTTCAGTTCGAACCGGACTCATGGTTTGACGCCCATGCGCATGGTGGGGGTGAGGAATTTCTGGTGCTTGAAGGCACGTTCTCGGATGAAACGGGCGATTACCCAGCTGGCACCTATGTGCGCAACCCCATCGGAACGTCGCACACGCCGCATACAGTGGACGGCTGCACAATCTTTGTGAAGCTCCATCAGTTCGCACCTGACGATGATCGACAGTTCCATCTGGACACGAAGCAGGCCGAATTTGAGGCGGGCCTCTTTCCGGGGCAGAGCGTCCTGCCGCTCCATAGTGCACCCGACGAAGATGTGCGACTGGAACGCCTCCAGCCCGGAACCGCACTTCCGTCTGAGTCGCACGAGGGTGGTGCCGAGATCTTGGTTCTGGAGGGCAGCTTTGAGGACGAATTCGGGGCCTACCCAAAGGGAACGTGGATCCGTTTGCCAAAGGGAGCGACACACAGCCCAGGCTCGCAATCCGGGTGCTTGCTTTATATCAAGTCGGGCCATCTTGCGGCCCCTGACTTAGCTCGTTGGACAGCGACTGAAGCCTGACAGCCTGGTACGAATTAAAGGCTTAAGTCCCGCAAAACGTCTGGTGGACGACCTCGCTCTCCGCAGGCGGGCGGGTCAGATCCACCGCATCGGGCGCATCGTCAAAGGGCGTTGCCAGAACCGCGACCAAGCGCTCAAACGGCGCATAATCCCCCGCGACACCCGCCTGGATCGCCTGTTCGATCCGGTGATTGCGCGGAATGACCGCCGGGTTGGCGGCGGCGATCAACGCCATGGTGTCACCCGGATCGCGGGCATGACGGGCTGACCACTGTTTCTCCCACGCAACATAGGCCAGCGGATCGAGGAACTGGTCACGCGCTGCCGCGGTGCCCAACGCCCGGAACGTATTGGTGAAATCCGCCTGGCCCTGAGCCATCCGATCCAGCAGATCGTGGATTAGCGCCGCATCCTCGTCTTCGACCTGTTGCAGGCCGATCTTCCGGCCAAACGTCTCAAGCCATGCGGCCTGGAACAGGGCGGGGAACCGGTGAACCGATGCCGTCGCCTTTTCCACCGCGGCGTCCCGGTTGTCATCGATCAAGGGCAACAGGGCCGTGGCAAGCTGCGCCAGGTTCCAGATCAGGATGTCGGGCTGTTTGTTATAGGCATAGCGCCCGAACTGATCGATGGAGGAATAGACCTGTTCGGGATGGTAGGTATCCATGAAGGCGCAGGGGCCATAGTCGATCGTCTCGCCCGAAATCGTGGTATTGTCGGTGTTCATCACGCCGTGGATAAAGCCCACCCCCATCCAGGCCGCGACCAGCCGTGCCTGGGCGGCAATTACGGCGTCGAGCAGGTCCAGCGCTGTCTCCGCATCGGGGTAGTGCCGCTGGCGCGCGTGATCGGCCAGCGCGCGCAGACTGGCCACGTCCTGTCGGGCCGCAAAGTATTGAAATGTCCCCACGCGGATATGGCTTGCTGCGACGCGGGTCAGGACGGCGCCCGGCATCGGCCCCTCGCGCAAAACGATCTCGCCCGTGGTCACGGCGGCCAGCGCACGCGTCGTTGGGATGCCCAAGGCATGCATGGCCTCGGACACGATATATTCGCGCAGAACCGGCCCCAGCCAGGCCCGGCCATCGCCCATGCGGCTATAGGGCGTGCGGCCTGATCCTTTCAGTTGCAGATCGCGCCGCTGCCCGTTTCGGTCGATCACCTCGCCCAAGAGGATCGCCCGGCCATCGCCCAATTGCGGCGACCACCCGCCGAACTGATGCCCCGCATAGACCTGCGCCAGCGGATCGGCCCCGGTCGGGATGGCGTTTCCGGCCAGCATTGCGATGCCAGCGGGACTTTCCAAATCCAGGGGATGGAGGTTCAACTCATGCGCAAGGCCCTCATTGACCTTGATCAGCGCAGGAGCCGATACCGGCTCGGGTGCGAGCCGGGTAAAGAACTGCGCCGGCAGCCTGGCATAGCTGTTGTCGAACGGGATCTGGATCGTCATGGCGCAAAGATAGGCGTGGGCGGCCCTATTTGCCAGCCGGGCGACGGGCCACGCGGGTCATCAGGTGATAGCCGCGCCGCATCCGAAAGCCCGCGCGGGCATAGAGGCGTTCGAGCCGCGGACGATCGACCGAGGCTTCCAGATGCAAGGCCCGCACATCTGCGGCATCAAGGAGGGGCAAGAGGGCATGTAACGCTTCGCTGGCCATGCCACGGCCGCGCACACCGGGGCGGATGTAGAGCTCGTCGATAAATCCGTCCAAACCGCCGAACTCCAGCGACCAGCCGAAGGTCACGGCCAGATAGCCCACCGGCGCTCGACGCGGCCCGATGATGTAGACGCAGCCATGGGGACTGCCGTCCAGAAGCGGGACCAGGGCCGCTTGCCGATGCTCGGGGTCCGAGGTGATGCCGTCTTCGGCATGGTAGGCCGCGACCATGGCATCAAGGGCCTCGAAATCGCCGGGGCCTGCCAGATGCAGTGCCGCGCTCACAACCGGGCCAACCGGTCGGTCAGCAGGGCGAAATAGGCATCCGCATCAATGCCGCCCATGAACATCGCATTGCGCGAACGGTCCGTGACCCCCCACCAGTCGGCCACCGTCATCCCAAGGGTCAGATCGCTTGACGTCTCGATCTCCACATTGATGTGGCGGCCCGAAAACAGTTCTGGTTTAATGAGATAGGCAATCACGCAAGGATCATGCAGCGGCGCGCCTTCTGAGCCGTATTTTTCCTTGTCGAACCGTTCAAAGAAATCCGTCCAGGCCGCGACCATGCGCCCGACCTCGGTGCCCATTTCGCGAAAGCCTGCGATATGCGGCGCAGTGGTCAGCGCCTTATGCGTGACATCCAGCGGCATCACGGTGAGTTTTACGCCGGATTTGAACACGATCTCTGCGGCCTCGGGATCGACGTAGATATTGAACTCCGCCGCGGGTGTGATGTTGCCCACCTCGAAATAGGCCCCGCCCATCAAAACGATCTCCTGCACGCGGGCCACAATATCTGGCGCGCGCTGGAAGGCCTGGGCGATGTTGGTCAGCGGCCCAATGGGGCACAGCGTGACGGTGCCGGGCGCCTCATGACGCAGGCAGTCGATGATAAACTCCACACCATGCCGGCCCTGCAGATCCATGCGCGGCTCCGGCAGGGGCGGGCCGTCAAGCCCGGTCTTGCCATGCACGTGTTCGGCGGTCACCAGCGGGCGTTTGAGCGGGGCGTCGCAACCTGCGAAGACCGGCATACCCGGTTTGCCAGCCAGTTCGCAGACGATGCGGGCATTGCGTTCGGTCAGGGGCAGGGGGACGTTCCCCGCCACCGCGGTGATCCCCAGCACGTCGATATCTTCGGGGCTTGCGAGTGCCAGCAGAATGGCCACCGCGTCGTCCTGGCCGGGGTCGGTGTCGATGATGATCTTGCGCGGTGCCATGGCGCAGGTGTAGCGCCCGTGTCCCCCGACCACCAGATCGTTTCGTGCCTCCGGCGGGGATATTTGACAAGCGAAGAAGCCGCCGTGTCCACGCCCCGGTCTGGTCGGGCCAAATCCGGGGCGCTTCTCCGCTTGCGGTCATCGGCGTCCCCGCCTGTACCGCGGGATCCGGCCTAGCGGTTCGTGGTTAACGGTGCGTTACTTCTTCGCTTTGGAAATATCCCGGGGAGCGCGAGGGGCAGGGCCCCCCCTCTAACCTCGCTCCGCCGCCTTGGCGGCGTCCCACAGCGCGTCCATCTCAGCCAGATCGCTGTCTTCGGGTCGGCGCCCGCTGTCCGCCAAGGCCGCCTCGATAGCCTCAAACCGCCGGGTGAACTTGGCGTTTGCGGCCCTCAGCGCGGCCTCTGGGTCGATCTCCAGGTGCCGGGCAAGGTTTGCCATCACAAACAACAGATCCCCGTATTCCTCAAACTGCTTGTCGGGCGTCGTCTCGGCGGCAAGCTCCTGCGCTTCTTCCACCATCTTGTCCAGAACATCGCCCGTGTCGGGCCAGTCAAAGCCCACGCGCGCGGCGCGTTTTTGCAGCTTCACGGCCCGCATCAGGGCCGGCAGGCCCAGGGCCACACCGTCCAATGTGCCGGCCCGACCGCGCTCGCGGGCCTTTTGCGCCTCCCAATCGCGGGTTTGCTGCTCGGCGGTCTTGTCGCGGGATGCGTCTCCAAAGACATGCGGGTGGCGGGCGACCATCTTGTCGGAGACCGCATTGGCCACGCGCGCGAAATCGAACAGCCCGCGCTCGGTGGCCATCTGCGCGTGATACACAGTCTGTAGGAGAAGATCGCCAAGCTCCCCCTCCAGCTCGTCCCAGGCCTCTCGTGCGATGGCGTCGGCGACCTCATAGGCCTCTTCGATGGTGTAGGGGGCAATGGTGGAAAAGGTCTGGGCGATGTCCCAGGGGCATCCGCCATCCGGATCACGCAACCGACGCATGATTTCCAGAAGGCGCGGCAGACCGCCATTGGGGTCATGCACCAGTTCATCGGATGCGGTGTTCATGCAGGGCTCTCCACACGGTATGGCGCTTTATCCTGAACTGCCCGGACAGAGTCCACACAGACACGTCGCGCCCGTGATCGGCTTGACCCCGCAGGTGGGCGCTGGTGTGGTGTGGGGCAGGTTGCAAAGGTGTGGGACATGGCGCTGACGGATGCGGATAAGGAAGTGGACGGTGCGGTCACCCGCGACGACCCGCGGGGGCTGTCGTTCGAGAACGCCTTTGGCGGCGTCACCTCGTTCCTGCGGCGCCGCTACACCAAGGATCTGTCGGGCTACGACCTTGCCATCACCGGGATCCCGTTCGATCAGGCGGTAACCAACCGGCCCGGCACGCGCCTTGGGCCCCGTGCGATCCGTGCGGCATCGGCGCATATGGTCAACGATCCGCCCTATGGCTGGGGCTACAACCCGCTTGAGGAATTTGCGATTGCCGATGTGGGGGACGTGGCGTTTGACTATGCCCGGGTGCCGGATTTCCCGGCGCGGCTGACCGACCACATCGACGGCATTCTGGAGGCTGGCGCAGGGGCGATCTCGCTGGGCGGCGACCATTCGATATCCCTGCCGATTCTGCGGGCGTTCGCCGCGCGCTTTGGCCCCCTGGCGCTCGTGCAGTTCGACGCCCACACCGATACCTGGCCCGATGATGATGCAACGCGGATCGACCATGGCACGATGTTCTACAAGGCGGTGAAAGAGGGGCTGATCGATGTGGCGCGTTCTGTGCAAGTGGGCATCCGCACCGAGAACCCGGATACGCTGGGCATCACCGTGATCGATGCGCGCGAGGTGCATGAGAGCGGGGCCAGTGCGGTCGCCGCCAAGATGCGCGCGATCGTGGGCGACGCGCCGGCCTATGTCACCTTCGATATCGACTGCCTTGACCCGGCCTTTGCGCCGGGCACCGGAACGCCCGTTTGGGGTGGGCTGTCCTCGGCCCAGGCGGCGCATATCCTGCGCGATCTGGCCGGGATCAGGATGGTTGGCGGCGATGTGGTGGAAGTGTCGCCGCCGTTCGATCCCACAGGGGCCACGGCGATTGCCGGGGCGCATGCGGCCCTTGAGTTGATCTGTCTCTGGGGATGGAACCGGCGTAAGGATGCCGAGGTCTGAGCCACGCCCTTGCGGGTCCGCGCCGTCCGATTAGGTGTAGGGCGATGAATGCGCTGCTGATCGCCTTTGCCGTTGTCTGTCTGGGCTTTGTGGGCCTGCAGGGGTTCGTCCGTCTAATGCCCGTGGATGAAGCTGACTGGCACGTGACACCAATAATGCCCGATGTGGGGCCCGGCGATTGGCCCCTGCGCAACGGCACCCGCGTGGCGCGCGATTTTGAGGCCCGTCCGGAAGAGGTGTTGGCCCGCGTTCAGGGCGTCGCGTTGGCCACCGATCGGACGCGCTTGCTTGCGGGATCCGTGGAGGACGGCCTGCTGACGTTCGAGACGCGGTCGGCATTCTGGGGGTTTCCGGACTACACTTCGGTCTCGGCTAAGTCCGACGGATCGGGCGCGCGGGTCGAGATCTATGCCCGTCAGGGCATTGGGGCCTATGACTGGGGCGTCAACGCGGCGCGGGTCACCGATTGGCTGGATGCGCTGGGCGAGGTGGCCTCGGGCTCTTGACGATTTGTCCGGGATCGGCAACCACACGCCATGGTTCCCTTGGACAGACTTGAACAGATCACCCAACGGTTTCAGTTTCTTGAGGCCAAAATGGCAGGGGGCGCGGCGCCCGATGAAATCGCAGCGCTGGCGCGGGAGTATTCCGAGCTAAAGCCCGTCGTGGCCGAGATCGAGGGCTACAAGGCCGTTCTGTCAGAGATCGCGGATGCCGAGGCGATGCTGGACGATCCCGAGATGAAGGCCCTGGCCGAGGATGAGTTGCCGGGCCTGAAAGAGCGGCTGCCGCAGATGGAACAATCGCTAAAGCTCGCGCTTTTGCCCAAGGACGAAGCGGATGCGCGCCCGGCCATCTTGGAGATCCGCCCGGGCACAGGGGGGGAGGAGGCCGCGCTTTTTGCGGGGGATCTGTTGCGGATGTACCAACGCCACGCCGAGGCGCGGGGTTGGGGCTTTGATATCGTTGAGTATTCCGAGAGCGAGATAGGTGGCGTAAAGGAAGTGATTGCCAATATCCGGGGGGACGGTGTTTTCGCCCGGATGAAGTTCGAAAGCGGGGTGCATCGTGTGCAGCGGGTGCCCACGACGGAATCGGGCGGGCGTATCCACACCTCTGCCGCGACGGTGGCCGTGTTGCCCGAGGCGGAAGATGTCGACATCGATATCCCGGCGACCGACATCCGGATCGATACAATGCGGGCGAGCGGGGCCGGGGGGCAGCACGTCAATACCACGGACTCGGCAGTTCGGATCACCCATATTCCCACCGGGCTGGTGGTCACCTCATCGGAGAAATCCCAGCACCAGAACCGCGCGATTGCTATGCAGGTTCTGCGGACAAGGCTCTACGATATGGAACGCCAGCGTGCCGCCGACGCACGCGCGGCGGATCGCAAAAGCCAGGTCGGCTCGGGCGACCGGTCCGAGCGGATCCGAACCTACAACTTCCCCCAGGGTCGCATGACGGATCACCGGATCAACCTGACGCTCTACAAGCTCGACCAGGTGATGCAGGGCGACCTCGATGAGGTGATCGATGCGCTGATTGCCGATGATCAGGCTGCGAAGCTGGCCGAGAGCGGGATGTGAGCGCGCCCACGGTCGAGGCGGCCATGCGCGCGGCGGCAAAGCGATTGTCGGAGGCCGGTGTGCCAGAGGCCGCGCGCGATGTCCGGCGCCTGATGGCCGCGGCGCTGGACGTGGCGCCGGATCGGCTGATCGGTGTGCATCGCGATGAAATCGCGTCCGACGGCGCGCAGCGGTTTGAAGGCTTTGTGGCCCGGCGGTTGAACCGTCAACCGGTCAGCCAGATTGTCGGCGGGCGATGGTTTTTTGGCCGCTGGTTCAAGGTCACGCCCGATGTGCTCGACCCCCGGCCCGAGACGGAAACGCTGGTCGAACTGGCTCTGGCAGAGGCGTTTGCCAATGTCCTGGACCTGGGCACGGGATCGGGGGCTATTCTCGTGACCCTGCTTGCCGAACGGCCCAAAGCCACGGGCGTTGGCACCGATCTGTCGGAGACGGGTTTCCTGGTGGCGGGCGAGAATGCGCAGGCGCACGGGGTGACGGATCGCGTGATCCTACCAGTATCGGATTGGTGGGAGGATGTGGGTGGCTCTTACGATCTGATCGTCTCGAACCCGCCCTACATCGCAGCGGATGAGATGGCCTCCCTCGCGCCCGAGGTGCGGGAGTGGGAGCCGCGTCTGGCACTGACCGATGAGGCAGACGGGCTCAGCGCGTACCGCGCGATTGCAGCCGGGGCGCGCGATCACCTGCGCCCTGGTGGGCGGCTGCTGGTCGAGATCGGACCGACCCAGGCACAGGCAGTCTCGGCACTATTCAAGGACGCGGGCCTTGAACAGATCAACACCCATTCCGACATGGATGGCCGGGACAGGGTGGTCGCCGCCCGGCGATGTTAGCGTCGGACAGTGCGAATTTTCGCAAAAGCCCCTGTATTTTGCCATGCAATCGGCAAATTCCGCTTGTCTTACTAGTTTGGCCATGTTTACTGAAATGCGAGCGGGCGGTGGGACGTGGCTGCAAGTCCCCCTCGCCATTAGCCAAGATAATACGGGTTTGATCGGTCGATAGGGCCGGAGCTTTAACAGCAAGTCAGGACCCGGCTAACGCCACAAAAGGCTGGAACACAAACCATATGAGATCTTCGAAGACACGTTCGCGGTCAAAGAACAACCGCAACCGTTCGATGGGTAACATCGTCAACCGGGTATTTGACAGTTCGGGCCCCGAGGGCAAGGTGCGGGGCACGCCGCAGCAAATCATCGACAAATACAACCAGCTGGCCCGCGATGCGCAATTGTCAGGCGACCGGGTGGCTGCAGAGAATTTCCAACAGCATTCAGAACACTACACCCGCATGCTGAGCGAGGCCCAGCGCGAGCAGGAGGCCCGCCGCGAACAGCAGGAACGCGAACAAGAGGCGCGGCGCGAACAGCAAGAGCGTGATCGCGCAGACCGTCAGCAAGCCCAGCAAAACCGCCCGGAACGCCGCGGCGACGGGGACCAGGCCGAAACCGCGGGCGGTGTCGTCGATGTGGTCGAGGTGGCCGGTGGTGAAGGTGACAGCGGTTTGGTCGAGACGCCCGAAAGCAAGCCCGCGCGGCCCCGCCGCCAGCGCCGGCCCCGCAATCAAAACGCAAACGCCGATGGCGCGACAGCCGCGGATGGCGGCACGCCGGAGACGCCCGAAGCGGCCGAGTAGACGGGCG
Organism: Pseudomonadota bacterium; assembly: GCA_038526915.1. GTDB lineage: Bacteria > Pseudomonadota > Alphaproteobacteria > Rhodobacterales > Rhodobacteraceae > JBCBGF01. The sequence goes on along the minus strand of JBCBGF010000007.1, from coordinate 29,398 downwards.
TCGTCCCCCGACCCCTCAGCAGCCTCCATTTGCAAAATATCGGCGAACGTTGAGAAGAGCCCCTTTTCAGGCCGCTATGGTCCGGGCTCCAGCGCGCTGGACAAAGCGCAAAACGCCTCCAGTGACACATCTTCGGCTCGGTCCGTAGGTGCAATCCCGACCGCCATCAGGCGCTCTTCGATATCGGGCGCAATCCCCCTCAGCGCCGAGCGCAGCATCTTGCGCCGCTGGTTGAACGCCGCCGCCACCACACGGGCAAGCGTCGCCGCATCCGCGGGATAGCGTGGCCCATCCAATCGCTCGAAATGCACCACCGCCGATCGCACCTTGGGCGGCGGGGTGAACGCCTCTGGCGGCAGGTCCATCACGATCCGCGGCGTGCTGCGCCATTGCGCGAGGATCGACAGACGCCCGTAAGCCTTGGTGCCCGGCGCCGCGACGATCCGGTTGGCCACTTCGCGCTGGAACATCAGCGTCAGACTGGCCCAGAAGGGCGGCCAGGCGGGGGGATCCAGCCACCGCGTCAACAGCTCGGTCCCAACGTTGTAGGGCAGGTTTGCGACGACCTTCACCGGCGGCGTGAGATGGGCCATCACATCGACGTCCAGCGCATCGGCGTTGATCACCTCCAGCCGGCCCGGATAGACCGCCGCGATCTCGGCCAACGCCGGGAGACAGCGTTGGTCCTTCTCCACGGCCAGGACACGGCGCGCGCCTTCGGCCAAAAGGCCCCGGGTCAGCCCACCGGGGCCGGGGCCGATCTCGAGCACATCCGCATCGCGCAGATCGCCTGCTTGACGCGCGATTTTCGCGGTCAGGTTTAAGTCCAACAGAAAGTTCTGGCCAAGCGCCTTGCGCGCGCTCAGCCCATGGACCGCGATCACCTCGCGCAGGGGGGGCAGGGTGTCGATTGTGCCCATCAGCCGGGGCCACCGCGCCTCATGCCGACGGGTCCGCGGCCATGCGAAGGGCGGCGATCAGCGATGTCGCGTCGGCAATGCCTTTGCCCGCAATGTCATAGGCGGTGCCGTGATCGGGGGAGGTGCGCAGGAAGGGCAGGCCCAAGGTTACGTTCACGCCGCCTTCGAAATCGATGGTCTTGATCGGGATCAGCGCTTGGTCGTGATACATCGCAATCGCGGCGTCATAGCCCGCCCGCGCCTTGGCGTGAAACATCGTGTCGGCTGGATAGGGGCCTGTGACGTCCAGCCCTTCGGCGGCCAGACGCGCAACGACTGGGGCGATCACCGACAGGTCTTCGTGGCCCATGGCCCCGCCTTCGCCCGCATGGGGGTTGAGACCGGCCACGGCAAGGCGCGGCTTTGCAACACCGAAGTGGTCGATCAGCCCCGCATGGGTCAGCCGGATCGTATCCTCCAGAAGATCGGGGGTCAGCGCGGCTGGCACCTGATCGAGCGGGATATGGATCGTCGTGGGCACCACGTGCAGATCGGGGCAGGCGAGCATCATCACAACCCGGTCCACACCGGCCAGGGCGGCGAGATACTCCGTATGTCCGGGATAGGGAAAATCTGCCCCGTCGATGAGGGCCTTTTTGTTGATCGGGCCCGTGGTCAGGGCCGCGGCCTGTCCCCCCATCACCAACCCCACGCCACGCTCAATCGCGCTGATGACGCAGTGGGCATTGGCCGGGGTCGGCCGTCCCGGTGTGGCCGCTGCAGGAAAGCGGTGCGTCAGGACGGGCATCGCCTCCCGGCTCGCGGCCTGTGCCTGTGAGGGGTCGTCGATCTCGATGACCGGGCTTCCTTCGGGCAGGTGTGCCGGATCACCGATCCAGAAGAATGGCACCGTCTCGCGCAACTCTGCCCAGGCGGCGACTGCAATCTCGGGCCCGATACCGGCGGGATCGCCACAGGTCAGGGCGATGGGGCGACGGGTCATCGCAGATCCACGATCACCGCATCGGCCAAAAGCTCGGCCAGAAACCCATCCGCATAAGAAGCCAGGCGCTGATTTCGGAGCTGCGCGCGCACATCCGCCCGGTCAAGGCCCTGGCTGATCTCACTCGTGCGGCCACACAGCATCACGATCACGCGCGTGGTGCCGCGCATGAGGTCCACGGAAATCTCATCGGCATCGAGCGACGCCAGAACGCCGGCCACATCGCGCGGGATCTGATTGACGGGCAAGACCTCTCGCACGAACTGATCTGCTGGAAGCCCGCGGGCCACTCCGAACATGTCATCGCAGGTATCAAGCGCCCCGGCCAGTTCCAGCGCATCTGTGCGGCTGCCGCCGGGCAAACGTAATTCGGCATAATCAATGGCCAAGGTGGCAGGTTGGGTCGCCGGGACTTCTTCCAGTGACCGCAACTGGAAGACCGCGATCGCGTTTTGCAGGCGCACCGGCTCGGTGACGTCACCGGGTGGCATGGTCAAAAGCTGTGCCCGCAAATCGGGCGGCAGGGCATTTAGTTGCAACCAGTCCATGCGCCCGCCATCGGCCCGCGTCGGCGAGGCCGAGAAATCCCGCGCGGTCTGGGCAAACTCAGACGTGCTGCGGATCTGGGAAAACCGGTTCGCACGTGCCTCATTGACTTCGGCCTCCTGGGGCGTGCGCGCGGGCAGGATGATCTCGGACAAAAGCACACGCGCGCCACCGGTTGTTCCGGCAAGGGCAATGGCGCGGTCGACATCGTCTTCGGTGATCTGGACGCGGCTGGCGAACCGCGCACGCAAGACTTCACGCCACAAAAGGCCCGCACGAACAAAGGCCCGGACAGAGGATTCATCGACCCCGGCTTGCGCCATATCCGCCAGAAACGCCTCGGGCGTGACATTTGCCCGTCCGGCAAACTCGGCAATCCCTGTATCGACATCCTCTGCTGATGCCTCAAACCCCAACTGCCGCGCGGCCTCGATCTGCAAACGCTCTTCGATGAGCTGTTCGCGGGCCAGCGACGCTGCATTTCCTGTTGCCCCTAACACCGTCAGAAGGTTGGTGCGCTGCGTCAGTTCAAAGCCGCTGATCGCGCTATCGTTAACGCGGATGATCGGGCTGAAGGCCGATTGCGCCAGGGCCGACGTGGCAAGGAAGGCCCCCAGCCCCAGGGCCAGAACGCTGTGCAAAGACCGCCGCCACACGCTGTTTTTCACATCACCCTCCACAGGAACGCCTGGCGCGGCGCCCCTCACTTCCGGTCCCGAACCCTGCGAGGAAAACGCGCAGGGCGATGTCGGTGGCCGGCTGAACTGTTGCGGTAGAGGTGAAGCGGCGGGACAGAGAAAGGTCAACCCCGATACACTCGTTTTCGTATTTCACGCCGATCCCGGCCTCGGTCGTGCGCCCTGCGTCGCCCTCAAACCGCCAATCGGCGCGCGCGGTCCAGTTGTCATCAATCACAAACGCCCCGTCCACGGCCAGTTCGGCGATGTCATCGAACCGCCCCTCCAAGGGTTCTGCCGCCCGAAACAGATAGCTGCCCTCAAGCGAGGCCCGGCGTTGGCGCACCGACACGCGGGTCTCCGAGACGTTGACCTCAAGATTGTCGTCGATCAGCGCGCGCGACCACAGGGCGACCATATCGCTCAGCCGATAGTTCGCGGCAAAGAGCCAATCCGACGCGCTGCCCGCAAGGCCGGTATCGGCCCCGAACTGCGCGGGGGAGTCAAATCGCAAGACACGCCCCACCGTCAGACCAAGCGACCAGCCTTCGGGATCGTAGCGTGTCCACGACACCCCCAGATTGGCCCGTAATCCTTCCTCGATCCGGTCGCTTCCGGGAAAGCGGGACAGGGCAAAGAGGTTGCCCTCATCAAACTCAACCGTGGTACTGTCTTCGTTAGGGACGTCTTCGCCGGACGTGTCGGCCCAGGCCAGTTGCACCTGGGGTGTCAGCAGATGGCGGGCGCCCTCGGCATCGGTGCGGGCCAGCGGCCAGCCCAAACTGACCCCAGCCGCCGGGCTGATGCGGGTGGTGTCGTCAAAGGCCGGGTCTTCGGACACGATGTATTGATCGACGTCCAGCCGCGCCTCGGCCTTGCCAATCACACCGGCGGGAAACATCGCATCCGCGCTCCATTCCAGGCCCGCGCTCAACCGGCTGACATCCCGCCCGACACCCGGCGCGTTCGACGGGCGCTGCAGTCCAATCGCGCCGAATGACAGCCACGCCTGACCCCATTGCGCATCGGCAAAGAGGCGCTGCCGCAGTTCGGCTTCGATGATCTCGTTGGGCAGCTCGTCCGTTACGGCCACGTCCGATGCGCGCAGCGACCGGAACGAGGTGATCCCGGCGGTGACCGTCTGGGTGTTGCGCGTCCGGTTGACCGACAACGCGCTGTCCAGCCGGTCTTTCGTCGAATAGCCGTAGTCCAGAAGATAGGCCGTGTCCGACACAAGCTCGGCATCGAAATCCAGTGTGAAGTCGCGCGGCAAGTCGAACTGACCTTCGGCGAAGAGGTACGCGCGGGTGTCCCCGATCCGGATGTCATCCCGCGACACTGCCCCTTCGAACCGCAGCGATCCCCGGGGAAGCTCATGGCGATAGACGGATTCCAAGGTAGTGGTCGCGCTGGATAGGTAAGGGCGCAGCGTCAGATCGGCCTGATCCCCCAGCCGAATGAAATAGGGGATCCGAATACCGGTGCTCAGGCGGGAACGCTGTTCGAACTCGGGCACCAAAAACCCGGTAGCCCGGCGCAGGCTCGGGTCAGGCAGGCGTAGGCGTGGAAGGTAGAGAAGCGGCACGCCGACGATACGAAACTGCGCATCGTCGAAATAAAGCTGACGTTCCAACTCATCACGCACAACGCGAGAGGCCCGGATCTCCCACAAAGGTGGGTTGCCGCTCGTACAGACCTCGCAGGATGAGGCGACGGCGCGGGTCAGCCGTGTGAACCGGCCCCCGGCGCGGGCGATCTCGGACGCTGCGATTTGCAGTTGGCGGTCCAAAACCAGGCGCGCGCTTTCGATGATCCCGTCGGTGAGATCGGTCTCAAGCTCGGCGCTGTCGGCCACGATCACGGCGTCATCGCCAGCGCTGAGGATCATCGGCCCCTCGATCGATAGCGTGTCCCCGTTCCGGTCATAGATCACGCGGCTGGCGGTCAGGCGGGAGCCTTCAAAGAACACCTCGACATTGCCCTCGGCCACAAGGGTCGCATCGGCGCGGATCTCCACACTGTCGGCGACGAGCGTCGCCTCCTGCGCCCAAAGCGCTGCGGGCACCAGCCACAGGGCAATCGCAACAAGGGCCGCGCGCAGGGCGGGCACTACCCGTCCTCCAGATGCAACAGCAGGCTCAGCGGCAACAGGATCGCTGCCGCAGGCGGGCCCCAGGCGGACAGGGCCACCGGGATTTGTCCGTTCTCGCCCAGGATCTGCGCAAAATTCCGCATGAAATAGAGCGCAAAGCCCAGCGTGATAGCCATGACGACCATCAACCCCGTGCGCCCGAACCGCGAGGGGCGCAGGGTGAACCCTGCCGCCACCAGAACCATCGCCCCCAGAAACAGGGGCATGGCCAGTTCCATCTGATACCAGACCCTGTGCTGACGGGCTGAAAAGCCTGCGTTCTCAAGCTGTTCGATGAACCCGGGCAGTTCCCAGATCGCAATGGCCGACGGGGTTCCGAAACTGTCGATGATCTGGTTGCGGGTCAGGTTGGTGGGCACCTGCAGCGTGGGATAGCGCACCGCATCCAGTTCGGGGTTTTCGCTGTCGCTGAGGGGCCAGAGCTTGGCATCGGTCAACTGCCAAGCCCCTGCGGTCAGCCGCGCAGACGCGGCCTCGATCCGTGTCAGGGGAAGGCCGCTCGGGGCAAAGGCGGTGAAGGTGGTGCCGAACAGTTCGGTTCCGTCCAGATTGGCGCGGTCGGCGCGGATCACCGTCTGCCCCTCAGGCCCGCCCTGGCGCAGCCACAGACCTTCGGCTGAGATCGACAGAACGCTGCGATTGGTCTGCAGGTACCGGTTTGCGAGGGTGTCGTATTGCTTGGACGTTGCGGCCACCATCGGGTTCATGACTGCGACCGCCGCCGCGCCGATCCCCACCGCCACCAGCGTGGGCGCGATCACACTGGTCAGCGCCGCCCGCCCGGCGGCGCGCGCGATCACCATCTCAGAAGACCGCGACAGGGCCAGAAACAGGCCGATGGTCGACAGGATCGTGACCAGCGGCAGCGTGCGATAAACCGTGTCGGGCAGGTTTAGCAATGTCAGCGTGACGATGGCCCCAAAACTGACCGCATCACTGTCGAACCGGCGCACCTGTTCCAGCATGTCGATCAGGCCCAGAAGAGTGGCCAGCGCAAAGAACACTGCCAGAAACGCCAGGAAGAACCGGCGCGCAAAATAGATATGCAGGGTCATCGCACCGCCACCCCGGGTTTTCGTCGCGGGCGGGCGATATTGGGGTGCGCCGCGATCCACAACATAATCCAGGCCAGGACCAGGCCGCTGAGCGATGGCAGATAGATCAGCGGCCATTGGTCGGGGTTCGACTGCGTTGCGTCCGACATGGCATTCGCAAATGTCTGTAAGACGATGATTGCAAAGACCGCCCCAAATATCTGTTTCCAAACGCCAAAGCGGCTGAACCCGCCCAGCATCAACGCCGCGAACCCCACCAGCGGCCCGGCCAGCGCCATCAGGGACTGGGTGATGCGCCCGTGTCCCTCCACCACCAGCTTGATCGGAGATTGGCCGACCTCGCGCGCGATGTCCGGATCGCCGCTCAGCAACTCCGGCGTCGACAATTCGCGATAGGTCCGCCCGCTGCCCGTATCGGCATCCGCCTCGCCAATCAGCCGCCCGACGCCCAGGTTCACCGTGTCGAACCGCGTCAGAGACAACCGGCGTGTCTCGGGGCTATAGCTCTGCGCGATCCCGTCAAACATCGCCAGCCGCGGCCCGTTGTCCGTGCGCAAAAGCAGCGCCCGCGTGGCGGTGTAGGTCACATGCCGATCGGTATCGCGCGCATCGCGCAGGAAGATATCGCGTAACTCGCCGGCTGGGGTGATCTCGCGAATATAGAGGGTGGCGCCGGGTGCGGGGTGCATGAACTGCCCCTCAACGAGCAGCCGCGCGGTTACGTTCTGGCGAACTTCCGCCTGACGATCCACCAGCCGCGCACTGCTAAGCGGGACTGCGAAATGCACGAGCAACGCCACGAACAGGGCCACGAACAGGCCGAACACCGCAACCGGACGGGCCAGGCGGAACGGGCTGTAGCCCGTGGCTTGCACAACCACCATCTCACTTTCAGAGGCGAGGCGGTTGGTCACGAACACCGCCGCGACAAAGCCCGCCACCGGCAAGACCAGCCGGATGACGTTCGGTAGGGTGAGCACTGTAAACTCAAGAAAAACCGTGGCCGTCTGCCCCGACCCGATCAGAAAGTCGAACAGCCGCACGGCCTGGTTGATCCAGTAGATCAGGACCAGCACCACCGAGGTCAATCCGAAGATCAACAGAAGCTGTGCGAGCATATACCTGTCGAAGCGCGCCAAGCTCTGTTCCGCCTGTTTTCCGTTTATTCGTTGGCTCGACCTTAGACGATCGGTTGGGCAGGGAAAACTCCCATCTGGCCAAGGGGGGGTGGCCCCGCTAGGTATGCAGCAACCACCCCAAGGAGCATTCCCATGACCACGCCCGCCCCGCTGAGCTTTGTGCCTGTCGATCTCGATCAGATCGCCGAGACGGAGGGGCGGATTGCCGTGTTTATCTCAGCCTCCGGCAAGCTCGATCAGACCGCGCGGCGGGTGAACCGCCTGACGCGCGGCGCGCTGGAACGGTTCGCCGAAAGCGATGCCTTTGCCAAGATGAAGGACGGCGACGCGCGGGACCTGGCCTTTCCCACAGGCGTGGCAGCAGACGCGGTACAGGTGATCAAGCTCGATCGGCGGCCCGATGGCGACGTCGCGCGCCGTGCCGGTGTGGCGATTGGCAAGGCGGCGGGCGGCAAGCCTGTACTGGTCCTTGCTGGCAATCTCAAAGGCGTGGCCGAGGTCGCTCTGGGCGCGTGCCTGCGGGCCTATGCGTTTGTCGACCACAAGACGGGGGATACCGATATTGGCGACACCGCTTTCACCTTTATGGTCGCGCGACCGGAAGAAGCGGAAGAAGAGGCGGCGGATGTGATGGCGCTGGCCGAGGGCGTGTTCTTCACGCGCGATCTGGTGAATGAGCCGGCGAATGTGCTCACCACCACCGCCTTTGCAGACCGGTTGGTGGAGCTTGGCGATCTGGGGGCCAAGGTCACGGTGCTGGAGGAAGCTGAGCTGGAAAAGCTCGGGATGCGCACGCTTCTGGCCGTTGGCGAAGGGTCGGAAAGCCCGTCCAAAGTGGTGATTGTCGAATGGAACGGCGGTGGTGACGAACGCCCCTTTGCTCTGGTCGGCAAGGGTGTGGTGTTCGACACCGGCGGGATCAGCCTCAAGCCCGCAGGCGGCATGGAAGACATGACGATGGACATGGGCGGCGCAGGTGTGGTGGCAGGCGTGATGAAGACGCTGGCGCTGCGCAAGGCCAAGGCAAATGTTGTTGGCATTGTCGGTCTGGTCGAGAACATGCCCGATGGCCGGGCCCAGCGTCCCGGTGACGTGGTGGTGTCAATGAAGGGCGATACGGTGGAAGTGATTAACACCGATGCCGAAGGCCGGCTGGTGCTGTGCGATATCATGTGGCACGTGCAGAACGAATATGACCCGGTGGGCATGGTCGATTTGGCGACCCTGACAGGGGCGATCATCATCGGGCTCGGGCATGAGAACGCTGGCGTCTTCTCCAATAACGATGTGCTGTGCGACGCCTTCCTGCAGGCCGCAAAGGCCGAAGGCGAAGGTGCGTGGCGCATGCCTTTGGGCCCCGCCTATGACAAGCAGCTCAAAAGCACCTTTGCAGACATGAAGAACGTGGGCGGTCGGCCCGCTGGTTCGATTACGGCGGCGCAATTCCTGCAGCGCTTCGTGAAGGAAGACACGCCCTGGATTCATCTGGACATCGCGGGGGTGGCTTCGTTGAAATCCGAAGGGCCCTATAGCCCGAAAGGGGCGACCGGCTGGGGCGTTCTTGCGCTGAACCGTCTGATTGCCGACAAGTTCGAGGTCTGATGGGGGCGGCGTACTTCTATCATCTGACGCGCAGCCCTTTGGAGGCGACCTTGCCGATGCTTCTGGGCAAGGCGCTGGGCGCGGGCTGGCGGGTAGCGGTGCGCGGCACGGATGCCGACCGGCTCGATTGGTTGGATCAGAAGCTTTGGATGGACGACGGCTTTTTGCCCCACGGGCGCGCGGGCGGTGCGTTTGACGCCGACCAGCCCGTTTTGCTGACGACCGAGGCCGAGGCCCCAAACGGCGCGGTGTGCCTGATGGCCGTCGACGGGGCCGCGGTGGCGGCGGATGAGGTCACCGCGTTTGAGCGGGTGTGCATCCTCTTTGACGGCAACGATGGCGACGCGGTGCAGGCGGCGCGGGAGCAGTGGAAAGCGCTGACCGGCGCAGGCTGCGCCGCCCAGTATTGGAGCCAGGAGGGCGGCGGCTGGGAGAAGAAGGCCGAAAGCGCCTAGGCCGCCACGGGTTTGGCGAAGCGTTTGAGATTGCCGGTCGCGGGGTCGCGCAAGGGCTCTACCGAGTACTGACAGACATAGGCGCGGCGCGGCTTGTCCGTCGTGTTGGGGCCGGAACGGTGCAACGTCAGGCTTGAGAACGCCACGATTGTGCCAGCGGGGCAGGTCATCGGCAGACCGGGCTCGTCGCCGGTATAGCCGTTCAACTCATTTGACGCCTCCAGCCATTCATGCGGATCGAGGTCGGGGTTTTCCGCCAGGTCGCGGGGTTGCAGGTAGACGCAGCCATTGGCCTCGCTCGTGTCATCCAGTGCGATCCAGACCGTTAGGTAGGGCGTGTGGTCGAACCCCACATAGGCGCCATCCTGGTGCCAGGCGAAACTTGCCCCGGTGCCGGAGCCTTTGACGACGAATTGCTCGTTGAAAAGGTACCCGGGCTGGCCAAGGCAGGTGCGGAGAATCCGGTCGATCTTGGGGCCGAGGAGGAAGCGTTCAACCTCCGGGAACTCCTCATGCCGGTGGGCGAGGAAGCGGCGGGCCTGGCCCAGCCCGATCTTGTGCCGGTCACCGCCGCCATCGTCGACGGGTTCGCTCAACAGGGTGTCGCAGGCGCTGCGTAGGGTGGCGAGCTCGGATGGGTCGAGCGCCTGTGGGAAGGTGGCATAGCCCTGGGTCTGGAAGGTCTCGGTGGTGGGCATGGTCGGTCTCCCTCTATGGTCACTGTGCAGATTAAGGCCCGTTTTGAGGCTGTCTTTGCAGATTTTTTCCAATACATTGCAAAAATGATCGAAACCCATCCTCTGGTGCAGGAACCACCCCATGCAGCCCTCTGGCGCCGGTCGGATCGGCGGGCGCAGGCGTTTCGGCCTTCGGTCCACGCCGAGCTTGTGGTTCTGTTTGGGCTGCGCGGGTCGGCGCGGTATTTCATCGACGGTCAGGTCGTCGCGCTGGGGCTGGGATCGCTGCTCTTTGCCTGGGCGGGGGTGGCGCATTTTCTGGTGTCGGATGAGCCAGATTTCGATATGTGGGTCGCGCTGGTCTCGGATCGGTTTGCGGTCGGTCTGCCTACTGTGCCGCCAGTGGCCGGAGGTGGGTTGGCGTCGGTTCATCAACTCGACCCGAAGGCACGCGAGGAACTGGACCTTTTGGCCGGGCAAGTGCGGGCGATGCCCGAGGCACTTGGGCCGGGTCTTGGCTGGTGGTTGATCCGGGCGTGGCATCATTGGCAGGCCGCGCCCGAGGGCACTGGTCGCGCGCTGCATCCAGCCGTGGACCGTGCGGCGCGGGCTTTGCGGCGGTCACCCGACCTGCCGCTAAGCGATCTGGCGCGGGAGGCGGGCCTCAGCCCCGGTCGGCTGGGGCAGGTGTTCGCCAGAGAGATGGGGCAGGGGCTTGTGGCGTTTCGGACGGCCGAGAAGCTGGCGCGCGCGGATCAGTTGATCCGGGCGCGGGGCTTGGATCTGTTGAACGCGGCGCTGGAGGCAGGGTTTGGCAGTTACTCGCAGTTCTACCGGGCGTTTGCGGCGCGGCATGGGGTGTCGCCGCGAGCGTTTTATAGCGGAACCTAAGCCGGGCAGGGCGTGCCCGTGGGGAGGCGCCGGACCAGATCGACGGCGTACTTTATGGTGCAAGCCACATCTTCCGTTTTGACGAGGCGTGACGCATCAAAGCGCCTGCCCGCCGGACGGGCATGCGCTGCCCGGCGCCTTCGGCTTGATTCCGGGCAAGAAAAAGGCCCGCACCTTTCAGCGCGGGCCCCTCTCATCATATCGGGCTCGGCCTACTGCAGGTCAGCCATCACACCAGCATCTAACTCGCCCTCAACCGCTTCCACGGTTGCGAGCAGCGCGTCGAACACCTCGGTGCCGCCGTCTACGTTTTCTTTGAACCAGTCATAGACCGGCGCAGACGCCTCGCGGAACATTTCCTTTTCCTCGGGCGTCGGCACATAGATGTCGCCACCGCCGGCGGCAAAGTCTTCATAGGCCTGGATCGACTTGCGCTTGGGCGAGGCGAAGGTGGCCTGCTGCAGGGCATAGAAGCCATCAAGCACCACGCGCTTCAGGTCATCGGGCATCGACATGAACACTTCGTTATTCATGAACCACAGCGCCCCCATATAGGCGTGGCCATCCAGCGTGATGTACTGAAGGCCCGCATCGGGGAACTTCATGCCCATGATGTCGGTGATGCCGTTCTTCGATCCTTCCACAACGCCCGTCTGGAACGACGTGAAGAGTTCGGGCCACGGGATCGGCGTGGGCGAGGCGCCCAGTGCGCTCACCAGAACCTGCGGGATGTCGGCCACGACCGTGCGGATCTTCAGGCCTTCCATGTCGGATGGCTGGGCAATCCGGCGTTCGGTGTTGGCAAAGTTACGCCAGCCGCCGGTGTTGCCGATGGTCATGAGACGGATCGCGCCCTGGCTGTCTTCCAGCACTTTCTGCTGAAGCAGGTCCATGAACGGCGTGTCGGTTTCCAGCACCGCCTCAGCGACGCGGTCGCTCGCCATCAGATAGGGCAGGTCGAACACCTGCACGTAAGGAAACGCGCCTGCAGCCCCCGACGAGGTAAGGATCACAACGTCGATCGAGCCGTCCGCGACACCTTGGGTACACTCCGTCCCGTTGGAACACAGCTGCGTGCCCATGAAGATCTCGACGCCGATCCGCCCGTTGGACGCCTGTTCGACGAAGTTCTTGAAGACGATCAGACCATCATAGTCCTCATCGTTTTCGTTTGAGTTCGCTGTGGCGCGCAGATTGAACTCCTGCGCGAGCGAGGCCACTGGCGCGGCGGCCAGCATGGTCGCTAACATCAGCGATCCGGTGAGTTTTTTCAGCATTCGAACCTCCCTTTCGGTCATGTGCTGTTCAGGTTAGTCCACAAACCCCGTGAGGCGTGGGATCGTCATCGAAAACGCCGGGAAGTAGGTGATCAGGAAGATCACCAGGATCTCCACGGCAAGGAATGGCAGGATGGCCTTGGATATCGTCTCGACCTTTTCGCCCGAGACCGATGAGGCCACGAATAAGACAAGTCCCATTGGCGGCGTTGCCAACCCCACGGTCAGGTTCACGCTCATGATGATCGCGAAATGGACGGGATGGACGCCAAGGTCGACGAAGATCGGGCCGAGGATCGGCCCGAGGATGATGATCGCGGGTCCTGCGTCGAGGAACATGCCCACGATGAAGAGAAGCATGTTGATCAGGAACAGAAGCGTCAGCGGGTTCTCAGAGAGCGACAGGATGAACTCGGCCAGGATCTGCGGGGCGTAGCTGAGCGAGACCACCGTCTTGAACGCCATCGCGGCGCCCACGAGGAGCAGAACCACTGCTGATGTGAGCGCGGCACGGCGGAGGACGCCGGGCACTTCGGAGACCTTGAGAGTCCGCAGGATGAAGAAACCGACGATCAGCGAATAGAGTACGGCAACGGCCGCAGCCTCGGTCGGGGTGAAGACGCCGAGGAGGATACCGCCGAGGATCAGGATCGGCGTTTGCAGCGGCACAACCGCGCGTTTTGTGACGGTGCGAAAGTCGGGGTCGATCCGACTGCGCATGGCCATCAGGAAGAAATGCGCCGCCAGAAGCGAGGCGGCAAAGGTGCCCCAGAGCATCAGCGAGCTGGTCTCAACGACGCCATTGGTCCCATCCGACGCGGCATTCATGCCCGTGGACGCGGTGAAGATCGCATAGACCAGCCAGCCGAGGTTCAGGCGCAGCAGGACGAACGATACCCAATATTCGGATTTCGACAGGGTCTGGCCCTTGTTCACGATCCGCTCGGCCTTGGGCAGGTCATAGCGGTCGGCCAACAGGCGCACGACCAACATCAGGCCCACGCCCACCATGACCCCGGGCACGATACCCGCAAGGAACAGCGCGGCGACGCTTTCGCCCATGACATAAGCGTAGATGATCATGATACCCGAAGGCGGGATGATCGGACCAATGACCGAGGATGCAGCAGTGACGGCTGCTGCGAAGCGACGGGTGTAGCCCTGCTTCTCCATGGCCGGGATCAGCATCGATCCCAGTGCCGAGGTATCGGCCACCGCAGAGCCCGACAGACCCGCAAAGAGCATCGACGACAGGATATTCACCTGTGCGAGGCCACCCCGCAGGTGGCCCATCAGCGCCTGAGAGAACTCCACCAGCCGGGTGGTGATCCCGCCCTTGTTCATCAACTCGCCCGCCAGCATGAAGAACGGGATCGCCATCAAAGGAAAGCTGTCCATCCCGTTATAAACGTTGCGATAGAGCAGCGTGATGTCCCGCATGTAGTTGGTGTTGCCCTCGCTCAGCGCATTGAGCCAGATCAGGATGCCGGGCGCGGCGAGCAGCCCGAAGAACACGGGCAGGCCGATCATGAGGAAGATCAGAAAGACGGGGAGGAACCAGATCAGCATATCGTCACTCCGCCATGATTTCGTCTTCGCCCGGGGGGATAGGCTTGAGATCATCCGCGCCCCCCAGGACCGTGATCAGCGAACGCAGGATCAATTCGACGTTGACGATGAACATCAGCACCACGCCCACAAACAGCGACAGGAACATCCACCACCGCGGCACCCGGTACCATTCGGAGAAGTCGAGTGAGGTCGGCACGTAAAGCGCGGCGGTGTTGAACGTGCCGCCAAAGCCCGTCACCTCGCCCCAGCCGATCATCACGCCAAAACCCAGGACAAGCGCGCTGAGGCACAACAGAAACGTGGTCAGGATCGCGCCCAAGCGCTCCGGTAGTGCCTCGACCACCATATCGATGGCCACGAACCCGCCGCGCCGCAGGGCCGTGGGGGCAATGAGGCCAGTCATCCACAGCATCGCAAAGCGAGCGGCCTCATCGGGCCAGGGCAGGGCATTGTTCAGGGCATAGCGGAAGAAGACCTGTATGAGGATCGCGATGACCATCAGCGCGATGGCCACCACCGCAAGCCAGCGACCGATCTTCAGAACGTAATCGTTCCACAGCTGCAAAGGCAGCAGCAATGCCTTCAGTACGCCCATTCAGGGCCCTCCCGTGTGGCCCGTTTTCCGGGCCTTATGGTTTTACCTTCGGGTGTCAGGACGCGTCTGTAAAGCGCCCGTAACGCCCTGAGGCGAAAAGAAGTGGTGCGCCGTCGCGCATCTCGGCCTGCAACACGCGGCCCACGATAATCAAATGATCGCCGCCGTCATGGGCGGCTACCCGTTCGCATTCGAAGCGAGCGAGGCAGCCGTCGATCAGGGGCACGTTTTCCTTACCGCGGTGCCATGCCAGCCCGTCGAAATCGTAGCCATCCTTGGAGAAGCGCCCGCACAGACCGGACTGATCCTCGGCCAGAACATGGATCGCGTAGTGGGTTGCAGCTTCAAACGCCGGGAAACGACGCGAGGCCTTGGCCGGCGACCACAAAACCAGCGGCGGGTCAAGCGACACGGAGGCGAAGCTGTTGGCCGTGATCCCCAGCGGGCCGTCGGCTGTGGCGGTCGTCACAACGGTCACACCGGTTGCAAATCGGCCCAAGGCATCGCGGAAGGCGCGGCTAGTCTCCGGTCCCGGCGTGAAGCTGGTCATCGTGGGATATGCTCCTCCGTCGGGCATGGATCAGGGCACCTCGTGGCCTTGGGCTAGGGTATAGAGCTCAAACCAGGTCTGGCGATCCATGGTGAGCTTTGTGGCGTCGCCCAGTTTGCTAATCCGGTCGAGGTTGTTGGTGCCCATAACCGGCATGATCCTTGCCGGGTGGGCGAGGAGCCAGGCCACCGCCACGGCCGCGTCGTCGATGCCGTGTTCTTCACCAATTTTCTGAAGTGCCGCGCGCAATTCACTGTTTTCACTCTCAAACAAGCCGCCGCCACCCAGCGGCGACCACGCCATGGGTGCCACGCCACGTTCCTGCAGAAAGGCCAGATCGCCATTGGTGAATGCGTCCCGGGCAAGCAGGCTCATCTCGATCTGGTTGGTGACCAGCGGCGTCTCCATCGACGCCTGCAACAGCGTCCAGTCCCACGGTTTGAAGTTGGAAACACCGACGCTTTTGACCTTGCCGGATTTCACCACCTCATCCAGCGCGGCCCCTGTCTCGCAGGCATCCATCATCGGATCGGGGCGGTGGATCAGCAGCAGGTCGATCGTATCAATCGCCATCAGCCGCAGCGAGTGCTCAACGGATGACACGATATGCGCGCGGCTTGTGTCGTAATACTTCACCCGGGCATTCGCATACCGGCCCGCGGGCGCCACGATATCGCATTTGGTCACGATCTCGACCTGATCGCGCAGGGCGGGGGCCGCCTTGAACGCAGCACCCAGGATCTCCTCGGCCTCATAACCCCCATAGATATCGGCCTGGTCCATCGTGGTGATGCCCTGGGCCAGACAGGCCTCGATCTTGGCCTGCACATGGGCGGGGGCCGTGTTCTCATCATCGCCCAGACGCCACATGCCATAGACGATGCGGCTCAACTCAACGCCTTCGGTCAGGGTGATACGATCCATCAGTGGCGCTCTCCTGCCCCGAGGGGCGTCATCGGGGTTTCAATTGGCACGCGCCCATATTCGTGGGGCAGCGAGCAGGTTTTGAGGTTCGGCAGCACGCGCTGGCCGAAGGAAATGCATTCGTCGATATGGGGATAGCCCGAGAAGATGAAGGCCCGGATGCCCATCTTCTGGTACGCTTCAATCTCCGACATGACCTGATCGGTGGATCCAACGAGTGCGGCCCCACAGCCAGAGCGTGCGCGGCCCACTCCGGTCCACAGGTGCGGCTCCACATAGCCGAACTTATCCGCCAATTCGCGCGCCTTTGCCTGATGCGCCACGCCCAAAGACGTTGAGTCATGCGCCCGATCCCGGATCAGCTGGCCATATTCGTCATCCAGCTTTGAGACCAGATGTTCGGCATATTCCTTTGCTTCGGCCTCGGTATCCCGCACGATCATATGCACCCGCAAGCCATAGTCGAGCGTGCGACCATACTCGGCGGCGCGCGCATGCACCGCCTCCATCCGGCCTTTGATCGCATCCTTTGGCTCGGGCCACATCAGGTAGACATCGCAATGCTGGGCGCACAGATCCAGCGCGGCGGGCGAATACCCCCCGAAATACATCAGCGGCCCACCGTTTTGCTGATAGGGCCGCGCGGGGTCCGTCGTCAGCCCGTGGAACTGATAGACCTCGCCGTCATAGTTGATCTCATCCTGTGTCCAGGCTTGCCGCAGGATCTCCACCACTTCCTTCGACCGCTTGTAACGATAGGCGCTTTCGGCCATCTCGCCGGGGAAATCGCTGGAAATGATATTGATGACCAGCCGCCCCTTGAGCATGTGATCGAGCGTGGCCAGCGTGCGGGCCAGCATGATGGGCTGCATCTCACCACAGCGCACGGCGGCCAGCATGTTGATCTTTGAGGTCAGCGGCGCACAGCCCGCCACAAAGCTCAGCGTGTCCTGACCCACCTGATAGGAAGACGGGCAGAGGATGTTGCGGAAGCCCTGCTTCTCGGCTTCCAGAAGGATGTCCCTGCAATGCTCCCAACTCGAACGCAAAGCGCCATCCGGCACGCCAAGATAGGCATAATCATCCGAGCATAGGGCGGAGAACCAAGAGACCTCGGCTGCGTCTAAATCTGCCGACGTGACCGGTACGACCGTCATCGACTCCCTCCCTGGGCATTCAGTTTTCCCTTGCGTAGCACCTGAATTCAAATGCATCAATACTGGATCAATTCGCGCGCGAGCGACCATGACCGACCCGACCGCCCTGCCGAAATACGTGCAGACCGCCGAGATGCTGATCCGCGAAATCGCGGCTGGGCGACTGGTGGCGGGGGAACGGTTGCCGCCAGAGCGCGAGATGGCCAAGGATCTGGGGCTGGCCGTTGGGACGTTGCGCAAGGCGCTGGCTGACCTTGAAGACCGCGGGCTGTTGGAGCGGGTGCAAGGCTCGGGAAACTACGTGCGCCCCGGCGCGGAAGGCGCGGGCATCTATGCGTTTTTCCGGCTTGAGCTGGTCGCAGGCGGTGGCCTGCCCACAGCCGAAATCCTGTCCGTGGATCGCCTGAGCAAACCCGCAGACCTCCCTCAATTCGGCACCTCGGCGCAGGGCCACCGCATCCGCCGCCTGCGTCGCCTCGGCGGCCAACCGGCAGCGCTGGAAGAGATCTGGCTTGATGCCAGCTACACCGAGCGCGTCAGCCCAGAGGATCTGAGCGAGTCGCTCTATCTCTTCTACCGCCAGCGCCTCGGCCTGTGGATCACCCGGGTCCGCGATGACGTCGGCGTCGATACGGTGCCGGTTTGGCGCACCGACTGTTTCGGCCTGCCCGCCGGTGCGCCTTGCGGCTATGTCGAACGCTTGAGCTGGGGTCAGGATGGCGACAGGCCTGAATTTTCGCGAACATGGTTCGATCACACATGCACGCGTTATGTCGCGCGGCTGAAATAAGGGACGGGGACAGGTGGATATCCTGAATTACGGCATCATCGGCTGCGGCATGATGGGTCAGGAGCATATCGAGAATATCGCCCTGCTGCCCGAAGCCCGGGTTGCGGCGATCTATGAACCTGATGAGATCATGGCGGCAAAGGCCAAAGCCATGGCGCCTAACGCGCGGCTCTATGGTTCGCTGTGGGAGCTCTTGGATGACGACAGCCTCGACTGCCTGCTGATCGCGAGCCCGAACCACTGCCATGTCGCGCAAATGGAAGAAATCGCGGCGCGGCGGCCCCTGCCGTTACTTGTGGAGAAGCCGCTTTTCACGGATCCCGAGGATGCCGCGCGCGTGTCGGCGCTGGCCGACAGCTACCCCGCGCCGATTTGGGTTGCGATGGAGTATCGGTATATGCCGCCCATCGCCAAGCTGATCGAAGAGGCGCAAAACGCCACCGGCGGGATCACGATGCTGACGATCCGCGAACATCGGTTTCCGTTCCTTCAAAAGGTCGGCAACTGGAACCGGTTCAACCGCTATTCCGGCGGGACGTTGGTCGAGAAATGCTGTCACTTCTTCGACCTGATGCGCCTGATCCTGCGCGATGAACCGGTGCGCATCATGGCCTCGGGCGGGCAGGTCGTGAACCATCTCGATGAGACCTATGACGGCGAAGCCTCCGATATCTGGGACAGCGCCTATGTGATCGTCGAGTTCGCGGGCGGCGCACGTTCGATGCTGGAATTGTGCATGTACGCCGAGGGCGCACGCTATCAAGAAGAGATCAGCGCGGTGGGGCCTGCGGGCAAGGTCGAATGCTTCGTGCCCGGCCCGGGTCGGTTCTGGCCGACGCATCTGGGCGCGCCTCCGGTGCCACAGGTGATCGTCAGCCCGCGGTCGCCCAAGGGGCCTCAAACGGTGGAAATCCCCGTGGACCCAACTTTGCTTGCGGCGGGCGATCACAACGGGTCGACATTCTATCAGCATGTGCAATTCCAGCGGATGGTCCGGGGCGAACGTACGCCGGAAGTGACGCTGACGGACGGCGCACGGGCTGTCTTGATGGGGCAGGCGGCGCAGGAAGCTGTGCGGTCAGGGCAGGTGATCGCCCTCTAGGCGGGCCTTTTGCGACCTGCCCATGTCGGATTCAGGGGCGATGGGGCCCGGGCAACGCGCCCATGCTTTGACCAGAGGTCCAGCCACGCGGAGAGCGCCCATGTCCGTCACCGATCTGAGCAACGTCCTGAAACCCGTCTCGCAAGCGCGGGGGTTGCCCAATGACCACTACATCTCGGATGAGGTGTTTGCCTCTGAACGCGACGCGGTGTTGTTTGACACCTGGGCGGGCCTGACCGTCGGCGCGCGTCTGCCCGAGCCGGGCGATGCCGTCCCGGTGACGTTCTTGGGCCTGCCCTTGGTGGCGGTGCGCGGCAAAGACGGTGGTATCCGTGTGTTCCAGAACACCTGCCGCCACCGGGGCATGATCCTTGTGGAAAAGCCCGGCAAGGTCGGCAATGTCATCCGCTGCCCCTATCATTCCTGGTGCTACTCGCTCGATGGCAACCTCGTGACAACGCCCCATGTCGGCGGGCCGGGGCAGAACACCCATGATGAGATCGACCGGGCCACGCTGGGCCTCATCGAGATCCGTAGCCATGTCTGGCGCGATGTGGTGTTTGTGAATGTAAGCGGCACCGCGCCCGCGTTTGAGGACTATGCCGCCGATGTCATTGCGCGCTGGGCGGAGTTCGAAAAGCCACTCTATCACGGCGGGCCGGAAAGCCGGTTTCAGTTCGACGTGGCCTGCAACTGGAAGCTGGCGGTGGAGAACTATTGCGAGAGCTACCACCTGCCCTGGGTGCATCCCGGCCTGAACAGCTATTCGCGGCTGGAAGATCACTACAACATCGAAGCGCCGGGACGGTTCTCTGGGCAGGGGACGTTGGTCTACCGCCCGACGCTGAGCGAGGATGGGCGCAATTTCCCCGATTTCGAGGGATTGTCGGAGCAGTGGGATGCAGGCGCGGAGTACCTCGCCTTCTATCCCAACGTGCTGTTCGGCGTTCACCGCGACCATGCCTACGCGATCCTGCTCGAGCCGGTCGCCAAGGACCACACGATCGAGCATGTGGAGATTTATTATGCCGCCCCCGAAGTGGCGTGGCCGGAGTGGGAGGACCTGCGCCAGACCAACGCGAAGATGTGGTACGGCGTCTTCGAGGAGGACGTCTTCGTCGTCGAGGGCATGCAGCGCGGGCGGCACGGGGTCTATTTCGATGGCGGCAAGTTTTCCCCGGCAATGGACGGGCCCACGCATTGCTTCCACGCTTGGGTGGCCGAACGCTTGCAGCCCCCGGCCGCCGCGGCCGAGTGACGGGCGATCTCGACGAAAGGCTTCTCGACGCGCATGCGCAAGGGGACCGAATGGCACTGGTCACGCTCTATGCCGAGGCGGCGGCGCAGGCAGACGCCCAAGAGGACAGGGACCGTGCGGCGTTTTTTCTGACCCATGCCTACGTCTTTGCGCTTGAAGCGGGGGACGCACGCGCGAAACAGTTCCATGCGCGCCTCAAAAGCTGGGGCCGGGAAGAGTAGGAACGCGCGGGATTTGCGTATTTTTAACAAGAAGAAGGGCGGGTGTGCGCGATGAAGGCAACGGCGCGTGTGGTTGTGATCGGCGGCGGGGTCGTGGGGTGTTCGGTCCTCTACCACCTGACAAAGCTTGGCTGGGCGGACGTGATGCTGATCGAGCGGTCTGAGCTGACATCAGGCTCTACCTGGCACGCGGCGGGCGGGTTCCATACGCTGAACGGCGATACCAACATGGCGGCGCTGCAGGGCTACACGATCCGGCTCTACCGTGAGTTGGAGGAGATCACCGGCATGTCCTGCGGGCTGCACCACGTGGGCGGGGTGACGCTGGCCGACACGCCCGAGCGGTTTGACATGCTCAAGGCCGAACGCGCCAAGCATCGCTACATGGGGCTGGAGACCGAGATCTTGGGGCCAGCAGAGATCAAGGAACGGGCCGAACTGGTGAACACCGATGGGATCATCGGCGCGCTTTACGACCCGCTGGATGGCCATCTCGATCCGTCAGGCACGACCCACGCCTATGCCAAAGCCGCGCGAATGGGCGGGGCGGAGATCGTGACGAAGTGCAAGGTGATCGAGACCAATCCGCGGGCCGATGGCACCTGGGATGTGGTGACCGAGCAGGGGACGGTGCATGCCGAGCACATCGTGAACGCCGCGGGCCTTTGGGCGCGGGAAGTGGCGGCGATGGCCGGCGTCTATCTGCCGCTTGTCCCCATGGCGCATCAGTACCTCGTGACCGACGATATTCCCGAGATCTATGAACGCGGTTCCGAGTTCCCCCATGTCATGGACCCCGGCGGCGAGAGCTATTTGCGGCAAGAGGGCAAAGGCCTCTGCATCGGGTTTTACGAGCAACCCTGTGAGCCCTGGGCCGTTGGTGGCACGCCGTGGGATTTCGGGCATGAGCTTCTGAACGACCAGTTTGAAAAGATCGAGGCCTCGGTCGCCTTCGCCTACAAGCGCTTCCCGGTGCTGGAACGCGCCGGCGTGAAATCGGTGATCCACGGCCCCTTCACCTTCGCCCCCGATGGCAACCCGCTGGTTGGTCCGGTCCCGGGCCTGCGCAATTACTGGTCGGCCTGCGCGGTCATGGCGGGCTTCAGCCAGGGCGGTGGCGTGGGCCTGAGCCTCGCGCAATGGATGGTCGAGGGAGAGCCTGAGCGCGATGTCTTCGCCATGGATGTCGCCCGCTTTGGCCGCTGGACAACGCCGGGATACACGGTGCCGAAGGTGATCGAGAACTATCAGCGGCGGTTCTCTGTCAGCTATCCCAACGAAGAACTGCCCGCCGCGCGGCCCTTCCGCACCACGCCGATGTACGACATCTGGGATCGCATGGGCGCGGTCTGGGGTGCGCAATACGGGCTGGAGGTGCCGAACTACTTCGCCGAAGGTGATGAGCCACGGTTCGAGACGCCATCGTTTCGCCGCTCAAACGCCTGGGAGGCAACAGCGCAGGAGGTGCGCGCGGTCCGCGAGGGCGTGGGGATCAACGAGACGCACAATTTCGGCAAGTTCGGCGTTACAGGGCCCGGGGCGCGGGCCTGGCTCGACCGGATCATGGCCGGGCGCATCCCCAAACCGGGGCGGCTGTCCCTGACCCCGATGCTCGCCCCGTCGGGTCGGCTGATCGGCGATTTCACCGTGTCCTGTCTGGCCGAGGACGACTTCCGCCTGACCGCGAGCTATGGCAGCCAGGACTATCATCTGCGCTGGTTCGAGGTGCATGGGGCAGAGGACGTCACCGTCGAAAACCTGTCCGATCGCGTCACCGGCTTCCAGATCGCCGGCCCCGCCGCGCGTGCGGTTCTCGCCGCCTGCACGGACATGGATGTCTCGACTGAGGCGTTCAGGTTCCTCGATGTGCGCCGCGGCCCGGTGGGCCTGGCCGACTGTGTGGTCCAACGCGTCAGCTATACCGGCGATCTGGGCTATGAGATCTATTGCGACCCGACATCCCAGCGGGCCTTGTTCGAGGCGCTGTGGCAGGCCGGACAGGCGCATGGCATGCGGCCCTTCGGGATGCGGGCGATGATGTCACTACGGCTCGACAAATTCTTCGGCTCCTGGATGCGGGAGTTTTCGCCGGACTACACAGCGGGCGAGACCGGGCTTGATCGCTTCATCGCCTGGTCCAAGCCCGCCGACTTCATCGGACGCGCCGCGGCCGAGGCGGAGCGGGCGGCGGGGCCAAAGCGGCGCCTGTGTGCCTTCATCGTCGATGCGCAGGATGCAGATGTCGTGGCCTATGAACCGATCTGGATCGACGGGCGGGTGCAGGGCTTTTGCACCTCTGGCGGCTATTCGCATTGGGCCGCGCAATCGGTGGCGCTGGGCCTGATCCCTGCCGACCGCGCGGTCCCGGACCTTGAGGTCGAGATTGAGATCCTGGGCGACATGCATCCCGCGCGATTGGTGAGCGACCCTTTGTTCGACGGTGACGGGGCGCGGATGCGGGGATAGGGTCGCGCCCCAGGGCTCTCTTGAATTGCCTGAAGGTCCTTTCGCCGATCGAGGCCTTTTGCCAAAGGCTGCCATCCTGTCAGGTGCGCCCATGACATCTTACGCCAATCCGCCCGGTGGCCTGCCGCCGCAATCGCAGCTTCTGACCGGGCGGGCCGTCTTCACCGATGCCTATGCCGTGATCCCCCGCGGGGTGCAGTCTGACATCGTCACCTCGGCCTTCCCCCATTGGCACGGCGCGCGCGGCTGGGTTCTGGCGCGGCCCCTGTCGGGCTTTGCCGAAACCTTCAGCCAGACGATCACGGAGCTTGCCCCCGGCGGCGGGTCCGACCGGCCCGAGGTCGATCCCTCCGCGCAAGCCGTCCTCTTCGTGACAGACGGTGCCCCGACCCTGTCGGTCTCCGGCGTCGATCACGACCTCTCGCCGGGGGCCTATGCCTTTCTGCCCGCCGGGTGCGACTGGCAAATCCGGAACCGCGGGCAGGGGGTGGCCACGTTCCACTGGATCCGCAAAGCCTACCAGACGGTGGAGGGCATCGCCCCGCCCGCGGCCTTCGTCACGCATGAGACACGCGTCGAGCCGACGCCGATGCCGGACACAGGCGGCACTTGGGCAACCCAGCGCTTTGTCGATCCCGCTGATCTGGCCCACGACTTTCACGTCAATATCGTGACCTTCCAACCCGGCGCAGTGATCCCGTTCGCCGAGACTCATGTGATGGAACACGGGCTCTATGTGCTGCAGGGCAAAGCGGTCTACCGGCTGAACGCCGACTGGGTCGAGGTGGAGGCCGGGGATTTTCTGTGGCTCCGCGCGTTCTGCCCGCAGGCCTGCTATGCCGGCGGGCCCGAGCCATTTCGCTATCTGCTCTACAAGGACGTCAACCGCCACCCCGCGCTCTAAGCAAGGGGGGAAGGGCGCCGCGGCTTTCCCGTTGCACGGGCGCCCGCGCACGCTAGGGTGCCCGCGACACAGACAGGTGCGATATGAGCGGATTACTGGCCCTCTTGGACGATGTCGCGGCAATCGCGAAAGTGGCGGCAGCTTCAGTAGATGATGTGGTCAGCCAGGCCGTCAAAGCATCGTCCAAGGCAGCGGGTGCCGTGATCGATGACGCCGCCGTGACCCCGAAATACGTCCACGGCTTTTCGGCGGATCGGGAACTGCCGATTGTTTGGAGCATCGCCAAGGGATCGTTCTTCAACAAGCTGGTGATCCTCTTGCCGATCGCCCTGTTGCTGGCCAGTTTCGCCCCCTGGGCCATCCCGCCCTTGCTGATGCTGGGCGGCTGTTACCTGTGTTTCGAGGGGGCGGAAAAGGTCTGGCATGTGCTGAACCCCCACGACACCCATGCCCAAGATGTCTATGCCGCCAAGGTCGCTGACGCGCATCTGGAGGAGGAAAAGGTCAAGGGCGCGATCAAGACCGACTTCATCCTGTCTGCCGAGATCATGACGATCACGCTCGCCGCACTGCCCGCCGGTCTGTCGATCTGGTTTCAGGGCGCGGCCCTCGGGGTGGCCGGCATCCTGATCACCGTGGCAGTCTACGGGGCCGTTGCTGTGATCGTGAAGGCCGATGATGTCGGTCTGCATCTCGCCGCCAAGGGGCGGAGCGAAGCGACCCGCAAGATCGGCGAAGGGATCGTGCGCGCGATGCCCTATGTGCTGAAGCTTCTGGTGATCATCGGAACGGCAGCGATGATCTGGGTGGGCGGTGCCATCATCGTGCACGGGTTGCACGAGATGGGCGTCCACGCGCCCTATGACACGATCAAGGCCGCAGCCAAAGCGGTCTCCGGCGGGGCGGGGTTTCTGAACTGGTTTGCCACGGCGTTTCTCGACGGGCTGATTGGGCTCGCGGTAGGTTTTGCCCTCATTCCCATTGTCACCCACGTCCTCATGCCGGTGGCCGCCCGGTTCAAGTCACAAACGCCCTGACTGCGTCCGCGCTTCTTCGCTTTTGAAATATCCCGGGGGGACGCACCGTCAGGTGCGGGGGGCAGCGCCCCCCACGGCCTCACACCCGCGGATCAGGCACCCAACGCCCTTCGATCAGATCCTTGGCCTTGGCAGCCACGGCATTGGCGGTGATCCCGAACTCGCGGTAGAGATCACCGGCAGGTGCCGACGCGCCAAACCCGTGCATGCCCACAAAGCCCGACTTCTCGCGCTTGCCACGTTCGCCGAAAAGCCAGCGATCCCAGCCAAAGCGGATCATCGCCTCGACCGCCACCCGCACCGGGCCGGCTGGCAGCACCTTCTTACGATAGGCCTCGTCCTGTTCCTCAAACAGCTCCCAACAGGGCATCGAGACCACCCGCGTGCCGATCCCGTCGGCCTGCAAAAGATCGCGCGCGGCCAGGGCCACCGACACTTCTGATCCCGTGGCCATCAGGATCGCCTGCCGCTTGCCCTCGGCCTCGGCCAGGACATAGGCGCCCTGTGCCGTGAGGTTCTTCATCTTGTGCTCGGTCCGGACCGTGGGCAGGCCCTGCCGCGTCAGCGACAAAACGCTGGGGGTCTTGGTGGCGGACAACGCCAGTTCCCAGGCCTCTGCCGTTTCCACCGTATCGGCGGGCCGGAACACGTGCACATTCGGTGTCGCGCGCAGCATCGCCAGATGTTCCACCGGCTGGTGCGTCGGCCCGTCTTCGCCCAAGCCGATGGAGTCATGCGTCATCACATAAACCGGCGCCACACCCATCAGCGACGACAGCCGCATCGCGCCACGGGCATAATCGGTAAAGCACATGAACGTCCCGCCATAGGGCTTCACACCGCCATGCAGAACCATCCCGTTCATGGCCGCTGCCATCCCGTGTTCGCGGATACCGTAATGCACATAGCGGCCCTTGCGGTTGGTGGGTTCAAAGATCCCCAGATCCGGCGTCAGCGTGTTGTTCGACCCCGTCAGGTCCGCCGATCCGCCGACGGTTTCGGGCAGAACCGGGTTGATCGCGGTCAGCACCATCTCCGACGATTTGCGCGTCGCCACCTTGGGCTGCTCCTCTGACACCTGCTTTTTCAGCGCCCGGATCGTTCCCGCCAGTTTCTTGGGCATCTCGCCCGCCATCACGCGGTTGAACTCGGCCTGACGGCTCGCCGACAGGCCCGCAAACCGCGCAGCCCACGCCTCGTGTTCGCCTGCACCCTGTCGACCGATCGCTTCCCACGCAGATTTCACATCGCCTGGGATCTCGAATGGTCCGTGCGTCCACCCATAGGCCGCACGCGTCGCCAGGATCTCTTCAGGACCAAGGGGGGAGCCATGCGCCCCCTTCGTGTCCTGCTTGTTGGGCGAGCCAAAGCCGATATGCGTCTTGCACGCGATCATCGTGGGCTTTTTCGACGTCTTCGCCTTGGTCAGCGCGGCGTCGATATCCTCGGGGTCGTGGCCATCACAGCTCAGCACCTGCCAGCCCGCCGCGCGGAACCGCTGCTGCTGGTCGGTGATGTCGGACAGGGTGACCTCACCATCGATGGAGATGTTGTTGTCGTCCCACAGCACGATCAAGCGGCCCAGCTTCTGCATGCCCGCCAGACCAATCGCCTCATGGCTGACGCCTTCCATCAGGCATCCGTCGCCCGCGATGACATAGGTGTAGTGATCCACCACCTTCTTGCCGAACCGCGCCCTGAGCGCCTCTTCGGCGATCGCAAAGCCCACCGAATTTGCCAGACCCTGACCCAGCGGCCCGGTCGTTGTCTCGATGCCCGTCGCATGCCCGTATTCGGGGTGGCCCGCGGTGATCGAGCCCCATTGCCGGAAGTTCTTCAGTTGCTCCAGCGTCATGTCCTCATACCCGGTCAGGTGCAGCAGCGCATAAAGCAGCATCGACCCATGGCCCGCCGACAGGATGAACCGATCGCGATCCGGCCAATGCGGGGCCGCGGCATCGAACTTCAGGTGTTTTTCAAACAGAACCGTCGCGACATCGGCCATGCCCATCGGCATGCCGGGGTGGCCCGAATTGGCGGCCTGCACCGCGTCCATGGCCAAAACGCGGATCGCGCAGGCTTTTTTCCAGTGATCGGGGTGAAGCTCTTTCAAGGTGGCTATGTCCACGGGCGCCCTGTCCTTCGCGTCTGTCCTGCCGGGAGATCGCGCGACTGATACCAGCCTCGGGGCCAAGTTCAAGCAGGTCGATCGGCGGGGTTTTGCGAGGGGGGCGTGCATTCAGACACCAAAGCGGTAAAGTCGCACAAACACAGTGCGATACGATTCGCTCTTGCACCAGAAGGTGCGGGGCACCCAGGCAGAAGACGAGGGGCTGATGACCGACATTAGCGAGCTTGAACGCAGAATTACCGCGGCGCTCGACCGGATCGGAAACGGGGTCGACCGGCTCAGCAGCGCCGCCGATGCCGGATTGGCCGAAGCGCTGGAAGCCGAACGGATGGCCAACGCCCAGCTGGAAGAGCGGGTGCGGGCAATCCGTGAAACGCAGGAAACCACGGTAGCCACGCTTGAGGCCGAGGTCGCATCCCTGCGCAAGGCCCTGACCGACACCGATGCCGATCTGCAGCAAGTCCGTGGCGTCAATGCGGAACTCCGCGCCTCGAACGCGGCCCTGCGCAGCGCCAACGCCGAAGGTCTGGCCGATGCCGAACTGGTCAATGCCGCACTCCAGGCCGAGCTTGAGGCGTTGAAAACCCTGCAAGCCGGGGACCGGGCTGAAATCGACCGGGTGCTGGCCACCATCGAACCCATCTTGGAGGAGAGCGCAAATGCCTGAGGTCACGATCACCATTGGCGGACGCGAGTTTCAGGTGGCCTGCCAAGAGGGGGAAGAACATTTCCTGCGCTCAGCGGCACAGATGCTCGACAACGAAGCATCCACGCTTCTCAACCAGATCGGGCGGATGCCCGAAGCGCGCATGCTTTTGATGGCGGGCCTTCTTCTAGCGGACAAGGCCGCAGGGACTGATGACAAGCTGCGCGCGATGGAAAAGCAGGTGGGCTCTCTCACGGCCGAACTGGAAGAGGCGCGTGAGGCCGCGCTGCAGCGCGAAACAGTTGAGGTCGCCGTAATCCCCAGCAACGTGACCGACACTCTGGCAGAACTCGCCGCACGGGCGGAATCACTCGCCAACGCTGTCGAAGAAAAGGCCGGTGCCGCATAGATATCGACCCATCCCGATGATCTTCCGGCGCTGCGTGTTGATCCATATCAAGCGACGCGGCAATCTAACATTCAAAGACTGATATAATACGCGTCCAAGGCTTCAAAATGGTCGTGCCGCGCCTATATCGCGGGCGTTGCACTCAGGAGGTTTCGTGATGTGGCGTATCTTGGCGCTGCTGGTGTCGATCGCCCTGCCAATCCCGGCAATTGCGCAGGCGCAAGACCGCGTCCCGAGTAGCCTGGCCGAAGTTCAGCTGGGGTTTGCCCCGGTGGCCCGCGCCTCTGCCCCAGCTGTGGTCAACATCTATGCCACCCGCGTGGTGGAGCAGCGCGTCAGCCCTTTCGCGGGCGATCCCTTCTTTTCCCAGTTTTTCGGACGGTCGGGCCGGGCCGTTCCGCGGCTGGAAAACTCGCTCGGGTCCGGGGTGATTGTGGGCGCGGATGGTGTCGTCGTCTCGAACCATCACGTCGTCGGCGATGCGCAAGAGATCCGGGTCGTCCTGTCCGATCGCCGCGAGTTCGACGCCGAGATCCTGCTCAGTGACGCAGAGGCCGATCTGGCGGTCATCCGATTGATCGACGCCGCCGACCTTCCGGTGGTGGAGCTTGGTAATAGCGATGTCATCGAAGTGGGCGATCTGGTTTTGGCCATCGGCAACCCGTTCGGTGTGGGCCAGACCGTGACCAGCGGCATCGTGTCGGGTCTCGCGCGCAGCGGGGGCGGGATGGAAAACCGCGCGGGCTACTACATCCAGACCGACGCGCCGATCAATCCGGGCAACTCCGGCGGCGCGCTGGTGGATATGGCGGGGCGCCTGATCGGGGTGAATACGTCCATCCTGACCCGGTCCGGCGGCTCAAACGGTATCGGCTTTGCAATCCCCTCCAACCTCGTTGCGCAATATGTGGCGCAGGCGCGCGCGGGTGGCCGGGCCTTCCAGAAACCCTGGGCCGGGCTGCAGGTACAGGAGGTCGACCACGCCCTGGCCCAGGCCCTGGGACAGCCGGCACCGCGGGGCGTTTTGATCAACGATATCCATGCTGAGAGCCCCTTTGCCGCCGCAGGTCTCAGCCGCGGCGATATTGTTCTGGCGATCAACGGCCTGCGCGTGGATGCCGAGGCCGAGCTGGAGTTTCGCCTATCCACCAGCGGCCTGGGCGCCGTCGTCGAGGTCGCCTACCTGCGCAACAGCACCGAGCGGACGGCACAAGTGCACCTCGATGCGGCCCCGGGCGGCGTCGCAGGGCCGGTGATGGTGAG
>JBCBGF010000006.1:0-204296 GCA_038526915.1 Pseudomonadota bacterium | reverse complement strand
TGACGGCAGAATTTCTGACCTTGTCATTGAATCCTACGGTGACGTCGCCCCAAGCGACACGCCTGAGGGGCCCGCTGATCCTGCGTTTGCTCTCATCGGCACCCGCGCGTTCGACGGAGCGGCACGGTCGGTTCTAGAAGAAACACCAACCGACGATTTGAATATCGAGGCCGGCCACATCTCATTCGCGTTCAATGCAGACAAAGTGCATGGCATGCAGGGTCTTGTCACCCGGGATGCGTTTGGGAACGAGAACGGCGGGCACTTCGCGAGCTATATCGAGAAGGGAACCCTCTACATCCGTTTCCAGGATGCCGAGACTGAGCACGTATTCACCAAGTCCGGCATCAAGGCGGGTGAAGACTATGAGGTTCAGGCTGCCTTTGGCGATGGCAAGGTCGCAGCCTGGCTTGATGGGCAATCGCTTGGCGAAGCTTCACTGGACTATGACTGGGTCGAGAACGACGAGTACCTGCAGGTCGGTGCGAACGGATGGGCCAGCGCCAGTGGCGAGGCCGGTTTCACAAATGCATTCGACGGAACGATCTCGAACCTGATCATCCAGGCAAAGGATCCAAATGATGCGGTCGCGCTTGATAACGTCGTGCCGACGTTTGATACGCCAGAGCAATATGCGGAATTCCTCGAAGAAGAAGCCAACAATGAACAGGCTGAGTGGTTCATCCTGTAATCGGATCACCACGCAAGAGGGATAGTCATGAGATTGGCCGGGATGCGCACTGCATCCCGGCCTTTTCTTTGTAGAGATGAGGCTTGGCTAGTTTGCGATGCCGTCGAGAGTTTTCAAATAGGCCTCGATCACCAGGCGCTCATCATAGGACTGTTCCATGAACGTGCGGCCGGCATGGCCCATGGCGCTACGATGCTCCGGCGACATGCGGATGTAATCAGTCATGCGCGCGACCAGGTCATCCACGGATCGGGGGGCGACGAGATAGCCTGTTTCGCCATCCCGAACCACATCTTCGCAGCCAGGGGTGCGGGTTGTGATGATCGGCCGCGCCATCGCGGCGGCCTCAAGCAGGGAACGCGGCGTGCCTTCGCGATAATATGAGGGCAAGACGACGCAGTCGGCTTGGGCCAGCGTGTCGCGCACATCCTCGACCCGGCCAAGATATTCTATGTGACCTTCTGCCTGCCAGCGATCGACTTGGGACTTTCGAATGGCATCTTTGCCGCCATGTTCCAGATCGCCCAACAGTTTGAAAGCTGCATTTGGCGTCGCCTTGCGCACCCGTTGGGCGGCTTCAACAAACTCTCCGACGCCCTTTTCCCATAAAAGCCGGCCCACGTATAAGAACGTGGGCGCGTCTGGCGTCCCGGGTAAGGGCTTAGCCTTGAACCTTTGCAGATCCACGCCGGAACCCGGCAACAAGGCGGCCTGACGTTCTGCGACCTGGCCGTGTTCTACAAGCAGATTCATATCATAGCGGTTTTGAAAAAAGACCGTCGGACAGGTTTTGAAGGCGGCCCTATAGGTGCGCATGAGCGCGCGCTTCAGAATGCCGTCTTCTGAAAACGCCGTGCCCAGCCCCGTTACATTTGGAATGAACGGTATGCCCCGCATCCGAGCGACGACGCCACCATAGAGGTTGTTCTTTATCGTATATCCAAACACCACATCCGGCGTCACATCCCGGAACGTACGATAGAAGCCAAACAGGGTACGCGCCTCTTCCAGGATATTCCGACCCCGGCGGTTCATGGACAGGGAATGGACGGCGCACCCTTCCGCGCGCAACAACGCGGTTTCCGGTCCGTCGGGTACGAGGGCCACCACGTCATGACCGTCGCGGACAAGGGCGCGGATCAAACCCAATCGAAAGTTGCTGAGCGCGAAAGCCGTATTGGCGGTGAGAAGGATACGCATGGCTGGGTGCGGCGGGCCTAGTGGCGCGCCCGTGCGCGCGGGAACGGCAAGTCCTGGAGCATTCCCTTCAACTGCCGTCGCCCACCCCGGCGGGCCTGCGCGATCCGAAGGCCGAGCTGGGCAGGCAGCGCGGCCAGCAGGCGGGTTTCCGCGGGAGGCGGGCACATCCGGTCAAAGAGTGCGCGCCACTCTGCTTGTCCGGCTTCGGGCGATGCCTCGCGCATAACGTAATCGCGCGCGGCTGCCCCCATCGAAACGCGTAGCGTCGGTTCGCCCACCAAATGCGCAAGCTTCGCGTACCATTCGTCGTCTTGCGCGATAAAGCCAGACACGCCGTCTTCAAGCGACGCGCAGTAGGCCGGTGATGGGGACGCAACCGTTGGGACGCCGAACGCGGCGGCTTCGATGAATTTCAGATCACTCCGGCACTGGGCGAGCGACGATGTCAGGTCCAGCGGTGCCAGATTGATGTCGATCCCGCCCAGAAGCGCTACAAACTCGGCATAGGGCCGAAACGGCGCGAAAGAGACGCGGGCCCCAAATTCTGCAAGCTCCGAGCCGACGCTGAGTTTGCCCCCAAGAGCGAGGTGTGTCTCCGGAAACTCCTTCAAGACCTGGGCAAGCTGGGGGGCGACGAGATCGAAGTCTGCATCGTGGTGGGCCGAGCCGCTGAAGTACCCAAGGACGACCTTGTCGGACGGTCTTTCGGTGGATGCTGCGCGGCGGGCCGTTTCCAGCAACATATCAGATAGCTTTGCCCGCATGGTGACCGTTTCCAAGCTAAGTTTGGCCACCCGTTCAGCAAGTGCGGGCCCAGACACGCTGACCAGATCGACCGCGCGCATGGCAGCCGCAATTCCGGGATCCCAGTCACGACCGTCTGACGTTGAGATGAAGTCATCCGTGTCATAGACGATCGCCGCCCCATAGGCGCGGGCAAGGTGTATGGCGCGTTGGGTCACGGCGTCCAGTGGAACGCGGTGAAGGACAAGCACCCGGCAAGGGGGCAGCCCGTTTTCATATATGCTGCCTGCGTCCGCAGACAGACCCGTCGCGCGTAGGAACTGCATCGGTTGGACGCAGCGGATCTCAGTCGTCCCATAGCCCAGCATTGGTTTTGCGGACCGGAAGATCACATCGTACCGCCCGGTCATGACAGCACACCGTCATAAAGCGCAGCCATGGCCTTGGCGCAGTCAGACCATTGAAAGCTGGCGGCGCGAGCCTTGCCTTTTGCGACCAGAGTCTGCGCCCGGTGTTCGTCCGTTAGGATATCAAGCATGGCCTGGGCCAGGCCATTATCATCCGTGGGATCGATCAGGATCGCGGCATCTCCGGCGACTTCTGGTAGCGACGTGGTCCGCGATGCAATGACAGGCGCACCGGCGGCCATCGCCTCGAGGACCGTCAGCCCGAACCCTTCGTAGAGCGAAGGATGGATATAAGCGGCGGCACGCCCGTAGAGCGCGCGCAACTGTTCGTCTGTTACAAAGCCATTCACATGCACCCGTTCACGCACCTCTGGTGACTGAAGTTCGCGGTCCAGGACATCCCAATCCCAGCCGCGCCCGCCCACAATGACCAGATGATGCGGAACCTCGTCGCAGATCTTGCGCAGGCCGCGCACAACCCCTTGCAAGTTTTTGCGAGGGCTCATTTTGCCCGCGGATAGGATGAAGGGCACGCCATCAGGCGGCAGGTCCAGGTCTGAGAAATCGGGCGCAGGCACGGGGTCAAAGAACTCGCCCGACACGCCTTCACCAACGACGTGTAAGCGGTCGCTGACCCCTGCCCCCAAATACGAGGTAACTTCATCTGCGGTCGATTGTGACACGCAGACAATTGCCGCGGCGCGCTGTTCGGCTTGGCGCAAAGACCGCTCCATCACCCAGGGCCGGGTGTTGCTGAAGTATTCGGGATGGGTCAGAGGCCCAAGATCATGCACGGTAACGACATAGGGTTTGCGCGTCGCAATCGGGTAGCCCAGAGACATGGCGTGGACAATATCCGCGTCGCGGTCCACGCGCGCCTCGACCGTCGGCCAATCGAGATAGGTCCAAAGGAGTGGCGTGGCGCGCCGCCCCAGGCCAGTCAGCTTCAGCCCGCTGGTTTGCTTGAGCCGTTCAAGTTTCGCGGGTGGCAGATTTGACCACCCCGCAACAGGCGTAATCGTCCAATCCGTGTGATCGACCATAGCGGCATGCATTTCGCGCGAATACCGCGCGATCCCGTGGCCGTCAGCCGAAGCGAACTGGTTGGAAAACTGAAGAACGGTACCCATCTGAACCAATCAATGGCTGCTTATGCGCAGGCCGGTTCGCCCGAACACGGCGTTCCAAGCCCTGTTCAATCGTTTTCGGCCTTGGGCCGGCAAGACGGTGCCGACCAGCGCAAAATAGTTGTTCATGGTGAGCGGTGACCACCAGATCGCCCGCAGATAGTGGCCGACCGCTGCCTTCGTGTTCTTGATGTGGTGGAAGTTCACACGCCCGGCGCGCCGGTGAAAGGCAGACATGGCTCCCCGTTCCACCCGCCGCCCAGCTTGCTTTCGCTGCGATGCATACTTCGCCAGTATCGCCTGATGTGCCGTCAGCTCACGCTGGGGATCGGATATTGTGCGCGGGCCAGAATGGTTTCTGAGGACCGTCAGCGCCTCTGGCACGGCAAGGATTTGCGTCGCAAGCGACACCCTAATCCAAAGGTCCCAGTCCTGACGCGCGCGCAATGCTTCGTCGAAGCCACCGGCCGCCTCCAGAACGGACCGGGCCACGACATAGCAGGACGTCGGTGCGGTCACATCGCTGACCAAAAGCAGTTTGGAGATATCACCTTCGGGATAGGGCCGCGTTGGGTTGTATGGGGCCGCATCGCTGCCGATCTCAACCTCTTCGATCCCGCAGTAAGAGGCACCGGCGTCTCGGCGGGCGATCAGCCCCTCTATTTGACGCGCGATTTTTGAAGGTTTCCAAAGGTCATCGCTGTCAAGGAAGGCCACGAAATCTCCTTGGGCCTTAGATATCCCGAGGTTACGGGCCGCGTTGCCCCCCTGGTGTTCCTGTTCCTCGAACCGCGCCGTGATGTCGGGACCGGATCCAGCGGCCCACCTATCGAAAACAGCGCGCGTGTCGTCAGTGGATCCGTCATCCACAACGATGACCTCAAGCGGGCGCCAGGTTTGCGCAGCTACGCTCTGCAACGCGTCTGCGAGCAGGTGTGCCCGGTTGTAGGTCGGGATCACGACCGAAACCAAGGGCCCAAGCGACGCAGCACTGGTCTGAGTTTCCCCCACGTCAGTCATGGGCCAATTTCTCAAGATCGGCACGGTCAATTGCATTCTGCCGATCCCAGACCAGCGCCCGTTCCCGGAAGACGGCCGTGGCCGCATGCATCGCGGCGATCAAACCAACGGTGCCGTCGAGAAACCCGCGCTGCAAAATGTACTTCTTGGCAAAGGTGGCGACAGCCGCTCCGAAAATCCTTGGGCCCGTCACAGCCTTACCAGCGTCCAGATCGCGTGCGGCGTTCATCGCGACGTAGCGGTTGCTCTTGTCGATACGTTCAGCAAAGCTTGCATCGTTGAGGTGCAGCATCTTGTGGGTCAGCTGGCCGATATGCGCCTCGCCCCCGTCGATCACGCACCGCTCATGCAAATTGCCTTCAAATCGGTGATATCCCCGACGCGCCAATTGCGGATTGTTCCACGACGCCCATCCACCGTTGAGAACCGGTCGGTGGAGGAAAAAGTTCAGACGGCGATAGCGAAACGCGCGCAGATCGGTGGAGGCCACGCTTGCGAGTATTTCAGCGCGCAGGTCAGCCGGGACACGTTCGTCGCAGTCCAGATGCAGCAACCAATCCCCGGTCGCCGCCGCTATGCCCGCGTTGCGCTGGCCGGCATAGCCGTCTTCGGTCATCGGATGCACGATGCATCGCACATGGTCCCCGGCAGCCTGAAGGATTTCATGGCTACGGTCGGTCGACTCGTCATCAATGACAATCAGTTCGTCCGCCCAGTCCTGCACGTTGGCGATGAGGCCCGGAAGATCGACCTCTTCGTTTTTGCAAATGGCTATTGCCGAGATGGATACGCTACGATCTTGGGTCATCGGTCACCTCGGCCACTTTATTTCCGCAGCATCGACCGGACGCGCATCACTGCGGGCCGCAAGACACGGTAACGTTGCCGCGCAACCCACAGCTTGGTCGCGCTTTGTGGCGTCTCGGGCGGGGTCTGCGGGGCCGCGTGTACTGTATCGAATTTGAAATCCTCGCGGTCGTAGCCGAAATGCGCGGCAAGCCGGATAACCGCAGAGTCGGCTATCGGGCCAAAGCTTGGATCGTTGCGCCACTTCTCGAACGAGCCGGTGTGGACCGCCTCGCCCACCTGTTGTTCCCGCGCGACACCGAGAAAGTCCTGAAACGCGCCAAAGAAGGCGTGCGGATCGGCGGCCACGTCTTCGTATCTGGCCCGCATGTAGGTTCCGTCGGGGACCAAGGCCTCGAACGCCAGAAGGTTTTTATAGGCATGGAGCCACGCGAATTGGCGCACGTCAGGGTCCGTGCCAAACAGGTTCCGCGCCGAATAGAGAACGGCCATCGGATTGCGCACAAGCCCGATGATCTTCACCGTGTGCTCGGTACGACCAATCCATTCCAGCAACAGATCCAGCGCCCCCCAGTGCGCCAGAAACTGCGGCGATTTCTCAAAGAAAACCGTATGGCCGAAGCGATCACACAGGGCCTCCCACCCCGCAAAGACAAGGTCTTCATCAGTGGTGGGCACCTGAAAGTCAGGCACGTTCTCGGTGACCAAACGCAGCAACAACGCGCGGGCATCCGCGCGGCTGCCATAGCCCTCATAAGTCTTGCGACCTGCGAAGAGATGGTTGGACCGGCCCAGCAAGACCGCGGCCATCAGCCAGTAATGCGTCTCGGAGTAGGTATGCGGAGACGTCTCAACATGCTGAATCCCGGAATGCCGACACAGCTCTGTCTGGAGCATGGTCGAGCCCGAGCGCTTGTCAGACAGGAGAATAGCGACGGTGGGCATAACGCACGGGCCTTTTGGGCTGCTGGGACGCAGTTTTGTTGGGAAGACGGCTGAGCACGGCAACGAGACCAATCACGAGGAAGAAAATCATCGTGCCGCGGGGCGTCGATACGATCGCATGACCGAACACCGCCCAGGGCAGCACCGCAACGACGGACAGGGTGAGC
This sequence comes from Pseudomonadota bacterium, assembly GCA_038526915.1. Taxonomy (GTDB): domain Bacteria; phylum Pseudomonadota; class Alphaproteobacteria; order Rhodobacterales; family Rhodobacteraceae; genus JBCBGF01. Next base: position 197,188 of record JBCBGF010000006.1, on the reverse strand, counting down.
GCCTGTGCCTGTAACTCAGACACAGTGCCTTTGACACGAACCCGGTGGCGGTTGGCCACGTAGAGCGCCTTGAGAAGCAAAAACCAAATCAGGAACGCGGCGATCATGCCGTAAGCGTAATAGCCTGCAGCAAAGACGGCATGCGTCGCCTTACCATGTTTCTCGGCAGGTCTACCGGTTTGTGGAAGCGTGTTTCCTTCGCCAATTACAAGGAAGCGCGGATGTTCCATGACATGTTGGAAGGGTTCGGTATACGCATACAAACGTTCGCTTTCGCGCTCATCCGCGGCCGGATCGTCGAAGATGGCTTCGGTTCGGTTGGTCAAACGATCGAAGAAGAACAGCTGCGACCCGACGCCAACCACGGCCACCAGTGCGACGCTCATCGCAACTGGGAATAGGATCCCCCGACGCACGCGCGAGACCCCTAGGATCAGCGCAGCCACGATCAACAAAACAGCCCCGAGAATAGGGCCACGCGAATAGCTCATCAGCACCCCCATCGGGGCAAGCATGCAAGCGGCCATCGCGATCCAGCGCCAATATCCGATCGACACGGGCCATCTCAGCAAAAGGGCGGCCTGGGGCCAGAGGATATTGAGGAACGTAGCCCCAAGAATGGACACACCGACCAGTGTCCGCCCGCGCACCCCGCCGTCGCCTGAGTCAAGGTAACTGTCGGCAACAGTGCTTGCCGCGGGTTCAAGGCTGGGGATCGAAAAGATGGTGCTTGTCACCGCAACGCGGGTTTGCGGCAGCGACGTGAGGATCATCAGGCTCGCGGTGATGATCACCCCTAAAACCGCCGCTTTAAGAATGATCTCAAGGTCTTTGGCGTTGCGAATAAACTGCGTGGTGATGAAAAAGACCGAAAACGCCAGGGTCGTGCGCCCGACGATGTATATGGTCTCAAGAAGCGGCGCGCCCGACGCAAGACCTGCGATTTCGCCAGCGATGGCAAAACAAAAGATCAATCCGATCAACATCGCAAACGGCCGATGCGTACCGGGAAACTTTGGCCGGGTCAGCGCCATGCAAAGCATGATGCCAATCAAGAGATCGATAAAATAGATCGGCACCGGCCCGACCTTGACGCTCAGCCGCGGGACGGCTGTCAGGATGAACACGAAAAGAGCAAACCAACCGATGCCGGGGGTTGCAGAAATCTGTTTACCAGGCGCGCGCAAGAGACCCTCCTATCAGATCTTGATACGCAGCGATGTGGCGTTCGACCATCTTTTCCGTCGAGAAATGAGTCGCGCGCGCAAAGCCGTTCGCTCCCATGATCTTGCGTCGTTCGGGGTCTGCCATCAAATCCGCAATGGCAGAACGGATCGAAGCAGGGTCGCTGGGGTCAACAAGCCGCGCGCAGTCGGTGCTGCGCCCCACAATCTCGCGCAGGCCCGGCACATCGGCGGCCACAACGGGCAGGCCGGCATTCATGGCCTCAACGGCGACAAGACCGAATCCTTCCCAAAGTGACGGGACCACGAAAATATCTGCCTCCGACAAGTACTGCGTGGTGTCGGCCACGTGGCCCGGCAACCGGACATTATCCCCAAGACCCAGCGCATCGCGCTCGTTTTCAAGCTCCCCGCGCAGGTCCCCTTCCCCCAGGATCACGCAGTTGAACGCCGCATCAGGAAGACCGGCCAATGCGTTAAGAAGCGCCCCGAAATTCTTCTGCGGCGCCAAGCGGCCGATGGCCAGGATCGTAACCGCAGCCTTTTCTCCGCGATCCGGCACAGCATCGAAACGCAGTTCGGCACCATTTTCTACGACATCAACGTGAGACTGAAGATACGGCCGGTCCCGCAACAGCTCTGCCGCGGTCCCGTCGCTGATGGCGAACACACGTTCAAACCGAGTGTAGACCATCCGGTCCACGATCCTGCCCATGACAGTGGATCGACGTCGGTTCCAGGTGTTGTGTTCGGTAAAGACGCACGCGGCCCGCAAAGTGCCCAGCATCGAAAGCGCTGCAACATGCGCGCTGGCGGGAAAGAGATGGACATGCACCAGATCACCGTCAGCCACATTATCACGGACGTAGCGGCGCAGGGCGAGCAGCGCGGCGGGATGGTAGGCGCTTGGAAAGCCCAGCGTCACGGCCCCCGGAACACCAGATGCATCGCAGTCTTCGATAGCGACAAGTCGGGCCTCAAAACCGCGATCTCGCAACCCCAGATGCAGGCGGCGGGCAATGCGTTCCGCCCCACCCCGCTTGTCAGAGAAGCTGTTGATGATCTGGTGGATTCTCATTTGGACCCAACGCGTTGCAACACCTCATCGGCGCGCGGTGGTGGAGCGACGACGAAGTTCTCATGTTTGCCACCAAACCAGCGCCGCTGGATATAGGACCTCAGGCGATGCGGTAGGGACGGCGCAATGACCTGGGCTGCGCGGAACTGTGTCCACGGCGCGGGCGCGCTGGTCGGAAGAGGTTCGGCAAGCACGCTTTTGAAAACCTCGACATATCGCGCCGCACAGACCTGATTGTGGAACCGGGTCATGGCCACCTCGGCGGCTTTCTTCGACATGCTTTGCAACCGCTCACGATCAGCGTGCAATTCGGCAATACCGGCGGACAGGCCCTCATGGTCGCCCACCTCGGCAAGATGCCCGTACACACCATCTTCGATGATGTAGTCCGTAATCCCGGGCAACCGCCAGCTGGCCGGAACCGCACCGGCCATGAGAGCTTCCAGAAGCGCATTCGGGCAGCCCTCGAAATGTGATGGGAACAAAAAGATATCGAGATCACCCAGAAACCTGGCCACTTCATCGGCGGGTTGCGAACCTAGAAACACGACGGACCCATCTGCGATCTGATCGGCCAAATCGGCCCGAAGCTGCTCTTCGTGCTTTCCACGCCCGATTATCCGCAAGCGATACGGCACGCCCCGCGCGCGCAGCCCCGCAAGGATGGCGGGAATGTGCAAAACCCCTTTTTGCCGATGTTCCAGCCGCCCGACAAAGCCCAGTTCGAGGCAGTCGCGTTGACCCCGCGGGCTCTGCGCGACCGCTGTGAAGTTAGTGGGATCCACGCCGTTCGGGATCAGCTCGATCAAACCGGGATCGACACCATAGGTGTTGATCAAATCGTCGCGCAGTTTCGGCACCAATGCGATGATCCGCATCAGCCGGTCACGGCCCACAAGGGTAAGCTGATACCCTTCATCAAACCCATTGGCACAGCGCGCGATTGTGCGGATACGAGGCGACAGGTGCGGGATCGACGACAGGATTGCGTGCGAGTTCACGCCAATGACGGTGTCGATATCCTCGGCATCGCACCAGTCTGAAAACGCCATGGCCTGGCGCTTGAGATCGGGTTCCGTCTCAGCCAGAAGGACACAGCCCTCGTCCCAAAACCGGTCGTCGACCAAGGCAGCTTGGTCCTTGCCAACGGTCACACACCGCAGGTCAACACCCAGGTCGCGCAGCGCCGGGCGGCTGTTGCGATAGAACGTGAACGTCCCGCCATCCTTAGGCACCGACCCAAACGCAACACGGATCGGTTTGTCGGTCACCTTTGCGCCGTTTGATGTCATCCCACCTGTCATTGCGCCGCCTTCACCGCGTAATCCTGCATCGGAAACAGCAAGGCCCGCAGCCGCTCGGTCGTCTTGGCCGCGTCAAAATGGGCCGCAACACGATCGCGACCGGCCGCCCCCATGGCCACGCGCAAGGCGGGATCGGATGCGAGCGTGACCAGGTTGTTCGCCATTTTTTCGACGTCGCCTTCGGGCGAGAGCATCCCGGTGACACCATCGGCCACTGTTTCCGAAAACCCGTTGTGATCCGTGGCAACCACAGGCAGTTCCGATGACATCGCTTCGATTAACGAAATACCCTGGCTTTCCTGATCGCCGTTCGTGGCTGTCATGGAATGCTGGACAAAGATACTTGCGCGGGCCATTGCCGCGCGCACCTCGTCATGCGGTTTGGCCCCATGCAAGGTGACCGACCCCGCAAGCCCCTTTTCGCGGATCACATCTTCGCACATGGCGCGCTTCGGACCGTCGCCGATCAATTCCAGCCGAAGCTGCGGAACCTTTTCCTTGGCCAAAGCAAACGCCCGTATCGTGAGATCGGGCCGCTTCTTTTCGGTCAAGCGGCCGACGCCCAGTACAGTGTGCCCGTCGCGATCGCCCACCGAAAACGCCACAGGATCAACACCGCAGGGGATCACGTGCACCTTTTCCGCCGGGAAGCCGAGTGCATGCAGGATCGACGCAAAGTGATTGCTCCCGCAGACGAACGCATCCGCATCGCGCGCCAGACGCTTGTAGGCGCGGCGGATATCCTGGCGCTTGGGTAGGACAGTTGCGTCAAACCCATGAAAGTTCACGACAAATCGCAGACCGTTGGACTTTGCCACCCGTCGCAACACCAAACCGGTGGTTCCGAACTCAGCCAACAGTGTGCTTACGCTATGTTCCTTCAGAAATGCGGAGAGCGCCGCTTCCTCAGTTGTGCTGAGGGCGGCAGCGTAACCTGACCGGACAAGCGCGCTGATTGACGCAACCTTGCGCTGTGGCCATCCGCCGGACCGACGACCACGGACGAAGAACGGCATGTCCAAAGGCACGTCATCGCGCGTGCCGTGAAGGGCAATTCCGACGGTTTGGCCAGGCAGCAGGGCACGCATGTGTTGGCGTACATAGGTTTCGGCCACGGATGCCGGGTTTTCTGTCGCGACGGCAAGCTGCATCATCCGCCCGCCTCCGCTGCGCGCAAATCGGCATAGAGACGATGGCAGGCCTCTTGGATTGCTGGCGACAGGATCGGCGTCCGCGCGCCGCGGGGGCGTGGCGATCTGGTTTGCATAGGAAACGTCACCCGGGGGCGCGGGATGCCACCGTGCGAAAGGATCCGTTCCAGCGTCCCTTTCGGATCGCGTGTCAGCGTCTCGTAGCTTATCAGCAGGACCCGGGGATCGTTTGAGAGGCCGAGATCGAAAAAGCTGCGGTTCCGAAGATACCAGAACGCGGCATAGAGATCGGCCAAGGTATCGCTCTGATTGCCCTGCGCGTTTTCACGCGCGTAGGCATGCACCTCGTCCCAAAAAGATCGAAGCTCCCACGTGCCGTCGGGCAGGCTTTCGACGCGTTCGGAAATGGATTGAAAATCGCCCGGCCACTTGCGTAGCATGGATCGCACCACGGGATCGGCCTCGCGATACATCCAGACCGCGACGCTGCCGGGCAGCGCGTCGAGGATGCGCGCGGTGTTGTGGCTGGACAGAAGCGACCGCGCGACCGAGTATCTTCCGCCACACCCCTCCAGCATGTCCACGACATCATCCAGAGGGCGCCACACCGTTTTGTCGGGTGCGATGGACAACGCGCTAAATTCGCTGAAGACGTGGGATCTTGGGTCCGCCCTGAACAGCCTTTCTAAATGGGTGGTGCCACTTCTTTGGCATCCCACGACCAGCACATGCCGCTCGGTCCGGCTGGAAGACTTGGTTTGCGACCGCGTCTTGACGCCCTCGAAGAGCCGCCAGACCGTGTTACCCGCGCGATACCGCGCCGACCGAAGAATCCGGCTTGGCAAGGCCTGAAGCGTATGCGCTGGTGCAGCCCTCGCTTTCACGATCCCGTCCTCCCACCAACGCCTTAACGTTCGGCGGCATGACTAGCCGCCAAAGACACTGGATGGTCACCGTCGGTGATCACGCCAAAGGTCGCATCGGGTGTGCCCGTTGCCACCACGCGCCCCCCCTCAAGCGTTACGATCAAATCACAGTTGCGGACCGTGCTCAGCCTGTGGGCCACCAGAATGATCGTGTGGTCCTTTGAAAGGCGCTCAATCTCTTCCATGACCAAATGCTCGGTGGTGTTATCAAGCGCACTGGTGGCTTCATCAAAGACCAAGACTTCGGCACCACCGTATAGAGCGCGCGCGATCCCAATCCGTTGACGCTGCCCCCCCGACAGGCGCACGCCATCTTCACCGACTTCGGTGGCATAGCCGTCTTTCAGTTCGCCGACGACAAAATCATGGATTTGAGCGGCCTTGGCCGACTTGATCACGCGCGCCATGTCCACCTGGTCCTCCGGCAGACCGAACGCGATGTTACGCGCAACGCTCGCATCGGAGAGGAAGATATCCTGCGCCACATAGCCCACGCTTTCCCGCCACCCGCGGATCGACTCACCGTCCAGTTCGCGGCCATCGACGCGGATGGCACCAGCGCTGGCACGGATTAAACCCATGAGCAAATCGATCAGGGTCGTCTTGCCCGATCCGGTCGACCCGATAATCCCGATCTTCTGCCCACGCTCGAACGTCAGGTTAATGTCCACTAGGCTGTCCTGATGCGCCCCGGGATAACGATAGGTGACGCCATCCAACTCAAGCGATTTCGTGAGGCGGATCGGCTCAGGGGGCCGGTGTCTGAGCGGCGGGAGAGTGGTTTCCTCCGCAAGATCGAACTCCAGTGCAGAAATGGCTGACTCAGCTACGCGGATTGCGGCAGAGGAAGAATACAACTGGCTCAGGCTGGGCATGAGCCGGTATCCGGCAAAGAGAAACAACCCGAGCGTGGGCAGCACCTCACTCAGCGCACCGTTTGAGGCGCCGCCATTTTGCATGACCATAAACAGCGTGAACCCCACAATGCCGCCGAAGGCCAAGGCTTCCAATCCAAAACGCGGAAGCGCACGCAGGGTGTCGGTCGTCGCGGAGAGGCGGGCAAACTCACCCGAAGAGGTGCCAAAACTGGCAACGGCACCCGCCTCACGGTTCAATAGCTTGATTTGTTTCGCGCCGCCAAGCGCCTCCCACAACAGGCTGTGACGGCGGCGGTTCTCGTCAAGAAGCCGAACGCTTAGATCGCGCATCCAAGGCCGAAGCGCGAGAAAAATCAAAGCGTAGGCGCTGCCAAACGTCACCAATGCAACCAGGGTTACAGCGGGCTCTGCAATGGCAATCAGGCCCACAATCAAAATGATGCTGACAACCGCGCCAAAGATCTCGGCGATTGGGCGGAAAACATGGCCAATAACGCGCTGCGTTTCAGAGAGGATGTGTGAGCACAACACCGCGCTGTGCCGATTCAGCAAAACCTCATAAGACTGGCGCAAATACGTGGAAATCAGGCGCATGGACAAGCGATGGCGACGCATCGCGACCCACCGGATCGCTGCATATTGCGTCACCGCTTTCAGAACCGAACTGACGATAAGGACGACGATGACACAGATGCCAAGCGCAATCAGAAAACTATCGTCCGAAGTGAACCCGAAATATTCATAGGCACGGTCGGTGTACGAGTTTTCGTGGATGAACGATGGATCCGCGAGCACACCGACAAAGGGGAAGATCATGGCGACGCCAACAACGTCCGCAACACCGCGCAAGACCGTTAGGAACAGCACGATAGCGCCTGCACGCTTGTCTCGCGGCTGAAGCAGAGCGAGTGCTCGCTTTACGACTTCCATATTACCCCTACTTCTGGTGCGGGACCACTAGCAGCCCTACACCTCAAACCAATTATACGCGCACTCTAGCAATATCCGGCCTTACGTTATCACGCTGAGCGCCTGAGCCAACCTCTTTGGGTCTACGACGTAGTCATTGTCTTCAGCCAAAGACCTAATGGTTAAAGAAGAGGCATTTTCCTGATTTGCGATGAACGCGTGATATTGGCCGCCGATTACGTTTGTCAGCGTTGAAAACACACCAAGATTCCATCGATCTGCGGGCAATAACTCAAATACCAGCGGCGCATCCGCGAAAATCATGTTCGTGAGGCCGGCCCCATGGGGGCCTGCGACCATGGAGGCCGATGCGAAAAGGGAGAGTTGCTCGGGCACTGACAGGCCGTCGAGTGTCACAAACTCAAACCCACGCTCTTCAAAAAGCGGCCAAATCTCTGCTTCGTTCAGCACCCGCCGCTTGCCCGCGTCTGCACGAGAGACATAGATCCTACGATCAACCAAACCCGGCGCAATACCGGCAGCACCCAAGACACGGTCCCGAAAACGCGTAGTGGCCACGGGTGAACAGGCGAACCGAACGCGCGACGCAGCCGCAATCGTCAGTTCTGACACGGTGAGCGGCGCCCCCTGCCCGGATGGCAATACGCGAAGCGCATCTGGATCAATCCCCAAAAGCTGAAGGTAGTCGCTTTGCCAGGCATTGGGTTCGCTGTGCGCGAGAAAAACCACGTCCTCAGGCAAAGCGCCCGCAACAGCCAAATTCGTGTACCTGATCCCGGCATCCAGCAGAAAATGATAGTAGTTCGACCAGTTTGCATTCGACCAAATATAGGCCGATCCGACGGTGGCCCCGGCGCCCTTGGCACGTTTCACCGCCCGCTGTCGTTTGGATACATCAAACGTCCAGATCTTACCTTCCTCGGACGGCACCACATTGGGCATCAGTTCCATAAACACACGGCGTGGGGCGGCGGGATCCACTGTCATACCATGTGCGACAACGGCGTCGCGCACAGTAAAGTGGTAGTGGGGCGGAAAGGCTTGCGGAATTAACGTCAAGCTGATGAACGGCGCGTCTGGCACGCGGGAAGTCTTAGGAAAGTAGACGTCGCCGGCACCGTGAAACGTCACATCGTACTCAAACAGAGTTCGGTTAAGCGTTTGCAAAGGAATGAACTGTCCAAAGGCATGGCGCGCATTGATGATTTGTTTGATGCCATTGACCGCGCGTTTCACTTGTTTCCGCAAAGCAGCGAATGAAGTCGGAAATCGCCCTGGCACGCTGGGATCTGAAGTCACGTCACACGGCCGCCCGCCAGAGCCGTAGGACGCAGTCTCAACAGATGCCGAATGTGGTCGAAGCGCAGGCGGCAAATTGATCCGACAAGGCCGCACGCAGGGCCACAACACCCTAGCCACTGACTGCCCTGCCCCTGCGCCACATCCGTTCGATCAGGCCAAGGCACCTGCGGATCACGACTTATGGTACTGAACCTTGTAGTAAAATTCATTGTCCGTGTACTTGCTCGCGCGACGCTGGGGCACCAGTGTCATGGCACATCCCGCCAAACGGGCATCCAGTGACCGAATTTCTCGAAGACCCACACGCACAGCGTTGCGGCTGGTCGAGTTCCATTTGACCAGGTAGATCACAGCTTCTGCAACGCGCCCAACAAGGCGCGCGTCAGTCACCGCAATTGCCGGCGGGGTATCGAGAACGACAAGGTCATATTTGCTTCGCAACTCATCGATGAGTTTCACAAAACGTTCAGACGCAACGATATCTGCCGGGCTTGAAACAACAGGTTCAGAGGGCAAATGCGCCAGAATGTGAATGCCGGACATCGGCTCGACATACACGGCCTCCTCAAGTTCGCACTTTCCCTCTAGAAGCGTCATCAACCCAACCGGCTTGGCCTCTCCGCTATTGCGCCGTGCGCGTCCATGCGAGCCCAACAGACTTGAATACGGCCGTTTGCGCAAATCGCACCCGACCACAATCGCAGACTGTCCCAGGGCCTGGCTTGCTACGCCAAGAAGCAGACTTGTCCCCGACTTCCCTTCTGCCGGGACCGAGGACGTGCACATGATCACTTTGGGACGAAACTTGGGATCTGCGAACAAAATGCTGGTCCTCAGGTTCCGCACTGCCTCGGCCAGAACGCCGTTGGGGTCCTTCAGATAACTTGCGATCAGCTGTTTTGCGTTCTTGCGCCGGCTCAGTTGGGGCAACGCCGCCAATGTCGGAATCCCGGTCTCGGACTGCAAATCCGATGGGTCGTGGAAGGCATTGTTCAAACGTTCGCGAAACAGCACGAAGATGACCGCAAGAAGAAACCCTGCGCCCGCTGCCGCCACCGATGCTGTATCACGCAACGTGCGGTTTGCCCGTCGCGGCAGGTTTGCGGCTGAAATAATCCGGGCATCGGGCGTTTGAAGTTCAGCCTGCTCGGATATCTCGTTCATTCTGTTGAGAAAACTCTCATAAAGTGTCTGGTTCGCCAAGGCTTCCCGCTGCAGCCTGTCAATCGTCAGCTCACCCGCGGTTTGACGGATCGAGATAACCTCAAGGTCGCGGATCATGCTCAGAAGCTCTTGTTCTTGCCGACGCAGCGAGCCCAGGGAAAACTCAAGTGCATCAACAACATAACCGGCCTCAGTCACCGTATTCTTCCGCACCTCTTCAAGCCGCGCCAGGATAATCGCGCGCTCGCGAGAACTGGCTTGCGGCCCGGCGATGGCGTCAATCCCGGCCAGTTGATCCAAGAGCTGGATTTCCGTGCGACGGAATTCGCCGATCAGCGGATTGTCGCGAAAATCCTCGACGATCCAAAGATCGGTGTCGTTCTCCAAGGCCTGCCGCGCGCGCTCCAACGACCGGTTGGTCGTCGCGATCTGTAGTTGAAGTTCGGCCAGCGACCCATTGATTGCACTCAATTGTAGCTCGGTCACTTCGACGCTTTGACCCTGCTCTTCCGAGAAAGTCATGCGGGCTTCTTCGACCTCGGTCTGCGACACGGCAAGCTTCTGGCGCAGTTCCTCGACCCGTATGCCGATCAACTCCAAACTCGCCGCGAGGTCATCCTGTTTTACGTCCGCCTGCACGGTCAGGTAGTTGCGCGCGACGGCGTTGGCGACATCAGCGGCATGTTGGCGATCGGTCGAGGTGTATTCGATTAAGATCACCCGTGTCCCGGGGATCGGTGTCAAATCGAGGCCTTGGATCAGACGACGCTCGATCGCCACAGGATTCTGCGGCACGATTTCCGGAACAATCGCCTCTTCCGCCGCGATCTCAGGCTCATCGACGTCAATGACGACATCCCCGCGGATGCGCGCCAGCGCGCCGCTCAACATCCGCCGCGCCTCGCGGACAAGCCTTTGGGGATCCAGATCAATCGCCTGCGGTGCAGACGGCTGATAGACCGGGTGCACCGTGAGATCCAAGTCTTCGATGACTTTCTGAAGAAGAACCGACGATGTCAGGATTTCGATCTGGTTGCCAAGGCCCGACCCGGCCGCATCTTGTTCGGCAACGACGTCCTGAATGTCGACGATTTGAACACGCTCGGGGTCGAAAAGAACTCGTGTCGCCGCGGTGTATTGCGGTTGTTCGTTCAAAAAAAGCAAGTAGGTGAGCAAGGCGCAGACAACGGCAAAAACCACCATGATCCATTTGCCGCGCCAAAGCGCATTCAGCATTTTGCGGATATCGCTGCTGCCGGTGCCACTATCGTAGGCCGGAACACTATTATCGACGCCGTCTTGGTAAAACTCGTGTCGATACGTGCTGTCGTCGCGGCGGGACCAAAATTCGTTGGTCATGGTTGTTCCTTGTTACACCTTGGCACTGCGGACAAACACCCGCCCAGACCCTCAACGCTAAACAGTGCCAACTTCCACGCGTACCAGAACCGGATTTGGGGTTGGTTTGAGGCAACACACCTGCGTTTTGAAGTCAACCCGAGAAACCATCACAATGCATTTGCGCTGGAGTTAAACGCGTTCAGCGCACCAAGTGGTCACCACAAACCGCCATTATTCGAGGCATGCAGAGAATGCACGTTGGGCCAATCGGCGACCTGACAGAATAAGGTCAACTTCGACCGTTTTGTTGAACGTGCGAAGGGTATGTTGAAAGGCAACGGCTAGGTTCCTCCAAGCTGAGTCGTTTACAACCATGCCCGATCCGCGCTGGCCCGACTCTCCGGCCGTTTTCGCCCAAAAGAAATGTCCAAGCGACATGACAGCCATCGGTTTGCCGCGCGGGTTTTGTTCACTGACGCGAAGCATATCTGCCTAACTGCTTCAATTGTTTCCGAGATCCCACCTTAGCGCTGTAGCGACAGGCCCAAACACCCTGTTTTTGAGCGCGTGACACCCGGGCATCTTGTCCTAGGCCGGTGCTTTCCAGCACTGTCAATTTGGGTTAACGTGCGCATTAGGCTGTATTGTGTGCGGTGGGGGTTTAAGTGGTTTCAGACGATTTTTCATCATCTGTGTTGGGGTCTGTTTGGTCGATTGAGGGGCCGTCCGGGATCGGGTCTGGCCTGGGGGTGTCGGCCACCGACGCGTATCTTGAACTGGCAACGCCCGATGGCAATTTCGATGTCTGGTTTGCCAATAACGGCGCACGCGCGATGCAGGCCGTGGCAGACGAGGATTTCACGCTTGAGACGCGGTTTCTGACCACACCGTCCGAGCAGTACCAATTGCAGGGCATTCTGGTCGAGGAAGATGCCGATAACTGGCTCCGCTTCGATACGTTCTCTGACGGCAATACGCTCTTTGCCTTCTCGGCTATTACCATCAATGGCAATTCCAGCGCCGCGCTGCAGGTTGCCATTCCCGAAGGCACCGCGCCCTATCTGCGCGTCGCCCGCGATGGCGATGACTGGACCTTCGAGTATTCGCAGAACGGCGTCACCTGGACCACCGCGGGTACCGTGACCCATGCCCTCGGCGTGGCCAGCGCCGGTGTGTTTGCCGGCAATGTCGGCCAGACCGATGGCTACACCGCCCAGGTCGATTACGTCGATTTCAACGGCACATTGGTGGACGAAGACGCGGGCATCACGCCCCCCAACATCGCCCCCGATGCCGTGGACGACGCGCTGAGTGTGGCCGTCGACACCGATCTCACGATCCCCACCGCCGCCCTTCTGGCCAATGACAGCGATGCCAATGGCGATACGTTTTTCATCACCGACACCACCGATCCCGCCAACGGCACGCTGACCGACAATGGCGACGGCACGTTTACTTACAGCCCAACGCCCGGCTACACCGGGCCCGACAGCTTTACCTACACGATCTCGGACGGGGATCTGACCGATACCGCCACGGTCGCGATCGATGTGACCGCCGCCCCCGCCACGCTCGTCTCCGACGACTTCTCGGACGGCATCGTCGAGCCGCAGTGGCAGTTCTCGGGCATCGCCGGCGGCGCGCAGATCGCGACCGATGGCACCGACAGCTGGCTCGAGATCATCTCGCCCCCCGGCGCATTCGTCGACGCCTATAATGCAATGACCACACCGCGCGTGATGCAGGAGATCGGCGATATCGACTTCACCGTTTCCACGCGGATGCTGAACGAGCCCAGCCAGATCTTTTCGGAACACGGGCTTCTGGTCCTTGAGAGCGACACGCGTTGGTTCCGGTTCGACATCGCCTTCACGCCCGCGGGGCTGGAGCTTTTGGTGGGCGACGTGGTCAGCGCGACCCAGCGCAGCTTCCCCTATCGCGAGGTGATCTCGCCGGGCGAGGCCACCTATCTGCGCATCACCCGCAGCGACGACACCTATACGTTCGACTATTCCGGCGACGGGTCGAACTGGACCACGGCGATTTCATTCCAGAGCGATCTGATCCCGACCGAGGTGGGTCTCTTCGGTGGCTCGACGTCGTTCACCGGCACGCCGCCGGGCTTTGTCTCGCAGTTCGACTGGTTCGAGGTCGCCACCGACCCCATCGTCAACGAAGACGGCACCATCACCCCGCCCGCCAACCAGCCGCCCGTCGCCCAGGACGACCAGATCGGCGTCTTCGCCGACACCGCCACGCTGATCGACATCGACCAGGATCTCTTTGGCAATGACAGCGATCCCAATGGCCAGACCCTGATCCTCGACAGCGTCACCAACCCGCCCAACGGCACCCTCGTCGACAACGCCGACGGCACCCTCACCTACACCCCCAACCCAGGCTTCACCGGACAGGACACCTTCCAATACACCGTCTCAGATGGTGCGGGGGGGCTCGACACCGCGAGCGTGACACTGGATGTATCCGCCTCCGGTCCGCTTGGCGGTTTTGTCGCCGATGACTTTGCGGATGGAACGCTCAACACCTCGGTCTGGAATATCGTGGGGCCGGCAGGCACATCCGGCGATGTTGCGACAACAGCGACCGATGGCTTCCTTGAGCTTGTCACACCTGACGGCGACTTCGATGTGTGGTTCACCAATAACGGTGCCCGGGCCATGCAAGACGTGACCGATGGTGACTTTTCGCTCGAAACGCGGTTCCTAACCACGCCGACTGGGCGGTTCGAACTGCAGGGTATTCTGATCGAGGAGGATGCAGACAACTGGCTGCGCTTTGACACATTCTCGGATGGCAATACGCTATTCGCATTTGTCGGGATCACAGAGAACGGGTCGTCGTCTGCGGCGCTGCAGGTCGCGATCCCCGAAGCGACGGCGGAGTATTTGCGCGTAACGCGCACGGGCGACGACTGGCTGTACGAGTACAGCCAAGACGGGGCGAGTTGGACGACCGCGGGCGGCATCACCTATGCGTTCAATGCCGCGTCCGTGGGCGTTTTCGCAGGCAATCTGGACAGTTCCCCGGGCTTTACCGCACGGGTTGACTATATCCAGTTGGCCTCGGATCCGATCACCGATGAAGACGCCAACCTTGTGCAGGTGCCAAAGGCGCCCGTGGCCGAGACGGATGTCTTTACCACAAACACGGACACCGCTTTGGTCATGAACATCGCGTCGGGCCTTCTGGCCAATGACAGCGATCAGAACGGCGACGATATCGACTTTGTGTCGGCCGGCAATGCGCAGTTCGGCACCGTAACCGAAAACCCCGACGGAACGCTGACTTACGTGCCAAATGCTGGTTTCGAGGGCTCGGACAGTTTCGACTACACGATCACCGATGGCACGTTGTTCGGGACCGGCACCGTCGAGATTAATGTGGGCGACCGCATCGACGTTTGGTACGGGCCGAACCAGACATTCGGCGCTCAGGGCGAAGCCCAAACGTGGGTCAATATCCTCGGCAACGTCAGCACGGATTCTCAAACAGGTGACATCACATCGCTTAGCTACACACTGAACGGCGGGCCATCGATTGCATTATCGGTCGGAGAAGACACCCGCCGGCTGCAGGAGCCTGGCGACTTCAATGTCGACATCGCCTATGCCGATCTCGATGGTAGTGCGACAGATGACGTTGTTACGATCACGGCCGAGTTTGCAAACGGATTGATCGAGACCCGCGATGTCACCATCGATTACGAAGATGGCGTCGCGTGGGACAAGAACTATTCGGTCGATTGGTCATCGGCGAGCGATATCCAGGATGTCGTCCAGGTGGTCGACGGGCTCTGGAGTATCGAAAACGGCGGCGCCCGGCCCCAGCGGCTCGGATACGACCGTGTTCTGGCCCTGGGTGACGAGAGCTGGGACAACTATCAGGTTGAGCTCTCTGTCACGACCCACGACATCACAAACATCGATCCCAGGGGCCGCGATGGCGGCGGGTTTGCCTTGGGCATGCTGTGGACCGGGCACACGGACGACCCGGTGGCCGACTTCCAGCCAAAGTCCGGCTGGGAACCTGGTGCTGCGTTTTTCTACACCAATAACAGCGGTGCCGGATCGGGGCGGCTCACCCTGCATCCGTCGATCGACTTCTTCTCCGACTTGGCATCACAATCGATGACGCTTCAGGTCGGCAACACCTACAACATGATCGCGCGCGTTGAACAAACGGGGCTCTTTGATCGACACTACAAGCTGAAACTATGGGAAGACGGAACCGCGGAGCCCATCGACTGGACGATGGAAGGCACCCAGACCTTCACCATGGCGCAAGGTCCGGCGACGGGCGGGATCTACCTGAACGCGCATTACCACGACGTCACGTTCAATGATGTCACCGTGACCGAAATCACCGGCGACGACATCGAAAAAGGGACCGACCAAGCGGACGTCCTGGTCGCCGTGGACACGGGTTCCGCCGCGCCCGGTCAGGGCGAACTGGATGTGTTCCAGGGCTTTGAGGGCGCCGACACATTCATCTTTGGCGACGAATTCGGGACCTATTATGATGACCAAATCGCGGCATCGAACGGCGTGGCTGACTATGGGTTTGTCTACGACTTCACGGTTGAAGAAGACATCGTGCAGCTGCACGGACTTGCCAGTGAATACAACCTCACGGAAGACTTCGCCGGTTTGCCAGGCGGGACGATGATCTGGCGCACCGGAACCGGGGGCGACGAGGATGAGCTTATCGGTGTGCTGAGTGACGTCTACGCCCTATCGCTCGAAGATGATGAATTTGTGTTCGCAGGGGACGCGATCGCCTGATCACGGGGCCAGCGCGTTTTTGATGCGCATGTGCGTTGGGCGACGGGCGTTAACTGCGTCCGCGGAGCCTTCCGAACAACCATTTCCACCAGCTCATGCGTTGTGCATTGCTGGCGAGGTGGTGGCGATAGCGCTGCGAGACAAACAGCATCTGAAGTCGGCGGCGGACTAGCTGCCGTCGACTGGGGCGCGACTTGCGGGAATGCTCTGCGAGGTTGCGGAAAGCTTGCACAAGGCGTTCGGCGTTGGCTTCACTCGCATCCTCGCGGCCGTCAAAGAACGCAGCGACGGCGTTGTACTCATCAAGCGTCCGGTCCAGGTCGAATGCGGCCAAGCGGCGCCGAACGGATGCTTCGTCACAGCGTTTGCGCAACTGCACCCAGTCAACCCAGGCGCGCAGGCTGACGGCGTGTCCGTGATAGGCCGCATGGGCGATCAGATGGCAGGCGCGGTCTTCTGCACCCATGACCGAAATACCGTCGATCTGCGTTGGCACCCCTCTTCGCAAAACATCCGTTTCCGGCAGCAGCTGAGGGACGATGCCGGAACCAACACGCATGTGTAATTCAACCGGGAACGTCCACGTCTGAGAGACGAACTTCGGCAGATGATGTTCGGGAACCGGCTCACCCCGCCAGTTCAGATTGGATCCGGCGGCAAGCTTTGCGCCTGGTTGATCGGCGTCGAAATGCTGCAGCAATGCTTGTTCGGCGCGGTCTAGCGCGTCGATGGGCACGAGGATGTCAAAGTCCGCCACAAAACGCATCGCGGGATCGTTGTGCAACGGATCCAGCATGTCACCGCCACCTTTCATCGCAAGCAGTGACACTTCGGCCTGCGACATGGCCTGGGCAATCGACGTCAGTTGCGCGCGACCTTCGGCCAGTCGATCCTGGTTTGCGTGATACATCGCACGGAAGTAGACGCCCAAGTCCCGCGGGATCGCACCGGCCAGATCGGGATGTCGCTCAAACACGCATCCCACCATGGTGTGGACTTGATGAACTTGGGCAGACCGCGCGAGATCATGCGGGTCGCAGTGTTCCAAAACCTCGAACACCTGCGCCGGCACCTGTTGTGTGATCGCCGCCTTCGACAACAACAACAAGGCGCGACACGATAAAGACGGGCATGAGTCTAGAACTTGCACTCTTCAAAGAGCTCCAGGCACGCGGGAATTGATTGCCGAGAGTCGCCGAAGCGGATGCCAAAAGCCGGAATTTCCCGGCAAAGCGTCGCCATAGGGCCTATGCGCGGATCGGTACGTGCAGGCCTCGCACCAGCCAAAATACATTCTTCAAACGCCTCCTCGGGCGTGATCTCGGTAATTTCGAGCCCCGCACCCTCTTGATACTCGGGGAAGATCAGTGCGCCTACTGGAATTTTGGCCCCCACTTCCGCGAAAGGCGGCAGTTCCAGATACGTCACACCATCGCGCGCCTGTGATCGCTTTCCGTGTTTGCGGATTAACTGTTTTACTTCGGTCAGCTTGAGTGCTTTCGGCTTCACAGCGCTTCGTGTCGGAAAGCAAAGAACGTCAGTTCCGTTTTTATGGAGCGGCAAGTGATCGTCTGAGACAAACCCACATCCCGCCGCAACCAGACCCTGCGCTAGGGTCGACTTTCCACGGCCAGTATCGCCCATGACCAAAACAGCATGGTCCCCATGGGCGATGGCCGAGCCATGCAACACCGCGCCGACCCGATCGCGGCCACATAGGATCTCAGCCGCTTCCCGAATGACGATAAAGCGTGCTTCATCTAGGGTTGCGCGTCCCCACAACGGGTTTTCGTCGAAAACCCCGTATCCGCCGCCCGCACAGGCAACGCATCTCAGCTTCAACTCATCGCCGCCCTCCTCCGCGTGTCGATCGGACAGAACGCCAAGAATCTCATCGAGTTGCTGTGTCAGAAGGCGCGATTGGCTCGCGACCGAGATCTTCCCATAGGGCGTTTGATAGGTAACCGCGTTGGGGACGCCGTGCCCGTGATCGAACACGGGATCGGGAAAATCGGGACGGGTCTCATCAAACAGGCCTGCCGCGTCCCAATGATCGAGAAGGTCTGCTACGATTGCGGGCAAGGCAACGCGAGCGTCTTCATCTGACAGTTCAAGCGCCTGGATAAGTGTGTCGGCGACTTGATCCCGCGCATCTCCGGCCACAACCCGATCAATAATCGCAAGTCCAAGGGCATCGGCTGTAACAATTGACCCCGACTGTGCATTGAACACCGCTGATGTCGTGCCGAGTGCTGACCGTTCTAGATCCACTGCTCGAAGGCCTTCCAACAAAAAAAGTTGCACGCCGGTGAAGCGTGCAACTTTGCAAATCTATATGCCTGGTACCGCCGAGCGGTATCAGTGCCGGTTGAACCGCCGGATAATACGGATCCACCGCCGACGACGGCGGCGACGCGGACCACCTGGCTTCACAGGGCCGGACGATGACCCGCTTACCCCAGCCAAAGCGACCGATGCAGATGACGACAACACAACTGTCGATGCGCCAACCACGCCCGCATACTTAGCAATCGCACCCAGCACCTCGCGGCGATCAGCGTCGACTGCGCCCTCGTCTTTTTGACCTTCTGGCAAACCAGAACCTTCGCTCATTTTTCTATACCTCTAATCACTCACTCCCGTCTGTCCATTTATATAGACTTTCGCGAGGGGAGAGCAACACATTTACGCATATCCGACAAAAATAATTCACGGGCCTTTGCGCCCCCTCAAGCGCCTGGAAACACTACATAATTTTTTCAGTCCCGCGCAGAACGCAGGATTAAAATTCAAAAATAGCCTCTTTTTTGGTGGATTGGCATCTCGCACGTACGAGTCAAACCATAAACTGATTAATTCGACGGTCATTCTTTCGTCCACCGTCGACAAACAGAGTTCGCTTAATTGCGCAACGCGCAGAGAAGTGGGATTATCGAAATCCTGCCTCTAGCACCTCTACCACAAGGCTGGTCGCTGAAAGATATCACCGAAACTTCGCGGACCTATTTGGCCCCAAAACCTGTGGCAATAACCCCAAGCGTCCTCTTGATAACATAGGCATCAAGCCGACCCGAAGACCGCCGAACGTAGAAGAGATCAAGCCGCGCCTTACGGCGCACAGCATTTGGATTATCCGCATACCCGCCACGGATTTGCGCCAGGCCGGTAATTCCAGGCTTCACGCGAAATCGTTTGGCGTAGTGCGGTATGCTGCCGATGTATTCCTGCGCATGGTCGTAGGCGTCAGGGCGCGGCCCGACAAGGCACATGTCCCCGGCCAAAACATTAAAAAAGTTCGGTAATTCATCGATCCGCAGCCTGCGCATCACCCTGCCAAGCGGGGTAATTCGCGCCGTTTCGACAGGATCATCGTGACCCCGCACGCCGCCCCCGGCCGTGGTCATGGTTCGGAATTTCCAGAGCACGAAGGGCCGCCCACCCTGGCCCATGCGTTGCTGTTTGAAAAACAACGGACCTGGATTGGCAAATGGGTTTAGAACCAACAAAACAATTGAAACGCCAAACACGATTGGCATTGCGATAACCGCCGTCGTAAAATCCACCATGCGTTTCGTCACGCGAAAACGTAATGATTTATTTTTTAATTTTGATTTGTGATCGTCACCAAACTGAAAAAAAGAAACAGCGTCGGGAACCGAACCAGCCCGAATAGAATTCATCACTACGTATCCACCTAAACAACACCACTACCGCAGTTGGACAGTCGCACATCCAACCACCTAAAAAAAGTCCATATTTCGCCACATAAGGATACGGGGGCTGCAAACGTTATCCACAGGCTAATTGTCTCTGTTTCGGAAACTTTCCGCCTGCCGTTGCAAAAACCTTAGGCAACTCGCATTTCTGTCCTGTGGATAAATTGCGATTTTTCGCATGAATAGCCCGTAAACCGCGAATCGCGCCGCCCTCAGGGGCGCTGTCAGCGCCCTGCCCCAACCGCCTGTTCTGTTCCCACTGTAAGATCGTGCGCCCGGTTCTTCAGGCAACTTGACGGCATGGACGCAAAGACATATCGCAGGCGCTGCGGGGCGAGTTGGCGGAGTGGTTACGCAGCGGATTGCAAATCCGTGTACACCGGTTCGATTCCGGTACTCGCCTCCACAAACTCAGCCGCCCGCCCGAACGGTACCTGGCAACCTCCCGCGGAGGCGGAACATCAATGCAACCCAGCCCACAGTCCTTCTCAGTCGGATCGGTCGAATTTAGCAATGCCCGACCCTTCGTTCTGATTGCAGGACCCTGTCAGATTGAATCGCTTGAACATGCGAGAGAGATGGCCGGTCGCATCGCCGAAGCCGCAGAAGAGGCCGGCTGTGCGTGGGTTTACAAGTCCAGCTTCGACAAGGCCAACCGATCTTCCCATGCGACATCCCGTGGGTTGGGACTCGGGCCCGGTATCGAAATCCTCGGACGTATCCGCGAGGAATTCAACGTCCCCGTCCTGACGGACGTCCACGCACCAGAGCAATGCGCCCCTGTCGCCAAAGTCGTCGACATCTTGCAGATCCCCGCGTTTCTGTCCCGCCAAACCGACCTTTTGCTGGCCGCCGGCGAAACCGGGGCGGCCATCAACGTCAAAAAGGGGCAGTTCCTCGCGCCATGGGATATGCAGAACGTGGCGGCCAAGATCGCATCCACCGGCAACCCAAAGGTACTTTTGTGCGAGCGGGGAACATCGTTCGGCTACAACACGTTGGTCAACGACTTTCGCGCGTTGCCGATCATGGCCGAGACCGGCTATCCGGTGGTGTACGACGCGACACACTCGGTCCAACAACCCGGCGGACGCGGGACGAGCTCTGGCGGCGACCGACGATTTGTTCCGATGCTGGCCGCTGCAGCGCTCGCCGTTGGCTGTGCCGCGTTGTTCATCGAAACCCATGAAGATCCCGACAACGCGCCATCAGATGGGCCGAACATGGTGCCTGCGGCGGATCTGCCGGATCTCTTGGCCCATTTGGTTCGGATCGACGAGGCGACGAAACCTGGGGCGTATCCGGCATAGCGCCCGCGCGCCCGGTTTTGCTTGCCACTAGCTCCGCATCGCCCGATCGAAGTAATCCATCAAGGGTGATGTGAGGTAGCTCAGCGGTGTCCGGTCGGTCGTGCGGATAAAGACCTCAACCGGCATCCCCGGCAAAAGCGGCTGCGTCCCCAGCTTTTCCAACTCGCCATCTTGCGGCATCAACTCCACGCCAAAGTAGTTTTGGCCCGTCGCCTGATCCTGAATGGCGTCGGCAGACAGTGACGTGACACGACCAAACAACTCCGGCGTAGACCGTTGGTCGAGGCCCGAAAACTTTAAGACCGCTTCCTGGCCCATAAACACCTGATCCACATCGATCGGATCGACACGGGCCGCAATGAGCAAGGGTTGGTCTTGGGGGATGACGTACATGATCGGTTCCCCCGGCAGAACGACCGACTGAAGCGCAAAAACCTGGCTGTCAAAGACAACGCCGCTCACAGGCGTCCGGACGTTCAGCCGCGCCAGACGTTCAATCAGCGCGAACTTCCGTTCGCTCAATTCAATCTCGCGGGCTTCCAGATCCCGCAGATCCGTGATCGCCTCTTCGCTGCGGCGGGTGGAAAGCTGCAGGATCTCGATCTCCACGCCAGCAATGGCCCCCCGCACCTGGGCCACCCGTGCCGTAAGTTCGCCGATCTCACCAGTTAGACGCGCCCTGTCCCGCCGCAGGTCCGAAACCTGGGAGACCGGGATAAGGCCCCGTTCAAAAAGCGATTCCCGGTCTGCGAGCTCCTGCGCCACCAGGTCGAGCTCTTCTTGCAGCGACGTCAATTGGGCTTCCAAACCTGAAATCTCGGCGCTGAACTGTGCCACTTGTTCGTTCAGTTTCTCTGCTTCGCTTGCAAGGGTCGATTTGCGGGCCGCAAACAGGCGCAACTGGCCGTCCAACTGCTCGCGTACTTCGGGGTTCTCGCGGGCGGCCACGGTCAGCGCCTCCGGCGGGATCATCTCGGGCAGTCGGTCACGCTCGGCCTGTAGCCTCGCCTTGCGGGCCGTAAGCTCGGTCAGCTGCCCTTCGATAATCGCCAGTTCCGACCGAAACAGCGTGTCGTCAAAGGTGAGCAGCGTGTCTCCCGCTTCGACCCAATCCCCGTTGCGGGCCAGGATTTGCCCGACCACGCCGCCCTCAGGATGTTGGACGACTTGGCGATTGGACTCGACCTGCACCATGCCCGACGCGATGACTGCGCCGGCAAGCTGGGTCCTGACCGCCCAATAGCCCAGGCCACCGATCAAAACCGCGACCGCGATAAAACCGACAAGGATCGGCAACGCCGCATTCCAACCAGGCCTTGGATTAGGTGTGTTCTCAATCATTGGCCACCCTCACCGCTATTCCGCTGCCGGTCGCGGGCTGGAAGCGGGTTTGATCACCTTGGTGATTTGGTCGGCGTTCTTGATCTGGCGCGAGAGAACCTCATCCCTCGGCCCGGCATCGCGCACAGCGCCTGATTTGAGGATGACAAGGGTGTCGCAATGCGAAATCGCCAGCGGTCGATGCGTCATGACAATTACCGCTTTGCCTTGTTCTTTGAAGTCCTGGACCGTGCGGTTCAACGCATCGCCACCTTCGGAGTCCAATGCCGAGTTCGGTTCATCCAGAACGAGAACCACGGGATCGCCGTAAAGTGCACGCGCCAGGGCAATTCGTTGCCTTTGCCCCCCTGACAACACGTTGTCGTCGCCGTTGATGAACGTGTCATAGCCATCGGGCAGCCCCAGGATCATCTCATGCGCGTTGGCGCGCTTGGCCGCGTCGACGACCGCCACCGGATCAAAGTTCACGGCCATCCGCGCGATATTCTCGGCAACCGTCCCGCTCAAGAGCGTGACGGATTGCGGCAAGTATCCGATGTGGCGACCAAGCGTGTCGCTGTCGTACTGATCCAGGGTCGCCCCGCCCAGCCGCACTTCGCCCGTTGCAGGCGACAAGAGCCCGACCAGCGTGCGGGCAAGCGTCGACTTACCCGACCCCGATTTACCCACCACGCCGAGTGCCTCGCCCGGGCCCACGGCCAGCGAGACCTGCCGCAGAACTGGTGGTTTGCTGATGTCGGAAAAGACGCTGACGCCGGACACGGTCATGCGCGCCTCGGGAACTGGCAGGGGCGTTAGCGGCTTAGCCGCCGGGGTCGCCGCCAGCAACGCATCAAGCGCTTGCCAGGCCTGCCGCGCCCGTTGCAACAGCGACCACTGGCCCAACGCCTGTTCGATCGGGGCAAGCGCACGACCCAAGAGGATAGATGCCGCGATCATCGCACCCGCGGTCAACTGCCCCTGCAACACGAGATATGCCCCGAGCCCCAGCATCGCCGATTGCAAGAACAGCCGGAAAGACTTGGTGAAGGCAGTAAAACTTCCGGTCCAGTCATTTGACGAGATCCGCTCGACCAGCGCGTCCTTGCGCGCCTCTACCCAACGGGCCCGCATGGCCGCGCGCATCCCCTGGCTGCGAACAACCTCACTCGCCAAATGCGCCTGATCGGCCATGTTCTGCGCACCCTGCGACTTGCCATGGGCGCGGCGCACCTTCTGATGTGTCAAGAGCTGGTTGAGCATTGAAATCGTCAGCAGCAACAGCCCGCCCGCGACGGCAAGCCAGCCCAGCCAAGGATGGAAGATAAAGATCGCAGCGATAAAGATCGGCGACCACGGGATATCCATGAATGCAAGAAACACCGGCGACGCCACGGTCGTCTGGATGGTTTCCAGATCGCGCAGGCCACTGGTCGGTGGCTCGCCTGGTTTTGCGGGCGCATTGAGGGACGCATCAAAGACCACGCCATCCATTTTGGATTGAAACTGCGCGGCATAGCGCGCGACGACACGGCCGCGCGCAAACTCCAAAAGCGCCATCAACCCATACAGAAACGCCACAAGAAGGGACAGCGCCACCAAGGTCTCTTCAGAGCGCGACCCAAGCACACGGTCATAGACCTGCAGCATATAAAGCGGGCCGGTCAGCATCAGAAGATTGACAAAAATGCTGAAAACAAAGGCCACAACAAGAAGCGTCGCGCCCGAGCGGCGCGCCCGTTTCAGGGTAGAAACTTGTGACTCTTTGCGAGCAACGCCAGGCAATGGATAAAAACCCCCGATACCGGCCTGTGCCGATGCCGAACCCCAATGGACAGCGCCAATGTTGTTGCACGTTTGCAGTGGCGATTGAAGCCAAGCGCCTCATGACCGAGGAAAAACAGTGAAAATCCGCCGGTTTGCGGGCTTTGTCTAAGCCTGGGAAACAGCTTGTCGGGGGCTTTCCAGCCTGTCGGTGCGTTGCGTGATGTCAGACCCAGGCCGCCGCGCGCCCGGTCAGGCCAGCGACCGCGGTCCGAACGCCGTCCCCCAACTCCCCTTCCCGCGGCACATCCCGCAGCGTCGTAAACCATTGTTCCGGCGGCGCCTTCCCCCGGCTGTTGCCGCGCCATTCCAGCCCGCGCAACACCGCCTCACCCGCGTCCGGCAACCGCTCCGGCACCTCAAACCCGTTCAGCACCGCCCAAACTCCGGTCCAGAGCCGCCCGCAGGACCAGGGATTATACCCGCCACCACCCAGCACCAGCAGCCGGTCGGTCATGGCCCGTACGGCCGAGACAACCGCCCAGTGGGCATTGTTTGACAAGGCCAGCCGCGACAGCGGGTCTTCCTCCACCGCATCCGCCCCGCATTGCAGGACAATCGCCTCTGGGCGGAACTCTGCCAGGCGCGGCAGGATGACCTCATCGCGCACCATGGCCATCTCGGTGTCATTGAACCCGCGCGGAACCGGCAGGTTCCAGACCGTTCCCGCACCGCGATCCTCCAACGCGCCTGTGAAGGGCCATCGGCGTTCTTCATGGACCGAGATCATCAGGACATCGGTGTCCTGGGCAAAGGCATGCTCTACCCCATCGGGGTGATGGGCATCGATATCAACATAGGCAATCCGGCGCAGACCCGATGCCCGCAGGGACAAGATCGCAAGGACCGGGTCGTTGAGATAGCAAAACCCTGCCGCACGGTCGGGAAAGCCGTGATGGGTTCCCCCTGCAGGGCTGTGGATCACACCAGGGCTGCGCAACAGCTCGCCTGCCAGGATCGACGCGCCCGCAGCCGTCGCGGGCCGCCGAAACATCTCGGGGAAGACCGGGTTCGAAACGGTGCCCAGGCCATAGCGCGCGCGGGTATCGTCACTCACTTCGCCGTCACGCTCGGCCGTTTGCAGGGCGTTGACGTAATCCGGGGTGTGCCAGGCCGTCAGTGCGGCGGGGCGGGCGCGCGGGCTGGTGATGTATTGCTCGGGCGGCAGCCAGCCCAGCGCTCGAGACAAATCCAGCACCGTGGATACACGCGGAATACGCAGCGGGTGCCAGGGGCCGTACGTCGACGTGCGATAGATCTCAGCCGCAATCATCCGCGGCTTGGGCTGCGTCATACCTGTAGAAAACGATCAATCAGGTCGGTGATCTCGCGCGATTGCGGATCGGTGCGCGAGCCCCAGAAGCCGGCAAAGCCCCCCTCGGGATCGATCAAAACCTTGTTAAAGTTCCAACGCGGGCGCACGCCGTGGGCCTCGTCCAACCAGCGGTAGAAGGGATGCGCATCGCGGCCCCGGACGCGGGTGATGTCGGTCATCGGCAGGTCGAGGTCAAAGTTAATTTCGCAAAACTCTTTGACGTCTGCTGCGGTGTCGAGCTCCTGCGAAAAGTCGTCCGATGGCACGGCGAGTACGATCAGCCCACGGTCGCGGTAGCGATCATATAGCGCCTGAAGGCTATCGTATTGCGGGGTAAATCCGCAGAGCGAGGCTGTGTTGGCCACCAGAACCGGGCGCCCCCGCCAATCGTCCAAAGCCAGATCGCCCCCGTCGATGGATGGGAACGTGAAACCCGACGCGGCGCGGGCGCCGCCGGCCACTGCGGCAAACAAGCTGGAAGTGATCAGAAACTGACGTCTATGCATAGGGCGGGAGGTAACCCACCCCGCGGCCCGGTCAAGCGACGCTGCATCGCCACAGACACGCCACATTCATGCCCGTGACATAGGGAACGACTATGGTCATGTCGATGTCGGAAATCACCCAATCCCCCGTCACGCTCGGTTCTGGCGGCAAGCGCGATCTGCGCACCCAATTCGGCGCGCTCTGCTGGCGGATGCATAAGGGCCGGCTCAAGGTGGCGCTGGTCACCAGCCGCCGCTCAAAGCGCTGGATCCTGCCCAAAGGATGGCCGCTGGACGGGGCGACGCCCGCCGCCGCCGCCGCGCGCGAAGCCTATGAGGAAGCCGGGCTGGAAGGCATCGTTCACGATGTCTGCGTCGGCATCTATTCTTACCAGAAACGCCGCAAGGGCGCGGACGCCCTGCCCTGTGTCGTCGCGATCTTCCCGATGGAGGTCACCAAGCGCCATTCAAACTGGCCCGAGGCGCATGAACGCATCCTCACCTGGGTCACACCGTGCGAGGCGGCAGATCTGGTGGACAGCCTCGAACTGGCGCAGATCCTGCTGAACTTCGCCGCCCAAGAGACGGTCTTGCAACACACCGGCTGAGCTGCGGCAGTTCACCATTTGATTTCCCGCACGCGTTACATAATTGTGGTCCATCGCAATTTGCCGGGACGCAGATGATCCGTTACGCGCTGAAATGTGCCGAAGGGCATGGGTTTGAAAGCTGGTTTCAGTCCGCTGACGCCTATGACACCTTGCGCAGCCGCTCGATGGTGGAATGCCCGCACTGCGGCGATACCAATATCTCCAAGGCGATGATGGCCCCGCCCGTGCGCCCGGGCCGCGCGGCGAAGGCCGCAGCAGAAGCGCCCGTGCCCGCCACAGCACCCGATCCCAAAGCGCAAGCAATCGCCAAGTTGAAGGCCGAGATTGAGGCCAATTCCGATTACGTGGGCATGAGCTTCGCGAAAGAGGCCCGCGCGATACATGAGGGCACCGCGCCAGAACGCGCGATCTATGGCGAAGCGAAACCCGAAGAGGCCAAGAAGCTTCTCGAAGACGGGGTGCCGGTGGCCCCCCTGCCCTTCATTCCGAAATCCAAGACCAACTAGGGTGGGCAGGAAATGACAATTGTCATCACCGGCGCGAACCGGGGCATCGGGCACGCGCTGCATCAACTCTACAAAGCGGACGGGGCCGACGTGATTGGGACACGGCGCGATGCCACAGACGCGCCAGGTTGGCTGACGCTGGATGTGCGCGACCCGGCCCAGCATCAGGCCATGGCCGAAAGCCTCGCCGACCGGCACGTATCGCTTCTGATCTGCAATGCCGGGATCTATCCCGACAAAGGGGAAAAGCTCGACGATGGCTACGACGCCGCACTTTGGGCCGATGGGTTCTCCACCAATGTCACCGGCGTTTTCCTGACGATTCAGGCGCTTCTGCCAAACCTCCGGCGCAACAAGGCGAAAGTGGCGATCATCTCCAGCCAGATGGGGTCAACCACGCGGGCACCGGGCGGATCCTACATCTATCGCGCCTCAAAAGCCGCGGTGCTCAACCTTGGCCGAAACCTGGCCACCGACTTGACAACGGATGGGATCGCCGTGGGCGTCTACCATCCCGGCTGGGTGCAAACAGACATGGGTGGGAGCACAGCCGAAATCACGGTGAACGAGGCCGCACAGGGCCTCAAAAGCCGCTTTGACGCGCTCTCAATCGAGACGACGGGATGTTTTGAAACGTGGGACGGACGGCCCCACGCCTACTAGGCTTCAGTGGACGTTGACGGCTGCGTAGTCGTGCTCGCGCGCCAGAAAGAACGCCATGTCGCGGTCCTTGACCAGCGCGAGCCGTTCCCCATCCGAGTTGTGGACGGCATAGATCGTGTCCATGCCCATCGCCTGTTCACGCACCTCGCGCGGCAGTTCGGCCACGGCGACGGGGCGCACATACACGATGCGGTCACGGTCTTTGGCATCAAAGGTATACGGCGTATTCATCTGCTCACCCCTTCTTGTTGATTTCAATGGTTTGCACCACTCGCTCCGGCTCAGCTCGGTGCAGATCCACGTGCAAAAGACCGTTCTCGGTCCGCGCGCCGGCAACTTCGACGCCGTCCGCTAGGACAAAGCTACGTTGAAATTGCCGCGCGGCAATACCGCGATGCAAAAACACCCGCTCTGCGCTGTCATCGGCTTGCCGCCCGCGCACTACAAGCTGTTGATCTTCAATGGTTATCGACAGATCCTCATCGGAAAACCCAGCCACGGCCAGGGTGATACGATAACTCGTCTCGCTCGTCTGTTCGATGTTGTAGGGCGGATACCCGTTGCCTTCGCTCTTGGCGGTGCGTTCCACCAGGCGTTCAAGCTGTTCGAACCCCAACAAAAAGGGATGCGATCCAAGGGTCAGTTTCGTCATGACACGTCCTTTGCAAGCGACAGTCGGCAATGGCCCCATTCTGGCAACCATTTCCTGATATATGGGTGGCGGATCAAGCGCCTGCAAGGTTTCAGGATTTGGAATACGTGCCGATAGTCCCTATCTTGAGCGGGCCAGTGAACAGTGAGTCGCCCGCATGAACATCGCCAGCGAAATGATGACCGAAGAGGTGCTTCGCATGAAGCTCGAGGTGTTGCGCCGCGAACATCGCGATCTGGACGAGGCGATCAGCGCGCTTGAGGCCAAGGGAACGGCAGATGCCCTGACCCTGCGCCGGTTGAAAAAGCAAAAGCTGGGCTTGAAGGACCGGATTGCGATGATCGAGGATCGGCTCACCCCGGATATCATTGCCTGACGGGCCAAGCTGGCTATAGTGCGCCGCTCTTAAACGGCGGGACGCACAGGGGATCACACAGCCATGGCAGCAGATGTCGGCATCATCATGGGCAGCCAATCCGATTGGCAAACCATGAGCGAAGCGGCCCGGATACTCGACGAGCTTGAAGTGGCGCATGAGGTCCGCATCGTGTCGGCCCATCGCACCCCCGACCGTTTGTGGGACTATGGCAAAACCGCCGTGTCGCGGGGGCTTAAGGTCATCATCGCTGGTGCCGGTGGGGCCGCGCACCTGCCGGGGATGATGGCATCGAAAACCCGTCTGCCCGTCATCGGCGTGCCGGTTCAGACCAAGGCCCTCGGTGGCCAGGACAGCCTCTATTCCATCGTCCAGATGCCGCGCGGCTTTCCCGTGGCCACCATGGCGATCGGCGCGGCGGGCGCGGCCAATGCGGGGTTGATGGCGGCAGGGATCCTCGCGCTCAGCGACCCAGGTCTCTCACAACGCCTCGACCAATGGCGCGCGGATCTGTCGGCCAGCATCCCGGACGCCCCCACCGATGCCTGACGCCCTGCCCCCCGGCGCGGTGATCGGGATCCTGGGCGGCGGGCAGTTGGGCCGGATGCTGTCGGTCGCCGCCGCAAGGCTGGGCCTGCGCTGCCACATCTTTGAGCCCGGCGCGCATCCCCCCGCTGGCCAAGTCGCCGAAACGGTAACGACCGCCCCCTACGACGATCACGACGCCCTCGCCCGCTTTGCCGCCAGCGTCGATGTGGTCACCTATGAGTTCGAGAACGTGCCCACCGCCGCGCTCGACCTGATCGAAGCGCATGTCCCGATCCGCCCCGGTCGTAGTGCACTGGCCACCAGCCAAGACCGCCTGACCGAGAAGACGTTTTTGCAGGACGCTGGGCTTGCGACGGCACCGTTCGCGACAGTGGACGATGCGGCCAGCCTGGCCGCCGCCATCGCCACCGTCGGCACCCCCGCCATCCTGAAAACCCGCCGCTTCGGCTATGACGGCAAGGGGCAGGCGCGGATCATGGCGCCAAGCGACGCGGATCAGGCGCTGGCCGACATGGCCGGGGCACCCGCGATCCTTGAAGGCTTCGTCGACTTCTCCCACGAGGTCTCCGTCATCGCCGCGCGGGGCCAGGACGGCCAGATCGCGGTCTTCGATCCGGGCGAAAACGTCCACGACGCGGGCATCCTGCGCACCACCCGCGTTCCCGCCCGCCTGACGGCCGCGCAGAAATCCGACGCGGTGCTGATTGCCGCCAAGATACTGAACGCGCTCGATTATGTGGGCGTGATCGGCGTCGAACTCTTCGTCACGCCCACCGGCCTCATCGTCAACGAGTTTGCCCCGCGCGTGCACAACTCCGGCCACTGGACACAGAACGGTTGCACCATCGACCAGTTCGAACAGCACATCCGCGCCGTGGCGGGCTGGCCCCTGGGCGACGGCAGCCGCCACTCGGACGTGGAAATGGAAAACCTCATCGGCGACGACATCCTGCGCGTGCCCGAGATTGCCCAAACCGGCGCGGCCATCCACCTCTACGGCAAGGCGGAGGCCCGCCCGGGCCGCAAGATGGGCCACGTCAACCGCGTGCTGGGCCCCGCATGACCGCCCGCCCCCGCATCGCCGTCCGCGGTATCGTGATGGCTGACGACCGCCTGCTCTTGGTCAACGCCTGGCCCGGCAATCAAAGCAAGCTCCTCTGTGCCCCCGGCGGCGGCGTCGAACCTGGACAATCCCTGCCCGAAAACCTGATCCGCGAAATCCACGAAGAAACCGGGCTGACGGTGGAGGTGGGCGACGTTGTCCTGGTCAATGAATTCCACGACCCGCGCAGCACCTTCCACCAGATCGACATCTACTTCCGATGCGAGATCCTGGCCGGTCAACTCGACAGCACTTGGCAAGACGTCGACGGCGTCGTCCACGACCGCCGCTTTGTCACCCGCGATGAGATGGCAACGCTCATGGTGAAACCCGACAGCCTGGCCGATGTCGCCTGGGGCACCGGCGGCATCACCTACGACCCGTTGGAACCGGTCTTGCGCTAGAGCCAATAGCCACGCCTGCCAGCACCAACATCCCGGCCACTACCGCGCGCAGGCCCAAAACCTCGCCCAAAAACACCGCGCCACCAGCCGCAGCAATGACTGGCACGGTGAGCTGCGCCAAAGCCGCCGCGGATGCCTCCAACCGAGGCAGCACCGCGTACCACAGCGCATAGCCCATGCCCGAGGTCACAACGCCCGACGTCACGGCCAACGCAGCCCCCTGCCACGTCATCGGCAACGCCTCAGGTACCACCAGCCAAACCAAAGCACCCACCGGCGCCGCAATCGCGAAATTGGCCGCCGTTGCAGGGAGGGGCGCTTTGCTTCCCCGGCCAAGCAGGGAATAGACGCCCCAGCCCACCGCCGCCGCCGCCATCAAAGCGACCCCCGTCGGCTCTGGTCTCACCGCGCCAGCGGGCCAGCACAGCGCGACAAGCCCCGCCAACGCGACCACCGCCCCAAGCCAACGCTGCGCACTCGGCCGTTCGCCCCCGATCAGCGCGCCTGCAAACATCGTCACCTGCACGCCACCGAACAAGATCAACGCCCCGACGCCGGTATCCAGCGTCACGTAAGCAAAGGAAAACCCAAGGATATAGACGAGGAGTGCCGCCGCCCCAGCAGGTCGCCCCGCCATCTCCCATAGCACCCGGCCACCGCGCAGATAGACAAGGGCCACTAGCGCCAAAGCCCCGCTCAGAAGTCGCAAGGTAGCAAAGTCAGACGGCCCCGCCCAGCCATCGGCCAGCGCAACCCGGTTCAGGATTGAGTTCGCCGCAAAAGCCACCATTGTCAGCGCCGTCAAAGCGATCAGGCGCATGGACGCAAGCCTAGGGTCAGGACCCATAGATCCTACCCCCTCAACACCGAAAAATGCGCGAGATCAGAGGTTTGCTTTTCAAAGGCACGACTGGCTGTCATGTCGAGAAAAGCACGCCGCTGAGATCGTGCATTTCTCGGTGCCCGAAGGGTGCGTCGGATTTTGCGCCTGACGGCAGCTCAAAGCCTTGAAATAGAAACACTATTCCTGCGGCTCTGAGCTTGGTCAGACACAAAATCTGACGCATTGAGGGGGTAGGAGTAATGGGTCCTGACCCTAGTTCAGAAACGGCATCGGATCGACGCTGTCAAAGCCTTCGCGCACTTCGAAATGTACGAAGCTCGGGCTGCCATCGCGTACCTCGGCGATCTTGTCGCCCCGGCCGACCGTATCGCCCTTCTCAACGGTGATCGCATCGACGCCCGCATAAACCGTCAGCAGGTTGTTGGCATGGCGCACCACGATGATCGGCACCTGATCGGTGTCCTGCGTGATCGCTGCCACCGTCCCCGCGTCCGCCGCGCGCACTGTCGTGCCCGCCGCCGCCGCAATTCCGATCCCGTCATTGCTTCCCGCCTCATAGGGCCGTATCACGCTGCCTGCCACCGGCATCAACAGCCGACCGGTATCGGATGCTTCCGTCGCCTCTTCGGCCATCTGCGGCGATTCAGGTGTCGGTGCGGGCTCCGGCGTTGCGTCCACAGCCGGTAGGGGCGTTGCGGCACTCGGCGGTGCGGGCGCCACGCTTCCCCGGCCTGGGGGTACGGGGCTCGCTGCGGGCGGCGGATCAAGAGCGACGGGGATCAACAGATATTGGCCGGCACGCACATCTAAATCCGGGCCCAGCGCATTCCAATCCGCCAGGGCCCGTGGCGTCACATTGTAGATCCGCGCGATGGAAAACGCCGTCTCGCCCGGCTGCACCTGGTGGCGCACCGGCTCGGCCCCGGTCTGCTGTCCCGGAATAACCGGCGCGGCCGAGGCGACCTGCCCCCCGGCACGGTCAATCGCGTTGCCGGCCACGGTTGAGACGTCGATCGTGCCCGCTGGCATGATGGGCCCGGTTCCGATCGCGCCGGTCGCGGGCGACGGTTCGGCCACGCGGCTGGGCAGGGCCAGGATTTCCCCCTCGCGCAACGGCACGCCATCCCGGACACCGTTGAACGACGCCAGTTCAGCTGGATCGAGGCCGATCCGCGCCGCCACATCGCCCACCGTATCCCCGCGCCGCGCCAGCGCCACCTGGTAGTTGGGGTACGAGATCACGCCGCGCGTGTCAGGCTGCGGTCGCGGTGCCGACACCTGTTGCACAGACTCGGACGTATCAAACCCGTCCCCAATGCTGCGCAGGTCCAGATCGAACCCATCCGCACAGCCTGCAACCGCCAATACGGCCAACAGGGCCACACCATTGCGGGTGGTCATTTTCGGATTTCCCATCGCTCAACCCTCAATCGCGGCCCGTCTGTCGCGGGCTCTGCCACATTCACGCGTCTACTCCTGGCTCATCCCCTCCACAAGGGGAACGAACCGCACCGGCAACAGCTCTTCATAGTCAAAGCCCGTCTCGGTGCGCGTCACCTTGATCAGCTGCTGCACCGCGTCCGACTGCCCCACCGGCAGCACCATGATACCGCCTTCGCGCAACTCCGCCAAGAGCGGACCGGGCGGATCATCCGCCGCCGCCGTCACGAGGATGCGATCAAAGGGGGCCTGTTCGGGATAGCCTCGACTGCCATCGGCGGCCACACAGGTGATGTTGTTGAACCCTTCACGCGTGAACAGCGCCTGCGCCGCGCGGGCCAGCCTTTGATGCCGCTCAACCGTGTAGACCCGCCGCGCCAGATGGCTGAGCACCGCCGCCTGATAGCCAGAGCCTGTCCCGATCTCCAACACCTTGTCGCGCGGCTGGACGTTCAGGGCCTGGGTCATCAAGCCCACAATCGATGGCTGGCTGATCGTCTGCCCGCAGGAGATCGGCAGCGGCATGTCCTCATAAGCCCGGTCCGAGAATACGCCCGTGACAAACAGACCGCGATCCACCTTCTCCATCGCTTCCAGAACGCGTGTGTCCCGCACCCCGCGTGAGCGCAGGGCAAAGAGGAATGCCATCGTGCGCTCTGCGTCTTCGGACGTCATTCGAGCTGGTCTTTAAGCTGTGCTATGGCGTCGTAAGCGGTCAGATCTGCCCGCAGTGGTGTGACCGAGACAAAGCCTTCAACATTGGCGGTCACATCCGTGCCCGGACCGGTATCTTCGTGCTGCGGACCGCCGGTCAACCACATGAACATCCGGCCCGATGGCGACACATGCGGCTCCATGCCGAATTTTGTGTTCCGGCGGAACCCCTGCGTCGTCACCCGCACCCCCTTGACCGCGCCTGCCGGCAGCGGCGGGAAGTTCACGTTGTAGAACAGGCGATAATCGGCATCGTCCCACAGCGCGTGGTCCAGAAGCTTGCGCACCGTGTCTGCGCCGGTGGCCACCGCCGCTTCAAACGGGTCTTCCAGATCCACGTTTTCGGGGCCGTAGAACTGGCTGAGGGCGATCGCAGGCAGGCCCTGAAGTGCTGCCTCCATAGCCGCGCCTATCGTGCCGGAATACAAGACATTCTCAGCGGCGTTGTTGCCCCGATTGACGCCAGACAATACCAAGTCGGGCGGCGCGTCCTTCATCACGTGGGACAGCGCTGCAAGCACGCAATCCGCGGGCGTGCCTTCGGCCGCAAACCGGCGCGCACCCAGCTCGGCCAGCATGGTCGGATGGGTATAGCTGATGCAGTGCCCAACGCCGGATTGTTCAAACGCAGGCGCCACGATCCAGACCTCACCGTCCGGGCCGGCGATCTCAGAGGCGATGGCTTCCATGACCTTCAGACCCGGCGCGTTGATGCCGTCGTCATTGGTGATCAGAATACGCATGTACAGGGCCCCGCTCGCTTGCACGACCTTCCTATTTCAGCCTGCGGGGCGCGGCAAGCAGCGCTCAGCGCGCGGTGGCGAGATATGCAGCACTCGTGCGGCTGGGCGGGCCGTGGCGGAACGGGATGTGGCGAATGTCGGAAAAGCCCGCTTGCGCGAGCAGATCCACCACATCCGCCGGGCGATAGGCGCGATGCCCCCATTTCCAACGCAATAGCGCCGTGCACCAATGCGGGCGGCTGATCGCCAGATAAAGCGCACCACCCACGACAAGCCGCGAACGGCACCACTCCAACGCCGCAACCGGATCAGGAAGGTGTTCGATCACATGCGCAGCAAGAACCGCGTCACATGTGTTGGGCGGTAACACCTCCCCTCCGACTCCCGCGCAGACGCTGTCCGTCGCCACACCATGCCTGCCGACCGTCCGAACCGCGACCTCCAGCATCGCTGGCGAGGTATCGACCAGAGTGCAACGCGCGGGCCCGTCGGCGCAGGTGTCGAGATAGGCCTCAACAAACGCCCCCGACCCGGTGCCCAGATCGGCGATGACGCTATGGGACGCTGGCCCGCACGCCGCAAAGAACTGGCGGTAGGCCGCGCCATAGCCAAGCCTCTGCACTGTGGAATGCCAGGTTCCGGCCATGGCGGCATAAAGCGCCTCGGTGTCGCGGTGAGGTGTCTGGCGGATGAGGCTCGGCATGGGCAAAGGGCTTTCGTCAATTTAATTGACGATACCGCATGCAGGAGAGGTCGTCAATTTCATTGATGATCCGCCACCAGCGCCCGCAGCGCATTCCGCAAGTCGGCGAACGGCTTGCTTCCGATGCGGCGCACATAGTCGGCCTCGACCTCGCCCTTGATCCGGTCGGCATCGGCCAACATGGCAAGACCTGCCTCGGTAAAGACCACGCGCTTTTGACGGGCATCGCTGGGCGAGGCCACGCGCGCAACAAGGCCCGCCGCCTCCAGCCCATCCAGATGCACATTCACCGCCTGTTTAGTCATCCCCGACAGCCCTGCAAGGCGCGCCTGATCAATACCGGCCCATCCGATATAGCGGATAACGCGGGACCGGGCGTCCGCAAAGACGGTGTGCCCCGCCGCGACCATCCGGGCGTTAAAGTCCTTCTCCCACGCCTCGGCCGCGCGCACGAGGTTCAGGCCGATATGGTCGGGCGCGGCCGGATCCTCGGGCGGTGTCACAACTGCGCGACCAGCGTTTGCGCCACATCCGCGGGCGGGGTCAGGGCGTCGCGGTTTTCACCGGGGAAAAACCGCGCGCGCGTGGCCGTGGGCATCGGCTTTGGTGTTTCAATCAACACGCGCGGCCCGATCTTCACCGTCTCGGCCTGCCAACTGCGCGCCAGCGCGATCTGGGCGGCCTTGGTCGCACCGTAGGCGCCAAAGAACTTCTCGCCTGCGCGCGGGTCATCCAGAAACAGCGCCGTTCCCGCGGGTGCAGCCAGCAGCAATTGCTCAACCAGCGGGATCAGCACGCTTGTCGCCGTGATATTGATGGCAACGCTTTTGTCCCAATCCTTGCGTCCTATATGCCCCGCTGGTGACAAAGGGGCCGCGTGAACTGCCGTATGGACCCACAAATCCACATGCCCCCACCGGTTTTGCAGCGAGCCACACATGTGGGTCATCGCATCGGCATTGGTGATATCCATCGGGGCCAGCGTTGCCGATCCGCCCGCCGCCTGGATGCGATCGTCGACCTCTTCCAAGGCACCGGTTGTGCGGGCGACGGCCACGATGTGATGCGTGGGCGCCAGCGCGACGGCCAAGGCCGCGCCAAGGCCGCGGGACGCGCCGGTAATCAGGGCAATCTGTTCACTCATGGCCGCGATGTGCGGTGAAGCGCCGCGAAGGTCAAGGGTGTGCGGGTGTGAGGGGCCTAGCGTTTGTCACCTGTGGCCTCCGTCAGGTTCGGCGCAACTTGGCTGTGCCTTGCCACCCTAGATACAGGCACCAATGCTTTCATCATAAGCCTGCGCATGTTCGGGGCAGCCACAGGCCCCGCCACAGTCCGCGGCATCATGCACATGGGCATAGACACCGATCTCAAACGGGGCGTCCTCATCCATCGGATCAAGCGTGGGCAGGATTGCCGCCAGATCGATCTCGTCGCCGTCCTCTTCCTCTTCGGGCGAGGCTCCGGCGAGCAGGACCACCCCCGCACCGCCCCCAAATCCAAAGATCCCGGCAATCGCCGCCAAAAGCAGCCCAAGCAGCCCCCCGGCCCCGCCACCGCCATCGTCCCCGCCGGTATCGGGCGAAAACGAGGGTGGCGTGCTGGATGACGCGAGGCTGGCCGACCCAGGGGGCGGAGCGACCGAAACGGCCCCGTCGGCAACGCCGTAAAGGGCCTGCGCCCCGGCGATGTCGCCATCGCCGAGGTCATCGGCACGGATCACGCTGTTCATGATCTCGGAGCTGTCGTTCACATGGCGCAGCCCGATGGCATGCCCAATCTCATGCAGGGCAACGGCGTAGAAACTCAGATCCGTTTCCCCAAACGGGGCCCAGGTCTCATTACTGTCGAGCGTGATTTCGGATGAGAAGAACTGATCCGTCCCCGGCAACACCCAATAGGAGGAGCTGGCCAAGCCCACCGTCGACCCCGCCAAGGGCCCCATTTCGATGTCAATCGACGACGATGCCAGCGATCCCACCTCGACAAAGTCGATATCGGCCACGTCTTCCCAGGCCTGAAACGCGGCTTCAAGCGCGTCATCGAAATCGGATTGGCTGTAGAGGTTGGTGTCATAGGACAGGCCGGAATTGATCGACGACGCCCATGTCACAACGCCGCCGTCTTCGCCAAGTGTCGGTGTGCCCCATTTGATGTCGTTGATTGAAAAGCTCATCTGATCCGTCCGGTCCGCACAGGTCACATGCGTTTTATGGACGGAAATGTGGCTATTCTATGAACATAACCCAGCGTGGGTGGGATTACTCCGCCGCGGCCAGCGTGAAACCTTTTTCAATCATATCAGCAGGTTCCACCGGATAGGCCCCCGAGAAGCAGGCATCACAATACTGTGGCGCCTTTGGATCGCGCCCCTTGGCCTCGCCCACCGCACGGTAGAGCCCATCGAGCGAGATGAAGCGCAGGCTGTCGACGCCCAGATGGGCGCACATCTCATCCTCGCTCATCGACGCGGCGAGCAGTTTCTCGCGTTGCGGCGTGTCGACGCCGTAGAAACAGGGCCAGGCGGTCGGTGGGCTGGCGATGCGGAAATGAACTTCCTTGGCGCCGGCATCCAGGATCATTTCGCGGATCTTGATCGAGGTGGTGCCGCGCACCACGCTGTCATCTACCAAGACGATCCGTTTGCCCTGCACCAGCGCCCGGTTGATGTTCAGCTTCAGCCGCACGCCCATATTGCGGATCTGTTCGGTGGGCTCGATGAAAGTACGGCCCATGTACTGGTTGCGGATAATGCCCATGGCGTAAGGGATGCCGCTTTCCTGGCTATAGCCGATGGCCGCAGGTGTGCCGCTGTCGGGGACGGGGCAGACAAGGTCGGCCTCTACAGGCGCCTCACGGGCCAGTTCTACGCCGATCTGGCGGCGGGTTTCATAGACAGACTGACCGCCAAGGATGCTGTCGGGGCGTGAAAAGTAGACGTGTTCGAAGATGCAGAAACGCGGGCGTTTGGGCTCGAACGGGCGGTGGGATTTGACACCCTGGTCAGTGATCACGACCATCTCGCCCGGCTCGATCTCGCGCACGAACTCGGCGCCGATGATGTCGAGGGCACAGGTCTCGGAACTCAGCGCCCAACCATCGCCGATCTTGCCCAGGACGAGCGGTCGGACACCCAGCGGATCGCGCACGCCGATCAGCTTGGTCCGCGTCATCGCGACGATGGAGAACGCCCCTTCCACGCGGCGGAGCGCATCTTTCATCCGCTCGGGGATGTCGCGCTGCAGGGACCGGGCCATCAGGTGGATGATGCACTCGGTGTCGGATGAGGACTGGAAGATCGAGCCGCGCTCGATCAACTCCCGCCGCAGAGCAACGGCGTTGGTGATGTTGCCGTTATGGGCGATCGCCGCCCCGCCCATGGAGAACTCACCAAAGAAGGGCTGCACATCGCGGATCTGGGTGTTGCCCTTGGACCCGGCGGTGGAATAGCGCACGTGGCCGATGGCCAGCGGGCCGGGCAGAGTGTCCATCACCGATTGGTTGGTGAAATTATCGCGGACGTAGCCAAAGCGGCGGGCGGAGTTAAACCCTTGTTCAGGATCATGGGTGACAATGCCGCCAGCCTCTTGCCCGCGATGTTGCAGAGCATGAAGGCCCAAAGCCACGAAGCTTGCGGCGTCCGGGGGGCCGATGACCCCGAAAACCCCGCATTCCTCACGCAGTTTGTCGTCGTCGAACGGATGCGCGGGCGGCATATCTCGCATCGGGCGGTGGCTCCGAATCCGTGGCGTGGCAGCTTGTGGCAGACATAGTGCGAATGCGCGGGGGTGTCACGAAACTATCATGATCCGCGACACTCAGGCGGTGTTGAGATCGGGCAGAATGCGGGTGTGCTTTTGCATTTCGCTCAATGCCGCGCCGAATGTCGAAAAACCGCGCGCTTCCAGCATGGGCAGCATCTTCAGCAGGACGGCGGCGGTGGCGTAGGCATCGCCCAGCGCCGTGTGGCGCACGACCTCGGGGATAGTGACGGCCAGCCGGTCGGCGATGGCGTCGAGCGTGTGTTCTGCGCTGGCCCCGAACAGAACGGCGGACAGGAGGACGGTGTCCATCACCGGGTTGTCCCAGGTTTTGCCCGCGCCTTTCGCCCAGCGCTGCATGAAGGCCATGTCGAAGGGTGCGTTATGGGCGCAAAGCACGGCGTCGCGGGCGAACTGGTGAAAGCGCTGGCCGGCGGTGTCCATCGTGGGCGCATCGGCGACCATGTCGTCGGAGATGCCGTGGACGGCGGTGGAGGTGGCGGGGATCTTGCGGCAGGGGTTCACCAGCATGTCGAAGGTTTCGCCTTCCACGAGGCGGCCATTCATCACGCGGACAGCGCCGATCTGCACGACCTCATCCTTTTCGGGAAGGAGGCCAGTGGTTTCGGTGTCGAACACCACGAAGGCCAGTTGCGACAGGGGCGTGTCGCGGACGGTGGCGTTGGTGGGGCTGTCGAAGAGGCCGAAGTCGAAGACGAGGGGGCGTTGTGCGGTTGCGTCAGGCTCGGTCTGCAGGGTCAGCATGTAGCCCGCGTTTTCGCCGAGGAGGCGAAGGTTGGCCTCAAACACGCGGGTGCCGTCGGCGGTGGAAAGGCGCAGCTCGGCGGTGCTTTTGTGTTCGCTCGTCAGGTCTTCGAGCGCGCGGGTGATCGGGTCGCCTTCCAGATACTCGAAGATCGAGTGGCCCAGGCAAAGCGGGCGCACGGGTTCCAGCGCGTGGGCGGCCTGGCCATCGTAGAGGACGATGCGATGATCGGGGCTGATTGTCAGGACGGCGACGGGGATTTCCGACAGCACCGCAGTGAGTTGCTGGCGCTCTGCGGTGAGGCGCGCGGTCTCGATAGCGATCTGTTCAGCGGCGCGGATGTTGCTATCGCCCAACCGCGTGCTGAGCGCGGCGGCGGCTTGGCCGAGGTCGCCCAGGTACTTTGCCGGGGCATGGTCGATTTCGCTGTCGACGTCAGTATGGGCTCGGGTGCGCAGGTCAGCGGCGAGGCGTTCGATGGGCTTGGCGACGTTTTCGTCGAAGAGAAGCCAGATCGCGACGGTGAGGCCGGCGATGCCGAAGCCCGCGATCAGGCCCGCGTTTATGAAACCGGAGGCTACGCTGTCGCCCGCACGACCGTGGCCAAAGTAGAGCGCGGCGGCGAGGATGGTGAGGGAGCCAAGGCCGAGGAGCGCGAAGAACAGCAGGATGCGGATCCGGAGGCTGAGGCTTGCCATCGGCCTACACCCCGGCCTGACAGGTGAGGTCGGCCACCGGATCGCCGGGTTCGAGGTCGATCCATTGCGCGCCGATCACCTCACCGTTTTCCGCAAGCGAAATCCCGTCGATCAGGTCCGCACGGCGGTTCCCCTCGCAATCCACCAGCACTTGTAGCTTGGTCACCGCCGCCCAGCGCCCGTAGATCACCAGATCGACCATACGCTGGCCCGGCAGCGCATCGT
Organism: Pseudomonadota bacterium; assembly: GCA_038526915.1. GTDB lineage: Bacteria > Pseudomonadota > Alphaproteobacteria > Rhodobacterales > Rhodobacteraceae > JBCBGF01. The sequence goes on along the minus strand of JBCBGF010000006.1, from coordinate 156,404 downwards.
TGGTGCGGACCGAAGCCGTGTCCACCGCGATGAAGCGGCTCGTATACGGGGCGATGTAGGTCCAGGGGCGGTAGAACGCGCTTTCTTCGACAGCGGTGGCGACCTCCATCCCTTCGGGCATGGACGCCACCGTGCGCTCATACCAGCCGTACTCGTTGGCAATCGTTGCGGCCAGCATTGCGCCGCCAGCGGCCACTGGCGTCAGCCAGCGCGGCAGGCGCCCTCCGAGAATGCGATTGATGAGCATCATCGCGCCCGCACCGGCGAAGCCCGCTATAAACGTGGCGATTAGTTCCAGAAACATGCCTGCGGGCCTCCTCTCCCGCGGGGGTGTCTAGCCGAGCGTGCCTTTCCCCTGCCCCACCGCCGATTGCATCGTGCGCACCACGACAAAGGCATCGCGCAAGTGGCTGCGTTCAAAATCCGACAGCGCGGTTGGGGCCAGATAGTTGTCCGGGGCCTCCCCCGCCCCGATCTGCCGCGCCTGATGTTCCAGCCGAGTTTGCGCGATCAGATCATAGGCGTCGAGCAGATCCTGCGCGCCGCTTTTGCTGACCGATCCGGCCTCCGCCGCCGCTTCCAGCCGGGCGCGGGTGTTCACCGGTTCAACCGCGCCCATGAGAGCGTAGAGGCGGGCGAGATCGACGATGGGGACAACGCCGTTCATCTTCATGTCGATCTGGTTTTTGTGTTCGCCGGACCGGACGGTGGCAAAACCGCGAAGCAGGCCCAAAGGCGGGCGGTGCTTCAGCGAATTGGCCACCATATGGGCGACAAAAATCGAATTTTTCGACGCCATGGCAAGGGTTTGCTCTTGCAGGTCGTCAAACAGGCTGCGTGTCCCCCCGATGGGCCGCAGGTCAAACATGACCGAGGCCAGCATCTGCGCCTCGGGGTTCGGGGTGGCGATCCAGCCGTCGAAATAGCTGCGCCACACCTTCACCGGCTGCCGCCAGCGCGGGGCCGTCGCCATCATATCGCCGGGGCAATAGACATAACCGCAGGTGTCGAGGCCGTCGCTCACAAACTTGGCGAGGTCGGCGAAATAGGCGTCATCCGCCTCGGACACGCTATCATCTAGGATCAGGCAGTTGTCCTGGTCCGAAACACCGGTTTGCTCACGCCGGCCTTGGCTGCCGCAGGCGAGCCAAAGGTAGGGCACCGGCGGCGGCCCCAGATTTTCCTCGGCCAGTTTCAGCAGGCGCCGGGTGGCAGCATCGGCAATATCGGTGATCAGCCGCGTCACCACATCATGGCGGTTCCCCGCGCCCACGAGCTGGGCCAGCAGCTGCGGGATGCGGGCGGTTACCTTGGCGATCTCTTCGGCGTCCTGCGCCTTAGATATGTCCCCCACAAGGTAAGCGGAGTTCACCGCCTGAAGACGCGTCAGATCGGTTTGCGTGACGATGCCCACCAGCGTGCCACGCTCGGCAATCGGGATGTGCCCGATATGCAGCTCCATCATCGCGTGCAGCACGTCCGACCCGATGGCCGTGGGTGGCAATGTCTCGGGATCCGCCGTCATCACGGTGGACACGGGCCCATCCGTTGGCCGGTTTTCAGCCAGCACCCGCCCGCTCAGGTCGCGGATCGTGACAATGCCGACGAGCCGCCCCGCCTCCACCACACACAGCGACGACACCCGCGCATCGCGCATCATCCGCGCGGCCTCGAGGATCGTCGTATCCGGCGCGCAGGTCAGCGGATCGCGCGTCATGATCGTCTCGACCCGCGTGGTGGTCAGATCATCGGGGCGTGGCGCAATCGCGCGCTCGGACCCGCGGGTGAAGAACGTGCAGAACGGCGCGTGCGTCTCCATCAGTGCGTGGAAGTCACCCGCTGGCAGGATGTGGACGCGCACATCCGTCACGGCCCGCGCCGAGGTGACGGCGATCCCGTCGCGCAACAGCCCGCGTTCACCAAAACTGTTGCCGGGTTTGAGGTGCGAGATCTGGGTGCCCTCGGCATCCATGACCTCCACCTCGCCCAAGGCGATCAGGTGGAGGCCCGCAAGCTCGGCTCCGCTGTCGTAGATAACGTCGCCAGCCGCGACATCGCGCATCTCGAATAGCGCGGCAACGCGGGCCAGGTCATCTGATTCAAAAGTGTCATAGGGGTGGATCGAGGCGAGGAAGGTCTCAAACGTGTCGGCAACGTCCAACATGCATCGTCTCCAAAGCGCGTCCTTGTCGCGGAACCGCCCCCTGGCCGGGAGAGAGCCAAGGGGCGGAGCCGTGTCAGATCGGACGGGGCACGCACATCCGCACGCCCCACCGGTTCGCTTAGTGGTCGGCCGCTGCCGCACCGGCGCCACGCGGCACCCGGACGCTTTCGACCAGTTCCTTGATTTCGTCCGGCGTATCTTCGGTCGCATGGGACACGAAGTAGGCCGTGGCGAAGTTCAGCATGGCACCGACCGCACCGAACGATGTCGACTTGATGCTGAGCAGCAGTGGGTCGCTATCGTCGAAGGTGTTGGTGCCCGGGATGAAGAACCACCCCTTGTGCAGGAAGATGTAGACCAGCGTTACCACCAGACCGACAGTCATCCCCCAAACCGCGCCCTTGTTGTTGATGCGCTTCGAGAAGATGCCCATCATCAAGGCTGGGAAGATCGAGGCTGCTGCCAAGCCGAAGGCCAGCGCCACCGTCTGGGCCGCAAAGCCCGGTGGGTTAAGCCCAAGGTAGGTCGCGACACCGATGGCCACCGCCATTGAGATCCGCGCCGTCAGAAGCTCGTTCTTTTCCGAGATATTCGGCGTCAGCTGACCCTTGAAGAGGTCGTGGCTGACCGAGCTTGAGATCGCGAGCAGAAGGCCAGCCGCGGTCGACAGGGCGGCGGCAAGACCACCGGCTGCGACAAGGGCGATGACCCAGCCCGGAAGACGGGCGATCTCGGGGTTGGCAAGCACCAGGATGTCACGGTTCACGTTCAGCTCCGACCCGGCCCAGCCACGCTCGGCAGCTTGGGCTGCAAAGGCTTCGGACTTGTCGTTGTAGAACTGAATGCGGCCGTCACCGTTCTTGTCTTCGAACTTCAGAAGACCGGTCACTTCCCAGTTTTTCATCCAGTCGGGGCGTGCCTCGTACTCGATGGGCTCTTCACTGATACCGTTGTTGTAGATGGTATCGATGATGTTCATCCGAGCCATGGCACCAACAGCCGGAGCCGTGAGGTACAGCAGTGCAATGAACACCAGCGCCCAACCAGCGGACCAACGTGCGTCGGCCACTTTGGGAACGGTGAAGAAGCGGATGATGACGTGGGGCAGACCCGCAGTACCGATCATCAGCGACAGCGTGAACAGAACCATGTTCAACGTGTTCGCGTGGTGTTCGGTATAGCTGGCGAACCCAAGATCCTGCACCACAAGGTCCAGTTTCTCGAGCAGGTAGAGACCCGATGCCTCGCCGCCCGGCGTGTATTCGCTGAACAGGCCCAGACCCGGGATCGGGTTGCCGGTCAGCTGCAGCGAGATGAAGATCGCCGGAATGGTGTAGGCCGTGATCAGCACGCAGTACTGAGCAACCTGGGTGTAGGTCACACCTTTCATGCCGCCGAACACCGCATAGGCGAAGACGACCGCCGCACCGATGAAGAGACCGGTGGAGTTGTCGACCTCAAGGAAGCGCGAGAATGCAACGCCGACGCCCGTCATCTGACCGATCACGTATGTGACCGAGGCCACGATCAGGCAGAGCACCGCGACCATGCGGGCCGTGGGGCTGTAGAAGCGATCGCCGATGAATTCCGGCACCGTGAACTTGCCGAACTTCCGCAGGTAAGGTGCGAGAAGCAGTGCAAGCAGCACATAGCCGCCGGTCCAGCCCATCAGGAAAGATGAGTTGTCATAACCGGTGAAGGCGATGAGGCCCGCCATCGAGATGAACGAGGCCGCCGACATCCAGTCCGCTGCTGTCGCCATACCGTTGGTGACCGGGTGAACGCCGCGACCGGCGGCGTAGAATTCCGATGTCGAGCCCGCCCGGGCCCACACCGCGATGCCGATGTAGAGCGCGAAGGTCGCGCCTACGAACAGCAAGTTAAGTGTATACTGGTCCATTGTCCCTCAGGGCTCCTATTCTTCTTCGACGCCGTATTCACGATCGAGACGGTTCATCCGCCAGGCGTAGAAGAAGATCAGGCCCAGAAAGACGAGGATCGAGCCTTGCTGGGCGAACCAGAAGCCAAGATCGGTACCGCCGACCGAAATACCGGACAGCATGGGCCGCAGCAGGATGCCGAAGCCGAATGAGACCACCGCCCAAATGACGAGGCTCACCAAAATGATACGGACGTTGGCCGCCCAATACCCTTTGTCAGTTTCCGCCGCTTTGGCGGGCTGTGTTGATTGATCCGACACGTGATGAATCCTCCTCTAAGGGTTCCTCCAGACCCACCACCCTCGGAACAGGGGCAATAGGCGTTTCCAGTCAGGCCGTGATCGCCTTGGCGATCTGGCCGAGTTCATGGGCGATATCGTCGATCGCGCCCATGGCATTGACGCGCTTTAGCGCGCGGCATTGGTCGTAGTAGGCGATGAGTGGGGCGGTCTGTTTATGATATGCATCAAGTCGCGCTGCGACAGTTTCTGCATTGTCATCCGCCCGGCGCTTCATGTTGGTGCTGCCGCATTTGTCACAAGTATCAACGACTTGCGGGGCTTTGAAGGTATCATGATACCCCTCTCCGCAGTCACCACAGGTGAAACGTCCCGAAATCCGCGTCACCATGGCATCGTCGTCGACCTCGAGCGAGACGGCGGCGTTTACGCGCTGACCCGACTCGTCCAATAGGCGGTCCAGCGCCTCGGCCTGAACCGTGGTGCGCGGGAACCCATCGAGGATGACACCGGCGCTCACATCGGGCTCGGCGAGGCGATCTTTGAGGATGGCGAGGACGATTTCGTCACTTACAAGACCGCCCGCTTCCATCACCGATTTCGCCTGGCGGCCCGCCTCGGTGCCCGCGGCCACGGCGGCGCGCAGTAGGTCACCGGTTGAGAGCTGAACCAGCCCGAACTTTTCCTCCAGCATGCGCGCCTGGGTGCCTTTTCCGGCGCCCGGCGGGCCGAGCAGTATCAGCACGGCCGAAGCCGCGTTTGGTGTAACGCCACCATCCATTGGGGTTTCCTCCCGGATTTTCAGTAGGTTGCGCCGACCCATCGCGGGGTCGGCGCGGGGTTTTATGCCTTGTTCATGCGGTTTTCGATGAGATCATCCACCACCGCCGGTTCAGCCAGCGTCGAGGTGTCCCCCAGCGATCCATAGTCGTTCTCGGCGATCTTGCGCAGGATGCGGCGCATGATCTTGCCGGACCGTGTCTTGGGCAGGCCCGGTGCCCACTGGATCAGATCCGGTGCGGCGATGGGGCCAATCTCAGTCCGAACCCAGGTGCGAAGTTCCTTGCGCAACTCCTCGGTGGGCTCGATCCCATTCATCAGGGTGACGTAGCAATAGATGCCCTGCCCCTTGATGTCGTGCGGGTAGCCGACCACGGCGGCCTCGGCGACCTTGGCATGGGCGACCAAAGCGCTTTCCACTTCCGCCGTGCCCATCCGGTGGCCCGAGACGTTGATCACGTCATCGACCCGGCCCGTGATCCAGTAGTCACCATCCGCATCGCGGCGGCAGCCGTCACCGGTGAAGTAGTAGCCCTTGTAATCGCTGAAATACGTCTTCTCGAACCGTTCGTGATCGCCCCAGACGGTGCGCATCTGTCCGGGCCAGCTGTCTTTCAGGCAGAGCACGCCCTCGCACTCGGTCCGATCAATCTCCTGGCCGGTATGCGGATCAAGCACCACCGGCTGCACCCCGAAGAAGGGTTGCTGCGCCGAGCCGGGCTTGGTCGCTGTGGCCCCGGGCAGTGGCGTCAGCAGGTGGCCCCCGGTCTCGGTCTGCCACCAGGTGTCGACGATGGGGCATTTGCCCTTACCCACAACATCATTGTACCAGTTCCACGCCTCGGGGTTGATCGGTTCGCCCACGGTTCCGAGAAGTTTCAGGTCGCTCAGGTCGTACTTTTCGACAAATTCGTTCCCCTGCCCCATCAGCGCGCGGATCGCCGTGGGCGCGGTGTAGAACTGGTTCACCTTATGCTTTTCGCAAACGGCCCAGAACCGGCCCGCATCAGGGAAAGTCGGCACGCCTTCGAACATGATCGTTGTCGCGCCATTGGCCAGCGGGCCATAGACGATATAGCTGTGCCCTGTGACCCATCCGACGTCCGCCGTACACCAGAAGACGTCACCGTCATGGTAATCGAATGTGTACTGATGCGTCATCGAGGCGAACACAAGATAGCCGCCAGTCGTATGCACAACGCCCTTTGGCTGACCAGTCGAGCCGGATGTGTAGAGAATGAACAGCGGGTCCTCGGCATCCATCTCCACCGGCATGGAGTGGTCGTCCGCCTCAAGCGCCATCTCGTTATAATCGAAGTCACGCCCGTCGACCCAGGTCGTCTGGCCGCCCGTGCGCTTGACCACCAGGCACTTGACCGTGTCCTTGCAGTGCAGCAAGGCCGCGTCTGCATTGGCCTTCAGCGGTGTCTGTCGCCCGCCCCGCGGGGCATAGTCGGCGGTGATGACAACCTTGGCGTCCGAGCCGTTGATGCGCGCCGACAAGGCGTCGGGTGAAAAGCCCGCGAAGACAATGGAATGGATCGCGCCGATCCGGGCGCAGGCGAGCATCGCATAGGCCGCTTCGGGGATCATCGGAAGATACAGGATCACCCGGTCGCCTTTGCGCACGCCCAGATCCTCAAGAATGTTGGCCATCTTGCAGACCGAGCGGTGCAGATCCTTGTAGGTGATGTGCATCGCCTCATCGTTGGGATCGTCAGGCTCCCAGATGATGGCCGTCTGATCCCCGCGCGTGGCCAGATGCCGGTCGACACAGTTTGCGGCCACGTTCAGCGTGCCGTCTTCGAACCATTTGATCGAGACGTTGCCAAAGCTGTAGTCCACATCCTTGACCTTGGAATAGGGCTTAATCCAGTCGACCCGCTTGCCGTGTTCCCCCCAGAAGGCATCCGGGTCGGCAATCGACGCCGCATACATGGCGTCGTAGGTTGCCTTGTCCGCGTGGGCATTCTTGGCGAATGCGTCGGACGGAGGATACGTGGGGGCAGCGTCGGTCTGGGGGATATCTGCGGTCATTGGGGTCCTCACCTTGGCCGTAAATGGGTCATCCGAAAAAGCGGCATCACGGTGGCGACATGCGCGTCGATCAACGCTTTCTTCACGTGCATTATAACATGAATTGAAAACTATCTTCTATAGTTTTGATTTTTCAGCGTTTTTCTGTAAACTAATTACACAGCCAAATGGAAATCTGAAAATAAGTGTCAATGTATGAAGATAAATCAAGGCATTTTCGTGACTTAAGGGTAAAGCACGACAGGGTGGGAGATGGCATCTCCGCAAACTGTCGCAGGACGGGGTTCGCGCCTGGCATGTGACAATTCCGCTCATCCCAGTGCAGGCAAGCTGCGCTAGATGCTGTCGGTTACGCGAAGGTAGCATCGGGCACACCCGCGATTCGACAGCCCCGGGCCAACGTGTCCGGCAAGCGCGCTTTCCTTCGGTTTGGATGTGACGGTCGGGCCAATGGCTCTGCTTGCCCCATCATGACCAGACCGCTACACCGACACGCGTGCGGTCCCGTAGCTCAACTGGATAGAGCAAGTGCCTTCTAAGCACTAGGTTCGGGGTTCAAGTCCTCGCGGGATCGCCAGCGTCTTGGTACCAGGGTGCGTTGCAGTTCGCGCAGGTTCTGGCATAGCTACGTCAAGCGATCGCAAAAGGACGCACCAATGGTACAGGCACAAACGGCACCGCGCCCGGGCAAAGACCCATTCACGCGCGAACAGTCCGCAAATTTCGACGAATGCGCGCTGGTCTTCCATGCGCTTGGCGCAGACCGCACACCCGGGATCATGATCGACGTCGGCGCCCATACCGGCAGTTCGCTAGAGCCCTTCGCGCGTGCCGACTGGACCGTTTTCGCCTTTGAGCCTGATCCGGCAAACCGCGCCAAACTGGATGCGGCGATCAGTGCCGACCCTGAGAAATACGCCAAGGTAACCGTATCGGACAAAGCAGTCAGCGATACGGTGGCAGACGGCGTGCCGTTCTATGCCTCTAACGAAAGCACAGGGATCAGCGGCCTCAGCGCCTTTCGCGACAGTCATGAGGAAATCGCGCAGATCTCGACCACGACGTTGGACCACGTGCGCGCGGAACACGGCATCGACCGGATCGACTTCCTGAAAATCGATGTCGAGGGGCATGAGATGTCGGTGCTCAAGGGCCTTGATTTCGCAGCCGTGCGCCCCCGCGCCGTGGTGGCCGAGTTCGAAGATGGCAAGACCCAAGGCAACGGGTATTCAAGTGGCGATCTTGCGTCGGTCTTCGCCGATCTGGGATATTCCCTGTGGGTCAGCGAATGGCATCCCATCGATCGCTATGGCATCCGGCACAGCTGGAAATGGATCCAGAAATGGCCGTGCGACATCCCCGGCGACGCCTGGGGCAACTTCGTGGCCTTTGCCGAACCCGTGGCAGATGACGTCTTCGCCCGCGCGGTGGAACGGGCGTTCCAACCTGCGCAACCCAAGCCCGGGGTCCTAGCCCGCCTGCGCAACAGCGTCAGGAAACGGCTCGGTCCATCGCGCTAAGCACCGGTTTTCGGGTTGCTGCGGCCTTGCAACAGCGCTGCGACGTCTGAGACGCGCAGACCAGGTGCCCTTCACGCCGCCCTGGGCATAAGGTAGGCCCACGAAAAACAACGAGCAGTGGCTTGGATCCTGTTGGATGGATGCCAGCATCATTATCCGAACCTACAATGAGGCGCGCTGGCTGGGCGACGCCCTGGACGCGGTCGCCCGGCAAACCGGTGTGTCGTTTGAAACGATCCTGGTCGATTCCGGATCCGATGACGGAACGGTCGATATCGCGGAAGGCCACGGTTGCCGGATCGAGCGGATCGAGAAATCCGAGTTCACATTTGGACGCTCGCTCAATCGCGGCTGCGCGGCGGCTAAGGGGGATGTTCTTGTGTTCCTGTCTGGTCACTGCATTCCGACGGTTGAGGATTGGCTCCAGCGCCTGATCGATCCGATTGGCAGCGATGGGGTTGTCTATACCTATGGGCGCCAGATCGGTCGCGACGGGATCACCAAGTTTTCCGAAGAGATGTTGTTCCAGAAATACTTCCCCGCGCAGTCTTCGGTGCCGCAGGACGGGTTCTTCTGCAACAACGCCAACTCCGCGCTGGACGCAGAGACTTGGCGCGCGCACCCCTTCGATGAAGAGGTCACAGGCCTCGAAGACCTGGTGATGGCCAAGGCGCTGGTCGAAAAGGGTCATGCCATTGGCTATGTCGCGGAGGCGCCTGTGGAACACATCCACGAAGAAACCTGGCCGCGCGTGACCACGCGCTATGAACGCGAGGCGTTGGCCATGCAGAAAATCATGCCAGAGGTCCGGTTCGGTCTGAGTGAGTTGATCCGCTATACATCCGCTGGGATCTGGCTCGACTTTCAAGAAGCCCGCCGAGACGGCACGATGGCCCAGCGGGGCTCCCTATCGCTGTTACGTGAAATCGTCCGCTTCAGAACGTGCCAATACTTCGGCACCTATCGCGGTGCCCGCCAGCACCGCAAAGTTTCGCGCGAGATGCGCGAGCGCTACTACTACCCGCGTTGAAAGGACTGCCAATGGCCGATCGAATTGTCGCTCTGTTACCGATGAAGGCACATAGCGCCCGCGTTAAGTCGAAAAACTTCGCGATCTTTGCGGGCAAGCCTCTGTATCAGTGGATGCTGTCGACCTTGATTGCCATGGATGAGATCGACGAGATCATCATCAACACCGACGCCCATGCCGAGCTTGATGCGGCGGGGTTGGGCGCGCTCAACACTCGCGGCAAGGTCCGGCTGCGCGAGCGCCCGGCCGAGATCTGCGGCGATCATGTTTCGATGAACCTTGTGATAGCGGACGATCTGGCCAACGTTGCGGCGGATGCCTACGTCATGACCCACACCACAAACCCGCTTTTGTCGGGTGATACGGTGCGTCGGGCCCTTGCCGCTTATTCCGAGGCCGCAAAGCAGGGCACTGCGGACAGCCTCTTCACCGCCAACCGCGTTCAGTCGCGGTTCTACCGCGAAGACGCCTCGCCCGTGAATCATGACCCCAACAACCTGATCCGCACGCAGGACCTTGAGCCGTGGTTCGAAGAAAACTCGAACCTTTACATCTTCACGCGCGACAGCTTTGCCGCGACACAGGCCCGGATTGGCGAAAAGCCACTTTTGTTCGAGACGCCGAAGCTGGAGTCGCTCGATATCGACGGGCCGGATGATTGGGCGCTGGCGGAATCCGTCGCCCTGGGGCAGCGGCCATGACGCGGGTCCTGCTGACCTGCCCGCCGATGATCGGGATCGTCGATGAGATGCGCCCGGTCTTTGCCGAACGCGGCGCCGAGATCGTGGTGCCCGACTTCGTGCAAATCGTCCCCGAGGCGGAGTTGATGACCATGGTCCCGGAATACGACGCCTGGATTATCGGCGACGATCCTGCCACGGCGGCGGTTTTGCAAGCCGGGTGCGCAGGTGCGTTGAAGGCTTGCGTCAAATGGGGCGTTGGCGTGGATAACGTCGACTTCGCTGCCGCCAAAGCGCTCAAACTGCCCATATCGAACACGCCAGGGGTGTTTGGCGATGAGGTGGCCGATGTCGCCATGCACTATGTGACCGGGCTCGCGCGTGAGACTTTTGTCATTGACCGGGGCGTGCGGGATGGCGGCTGGCCGAAACCACGCGGCATCTCCCTACGGGGGCGCACGGCTGTTCTGGTGGGCTTTGGGGATATCGGGCGCGAAACGGCCGTCCGGATGATCGCGGCGGGCCTGACGGTCAAGGTGGTCGATCCCTACTTTGCGAACACAATCGAGCTTCCGGTCGAAGAGGCCCCCTGGCCGGACGCGTTGGCAAACGCTGATTTCGTCGTCTTCACCTGCCCGCTAACCGATGACACTCGGCACATGTTGAATGCATCGACCCTGGCGCAGGCCCCTACCGGATTGCGCGTCGTGAATGTCTCGCGCGGGCCGGTGATTGACGAAGGCGCGCTGATCGATGCGTTGGCCAGCGGACAGGTGCATTCGGCGGCCCTCGATGTGTTCGAGGTTGAGCCGCTGCCGGCAAACAGCCCGCTACGCGATCATCCGCACTGCGTCTTTGGCTCGCATAATGGATCCAACACGGCAGACGCAGTGCGCCGGGTGTCGTTGCGCGCGGCAGAGTTGTTATTTGCAGGATTGGACGAGGCCCGCGGTCGGTGACCTAGGACTGACGGTCGCGGAGTGCCGCCCGCAACTGGCGTTCCACTTCGGCGAACTGCAGGTTGGGCGCAGCATCTTCCTGGCGCCGACGCGGCAGAGCGATGTGGATCAGATAGGCAACCAGGCCCATGGTGATCGCCACCATAATCGCCAGCAAAAACACCGCAGCCCCGAGCCCAATGGTGATCTGCGCCAGCCCGACGAGCGCCGCGAGGATCAACGGCACGGCGATGATGACATTCTTGTCGCGCTTGCGGCGGGCCTCTAAGGCTTGCGGATCGTCCTTTGGCCCGGGATTGGGCCGCTGATCTGCGGGCTTGGCAGCAACAGTCTTCTGCGCCACCAACTCTGCGGCATCGATGAAGGGAAAGACGCGCACTTCCGACATCGGGTTGCCGTTGGCCACTTGCAGGCCGCCCTCCGCCAAGGCCACCGCCGCTTTGTGCCAGGCGCTCACATGCAGGTCGGGAATGGGGTTGGGGACGTTATACTTGTCGCCGGGCTGCTGGTAATCTTCGAAGAAGTAGTTCGGGTTGCTTTTCTGTTCGGTGATCTCAAGCACGATCCCCTCGCGCCGTTTTGCACCCTCGACGATTTCCTTGTAGTTGCCATCGATGCCCATCAGCACCGCACGATCGCATCCCATGACGCCCGACCACAGCAACGCATGGCTTCCCGTCGTGATTGGGTCGATCTGAAACAACGGCGTTCTGACCCGCATCGCATCGAAATCGAGAACTCGGCTATCGTCGGCATCCTCACCCAACGCCTCGATCAGGTTATGGCGCAAGAGAAATCTCTGGATCGGGCGCACACCGTTTGGGGCTTCGCCCCGCCCTTCACGGATCAGCCTGCGGATCGCATCGATATGCGACAGGCCGACAACGACATCGCAACAGGCATAGTGCGTCGGCCGCCACCCGATCCGATCCCAAAAGCGGTAGGCTGCGTTCATGCCAATCGTGGTGTAAGGCGAGAGGCTGTGAAGATCGAACCCCTTCAGGGACGGACCATTGCCCAGAATGAATGCCGGCCGGTCGCCTAGGTCAAAGGCGGTGGTGCCTTCGGTCAATGCGTCCACGCCCCGCGCCGGTCTGTTGCGAAGTTTTCGCCGTAGCCGCGGGGCCGGATATTGGCTTTGCGCTTCTTGGGTTCAAAGACCAGGGCATCGATGCCCTTTTCTTTGGCATATTCCAGCGCGGCATCTTTCGTGTCGAACCGCAGCCGCACCTGGGATTGTGTATCAGACGAGCTGGTCCACCCCATCAGCGGATCAACCTCGCGCGGGTTTGCCGGTGCGAACTCCAACACCCAATGCTTGGTCTTCGCCGTGCCCGAGGACATTGCCGTCCGGGCGGGCTGGTAAATGCGGGCGCGCATGGCAGAACTCCGTGTACTCCGCGGGCGTTTTCGCACATGCGGCACGGCCCGCAAAGGGGCAAATTGCAGCGCCGGAGGATCATCGTTGGGGGGTAACTGTCTGCCAGCCTCGGTCGGGAGCGAGGGGGTGGGATGTTGGCCAGGGCTGGCAGACGGCCTTGGTGGTCGTGAGGCTTAATGGCACACTTTTAAAGATAATCCAACATATTTTTCGCGCATAGGTTGTATTTTGCGCTACCCCTCCCCGCTCCTGACAGAAGCTGTCACCAACACGGTTGAAGGACGCGGGAAAAATGACAAGTTTACCCTGTCACTTCGGAACACCCTATCCATGCACAACAACGCCGCCGATCAGATGCCCGTCCTGCATGCCGCAGCGCCCGATGTCGCCACCCGCGACAAGCTGGAAGGGGGCCGCGCCTTCGTCATGCACACCGAGTTTCAGCCCGCAGGTGACCAACCGACGGCCATTGCAGAGCTGTCAGATGGAGTGCGCAGTGGTGAGCGGGATCAGGTTCTGTTGGGGGCGACCGGGACGGGCAAGACCTACACAATGGCGAAAGTTATCGAGGAAACGCAGCGTCCGGCGATCATCCTGGCCCCGAACAAGACGCTGGCAGCCCAGCTTTACGGTGAGTTCAAAGGATTCTTCCCCGAGAACGCGGTCGAATACTTCGTCAGCTACTATGACTACTATCAGCCCGAGGCCTATGTGCCGCGGTCGGACACCTACATCGAGAAAGAAAGCCAGATCAACGAACAGATCGACCGGATGCGCCACTCGGCCACCCGGGCGCTCTTGGAGCGGGACGATGTGATCATCGTGGCCTCGGTGTCCTGCATCTACGGCATCGGCTCGGTCGAAACCTATGGCGCGATGACGCAGGATTTGCACGCAGGCCGCGACTATGACCAGCGCAAGGTGATGGCCGATCTGGTGGCGCAGCAGTACCGGCGCAACGATCAGGCGTTCCAGCGGGGTAGCTTCCGGGTGCGAGGGGACAGCCTGGAAATCTGGCCTGCGCACCTGGAAGACCGGGCCTGGAAGCTGAGCTTTTTTGGCGAAGAGTTGGAGGGTATCACCGAGTTTGATCCACTGACGGGGGAGAAGACCGACACGTTCGAGCGCGTCCGGATCTATGCAAACAGCCACTATGTGACGCCGCGCCCAACGCTGAACCAGGCGATGAAGGGGATCAAATCCGAGTTGCAGAAGCGGCTCGATCAGCTTGTGGGCGAAGGCAAGCTCCTAGAAGCTCAACGGCTGGAACAGCGGACGAATTTCGATCTTGAGATGCTGGAGGCCACGGGCTCCTGCAACGGGATCGAGAACTATTCGCGCTATCTCACCGGTCGCGCGCCGGGCGAGCCGCCCCCGACGCTTTTCGAGTTCATCCCCGATCACGCCATCGTTTTCGCAGACGAGTCTCACGTGAGCGTTCCGCAGATCGGCGGGATGTACCGGGGCGACTATCGCCGCAAATTCACGCTTGCCGAGCATGGCTTCCGCCTGCCCTCCTGCATGGACAACCGCCCTCTCAAATTCGAGGAATGGGACGCCATGCGCCCGCAATCGGTCTTTGTCTCGGCGACCCCGGCGGCTTGGGAGATCGAACAGACGGGCGGTGTCTTCACCGAACAGGTCATCCGGCCCACGGGCCTTCTAGATCCGGAGGTGGAGATCCGGCCCGTCGAGATGCAGGTGGACGACCTTCTCGATGAGATCCGCAAAGTGACAGCAAACGGCTTCCGCACGCTGGTAACGACCCTGACCAAGCGGATGGCCGAGGACCTGACCGAATACCTGCACGAGCAAGGGATCAAGGTCCGCTACATGCACTCGGACATCGATACGATCGAACGGATCGAAATCCTGCGCGATTTGCGGCTGGGGGCGTTCGATGTGCTGGTGGGTATCAACCTGCTTCGCGAAGGCCTCGATATCCCCGAATGCGGGCTGGTGGCGATCCTCGATGCCGACAAGGAAGGGTTCCTGCGGTCGGAGACATCGCTGATCCAGACGATTGGACGGGCGGCGCGGAATGCCGATGGCCGCGTCATCATGTATGCAGACCGGATCACCGGGTCGATGGAACGGGCATTGGCCGAGACCAACCGCCGGCGCGAAAAGCAGATCGCTTATAATGAGGCGCATGGGATTACGCCCGAGACGGTCAAGAAGAACGTCGAAGATGTCCTGGCCGGCCTCTACAAGGGCGATGTCGACATGAACCGCGTGACCGCAACGGTCGATAAGCCGCTGCACGGGGGTAACCTGGAAGCCGTGCTGGACGGCTTGCGTCAGGATATGCGCAAGGCCGCCGAAAACCTCGAGTTTGAAGAGGCCGCAAGATTGCGAGACGAGGTCAAGCGTCTGGAAGCGGTGGATCTGGCGGTGTCAGACGATCCTCTCGCGCGGCAATCGGCTATCGAGGCAGCCTCGGACGCGGCGGTGAAAGCCAGCGGCCGCAGCACGGCTGGGCGCGCGGGGCAACGCGGCGGCAACGTGAAACGCCGCAAGCGCTAGGTTCCCGGCTCGGCCTGCGCCCTGCCCACGCTGATGCGGTTGGTTCGCTGTGCCAGCCCACCGCCGTGGTTTTTCCCACCTCCTTAACGCGCCTGAAACTTTGCAGGCTGTAGGACCCGCCCACGTCGCGTGTGGCGCGGCGGGGAAACCTTGTGGGAAAACAGTCATGCGAACATTTGCACTCACACTCGGGCTTTACGCCAGCGCCCTGCCGCTTCAGGCAAGCGATATCACTGCGGCGATGCAGGAATTTCTGGAAACCGACATCCGCGCCTGGGCCAACAGCCAGCTTCTGGTCGAAGCCATCCGGGATCAAAACGCCACAACCACGGCCTATTCCCAGGCCGATATCGACGCGCTGGACCAAGCTTGGCGTGCCGAAGTGGGGGCTGCTGACACGCCGACAATTGAGCCTGTGATAAATAACGCGGCATCCGACTTCCTGCGGGGGATTGTAGCGGAAGCGGGCGGAACGATTACCGAGATTTTCGTGATGGATGCCCGCGGCCTGAATGTTGCCGCCAGCAGCGTAACATCGGATTTTTGGCAAGGGGACGAGGCGAAATTTACCGAAACCTTCCCCTCGGGGCCAAGCGGCGTGCACTTCAGCGAAATTGAGTTTGATGAATCCAGCCAGAGCTATCAGGGACAGATCTCGATCGCGATCGTCGATCCCGGATCGCAAGAGGTCGTGGGTGCCATGACCGTCGGTGTTGATGCTGAGTCCCTGAACTGATCGGGAACCCCATGTCCAGCCGCAGTACCCAAGCCCCTGCAAACCGCAGGTCACGCTTCACACCGACTGTGTTTATCCGATGCGCCGCGGTCACGGCGCTCACCACCGTGATCGTGGCCGGCCTTTTGATGGCCCAGTCTTACCGGCTGGCCACATCGCTGGGCAACGCCGGGATCGAAACCCTCGCACAAGAGATGACCCAAGTCGCCGCCCAACAGGCCGCAGGCGCGATCCGGTTTGACAAACCCGACGACCTGTCGGCACTGATTGGCGATATGCAAGCCAGTCTTGGCGGGGCATTGAACGGGGCCATCGCAGTCTCGGTATCAGGCACGCGCTACGGCACCCTGTCACGGTTACCCGCCGATACGATCCGCGCCCTGGACGCCCTGGCGGCAGAGGCGATTGAAACCGGCTCGCCCGTGTTCGATCGCGAGAGGTTGCTGGTGGCCGCCCCGGCGAAATCTGGCCGCGAGAACACCGTTACAGGCGCCGTGGCGATGTCTTGGAACAACGCGGCAACGATGGCTGCAATCTCACGATCCAAAACCGAGACGTTGCTGATTTGTCTGGCTGTCTTTGCCGTGGCCCTATTGGCCGCAGGTTTGTTTCTTAGAAGAACGTTGTCGCGACCGTTGGGTGCCGTCGGTCAGGCCATGAAGAGAATAGGCGACGGCAATTTCGCGACCGATGTGCCCGCAACGCAGCGGCGGGATGAGATCGGCCAAATCGCAACCGCTCTGGAGGTTATGCGCGAGGGCCTGAGCGCCGCCGAGCGTGAGACGGCAGACGCAGCGTTCAAAAGTGCGGGGTTTGACGCCAGTTCCACCGCGCTGACACTCCTCGACCATGATTACAAAATCAAAAACGTCAACGAAAGCTTCAAGGCTCTGTGCACTGATCTGTCGTCGGAGATTGAACCTGCATCAGGCAACCTGCTCGGTGCGCGGGTCGAGGATCTGCATCCCGCCTTGACCGGGTTGCGCGACGCCATCGCCACGGGCCGCCAGACCAAGGATGTGCGGATCGGCGACGCCTATGTCGAGCTTGAGTTTGGGTCGGTGGCCAATGCCGATGGCGCTGAAATCGGCACAGTCATTGAATGGAAAGACGTCACGAAGGAACGCCTCGACAGCGCGATCCTTCAGGCGATTGAGGCTAATCAGGCAAAGATCGTCTTCGCCCCAGACGGACGTCTGACCGATGCAAACGATATTTTCCTGCGCATGACCAATACCGATTTGGACGGCGCGCGCGGCCGTCAGTTCGGCGATATCCTGCGCCCGTGCGAGCCGGTCGATGGGCCGTTCGGGCCCGGAATGGCACATGCGGTTTTCGGCAAGTTCGAGATCAGCGCGCAAGGCGATGCCAAAGCCTATCTCCAGGGCGGCGTTTGCCCCGTGCTGGACCGCAGCGGGGCCTGCATCTGCCTCGTGGTCATTGGCCTCGATGTCACGCAGGCCCATACGGCCCTGACCCAGGCCGAAGCCGCGCGGGCCGAGTTGCAAGAGGCCCAGATGCAGATGATCCAGGCACTGCGCAAGGGCATGGCGCAGCTGTCGGCTGGAGATCTGACCGCGTCGATCGACACGCCCTTTGCCGAAGCGCACGAACCGCTGCGGGAAGACTTCAATTCTGCGGCTGCCAACCTCAAAAGCGCTCTGGCCTCGGTCACCGATCACACCGGCATGATCCGCGGTGAAGTGGCCGAAATCTCAGGGGCGGCAGATGATTTGTCCCGCCGGACCGAACATCAGGCTGCCACGCTTGAAGAAACCGCCGCCGCATTGGCCCAGATCACAGCGTCGGTCCGCTCGGCGGCGGACGGGGCCAAGAAAGCCAACGAAGTGGTGACCGAGGCCCGAGAAAACGCCGAAGCCTCTGGCGGTGTCGTGCGCGACGCCGTGGCTGCCATGGGCGAGATTGCCGACTCCAGCTCAAAAATATCCAGTATTATCAGCGTAATCGATGACATCGCTTTTCAGACCAATCTCCTGGCCCTCAACGCCGGTGTCGAGGCCGCCCGCGCGGGCGACGCCGGGCGAGGCTTCGCCGTGGTCGCCTCCGAAGTTCGAGCGTTGGCGCAACGCTCATCGGACGCCGCGCGTGAGATCAACACGCTGATCTCGACATCGGGTGATCACGTCACCCGTGGCGTTACGCTTGTGGGTAATGCTGGCGATGCGCTGGACCAGATCGTCAGCTCCGTCAGCGGCATCTCCGACCACGTCGGCGCAATCGCGGCTTCGGCGCAGGAACAATCCACTGGCCTTGCCGAAATCAACTCGGCCATGAGCCAGCTCGATCAGGTCACACAACAAAACGCTGCCATGTTCGAAGAAACCACAGCGGCAAGTGAGGCTTTGAACGCAGCCGCCCAACAATTGAGCGCCGCTGTGTCGCGATTTGAACTGGGCAGCGACGCACCTGTCACGCCGCCCAGCGAGGCACCAAAAACTGCGCCCGCCGCGAAAGATCCAGACACAGGCCGCGACCCTGCCCCTGCTTTTTCGTCAGGCCGCAGCGCTCCTCTGCCCGTTGCAAATGGCAGCGCGGCGATTGCGACCCAGGCAGAAACGGACATCGACGATGACGATTGGGAGGAGTTTTGATCGGAAACGCGCCGCTTAGGTCAGCTCCGGCTTCCCTGGCATCGCGGTTCGCAGACTGCTCGCCGTCGCCCCCACGCGAACGACGCTGCATGACTCAGCCACGGCGGGTAGCGCACTAAGGCGTCGTCTGGTCGTACGCGGCCCGGTACCACCGCACCAGGGCCGTCCGCTCCTCGGGCTCCATCCAGGTGATGTTGGCAGGCGGCATCGCGTGGCTGACCCCCGACTGAAGGAAAATGTCACGCGCCTGCCGCGCCACATCCACCTCGGTTTCCAGCACCACGCCTTTAGGCGCCCACCGCATGTTGCCCCACGCCGGCTCACGCGCATGACACATCGAACAGCGCCCCACGACAATGTCATAGGCCTGGTCAAACCCACTGGCCTGCAAGAATCGTGCCTCAGCCGGGCCCGGCAGCTGGCTCACCTCATCCTCCACTGGCGCAAACATCGGCGCAGTCGACAACCCCATGATGGCGATGAACAACACCGCCGTTGCCGCCCATGTCCAGTTCGGGCGTCCTTTGCGGGCATGCATCGAATTAAAGTAATGCCGGATCGTCACGCCCATCAGGAACACCAATCCCGCGATCAGCCAACTCCACTCGGTCGCGAAGGCGAGAGGGTAGTGATTCGACAACATCAGGAAAATGACAGGCAGGGTCAGATAGTTGTTATGCGTCGACCGCAGCTTGGCGATCTTGCCGTATTTTGCATCCGGCTGCCGCCCTGCCTTGAGATCGGCCACGACGATGCGTTGGTTCGGCATGATGATGAAGAACACGTTCGCCGACATAATGGTCGCCGTAAATGCCCCCAGATGAAGCATCGCCGCCCGCCCCGTGAAGATCTGATGATAACCCCAGGACATCGCCACCAGCATCACAAACAACAAGAGCATCAGCACCGTTGGACTGTCGCCCAAGGGGGATTTGCATAGCAGATCGTAGATCACCCACCCCACCGCCAGCGATGCGGCGGAAATCAGGACAGCCTGCCAAACCCGCAGATCCGCCTTTTCGGGATCGATCAGGTACAACTCGGCCCCGGCCCAATAGACGACCGCCAACAACGCCGCACCTGACAGCCAGGTCGCATAGCTTTCCCATTTGAACCAGGTTAGATGCTCGGGCATGGCCTCTGGCGCGACCAGGTATTTCTGGATGTGATAGAACCCGCCGCCGTGAACCTGCCATTCCTCGCCATCCGCAGGGCCAGTGATGTTACGGTTCAGCCCCAGGTCTAATGCAATGAAATAAAACGACGATCCGATCCAAGCGATGGCTGTGATCACGTGCAGCCAGCGCACGGCAAAGCCGAGCCAATCCCACATAATCGCAAGTTCGAACATTGCGCGCCCGCCACGGTTTGATTGCCCAATCCGTACAAACCTAGCGCAGGACGTATAACCGCGGTATTCGATAATTCAGCCGATCAGTTTCAAAAAACTGCAGAAAATCGATATGTCCTACCTCGACAACATCCGCACTTTCACGCGCGTCTACGATCTGGGCTCGATGTCTGCGGCCGCGCGCGACCAACGGATCTCTGCCGCCGTCGCCTCGGCCCGGATCGGTCAGCTCGAGACGCATCTGGGCGTGCGCCTGTTCCAGCGCACCACCCGCAGCCTACAGCCCACCGAACAAGGCCGGCTGTTCTACGACGGCGCCCTGAAGGTGATCGAGGCGATCGAGGCCGCCGAAGCCGCCGTCATCGACATCACCCATGCCCCGCGCGGATCGCTGTTCGTTGCCGCGCCGCTGGGCCTGGGGCGTCGGTTTATCGCGCCCAAGGTGCCCGATTTCAAAAAGCGATACCCGCAGATTGACCTGCGCCTGCGCCTGTCGGACCGCAAGATCGATCTCACTGCCGAAGGCCTCGACGTGGCGCTGTTTCTGGGAACGCCCGAAGACTCCACCTTGAAGATCCGCAAAATCGCTGAGTGCCCCCGCGTCCTTTGCGCCGCCCCCGGCTATATCGCGCGCCGCGGCCACCCCAAGGACGGCGCGGCCCTGATCGCCGACGGCCATGACTGCCTGAACCTGCGCTTTCCAGGCGCACCGGAGTTTCGCTGGACCCTGCAAACCCCGCAGGGGCCTGAGCGCTTCACCGTCACAGGCCCGTTTGAATCCGATGATGGCGATGTGCTGACGGATTGGGCGCTGGCCGGTCACGGGATCATTCTCAAGCCCGAGTTCGAGGTGGCCGCGCATCTCGACAGCGGCGCTCTTGTGCGCGTGGCCGAGGCCACGCCGCCCTTACCGGTGCAACTGGGCTTTCTCTATGCGCACCGCCGCCTGCAAGACCCAAAGGCCCGCCTGTTCATCGACTTCATGGCCGAGGCAATCGCCGCTCAGCTGCCGCGATAGGTCGAGTAGCCATAGGGCGACAACAGGAGCGGCACATGATAATGCGCCGCCTCCGACATGCCGAAACGGATCGGGACAACATCGAGAAACCGCGGATCCTCGGGCGCAACGCCTGCGGCATCGAGATACGCGCCTGCGTGGAATTCCAACTCATATGTGCCCGTCGCAAAGGCGTCCAGCGGCAGGATCGGCTGATCGGTCCGGCCATCGTCATTCGTGACCATCCGCGCGATCTCATCGCGCTGCCCCCCGGCAAAGCGATAGAGCACGATCTCAAGCCCCGCGGCAGGCACGCCAAGCGCCGTATCAAGCACATGCGTCGTCAAAAACCCTGGCATCCCGCCCTCCTTTTGTGCCCCGCCATTTAGCGCGTGCGCGGGCGGAAAGGAAAACGCTTTCCCCCGGACAGCGTTTGAAAAATACTCAAGGGCAGACCGAACGCCTGGCCCACAGACAGGCCACAGGACAGGAGAGCCCATGCGATACCCGCGCGACATGACCGGATACGGGCCCGACCGCCCCGATGCGAAATGGCCCGACGACGCGAAAATCGCAGTCCAGTTCGTGGTAAATTACGAGGAGGGCGGTGAGAACAACCTCCTGCACGGTGACCCGGCATCCGAGGCCTTCCTGTCCGAAATCGTCGGCGCCGCGGCCTGGCCAGGTCAGCGCCATTGGAACATGGAATCGATCTACGAATACGGCGCCCGCGCCGGGTTCTGGCGGCTGCACCGTCTGTTCGAAGAGGTCGCCATTCGCCCCACCGTCTACGGCGTGGCAACCGCGCTGGCCCGTGCCCCCGAACAGGTGGCCGCGATGCAGGCCCACGGCTGGGAAATCGCCAGCCACGGTCTGAAATGGATCGAATACAAGGACATGGCCGAGGCCGAGGAACGCGCGCAAATGGCCGAGGCGATCCGCCTGCATACCGAGGTGACAGGCGCCCGCCCGCAGGGCTGGTATCTGGGCCGCACCTCGATGAACACCGTGCGACTGGCCGCAGAAGAGGGCGGGTTTGACTATATTTCAGACAGTTACGCCGATGACCTGCCCTATTGGATGACCGTGGGCGACAAGCATCAGCTTATCATTCCCTACACCCTCGATGCCAACGACATGCGGTTTGCAACCCCCCAAGGGTTCAACTCGGGCGATCAGTTCGAGGCCTATTTGCGCGACAGTTTCGATGCGCTTTATGCCGAAGGGGCCGCAGGGCGTCCGGCAATGATGTCGGTCGGGCTGCATTGCCGCCTGGCCGGTCGGCCCGGCCGGATCATGGCGCTGCGCCGGTTCATCGACCATGCCCGCGCCCATGATGGTGTCTGGTTCCCGCGCCGGATCGAGGTCGCACAGCATTGGACCAAGCATCATCCCCCCAAAGACCGACAGGGCCTATCAGAGATGACCCAGTCCGAGTTCGTTGCAGCCTTTGGCGGGATCTTCGAGCACTCGCCCTGGATTGCCGAACGCGCCCACGGGCTGGAGCTGGGCCCCACCCACGACACTGCCACAGGGGTCTGGAGCGCCCTGGCCCGCGCCTTCCGAACCGCGAGCGAGGAGGAGCGTTTGGGCGTTTTGCGCGCCCACCCCGATCTGGCGGGCAAACTGGCCGCCGCGAAACGCCTGACTGCTGAATCGACTTCGGAACAGGCCAGCGCCGGGCTTGATGCGCTGACCGACAGCGAACGGGCTGAGTTCACCCGGCTGAACACGGCCTACACCGACACCTTCGGCTTTCCCTTCATCATCGCGGTGCGCGACCACGACAAGGCAGGGATCCTGTCGGCCTTCACACGCCGCCTGTCCAATGACCGCGAGACCGAGTTCGCAGAAGCCTGCCGCCAGGTGGAACGGATCGCCGCCCTGCGGTTGCAGGACCTGCTTCCATGAAGATTGTGGCCCAACCCCTGACCGCGCACGCCTTTGCGCCCTTCGGTGACGTGTTGGAGGCGCGCGGCCTGCCCGACCGGCTGATCAACCAGGGCAAATGCGGGCGCTATCATGACCTGGCGCAGATGGATCATCACGGTGGCCGGGCCGGGGTCAGCCTGTTTGACGCCGAACCGCGCAGCCTGCCCTACCGGCTAGAGATGGTGGAACGCCATCCCGATGGGGCGCAATGCTTTGTCCCGATGACCGAAAACCCGTTCCTGGTCATCGTCGCGCCGGACACGGGCGGCGGTCCGGGTGACCCGATTGCCTTTCTAACTGCGCCGCATCAGGCGGTGAACTATCACCGCGGCACCTGGCATGGCGTGCTGACGCCGTTGCATGCGCCGGGCCTGTTTGCCGTGATCGACCGGATCGGCCCGGGTGCGAACCTCGAAGAACACTGGTTTGCATCGCCCCACGAGGTCGTTGCGGGGTGAGGAAACAAGAGCGAGGGGCCCTGCCCCTCGCGCTCCCCGGGATATTCTTGGACCAAAGAGAGTGGATGGGTGTCCGCCCTCATGAGATCATGCTTTAGAAGCCCACTTCGACCGCGACGCCTTGCGCCTTGGCGGTGTCCACCACCGCGCTGGCCACCGCGAGGTCCTGCAGGCCCACACCGGTTCCGTCAAACAGCGTGATTTCATCCGCGCTTGTCCGGCCCGCATGATCGCCGTTGATGACATCCCCGATCACCGTGATGTCTGCCTCGGCAATCAGCCCCGACTTAATCGCGTGCTGGGCTTCACCCAAGCTGACCGACTGCGCGATCTCATCTGTGAAGACCGTCGCCCGCGCCAGGATCGCCGCGTCAACCTCTTGCTTGCCGACCGTATCGGTGCCCATGCAGGCAAGATGCGTGCCGGGCGTGATATGCGCGTCCATCAGGATCGGATCGAAGGACGAGGTGATCGTGATGATCACATCGGCCTCGGCCCCGAGCTGATCCAGCTCCACCGCCTCAAACGGCAGACCCAATTCGCGCGCCGTGTCTTCAAGGCGCGACAGCATCTCGGGATGGATATTCCAGCCGACGACCTTCTCAAAGTCGCGCTGCGTGGCGGCGGCGCGCATCTGGAAGGCGGATTGGTGACCCGCGCCGACCATACCGAGCACCTTGGAGTCGTCCCGCGACAAATGCCGGATCGACACCGCCGAGGCCGCCGCGGTGCGAAGCGCGGTCAGGAGGTTGCCCCCCACCACAGCTTTCGGGCGGCCGGTATCCGCATCGAAGAGGAACACCGTGGACTGGTGGTTGGTCAGCCCCTTGGCCTCATTCCCCGGCCAGTAGCCGCCGGATTTGAGGCCGAGATGTAGCCCCGCCCGGTCGAACCCGGACTTGAAGCCATACAGCGCGTCCGCGTGGCCGATGGCCTCGCGGATCACGGGGAAGTTGTAGGCATCGCCACGCGCCATGGCCGCAAAGGTGGCCTCGACCGCCTCGAAAGACGCTTCCGCCGTGATCAGGTCGGCAATGGCGCTTTCGGGCACGATCGTGATGGTGTTCGACACCGCAACTGTGCTCCCGTCCGCCATCAGTACGCCTTTCCGCGGGCCGAGATCGGCCAGATCGTCTCAACCTTTCCGTTCCGCACACCGACATACCAGTCATGCACATTGCAGGTGGGGTCGCAGTGGCCAGGCACGAGCTTCAGTTTGTCGTTCACCTTCAGCTTGCCGTCAGGATCCATCACCACTCCGTGTTCATCGGAGCATTTGACGTATTCGACGTCATCGCGCCCGAAGATCACGGGCAGGCCGCTATCGACCGACTGCGCCTTGAGGCCGGCATCGACGATGGCCTTGTCGGCCTTGGCGTGGCTCATGACTGAGGTCAGGATGAAGAGCGCATTTTCCCACTCGCCCTGGTCGATGCGGTTGCCGTCCTTGTCGAGGATGCGGCCATAGTCGGCATCCATGAAGGCGTAGGAGCCGCACTGAAGCTCATTATAGACGCCCGATGTGCTCTCGAAATAATAGCTGCCGGTGCCGCCGCCGCCGACGATATCGCACTCCAGCCCCTGCTCTTTCAGGGTGTCCACGGCGTCTTTCACCTGGGCGACCGCGATCTCGATCTTGGCTTTGCGATCCTCGTAGGAGTCCATGTGCTGCATGGCGCCCTGATAGGCCTGAAGACCAGCGAATTTGAGGCCGGGGGCCGCATCGATGGCTTTTGCGATGGCAACGACTTCCGGGGTTGTCGTCACACCGCAGCGGCCAGCGCCGCAGTCGATCTCCACCAGGCACTCGATCTCGGTGCCATGGCGCGTGGCCGCCTCGGACAGATCACCCACGTTTTCGATGTCGTCGACACAGCAGATCGCGCGGGCGCCCAGCTTGGGCAGACGGGCGAGACGGTCGATCTTGGCCGGGTCGCGGACCTGGTTAGAGACCAGCACATCCTTGATGCCACCGCGCGCAAAGACCTCAGCCTCGGACACTTTCTGGCAGCAGACGCCCACCGATCCGCCCAGCTTTTCCTGCAGAAGGGCCACGTCGACCGATTTGTGCATCTTGCCATGCACCCGGTGGCGCATCCCGTGCGCCTTGGCGTAGTCGCCCATCTTCTTGATGTTGCGCTCCAGCGCGTCGAGGTCGAGCACCAGGCAAGGTGTCTGGATCTCGGATTCGTCCATGCCGATTGCGGCGGGGACGTCATAGCCCACTTCGAGGCCATCGAATTTCGTCGGTGCGTTCATGATAATTCCTCCGGGGTCACTTGAGCCAGGGCAGCGTGTCAAGATCGACATTGCCACCCGTTACGATCACGCCGACGCGCTTGCCGGCGAATTTTTCCTTGTTCTTCAGAATGGTGGCCAGCGGAACGGCGCAGCTGGGCTCCATCACGATCTTCATGCGCTGCCAGGTGAGCTTCATCGCGTCGATGATCTCTTGCTCACTGGCGGTCAGGATGTCGGTCACGTGGTTCGACACGAAATGCCAGGTGAGCTCCTTCAGCGGCACTTTCAACCCATCGGCAATCGTCACCGGCGCATCGTCGGCAATGATGTGGCCGGCCTTGAAGCTGCGATAGGCGTCGTCGGCCTGTTCGGGCTCAGACGCGATTATCTCTACCTCGGGGGCGATGTTGGACAGGGTCAGGCAGGTGCCCGATATCATGCCGCCGCCACCGATGGGCGCAACCATCATATCCACGCCACCCGTCTGCTCCATGAATTCGCGCGAACACGTCCCCTGCCCTGCGATCACGCGCGGGTCGTTATAGGGGTGGACGAACTCGCCGCCGGTCTCGGCCTGAACCTGCGCAAACACTTCTTCGCGGCTGGTGGTTGAAGGCTCGCACTCGGTGATCTTACCGCCATAGCCACGGACGGCCGCCTTCTTGGCCTCGGGCGCGGTGCGCGGCATCACCACATTACATGGGATCCCCCGGCGCCCGGCGGCGTAGCTGAGCGACAAAGCGTGATTGCCCGACGAATGGGTGCAGACCCCGCGTTGTGCCTGCGCCTCATCAAGGCCGAAGACTGCGTTCGAGGCACCGCGCACCTTGAAAGCACCCGCTTTCTGGAAGTTCTCGCATTTGAAGAACAGCTCCGCCCCGATCAGATCGTTGAAATAGCTCGACGTCAGCACGGGCGTGCAGTGGATATGCGGTTTGATCCGCTCATGGGCGACCTTCACGTCCTCGAAGGTCGGGATGTACATCTCGACGGTATCTTTCATCACGCGGCCTCCTTCTGCGTGGCGGGGGTTCCAAGGCGATAGACGTTTTGTGCAGCGGCCACGCCCGATCCAAGCTGGATATCGAGGCCGAGGTCGACCATCACCATCTCAGCGGTCGCAATGCCCGACAGGGCCAGTGCGTCGCTCAGCTGGCCCAGATGGCCGATGCGGAAGACCTTGCCTGCAACCTCACCCAGCCCGGTCCCGAACGCCATACCGTAGACTTCGGCGGCGTGGGTGACGATGTGGGTGGCGTTGAACCCTTCTGGTGTGCAGATCGCCGACACGGTGTCGGATTGCCATTCAGGGCGGGTGGCGCAGAGCTCAAGCCCCCAGGCGGAGACTGCAGCGCGCACGCCATCGGCGATGCGGCGGTGGCGGGCAAAGACGTTCTCAAGCCCTTCATCGAGCAGCATGTTGCACGCCATGTTCAAACCATTGAGCAGCCCCACGGGCGGCGTGTAGGGAAACCCGTTGACGGCATACCCCTTCTCCATGTCTCGCAGATCAAAGAACGTGCGTGGCAGCGTGGCTGTCTCAAGCGCAGCGCGGGCTTTCGACGACACGCCCAGGATGGCGAGGCCTGCGGGCAGCATAAAGCCCTTCTGGCTGCCGGTGACGGCGATATCGACGCCCCACTCATCCATCCGGAAATCCATCGACCCGATGGAACTTACGCCGTCGACCAGCAACAGCGCGGGGTGACCCGCTGCGTCCATTGCCCGACGGATCGCGGCGATGTCGGATACAACGCCGGTCGCTGTCTCATTATGCGTGGCCAGCACGGCCTTGATCTGGTGCCCGGTATCGGCGCGCAGTACCTCTTCATACCGGTCGGCAGGCAGGCCCGCGCCCCACGGCGTCTCTATCACGGTCATGTCCAGACCGTGGCGTTCGCACATATCGATCCAGCGATGGCTGAACATCCCGTTGCGCGCGGCCAAAACCTTGTCGCCAGCGCTCAGAGTGTTTGTCAGGGCCGTCTCCCAACCGCCCGTTCCCGTCGACGGAAACACGAAAACCTGCGCGGTCTCTGTCTTCAGCACGCGCTTCACGCCCGCGAGCGCAGGGTTCAGTATCTCCGCAAACGCAGACGACCGGTGATCAAGCGTCGGCATATCCACGGCCTTGCGCAACACTTCGGGCATGTTGGTCGGGCCGGGAATGAATACTGGATTTTGCAGTGACATCGTCATCTCCTCCAAGACGGGCTGAGGGATGTATAGAGAGGCCAAACTGACGCAGCAATTTTTTTGAAAAGAATTTTCTGTCAGTGGAAAAATAGAAAATTGTCATGATTTCAGGGACTTGTATTTTTCATATTGCAATTTGATTTTTCATTGATCAAAAAATGTGCACGGAAATCCTGCTCAGGCGGCCCGCCACATGACTGAAAAACGCCCGCGCGGCCGCCCCCGCGCGTTCAACGACAAGACCGAACAGAACACCATCCAGTCGCTGGATCGGGCGATGCTGATCCTCGACACGCTGGCCGCCTCAGGCGGGCTGACCCTGACCGAGCTTGCCAATCGGCTGGGGCAATCGCCCGCCACGGCCTACCGCGTGCTCACCACCCTGCAGACCCGCGACATCGTCGAGCTCGAACCCCAGGCGCAGGCCTGGCACGTGGGGCCTGGCGCGTTCCGCATCGGCTCGGCCTTCCTGCGTCGCACAAACCTGGTCGAGCGGGCGCGGCCCATCATGCAAGACCTGATGGAAGCCACGGGAGAGACCGCCAACCTCGGGGTGGAGAACGGATCGAACGTCCTGTTTGTAAGCCAGGTCGAAACCCACGAATCCATCCGCGCCTTCTTCCCCCCCGGCATGCAGTCGCCCATGCATGCCTCAGGCATCGGCAAGGCGCTTCTGTCGCAGATGCCTGAACCCCGGCTCAACGCCATCGTCTCCGCCGGGCTCGAAAGCTTCACCCCGCAGACCTTGCGGACCGCCTCGGCGCTTCTCAGCGATCTGGCCGAAACCCGCAAACGCGGCTACGCGATCGATGATGAGGAACGCAACGAAGGCATGCGCTGCGTCGCCGCCCCAGTGTTTAATGCCACACGGCTGGCCGTGGCCGGGATCTCGATCTCGGGCCCCGTGGGCCGTGTCACCCGCGACCGCGCGGAGGAGTTCGGGCGTTTGGTGCGGGATGCCGCCCAAGAGCTGTCGCGCCGGTTGGGGGCCGGCTGAACTTTGCCGGCCCTGCTGGCGCCAGTGTCCGGCATCTGCCATGTAGGGGCCAGACGTAGAAAGCGGCAACAAAGACGCACCCAAGCGTCGATTGTCGCGGGCAGCAACACAGGGGCGCCGGTCCCCCGGCGGGCGTTAGATGGTTAGAAGCTTCGCACTGGTCATAGGCGTCCTAGGGCTGATCGTGGTGTCCTTCGTCGTTGCAGGGCTGATTTTCGATGATCCCGCCGTGTTTGTGCTGCGCCGGTTTGCCGATCTGATCGACTGGCTGAAGTTCTGGAACTGACGTTTCCGGTTGACCTTTTGCCACAACCGCTTTTGGTGGCGCAGACAGAGTTTCGTCCACCCAACGCTCAGGAGGAGCATTCGCCATGACGGTCAAGGTTGCGATTAACGGATTTGGTCGGATCGGGCGCAACGTCTTGCGTGCCATCGTTGAAAACGGGCGCACAGATATCGAAGTTGTCGCCATCAACGATCTGGGACCGGTTGAAACCAACGCTCACCTCTTGCGTTACGATTCGGTCCATGGCCGGTTCCCGGGCAAGGTGAAGACGACCGCGGACTCGATCGATCTGGGCACCGGCCCCATCGCCGTCACAGCCATGCGCAACCCCGATGAGTTGCCTTGGGGCCATGTGGACATCGTGCTGGAATGCACCGGCATCTTCACCGCCCGCGACAAGGCCGCCATCCACCTCGAAAACGGCGCAAGCCGGGTTCTCGTCTCTGCCCCCTCTGCAGGCGCGGACAAGACCATTGTTTACGGCGTGAACCACGACACGATCACCGCCGATGACATGGTGATCTCCAACGCCTCCTGCACGACGAACTGCCTCGCCCCCGTGGCCAAGGTTCTCAACGACACCGTCGGCATCAAGCGCGGCTTCATGACGACGATCCACAGCTATACCGGCGATCAGCCGACGCTCGACACGCTGCACAAGGATCTCTACCGCGCGCGGGCCGCAGCTGCGAACATGATCCCCACATCGACAGGCGCAGCACGTGCCGTTGGCCTGGTGCTGCCAGAGTTGAACGGCAAGCTCGATGGCGTGTCGATCCGCGTCCCCACGCCCAACGTCTCGGTCGTCGATCTGACGTTTGAATCCAACGGCGAAACCAGCCCCGAGGCGATCAACGCCGCCATTGCCGAGGCTGCGGCCGGTCCGCTCAAGGGGATCCTTGGCTATACCGAAGAAAAGCTCGTTTCGATGGACTTCAATCACGACAGCCATTCGTCGATCTTCGCCGCCGATCAGACCAAGGTGATGGACGGCACGATGTGCCGCGTGCTCAGCTGGTATGACAACGAATGGGGCTTCTCCTGCCGGATGAGCGATACCGCCGTCGAGATGGCCAAGTACATCTGACACAAGTTGCATAAAATCTGGAAAAGGCGCCACTCCGGCGCCTTTTTTATTGCCCATCAGGCACTTGCTGCAACGCAGCGTCATGCATGTGCTGCATGGCGGCATTGCCGAAACGGATATTGTTTAGCGCTAACAACAGGCCCATCTTCCCCGTGTGAAATTCAACAAGCCACACCAGAAGAAAGGATCGGCACAATGACTTCGCTTTTTGCAAACCTGAAATCCGCCGCTCAGAAGCGTGCGGCCTATATCAACACCGTCAATGAGATCGAGAATATGCCCCTCGACGTGGCGCTCGACCTCGGCATCTTCCGCGAAGACGCGCATAAGATTGCCTACAAGGCGGTCTACGGCGGCTAAAGGCCGTACAGTTGATGATGCTGCGGCAGGCCCACGGGCCTGCCTTGTCATATCAGCGCTTGGGGAATCGCTCTTCCAAGCGCTGGGCAACGGCGACAGTCACGAACTTCGATATATCGCCTTCCAGCCGCGCGATCTCTTTCACAAGCTTCGACGCGATCGCCTGATGCTCCGCCTCGGCCATCAGGAACACGGTCTCGATCGAATTATCAAGCTGCCGGTTCATACCGACCATCTGATACTCGTATTCGAAATCAGCGACCGCACGCAGGCCGCGAATGATGATCTGTGCCCCCACATCGCGCGCACAAGAGATCAGCAGGTTCTCGAACGGATGCGCCACGATCTCTACACCCGTCGCGCGGGACAGACCTTCGCATTCCTCCTCGATCATCGCGACGCGTTCTTCGAGCGAAAACAGAGGCCCCTTGTCCCGGTTGATCGCGACGCCGATCACCAGCCTGTCCACCAGCACGGTTGCGCGCTGAATGATGTCCAGATGGCCAAGGGTCAGGGGGTCAAATGTCCCCGGATACAGACCAATACGCATCATCGTCCCTTCCGCTTTTCGGAACGCAACACCAACAAGCCAATGAAATCAAGGGACTGAGGCGAAAAGCACCAAAGGTGGGCCCTCAAAAGCCCATGATCATCCCTTCCAGCGCATCCTTCTCCATCTTCACCTCTTCAAGACGATACTTCACCACGTCGCCCAAGGTGATGAGACCGACCATGGTGCCCGCTTCCAGAACCGGCATGTGCCGAAACCGGCCCTTGGTCATCTGCGCAAGTGCCACGTCGGCCTTGGCATCTTTGGTACAGGTCACCAGGTCACGCGTCATCATATCCGACACCCGTTCGCTCAGGCACCCGGGTCCGCGTTTGCCGATCTCGCGCACGATGTCGCGCTCGGACAAAATCCCCAAGGCGTGTTGGCCGTCTTCCGAGACAACCAGAGACCCGATCTTTTTCTGCGACAGCATGGCCGCTGCGTCAGACACGCTTTTGTCGGGTTCTATCGTGACAACGTCACCGCTGCCCTTGGATTGCAGGATTTTCGCGACCGTCATGTCTATCCTCCCATCGCATGACATCTGGGGGGAAGGTTCGCTGGTGACACCTTAGTCTGTCAAGGCTGGGCCTTTGGGGCGGTTTTTTCGCCGCGGACGCGCGCGATCCCTTTCACCCGATGCCCCCCGCGCCTATGGTCCGCCAAAACGGGAGGACGATCGCCATGGATGAGCTGACACACTTCATTGACGGGGACCACGTCAAAGGCACATCGGGACGGTTTGCCGATGTGTTCAATCCAGCCACGGGTGAGGTTCAGGCCAAAGTGCCGCTGGCCTCCAAAGCCGAACTCGACGCGGCTGTGGCCAGCGCCGCCGCCGCCCAGCCTGCCTGGGCCGCGACCAACCCCCAACGCCGCGCGCGGGTGCTGATGGAGTTCGTGCGGCTCTTGAACCGCGACATGGACAAACTCGCCGAAGCGCTGAGCCGCGAGCACGGCAAAACCCTGCCCGATGCCGCAGGTGACGTGCAGCGAGGTCTGGAAGTGGTCGAGTTCTGCATAGGCGCACCCCACCTTCTCAAAGGCGAATACACTGACAGCGCAGGCCCCGGCATCGACATGTACTCGATGCGCCAAGCCCTAGGCGTGGTGGCCGGGATCACCCCGTTCAACTTCCCAGCCATGATCCCGATGTGGAAGTTTGCGCCCGCGATCGCCTGCGGCAACGCCTTCATCCTCAAACCATCCGAACGCGACCCCTCGGTGCCGATCATGCTGGCCGAGTTGATGATGGAAGCGGGCCTTCCCAAGGGCATCCTGCAGGTCGTCAATGGCGACAAGGAAAGCGTCGATGCGATCCTCGACAATGAGACGATCCAGGCCGTGGGCTTCGTGGGCTCCACACCCATCGCCGAATACATCTATTCGCGCGGCTGCGCGAACGGGAAGCGCGTCCAGTGCTTTGGCGGCGCAAAGAACCACATGATCATCATGCCCGACGCCGATATGGATCAGGCCGCCGATGCGCTGGTGGGCGCGGGCTACGGCGCGGCGGGTGAACGCTGCATGGCGATCTCCGTCGCCGTGCCCGTGGGCGAGGAGACGGCGGACCGGCTCATCGAGAAACTCGTGCCGCGGGTCGAGGCGCTGAAGGTCGGCCCTTACACGGCGGGGGCGGATGTGGACTATGGCCCTCTTGTCACCGGTGCGGCCAAGGAAAAGGTGCTGGGTCTCGTGGAAAGCGGGATCGAGCAAGGGGCCGAGTTGGTCGTCGATGGCCGCAATTTCAAGCTGCAGGGTTATGAGGATGGGTTCTTCGTCGGCGCGCATCTGTTCGACCGCGTGACCAAGGACATGGACATCTACAAGACCGAGATCTTCGGCCCCGTCCTGTCGACCGTCCGCGCCCAGACCTATGAAGAGGCGCTGGCCCACGCGATGGACCACGAATACGGCAACGGCACCGCGATCTTCACCCGCGACGGCGACACCGCCCGCGACTTCGCCAACCGCATCAACATCGGGATGGTAGGGATCAACGTCCCGATCCCCGTGCCGCTCGCCTACCACACCTTTGGCGGCTGGAAGAAATCGGCCTTCGGTGACCTCAACCAGCACGGCCCCGATGCCTTCCGCTTCTACACCCGCACCAAGACGGTCACCGCGCGCTGGCCCTCTGGCATCAAGGAAGGTGGCGAGTTCTCGATCCCCGTGATGGAGTAACCGCCCGGGCTTGCCCGCCCGCCCCGCTTCGGTCTTAATCACGGGATGACCGGGCGGGGGCGGACATGAGCGAACCAGACTTCACTATCGGCATTGAAGAGGAATACCTCCTCGTCGACACCGAAACCATGGCCCTGGCCGAGGCGCCTGAGTCGCTTATGGAAGAGTGCCTTGCCGATCTGGAGGATCAGGTCAGCCCCGAATTTCTGCAGTGCCAGATCGAGGTCGGCACAAAAGTCTGCGCGACTATCGGCGAGGCCCGCGATGACCTGAAACGCCTGCGGGCAGGCGTGTCGCGGCACGCGGCCAAGCATGGGCTCTCGCCCATCGCCGTGTCCTGTCACCCCTTCTCGGAATGGCGCAAGCAGCACCACACCGACAAGGACCGCTACAACCAGCTTGAAAAGGATCTCGCCGGGGTCGCGCGGCGCATGGTGATCTGCGGTATGCACGTGCATGTGGGCATCGAAAACAACGATCTGCGCGCCGATCTGATGAACCAGTTCGTCTATTTCCTGCCGCATCTGTTGGCGCTGAGCTGTTCCTCCCCCTACTGGCAGGGCAGCGATACGGGCCTGTCCTCCTACCGCCTGACGATCTTCGACAACCTGCCCCGCACCGGCCTGCCCCATCGGTTCACCAGCTGGGGCGAATACGAACGCGCCGTGCAGGTGCTGATCGACCTCGGCGTGATCGAGGATACGTCGAAAATCTGGTGGGATCTGCGCCCCTCGTCACGCTTCCCCACGCTGGAGGCTCGGATCTGCGACGTGACCCCACGGCTTGAGCATACGTTGACCCTCGCCGCCCTCACCCAAGCCACGATGCGCATGCTCTACCGGCTCGCCCGCAAGAACCAGCGCTGGCGGATCTACGACACGTTTCTGGTCAGCGAAAACCGGTGGCGGGCCCAGCGCTATGGCACTTCGGGGGGCATGATCGACTTCGGCCAACGCGAAATTGTCGCGTTCGATGGGATCATCAACGAATGGCTGGACCTGATCGCCGAAGACGCCGGGGTCCTGCGCTCCACCGCCGAGATTGAGCGCACCCGCGACATCGTCGCCTACGGCACAAGCGCCGATCGCCAGCGCGCCGTCTATGCCGGGCAGCGTGAGACTGGCGCATCCCATGACGACAGCATGCGCGCCGTCGTCCGTCATTTGATTGATGAGTTTCATGCCGATCTCTAGCCGCGCCTTGCCATGGCCGAAGCTCGGCTGATACTGCCCCAAGGCAAACCACCGACACAGCACCCCGCAGGCCCATGGCGCAAACCCCAGACCTTCCGATTTTCGTCATCACGCTGGACGACTGCCACGACCGGCAGGCCACAATCGCCGCCGCATTAGGGGATCTCGGGCTGGCCTTTGAGTTCGTCCCGGCCGTTGATGGGCGGCAGGGCCTGCCCGACGAGATGGTGCAGCATGTCGACAAAGCCGCAGGGCACGCCAAGCTCGGTCGCCCCATCACCGATGCGGAATGCGCCGCGTCACTGTCGCACGCCAGCGTCTATCGCCGGATCGTGGATGGCAACCTGCCCTACGCGCTGATCTTTGAAGATGATGCGATCCTCACCCCCGCGCTCGGCCGGTTCGTGGAAACTGAAAGCTACAAGCGGGCCGATATGGTGATCCTCAACCACCTCAACGCCCGGGTCATGTCGCGGGGCGCCGAACCCCTGTTCGATGATGTGCAGGCCCGCCCCCTCGCGGTGCCCTGTTTTCGCGCGGCGGCCTACTCCCTCTCCCGCGCAGGGGCTACTTGGCTTCTGGACAAGGCCCTGCCCATCGCCTCCCCGCCCGACTGGCCCGCCGATATCACCGAAATCGGCGCCATGGCGCTCGACCCCGAAATCGTCCACCATCCACCCGAAACACCCGGCCAATCCACCCTGGCCCCCGGTCGCGGCACACGCGGCGGGCGGCGGCTTGGCCGGTTCCTCGACCCGCGCTATGCCCGCCGGGTCTGGCGCAAGGCGCACAGCGAAAGGATCTCCTGATGGACTTCGCGCTGACCGAAGAACAGACCGCGATCTTCGATCTGGCCGTGTCATTTGGCCAAGACAACATCGCCCCCTTCGCCCGGCAATGGGAGGCTGAGGGCACGATACCAAAAGACCTTTGGCCAAAACTCGCCGAACTGGGCCTGGGCGGCATCTACGTGTCTGAGGCCAGCGGCGGCTCGGGCCTCAGCCGTTTGGACGCCACGCTGGTGTTCGAAGGCCTGTCGATGTCCTGCGCCTCGGTCGCGGCCTTTCTGTCGATCCACAACATGTGCGTGGCTATGATCGACCGATACGGATCGGACCCGCTCAAGGCCAAGTTCCTGCCTGGCGCCATCGCCATGGAGACGGTGTTTTCCTACTGCCTGACCGAACCGGGCTCAGGCTCGGACGCCGCCGCCCTGCGCACCCGCGCCGAACGCACCAACGTGGGCTACGCGCTGACCGGCACCAAGGCGTTCATTTCCGGCGGCGGCTATTCGGATGCCTATATCGTCATGGCCCGCACTGGCGATGACAGCCCGCGCGGCATCTCGGCTATGATCGTCGAAGACGGCGCACCGGGCCTATCCTTCGGCGCATTGGAAGACAAGATGGGCTGGCGCTCGCAACCCACGCGTCAGGTGCAGCTCGACGACTGCCGCGTGCCTGCGCTCAACCTGCTGGGTGACGAAGGCCACGGGTTCTCCTACGCCATGGCAGGGCTCGATGGCGGGCGGCTCAACATCGCGGCCTGCTCGCTTGGGGCCGCCCAGGCCGCGCTCGATGTGACCCGGGCCTATATGTCCGAACGCACCGCCTTCGGCCAAAGCATCGACCAGTTCCAGGCCCTGCAATTCCGTCTCGCCGATATGGAGATCGCGCTGCAGTCAAGCCGCACCTTCCTGCGCCAGGCCGCGTGGAAGCTCGACACCGGCGCACCCGACGCCACCAAATTCTGCGCCATGGCCAAAAAGCTCGTGACCGAGACCGGCAGCCAGGTCGCCGACCAGTGTCTGCAGCTTCATGGCGGCTATGGCTATCTCGGCGACTACGGGATCGAAAAGATCGTGCGCGACCTCCGCGTCCATCAGATCCTTGAAGGCACGAATGAGATCATGCGCCTGATCGTTGCCCGACAGATGCTGACGCAATGAGCGATGTGGTGTTGCGCAAGGCGGGCCGCGCGGGACGGATCACGCTGAACCGGCCTGATGCGCTCAACGCCCTGACCTACCCGATGCTATTGGAGATCGAAGCGGCGCTCGACGCCTGGTGGGACGACCCCGAGGTCGCGATGGTGATCATCGACGCCACCGGCGACCGCGCCTTTTGCGCCGGTGGCGACATTGCCGAGATGTACCGCACCGGCATGTCCGGCGATTATGAATACGGTCGCAAATTCTGGCACGACGAATACCGCCTGAACGCCAAGATCTTTGAGTTCCCAAAACCTTACGCAGCCTTCATGCAGGGCTTCACCATGGGCGGCGGCGTCGGCGTGTCCTGCCACGGCTCGCACCGGATCGTCGGCGATACCAGCCAGATCGCCATGCCCGAATGCGGCATTGGCCTCTTGCCAGACGTGGGCGGCACCCTGATCCTCTCCCGCGCACCGGGGCGGATGGGCGAGTATCTGGGCACCACCGGCCACCGCATGGGACCGGGCGATGCGATCCTTGCAGGTTTCGCGGATTACTACTTTCCGGAAGCAGACTGGCCCGACCTCATCACCCGGCTCGAAGCCACCGGCGACCACAGCCTAATTGATGCCGCAGCCAAGCCAGCCCCACCCGCCTCTCTCGCAGAGGCCCAAACCCAGATCGACCGCGCCTTCACCGGCGCCACGCTGGGCGATGTCGTACGTGCCTTGCAGGGCGAGACCGGCGATTTCGCCGCCACCACCCTCAAGGCCCTGTCCCGCGGCAGCCCCTTGGCCATGGCTTGCGCCTATGAAGCGGTGGGCCGGGTGCGCGGGGCCGACGGGATCCGCCGCGCGCTTGAGATGGAATACCGCTTTACCTACCGCGCGGGCGAACACAGCGACTTCCTCGAAGGCATCCGGGCCGCCATCATCGACAAGGATCGCAGCCCCAAATGGCGGCACCCCGGCCCCACAAAGGTGCCACCGATGGAGGTGGCCAAAATGCTGATGCCGCTCGGGGCCGACACACTGACGTTCGAAGGGAGGACATCATGAAAATCGGATTTATCGGTCTGGGCAATATGGGCGGGCCGATGGCCGCCAACCTCGCCGCTGCGGGCCATGACGTCACCGGGTTCGATCCCATCGCCCCCTACCCCACCGGCGTCACGCCCGCCAAAAGCGGGATGGACGCCGGGCGCGGACAAGATGTGGTCATCACCATGCTGCCCGACGGCGCGATCCTGCGGGCCGTGGCGGCCGAGATCCTGCCGGTCATGACTGCAGGCGCCGTCTTCCTCGATTGCTCGACCGTCGATGTCGACAGCGCGCGTGCGGTCGCCGCACAGGCCACGGAAGCGGGCCTCGTCCCCCTCGACGCCCCGGTCTCGGGCGGTGTCGGCGGGGCCACGGCTGGCACGCTGACCTTTATGGTCGGCGGGCCGGAGGTCGGCTTTGCGACAGCCGCCCCCCTGTTTGACATCATGGGCCAGAAGGCCGTCCATTGCGGCCCCTCCGGCAACGGGCAGGCGGCCAAGATCTGCAACAACATGATCCTCGGCGTGACCATGATCGCCACGTGCGAGGCCTTTGCCTTGGCCGATAAACTGGGTCTCGACAGGCAGGCCATGTTCGATGTCGTCTCCACCTCATCGGGCTACAGCTGGTCAATGAACGCCTATTGCCCCGCCCCAGGCATCGGGCCTGAAAGCCCCGCCGACAACGACTACCAGCCCGGCTTCGCCGCCGATCTGATGCTGAAGGACCTGCGCCTGGCCCAGCAAGCGGCTGAGGCCGCCGATGCCGACACGCCGATGGGCGCGGCCGCGCGCGATCTCTACGCCCAGTTCGTCGAGGCCGAAGACGGCAAGGGACGCGATTTTTCCGCCATGCTGCCCCGGCTCATGGCGCGCGGGCACCAGGGCTAGGCCACGCCGCGCCACGCCTATTCCCTTGCATGGCAGGCAAAGACCAGTAAAAACGTCGCAGCCCCGGCATAACAAGAAACGCTGGGCATCAAGGAGGATACCAGATGAAACTCACAACGATCACGGCCGCACTGGCCGTGTCTTGCGCGTCCGCAGCACTGGCCGACGGCCATGTCGACCGCACCGGATGGCCCGAAAGCTTCACCGTGGGCACCGCATCCCAAGGCGGCACCTATTTCGCCTATGGCTCCGGCTGGGCCAACCTCGTCGCCGAAGAGCTTGGCGTGTCGGGCGGTGGCGAAGTGACCGGCGGCCCGATGCAGAACATGGCGCTCGTCCACACCGGCGACGCGGCCTTCGGCATGACCACGATGGGTCCGGCAGCAGAATCGCTCCAAGGCACCAACCCGATTGCGCCCGGGCTTGAGATGACCGGCGCCTGCGCGATGTTCCCGATGTACCAGACACCGTTCTCGGTCACCGCACTGGCTTCCTCGGGCATCACCTCGATCTCCGAGATCCCCGATGGCGCCCGCATTGGCTTCGGCCCCGCAGGCTCGACCTCCGACACGTACTTCCCGCGCATGATGGAAGAGCTGGGCGTCAACTTCGAGCGTCGCAACGGCGGTTGGTCCGACCTCGGCACCCAGCTTCAGGACGGCCTTCTGGACGTCATCGCCTTCGCCGCCGGTGTCCCGGTGCCCGCCGTGAGCCAGCTTGAAGTGCAGACGGACGTGAACATCATCGAGTTCACCGAAGAAGAGCAGGCCACGATCCTCGGCGCCTTCCCGGTGAGCGAGTTCGCGATTGCCGCCGATACCTACACTACGCTCGAAGCAGACGCGCGTTCGGTCTCGATGTGGAACTTCGCGATCGCCAATTGCGACCTGCCCGAAAGCTTCGTGAACGCAGTCGTCGACGTGGTGATGTCGGACAATGAGCGCATGGTGAACATCCACCGCGCTGCACGCTCCACCCTGCCCGAAAACTGGGACAAGAACGGCGTGCTCAAATGGCACCCCGGCGCAGCGGCCTGGTTCAAGGAGAACGCCGGCGCCGAGATCCCCGATGACATGATCCACGGGATGTAAGCGGCTTTGACGCGAGACTAGGGGCCGCTCTGGGAACAGGGCGGCCCTTTTTTATCGAGGGCAAATTTCAGCGGCGAGCGGATTTTTTGCTTGCAGCCGCGGGCGACAGTTTATATCTCCCGCTCACCCAATGGACGCGGGCGTAGCTCAGGGGTAGAGCATTACCTTGCCAAGGTAAGGGTCGTGAGTTCGAATCTCATCGCCCGCTCCAATTTTACCAAAGAATATCTGCGGCTTTCGTCGGGGCGCTCCTCGCAAATCGTGCTTCCTCGACGCCAATGCGTTTGTTGGGGAAGCAGCGGGGAAGCAGGGGTAGTCGCAAACTCGCGCGTTGCAGTGCAGAACACTCAGCCGATTCCCGTTGACTATGTTGGAGGTGCGATACAGAGGCACTCTCGTTCGTCCTTTGGCGACGCTTACGATCCAGCAAACCATACCAACGAGTCTCGCACGTTTTCCGCCATGCGCCAAGCTTTCTCGGAGCACCTTTCGTTGAGAGTCAGAGGGACGCCGTCCCGCCGGTGACGGGTTTGGAGGTCGAGAGAGAGGCTCCCGGCCGCCCGTCGCGGAGGTTTTCCAATGAACAGCGAAATCATCGATGCCGGGCGTGACATGAGCGGCGGCTACAAGGTGGATGTGTCGCGCGGCGAGAACGTGGACCGCGTTTCCTCGGAGTGGTTCGCGCGGCCGGATGACGAGCGATATCTGTCGCTCGACGATCTCTTTGCGTCGGTCAAGGGCCGGGCGGAGCGTAGCCGGACGCGCACGGTGGAGAGTGCGGCGATCCGAGTCGAGGCGCATCGCGACAACCCGGAGAAGCTGGGCCTTGTCCTGCCGGACGCGGATGAGCCGGTTGCGCCGACGCATTGGTCCTTCGGCCAGCTCTCGAGCCTCGTCGGTGCGCCCGCAGCCTATCTGCGGCAACTGCCCGCGCCACTGGCCGGGATCAACCTGCAGTACGGGCTGACCAACAATCGGGCCGAGCAGATCAAGACCATGGAGGTCGCAGATGGCCGCACGGAACTGCGCGCCGTGACCGGCGCCGACTATGGCCGGATCTACGACCATGAACTGGTCTCCGCCGTCCAGCGCATCGCGGGCAACGGCACGGGCGACACGCGCTGGAAGGTGCCGGGTGTGCTGGATTGGTCGACCGGCATCTACAACCCGCGCGTCGACGTGACGAAGGAGACGACGACGCTCTACGCCTCGGACCGTGACGTGTTCCTGTTCCTCGTCGATGACGTGAACCCCATCGA
Organism: Pseudomonadota bacterium; assembly: GCA_038526915.1. Taxonomy (GTDB): domain Bacteria; phylum Pseudomonadota; class Alphaproteobacteria; order Rhodobacterales; family Rhodobacteraceae; genus JBCBGF01. The sequence continues at coordinate 115,755 of JBCBGF010000006.1, read as the reverse complement.
GGCGGGGCTGCTGCCCGACGGCACACCTGACGTCTACTTCCGGGGGTTCTATTGCTGGAACTCGGAGGTGGGTGCCAAGACCCTCGGCATCGCCAGCTTCTATCTCCGGGCCGTCTGCCAGAACCGCAACCTCTGGGGCGTCGAGGATTTCCAGGAGATCACGATCCGGCACTCGAAATACGCCGCGTCCCGCTTCGCGCACGAGGCCGCGCCGGCGCTCAGCCGCTTCGCCGAGTCCTCGCCCGCACCCTTCATCGACGGCATCCGCGCGGCGCGCGAGAAGATCGTCGCGCGTTCGGACGAGGACCGTCAGGACTTTCTCCGCAAGTGCGGGTTCTCAAAGGCGGAAACGGGGCGGATCGTCGAGACGGTCCTGGCAGAAGAAGGCCGCCCGCCCGAGAGCGTGTTCGACTTCGTGCAGGGGATCACCGCGGTAGCCCGGTCGAATCCACAGCAGGATGCGCGGCTGGTGATGGAGGGAAAGGCGAAGGTGTTGTTGGAGAAGGTGGGGTGAGTATAAAGAAGGGAGGCAGGTCTAATCATGATTTGCCTCCCTGTGGTGATTGCAGTGAAGTACCCGCCGGTGAGTGACTCACCGGGACCAGATTCCAGATTACGTCCACCGGTGACCAAACCTCACCAAACGGACCCAACTTCAACAGTTCTTTTTGCGATTTTTCTCAAACCAGTAACAACCATTATTGGAGTTTCTCGTTTCTACTTTAATCTAAAGCGGTTTCGCAAGCCCAGTCCGAGAAAGAACAGCAGTATGATTCCCAGAAGAGTTTGCGCTGCGGTCACAACCTTTAGAAAGTTAGGCAAATCGCGCAGAAAGTTAACCTCAAAGAAGGCTCTCTGGAATCCTAAGAAGGCAAATGTATTCGAAAAGCTAATCGATACAAAGCTCGGCGCCTCTGAAAGGGTAGAGGCCAAGCATTCTTTTAGTTCAACACTTCGATTTTGGTAACATGCCGCATCCAAGGAATGGATAAAAAAGGCGATAGCCCCAAGAAGTACTACTATTACTAAGCCCCACAAAGGGCGCACTACGCTGTATCCGTAATTTGATAAGGAACGATAAGCTCGTAGCAAAAGAGAGTCCAGTCCGCTTGCTATGCTTTCGCGACACATCATCTCTTTCCGAAAGAAAAAGTGAGCGTGATCTTTAAGACCGCGACTCTCCATCGCATGGCTAAGCGCAGAAAACGTTTCCCGACTTTCTTCGTTATACAACGACTTTTCATTCGGCCAGAGCTTTTCATCTGGAGTGAACTCTACACTGTTAGGAAAGAGCGTCTCTCTCATGTTCGGAACAGCATCTCTGAACAGGGCCTGCCTAAATGAAACAGCAAATTCAAATACGCAATCATTGAACTTTGGGGAAATATTACTACGACTACTTGAAAAGAATCTGGTGCTCTCAAAATAGGTTCGACCCCTGAACTTGGCATGGAAGAATTCAACTTCGTCATAAAAGGTCGCTTCTCGAAAAGTCGCAACCGATTGGAACCTCGCTGAGTGAAAGCTTGCGGACTCAACAAATAGACTTTCTTTAAAATACGCGTTTCCGCTAAAGGTAACACCCTTAAAGTCCGACTGATTCAAAACTGCAGCTCTTTGAATGCGAAAATCTCTGCCAAAATACGACCTTGCAAAAAATACAGGCTTCAAAAAAATGAAGCCATTTAAACAAATATGGTTGCGACACAAAATCTGAGAGAAGTTGATCTGGTCGGAATTTTTGAGTTCTTCCAAGCTAAAATCTCGATGCCTCCTCTTCAGTTGGGTCTCAAGATTTCTCTTTTCTTCATTCGACAATGGTTTAGCGTTCAGAGGGTGCTGCAAAGCATACTTGTCAACAAGATGCTTCTTGTTGTCTGGGCTCAAGAGCTCCAACATGACCCTGTTCCAAGTTTCAAGGTTTTGAGCGTGTAGCTTGTAGTCGATTTCTGCCCCTTCTTGTTCGCCGTGTGCCGTCGCAAGGACGTACCAAGCCTCTGCGCTCTGAGGCCTTAGATCTATGCCGTCGTTTCTTCGAGCGGCTCCGTCTTCGTAGACTTTCACAAGGTCATAGGGCTTCTTGCTCGGGTCACCCGCTTCCATTAATGGTTCGCTCCCTGCTTTGATCTGACAAAATCTGGTAAGTGGTATAGCTTGGCTCTGTAGTCTGTGGCTGACGACAGCGAGACATTGAGTATCCTTCGGGCTGTTCTGAAGTCGGTGGCGTTGTCTCACTATGATGATATCCGTATTCCATTGCAAAGATCCTAGAGATCGCGCACGCTGCGGTTAGTATTCCCGTCTTCTCAGGAAATGCGATAGTGAACCATCGCTAGCGGTTCGTTTTGGGTCGGCCTAGCCGGAGTGTCGGGTGTTGGTTGCTCCTGCGGTGCGGCTGCGCGACCCAGAGTAAGAGGGATAACGGGTTTTCCGTGACGGGTTTGGAGGTCGGGAGAGAGGCTCCTGACTGGCCTGTCGCGGAGATATCCCGATGACCAAGCAACAGAAAATCACCCTCAGCGCCTCGCGCGACATCCCCTTCAACAAGCTGATGCTCAGCCAATCGAACGTGCGCCACGTCAAGGCGGGCGTGTCGATCGAGGAACTGGCCGAGGATATTGCGCGGCGGACGCTGCTCAGCTCCATTACAGTTCGGCCCGTGCTGGATGACAGCGGCGCCGAGACCGGCATGTACACGATCCCGGCGGGCGGGCGGCGGTTCCGGGCGCTGGAATTGCTCGTCAAGCAGAAGCGCATGAGCAAGACCGCGTTGGTCCCCTGCATCGTGCGCACCGATGGCCTCGCCGAGGAAGACAGCCTCGCCGAAAACGTCCAGCGCGCTCCGCTGCATCCGCTCGACCAGTTCCGCGCCTTCCAGGCGATGCGCGATAAGGGCCGCACAGAGGAGGAGATCGCGGCCGCCTTCTTCGTCTCAACCAGCGTGGTCAAACAGCGGCTGAAGCTCGCCGCGGTCTCGCCGTCGCTGCTCGACACCTATGCCGAGGAGGAGATGACGCTCGACCAACTCATGGCCTTCACGGTCAATCCCGATCACGCGCGTCAAAGCCAAGTCTGGGAGGCGTTGCAGCGGCAATATTCCCGGCAGCCCTACGAGATCCGCCGCATGCTGACCGAGGGTGCGGTGCGGGCCTCGGACAAGCGGGCGCAGTTCGTCGGGCTCGACGACTACGTCGAGGCCGGGGGCGAGATCCTGCGCGACCTGTTCCAGCAGGACGACGGCGGCTGGCTGCAGGATGCCGCCCTTCTCGACGTCATGGTGCGCGAGAAGCTCGCCGAGGAAGCCGAAGCGGTCCGTGCCGAGGGCTGGAAATGGGTCGAGGTCGATACCGAATTCCCCTACGGCCACACTTTCGGGATGCGCCGGGTTCATAGCGAGGCGGTGCCGATGAGCGACGAGGACGAGGCCAGCTACCAGGCGCTGAAGGCCGAATACGACGCGCTCGAGGCCGAGCATACGGAAGCCGACAAGCTGCACGACGACGTCGATACCCGGTTGTGCGAGATCGATGAGGCGATGGAGTCCAGGCAATTCAAGTCGGCACACTTAGAGCCGCTGCATCCGATGTGACCCTACGGAGCGCTGAATCGGTGTTTGCGAAACTGTCTAGGAGTTCTCGCCTAGTACAGATTAAGAACCTATCCGCGACCCAATGCTGACGAACATGGGCAGCCGGAAATTGCTGTTGACGGACAGGTACTTGAAGGACCGCAGCAAGTCAGGCCGTTCGACATGCGGCAGCAGCAATTTCCTGAAGCATGATCACAGCCCGTAGTGACATTAGTATTTGCCGGGTTACCGAATGATGCAGATGCAAATGGAGCCAATGCAACTACCGCTGAAATCAGAAAAAGGCGCATGTGAGGCATTGCTCAGCTTGGTCTCCTGTATCGCAGCGGTTCACGGTATTCAAATGCCGCAGACATTATGAGATGCACGAAAAAGTCACGCACTATTGGGCGCTGCGCTGGTGGATAGCGCTCCAGTAGCAACTCCACCTCCGGCATATCTTCCACCATAAACCTGCGCAGTGTGTCGCGCCATTTGAAATAAGCGATGTGGTCGGCGATGAACCAGAAGCGCCCGCTTTCAATCTCAGCAGTGTTGCGGTTGGCGGTGAAAGAAGCATTCACGTTGTCCTTGAAATACCTTTTCTCCAGATGTTCCGTTGCATCGATGGTTTCGTAGCCTTCTGAAAGCTTATTGTAGAAAACCGTTATTGATGAAGCTTTGCTGGGGTTGCCACCATCGTCGCATTCCGCACGGAACACGAGGTCGAATACCCAAAGGTCGGTCTCGAGCGGCGGGTCCCCGTCCAGTTGAATCGGGCGCACGAAGTACGTGGCGTACATCAGATAGACGTCATCGGGGATGGTCCTGACGAAGCCTTGCACGACCTCGCGGTTGGCACCCAGTTCCAACTTAAGGGTTTCGCCAAGGCCCAGTTCAGCTCCCAGACCGCCGCCAAGGGTCGCAGTACTGTCTGTCTTGACCTCAACGCCGCAGGGTTTTCGGCTGATCAGATTAACGTTTAGCAGAGAGCGCACGCTCTCCTCAAAAAGTGTTTCAGAAGTGCCGAAGTTGCGGTGGAACGAACCCCAAAGCGCCGTTTCGAAACGGGCTTCGGCCCATGCGCGGTCAACGATTTTGAAGCCCGCCAATTGCCGTTCCTCAATGTTCTGGCAAAGAGAAAACCAGACTGAGCGACGCTGGTGCGCGGTTCCGCCTTCGCGCCATGCTGTCACAGAGAACGGTTTGCAGGCTTCCGCAGATAGTGCAGACAGTGTTTCGGGCTCCCACTGCATGTTGCTCATCAGCATTTCATCCATTTTGACCTCGCCGTAAGCCCGGGTCGCCCTACGCAGAGTTTCGTCCGCGCTTGGACCCGACGCATAGCCAAAAAACGGTGTGATCGCGTAGCGGCAGGTCTCCTCCGTGCAGGTCCCGTCGTAATTACCCAAACAAGTCTCCGCAGCCAGGCACATGCGCGCCTCGGCATGGGTATCGGAGAAGATGTAGGTTGTGTTTTCTGCCAATGGAGCAATGTCTGACAAGGGCACTACCTTACGATGTCCGTATTCAGTTAGCACAAGGATTGGGGTTCCACGCTGATAGGAAGGCAGGTCCAACACTGCAATCGGCTTTACGACGACCCCGATAGGATACATTTCCTGGAGTTCGAACGGAGTTTCGCCACAGTTAATCCCCACGAAACGTCCCGGACTCCTGGTGAACCAGTAAGGCGTATCGCCTATGCCTGTTGAGAGCCGGTACTCCTCTTCCGCGCGAAACACATCTGTGAGCGCACCGATCGCCCATTTGATGACGTTTTCATCCTCTGCCCGGTTGACTAGCTGTGTACAGGGTGCAGCGGCGCGCACCGGAAACGTGAATAGGACGGTAAAAAACGCGAGATAAGCCAAAAATCCAGTTGCGTACCAAACAAGCCGACTTGCTGCAGAGAGCATAAGCAAACCTCCAACAAACAAATAAGTTAGTATACTTTACTGATACCATAGGTTGTGCTTCTTTCCAAGTATTCGGACGTACGATACGGTTGTGGAGACGATGATCTCCCTGCACCTAGCGCTACCCAAGATGGCGTGCGTCGCGGCTCTGTCCGCCAACCACCTCGCCGCCCTAAAGCTGCCCAAGGGTCTGCATCGCCTCTACATCGCCGTCGATCCCGATCCCGCAGGCGTGACCGCTGCGGACCAGATGGAACGCCGTGCCGCCAGGTCCCAGATCGACACCGTGCGCCTCTCCCCGCGTCTCGGCGACTTCAACGACGACCTGCGCGCCAATGGCCTCGACGAACTGCGCGCGCATCTGCGTCCGCAACTGGCGCCGGAGGACGCGGCAGTCTTCTTCGACCCCGCATTCGACTGATCGGGCACGATATCTCCGGTCAGTGCATCCGCAATAAGAGCCACGCCTTCCGGCCTTCCGAGAGCGGTCGAGACGGAGCAGAGCCCGGCCGGTCCCGCAACGGCAAGCCGTCCTCCGCTTCGCTTCGGCCGCCGCAGGCGCGGCGGTGCAGACCCGCCCGGCCCCCGCTTTTCCGTCTCCCGGGAAGGCCGCGAGAGGCGCGGTCTTCAAAAGCGGAGACGACATCATGACCGAGACCCATGTTCAAACCCGATCCTCCACGGCCGTCGTGCTCGAGGAACTGCAGCTCTACGGCTGGCGCCCCTTCACCGACGAGCCCGATCCCCGTCCCCTACCGGATCCCGACACCATTCGTTCCGCCGTCGCCGACATCTTCGACGCGCTCGTCTCAACTCTCTCCGATACCCGGCTGGAGCCCGACCTAGAGGACCTGCTCTGGTCCACGACAAACCTCTTCCACCGCACGACCGAGCGCACGAGCCGCGACCTCGACACCAACGAACAGGCGCAGAAGCGGTCGCAACGTGAGCAGGACGGATCCGAAGTCCGATCGGTCAAGCTTGAGACCTTGATCGCCGAGGGCATCACGCTGCTCGAACGGCGCAACGCCTACGAGGCCATGCGCGATCTCGCGGCAGATCTCTTCGAGACCCATCTCGGCCAGACCTGGCGCCCAAGGTCCGGCAGCCATGTGAACCGCCGTGCCCTGACCGCCTCGCTGATTGACAGCCGGGACCACCTGGCAGCGAAACGCCGAGCCGATCTAGAACCGCTCCTCCCGCAGGGCACGAAGATCGCCTTTAGCGGCGGACTCGACTTCAACGATCACACGGCCATCTGGGCGGCCCTCGACCGCGTCCACGCGAAACATGCCGACATGGTCCTGTTGCACGGCGGCGCGCCACGCGGGGCCGAACGCATCGCCGCCGCCTGGGCCGACAAGCGCGGCGTGACGCAGATCGTCTTCAAACCCGACTGGACGCAGCACGGCAAGTCTGCCCCCTTCAAGCGAAACGACCGGTTGCTCGAAACGATGCCCATCGGGCTCATCGTCTTCCCAGGCTCCGGCATCACCGACAACCTCGCCGACAAGGCCCGCTCGATGGGCATTCCGCTCTTCGACTTCCGTCCGAAAGCTCCACCGTCAACATGACCGGATTTCCGCCGATGCCCGCCGCCGCCTCTCCCGGGGTGGGCCGTTTTCTGCTATGGTCTGCCAGTGCCAATGGAGGAGGTGGCGGCGCAATCCTTAGTCTCGAAAGGAGTGCCAAATGTTTTTCTTCACCGTCTTCACGCTAGTCGGCCTCGGCGCGCTTTGCTGGCTCACGTTCAACATGGCGGCCGTCGCCCTGCCCCTCGCGATAGCAGTTACTTCAGGAATACAGCTTCATGAGGCTGGCCACAGTGCCGCCGTATCAATTGCCGTAGGATTGTTCATTGGCGGCTGTATCGCTTCTCTTGGGGAACTCGCTTTCGAACGCGCAAGATCAGTCTTCCTGAAGCTCGCCATGGGCCTCACCTATGCGGTCCCAGCCGGTTTTGCCGGGTTTCACGTCGCCAACGCTCTGGCGGAACTTGGTAGAGCAAACGACACCATCACCACTATCCTCGCGTGGCTGGGCGCTGTTGCGATAGGTTGCGCTGCGTGGATGCGCGTATCCGGTTCGGCCGCGGGACACGGCGTTTCCGGCAAGTCACAAGCTCACCCTTCTCTCTAGCACTTAATCCCCATCTGAACCGGGCGGCGGCTCATCACGTCGGCGCGGCTCTGCGTTTCCTGACGCAATGGTTCCATACGCACGCCTTCACCTGTCTTTCCACGACACGTGCTGCCCGGTTCTTGCGCGGTCCAAAGCCGACCTGTCATTCCCTCTCCCATGGCTTGGACCACGCGTCCCTTGCGGGCCTCTCAGCGGCTGATCTGACCGGTATCGGCTGACGCCTCGACCGCCTTGGCCGCAACGGCCTGTCCGGACTTTCTTCCCCTGGCGGGGTCCCGCCATTCCTCGCGGAACAAGAAAGACCGGCAGCACCGTCCTCCACTGGCGCTTCGGGCCACAAGGGCTGCGTCGGCGGATCGCCCCGGTCCTGACGATCGCCATCGAGGCCGCGATGGGCGCGGGCTCGGACAAGCCAAAAGGAGATATGACATGGCCACCATTGGAACCTTCAAAAAGACCGGCAGCGAATACGTCGGCGAAATCGTCACTCTGAGCGTTCAGGCGAAAGCTGTCCGCATTGTCCCCGAAGACAGCACACCGAGTGAGAACGCCCCTTCCCACCGCGTCTTTGTAGGCCGTGCCGAGATTGGCGCCGCCTGGTCCAAGCACTCAGCCGAGGGCCGCAGCTACCTGAGCCTCAAGCTCGACGATCCGAGCTTCACACAGCCGATCTACGCCAACCTCTTTGACGACACGGTGGTTGAAGGCGGGGAAGAGACCTTCAGTCTCATCTGGTCGCGTCCGAATACGCGCCGCAACGGTGACTGAACTTTTGTCGCCCCGCTCGGCAAGCTTCGGGCGGGGCATATTCAGCGGAATTGCGCCGGCGCGATCGAGCGGCTCAGAGTTTTTTTGCCGATCAGAACCTTTGTCCGGTTTTCGTTAAGAACCTTAGGATCTTTGGGTGCAAACTAATGCGGGGGCCGCGTCGGCAGATTGGGGACGCGCCATGCAACAACGCACAACATCTACGACCCTAGAGCCCTACCTTGCAACACGGGATATCTCCGCGCTTTGGTCACAGCTCCATATGGACTTGGAGGCTTTTGGTTTCGATCGTGTCTTCTACGGTTGCTCGCAAAGACGACCAGCCAACGGAGAGCTGACCAAACGCGACGCTGTGATCAAATCCAGTTATGGCTCCCAGTTTGATGACTATTTCGCGAAAATCGCGCCTTTCTGTCCGATGTCACAACTCAATGGGCGATCGATAGCCAAGGTGCCATGAGTTGGGGTGTGACGCGCCGGCTTATGTCACGCGGGCAACTCACGTCCGCTCAGCGGGACGTTCACGAACGCACGCGCGCGCTCGGGATCCTCAGCGGTTACACCGTCAGCCTACGCAACCCAGGCACGTCTCTCGTTAGCGGCTTTGGCCTTTGCGCTGAAAAGACCGTATCCCAAAAGAGGGTGGATGTCGTCTGGCAAGAATACGGAAATGATATCGTGGCATCGTTGACAGCCTTCGACACCTGCGCGCGCGCCCTACCCAGATGCCCAGCCGAGGAAGAACTTAGCGACCGCCAACGCGAAGTTCTTCAATGGGCCGGTGACGGTAAAACCATTGAAGACATATCAGACATTCTTGGGATCCACAGAAGTACAGTCGTGAAGCATATGTGCGAGGCGCGGCAAAGGTTGGGCGTTGGCACCACGCTGCAGGCGGTTGTCCGCGCGACCATACAAGGGCAGATCTTCAAGTAGCAAGGAACGGACATACCGATGCGTAGAAGAAAGCTTCTATTAGGCCTAGCGACTTGCCTGGCAGTCGCGATCTCCGTATCAGCGCACTCATTTGCGAGCGAACAGCGAGCCGATCAATTTCAGCGTGATCTCACGCGTGTCTTTTCCGAACTCTATCAACGCGCGCTCAGCTACGATCAGCTTGGCGAGGTCGCAAGGCCCGAATTTGCGTCACCAAAGATCAAAGTTGCCAGCGACACCATCGACGAAATCTTGAGTCCGAGTTGCGAGCTCGCAATTGAGGCGACCGCCTCAGACCCGAGGCGGAATCTTCAGGCTTTGGTCTTTGTTCCACGGGAAAGCGTCACACCGGACGGCACCAGTTTTCGTGCCGTTTCGATCTACAGCGGCGCGCCAATTATCACGTCCGAGCTATTGAACGACGCGCCAGCTTGGTTGGTGGCCGAGGCGGGAGGCTATGACGCGCTGGCAGAAGACTTGGCTCTGATAGCCTCTCGGTCCGAAATCAAGATCACGTCGCTTGAATGCCCGGATTTCACGATTTCCACTATTGAGGGGACAGCAAAGTGAGCGGGCGCGAGCTCCGATTTAACGTCTATGACGCGAGCAAGATCGGCCACGCTAACGTGTCATTCTACAGCGACGGAGAGCATCAATACACGATCGGTGCCAACATTCGTCTCGAGGTCCCGCAACTCGCACTACCAAAGATCCTACCCTTCGAGCCAGATGACGGCATCTACAGAGACGAAAGTGCATATCATCTTGCCGCCATCTTGGAGGGCGGCATTGTTTCCGCGTCCGTCCCAGTCACCGACGTTCAATATGACGCCTTGCTTGCCGACGCGCGCGCTCTGGAGAACGAGACCTTCAATTACAGCGTTTTCACGGAAGCCTGTGTTGAGCTTGTCCAAGCGTTCTATGACGCAACGGGCCACCCTGGTCAGTTTGGCGATCTTTTTGCCCACAGCCATCGCGGTGATGCTTTGGTGTGGCATGAGGTTGACACATCAGACAGGTCCCCTTTCAGCACGTGGCCCGACGACAAGCCGCAATATGTGCCTCCCCCGCCGATCATGCCAGATCCGCCGGTTGCGCCAACACCAACGGTTTTTGCACCAATGCCGGATCCGCCAAGCGTTGAACCAGACCGAGCGTTCTTATTGCCATCAGAATACCTAGGCGATGAGGGCTCTCAGACACTCGAGGTCGTACGCGAAATTTCAGGCCCATTCACAAATCAGCAGATAGGTCCAGCAACTCACGCCTTCGCAACAAACGATTTCGGAGCCGACCGTTATGACGACGAAATCCTTGACTGGACTCTATTGGAGTTTCGAGACGGAGCAGCTTATGCCCCCCAAGACGAGCACACCCAGCGCCTGACAGACCCCCGCCAGGCAACAGAACCATACTCGCCTTCCCAAAATGATGAAGACAGTGCCGGTCACCAGCGGTCTTCTAGCGATCAGTGGGGTTCTGGCGATCACGCGGATCATTTTGATTTTATGTCGGCGTCCGCGGGAAGCTTCGAACTCCCTGCTGGCAATGATCTGATCGAAGACCTTGCTCGCCAACAAGACTACGAGGAAAATGAAACTGACATCACTTCGACAGAAGAGTATGACCCGACAGATTACGGATCGCTGTACGGCGATGACTTTCTGTTTCTCTAGTCAGCTACACTGCTTTCATTCCGGTTCTTCCCGAAGCAAATCCGCTGCCGTCACGCCAAGTTCTTCGCCAAGTCGCGCGACCATATCGATGCTCGCGGCATAGACACTTCTCTCAAGAGCGCTGACATAGGTGCGGTCAATTTCAGCCCGATGGGCCAGTTCTTCCTGCGATAAACCCGCCTCCAACCGGTAGCGCCGCAGATTTTCAGCAAAGGTTTGTCTTATCGCCATGGCCGAACAGGGGGCCATTGCAGAGTATTTTGCTACGGAGTATACTCCACATCACGTCATAGGGGTGTCTGCGAGATCTCTCAAACCAAGCTTCATATCCAATCTGCACCGCCCTCTGGTGAAGGCGTTACGCCCTACGATCACGCACATATTGTCCTTTTCATGCGCTTACTCGATGCAGAGGTCGATGGCGCAGACTGGCGAGAGGTCGCCGAAGTCCTCTTCTCGCCTCGATATTCTTCCGACATTGAGCAGCTGCGCGCTCAGTACCTTGCGCACCTGCACCGAGCCAAGTGGCTCGCAAACTCGGGCTACCTAAGCATCATCAAGCCGGCCGGTAGCTCCAATCTATGAACTCGTCAGGTGTCAGATATGACACTCGGCCCAGACAGCCGTTTAGCCTCACAAGTCCCCTAGTCCACTCCAAGATGGAAAGGGATCTGAATGCCAACGGACTGGCGAAACCCTAAAGACTATGCATACTTCGCCGACTTGGACGCCACCGGGCTCGCCTGGGAATGCCTCCGCCGAAATCGTGATTACCGTCAGGCGTATTCCGAACTGAACAAAGGCATCGGCACTGCGCAAGAGTGGGGGCTTCGATTTCCCTGTCGATCCCAACCTGAGCGCAAGACAAGCATCGGTGGTTTGGACACCCGACGCGGCGCCTGCCGTCGTCTCAATGCTTGCCCCACTGCCGACCGCGTTCCGAAACATTGAGACAATCACAACGACGTTTCCGCCTGAACGTGACGATGGGGACGGGCAACACTGGCACGTCTTAACTGACGCCGTGACCGTTGCCACACCGTCGGCGAACGCCAGAAGCGTGCAGGCCGTTCTCATTCCATTGGACGCTCACTGGGCTCGGCGGATCGACGCGGCTCGTCGATTGCAGAGCCTTTTGGCAGGGACCACGCCGCCTCGGCTTGTCCAAAACACGACTGCAAAACGAATAAGCAACGCGTTGCGCGTGCACGACGGCCGTGAAGAGCGCGCGTCCTATCGCGATCTAGGAATCGCGCTCTTCGGGGAAAGCAGGATCAATGAGGAGCCCTGGAAGACGAGCCCACTGAAGGCACAAATCGCGCGCCTTTCAAGATACGCAAGCCTGATGCTGCAATCGGGATACCGCTCAATCCTCCAAGGTCACCAGCGCCCTAGGGGGTGACGTCTGCAGACCACACAACTCATCATCCCCTAAACCACCAGTTTTTGGCTTCGATGTCCGAAAGCAGCCCGCGACAGTCAGTGGCGCGGCGCCATAGCCGGAGACATCCCAATGCCAACACATCAAGCCGACATGCCACATCGTTACCTCAGAACGCCGGAGGCAGCTCGTTTCCTCGGTTTATCGGGGCGAACGCTGGAAAAGCACCGCACGTACGGCACGGGCCCTCGCTACTCCAAAATCGGCGGCCGTGTCGTCTATGCCATTGAGGATTTGCAGGCCTGGGTCGCCCGAGGTGAAAAGACATCAACGTCGGACGAGACTGGCGACCGCGTTCTTCCGGCCAAGCGTCATGCCGCCGTATCGCCTGCCTATCTGCGGCGCGGGCGATAAGCAATGCGGACGATCGTGCATCTGACCTGGATCGAAGGCCGCTTAGAGCGCTGGCTCCGGTTCGGTCGCGTTGAAAAAGAGACGATCCTAACGCGTACAGAAAAGCGCGTTGCGTTTGCACCTGGCGCGATTTTCGCACTGCTCCGGTGGGCGTCAAATGAATACGGGACGGTGGAAAGCCGGATCGACATACTGCGCGCCCCGCACCTTGGCACAAGCTATTCAACGGTTCCGTGTGTCACGCCGGGTGGTCAGATTCTTCTACGTCTTTCCGGTTGGACAAAGGTCGAGCAAGCGCTTCGCGCCATCGACATCGTGGAGAGCTACGGGATTGCGCCAGAGGATGTCTGCCCTGACCACTGGCAGCATGTGCACAATCGAATAGTCGCTGGCTCGCAGCCTCGACCGTACACCCCCACTCGACATCGCGCATGGTGCAAGCGCCGAAGGGTAATGACATGAGAAACGCAGCGCTTCCCCTCCTCTCGGCATGCGTCGCTTCGGTTTTGCTCATCGCAACAGATGCAATACGTTCAACCCTTCTGATTTGGAACTCTTCGGAGAGTTTGCCACTGGGCTTTTACATTGTTCAGCCTTCCAACAGCGCGTTACCTGGTGATCTGGTCGCACTTAGACTGCCGGATGCGCTCGCCGACTGGGCCGACAGACGCAGCTACCTGGGGACCGACGCGCTTCTCCTGAAACGCATTGCAGCCGTGGCCGGTATGACCGTTTGCCGTCGCAGGGACGACATCACTATCGAAGGAGTATTCGTCGCAAAAGCTATGAGTACAGACCAGATCGGTCGGCGCCTCCCGCAATGGAATGGATGTATCACGCTGTCGGAAGGCGACGTATTTCCCCTAGTGGCGGAAGTCGCAAACAGCTTCGACGGGCGATACTTCGGCTCATTGCCAAGCCACGCAATCGTCGGCCGCATTACGCCGCTTTGGACCATCAGGACCGATAGCGATGCATGAACCGGGCTACCGCTCTGCACGCCGAACAGCGATCAGTCTGATCGTATTTGCTTCGCTCGCGCTCTTGCCGTCTATCGCAGGTGCGCAGGTTAGACCGCCGGTTCAAGCCGACAACCAGTCACTCGATACGTACATTACAGAGGCTGCGGTCCGTTTCAGCATCCCACCGCTCTGGATTCGCGCCGTAATCAAGATTGAAAGCGATGGCGATCCAAACGCCGTTAGCCATGCCGGTGCGATGGGTCTGATGCAGGTCATGCCCCGCACGTGGGACGAACTCAGGGAAAAATACGGTCTTGGCAAAGACCCCTTTGACCGACGCAGTAATGTCTTCGCGGGCACTGCATACCTGCGCGAAATGTACGATCGCTTCGGCTGGCCGGGGGCTTTGGCGGCCTACAATGCTGGCCCGGCACGATACGAGGATCACATCTTATCGGGTCGGTTGTTGCCGAAGGAAACACGAGAGTATGTCACCAACCTGCTCGCCGCGATCGAGTCGGCTCACCAGCATAAACGAACAAAGAAGAACGCTCCTGATCGTAACGAGCAGCGCTCGTCTCCACTGTTTGCATCAACTGCTGGGAGATTGAGGGATCGTATTGTGCACCTCACACCAAACGCGTTCTCCAACGATATGTTTGTCCGTTTACGCGGGGAGTCTGCGCGATGATGACCGGTGCCTTGGCCAGACGTCCTCTAGAGGATGTTGTCGCTCGTTTTCGCAGGTTTCGCGAGGTGCACCTAAACCCAACAGCAAGAGCGCAAGATAAAAGCGGCACCTTTCTTGGTGCCTATCCCGTTGTTGTTCCAGCTCAATTTGCACCTCACCTACAGGTCTCAAAAGGCCCAGCCGCTCGTAAGTCGCTGCCAAACCACCAAAAAACAAACCTTCGCCCGCAGCCAATGGCGCGAATGTCATGAACGATCGCGACAACAACATACGCATCAGGCCCGGACGCATCCGCAGCGACGCACCAGTTCCAAAGAGATCCAAAGGTTTTATCTCGGACGTCGTCAAAGCCACCCGAGCGGCGGGCCACACCGGCCCCCTGTCCAGATCACGATTACCCGTACGGCATAGCGTGTCCTTCGGGCGCGGTCGTTTTGCCGTCGCCATCAATGGGCTTTACCGCACTTCGCGGCGCGTGACCGTCAAGGTGCGAGTGGTGCGACATCAGAGCAAAGCATTCCGATCCGCCCCACTCAGCAAACACTTGAGCTACTTACAGCGCGACGGCGTCGAGCATGATGGACGCATGGCGAGCATGTTTGGAGCGGACAAGGACGAACTAAACCAAAGCGACTTCGCCGAACGCTGCGAAGATGACCGGCATCACTTCCGGCTCATCGTATCACCAGAAGATGCTGCTGAGCTTGCGGACCTGCGCACTTTCACACGCGATCTGATGATCTCGGCAGAACGCGATCTCGGGACAACTATCGACTGGGTCGCCGTCGATCACTGGAACACCGACAATCCGCATGTCCACATACTCGTGCGCGGCAAAGCCGATGATGGCCGCGACCTGGTGATTTCCCGCGACTACATCAGCCGAGGGTTTCGGGCCCGCGCAGAAGCGCTGACACACTTGGAACTCGGCCCGCGCAGCCAACGTGACATTTCCCATGCGCTGAAAGCGCAGGTCACGGCAGAACGTTGGACCGATCTAGATCGCGGTCTTCGCTCGCTGGCGGATGATCATACTGGCATCGCTGATCTCCGACCCGGCGCACCGGAGCCGCGCGATCCGGAACTCCGACGGTTGATGATTGGGCGCGCCCAGACACTCGAGAGGCTCGGGCTGGCCGAACAAATCGCCCCTGCCGTCTGGGAGTTGAAACCGAATGCCGAAGACACACTGCGCGAGCTTGGGTTGCGCGGCGATATCATCAAACGGATGCACCAGGCCATGCGCGCCGACCGCGACCGCGCAGCGGGTGATTTCGCCATCGAAGGAACGCCCGCCGTGCCGATCCTCGGGCGGCTCGTGAAGCGCGGCTTTCATGACGACCACGCAGGCACCGGCTACGCGATCATCGACGGCGTGGACGGTCGCGTTCATCACCTGCGCTTCCGCGATCTCGATGCGACCGGCGACACGCCGCAAGGTGGTATCGTCGAATCTCGGCTCTGGACAGGGAGAACGGACGGGACACCGTTACTGTCTCTTGTCGGTCGTTCCGACCTGTCGCTTGGCGGCCAGATCGAGGCCAATGGCGCCACCTGGCTCGACCGCCTTCATCTTGCCCGCCGCCGCGCACCCCTGAGCAGTGCTGGATTTGGCGCTGAAGTTCGCGAAGCGTTGGACCGCCGCGCGGATCACCTAGTCGCCCAAGGCCTCGCCCGACGACAAGGACAACGAGTCACCTTTGCCCGAGACCTGCTGGCCACCCTGCGCAACCGCGAACTTGACGCCGTCGCCAGAGACCTCAGCGCGCAATCCGGCCTCACCCCACACAAGCCAACCGAGGGTGAGCCCGTCGCCGGCACGTTCCGCCAACGCCTCGATCTCGCATCCGGCCGCTTCGCCATGATCGACGATGGCCTCGGATTCTCGCTCGTCCCCTGGACCCCGCAACTTGAACGCCACCTCGGCCAGACCGTCACAGGCACGATGACGCCCGGCGGCGGGATCGACTGGGGCCTCGGGCGCAAGCGCGGGCTCAGCCTCTGACCCGAAAGACAGGACCATGAGCCGCCAGGACACGTCATCTGCCACCAAGATCCTCTGGGGCCACATCTTCCTCGTCAGCCTTGTGGCGCTGCTCTTCGTCTGGGCGGCGACGCAATGGGTTGCGTTTCGTCTGGGGTTCCAACCCCAACTTGGCGCTCATCTCACCACCCTATTCGGCCTGCCGATCTATCGCCCGTGGCAAGTCTTCACTTGGTGGTACTGGTATGACGCCTACGCGCCACGCGTCTTCATGGAAGGCGCTGCGATTGCCGGCGCAGGCGGGATCGCCGCCATTGCCGCCGCCATCTTACTGTCGGTCCTGCGGGCGCGTGAGGCGAGCGATGTCACAACCTATGGCTCGGCTAGATGGGCAGGCCCTAAGGATCTCACCGCCGCTGGACTGTTCGCGGAAGACGGGGTCGTGCTGGGCCGTCTTGGGCAGCGCTACCTCCGGCATGATGGACCGGAACACGTGCTGTGCTTCGCGCCCACCCGCTCCGGCAAGGGCGTCGGTCTCGTCATCCCAAGCCTGCTAACTTGGCCCGGCTCCGCGATTGTCCACGACATCAAGGGCGAAAACTGGCAGCTGACGTCCGGATGGCGGGCACGGTTCGGACGTGTCTTAGTATTCGATCCGACCAATGCAAACAGCGCCGCCTACAATCCGCTCCTCGAGGTCCGCCGAGGCGAGCGTGAAGTCCGCGATGTCCAGAACATCGCCGACATCCTCGTCGATCCCGAAGGTCAGCTCGAACGGCGAAACCATTGGGAGAAGACCAGTCATTCCCTTCTGGTCGGCGCGATCCTGCATGTCCTGTATGCCGAGAAGGACAAGACACTGGCGGGCGTCGCCGCCTTCCTGTCCGATCCGCGGCGTCCCATCGCCGCCACCTTGACCGCCATGATGCGGACTGCCCATCTCGGAGATTGCCCGCATCCGGTGGTCGCCCAAGCCGCTCGCGAGTTGCTGAACAAATCCGAGAATGAACGCTCCGGCGTCCTCTCCACCGCGATGTCCTTCCTCAGCCTCTACCGTGACCCGGTCGTCGCTGCCGTGACCTGCCGCTGCGACTGGCGGATCGACGATCTGGTCTCAAGTGCGCAACCGGTCACGCTCTACCTGGTGGTGCCCCCCTCTGACATCTCCCGCACCAAACCTCTGGTTCGGCTCATCCTGAACCAGATCGGCCGCCGTCTGACGGAAGAGCTGCACGACACAAAGCGCAAGCACCGCCTGTTGTTCATGCTCGACGAGTTCCCTGCACTCGGCCGTCTGGACTTTTTTGAATCCCAGCTCGCCTTCATGGCCGGCTACGGCCTCAAGGCGTTCCTGATCGCCCAGTCGCTAAACCAGATCGAAAAGGCTTATGGCCAGAACAATGCCATCCTCGACAACTGCCATGTCCGCGTCGCCTTCGCCACCAACGACGAGCGCACGGCCAAGCGCCTGTCCGACGCCCTCGGCACCACGACCGAACTGCGCGCTATGAAGAACTATGCCGGGCATCGCCTGTCGCCCTGGCTCGGGCATCTGATGGTCTCGCGCCAGGAAACCGCCCGTGCATTGCTGACCCCCGGGGAGATCATGCAGCTGCCGCCCGACGACGAAATCGTCCTCGTGTCCGGCGCGGCACCAATCCGGGCGCAGAAGGTGCGGTACTTCCGAGACACGCAACTGAAGACAAGGATCCAGGCGCCGCCCAAAGTGGCGGATCGTGTGCCGTTATCTGCCTCTACGAACGACGACTGGAGTGGCCTTCGGCCGGTCACACCGTCTCCGGAGGCCAACCAGGAGAAATCCAAGGAAAACACCGACGGCGGCATCCGCCGCGAACCGGAAGTCCCACAGCATGAGGACGTGGCCACTGAGCTCCCGTTCCCGCGCGAGGAGTTCGCAGACCTCGACGATGAACCGGACGACGAGGTTCAACGCGGCCGCGCCATGCAATCTCGGTTCCGAACGGTGGCCAGACAAGCGGCGCTTGACCCCGATGACGGCATCGATCTGTGAGGTGAACTCGTGAAGAAGGCCAAGATAACCGCCTACGTCGACGCCGCGCTCTTCGATGAACTCGACGAACTGTCGGTGCGGCGGCGCGTTCCGAAGACACAGATCTTCGAAGCGGCACTGGCATCGTTCCTATCCCCCGACGGCGCCGAGCAGAGCGAAGCCGCTATCGTCCGCCGGCTGGACCGCCTGACTCAGTCGCTTGAGAGGCTGGAACGTGACCAGGAAATCACGACAGAGGCACTGGCGATGTTCGTCCGCTTCTGGCTCACCACGACGCCGCCCCTGCCTGATTACACCTACGCGGCTGCCAAAGCGAAGGGCAAAGAGCGATATGGCGGCTTCGTTCAGGCGCTGGCACGCCGGATGGCGAAGGGATCAACCCTGTCCAAGGAGCTTTCACAGAACGTATCAGCCTCCATGGAATAGCGGTTAGCCGAGTCACCAGTCGTCTTTCGCGCCTCCCGACGGAGCAAAGCGGTCATTCCAAGCATCCGTCATCAACGTGAGTTGTGCGGACTTTGCAGCCATATGGGCAATGTGCGCTTTAACAAACTAGCCTGAGGTGCGGGAGGCGCTGGATCGGGGCCGGGCAAAGGAACACGACAAACTGGTCGCCAAGCTGCACGAGCTGGCGATGGAGGAAAATGTGACGGCGGTGATCTTCGCGCTTAAGGCCCGCCACGCCTACCGGGAGTGTGAGACCCCCGAGGGCGGCAGCGCCAAAGTGCAGGTCTACATCAACCTGCCCTCCGCCATGATCTCCGAGGATTAGCAGCGCATAGTGGACGTGACGCTGGGCGATGCGCCGGATAAAACACAGTTTTTCTTTGCGCTTGCTTCATGCTCTCACAATCCGTGTCAACGAAAGAATGAAGCCCCCGCCAACTTAGCTCTTTGAGTCTCTTGACCCACAGTAGTAGACAGTTCTCGCGCATTGGTAGTTCAAATCCAGCCACAAGAGTGTGACATTGAAAATACTACCAGATTTATGGATTGCTCTCTCCGTCGTGTTTGGAGTGCTTGCTACCTATTTGGGCATCGTATTACCGGGTATCATTCCGCGTAAGATTTTTTTGGTAGTATTTTCTGTGTCTTTGACAATTGCCGCATATTTTTTTAGCGTTTCTTTCAGAATTGAGAGCGGCCGGAAAATTGATGACGTCGTCTTTGAGTACGTGTCCGATATTGTATGTAGTTTTTCGGACCTCAGAGGCTGTCTGTCTCCAGTTTTAGACGTAGAACTAGAAGGGCCAGATACTTCAAATGAAATCCAGTCCGATCCAGGGGAAGGCAGCGTAGCAGATCTAACTCCAAGGTTGTCAATAAATGGCGAAATAGTTGACCTGCTGCCAGTGCCAGAGGGCATGAGTTCCGAAGAGGCGGCGATCCGTCTTGAATCCGCGCCGATGCGTTTCAATTTGCCATCCAGAACAGCCTTTAGCGGTGCAGATAGTGAATTTGTTCGACGGGAAGGAGAAGTAATTTTCGTCCGACCTGCAGAGTGGACCCTAGAAAATGTTTTGCAGACAGCCATCGACATAGCACGAGATGGCGATGAGATAAGACTTATGCCCGGTCACTACTTTGGGACGGTATTTGTTGATCGAAGTGTTCTCATCACTGCGTCAGACTCTGAACAAAGCGTCGTCCTTGAAGGAGTGGATGGGCCACCGATTGTCTGGGCAGCTTCGGGTGGTGGATTAAGAAATCTTAGTTTGCGTCACTTCCGAGGCATAAGTATATTAGCGTTAGATAATCTACCAACACTTTACATTCTAGACGGAGCTGGAGGGCTGTTCCAGAATATTGGTGTATCAGGCGACAACTCATGTATTTATGTTAGCCAGAATGCTAGCCCGACAATTAGAAATAGCGAAATTCAAGGATGTCACATTGGATTGAAGATTGCGACTGCAGGAGGCCTATATGAAGGAAATTCCATATTTCAAAACAGTCTGCATGGTGTGCATATCGGTCTTGGACAGTCTCCCGTTTTAACCGACAACAGAATTTTTGACAACGCAGCATCAGGAATTCATGTATTTCGCGGTAGAGTTATTCTGTCTTCAAATACCTTTCAAGGCAACAGAAGCTCGGTAACTTCCAGTCATGGCGCAATTGTCGTGCGTGACTGAGCATCGTGTCGGGTGCGACTCAATTCGCCACTTCCTTCCCGAATTGATGTGTGCGCACTTTAACACAGGATAGCTGGGCCGCGCATCGGGCCCAAAGTCAAGTATTTCAAGGCGCGCCCTCACGCCTCCCAGGCTATCCTCGCCCCATGCTGAGCGCCGCCTCCACCATCGACATATCCCCGACGCCGTTCCAGTCGGGCGTCCTGTCGCTCCCCATGGAGGGAGACCTGCTGCCGGACGGCGGGCGCGGCGACGGCAAGATCTACGCGGTGATACTTGAGGTGTTCCGCCGGGCGGAGCGGCGGGATGTGCAGTCGCGGATGCTCATCACCCTCCAGACGCAGGGCGCGCTTTCCGAGCTGGAACAGTCATTCGCTGCATGCTGACAAATGAGCAAGTTGGGCTCGGTGCGGGCATTCGCCGCGACAGAATTGAATGGCCGCTATTCGAGATCTGATCTCTCGCGGATGGCGTCCCGTATTCTCCCTGCCTCTCCACTACCCCGCACTACTACGCCTTCACAGCTGTTGCCCGTAGCAAAACAAAGGTCTTCTTGATCGGTCCCGTGAACCAGCGCGGGGCCCATCATGACCGTTACACCCTTTCAAACCGAGAGCTCCTCCCGCGGCGCACGGATGCTGCGCACAGCCCTTGGCCCCGGCATCGCGACCTGGCTCGAAGATGCCGCCGTTGTCGAAGTTATGCTGAACCCGGACGGGCGGCTCTGGGTGGACCGGTTGGCCGATGGGCTGGATGATACCGGCGCAATTCTGCCCTCTGCCGATGGCGAGCGCATCATCCGGCTTGTCGCGCATCATGTCGGCGCTGAGGTGCATCCGGAGGCTCCGCGTGTTTCAGCGGAGTTGCCCGGGACCGGCGAGCGTTTCGAAGGGCTGCTGCCGCCGGTTGTGGGCGCTCCAACCTTCGCCATTCGCAAGCCCGCCGTCGCGATGTTCACCCTCGAAGACTATGTCGCGAGCGGCATTCTTTCAGCCGACGCCGCCAACCATTTGCGCGAGGGTGTCACCAGCCGGGCCAACATCCTCGTCGCGGGTGGGACCTCGACTGGCAAGACCACCCTCACCAACGCACTGTTGGCAGAGGTCGCGAAGACCTCCGACCGGGTTGTCCTGATCGAGGACACGCGAGAGCTTCAATGCCCGACGCCGAACCTCGTCGCGCTTCGCACCAAGGACGGGGTCGCGACCCTGTCCGATCTCGTGCGTGCCTCACTGCGGCTGCGGCCCGATCGCATCCCCATCGGCGAGGTGCGCGGCCCGGAAGCCCTCGACCTGCTAAAGGCCTGGGGCACCGGCCATCCGGGCGGGATCGGAACGATTCATGCCGGGACCGCCATCGGCGCCCTGCGGCGGCTGGAGCAGCTGATCCAGGAAGCGGTGGTCACCGTACCGCGCGCCCTGATCGCAGAGACCATCGACATGATCGCCGTGCTGTCAGGACGCGGCGCTGAGCGCCGCCTGTCCGAGCTGGCTCGAGTCACCGGCCTCACAGCTTCCGGCGACCACGCCCTCACCCCCCTTCTTCCGCCAAGCTCAGGAGACCGTCCGTGACCCTCATTCGATCCCCCCAACTGCTGCTCGGCACCGCCGCGCTGACCCTTCTGGCTTTCGCCCTGCCCGAGCCGGCGCTCGCCGCCGGGTCCGGCATGCCTTGGGAAGCCCCCTTGCAAACCATCTTGGAGTCGATCGAAGGCCCGGTCGCCAAGATCGTCGCTGTGATCATCATCATCGTCACGGGTCTGACTCTGGCCTTTGGCGACAGTTCGGGCGGGTTCCGGCGTCTGGTCCAGATCGTCTTCGGGCTTTCCATCGCCTTCGCCGCCTCAAGCTTCTTCCTGTCTTTCTTCTCCTTCGGCGGCGGGGCTCTGATCTGATGGAGAACCCCACCGACATCCCCGGCTATTTCGCGCCCGTGCACCGGGCTCTGATCGATCCGATCCTTCTGGCCGGTGCTCCCCGCACCATCGCCATCGCCAACGGCACTCTCGCCGCCGCCATCGGTCTCGGCTTGCGGCTTTGGCTCGTTGGCCTCGCGTTCTGGATTATTGGTCATCTCCTCGCGGTCTGGGCCGCCAAGCGGGATCCGCAGATTGCAGAGGTGGCGCGCAGGCACCTGCGCTATCCGTCCTGGTTCGGGGTCTGAGCCGATGATGCAACTCGCCGAATACCGGTCCAAACCCGCGCTTCTGGCCGATTTCCTGCCCTGGGCGGCACTGATCGCGCCCGGTGTCATCCTGAACAAGGACGGCAGTCTTCAGCGTACGGCGCGGTTCCGGGGACCGGACCTGGACTCCGCAACGCCCGCCGAACTGGTCGCCACATCGGCCCGGCTCAACAGCGCGCTGCGACGGCTAGGTTCCGGCTGGACTATCTTCGTGGAAGCGCAACGGATCCCAGCGCAGGACTACCCCACCTCCGAGTTCTCCGATCCCGTCTCAGCCCTTGTCGATGCGGAACGCCGCGCACAGTTCGAGGAAGCGGGGGCACATTTCGAGAGTGCGTATTTCCTAACGCTGGTCTGGCTGCCGCCCGCCGACGACGCGAGCCGCGCCGAAGGCTGGCTGCTGGAGAACGCCCCGGATCGTAGTACCAAACCTCAGGATCTGGTTTCCGCTTTTGTCAGCCGCGCCGACCGGCTGGTCGATCTGCTCGACGGGTTCATGCCAGACATCGCCTGGCTCTCAGACGCCGAGACCCTGACCTTCCTGCACTCGACCGTTTCGACGCGACGCCAGCGCGTCCGCGTGCCGGAGGTGCCGATGCATCTCGACGCGGTTCTGGCCGATGACCCGTTGGTGGGTGGGCTGACACCCAGGCTTGGGGCCGCACATCTCAAAACCCTGACCATCATCGGGCTGCCAAGCGCCACCTGGCCCGGACTGCTCGACGAGCTGAACGCGCAGGGTTTCGAGTATCGCTGGTGCACCCGCGCAATCTGCCTCGACAAGACGGATGCCGCCCGGGTGTTCACTCGCATTCGCCGGCAGTGGTTCGCCAAGCGCAAGTCGGTCGCCGCGATCATTAAGGAGGTGATGACCAATGAAGCCTCGACCCTGCTCGACAGCGATGCGGCCAACAAGGCGGCAGATGCGGACGAGGCGCTGCAGGAGCTTGGTGCCGATGTGGCGGGTGCGGCCTATGTCACCGCCACGATCACCGTCTGGGACGACGCCCCGCGAGCGGCCGAAGCGAAGCTCAAGGCGGTAGAGAAGATCGTACAGGGGCGCGACTTTACTTGCATCCCGGAAACCCTGAACGCCCTCGAAGCCTGGCTCGGCTCCCTGCCTGGGCATCTCTATGCCAATGTCCGTCAGCCTCCGATCTCGACGCTGAACCTTGCTCACATGATCCCAATCTCGGCGGTCTGGGCGGGGCCGGATCGGAACGACCACCTCAACGGTCCGCCCCTGCTCCACGGCGAGACGGAAGGCACGACCCCGTTCCGCTTCTCCACACATGTTGGCGATGTCGGGCATACCCTGATCGTCGGGCCGACCGGCGCGGGCAAGTCGGTTCTGCTGGCCCTTATGGCGCTGCAGTTCCGCCGCTATGCCGGTGCCCAGATCTTCGCCTTTGACTTTGGTGGGTCGATCCGCTGCGCCGCGCTCGCCATGGGCGGGGATTGGGAGAACCTCGGCGATGCGCTGGCCGACGAGGATCCGGCGGTTCAGCTGCAACCACTGGCGCGGATCAACGAAGCAGCGGAACGTGCTTGGGCCCAGGACTGGCTTGCGGGCATCCTCGCGCGCGAGGGGGCGATTATCGACCCGGCAGCGCGGGACCATCTCTGGTCGGCGCTGACCTCTCTCGCCTCGGCCCCGCGCGAGGAGCGCACACTCACCGGCCTCTCGGTCATGCTGCAATCGGCCGAACTCAAGCGCGCGCTGAAGCCCTTCTGTCTCGGCGGCCCCTTAGGTCGGCTTCTGGACGCCGAGACGGAGGAACTGGGGTCGTCCGATGTTCTGGCCTTCGAGACCGAAGGACTGATCGGTTCGTCCGCGGCTCCCGCCGTGCTTTCCTATCTCTTCCACCGGATCGAAGCACGCCTCGACGGCTGCCCCACCATGATCCTGATCGACGAGGGCTGGCTTGCGCTGGATGACGCCAATTTCGGCGGGCAACTGCGCGAATGGCTGAAGACGCTCCGGAAGAAGAACGCCTCCGTCATCTTCGCCACCCAATCGCTGGCCGATATCGACGGGTCTCTCATCGCGCCTGCCATCATCGAGAGCTGTCCCACGCGGATCTTCCTGCCCAATGAGCGCGCTTTCGAGCCGCAGATCGCGCGCATCTATCAGAATTTCGGGCTGAACGACCGCCAGATCGACATTATCGCCTGCGCGACGCCGAAGCGGGACTACTACTGCCAGTCTCGCCGCGGAAACCGGCTCTTCTCCCTGGGCCTCGGTGAGGTGGCGCTGGCTTTCACCGCCGCCTCCTCCAAGACCGACCAGACCGCCATCACCGAGTTGCTCGCCACCCATGGCCGGGACGGCTTTGCCGCCGCCTGGCTGCGCCATCGCGGTCTCGACTGGGCGGTCGAGCTGCTTGGCAGCGCCACGGCGCCTCCCCCTCAAGACCCCCAGCCCACCGACCAAAAGGAGACCGAAAATGACCCGCAACCCTGACCTCCCTGCTCACCCCCTGAAACTCGCGGCCGCCCTGATGGTCGGCACCATTGCGCTCACACCGGTCCTGACGACACCGGCCTACGCCTTCTTCTTCGGTGGTGGCGTTGGTGGCATCGTTTACGACCCGCGGAACCATGCGGAAAACATTCTCTCGACTGCCCGCGCGCTGGAGCAGATCAACAACCAGATCGCGCAGATACAGAACCAGGCGCAAATGCTGATGAACGATGCGCTGAACCTCGCGAACCTGCCGCGTTCGTCGCTGGCGCAGCTCCAGGACGCCATTGGTGAAACGCAGCGCCTGTTGGCCGATGCCCAGAGCCTCGCCTTCGACGTGGACACTATCGAGCAGGCCTTCGCCCAGGACTACGGCGCTGCCTCAGCGCAGGGCGATTTCGACGCGATGATCGCAGGCGCGCGCGAGCGGTGGGAGACCTCCGTCGCGGGCTTCGAGGAAGCGTTGCGCGTGCAGGCCGGGGTCGTGGGCAATATCGAAGGCGCACGCATACAAATGGACGCGCTCATCCGCGAAAGCCAGGGGGCTGTTGGGGCTCTGCAGGTAGCCCAGGCCGGGAACCAGCTCCTGGCCCTCCAATCAACGCAAATCGCCGATCTGACCGCAGCCATCGTCGCGCAGAACCGGGCCGAAGCGCTGGAAGCCGCCCGGATCGCGTCGGCCGAGGCGCAGGGTTGTGAGAACCTCGCGCGGTTCCTCGACTACGGCGGCGGCTACTCTCCCGGCACCGTGCGCTTCTTCGGGCATTGAGAGTCATGGCCCTCGATACCGCGCGAACTCTGCGCCTCGTCGCTTTCGGTGTGGGCGGTCTGGCCGCTCTTGCCGCCGCTGTGGAGCTCACCCGGACGATCCTGCCAGAGGAAGGGCATGTGGTCACGGATAGCGCGCTGCGCAGTACGCTCGCACGCTGCCGTGACCTGACGCCCGAAGGCTACGCCACCGACACCGAATGCCGCGCCGCCTGGGAGGCGGCCCGGCAGCGCTTCTTCGACCTGGCTGAAGAGCCGGCCGGGACGGAGTGAAGCGATGGGCGGCGTCAGTGTCATCGACCGGTTTCTCGAAGTCTTCGCCTCCTACATCGACTCCGGTTTCGGACTTCTCGGGGGCGACGTTGCCTTTCTCGCCACCACGCTGATCGTGATCGACATAACGCTAGCCGCGCTGTTCTGGGCCTGGGGTGCGGATGACGACATCATCGCGCGGCTGGTGAAGAAGACCCTCTTCGTCGGGGTCTTCGCCTACATCATCGGAAACTGGAACACGCTGGCCCGGATCGTCTTCGACAGTTTCGCAGGCCTTGGCCTGGTGGCTACCGGCGGCACCCTCTCCGCCGCCGAACTCCTCCAGCCCGGGCGCATCGCGCAGGTGGGGCTCGAGGCGGGTCAGCCGATTCTTGCCTCCATCGCCGAGCTGACCGGCTTCGTCGCCGTCTTCGAGAACCTGATCCAGATCCTCATCCTGTTCTTCGCCTGGCTCGTGGTCCTGCTGTCCTTCTTCATCCTCGCGATCCAGCTCTTCGTCACCCTGATCGAATTCAAGCTAGCCACGCTGGCGGGCTTCATCCTCGTGCCCTTCGGCCTCTTCAACAAGACCGCCTTCATGGCCGAACGTGTGCTGGGCCTCGTCATTTCTTCCGGCGTCAAGGTGCTGGTGCTGGCCGTAATCGTCGGTATCGGCTCTACTATCTTCAGCGAGTTCTCCGCCGGATTTACGGGTGAGCCCACGATAAATGACGCCATGTCCGTGGTGCTCGGAGCGCTGGCACTCCTCGCCCTCGGCATCTTCGGCCCCGGCATCGCCAACGGTATCGTCTCGGGTGGACCCCAACTAGGTGCAGGTGCAGCGGTGGGCACAGGCGCAATCGCGGGTGGCACAGCGATCGGAATTGCCGCAAGCGCCGGAATCGGCGCCACAGCCGCAACAGGCGCTGTGCATAGCGGCGCCGCTCTCTCTTCGGGCGCCCGAACCGCGTACCAACTCGGGTCTGCAAATCGGGACACTTCCCTTGGCCGCATGGCCGGGGGCGGCGCTGCAGTCATGCGCGCAGCATCCTCTACTTCTAGCCCCCTACGTCGCGCGATCGCGGAAGGACGGCAGGTCGGAGCAGAACACGCCTACCGCGCCACCGGTGGACACTTCGCCAGTGCAAACAACAGCCCAGCAAACGATGGCCCGCCCCCATGGGCGCGCCAGATGAAACGCCAGCAGGCGATGCAACGCAGCATGTCAACCGCGGCCCATATCGTGCGCGCCAGCGACAATGCCGGCGGCGGTACAGTAATCAGCTTGTCCGAGAGGTCCCCATGATCTTCCGACGATCCAGCGTCCGCTACAGCACCACGCCCGAACCCGTTACCCCGTATCAGAAGGCTGCGCAGGTCTGGGATGAGCGCATCGGCTCCGCCCGCGTTCAGGCCCGCAACTGGCGCCTCATGGCACTCGGCTGCCTCGCCTTGTCGGCCGGGCTCAGCGCAGCGCTCGCCTGGCAATCGACGCGCAGCAGCGTCGTCCCTTATGTGGTCGAGGTCGACAACCTCGGTGCGGTCCAAGCGGTCGCGCCGGCGCTCGCCGAGTATCGTCCGACCGACCCGCAGATCGCCTGGCATCTCGCCCGCTTCGTCGAGAATGTCCGTCAGGTCCCGGCAGACCCCATCGTACTGCGCCAGAGCTGGCTCAGCGCCTATGACTTCGCTACGGAACGCGGGGCGATTGCGCTGAACGACTATGCACGCGTGAACGATCCCTTCGCCCTGGTCGGCGACACGCAGGTTGCCGTCGAGGTCTCAAGCGTCATCCGCGCCTCGGACACGAGCTTCCGCGTTGCTTGGATCGAGCGCCGCTATGAAAACGGCCAACTCGCTGCCACCGAACGCTGGACAGCCATCCTCAGCGTCGTGGTCCAGCCGCCGCGCGATGCCGAGCGTCTGCGAGCCAACCCGCTCGGCGTCTATGTCCACGCCATCAACTGGTCGAGGGAGAGCGCCCAATGAGCCGATTGCCCCCCATGCCCGTCCTTCTCCTCGCGGCCACCGCGCTAACCGCCTGCACGGGCCAACGCTCGCCCGAGATCGCCTATGATGACCAGGTCCCGGCCCTTGCGCCACCGCCGACACCACCCCCCGCCGAGGGGCCGCCCCGCCCGGTTCACACGCCCCCGGCCTGGACGCCCTCCCGCGGTGGCGATCCGGAAGCGGACACACCGGATGCGCGCATCATCGCCGCCAATGCCGCCGCCCGGGTCGAGCCCCGACAGCAAGGCTATTACAACGCGATGCAGGTGTTCCCGTGGAGCGAGGGCGCGCTTTACCAGGTCTATGCCGCACCCGGGCAGATCACCAATATCGCGCTGGAGCCCGGCGAACGCCTGACCGGTCCCGGCCCGATCGCCGCAGGCGACACCACGCGCTGGATCATCGGCGACACCACCAGCGGGTCGGGCCGCACCGAGCGCGTCCATATCCTCGTCAAACCCACGCGCCCCGATATCGCCACCAACCTCGTCGTCAACACCGACCGGCGCACCTATCACATCGAATTGCACGCGAACGCAGACATTTGGATGCCCAGCGTTGCATGGGCCTACCCGGAGATGCGATCCACGCCCCGCGCCCTGATCCTCCGGCGTCCGGCGATCCCGCACGAGGCCGAACGAAACTACCGCTACGGCGTGCAGGG
Organism: Pseudomonadota bacterium; assembly: GCA_038526915.1. Lineage (GTDB taxonomy): Bacteria > Pseudomonadota > Alphaproteobacteria > Rhodobacterales > Rhodobacteraceae > JBCBGF01. Next base: position 86,805 of record JBCBGF010000006.1, on the reverse strand, counting down.
CGACACGCCGCCGTGGCGCCCGGTCTCGGTCTTCGACGATGGACGGCGTGTCTATGTCGTCTTCCCACCCGGCATCGCCCAGGGCGAAATGCCCCCGCTCTTCGTGAGCGGTGCGGATGGGCGCGGCCAGATCGTCAACACCCGCGTGCTTGGAAACGTGCTCATCGTAGATCGCTTGTTCCGCGCTGCGGAGTTGCGTCTCGGAGGTCAGAACCAAATCATCGTCGGGATACTAAGAAGAGGGCCGGCCTAGTGGAGACACCGCAACCAACAAGTCACGATGCGAGCATCGCCGCAGAAATGCGTCTCAGACCGGATCCGCCGCGCGTGATGCGCCTCTCTCGCCGCGCTATTGCCGTTGCCGCCACCGGTTTCGCCCTCGTGCTGGCCACAGTCGTAATTTCTTCTCTAGACAACAACGAGCCGCCGGCATCCGCGCAAGAGCTCATTTCCATAGACCGCGTTCAGACCGCCGATGGGCTTGCCCGCCTCCCTCAAGACTACGGAGACGTCCCTCGGCTGGGCCCACCGCTGCCCGGCGAGTTTGGCCGGGCCATCCTCAATGCCCAGGACCGCGGCCAGCCGATCCCCGCGCCCGCAACCGCGACCCTAGCGCCCGCGAACGTCGATCCTGCCGAGCAGGCACGCCTGCAAGAGCAAGACGCCGCCCGTCTGAGCGCCCTTTTCGCCGAAACCCGCACTTCGCGCACCAGCGCGACCGTTGATGGTCAGTCGCAGGGAGACACCGACGCCGGCGCGACAAATGAAAAAACGACTAGCTCGGAAACGGTCATCGCGCCAGCCAGCCCATATCTCTTACAAGCTGGGAGTATCATACCGGCAGCACTTATCACCGGCCTCAGCTCCGCCCACCCAGGACCAATTACAGCTCAAGTAACATCGCATGTCTACGACAGCCCAACTGGACGCTATCTCTTGGTCCCACAGGGTGCTCGCCTGATTGGCGCCTATGACACCGAAACCAGCGTAGGCCAAAACCGCCTTCGCGTCGTCTGGACTCGGCTCGTCCTTCCCGACGGACGCTCCATCTCACTTGATCGGACCCCGGGCGCTGACGCCACCGGTGCATCCGGGCTCAAAGATCGTGTCGATCGAAACTGGGGCGGCGTGTTTCGGGCCGCTGCCATCACCACACTGCTGAACCTTGGCACCAGTGCCCCCACGGACAGTGACGACGCGATCGCGCAAGCGATCCGCGATGCCACGCAAGACACTATCGGACAAACTGGACAAGAAATCGTCCGCCAGCAGCTAGCCATCCCGCCGACCCTCACCGTTCGCCCGGGCTTTCCCGTGCGCGCTCTCGTGACACGAGACCTTGTGCTCGAACCACTAGGAGAAATTCGATGACCCGCCTCAAACTTGGCCCGATACAGGATGAAAAACCTGTCAAAATGACAGTAGAGCTTCCTGCAGACGTCCACCGCGATCTATGCAGCTACGGCACATTGCTTGCGCGCCAAACCGGACAAGAGCTTGAGCCGACACGACTTATCGCACCGATGCTCGCGCATTTCATGTCTAGTGATCGTGGTTTTGCAAAAGCACGAAAGGCTCGGAAACCCTCGTCCTCTGAGACACCCTGATGCTGCGGGTCAAGCAATGCCTCGCTCGTGCCGCTCAACGAGCTCCCGCAGTTTCGCAAGCTGCGCATCCATGAGGCCAGCGCGCTCTGCATAGTTGCAGGCCAGATCCGACAGGGCCACCGCCGCCCGCGCGATCTCTTCGTCGCCCGACGCGGCGAGGGCCGACAAGGCCTGCACCAGATGCTCTGCCACCTCCACGATCCCTGCGCCGTCCCGCGCGACGGCGGCAAAGGCGGCGGCCATCAGCATCTCGGCATCTTGCGTGGGCACAAACACATGTGCCGCCGTCGGCTCCGCCGGCGATCCCGCCCGCGCATACCGCCAGAGCAGCTCTTTCAGCCGCACAATCGCCTCGATGGCAGTGCCGGGATCGTTGACACCGGGCGACAGGGCTTTCGACGCGATTTCCGACAACACGGTCAGACCATAGGCGGCGTCCTGTTCCTGCGTGCGCTGGTCGCCCAACGTGAAGGCCTTGCACAATGCCTCCTCGACCTTCTCGGTGACATCCCCCGTCACCCGCGCCAGAACATCCCCTTCCAGGACATGGGCGCCCGGCGCATGGGTCACGTAGACCATTCCCTGCTCGGGCCGGCACTCCTCCAGCTGATCCACGTCGATTAGCTGGATGTACCCCGATCTGCGCGCCCGGATCGGGGTGACAGACACCGGCACCACCGTATCACGAGTGATCGGATTCGCCCCGAACGCCGGCCACTCCGCCACCGTCGCCAAGGCCGACCGTGCCCGTGCCTCGGCTTGATCCAGGCTGTCATCGACGCTGCCCAGATCCGACAGGTACTGCACCCAGCGCAGCATGGCGACGACGACCAGCACCGCCACCAGGATCGTCACCCCCATGACGATCACCGCCGCATCTGGTGCATAAAACCCCGACTGGAACAGCACGATGGACGCAAAAGCATAGACAAACGCCCCGATGAACGTCGACAGCACCGATTGCGTCGTCGTGTCCTCCATCAAGATGCGATGCACCCGCGGCGTCGTCGTCTCGGACGCGGTGCGATGCGCTGTGACCATGATGTTGAGCGAAAACGTCGAAACCGCCAGCATCGAACTGGCCAAAATGGTCAGGACGGGCGTCACCGCGGCAAAATCGATCTCCCACGGGACGACATCGCCCAGATAGACGCGGACAAACGGGCTGACGAATGCCGCCAGCACTGACAACAGCGCATAAAGCGTCACCCGCAGGCCCAGATTGCGGTAATAACGCAGAAAGATCATCAGGGGCTTTTTCAGCCGTGTCATGGAAAACCGCCCAGCTTTGGTGATGCTTCTACTCCCACGCCCCCGATCCCGCCACAACCTGTGACACGCGGCCCGCCCAAATCCCGCTTGCGATGCGGGAACAAAGCGGCCCTGTCGCGCGTTCTGGTCGCTTAACCATAAAGGTAGGGCACCGCGATGAAGGCATTTCTATTCGGATCCATCGGCACAATTGTCGAAACGTCAGAGCTTCAGCGCGCCGCCTTCAATCAGGCCTTTGCCGATCACGGACTGGATTGGGCCTGGTCGCGAGAAGACTACCGCGAGATGCTGACGGTGTCTGGCGGCAAGAACCGCATCGCCCGCTATGCCGAGGCGCGGGGCGACACGGTCGATGCAACCGCCCTCCACGCAGCCAAATCTGAAATCTTTCAGGCGCAACTCGCCGACCAGGGCGTGATCCCACGCGAAGGCACCACAGCACTCGCGCAACAGGCCAGATCGCAGAGCCTCAAGCTCGGCTTCGTCACCACGACCGAGCCAGAAACCGTGCGCATCATTTGCCAAAGCCTCCTGCGCCAGGACTGGCCCGAGTTTGACGTGCTGACCTCGCGCGAACACGGCGTGCCAGGCAAACCCGACCCCGCGATCTACAAAATTGCCCTGAACGCTCTGGCCATCGCGCCGCATGAAGCCATCGCCATCGAAGACAACGCCGATGGCGTCGCCGCGGCCAAGGCGGCCGGGATCCACACGGTGGGCTTTCCGGGTGCCAACACCCGCGCCGCGGATCTGGCCGCCGACGAGATCGTCGATGGCGATCTCTTTGCCGCGCTGCGTCCCCACCTGTCGGGCAAACTGGAACCGACCCAATGATCCCTGCGACGACCCCCGCAACAGCGATCCCCGACGTGGCCGCCAGCGCCGACGAAGTGCGCCACACCGTGGCGCACACCGGCGTCGTCAGGATACCCGGCGCGCAGATGACACCAGGCCAGTTCACCAGCTTCATGGCCAGCCTCGGCCCGCTGATGTTCACCGACGGTGAAACGCCGGCACCCGGCCATCCCGATCTCAACATCGTCACCAATGTGGGCCGCACCACCAAACCGCGCAGCCAGTTCCATACGGACACCACCTATGTCCGCCGCCCCCCGTCCTATTCCGGCCTGATCGCCATTGACGTGCCAAGCGAAGGCGGCGCCACCTGCTTCATCGATCAATACGCCGCCCACGATGCCCTGCCCAGCACGATGAAAGAGCTTCTGCTCGGCGCAACCATGCGCCACAGCGTCACCGGCGTCACCGTCGCCGCCAATGCCGAGACGTCGGCCCGTCACCCCGTCCTGCGCCGTCACCCCGATACCGGGCGCACGGCCCTTTACCTCAGCACGCCCGCGCGGTGTTCGGACCTGACGCTGTCCACAGGCGAGGATCGCAGTGACCTGATTGACTGGCTGTATAACCACGCGCTGGCCCAGCCCTGCATCGCCCATGCGTGGCGACCGGGCGACATCCTGATCTGGGACAACCGTTGCACGCTACACGCCGCCGATCACAGCCGAGTGGTGGGCGACCGCACCCTCTACCGCGCGCTTGTGCGGGGGGAAGAGCCGATTGCCGCCGACGCATTGGTGGTGGCTCCTTAGGCCATATCTGGGGTGCCCGTCACGCAAGCCGCACCGCCCCGGGTTACCGGCCCAAAAACTCCTCGCTAAAGGTTGGGTGCACCGCCGTCACCGCATCGCGCCCCTGCCCCCGGCCCAGCGCCACCAACGCGCCCAACCCCGCAATCATGTCGCCCGCGCCCGCGCCCATCAGCGCTGCGCCAGCGACCGTATCGCCCTGCCCGTTCACCCGGTGCACCGTCCGCGTCATCCAATGCCCCGCCCCGGTCATCACCGTCTCGGCCAGGTCCTGCCCATTTTGCGCTTCCCCGCCCATCTCGCCCACCTGCGCCACCGGCGGCATCACAAAGGCCGCCGTCGCCACCAGCCCCAGATCAACCGGCATCGCCCCGCTGCCATAAAGCTGCTGGGCCAGCACCTCCCCATCGCGCGTGGCCACCGGCGTCAGCGGCAGCCGGTCGGCACAATCGCCAATCGCGTGCACCCGCGCCGCAGAGGTCTCAAACAGATCCGATACCGAAAAAGCCCCTGTCTCCACCCGGTCGAGCGTCTCGCACAGCCCGCCCGGCACATCGACATTGGGGTCCCGCCCCACGGCCGCGATCACCCGGTCGGCCTGCACCACCTCGCCATCATCGCAGGCCACCTGAAAGCCACCCGCCATGGGCGCGATCCGATGAGGCGCGGTGCCCAGCCGCAGGTCCACGCCCCGCGTTAGCAACACCTCTGCCGCCGCCTCCACAAGGCCTGCGTCAAAGCCATCAAGCACCCGGTCCGCAGGCTCGATCAACACCACGCTGGTCCCGAACGCCCGCAGGATCGCCGCAAACTCGCACCCGATATAGCCGCCACCCAGAATCGCCACCCGGCGCGGCAGCGCGGTCCAGGTGAACAGATCATCGCTTGTCTCGGCCAAGCCGCCGCCCTCGATCGCCACCGCCGCAGGCCGCGCGCCCGTGGCCAGAACGACCCGATCCGCAGTGTAGCGCCTGCCGTCGACCACAACGGCCCGATCCACCTCAAGCCGCGCCTCGCCCGCGACCACGGTGATCCCGCGCGCGGCCAGATCGGCGGTAAAGCTGGCACGGATCCCGTCGATCTTCGCCCCGATCCGTGCCCGCAGCCGCCCGTAATCAACCCAGGCCCCACCGCAGATCACGCCCTGCGCCTCAGCCGCCAGCGCCCATTCGCGATGCCAGCCCGCGTCCCACAAAAGCTTTTTGGGAACGCAGCCCCGGTTGACGCAGGTGCCCCCCAACGCGGCCCGCTCCACCAGCAACACCCGCGCGCCCAGCCCGGCGGCGGCCTTGGCAAACGCCAGGCCACCAGACCCGCCACCGATGACGATGCTGTCGTAGGACGGGGGCATTGGGACGCTCCTTTCAGACCTGGGGTCTGGCCCAATGCGCCGCAGCGGGGATCGGTTCCCTATTCCGACCCGCGCGCCTCGCTCAGAAGATCGGCGGACCCATCTTGCGCCGCCCGCTCCCGGTCCACGGTCTCTTCATTGTCCTGCTCCACCACCTCCGGCGCTGCTGCAGGCGGCAGTTCGGTGTCGATCTCCTCCACCGTGGCCCGCACCGGTGCTTCGCCCGCCTGTGACACCGCGTCTTGCACCGCCCCGCGATCATCCACCCGCAGGCGATAGATCGGCTCAGGCAGGCCGAACCCGGCGCCTTCCAGCGCGTTCTTGGCCACCCGGATCGCCTCACCCCGCGCTTTGACGAAGTTCGTCTCCTCCTGGTTCACCCAGCCGGTGAAGGTCATCAACACGTTGGAATCCCCCACCTCATCAATCCACGCCCCCACCGGTGGATCGCTCAACACAAAGGGCAGCGCCTCCAAGGCCGCCACCGCAGTGGCCAGCGCCGCCGCCAGATCGCTGTCGGCATCCACGCCCAGTTGAAACAGGAACCGCCGCTTGGGATCGCGCGAATAGTTCACGATGCGGCCCTTGAATACGGTGGCGTTGGGGATCCTGATATGGTTGCCATCGGGCGAGATCAGGATCGTCGCACGCGAGGTCAGCCGCGCTACGTTGCCCATATCGCCTGCGATTTCCACAAAGTCATTGGGCCGGAACGGCTGGCGCAGGCTGAGCAGGATCGAGGCGATGAAATTCTCCACCGTGTCGCGCACCGCAAAGCCCACGGCGAGGCCCACAACCCCCGCTGCGCCCAACACAGCGCCCAAAAGCGCCGTCGCATTCAGAATATCCAGCGCCACGATCAGCCCCAGCACCACAAAGCCGATCCGCGCCACGGCGCGATAGATTTCGGCGATAAAGCTATTGGGCGCCAGCCGCTTCCACAGGGTCAGCCGGGTCGTCACCAGCCAGCCGATGGCCGCGATCACCAAAAACGCTGTCAAAGCCACGAGGAAGATGGGCGTGTTGATCAGAACGCGCTCGCCCCGCTCCACCACCCGCTCCAGCGCCGGGGCCAGCCTCTCATTCAGATCACCGCTCTGGCGCAGTTCGTTCTCGATCGTGACAACGCCCGCGACCCGGCCCGTGATCTGAACCACCTCTTCCTCGGCAAGCCCGTCGAGAACCTCACCGCTCAGCGTCACGACCCCGGATGAGACGTCGATCTCAACCCCGTCATATCCGCCGATCTGGTCAAGAACCTGCCGGATACGCTGCGCGATCTCTGCGTCGCTGACGGTCGCATCGCCCACCTCGATCGCGCCTGCGGGATCGCTGGCGTCCTCTGCCGTTTGCCCAAACGCCGGCGCGGCCAGCCCGCCGACCAGCGCCAGTAAGCAGACCACCCAAACAAACCGCATCCTGCATCCCTCGCGCATCTAGCGGCCTGCCTGCCCGATCACTCCGCCGCTGTACGATCTTGATCCGAGATATCGCGGATCGGCAATGGCTCTTTGAACGTCAGCGTCTGATAGGGAAAGGGAATCTCGATCCCGTTGTCGTCAAGCGCGCGCTTGACCGCGGCCACCACCTGGTCGCGCGAGGTGCGGATATCCACGGGTTTCGATCCCGTCCACCAGGTAATCTCGAAATCAATCGACGACGCGCCAAAGGCGTGGGCAAAGACCTGCACGTCCTTCACGTCATCCCGCACCGTATCCACGGCAACCACCGCGTCATAGATCACCCGCCGCGCCTCATCCACATCCTCACCGTAGGCCACCCCGCAGATGATCGTCGTACGGCGCACATCGCGATTGGTGCGCACGACAACGGGGTTCTGGAATAGCTCATGATTGGGCATCACAACGAGTTGCCCATCGGTGCGCCGGATACGTGTGTCGCGAATGGTGATCTCCTCGACCTGCCCCTCAATCCCTTCGCATTCAACGAAGTCATTGATTGCAAAGGGCTCGCGCAACAGGATCAAGATGCCCGCAAGGAAATTCTCGAACGTATCCTTGAACGCAAACCCCACCGCGACAGAGCCCAGTCCCAGCGTCGTCAGCGCCCGGCCCGGTGTGATCGTGGGAAAGATGATGGTCAGCGCGATCAATGCCCCGGCAAGCCAGATGCCCGTCTTGGCAATCAATGTCAGAACATCCACAAGGTTGCGCCGCAGCCGCACCCGCGCACCGATCCGGCGAATTGCAAATCGCACACCCGCCGACATGCCCCAAGTCACCAAAAGCGCGAGCACAGCCGCCACCACCTGCGGTGTCAGCGCAACCGCACCCTCCACGATGGATTGCATGCGCGGCACAAGGCTGTCGATGATTTCGTCGCTGTTCACGGCACACTCCTGTCAAAGCGATAAACGCGCGCTAAGACGAAAAGTTCCCCACCTGGCGCGCGCCTCGCTGCGCCGTACGACCGGTTCGGCGGTAACACGTCATGTGCCTGCCTCTGTCACCCGGAACCAGCGCCAGTCCTCATTGAGGTCTTTGCCGATGACCAACCCCGCGTGACAGCGCTTACGGGAACGATTGCCGCCCAGGGCGCGTTGGCAAGCCATCACATCAGGAAAGGACACATTATGGAATATGGACTTATCGGCCTTCTCGTTCTGATCGCGGGCGTCTACGCGATCTACCAAACCCTGATCAGCGGCGCATCGACCGGGGCAAAAGTCGTCTGGACGATTGTCATTCTGCTTCTGCCGGTGCTGGGCTTCATCCTTTGGTTGTTCTTCGGCCCCAAAGGCGGATCGGCCACTATCTAACCTGCAAGAAGAGCGAACGAAAAAAGGCCGGATGCTGCGTGCATCCGGCCTTTTTTGTTGTGCGATGCCGCGCGGGTTACTGGGTTCGCAGCAGAATGTTTTCGATCCGGTTCAGAACATCTTTGCGTCCGTCGGGGGCCTGCGCCACAACCTGAACGGCGACGCGCAGATCGGTTTTCTGCTCGGTCGACAAATGCGGTGCGGCTTCGATCAGCGCGGCCACCAACTCTGCATCAAAGCTTTCGGGCGACAGGGCATCTGCCACAAAGGCGGGGTCCGAGGCTTGGCTGGCATCCACCGCCGGCGCTTGCAGGGACGCCTCATCATTCTGCGGTACATCGCCTGCCTCGGCGCCGACCGTGCCGAACGTCTCTGCGATCTCACGCACTTCATCAATCGCGCCCTGCACCGGCTGCCCGGTCTCTTCCAGCGCGGCAACCGCGGCATCGGTTGCCATCTGCGATGCCGCGCCCGTGTCACTGCGCGCCATCTCGGTGCGGGCGGACGGCCCTTCGGCATTGATATCGGGCTGAGGTGCAGTCGATGCCACAGAATCCGACTGCGTTGCGGCCGGTTCTGCCACATCGGGCTCTGGCGCCGCGGCTTGCGGCGTGGTGGTGCGCGTGTCGTTGGTTGCAATCGCGATGCCAAATACAACAACAGCCAAGACAATCGCGGTAAAAATCACGGTTCTGGTCATGGGATGTCTCCTATCAGTCCGGCCACCGCGCCAAATCATGTGGCGCAAGTGGCTCTGTGAGGGTTGGGGTTAAGAAGCCAGGTCGTCGCGCAACTGGCGCAGCACGGCGCGCAGCGTGTCGGGATCGTCATCCGCCTGACGCAACTGCGCGAGGTAGTCGTTGCGCAGCTCAACCGGCATGTCGGACTGCTGCAAAAGGTAGCTGACGCGCTGTGCGTCATACCCGTCGACCGTAAAGGCGGGGAGCGCGGCCATGGTCTCGCGCGTATCTTCACGCGCGGTGGTCTCAAGCTCGACGGCGGACGTATCACCGGCCATCACGGCAGGCAGTGTTTCATCCCCCGTCGTTTCCCGTTCGGTGATCACGGTCCCGGCGTTTTCGGCGGCTTCCTGTCGGGCTTCCGACACATCGTCCGCCGTCACATCGCCGCCAGTCGACATCCCACCGAACCCGACAAGCGCGACGCCTGCAATAAGCAGCGCGGCACCGCCAAACAAAGCTGGCTTGGTCATGATCTTTTCCTTTCTGTCTGATCTGGCCCCGGCATCGGGGCCCTCTTGGCGCCACAACGTTCCACACCGGGTGGGGTTCCAAACTCTAGCGCAGCGGAACCTCCCGAAGGCGCACCGGCCCCACGACCTCGCGCACAATGGTGGCGTCCTTCGCAGGCCGGGCGAGCCGCCAGACAGCCCATCCCACGGCCACGACCCACACGCAGGTGATCAGGCCAAGCCCGCGTTCCCACAGCCCGTCATAGGCGGTGGGCAACAGAAAGAAGATCGGGGCGCCGATGGTCCACAAAACGCCACAGCCGTAGCTGAGCGTACCCAGCCCCGCGCGCAGCCGCGTCAGCCCCGGCGCGGCGGCAAAGAAAACGACCGTGAACGCCACACCCAGCGCGTAGACGAGGTAGATATGGATCTCCACGCCCTCGCTATCGCCGTCGCCATACTCATTGCGCGCCCCGATGATGGTCACGAGCAAGGCCACAACCCCAAGGCCCAGCGCGGCGATCGTCCAGCGGTGGCTGGGCATCCGCACATGCGACAGCGCCAGCGACAGGGCAAGAAGGCCTGCCGCATAGCCATAAAGGCCAATGTCCTGGATATATTCCAACCGGCCCGCGGCCAGATCGCTCACCGTGTCTGCGACCCAGTCATGCCGTTCGACAAGCAGGCTGCCCACCACGTTGGAGCCGATCAAAAGGACCGTGCCGAGCAGGGCCAGAGCGGCACAGATGCGCAGCAACAGGGCATCGGCGGGGTAGCTGAGCTGGCCCACCAGCGTATCGGTTAGGATGTGTTTTTGGGTCATGGAACCTCTCCGGGGGCTGTTGACGGCTTTCCCGCGTCAACGGCTCGTTTGGCGAGGTGGTTCCACGAGCCCTACACTGGCCCGCAGGGTCGTGATCAGAGACTGCCACATGGCAAAATCTCGCAACCGCCTGATTATGAAACGTTTTCCGAATCTAAGACTCCGGATACAACCCCCTCCGCACACCCGCGCACCGCACGGCACAGGCTCTCTCAATTGCCCCCTCCCGGAACCGGCCACGGGCTTTACGCGTTTGGCTCCGAGGATTGAAATGCAATTCACAAAGGAGGACGCACCGCTATGTCCGCTCGCAACGCTGCAATCGCCCGACCGAAAGCCGATCAGGTGGACCCCACCCACCAGGCCCGCGCCCTGAGGCATGAGGCCGGTCCGGGCCTGCGCTCCAGCCCACGCCCCGCCGATATGATCGAAGACGCACAACGCCCCACTCCGCGCGCGGAGCCGGCCGACACCTACCTGGTCGATAGCGGTGGAGAGATTTCTGCCGATCCCGCGGATCACCCGGTGACCGACCAACCCAAACGCGGCCGCGCCGCGCTTGTCGGGATCATCGGCCTGGGCGTGATCGCCCTGATCGGGATCGCGGTCTTCTCGATCTGACGCCGCGTTTTAGGATGCCGCGTCTGACGCGGGAACCGAGGCAAGCCGCCGCAGGAATGTCTCTGTCCACCACCCGATGTCCCGGCGTCTGAGATCGGCCATCAACTCACCGTGCCGCGCGATGCGTTCGTCGCGCGGCATCGCCAGGGCGGTGTCAATCGCACCCGCCACCTCTTCACTGTCATAGGGGTTCACCAGCAACGCTGCCGTCATCTGCTCGGCCGCCCCCGCAAAGTGCGACAGCACCAGGACGCCGGGATCGCTCGGATCTTGGGCGGCAACATACTCCTTCGCGACCAGATTCATCCCGTCGGCCAAGGGCGTCACCAGCCCCACATTCGCACGCCGGTACAATCCCGCAATCCGCTCACGCGGGACACTGCGGCACAGATAACGGATCGGCGTCCAGTCAAGCTTGCCATAGGTCCCGTTCAGGAAGCCCGCGGTCTTCTCCAGCTCACCACGGATATCTTGATAGGCGTCCAGCGCGCTGCGGCTGGGCTGGGCGATCTGCAGAAACGTGGCCGGTGGCCGATCCTCGGCATGGGCGGCAAGGTATTGGCCAAACGCCTCGAACCGATTGACGAGGCCTTTGGAATAATCGAGCCGATCCACGCCGATCACCAACTGATCTTTGTCCCGCAGGCCCAGCTTGGCCGCTCCATTGGACGCCTCGGTTTGCGCGATGAAATCATCCACGTCGATCCCGATGGGGCAGCTCATCACGCTGAACCGCCCGTCGCGGTGCTGGATCGTGCCGTCCATCAACAACTCGCCCTGCGCCTCGCTGCGAAACAGCTCCAGCAGGGCCGCCACATCCCGCTCTGCCTGCAACCCCACCAGATCATAGGCCGCGAGCCATTCGGTGAACTCTTCCCGCTGCGGCAGGGCAAAGAGATCCTGCGCATGGGGAAACGGCGTGTGCAGGAAAAACCCGATCCGGTTGCGCACCCCCAATTTGCGAAGCTGCGCCGCGATGGGCAGGAAGTGATAGTCATGCACCCACAAGAGATCATCGGGATCAAGCTCTTGCGCCAGAAGGCGCGCCACGCGGGCATTCACTGTGGTATAGGCCTCGGCATATTCGGCCTTGAGGTCGATCAGATCCGCGCGCCAGTGAAACAGCGGCCACAGGACCGAGTTCGCATAGCCCAGGTAGAACCCGTCATATTCGGCCTGGGTCACATCGAAGGCAAAGCGCTGGTAGGGCCCCTCCCCCAAAGGCATCAAGACGTTCGATGCCACGGACACGGGCGTGTCTGCCGACCCCACCCAGATCCCCCCGCGCGCGTTCAGACAGTCATGCAGCGCGACAACCAACCCGCCCGACGGGATCGCCCCGGTGGGGATGCGGTTGGACAGGATGACAAGCTGACCCATGCCTTTGTCGGTACCGGCGCGGTGCGGACGGGTCAACAGATGCTGCGCCCCTGCTGGAACCGATCACGCAGCCGCCGTGTTAGCCCTGAACGCAACGCAGAGGACACACGGCATGGATCTGGGACTGAACGGCAAAACCGCACTGATCACCGGGGGCGCCTCCGGCATCGGTCAGGCAACAGCGCGCGCCCTTCACGGCGAAGGGATGCGCATCCTTCTGACCGATCTCGATCGTGACGATGCGATCAAAGCGGCCCGTCAGATCGGGGAGGACGTGATCCCCTTTGCCGCCGATCTCACCGACCAGGCCGCAGTGGACGCGCTGGCACAGGATGTCGAGGCCAAGGCCACCATGCCCGACGTACTGGTCTGCGCCGCGGGGATCACAGGGGCCAAAGGGCACCCGTTGCAGCTCGATGACGCCGCCTGGGATGAAATATGGCAAACCAACTTCATGTCCGTGGTCCGCACCATGCGCGCCTTCCTCCCCCAGATGGAGCGCCGCGGCTGGGGCCGCGCGGTGGTGGTTAGCAGCGAAAACGCGGTGCAGCCATACGCCGAAGAGGCGGTCTACAACGTCTCCAAGGCGGCGTTGTTGAACTTCGTGAAAGGTCTTAGCCGGGTCACTGCCGGGAACGGCGTCTTGGTCAATGCCGTCTCCCCCGCCTTTATCGAGACACCGATGACCGACGGCATGATGGACCGCCGCGCCGAAGACGACGGGATCAGCCGGGAGGAAGCGGTGGAGCGCTTTCTGGATGAGGAACGCCCCTATCTGGAGCTCAAACGCCGCGGCACGCCAGATGAGGTCGCCGCCGCCATCGCATTCCTGTGTTCGGACCGCGCCAGTTTCGTGGTAGGCGCGAACTACCGCGTCGATGGCGGCGCGGTGGCCACGGTGGCGACCTAGCCTGTCGCGGCTGCGACGGCTTGGCGCGGCCTGTCCCGAACTCGGGCATGGAACACCCAACGCCACCTCTGCGTTGCATATCCCGAAGCCAACCATAGGGACCAAAACAAACCATCGGAGGCCAAATTGGCAAAACCAGTTGCATTAGTAGCTGGCGGTACAGCGGGTGTGGGCCGCGCCGTCGTCACCAAACTCATCGAAGACGGGTATCGCGTGGGCGTACTTGCCCGGGGACAAGAGCGTTTGTCGGAACTGGAGGGCACCTACGGCGACGACGTGATCTGCCTGCCCTGCGACGTCTCAGACGCAGACGCCGTCCGACGTGCAGGCGCGACCGTCGAAGAGATGATGGGCCCCATCGAGGTCTGGGTGAATTCCGCCATGCTGACAAGTTTTTCCCCCTTCCCCGCGATGGGCAAGGACGAGTTTGAAAGCATCGTTGACACCACCCTGATGGGCGTCGTGAACGGGACCCGCGCCGCCCTGTCACTAATGGAGGGGCGCAATACGGGCCGCATCGTCAATGTCGGCTCGGGCCTCAGCTACCGCGCGGTGCCCTATCAGTCTGCCTATTGCGCCTCGAAACACGGGATCAACGGCTTCACCTCGGCTATTCGCTCCGAGCTGATCCGCGAAGGCTCCGACATCACCATCAGCCTCATCCAGCTTCCCGCGGTGAATACGCCGCAGTTTGACTGGGCGCGCAACCGGCTGTCAAAAAAGCCGCAACCCGCCCCGCCAGTGTTCCAACCCGAGGTCGCCGCCCGCGCCGTGATGCGCGCGGTCAAAGAGGGCAAGCGCGAATATTTCGTGGGCTATTCCGTGCTGCAGCTTGTCTTTGGCAATATGGTCCTGCCCGCTTGGCTTGACGCGAAACTCGCCGATAGCGGGGCAGAGATGCAGAAATCCGGCACCGATGAGCCCGGCGGACGGCCAGACAACCTGACCGGACCTGTGGACGGCATCGCCGCCACGGCGCATGGGCGGTTCGGTGATGAGGCGCGCGACAGCGGGATCATCATCGACGCCGATCTCGCGCGGCTGGTGGTGTTCTCAGCCCTGCCCTTGTCGGGCTTTGTGGTGGGCCTCGCTCTGGGTTAGTCCCCGCCCCGCACACCACCAACGCCGTGATGACGCTCCCCCACACCTGTTACGATACCGTGCGCCGCGGCCTTTAGGCCGCGGCGGCAGCGGGCGTTTTTTTATCGTGGCCCCCGCCTATGACCTGCCCGAAATGTTCGTGGGCGCATTTTCGGCGGTGCGGCTCCTATCCCCCTCCAGCGATTTGGCCGCTCTGCGCGCAGAACTGCAAGCCCTCGCATATCGGTCGAAGAACAGGTCCGACGGTGAGATCGACTGGTCCGTCGAGGCACCAGAGCTCACGACAGCGGCAACGTTCGGGATGCATGAACTGGCCGCCAGGGCCCAACGGCTCCGCACGCTAGAAAGGGCGAAGGCCTAAAGCCGCAACCACAGGGTGCTACGCGGCGCAATCCGGCCCGGCGGCGGCGTGCCATCGCTCGACAGCGCCACCTCCGCATGCGCAGCCCCCTCTGGCACATCACGCGGCGACTGCCCCAGATTGGTCACCAGCAGAAACGCGCTGTCATCACCCGACAGCCGCGCGGCAAAAAAGTCTTCTTCCGCCACCACGCACTCAATCGCGGCCCCCGCCAGACCCAAGGCGCGGCGTTCAGCGATGGCACCGTGATAGAACGACAGAACGCTGCCCGGCTCCTCCCACTGCTGCAGCGCAGGCCCACCGGGCGGCAACTCCATGGGCAGCCACGGCACGCCGGTGGTAAAGCCATACCCCTCTCCCGCCTGCCACGGGATCGGCGTGCGCGCACCATCCCGCCCCGGCGGTTCGGGCCAGAACGCCAGATCGAACGGATCGCGGAGCGCCGATTTCGGCAGATCGGGCTGCGGCATGCCAAGCTCTTCACCCTGATAGATCAGAACCGGCCCCGGCAGAGCCAGAAGCAGCGCCGCCAGCATCCGCGCATCCCGCGCGCTGCCATCGCCTGCGCGGCTCACCTGACGCGGCTGGTCGTGGCACGACAGCCACCAGATCAACCGCCCCGGCCCCTCCATCCGCTCGATGACATCGGCCAGCACCCCGCCCGTCAGCCCCCGCTCGGCCAGATCGACGACATATCCCGCATCCAGCCGCGACGGCGCAGTGAATTTCTCCAGCGTCTCGACCGAGGTCGGCCCGTCATTGATTTCGCCCATCAGATAGGCATCAGGCCCCGCCCATTCACGCAGCTTTTCGGCGTAGGACGCGCATTCCTTGGGCAGCATGTCATAGTCATGGCGCTGCATGGTAAAGGGGTTCGCCGCCGATCCCGGCTGGCTGCCCTGATCGTCACCGGCTGGCGGATTGTCGCGATACTCCTTGTCGAAAAAGATGCTGGTCACGGCATCATAGCGGAACCCGTCCACGCCACGGTCCCGCCAGAACCGGCTGATCTCCCCCAAGGCCGCGTTCACCGCAGGATTGTAGTGGTTCAGCCCCGGCTGCGAGGGCAAGAACTGGTGCAGGCAATACTGCCGCCGCTGCGGATGCCAGCGCCAGGACGGCAGCCCGAAATAGCCGATCCAGTTCGACGGCGGGCGGCCATCGTCGCAAGGATCGGCCCAGACATAGAAATCAGCGTAATCGGGATCGCCAGCAAGCGATCTCTGAAACCACGGGTGCTGGTCAGAGGTGTGGTTGAACACCTGATCGATCATCACCTTCAGCCCCAGATCATGGGCCCGCGCCACCAGTTCATCGAAATCCGCAAGCGTGCCAAAGCGGGGATCGACGGCGCAGTGATCGGCCACGTCATAGCCGCCATCGTCCATGGGCGAGGTGTAGAAGGGCGACAACCAAATCGCATCCGCCCCCAGCCGCGCAATGTGATCCAACCGCCGGGTGATCCCCGCCAGATCGCCCTCACCCGACCCGGTCGTATCCTGGAAAGAGCGCGGGTAGATCTGGTAGATCAACGGATGGTCGGGCCAGTCGCCGCGGCGCGCGCCGGAAGAGGTATCAGACATCCGCGTGCGCTGCCTGTTTGCCTTCAACTTCCTTGCGCACCTGCCCCCATGCGAGCAGCGCAAAAATCGCAGTGCCGCCGATGATATTGCCCGCAAGCACCGGCAGGAAGAAGGCAAACACCGCCCCGGTGGCCGACAGATCGCCCAGCCACAACAGATGCGCCATCTCGACCGAGCCTGCGATGATATGGGTGAAATCGCCCGCGGCAATCAGCCAGGTGAAGGCCAGGATGATGAAGAACCCGCCACCTTCCGCCGACGGCATCATCCAGACGATCGACGCCACGAGCACCCCCGCCGGGATGCCGCGCACGAAACTCTGCCACGGCCCCATGCCCACGGCGTGCTGTGACAGATCATTGAACGCCTGCCGGATCTCTGGCCCAAACGCGGCGGGCAATGTCATGAAATATCCCGCAATGAACGCGCCCACGATATTGGCGGCCAGCACGATCCCCCACAGGCGCAGCATAGCCAGAAACACCTCCCCCGTGCCCGCGTGCATGACCGGCAGCACCGTGGTGATGGTGTTTTCCGTAAACAGCTGCATCCGGCCCAGTATCACTACCAGAAAGCCTAGGGAATAGCCAAGGTTCTCAATGAGATACGATGCAGGCGCGTTGGGCAGATATGTGCGAAAGATCGCCTCGCCCAGCACCGAAAAGCTGATCACGATCCCTGCGGCGACCCCAGACCAGATGAGCGAGGCGGTGGGGCGTTCCAGCTCCTCCTCGCCATCGCGACGGATGACCTCATAGATGTGGACGGGCGACAGGCGCGTCGCGCCCTTTATGGTTTTCTCCGCATCGATCCGGTCGGGATCGGCGGCGTGGGATCTGGCGCGGGGTGATTGGACAGATTGCATGGCGGCCAACGCCCACCCCCTGCGATCGGTTCCAAATAGCTGGGAACTTTTTCGCACCGACCCGCGTTCAGGCCGTATGACAGCCGCCTCCCGCGCGCCGCAGGCCTCCGAACGCCTGTGCCCATGAACACCGCTGGACCAACCGCGGACGCCCGCCGCCAAGGGCAAGCCGCCGTGGCCGTGCGCGCACGGCCCCGCACGGTGTTTCGCGCCTTGGGTAAACATGCGCCGGTGCTGGCGTTGCCCGTGGGCGTGCCGGGCCTTGGCGCGGTGATCGAAGGCGAAGGCGCGCTGGCAACCGCGCTCCTCTTGCCCACCGCCGCCCTGATCGCGGTGGCGATCTGGGCGCGCTTCTGGGCGGTAACCGAGGATCTGCGCCGGATCGAGGCGGTCGTGACCCTCGCACTGATTTTCGTCGTCTCCACTCTCGCCGCCACGCCGGCCTTCATCGTGCTCGGGATGCCCGTGCTTGACGCGGTGTTCGAGGCGGCCTCCGGCATCACCACCACGGGCCTGTCTGTCGCCAGCAACAGCGACACCTGGCCTGTCTCGGCGCATCTCTTGCGCGGGTGGCTGCAGTGGTGCGGCGGCGTGGTGGTGGCCGTGGCGGGGGTGGCGCTGTTGATGGATTCGCAAAGTGCGGCGCAGGTTCTGGGGAAAGAGGCGGTGGGCCGGGGCGATGATTTCGGCTCCACCCGCGCAAAGGCCCGCGTGGTCCTGACGGTCTATTGCGCGATCACGCTGATCGCCATGGCCATCGCGATCCCGCTCTTTCCCGGTTGGTGGGAAGGGCCGATGATCGTGCTGGCCGCCGTGTCCACCGGCGGCTTCGCTCCGCGCGGCACCAGCCTGGCGGAGTATTCGCTGGCCGCCCAGGGCTTTGCGATCTTCCTCTGCGTGGCCACCGCCATTTCGCTTCTGTTCTACGCCGTGGCCTGGCGGCGGGGCCCGCGCATCGCCTGGCAGCGGGGCACGGTGCCCGTCACCCTCGCCGCGCTGGCAAGCGGTGCCACCCTCTACACCGCGGCCCAGATCTTCTGGCAAGACGCCACCACGCGCGAGGCCTATGCAAGCCTCCTGAATTACCTCAGCGCGCAGACCACCGCCGGGTTTTCCGCCGGACCGGTCACGCCCGTGGGCCCGATCACCCTGATCCTGGTGGCTGCGATGCTTCTGGGCGGGGATATCGGCTCGACGACCGGTGGCCTGAAGACCGCGCGCACCATGGTGCTCAGCCGGATCGTGCGCCTGGTATTCCTGCGCCTGCGCATGCCCAACCGCGCGCTGTCGCACCTGCGGGTGGGTGACAAGCGCGCCGATGATGAGGCGGTTTTGATGGCCGCCGCACTTTTGTCGATCTACCTTGTGGCCGCCCTGATCCTGTGGGGGGCGTTCTATGCCGACGGGCACCCGGTTCTGCCCGCGCTCTTCGATGCCGTCTCGGCACTGTCCTGCGTGGGCCTGTCGACGGGGGTAATCGGCCCGGACCTCGCCCCCCATCTCAAGACCATGACAATCCTCGCGATGTTTCTGGGACGGCTTGAGTTCTTCGTCTTCATCGCGCTCTTTCTGCCCTCAACCTGGCTTTCCCGGAGGTAGCCCATGCATGTCTCAATTCTTGGCGCATCCAGCTTTGGCGTGGCCACCGCGCGTCACCTGGTCGAGGAAGGCCACGACGTGGTGTTGATCGATGCCAACCGCGACAAGCTCGATGGCCTGTCCGATGGGCTCGATTGTGCGATGGTGATTGGCGACGGCACACTGCCCTCGACCCTGCGCGATGCGTTTGGCGATGGATCGGATGCGCTCGTGGCGCTGACCAACAATGATGACGTGAACATCCTTGCAGCCGTGGTGGCGCGGTCGGTGGGCTACACCCGCGTGATCCCGCAAATCGTTCGGTCTGAGATGATGTCGGTCGTAAAGGAACTCAGCCTTGACGATGTGATCACACCCCATGAAAGCCTTGCTCGCTCCATCGTGTCGGGGCTGACGCAGCATAGTGAGGTGGAAACCGATCTCGCCTTGCGGCGGGAGTTGCGGATCGTGAATCATGTGGTGCCAGACGCTCTGGTGGGCCACGCCTTGGGCGATCTCGATCTGCCCGACAGCGCCCGCGCCATTGCCGTGGCTGGCGCGGACGCAGATGTTTTTGCCGCCAGTGACACCCGTCTTTCAGCGGGCGACCACGTCTTGTTTGTCGTGCACTGCGACGCGGCGGACGCGCTGACGAAGGTGTTTGAAGAGGGTTAGTGCGCCTGAATGCTGGTCGTCTCCGCCGTCTCGCGCCCGATCCGAATGGCCAACGCGATCTGCAGCGCGCCCCACAGGATCAGGTCAACGGCCAAGACGACGCCCGGCAGCCAGGCCGCGTTGAACGGCGGCTCAAACCACAAAAGTGCGGCGAACAGGACCGACACCACGCCCAGCGCCACCATCCAGCCACCGCCGTCGCCCCAGGATTGCACGCCATAATAGATCTTCAAGATCCCGGCTGCGGCGAAGAAAGCGATGAGAATCGTTGTCAGGGCAAAGAGCCCCGCGATCGGCTGACTGAGGATGAGGATGCCGCCTAGGATAGACAGCACCGACAGCGCAAAGGACGACGCGATGTGCCAGCCGTCATGCCTGCGAAAGGCTGTGAAGAGGCCCACGCCACCGCTGAGGATCAGCGCCCAGGCCACAATGACGGCAGCGGCAAGAGAGGCTAGAAACGGCATCGCGATGGCCGCGACACCAGCCAGCACGGTGATCGTGCCGACGATTAGCAATAGCCAGCGGTTATGCGCCACCGCCTTGCCCGCTTGGAAGGCGGCGTCTTTCGTCTCTTTCGATGCATCGGCCCCGCGGTCGGCCTCATGGCCGCGCGGGCCGTGCGTTTGGGAGACATCTGTCATTGGAGAGGCTCCTTTTTTGCAGAAGTGTAGCTGACCCGGGGCTCAGCGATTCGGCCCGTCCTTGGCCAGCGTCGATTTCGGGGCATCGTCGTCTTCGATCAGCTGCTCAGTGCGGCGTTTGCTGATCACAGCAAAGGCGATCACAGCGGCAAAGGTCGCCAAGACCAGCACAGCAAGAAGGGTCGTGATTTCCATGTCGAACTCCATCGGTTGCGTGTTCGACATCTAACGCTTGAACCCCGCAATCGTTCCCGACAGAGCACCACCCGGATCACACCATCGCGGATGGCACACCGGGCAAGGGGCGCCCGAACGCCTTGGCCGGGGCCACATCATAAGGCACCAGAAAGCCCACCCGATCCTCCGGCCCCGCGTTCGCGTTCGCCTCAACAAGCGCACGCCAGGCCCCAGCCGCCGTTGCGGTCGCATAGCACGCCGAATCCGCGTCCGGGCCCAGCCAGTGGCGAAACACCCGCTGCCGCAGGCCCGCCACCTGCGCCCCATCGCTCAGCGTCAGACCTGCCTCGGTATCCCAGTAAAGACTGCGCCCGTTGAGGTTGGCCGACGACACGATGGCCGCGCGATCATCGAAGATCGACACCTTCGCATGCACATAGATGATCGGCGAGCCTTCCAGCCTGTCGCGCCCCTCGCCCGCGACGGGTTTGGGCCGCACCGGCGAACAGAACACCGCCCGGTCGCCAAAGGCCGCCCGCACCGTCTCCACCGCGCGCGCCTGGAGGTGCTCGCCGTAGCGCGCATCAAGCGACCGGCTATCCTCGAACGCGACGTCTTCGGGGGCACCCGGCAGAACCATGATCAGCCCCAGATCGGGCCTGGCCGAACCTGCCTTGGCCAGACACTCCGCCAGATGGGGATCACGAAAAAACTGGGTCTCGAAATACAGCAACTCCTGCGCGTCCCCGATCATCCTCAGATGCGCATCGGCCAGCTCGCGCACCACGGGCTTTGGCCCCAGATGGGGCAGCGCGAACCGCCGCTTGCGCGACAGCGTGCGCAACACCCGGCCCCCGCTGCCGGTCGCGCAAGTGTCAGAAACCATGTTCAAAAACCGCTCCAGATGCACTTGCGCTTCACGCGCGGCGGCCCCGCGACACATCAACTGCACATCGTGCCATGTGTCCGATTGGTCTCGGCGGTGTGTCTTGTCATCGTAACGCCGTTCGTCCAGGTCCAGCCCGCCAATGCACAGAAGCGACCGGTCGAAGACGGCGATTTTCTGGTGATGGGTGGCCGGGATCAGCGGCGGCGGGGGCCAGATCCTTGGCGCGAGCGATCCGTCCGGCTTTTCTGTCAGCAAGGGGCGCAACGCAGGGGCACTGGTGAGCTTTTCCCTGCGCACGCCCTCAGGGGCTGCATTCAAACCTGCCGCCGTCTTTGCCAGCTCGGCGCGCAAACGCCGCCAGAGCACCATTCGGGGCAAGAGCCCGACCCGGGCCTCGTGAAGGGCGTTTTGCACCGCGAGTTGCGCGCCATCCCCTGCCGCCTCCCCAGCGGCCTCGAACGCGCGGCGCGCGCGCCACGAGGCCATGTGCAACTCAGGCGCCACCACCGGATCGAAATCCGCGAGTATAAAATGCAGCGCAACGCCCCGCCTGAGAACATGCACGATCAAATCGAACCAAGTTTGGCCGATCGCGCGCCCTTCCTCACTGCGCAGACGGGTTTGAAGGTCGAAGATCCGAAAACTCGCCCAAATCTCCTGCTCGGCACCTAGGAACGCACGTTCCAGCGCAGGATACGCCTCTTCTGCCGTGATAAGGACCTGAAGGTCCTTCAAGTCCGACGTGGCATCGGGCAGTTCGGTGGTGTCCTTCAATGCCACAGGTCCCTCAGGCAAACGATTAAACGGGGCAACGCATGTCAGGGCATATCGGTTCCATACATGTCTGCCGACGGGGATGCGCGATTAAATTCAATGCTCAGCCGGTAGAGCGTCTCAGTCTCGTCCCGCTCTGCCGTTGTCTCCAGTTGCGAGGCAAAGGCCGCGATCAACTTGGTGCCAAGACCCTTCGCCTCGCTGCGCGCGGCCTGAGGCGACAACGAGTTCTCAAGGACAAACCGCACCCGGTCCCCTTCGCCTGCGCGTGTCAACGCCATCGCGATATAGGGCGTCTCCCCCTCAGAAGCGCTGGCATATTTCAGCGCGTTGGTCAGTGCCTCGGTCGCCAGCATCGCAAGTGGGCTCGCCTGATCGGGGGCCAGGATCACCTCATCGAGATCGAGGCGCAGATCGATCTGGCGAAGGGGATCGGCGCTCATGCTGATCATCTGGCGGGCGAGGTCTTCCAGCAGTTGATCGGCGCGAAGCCGCGACAGCGATGACGTCTCATAGAGGTCCTGATGAAACTTCGCGAGGCTCGCCAAACGCCCCTGCACCCGGCGCAGCGCTTCTTCGGCTGCGGCCCCTTCGGTCTGCCGGATCTGCATGTTGATGATCGATGACATCAGTTGCAGGTTGTTTTTCACGCGGTGATGCACCTCACGCAGCAGCATCTCGCGTTCATGCACCTTGTCCTCAAGCTCCGCCTCGTCCCGCGAAATCTGATAGGCCATCCGCTCAAACGTCTCGCCGATCTCGCGCAGCTCGCGCGGGGCGACGGCCATCGACTGGCTGCCCGTCACACGGCGCCCATCGGCAAAACTGCGCATCCGCATCCGCAGAACGCGCACAGGCTCCAGCACAAGACGCCGCAGCGCCAGGATCGCGACGACGACACTTGCCGCCCACATCAGAAGCGGAAACAGCACCGAAGAGGCCACGAACGCCCCGCCCATCGCGCCAGAAGTCGGCGCAATCCAACTACCTAACGCATAGGCCTTGCCCGGCATGATCGGGACCAGCGCGAAATCGCGCAACGTGCCGTCGGCGCTTTCGGCGGTGAACACACGCTGCCCGTCGCCCACCAGACTGTCCAACGTCGTATCGTCCGGCAGGACATCCGCCACGGCCTCGCGCGGCAGATCGCTCGTCAAGATCTCGCCCATGCCGTTGAAGGTGACAAGTGTCACAGCCTCATCGATATCGCTCACGGCGCGAACCTGTTCCAACGGCGTCGACGGCACCGACAGCGTCACAAACCCCAAAAGCGCATCTTCCGCATCCCGCACCGGTTCGCTGACAATCATCACGGCGGTCTGCGATTCCGACGCGGCGGGGTTGAACGAGATATCCCGAACCCCGGCCACAAAGGCCCGGTCCGTCTGCGGGTTGCCCGAGAAATCGAGGACCCGGCCCGTGCTGTTGCACGAGGTGGTCTGGGACGTGTCGACAAAGCCGATGAAGGTGATCCGGCTATCCCCCGCAATCGCGCTTTGCATCGCCGCGCGGCACGCATCGGGCGATGTGATCAAGTGAGGGATTGCATGCGCCAGCCCGCGCGCCAGGTTGAAGGCCCCGACAATCGCCTCACCCTCTGGCAGCGCGGCCTGAAAGGTCTGCGCGCTCAACGTCTCCCGGTGCGAGGTTTGCGCCCGGTCCAGCGATTGCAGCGACTGCACCACCGCCATCAGGCCGATGGGTAGAAGCGCAAGCGAGATCATCGCCGCCACCCGCACGGCAAGCGATGGCGTGCTCAGACGGCTCTGTGCCGCTGCCTTGTCTTCTTCGCTCACATCGAACCCCGCGCTCGGGCGACGACCGCGCACTACATCGTCCTGCGCTGCCACAGCGTAAGGACCGTCAGGCCGGTCTTCAACCGTGCGGTCACGTGGGAGCGGGGGGATCTTTGTATAAAGCACTGCCTTACCCCTCGGTTGACCGACGAAGACGGTCGACGAGGTCTGGAAAGACCAGATCGTCGGGATCGCTGTCGGGCATCTGCGCGTAAACATGGCGCAATGGCACCGCGATGCACGCCATGCGCCAAGCAGATAGAGGGGGGGTTTGAAGATGCGCCACGGGCAGGCCTCCGAAAGTTGATCGGGAACGCAACGCAGGTCCACGGCGTTAGGTTCCCCGCTGCAGGGCCGAAAGCCGTTCTGTCGCACCCAGGAAACAATGAGAGTTTGACGTTGATTTTAAAGACCTTCCCACGTCACCGGCCCGCCCTGTCATGAGCACTGCAACATCCGACCTGAACGACGGCCCCGTCGCGCATCAGTTGTGGCGCGTCAGCGCGCCGATGTCATTTGGCATTTTCAGCGTGCTGGCCATTGGCCTGGCCGATGCCTATTTCCTCGCGCGTCTGGGCGGGTCAGCCCTTGCCGCTGTTGGGTTTGTCTACCCCGTCATCGTCGCGGTCAGCGCGTTTTCCGTAGGCCTGTCAGCGGGCGCCAACACCGCACTGTCGCAAGCGCGCGGGGGCGAGAGCAGCGAGGATGCCGTCGCACGATTGGCCCTACACGCCACCGGGTTGGGGCTGGCGGTGGCTTTGGCGATCTCGCTTGTCTTCTGGCTGATCGCGCCGTGGCTGTTTGGCCTTCTGGGGGCCGAAGGCGACGTCCTCGACAACGTGATGGCCTATCTGCCCTATTGGATCGCGAGCTTCCCGCTGCTCGTCGTGACCATGATCCTCAACGCCGCCTTCCGCGCGGCGGGCGACGGGGTGACGGCGGCGGTGATGATGGTGCTGACGGCAGTCTTGAACATCGCGCTGACCCCCACACTGATCTTCGGCTACGGCCCCGCCCCCGAGATGGAGATGGCAGGCGCGGGGTTTGCAACGCTTCTGGCGCGCGCCGCCGCGCTTGTCCTTGTGGTGGCGATCGCCCTGCGCCGCGGGATCGTGGCGCTGGGGGGCAATCCGTTCAAGGGCCTTGCGGCTTCGGCGCGTGAGATCATCGGCACCGCCCTGCCCTCGGCCTTCAGCCGGGCGATCAACCCCGCCGGTATGGCCATCGTCACCGCCGCTGTGGCCGTGATCGGCGACACCGCTGTCGCGGGCTTCGGCGCGGCCAGCCGGGTGCAATCCATCGCGCTGGTGCCGTTTTTCGCCCTTGCCGCGGGCCTTGGCCCCGTGGTGGGTCAGGCCTGGGGCGCAGGCGATGAGGCCCGCGCACGCGAGGCGATGCGCGTGGCCACGTGGTTTGCGCTGATCTACGGCGCTGTGCTGGCCGCCATTTTGGTGCTGGCCGCCGACCCCATCGCCCGGTTCATGACCGCCGCGGACGAACCCGCCGCCTTCACTGCGCAGTATCTGCGCTTTGTGGGGTGGAGCCTGTGTGGCTACGGTCTAGCCGTGGCCGCAAACGCCGCGCTGACGGGCCGGTCGCGCGCGGGCTGGGCCATGGGCCTCAGTCTGACCCGGATCGGCCTGGTCTATGTGCCGTTCGCGTGGCTGGGGGTGATGACCTTCGGCTATGGCGGCATCCTTGCGGCGGCGGCGGCCACGAATATCGTTGCGTTCTGGGGCGCATTGGTCACGACCCGCGCCAACGGGATCGGCCCGAGCGACACCGGCGTGGTACGCTTGCCCGCCAAGCGTCTGGCCACGCTGCTATCGCAGACCTCTAGCCCGCGCGGTCAAGCCAGCTCGTAAGCGCTGCTAGCACATCCGCAGGCCCCTCGACCCGCGCCCCGGCGACACTCTCGCCGGGGCCGACCTTCACAGCGATTCCGCCCGCGTCTTGGACCCAGCCCATCGCGGGCTCATCTGTCAGATCATCGCCGACATAAATGGGCGTTCGCCCCGCAAAGGGCGCCTGCCCCATCCAGTCGGCCACCACATGCACCTTGCCCACATCGCTGGGCTTCAGCTCAAACGCCATCTTGGCGGGATGCGCCTCGAATCCCGCATGGGACAGGGCGATGGTCTCGGCCGCCTCGGCCAAGGCTTCGCGCAGCGCAGGTGCCTGTCGGTAGTGTACCACCGCGCCGAGGGGCTTCATTTCGGTCACGACACCGTCACCAAAAGCCTCCAATGCTCGCACCTGCCGCTGCACCTCACCCACCGCCTGCGATCCGGTCAGGGGATGGGGCGCATCCGCCTGCCCCGGCATCGCACGCTCCCCGCCATGGCACCCCGCCAGCCACTGCGGCGCGGGATCGAGGTAGCTACGAATGTCGTCAATCGCCCGCCCCGTGACAATCGCCGTCGCCCCACCCGTCGCCGTCTCCAGCCGCTGCAACAGGGGCACCAGCGCGGACGGAACAGAGATCGCGTCGGGACGCTCTGCCAGCGCCACCAGCACCCCGTCGAAATCGAGGAACACCGCCGCTTGGGCCGGTGGGAGGGCGTCTGACAGGGGGTTTTGCATGGATCGTTCCGTCTGCTGTGCGGTCGCGGGCCAACGCCCACCAGGGCGCAGGGTTCCCGCCGCGATAGACCAAGCGACGCACAGCGATGCAACCACTTCGCTCCGTCGCGCGTTCATCCCCGACATCGTAGATCAGGAGACCCACCATGAGTTCCTCGAAATCCCGCGACCAGATCTGGTCGGAATGGCGTGAGTTGGTGAACATGAGCCCGTCCGAGATCGAGGATTGGCTGGCTACCGACGACAGCAAGTCCGTGGGCGACCGCGGCGACGCAGCCTCGACCGGTCGCGCGTCGGGCAAGCGCATCGTCACGATCAAACGCGCCAATAAGGCCGATCTCAGCGATGACCAGTGGGATCACATGGCCACCGTCGTGGGCTACATCAAACGCCACTGCAGCCAGGGCGGACCGGATAGCGATGTCGAGACCAGCAACTGGCGCTATTCGTTGATGAACTGGGGGCACGATCCGCTTAAAGAGGACGGATGCGCGTCGGCGGCGTGACGGGCAACCCCCCAACTGCAGGCGAACGATGACATCTTCCTTTCAGCCACTGCCCAACCCCGACACCGCCGCGGGATCGCCGCGAAAGGTCGGCGTCGAGATCGAGTTCGCGGGCCTGTCGGAGGCTGAAGCGGCAGACCTGGCGCGTGCCGAGCTTGGTGGCTCCGTTCAAGAAACCGGCCAGCGCAAGCTCAGCGTGACAGACACGCGCCTGGGCACCATCGACATCGTGCTCGACACCGCCCTGCGCAGGCTCAGCGATGACGGCCTGGTCGATGCCGGGCTCGACGCGGCGCGCGGCCTGATCCCGGTTGAGATCGTGACCGAGCCGCTCGACCCCGGCGACCTGCCCACCCTTGATGCTTTCCGCGACACCCTGCGTCAGGCGGGCGCTGTGGGCACCCGCGACGGGCTGCTGTTGGGCTTCGGCGTTCACCTCAACATCGAAGTGGTCGCCCCCCACGCACCTCACACGCTGGCCACGCTACGCGCCTTCGCCCTGTTGGAAGAGCACCTGCGCGCCAGCGCCCCCATTGACGTGACCCGCCGCGTAATGCCCTTCGTCGCCCCCTGGCCGCGCGCCTTCACCGATGCCCTTCTGGCCGAGGGCGCGGATCTATCCTTCGACCGTCTTCGCGCGCTCTATGCCCGCCACTGCAACAGCCGCAATTTCGCGCTCGACCTCCTACCGCTCTTGGCGCACGCAGATGAGAACCGCTTTGCATCGCTCTTCCCCAATCAAACCAACACCAAAGGCAGGCCCGCCTATCACTTCCGCCTGCCCGATTGCCGGATCGACGATCCCAACTGGTCGCTGGCGCAGGAGTGGAGGCGGTGGTGGCGGGTGGAGACGGTGGCCAGCCAGCCCGAGGTGATGGCGGCCCTGTCAGAGGCTTATTCCACGCGCGACCACCGGGCTTTGGGCGACCGCACAACGTGGGCCAACACATGCGACGAGATTTTATCGGACGTGCTCGCAGACACGGCCAAGTAACCACACCCTCAAGCGAGCGTCACCCGTTCAGATCCTGTTTCAGCCGTTCAATGGAATGCGGCGGAGGGTCGGTGCGCTGCAACACCAGGTGGTGTTCCGTGCGACTGACATTACGCAGCGTGTCAAACGACAGCGTCAGATCCCCATCGCGTTCTGTCTTCACCGTCAGATCAGTGCAACGAAGCAAGGCCTTGTCCACGCTTATGGTGATCAGCGTACCGATTTGACCCGTTTCATCGAACACGGGCCGGTCCTGCAGATCTTCGAACCAATGCCAAGACGCGTGCCGCGCGTCAATGGTCGGTCGCGCGGTCCGGTTCCGCCCGGCTGTGGCGTTGTAGACCGCACCGAACATCGCCGGGGCAATGGTGTTTCCAAATGGGCCAACCAAAAGCGGTGGCAGCGCCGTCAGGTCGACCGGCTGCGCCTCCGCCGGGGCGCTTTTCTTAAGTGCGGCGTCCATAGTATCCGCCTCGACATCCAAAACGATCGACTGATCCGACAGGATGACAGCCTCTGGCCGCACCATCACCTGGATCGGTCCGTTTTCGCCGGTGATGTCCAATAAGAGATACGGCACCTCGCCCGTTGCGGTGTCAATCACAACATCAACGCATTGACCAACGGGCGCCGCGGTTCCACGGCGTCGCACGTCCGATCCAATCAGATCCTGGATGTCCATTTCATCCTCCTATCACAGTATCAGTGGCGGCGGCCGCGGCCGATGCCGCCATGGTTTGGCCGGGGTTGGTTCGGGATCATCGGCGCGCCAAAGATCAACCTCTCCTGCCCCCCTGCCCACACCGCCGCCTCGTGCGGCGTAAAGCAAAGGACGCAGTGTTCTGCATCGGCGGTCGCGACCTCCGCGCATCTGCGAATATCGACACCCGCCTTTGCGTCGCGATGCCCAGAACCACGCAACCGCACCACCCGACCCTTAATCGTTGCAAAAAAGGAATGGTCTTTCGCCGCAACGGTCATCGCAGCCCACGCACCATCAAAGATGTTTGGCGTCGTAAACAGAGCGCAGGGCGCGTGGTACCAGACGCTCGTTCGGTGCGGCTCGGCACGATGCGGGAGAAACTGGGGGTCCTGACGGCTGCCCTCAATCCAAAGCATGGATTTGGACGTGTGTGCCAGATGACCCCACACCTGTTGTGCAGCGCTGAGACGGCCGGTTTTGGGGGCGTGGGTCAACGTGAGCCTGTCCTTCCATCCCACAAACGCGCGCCGCGACCATTTCGTTCCCGCCCAAAAAAGCACTTACGCCCCATTTGGGAACTCAATGTTTCCTGACGGCGTTTTGAGAAGCTTGATAGACAACAAGGACAACTCAACCATGCCCAACGCACGCGCAACACTCGCAACCGCACTACAAGCAACAGCCGACCTTGCAAGCACAGCATCCGAAGCCTCGGCAGATCGTGTGTCCTATCCCGACAATGCCGCGGGCACCGCGCTCCGCCGGGTGCGTGAGGTCGCGAGCCGCGCTGCGCAAGAGGCGCAGGATCATTCGATCGGATCGGACACCTTGACCGAGCTTGCGACCTGCGCCGAAGATCTCGCCGCGACCTTGCGCAAGACCGACCTTGCGACGCAGGCACGGGACGGCGGCGCAGTTTCCGCGGCGCATATCCGCCTGCTTGCCGAAGGCATCGTGTTGGCTGCCGACGCGACCGCTGGGTTGTCGACGACGGCACCCCAGCGGGCCGACGACGAGACGATCACCAAGTCCCCTGTTATCTCGGAAATGAACGCGCGCCGGCGGGCTTAATCCCGTCGCGCGCTTTTGCGAGAGGCATCCAGTAAACGCCGGGGAATTTCCCTTGGAACCTATGGCGCTTGGCGCGCGTTACCCTGCAGCGCGTATTTATAAAGGGGACGTCATGACAGCGCCAAGCGGATCGAACCTGGCGGATGAGATCGGGGGCGTTCTTCCCTATCTGCGTCGCTATGCACGGGCCCTCACCGGAAGCCGGGAAACCGGTGATTTCTACGCGGCGGCGACCTTGGAAGCGATCCTTGACGACAACTCCACCTTCGATCCGGCGCTTCCGGCAAAGACCGCGCTTTTCAAAACATTCCACTTGATCTGGACATCCACCGGGGCGCCCGTCGACAGCGCCGCCCAAGCCGACGAGACAGGGCTGGCCGCCCGCGCCCACGCGCACCTATCCCGGCTGACCGCAAACACGCGCGAGGCGCTGCTTTTGCACACGATCGAAGAGTTCTCCTACGAGGCCATCGCCCAGATCTTGGAAACCGAACCCCACGAGGCAGCAGAACTCGTCAACATCGCCTATTCCGAGATGGCCCGCGAACGCCGGGGTCGGGTGATGATCGTGGAGGATGAGTCGATCATCGCACTCGACCTCGATGGCATTGTCTCACAAATGGGCCACCGTGTGACTGGCGTCGCGCGGACAGAGGCCGAGGCGCTAAAACTAGCGCAGGCCGAGGATTTCGATCTGATACTCTCGGACATCCACCTCGCAGATGGATCGAGCGGCATCCACGCGGCCCTTCGCATCCAAGAAGCCTACGGGCCCCGCCCCACAATCTTTGTCACGGCCTTCCCCGAACGGCTGCTGACCGGTGAAGGGCTGGAGCCCACCTTCGTGATCTCGAAACCTTACACCGACGAACAAATCCGCTCCGCGATCAGCCAGGCGATGTTCTTTGCAACAGGTCAGAGCCTCGAGACGACACCGCCCTGATCGAAAGCACCGAAAATGTTGCCAAACCGCGCAACCGACCCACCTCTGGCGTGCACACTTATCAGCAATCGAATGCTGGTCACCCCCCCCGGCTTTGGCCCAACCCAAGGGAACCCCAGATGAACGAACAGACCCCCACGCCTGCGCAGCAGCGCACCTCCAATCTTGACCGACCCAGCGCAAGCATACCCAGCGTCGATGCACCTTGGGATGATCCCGCAGACCGCGCCCACCGGCTCGGGCTGATGGCGCGCGACCGGTCGTCCCATCGCCAGCACCACGCGCTTTACGAGGATATGCTGAATTGAGTGACCCGATCCTGATCATGGGCGCCACCAAAGGCATCGGCGCCGCCGCCATGGACGAGGCCGTCAAGCGCGGCCTGCCCGTGCGCGCCTTCGCGCGCAGCGCCGACACGCTTGCCGGCCGCGACCTGGTAGAACCGTTTAAGGGCGATGCCCTGTCCGCTGACGACGTCTCCCGCGCGCTGGAGGGCGTGCGGGCGGTGGTCTACGCACTGGGCATCAAGGAACGCCTCGCGATGCTGTGGGAGGAAGAGACGCTGTTCTCGGAAACCACCAAAGTGCTGATCGACGCCATGTCCTCCGCCGGCACCAAACGCCTCATCGTTGTCACCGGCTTCGGCGCGGGCCGCTCGCGCAGCGCGATGAGCCTGCTTGAACGCACCGGCCACCGCGCGATCCTCGGCAAACCCTACGCCGACAAGGACCGGCAGGAAGCGCTGATCACCGCCAGCGATCTGGATTGGACCATCGCCCGCCCTGTGATCCTCACCCACGGGCCCGCCAAGACCGCGCCCCAGGTCCTGCGCGACCCCGACACCTGGCGCAACGGGCTGGTGTCGCGCAAGGGCGTCGCGATCTACCTCATCGACGCGGTCGAGAAGGATCTCGATATCCGCGGGGATGTGGTCCTCGCGCGCTAGCCCCCGATGACGGACGACACTCCGGCACCCACCCGCGACACGGATGTCGCGCGGTATCTGTACCTCACCCGGGTGGTCCTGCCCGCCATGGCGCGCGCGCCCGGCACGCGCTGGCCAGTGCGCGAAGATCATTGCTTCCAGCGGATCGTCCTCGACACCATCTGCGGCGGCGTCTGGTACGATCACATCCCCCGCCCGGCCTACCGCCACCTCACCGCCGCACAGGCCCGCGACGCCGTGCGCCTGTGCGAGGGGATTGAGACCGGCACGGTCGATCTGCACTGCCTGAACGCACAGTCGCTCGGTTGGCGCGGAAAAGGCAAAAGCCGGTCCCGCTCCACGCCCGCATAATCCCGCCCGCGCTTGGCAAGCGGCACTGAAACGCGATAAACCCCCTAAAACAAACCCCGGCACCACCTCGCCACACCGCGGGTGCGCGGACTGGGGCACAAAATACAGGCACCACTCCATGATCCGCACGCCCCTCTTTCGCGCGCTTGCCATTCTCGCCACCGCGCTGATCCTCGGCCTCGCCCTACCCGCCGCCGCCCAATCCCCTCTACAACCGGCAGGGGACGCGGCCAGCGACAGTACCGATCCCGCGCTTAGCGCCCTCATCGACGCACTGGAGGATCCCGAAACGCGCCAACGGCTGATCGAGGCGATCCGAACCGCCGAGGCAGGCCCGGCCTCCGACGTACCGCCAGCGGAAGGCACCGAAGAGATCACCTTCGCCGCCAATGTCGCCGCGCAATCCCAACGCCTCGTGGGCGAACTCTTCGCAGGCGCATCCGCGGCCCTGCGCGATGTGGGGCGCCTGGCCAATGTTCCCGCCCTTCTTACGCCAGAGCGCTGGTCCCGCATCGCGGACGAAGGCGTATCGCTGTTACTCACCGTCCTGACGACCGTGCTGATCTACCGAGCGCTCCGCATGGTGTCGCGCCGCGTGCGCTATTCCGGTGACCGCGATGATGCCTTCCTCGCCCAGGCCGGCACCTTCGCCGTCCAGTTCGTGCTACGCGCCCTGTCGGTGTTGGTGGCCTGGCTCATCGGATACGCGCTGGCAGGCACGGTCTTCGGCGATGACGGACCCCTTTTGTCCCAAGCGCTCTACCTCAACGCGTTCCTCATCGTGGGCGCCTTCTCCGTGCTTCTGTCGATCTTCGTCAGCCACCACCCCGAGGATTTGACATTTGCGCACCTGCCCGTGGCCGCAGAAGCCACGATCTACAAAACCATCCGCCGGACCTTTGGCCTTCTATGCTACGGCATCGTCGCGGTGGTGCCGATCACGCAGGACTGGCTGAACTTTGTCGCCGCGCGATCCCTGCGCACGATCATCGTCACATTGGGCGCACTCACCGCGCTCTACGCCGTCCACCGCATCGCGCGCGTGATCCGCAAAGAACGCGCAAAACAGGCCGAGCGCGCCACGCAGGCCAGCGATACCGACGACAGCCTATCAGGCACCATCGCGTCGAGCAGCATCACGCTCTGGGACAGGTTCTGGCCTGCACTTGGCTATCTCTACGTGCTGATCTCCTACGGCATCGCCATGGCCAACCCCACCCAGATGGTGGAACTGGTGGGCCGCGCGACCGTCTTTACCGCGCTGGGCCTCATCGCGCTTCTTTTCGCCCTTCGGGTGTTCGCTCAGGTCGGGCGTGAGCGTAAGGCACCGGTACCACAGGCGCTGGCCTCCGCCCTGCCGCCGCTGCAGGACCGGCTGACCACTTTCGTCCCTTTTGTCATCGTCCTCACCGGCCTTGCCCTCGTCGTGTTGGCGGTGGCCCTGACGCTGGAGGGGTGGCGGCTGATCGACCTGTCGGCATGGGTCGCCAACGGTGGCTCCGATTTCCTGTGGCGTCTGGCCTCGATCGTTCTGATCGCGCTGATCCTCGTGGTCGGCTGGGCGGTCCTGTCGGCCTGGATCGACCATCGGCTGTCCACCGAACTGCCCGAAAAACAGGTCTCCGCCCGATCCCGCACCCTTCTGGCGCTCTTCCGAAACGCGGTCACCATCGCGCTGGTGATCTTCGGCGGCATGACGATCCTGAGCGAGCTTGGCATCGACATCGCACCGCTTTTGGCCGGTGCCGGTGTGATTGGCCTGGCCATTGGCTTTGGCGCCCAAAAGCTGGTGCAGGACATCATCACAGGCATCTTCATCCAACTTGAAAATGCGATCAATGAAGGCGACGTGGTCACCGTGGCCGGCGTCACCGGCGGGGTGGAAAAGCTCACGATCCGCTCGGTCGGCCTGCGCGATCTGGCCGGGGTCTATCACCTGATCCCGTTTTCCGCCGTCGACACGGTATCGAACTTCATGCGCAAATTCGCCTACCATGTCGAGGTCGTGGGCGTCGCCTATGACAGCGATCTCGACACGGTTGAGGCGGCCATGCGCGAGGCGTTCGATACCCTCACCACCACCCCCCACGGGGCCGAGATCATCGCGCCGCTGGAATGGCACGGCGTCATCACACTGGGCGACAGCGCGGTGAACCTGCGCGCGCGGATCAAGACCAAACCGGGCCAGCAATGGGCCGTGGGCCGCGCCTATACCGCGCTCGTCAAAAAGGCGCTGGACCGCGCAGGCGTCGAGATCCCGTTCCCGCACCGCGAACTGAAATTGCCCAAGGAAATGCTGGAGGTCATGGCGCCTAAACGCCCAAGTCGCGCGGTGGAGGCCGGACCGGAGTGATCGCTTGCCCCGCGGTCTACGGCACGCGGGCGATGGCCCCAAAGATCATTTCCACAAGGCTCACACCGTCCGAGGCCAGCCGTTCCGCCGTCAACCGCTCGTCCAACGTGTCAATGTCAATCTCTTCCGCCGTAGCTACCCCGGCCGCCACGATCCGGGGCAGCATCACCCGGACAATCCCAGCGGTTTGCGCCGCTTGGTCCTGCGTCTCAACAACCGCTTCCGCGACGAGCGAGATGTTGGTAAAGCCTGCGTTCGACAACAGCGCATGCAGCTGAAACCCGGTGTTGATGTTGGCCCCTTCGCGCTGCACCGTCTCCCAGATCCAGCGCTGCGCCAGATCCGCCAGCGGACGATCCGGTGCCGGGTGCCGCACCGTGGCGTCATGTTCTTGTACCAATAAAATCCCATTCGGGCGCAACAGGTTGAACATCGCCGCGGCCGCCCTGGCCTGATCGGGCAGATACATCAAGACCCGCCGACAGGTGATCACATCAAACGCCGCCCCGGACGGCGCGAGGTCCAGAAAGTCCCGCGACTCAAACGCGGCATTCGTCACCCCCCGCTCCGCTGCCGCGCGGCGGGCACGGTCGATCGCCGCCGCGTCGACATCAAGCCCTGTCACCCGCCCGGTATCCCCAACTGCCGCGGCCAGTCGAAAGGCAACATCCCCCCCACCGCACCCAATATCCAGCGCCCGCGCCCCTGCCGCAATCGCCGCCCCCGCCATCAGCCGGTCTGTAAAGGCCCCTCCATTGTCCATACCGGATGCCTCTCACGCCAACTCAAAAACCGCGCAGATTTCGTCTGAAACCTCTGTCGCAGAAAGGTGCGTATTGTCGATCCGAAGATAGTTTTCGTAGCCCAGCTCCCCGGGCAACGAGTTGAACCGATAGGTCTCTTCAATCTCGCGGAAATGCCCTTCGGACCATTCGATATCACGTTTCGTGGGCTTGTGAGCCAATCTGTTCTCACCCCGGTTGCGCCTCAACCGCTCCTCGAATGCCGTCTCAAGCTCGACCCAGTAAATCCCATGCCCCGCCGACCGAAATTGATCCGCGACCCCTTCAATAAACGCGCGTTCGCCCGGCTCCCCAAAGGCCCAGACGAACGTGAAGATGTAGCCGTTGTCCGTGTCAGCGGCGAAGGCCTCGAAAAACGCACTTCTAATCTGACTGACGAGCTTACGGCCTTGGCGGGTGCCATAGCTGAAAAACGGAGCCACTACTTCGATGGCGACGTGATTGTGGAAAAGCTTGTAGCCCGTGCGCCGCGCAAGCGCTTGGCCGACCGTCATTTTCCCGGCAGCGGGCGGACCAATTATGAAGATCAATGGCATGAGATAAGCGACCGCGGGCAAAACGAAACAGCAGTGCCTGCGAACATATCACCCGAACCACCCATCTGACAGCAGACATCTGCTTAAATCCCGGCATCAGCGACCTTGGACGCAAAAGCAATACGCCCCAAAAAACGCCCCGCCGGGATCGCAGCGACCCGGCAGGGCGCGGGCTTGGCCACGCCCTCTCCCGCGAACAGTGACCAAGGGTGCGGCTTGCGCACCGCAGACAAAACGCACCGCCCGCGCGGTTGTTCCAGGGCCCGAGGCCCGGGGCCCGGCGATGGAACCAATCGCCGACCCTGCGCGTTGGACCGACGAAAGACGGAGGCATCAATGATAGAAATTTATGGTATCGGCGGGTTCATCCTGCTCGTCCTCAACGTCTGGGCCATCGTCAGCATCGTGGGCTCTGCCGCCTCGACCGGCGGCAAGGTGCTCTGGGTGATCCTGATCCTGCTCTTGCCGGTTCTGGGCTTCATCATCTGGCTCATCGCCGGGCCGCGCGGCGCCGCCCGCACCGCCTGACGCCCGCCCGCGCGACATGGCGCTCAGATACTATCCCGACACCAACCCCGGCTTCACCCGTCAGCGGCGAGGCCGGGGGTTTTCGTATCTCGCCGCCGACGGCACCCGGATTGACCGGCCCGCCGTAATCGACCGGCTTAAGGCGCTGGCCGTGCCACCGGCCTATGGCGATGTGTGGCTCTCGCCTTACACCAACGGGCATCTGCAGGCCTCGGGCCGCGATGATGCGCAGCGCAAACAGTATATCTACCACCCCGACTGGGCGGCCCAGCGCGCCGAGGTCAAGTTCGAACAGCTCGTTCCCTTTGGCGAGGCGCTGCCCGCCATCCGGCGCTGGATTACCACGCGTCTGGGCGGCGAGCCCGGCGCGTTCGAGACCGCCGCCGCCGCTGTCCTCGCCCTGCTCGACCGCGCGTCCCTGCGCGTCGGCGCCCCCGATTATACCGCGCAAAACGGCAGCCACGGGGCCACCACGCTCTTGCCAGAGCACGCGCAGATCGACGACACCGGCCTCACCCTGCGCTTCCCCGCCAAGGGCGGCACACCGGTTGAGACGCATCTGAACGGCGCGCGCCTGGCCGCTGTCTTGGACGATTGTCAGGACCTGCCCGGTGCGCATCTGATCACCTTCGGCGACGGCGCGCTGATCCGCTCAGAACACCTGCGCGAGATTCTCAGCGATCTGGCCCGCACCGACATCACGCCAAAGACCTTCCGCACCTGGAACGGCACCCACGCCGCCTTCCTCGCCGCAACGCAAGCCACCACGATCACCGCCCTGGCCGACGCTGCGGCCGAGCGGTTGCACAACACACCCACCATCGCGCGCACCAGCTACATCCACCCCAAGGTGATCGCCCTGGCCGAGAACGACACCCGCGCCAGCCTCGAAGACACCGCCCCAGACGGCTACCGCCGGGGTGAGCCTGCCCTGCTTGATCTGCTGCGTGGATAAGCGGCCTACATCAACGGGCGTTTCGGCACCGGCCCCGGCTCCAACCCTGCGATCTCCATCAGGCCGTCCATATCGTGGATCTGCAGCATCCCGTCAGACCAGGTCGCCAACTGACGCTCGCGCAGCCGGCGCAGGGTCTTGTTGGTATGCACCAGCGACAGCCCAAGCGCATCGGCCAGATCCTGCTGCCGGAACGGAAACGCCAGCCGCCCCTGTTCAACCATCTGCAGCCCATCGGCGCGTTGCGCGATCCGCACAAGCGCCCAGGCCACCGATTCCGCGGCCGAGCGCTGGCCCAGGGTCAACAGCGTCTCACCCAGAAAATGCTCCTCGATCGCGGCGATCCAGGTGATGTCGAACCCGCGTTCGGGGCAATC
The DNA here is from genome assembly GCA_038526915.1 of Pseudomonadota bacterium. Lineage (GTDB taxonomy): Bacteria > Pseudomonadota > Alphaproteobacteria > Rhodobacterales > Rhodobacteraceae > JBCBGF01. The sequence continues at coordinate 49,174 of JBCBGF010000006.1, read as the reverse complement.
CTTGAACACCTGCCAGAAATGCTTGCGGTCAAACACGCACAGGGTCATCCCCGTCGTCGCCTCGACCGAATGGCCCATCTCGGCCATGACAGCTGCTTGCAACCCGATGAAATCGCCCGGAAACACCAGGTTGATCACCTGCCGTTCGCCCTCAGGTGTCAGCTTGTAGCGCACCCCCAGCCCGCGCAGCACGGTGAAGAGTTGCGGCGCGTTCGACCCCTCCATCAGGATCGGGGTGCCCGCATCCACCTGCAGTTCGCCCACCTTGAATTTCTGCATGAACCCCACTTCGGGCTTTGAGAACGCATGGAACGCCTCAAGTCTACGAAGCGGGCAGTCGGCGCAGTCTGTCACCATGTCGTTGCGTCATCCTGTTGCTATGTCACAGTTTAATGCGCCAGCCCGGCGGTAGTTCCACAGTGTTTCCGCGAACAGACAATCTCAAGAGCGGTGATCACACTTGGCTGGGGCAAGACCCGTGCTGCACTCTATCACAATCCTGGAACGCGATCCCGTTATCGCACAAGACATCGGCGAAACCTTGGCCGAGCTTTTTCCAGGTGTGACCGTCAGCCTTTTTTCAACTCTGCGCGACTTGTGCGACGCGCTGATTATGCGTGCCGAGGATGCGGGGCTGGCGGTCTTGCATGGCACCAGCGACGAGCTCCGCGATCCGGAACTCGCCCGCCTCACCGCGCTTAAGCGTATACGCGTCGTGGCGATTCAAAGCCCGACGCCCGAGGCGGCCACCGAGGGCTGGATTTTTCTCCCCCCGCCCTTCACCACGCCCGATCTCAAGGCCGCCCTGCGTCGCGCACTGGACCTCTGACCCCCAATTTGGAACCCAGAACGCGTCTGTGCGTTGGGTCGGGTATCCAAAATGGAGGACAAAATGACCGACGCGCTCAGCGTTATTCCGAAGGAACATGACGTCGACACCGGCGTGCGCGACACCGATGTGATCGCCGATGGCCTGTGCGATGTGCTGTCAGGCACCTACCGCCTGATCTTCAAATCGCACGCCTATCACTGGAATGTTGAAGGCCCTCTGTTCTACTCGCTCCACAACCTGACCGAGGAACAGTACGAAGATATGTTCGCAGCCGCCGATGTGCTGGCCGAACGCGTACGCGCCCTCGGTGTGATGGCTCCGGCGAAGCTGTCAACGATCATGGACAGCACGCTTGTGAGCGATCGCGACACCCTGCCTGCAGCCGGTGAGATGTGTGCCGATCTGGCCGCCGATCACGAACGCATGGCGCATCGCTTCCACGCGCTGATCGAGCTGGCAGGCGACCGCAACGACCCGGTGACCGAGGATCTGGCGACCGAGCGGTCGGCATTCCACGAAAAAGCCGCCTGGATGCTGCGGGCGCTGTCCAAGAGCTAATCGATGTCGGCCTGAGCATTGTGGTGAGCCCCGCCCCGAACGGCGGGGCTCATTGATGTTGGAATGCGTGTTGAGTGACATGAACTTGGTTCCGGACCTGCCGACGTAGGATGTTTCTTTTCGGTGTCGTGGAAGGGCGGGAAGCGGTCATTCGCTACGAATGCGAACCAATCCTTGCCCAAAAGAAAAAGCCGCCATTCACAATCAAGACGTTCGAAATGATCAGAATGGCGGCGGAATGAAACTCGCACAGCTCTAGATGAAGTACCCAAAGTGAGCGCCGCGATCAGTTGATCTTGAAGAATTCGTCGGTCGATATCTCTGTCGGCCGGGTCTCGCAGCGGTTCACGTCGCCGCCGCCGTAGCGCAGGCGCTGGCCGTCCTGATCGATCATCACGATGTCCATGTCGACACAGTCCGTGACGATGAACGGCGGGCCGGAGACGCAGGTTGAGACCTCGACCGCCCGACCGATCTCAAGCGGGCAATCCCCCATGTTTAGGCCGGACCAAAGATCAGGCGCGTCAATGAAGATCTCCACTTTGTTGAAGTCATTGGTCATGTTAACCGCAAGCGCATCGGGAATGGCATCGGACGGGCCCTGCGGGTCCCATGGACCGCTGGAGTGATAGCGGAAGAGTGGCATCTGCAGGTCGGGGTCAGCAAAGATTTCGAAGATCAGATCTTGGGCATCTTCGGTGAAAACGGTGGTTGCGCGCAGATAAGCTGTGCTGCCATCGGGCGCGGGCTGTTCGCCGATCCCTGTCTGCCATGTGCCGAGGACATCGGCGGGCGTCGTGTCGGCATAAGCCGGGGCGGCGCACATGAGGCAGGCGAGGAGGGCGGCTTTGGTGTCGTTTCGGGTCATGTCAGGGTCCTTTCTTGGTGAGCCGTGCAGTCAGCGGGACCGTCCGGTCCCGCAGGCGAACCGACTGCTGGTGTGACGTGGGCGTCCTCGCTGGGACGCCATTTGGGGTGGGTGGTGGTTCGGTTATCCGAGCGGGATGAGCGGCAGGCCCATGATCGCTTGTGCGAAAACCGCGAAGGTCAGCGCGCTGTAGCCCACGGCCGCGATGCGGATCGTGTGGACCGATCCGGTGCTTCCCCGGCGGTCGAGCCAGACGCCCAGGAGCGGCAGCACCTGCATGGCGTGGAGCGACAGGAAGTGTGCTGGCCGCAGATCACCGGTGACACCGGACCAACCTACCAGTGGAAGGGTGGGCGCTCCCTCCGGATGCAGACCTACATGGTGTTGTCCCTGCAGGCTGAGATACATGGCGACGATCATTGTCAGAACAAAGCTCAACAGGAAGCCGAGCCAGATGCCTTGACGCGTGCTCGGACCGAAATTGGCTTTCTTATCACGGCGGACGATCCAGCCGATGACGGCCACACCGATCACGAGCGACACGGCACCCGCCGCCATCACGACTTCGTACATGAACTGGTTGAAGGGCGTGCTGACGTTGAAATGCGAGGGCTCCGCAAGCGCCCGCTGATACATCATGTACGCCATCTCCGACAGAAACGCGGCGGCCATGACCCAGCCGGTAATCCGCAGTGTCCAGCCGTCGCGGGCAGGGGCCGACAGCCGGGCCTCGACCAGTGCGATGGTGGCGAAAAGGAGTGCGAAGCTCAGCGAGAACTTGAGCGGCTTCATCCAGACGAAGGCACCGTCGACCATACGGACGTCGACGAAGCCCCAGAGGATCGAGAGTGCGCCAAGGACGACGGCAACTACCGTGAGCGTTTGAAACTGGGTCGGGGCAGAGCCGCGCAAGGCAGGCAGTTGGGCATCAAGCAAAGACATGGGACTGGCCTTTCAGGTTGAAGGATTGCGTGGGAATGCGGCCCACTCGCAGGCCGAGTTCTGTCATGGCGGCGATCAGGAAGCCGATCGGTCCAAGTATGAAGGTCGCGCCGAGGATTGGCGCCTGAACAAGGCGACCGACGTGCGCGCGATCCATCCGGGCGGCCATGACGGCGCCCACGAAAAGATCGAAAGCCAAAAAGTGCACCCAACCGGCAAGCAGCGCCCAGTCGCTCTCGAATAGGATGGACACGTTGGCGAGGCTGTCAAAGCCGCCGCCACTGCCCGCGAACCGGCTGAAGATGATGGCGGCGTATACCGCTGACAGGCCCGCCGGAATGATCCAGAGCGGAATGGCATTGATCGCGGAAAAGCGTCTTGGGCCGAGGATCAACAGCACCCAGCCGGCCATGGCCGCAGTGCTTGATAGGGAAAAGACGTCTTCGGGCATCATTGTATATCTCCACTGTAAATATCCATTGGAAAGTTATTGAGCGCGATGGCTTGAAAAGTCCAGAGAAAAAATTTACACTGGAAATATGAAAGGCTTATCATGCTGAAAGAAAACAGAAAAAAATATCACCACGGTGATCTGAAGCCAGCGCTTGTGCAGGCGGGCCTTGAGCTCTTGGAAGAAGTGGGGCTCGAAGACTTGTCTCTGCGCGCGATCGCGGCGCGGGTTGGGGTCAGTCATACGGCCCCAAAGAATCACTTCGAGAGCCTGAAAGGGCTGCTGTGCGCCATCGCGGCCGAGGGATTTCGCCGCCATGCCGAAGAGATGCGCAAGGGGGTAGAGGGCACGTCGCCAGGGAAAGATCGCTTGCGTGCGGCGACGGCGGGTTATGTGCGGTTCGCTCGGGAAAACCCGGAACTCTTCCGTCTCATGTTTTCATCGGGCCTTGCACGCGATGAGACACCGGAACTCGCCGAGGCAGGGGCCGAAAGCTACAGCGTCCTGCAAAGCGTCGCTGCCGGCCTCGACTGGCCTCGTCCCGCGCTACGGCCGGAACTGCATTCGTGGCAAACGGAATTATTGCTCTGGACGATTGTGCACGGATACGCGTCTCTGTTGATAGAAGGCCGCGGTCCGCGCACCCCACATGGAGAACCGCTTCTCGATGTCCTAGAGATCATGCCGGACTTTGAGTTCGACAGTAACGCGGACCGAGCAACTCAATAATTAAGAACGCCCCTAAAATTAGGCAGGTCGCAATGCCCGCTATTGCGCTTGAGAGGTCTCATTCCAGTTGATTGGTCATCGGAGGGGGCAAAGCAATCTCCTATAGAACATCTCAAGAAACATGAAACCAACTTCAGTCTCTTTTACATGGGCTGCGAACAAGGCGCGATGCTTCTTCACAAAGCACTCCCGTAATTGTGCTCCTGATCATCCGTATCGGAACGATTGACCAGGAGCGCCTAGACTCAGTTGCAATTCGGGCGCGTGCCCGGCAACAACACCTTGTCGATGAAGTGGATAACGCCGTTGTCGGCTTCAATATCTGCGATTACCACATTTGCGACATCTCCGGTCCCGTCCGCTATCGATACACCTCCGTTGTCTTTCGTGATACAAAGACGTTCAGACGCCAGAATGGGTTTGAAGAAGTTTGACCCACCAGGGATCATATTCGCGGACAGCTTGCGGTCGTCCACATGGTACAACAGCACGTTCGAAAGCTGATCCTTGTTTTCCGGTTTCAGCAAGGACTCGACTGTGCCGTCCGGCAAGTCGGCAAAGGCATCATCCACCGGAGCATAAACTGTGAATGGGCCAGGGCCAGCAAGGGTGTCGGCAAGACCTGCTGCCGTGACTGCAGCGACAAGAGTTGAAAAGCGATCATCGCCTGCCGCGATGTCGACAATGCTTGCCGCGTTAACCGACGTTGACGTCAGGCCAATGCCAAGCGCGAGAGTACAGAGTTTGAGTGTATCCTTCATGGGGTTCTCCTTTGTGAAGGGGGATGGGTGGCTTCATGCGAAGCCGGTTCAACCGGGCAGGCCCGGATCTCAGAATTTGAATGATGTTCCGATGATGACATCGATGGTCTGGTAATCGGCGGAAAGGCTGCCGCCAGGGCCGCTCAACGTTTGACTTCCAGCGTCGAAGTAACGGACTTCGCCGGTAACCGACCAGCGCTCAGAGACCGGGTATTCCGCGCCAAGCATCAGTTGATATCCAAAACCGCCGCGGTCGTTGTACTCACCTGGCGCACCGCCTCCGGTGACGTCGAAGTCGATCTCGGTGACATAGGCCAAGCCAGCCCCGACATAGGGCGTCAGCCGACCACCAAGGACCGGTGCAAAGTCGTAATATCCATTTAGCGCCAGCGTCGTTGAGGCGAAGTCACCGGTAACGCCGGCTGTGCCGTCGGCTTCTCCCGTGCGATACGCATACTCTAGTTCAGTGCGAAACGGGCTGTCGGTATAGTCATACCCGATGGCACCTCCAAACACCTGTCCGGTGTCGAAGCCAGATGTTCCCGTCGCGACACCTGACAAGTAGGCGTCAGACAGCGAGGACGCACCGCCAAAGGCGCGCAGGTAAAACCCTCCATCTGAGGGATCAGCGATGACAGGAGATGCCAAACCAAGTGTGGCGAATGCGGCAACAGCCATTGTCCGTTTGAGCGGTGAGGTGACCATGTGAATTGTCCTTTCGAGTGGATGCCTGCTCTTGCAAGCGATGAAGGAACAATTCGGGCGCAGAGGCTTGTTTTCAAAGCTGACTGCATGGATTGCACACTTGGCTGCACGAATGGTGGGCCACGGATTTGCGACACAACGGGGCGGGTTGGCCGACCTTACAGTCCCGGCTCCTATCGATTAACTTAACTGCCTGGCCGTCGCGCGGCTTTGAGCGCTGCGCGATAGCTGCGGCTGACCGGAACACTTAAGCCGCCGATCATCTGGCACATCATACGGCCGTCGCGGGTCACCACTTCGTCGATCTTGTCCAACGCGATCCAATGCGACCGGTGTATCTGCATGCCGTTCTGATCCTGCAGAATGCCAACGGCGCGGCCAAACGGAAAAAGGATCAGCGTATCCCCGTTCGTGGTATGGACCCGCAAATAATGCAGTTCAGCCGAGAGAGCGACCAGTTCGCGGCCAAGCCGCCCCGGTACACGGGCCCAAAACTCGGCCTCTGCAGTGTCCGCTGTGTCGCTGTTATTGGAATCCGGATTGGGCAGCTGGCTTCCCTCTTTGGGCTGAGCCCCTACGCGTTCCAACTGCAAAAGGCTTGGTGCATTGATGAGGGCCCAAATTAGGACAAGCGGCACAAAGAAATGTGATATCTCCGACGCAAGCCGTAGAAAAATGCCGTCTTCGTCATTGTCGGCGGCGATCTGACCGGCAAAAAAACCGTCGACGATCAGCGCGATGGGCGCAAACAAAAGTGATGCGATAATTGCGGAAAGCAATACTTGCGCAATGCCGGAAAACGATGAAAATCGCTCGATTTGCCCAAGCGCCACTTGTGTGACCACCAGCAATCCAAGCGCGGGGATCACGTGAGCGGCCCAAAATACCATTGTGTTCAGGGTACCCAAACCCTCAGACGCGCTCGGTCCGATTGAGGTGAGGCCAAGGATCAATCCAATGGCACAAAGGGCCAGATACGTTGTCCAGCCCATTGCCGATGTTCGCACGGTGCCTGATTGCTTGTGGTTTGGCACCACCTCGTTTTTTTCGTTGTCAGTCATGCACTAATCAAAGGTACGCCCTGGAGCGCCTTCAGAAATATCATGACGTTGAAGCTGGCATAAAAAAGGGCCGCAATCCACACCATGCGAGAAGAGAGGTCGTACCGATCTGCAAGCCAGCCGAATAGGGGCAAGAATTGCATAGCATGGAGGGAAAAGAAATGTGCCGGTCGCAGATCACCCACCTCCATTGACCAGCCCAAGATTGGCAGTTTCGCGGCCTGGGGTGATGGTACTCCGATGTAGCGGCCTCCGTTTCCGGCCAGTTCACCCGCGACCCAGAACGTCAGAACCACCGTGAGGAAAAACCCCAAAACGATGCTGAGCCGCAAACGCGGTTGCAAATGGGCGTCTCTGTCGGCCCATGCCGCTACGCCAACTATGCCAACGGTTAGCATGAGGGCGGTCGCGCCCGTACCCATAAAACCGTACATCATCTCATGGAAGGGCGTTGTTTCGTTGAAGTGTGACGGCTCCTGCCGTGCGGCCTGTGCGCCGATGTAAGCCATCTCGAAGAAAAAGGCCGCAGCAGAGGCGGCGGCAGCGCCGACGAGCCCCCAACTTGTCCGCCAAAGTGTTGAAAGCCGCCCGGCCGCCCAGGTCAGCGTTGCAAACAGGATCGCGAATGAAACGGCAAACTTGAACGGCTTTAGCCAAACAGGCTCTCCGTCAAGCATTCTGCCATCGAGGAGCAGCATTCCAAGCGTAAGCGCAACCATTCCAATCGCGGTCAGGGTAAGGCGCTGGAATCCAATTATCGCGTCGAAGCGGCTTGGCACTATCAAGACGCCGGTTGCCGTACGCAGTCTATCTAGTTGGGCGTAAAACATAACAGGTCTCCTGTGGTTTCGGTGTGACCTGCCACGTACACCCACACGCGAAAACAACAACGAAACCTGCACGAGTGACACCGCCGTTTGCACCAAAGGGTCCTTTCGCAGATGCTCATAAGCCGGATCAGAGAGATACCACCTTATGCAAAGTCCAATTCGACAACGCAGGCGTGAGGTTGGCGCTTTGAGTTTGCTGTGAGCAATTTCCTCGCTCTTTCGCGTTTCTCGGAAAAATCGAGAGGCGACTGCAGCAGTCGTAGTTTCAAATGCTTCCTACGGCAGGTTAGTCCCGCCGATCACCAGTTCGCCTTTGGCTCGATTTTGCAGTAGCAGCGAATGTCTCCTATGACGGGCCGCGTCGCGGCATCGTCACCGTTTGGTCAACGGCAGGTTCGGGCCGTGATCACTCGACGTGGGACAACCGGGTGTGTCGATACCGCGCTTGCTCCAGCGCCGGGACCGACCCGCTTATTCCGATGCTGCAGTCTGGCCCAAGGACCGAACTTGAGGACTTTCTAGAGCGCGTGGGGGCTACGTCGCTTTGGGTATACGCATTGCAGAAATGTTCAGCCTCCCCCAGTTTTCGATAGGCAATGCCGTTCCGGTGATGCCGTCATGCACGCGGCATGTTCGATCGGCTTTTTCCAGCCTTACCGGGTGGATCACCTGTTCCGTTTTTGTTGCAAAACGCACTCTTACGATCGTCTCAGCCTGGACGGCGCGGGCCATTGCTCGAAGTCTTTTATCCTCGATGATCTCACCACCACTAAAAACAAACCTGCGAGTTGTCGCTTTTGCTTCATGTCGCGTTTTGTCCGGCAGGCTCTCTATCAACTTCGCGCGTACGCGCTTGGCTGCATTTTCCAAGCCCAAGGCGGAAATCATCGGATTATCAGCGGCAAGAATGAGCCCAAGGGCAGCCGCTTCGTCGCGCGCGAGGCCGGTGAGGCGGGTTCGGTAGTTGAAGCCCAACTCTATTCCACCACTGCTGCCTTGATGGACGATGATCGGCAAACCCGCTTCTGTCATTGCGTCGACATCGCGAAGAATTGTGCGGGGCGCGACCTCTAGCTCCTGCGCAAGTTGAACCGACGTTTGTCGGCCGCGGTTCTGCAAAAGAAGCAAGATTTGAAGGAGGCGAGCCGCGCGCATAATGATCGAATAAACATGACAGTAGATGTCACGTTACCTCATCTATCCGTTGTTGGGCAATGAGAGGTACGCAATGAAGAAATACAGCACATCAATTCAAATCTCGGCCGACAGAGAGCGGGTCTGGTCAGCTTTGGTCGAGGGCCTTAGCTCGAACCCGACAGCGTTTGGGATTGTGCGGTTTGAGGGAGATCTGACCCCGAACGGCCGCGTCAAGCTTTGGTCAGAGGTCGACCCCAAGAGAGCCTTCTCGTTGAAGGTCCAGGAATTTAACGCTCCGAAGAAGATGATCTGGAAAGGTGGAATGCCTTTTGGCCTCTTCACAGGAACCAGAACGTTCGAGCTGTCGCGTTCGAACGGCTTGACCACTTTTGATATGGAAGAAGTCTTTGGCGGACCCTTGTCAGGGTTGATTGTAAAGTCCATTCCGGATCTGAACCCGAGCTTTGAAAAGTTTGCCCAAGCACTTAAGTGAAAGGCAGAAAACGATGAATGAAGTTGTCTATGGCTCTGGCACCGAAGAAGATCCTTGGGTCCTGAAGACACCGCCTCTGACGTCAGAATTCCAAGTCTGGAAGGATGAGGCAAACGATCCTCCAGCTTTGGTTGTCCAAGTCGGCAAAACGAGGTTGTCGTATCAACTCCGGGCACTTGAGGACGCCCATGCAATGCTGAAGGCGCATGGCGATTGGATGCCCCTTGGCAATGCGGATGAGGGCAAACCAACGCAACCAGGCACATTGGAAGACTGGGCGCGCTCTGACAGCAATCCGGTTGGCGGCTACTACGGGTTGCGCAAGGGATATCGAGGGCGCTTCGCAAACTACGTTGGCCCGACGCTGGAGCTGTTGGGTTTGGCAGAACTGGAACACAACGCCCGCAACAATCGCATACGAGCTGCTTAGAACGGCAGTCATTGCGACTTCTCTCCAACGGTTGGCTTCATTTCGCGATCAGTGAGTTCAAGCAAGCTTCAATTATGCGCTTGCAGCGAATGACTGCAAAGCGGGCTGCGAACGCAGAAGCTTGAAGGTAGGCCGAAGGTCTACAGAGGGCCGCGATCTGTGATTTGGCTTTAGCCCTGGCCGTGCGCCTGCAGCGAATGTCTCCTATATGACGGGCTGCGCCGCAGCATCTAACGCCCGCGATCAAGGTCGGCTTTGGGTTTAGAGCGGACATCCGACGGTTTCAGTGGGACTTGTGACGCTTGTGAAGGCGGCAGAGGATGGCTTTGCGGACAAAGCAGCCTTCAAACGAGTGTCTGCTTTCGAGAAGACGGTCGCTGTCGCGGCTCTCAAACGCACTTGGCAGACACCAAGGAGGTATGAGCAAGGGCCTCCTTGGCCCAGTCAACGCTTTTGCGACGCTGAATCGGACAAAAGTGGGGGAACCGCTTGGAATTGGTGGTGGCAGGCGATTGGCATAGGCCATCGGCTATAGCCGGAGCCATCACTCTTTTTGTTCACCGACCAATGCCAACACATAGCAGTTCGTCCTTTGTGGGACTTTGCTGGCTTACAAATCTGTAAGTTCCGGGAGCATTGGGGGTGAGGATAACCCCCTACGTCATGGACATCCCAATCTAGGACGTCCTCATGTCAAAGCTGTCACTTGCCCTCGCAACCGCATTTATTCTGGTCCACATCGCCGTCGTTGCACCGTTTGTGCCGATCGCCAACATACTGCCCGCGGGTTTTGGCGCGGTGTCCATGTCATCGATGGCCCTGACCCTCATCCTCGCTGCGAGGTGGCGCATCGTGGACCAGGCCATGGGCGGGCCGGACAAATCCTATGTGGCGCATCGGTGGTTGGGTTTTCTCGCCGTGGCTGGTGCATTGATCCACTGGGCGCTTGCATCATCGGTCGGTGCCGGTGTGTTGCCCGTGTTGGCGGAAAGCGGCGAGAATGTTGGGACCATCGCGGCCATCGGCCTTTTGGTACTAACGGCTGCGGCACTTGTGCGTGCCATTCCATACCATCTGTGGAAGGCGAGCCACATGCTGATGGGGCCAATCTTCGTTCTGGCGGCATACCATACGTTCTTCGTCGCTAGCCCCTTGGCGGTGGGGGCGGCTCCGTGGACCCTCATGGCGGTCGTGTCCGTCATCGGGTTGGTTGCCTGGGGCCAGACGCTCCGCCGGAAGCTTTCACCAACGCGCCTCGCCACGGTTGAAACGGTTCGGAATTTCTCGGGCGGCGTCGACGTTACGCTGCGGTCAACCTCGGACCTTCCGCCTTTCCGGCCCGGTCAGTTTGCGACCCTAGCGGAAAACCATGCGCGTGCCGAGGCGCATCCCTTTACCATTGCGGGCGGCGACGCCACGTCAAGGCGGTTTATCATCCGGTCAACTGGCGATTGGACCGATGCGTTCGTTTCCAATGTGAAGCCGGGCGATCAGCTTCGCGTTAGCGGTGGTGTGGGGCGATTTCTGCCGAAGACAGAGCGCCGGCGGAAACCTCAGGTCTGGGTCGCAGGTGGCGTCGGAATAACGCCCTTTCTCGCCGCTCTCCAGCACATGGAGCCGGATGACGGTGCGTGTGTGACGCTTGTCTTTTGCGTCAAATCACATGCTTCCGCAGGGGGCATAAAAGACGTTGAGGCGCACGCAGCGCGGCTTCCCCAGGTAAACCTCATCGTATTCAATGACGAAGACGCTATGCGTATGACGTCGCAGCATTTCGCAAAAGTGGTACTGGAAAGCGCAGCTGAGGCTGAGCTTTATGTGTGCGGCCCGGAGCGGCTGAAATCCATGGTAACCGCCTCTTGGGAGCAGGCAGACAAAAGCGGGAAAACTCACTCCGAACGCTTCGATTTCAGGGGCGCATATGGTTTGAGTGACTTTGTCTATGTAGGACGCCCTTTGCTGGAGCGCGCACATGGGAAGATGATCAAAACAAGGGACCTAAGCTATGCGCCTGCTGGTTCTTGAGGATGATACATCGCTCGGCCCTTGGGCGGCGAAGGGCCTGCGCGAAGCGGGGCACGTCGTTGATCTCTTTGCGGATGGCAAGGACGCCCTGGTTGCCGCCATGGGACAGGAATATGACGTCCTGATCCTGGATCGCATGGTGCCGGGGCTTGATGGTCTTTCTGTCGTCAAAGCTCTGCGGCAGGCAAAAGTCGGGGCGCCTGCCATTTTCCTTACGGCGCTTGGCGAGGTGGAGGCCCGGGTGGAAGGGCTGACCTCCGGGGCGGACGACTATCTGACAAAGCCCTTTGCCTTCAGCGAACTCCTGGCGCGCGTCGAAATCCTTGGACGTCGCGGGAGCGGTCAGACACAGGACACGTCGCAACTCACCGCGGGCGACATCACGCTCGATCTGCACAAGCGGACCTGCACGCGGCAGGGGAAGTCGATCGATCTGAACCCCAAGGAGTTTCTGCTGCTGGAGGTATTCATGCGCGCAAAGGGACGCGTTCAGACGCGGACCATGTTGCTTGAGACCGTTTGGGACATGAACTTCGACCCCACGACGAGTGTCGTCGAAACCCATATAAGCCGGTTGCGGGGAAAGATCGAGAAACCGTTTGGCGACACACTGATCAGAAACATCCGCGGCACCGGGTATGTTTTTGAACCGGCTTAGGGAGCTCTCACGTCTGTCGGCGGTGCGGCAAACCGGTTTGCTCCTAGCCTTGTTCGTGCTGATCTCCGTTTTGGGGCTGGGGGGAACCTACTGGTTGGTGCGGCACGAAATGTTGCGCGCCGTCGATGAGCGGTTGGTGATGCGTATGGAGGCCGCTGTATCGGCCATCGAGGCCGGAGAGGGTCTGCCAGACCCTGCGCCAGGCCAGAGTGCCGCCCTTGTCGAAACCGAAAGACCTGATGGTTTTGACACGCGGGACGTCGGCCGAGAAAACCACGAAACACGGTTCCTTCTCAGGTCGATGGAGGGGGGGCAGATCCTGCTCGGCGAAGATGTGGAGCGGCAAGAAGAGCTCAGGGATATTCTAGCTGCTGGGATGCAGCTCAGTTTACTTGCGACGCTCTTCAGCACGGTCGTTGCAGGGCTTTGGTTGGCGCACCGCGGACAGTCGCGGTTGGACCGGCTCAACGCAGGTCTGGTGCGGGTGGCCAGCGGATCGTTTGATCAACCGATTGCCTTGGAAGGAACGGACGATCTGGCGCTACTGGCCAATCGCATTGATCTGACGACCGAACGCCTCGGCCATGCAATGACGCAGCTTCGTGTGCAATCCTCGAACATCGCGCATGACCTGAGAACACCCCTTGCCAGGCTGCGTGGGGGCCTTGAGAGCAGCCTGACCGAGGTCGTTGAGCATGGGCGGCGCGTTGACCCGGACGTTCTGGATAAGGCGCTCGAAGAGATCGACCGGATAACGGGCACGTTTGAGGCCCTCCTGCGCCTTTCACGGATCGAAAGCGGTGCCGGGCGCGATGCGTTTCGCCCTGTAGACCTTCGGGACATTGTTGAGGATGTAAGCGCTGCGTTTGGCCCAGTTGTCGAGGATGCGGGGCAATCCCTTGAAATGAAGATGACCGCACCCGAAACGGTGGACGGCGACCGCGACATGCTCATCCAACTCGTGGCCAACCTAATCCAGAACGCGCTGCGCTACGGCGCGGATGAGCAAATCATTTCACTGCAGGTCCACGGTCGCCGTATGGTCTTGTCCGATCAAGGTCCTGGGATCCCTTTTGAGGATCGCGACAAGGTTCTTCTACCGCTCTACCAAAGTGAAACGACCCGCCAAAACGCTGGCTTCGGTCTGGGGTTGTCACTGGTCAATGCCATTGCCGGTCTCCATGACGCCACGCTTGTCCTTTCCGACGGTCCGCACGGAAAGGGCCTGGAGGTGACTGTGGAATTTCCGAAACTTACAAAACTGTAAGGCTCGGGTCAGGCACAGGAAAAACACGATCCGCATATTCCTTTCATCAAACGACGAAAGGAACAGCCATGACCCGTCTCAAGACCGTGATCCTGAACGCGCTCGCCATCTTGTTTGGCCTCGCGCTGCTGGGGGTCTCTGCGAGCGTGGGCCTGGCCGTCCTGGGCATTGCCGCATTGGTCGGAGCGATTGCCATGGTTGCAGTCACGCTGAGTGACGTCTTTGCGAAACCCGGCAAGACCGCACATCAGGCGGAGCAGGTTGCATGAACCGGCGCCAGTTCCTGATCGGCTCTGCAAGCTTCGGGGCGGCGATCTCCGGCTTGGCCCACGCGCAAGGCGTCCCGCGCCCATTGCCGATCATTCCGCTGACGGACCTGATGGAGGAACCCGGGGGGCGATACGCACTCCGCCTGGGCGCAAGCCAGCATGATTTTGGCACCGGCGCGCTGAGCAACACCTTGGGCATCAATGCGGACTATCTCGGTCCGGTCGTCCGGGTCAAACAGGGCCAGACCTTTGCCGTGGACGTCGTAAACACGCTCGATGAGGTCACAACGATCCATTGGCACGGCCTGCATATCCCGGGCGAGGTGGATGGCGGGCCGCATCAAGAAATCGAACCCGGGGCAACATGGTCGCCCGACGTGCCAATTGGGCAGAACGCGTCGATGAATTGGTTCCATTCCCACATGCACGGCCGAACGGCGCAGCAGACCCATGACGGGCTGGCCGGGATCCTGCTGGTCGAGGATGATTCCAGCCTATCGGCGGATTTTCCCAAGACCTACGGCGTCGACGATTTCACGCTGGTGTTGCAGGACAAGGCCTTCGATGGTGCCGGGCGTATGACTTACACGTTGACCGGTGAAGTCTTTGAAGACGGCCATCAAGGCGAAACGCTGATCGTGAACGGAACACTTGCCCCCGTGGCGCAAGCGGTGCCCAGCGGTCTTGTCCGGTTGCGCATATTGAATGCCTGCAACGCGCGGTTCCTGACGCTTTCCATGGAAACCGGCCCGCTGAATGTGATCGCCTGCGAAGGGGGCTTTCTCTCCTCGACCGTAGAGACCGAGACGATCTTCATGTCCCCTGGAGAGCGCTACGAAGTGCTGGTCGATATGCAGGCCTTCGAGACCAACAGCTTGATGGTTGGCTTTGGGGAGGGTGAAGGCCTCTTTGGGTTCCTGGGCGGCCTACTCGGCAACGGGCCTCAGACGGCCCTGACGCTGAGCAGCACGGGCGAAGCAGGCTTCACTGGGTCGATGCCGAATGCGCTAGCGTCCCTGCCACCGCCGGATCCGTCACAGGCCACTGTCACGCGCGACTTCGAGTTGCAGATGGACATAGGCGCCGACCTCGCCGCGCTGGCCATCGCCTGGGACAACTTCTGCGGCAACGCGGGCGCCATGGCGATAAACGGCATGCCAATGAACATGGACCGCATCGATGAAGAGGTAACCAAGGGCGACACGGAGATCTGGCGCATCAGCGTCGATGATATGCTGCATCCGTTTCACATCCACGGTTGCTCCTTCCGCATCCTCACCCAAAACGGTGCAGAACCGCCAGCCTACGCCGCGGGCTGGAAAGACATGGTCCATGTCGAAGAGGGATGGTCAGAGGTCCTGGTGCGCTTCGACTATGACGCGCCCGTGGATGCGCCATACATGTACCACTGCCATATTCTGGAGCATGAAGACTGCGGGATGATGGGACAGTTCACCGTCACCTAGCGCCATGATGACGTCCCTGAACTTTTGGTTGTTCATGGTGCTCGGCCTGAACTTCTGGCTCGTGCCGGTTCTGCCTGTTGAAGACCGAGACGGCCTCTTCACCGATGGCCTTCTTGTGTCGACGTTGCTGGCGGTGGTCTCGCTTCAGGGTCTGATTGAACGCAGGTTCCGCCTATGGTCCTTCGCGGCCGCGCTGGTCATTGTGGCGGCCATTGTCGTTGAGGAGGTCTATCCGACAGCGGCCTATATCGAGAACGCGGCATTCGCCATCTGTTTCGCAGCCGCAACGGCGCTATACTTCCACACGATGACGCTGAGCCTCGGGCGGGTCACGTTCGACACGATCTTTGCCGCGGCAAGCACCTACATCCTGATCGGGTTGTTTTTTGCCGCCGCATTCGGGCTGATCACGGAGGCTGATCCTGGTGCTCTGGGGCCGGATGGCAGCGTCAGCAGCAGGTATGATCTGCTCTACTACAGTTTCGCAACGCTTACGACGCTCGGCGCGTCGGACATCGTTCCAGTTTCCGACGCCGCGAAGATGCTGACGGTGTTCGAGGCCATTGTCGGGCTCACCTACATCGCGCTGCTTGTGGGGTCGGTCGTTGGGGCCTTTTCCGCGGGGATCGTCGCGACGCGACGGACATTACCGAGTGACAAGTGGGTAGAGGGATAAACCCAAGAATGAGCTACGCAATACAGGTTTGTCCCACGCTCGGTTACCGGGCATAGAACGGCGCATGAGCTTTTCGGAGACAACAAAGCCCCTGTTGGCACGGGCGTTGATCGCGGCTGCAATCCTTGTCGCGCCGGTAACGCTGCACGCTGAAGACGGCGCCAGTACCGTGCCGTTCGTAACGTCGCGCAACATCAGCGACGGAGAAGGGCCAAGTGCGTTCTTTGGCGATGAACGCAGTGGGTTGAGCGCAGGTTGGTGCGTCGTTGACCGCTTAGACGCAGCAGCGCTCGACCCGGTTCTGGACACCGCCCCGGCCTTCTTGCGGGAGCACCTGTTGGGCGTGGATCGCGTCGAGGTGCTCGACCAAACGCTGGCGCGCGACGCCCTGCTCGATGCCGTGAGGCCCGCCTCGCCAGCCCTGTTTGTTCATGGCTACTTCATTGATTTCGACAAGGGCTGCCGACGCGCATCCATGCTGCAAACGAATGCAGGGCTTGAAGGGCGATTGCTTTGGTTCAGTTGGCCCTCGGACGGCGATATCGCGAGTTACGCCCGTGACGAGGCGGACCTCTATTGGAGTGTGCTCGACCTTGCGGATGTCATCATAGAACTCAACGCGGCCACAGCCACCGGGGAGCGGGTGGATGTTTTGGGTCACAGCCTCGGCGCAAGAGGGGTCACACTGGCGCTCTACGAAATCGCCTTCCGAGAGCCAACGATCCGCCTGGGTCACATCGTGCTGTTGGCCCCAGACGTGGATTTCGAGATCTTCGCACGTCTTTTGCCCCGAATAACCCCGATCGTTGAAAGCATCACAGTCTACGTCACGGATGAAGACCGGCCCTTGGCCCTATCAAAACAACTGCACGGTTATTCACGGCTCGGGCAGGCTGGCAACGAAGTGACCGCCTTGTCAGGTGTGGAAGTCATCGACGTGAGCGCAATCCCCAACGAAAGCGCAAGTGGTCACCTTTACCACATTCACAATTCACGCGTCGGCGATGACCTCCGGATTCTGCTCGATGAGGGCCTGCTTGCTTCCGAGCGTCCTAATCTCGAGCAAACGGGTGCAAACACCTGGAGCTTGCAAAACTGAGACAGCCTTTAAGGTAAGCTCCTGGCGTCAAAATTGAATGGAACACAAACGAAAGCAGACCTTCGCTGCGTTCTAGCGAATGAGCCGGTTGGGCTCGAAGCGGGCTTGCGCTGCGGACGCCATGAAAGACTGCTTTGGGGTAGTTGCAATGCAACAATAAGCAGCACACTCAACGTCTGGTTTGGGCCGAAACAACCCGCCCAAAGAAACCCAGAAAGCGCCGGGCTAACACGTCCTCACTTCAAATTCCAAAACTCAGTGATGAGTTCGACCGCACACAGGTTCACATCCGTCATGTGTTCGCCAACCTCCCCACAAGGAAAGGTGTCACTGTCTGGATCAACGGGAACGGCATGGCCTAGGGTGCCGACATCCCATGCTTCCACCTTTGGCATTCCCTCCGCGTCAAAATAAACGCGTCGCGTCGCATCGCCCACACTGTGCTCTTCGTCCGCAATCAGATCGATCCCGTGAACCGCCGTCCATTGTTCGGTGAGTTCTCGAAGATTGTCAGGATCGACAACATCATCATTGGCGCCCATCCAAAGTGAAACAGGGGGCCATTCATCCGGTATCAACTGGGCGGCGTCCAAAACAAATTCGGCCCATTCCGCAGGGTTTCGATCCGTCGCGGGCGAGGTAAACAGGCCACAAGCATAGGCCGCGTCTGCGCCATCAAGGGCAAAGGGGCTGTGGTGCAGCATCGTCCAATACCAGTCGAACGCATTGACTGAGCGATTGCAGCCATAGGGAGGGCCGGCAATGATAGCCCCGCCCGCAAACCGGTCGGGATAATTGGCCAGCATCACTGCTGCCATACCCCCGCCCGCCGACAGACCCATGACATAGACCCGGTCGGGATCGACATCTTCGGCGGCGATCACAGCGTCGATCATCTGCAAGATCGAGGCGCTTTCGCCGCGTCCCGCCTGGTTATCGTCGGTATCATGCCAGCGAAAACAGAGCCGCCCCATGTTCTCGGCACGCTGTTGTGGCAGCAGCAAAAGGAACGGCGTTTCATCGGCAAGCGCGACCAACCCCGTCTCGGCATCGAAATCTCGTGCGCTTTGCGTACAACCGCGCAGGGCGACCACCATCGGCATCCCGGGTGCGGCGTTCGCTGGGCGATGGAGGAAAGCCTCCAATGCGCCCGGATTGGGACCGAAATCATCAACCGGCTCAAGTGCCAACGCAGGCGTCAGGGGGCTTAGGGCCAGCGCGCCTGCCAAGACGGCTATGATCACCTTGAAGAGGCCACTCATCCTCAAATCTCCAAATCAAATGCGCATGTCGCCAATCACCCCCACCCGTATCACGCGTGGCACGGGTTGGCCCAGCAGGACCTCATCGGGGCCATGCCCGGTCGAAATAATCGACAGCACAAAAGGGCAGCATCCGCGACACCCAGCGCGAACCGAAAGAGGTCCTTGGTGTCCTTAGATCATCCTTTTAGGGACGAATAACAAACGGCTTACGCAGCTCGGTGAACAGTGATGGTTCGGCCTTCGAACTCTGTGCGTTAGGCGGGCACGGTGAGCTTTGCTGCGGCCAACGCCCAATGTCTGCCATGCGGACTTTGCGGACCTTAAACAAACGTCCGCAAAGCAGATTTAAGTAGTGCTAGGCTGCCGTCGCTAACTGAACTTCGCCGTCATGCAAAAAGCATCGCTTATTGAAAAGCGATAAATCGACGGGGTTAGGCAATCGTATGTTCTCAATGCTTGGCATGTCATTGGGAGACAGCTCAAATGCGCGGTCAATCTGTGAAATCATGACGACAATCGCCTCGCGTTTGAAGGCAAATTCCCTAAGCGCTTCTACTTGCTCTTGAAGCGGAGGGTTGCTTCGCTTTTGGTCCAAGAGCTGCAAGTAATCGACAACAACGAGTGCATGATCTCGGGCATTGCGTAAGCGTTCATTGATATGCGCTGCGCAGATATTGTCCGACGTATCAACGACAATTGTGCGGTCATGTGCCTGTGGTTGGAAGCCGAGGTTCGCAAACCGATCCCAAACATCCGTTTCATTGTAGTCCAATGAGAATACGTAGCCTTTGCGATTGTTACGCTTAGCCAATACGGCCAACTCCAACCCAAGAAGGGTTTTTCCGTGACCGGGGCGAGCGCCGATCAACACCATATCTCCTGATTGGAGCTGGCTCATGATCTCTTTTGCGGGGGTAGTTTTGGAATAGCTAGATGCCAAGTGGCCCCAGTCCTTGAAGCCCTCTTTGGTGGCAATCTGGTCGAGTGCCTCGTGGAGCTTGATGCTGGTGTCTCGTGCCAACAGTTTTGCTTGGCGCTTAAGTGTGTAGATTGGCAATGATAGTCTCATCTTGAACCTCCTTTTTCGAGCGGTCTCCGCAATCCCTCCTTATGCGCCTGCTCGAATAGGATAGGTCCGAAATGGTGTCGCTCCGCATGTCAAATGCTGCCCCAGTGGAGGGAGGAGGCCCGAGCAAGGCCACAGACAAGTGCTACCCAGATCACAGGAAATACTCAATTGGTTTTCGGTCATTCGCTGCACGCTGGCGAATGAGCAGATTGGGATCAATCCCGCCATCCGAGGGCCAGATTGCGCAATCGTAGCATCGACCGATCTCCTCGACAGTCGTCCACGTAAAAAAGGCCCCCCGGTCGTGGGAGGGCCTTCCATTTACACAGTCACTGGATATCATTCACTCAGTCCCGGCGGTGGCGCCCGTTAGTTCCAGAATCCTTCGTCAACGCCTTCCATCGCTTCGAGATCTTCCTCGTTGAAACGCGTCACATAGGCATAGGTCTGGTCATCGACGGCCACCAGGTTAAGATCCTTGACCGAGATCTTGACGTGCTTGTCGCCCACGTCGAGGAACCCGCCGACCTCGGCCACGATACCGGTGATCTGGCCGTCCTTGGTCAGGATCAGGTCTTCGATCGAACCGATCTCGGCCCAGTCGGCGTTCACGTTTTCATACATGAACTCGGGGTCCCAGCCTTCGTCATCGGCCTGGTTCATCGTGTAGATTGTGCCGCCGGTGATGTCGCGGCTGCGGATCAGGTCGCCCTGTGCCTGGCCCAGCTCTTCGGTGGACATCGCCGACATGGCCGAGTTGTTGTGCATCTCGGTGCGCATGGAGCCATAGTCGCTGGCGGCAATGGCGCCGGTTGCGGCGATGGCAACTGCGGCGGCGGTTGTGGTCATCAGTTTCATGATATGTCTCCCTTTGTTGTGGATCATGCCTGAACAACAAAATGACCGGCGGATGGTTCCCGCCGGTCGTGAAGCTTTTTCATGAGATCTGTCTGAGGGCGCCTAGGCCTTTAGCGTCTCGGTCGACGAAAAGAACATCGCCTGACTGACCGCCGTACGCACCTGCACTTCCGTGTAGGGTTTTGAAATCAAAAACGCAGGTTCCGGGCGTTCGCCTGTCAACAGCCGCTCAGGGAACGCCGTGATGAAGATCACCGGAACGTCGCCCAAATCGCTAAGCAGATCGCGCACCGCATCGATACCCGATGAATTGTCGGCCAGCTGAATATCGGCCAGGATCAGGTCAGGCCGTTCACGCTTGCCCAAATCGACGGCCCCTGCCCGCGTCCGGGCCACGCCCGTCACGGTGTGACCGATATCGGTTACAAGCGATTCCAGGTCCATCGCGATAATCGCCTCATCCTCGATGATCATGATCCGCCCGGCAACGGCCTGTTCCATTTCGCCATAGGCGGCGGCAACCAGGGCTTCGGCTTCGTGCGCGTCGATATCCAGGATGTGCCCGATCTCAACCGCCGTGAATTCCTCGATCGTCGACAACAGCAACGCTTCACGGCTATTGGGCGTGAGCCGTTCCAGATGCGCCTGCGCTGCGGCCCGAAGTCCTGTTTCTTCGCCATCCGTGGGCGCACCGCCTGAATGCCACAGTTTGTGGAAC
Source organism: Pseudomonadota bacterium (assembly GCA_038526915.1). GTDB lineage: Bacteria > Pseudomonadota > Alphaproteobacteria > Rhodobacterales > Rhodobacteraceae > JBCBGF01. The sequence goes on along the minus strand of JBCBGF010000006.1, from coordinate 28,007 downwards.
ACGCGAAACAGCGCCACCTTGGGCGGCAGCGCGTCGTCGAAAACGCTGCGTTCAGTCAGGATCGCTTCGAGCGTGGCCACCGCATAGGAGTCGCCGGTTTGCTGGCTTCCGGTAAGGGCGCGACCATAGCGGCGCAGACAGGGCAGATGCGGGCTTATTGCGTCGGCGAGATCGGGCTGCGCTGCATCAGTGCTCATGGATGTCCGTCCTTTTTTGAATTTTCTGGGAACCGAACGCATATGTTCGGTGTTTGGTTCCAAACTATGCCGCGAATTTTCACCAGCAAGAGGTCAGAGCGCGATGAACGATAGCGACGGCAAGGACAAGTCGCACAAGCTGATCGAAGACAATCTCAAGCGTGTCTATCAGCAAACCGTCGACGAAGAAATGCCGGATCGGTTCAAGGATCTTCTGGCACGGCTGAAGGATAGCGATGCCGCGTCCTCTAAGAATGGGGATGGAGGCGCAAAATGACCGCACAGGATCCAAGGGATGAGCTGGTGGAACATCTGCCGGCGCTGCGGGCGTTTGCGATGAGCCTCTGCCGCAATCCGGCCACCGCCGATGACATGGTGCAGGACGCCATCGAGAAGGCGTGGGTGAATTTCGACAAATACCAGCAAGGCACCAACATGCGCGCATGGCTGTTTACGATCCTGCGCAACACCTACTATTCCAGCCGTCGCAAGGCCAAGCGCGAGGTGGCCGATCCCGAAGGCGTCTTTGTCGGCCAGATGTCGGAAAAACCCGCCCATGACGGGCAGTTGCAGCTCGACGAGTTTCGCCAGGCCTTTGCCACCCTGCCCGATGAACAGCGCGAGGCGCTGACGCTGGTGGGGGCTGGCGGCTTTTCCTACGAAGAAGCGGCGGAGATGTGCGGCTGTGCCGTGGGCACGATCAAGAGCCGCACCAATCGCGCGCGCAAGCGACTGGCCGAGCTTTTGCACCTCGACGAAGACGAACCGCTTGAGATGACCGACGCCCAGACCGTGGCCGTGGTCAGCCAGCGCGTCGCCGGGAGCATGTGAGCCCCCGCGCGATCCATCGAAAGGAGACACCCATGTCTGCACCAGACACCAACATCGAAAAACAGAAATCCCGGCACCGGTTCGTACTGATCGGCTTTGCCGTAGTCGGCATTTTTGCTGCCGCCATGTTCCTGCTGAACATGGGCATGGCCGTGGACGGCGAAGGGCCGCTGGTCGAAGAAATGGTGGATGACAGCGCGCCGGTGTTGCAGGGCGAAGGGGCCGACTGACAGCGCACGGTGGTGTAAGGCGATCTCAAGCGCGAGGTGCGAGCGAGGGGTGGTTTGCAACAGCCAAGGAGCCTTCCATGCCACGCAGCCCCCTCACCGTCGACCCCGCGACCTGCCGTGTCTGGACCGGCCAGCCCCGCCGCCTGTCCCTGACGCCCGAGACCTGCGCCGATCTGATCGACAGCATCCGTGCGCAAGGCGGCCAAGAGATCCCCGCCATCGTCCGCCCCCTGCGCCCGCGCGACACCCATACTTATGAGATCATCTGCGGCGCGCGGCGGCATTTCGCGGTGACGCATCTCCGGGCCGAGGGGCTTGAGATCGGCTTTCTCATTGCCCCGCGCGAGATCGGCGATGAAGAAGCATTTCGGCTGGCCGATCTGGAAAACCGCGCGCGCCGGGATATCACGCCCTATGACCGGGCGGTGAGTTATGCGGCGGCGCTCGATCAATATTACGGGGGCGTTCAGAAAGACATGGCGGAAAAGATGCAGGTGAGGCCGCCCTACCTGGCGCGATACCTGCAGATCGCGCGTTTGCCAGCGCCCCTGGTGGCCGCCTTCGCCGATCCAGCGGACATTCGGGAAAACCATGCCCGGCGGATCGCGCGCTTGTTGGCCGATCCCGCACAGCGTCTCAAGCTGGAACACGAAGCACACCTGATCGTGCAGGCGCGGGCGGACGGCGCGCAGATCAGCGCAGCAGAGGTTCTCAGCCGACTTGAGCGGGTTCTGCCGGGGCAGCCGCCCAAGAAGGCCCCACATTCGAAAACGTATCGACGGTCAATCCATGACCGGCCAATCACCGTCACGCACCGCGGGGACGAGACCACGGTGTCCTTTCCGACCAACCTGACACAACGCGCCTTGCGGGGTGCCTTAGAGCGGTTTTTCGACAGCACTTACCCCAATGGACGATGAGACCGATTTCCATGTGGAAATCGACCTAAGCCATTGAAAACGAAAGCTCCCAAAAATCATCTTTCCCGGAACCAACCCCCCGCCCCCTGCGTTGAACCCTGTTAACAGGAGGGTTCCATGACCAAAGATCACGGCCCGTCCATCAAGGACGACGAGACCTATGAGGCGTTGCGCGACAAGGGCTATTCCAAGTCGAAATCCGCCGCCATCGCCAACGCCCAAGCCAATGACGACATGTCCCCATCTGAAAAAGGCGGCAAGGCCCCGCCTTACGAGGACTGGACCAAGGACGATCTGATGGACCGCGCGCGGGAGTTGGAGGTCGAAGGCCGGTCGGACATGACCAAGAATGAACTGATCGACGCATTGCGCGGGTAAGGGAGAGTGACATGAGCACGTTTTCAAAGGGCGACAAGGTGGAATGGAACTGGGGCAATGGCACTGGGACCGGTAAGGTGGTGGAGCGGTTCACGAGCGATGTGGAACGCACCATCAAAGGCTCTGACGTCAAGCGCGAGGCCAGCGATGACTGCCCCGCCTACCTCATCGAACAGGACGATGGCGACCAGGTGCTGAAGTCCCACAGCGAAGTGTCGGCCGCCTGATCCGATGCCGCGCCCTCTGATTGCCGTCACGACCTCGCGCCGCTCTGGCTGGCGGATCTTTCCGCTGGTGGCGCTCAACATCTGGCTGGCCGGTGGCCGGGCGGTGCGGTGGGGCGTGGGGCGGCCCGATGATCTGGACGCCGTCGATGGGCTGATCATCGGCGGGGGCGATGATATCGCGCCGGAACTCTACGGGGGTGAGTTGATGCTGACCGCCCGCCTCGACCCCGACCGTGACGCGCTGGAGCGGCGCTTGGCGGATCACGCGCTGGCGCGCGGCGTGCCGGTGCTGGGGATCTGCCGAGGCGCACAGATGCTGAACATCGCGCTGGGCGGGACGTTGCACCAGGATGCGTGGGCGGCCTACCCGCAGGCGGAGTTCGTCAAGACGATCCTGCCGAAGCGCGTCCTCGATATCGAGGCTGGCACCCATTTGGCCGCCCATGCGGGGGCGGAGCCTATGACAGTCAACGCCCTCCACACCCAAGCGGTGGACCGGCTGGGCCGGGGTCTGCGCGTAGCGGCGCGGGATCGAGGCGGGATGGTGCAGGCGGTTGAGCGCCTGCGCGATCCCTTTGCGCTGGGGGTGCAGTGGCATCCAGAGCATCTGTTCTACGCCCGCCGCCAGCGCCAGATCTTCCGCGCGCTTGTTGCCGCCGCGCGGGCCTATGCGGACGATCGCGGGCAGATGGGCGCGGTCGCACGGGAAGCCACATGAAAAAACGCCGGCCCCAAGGGACCGGCATTGTCTTTTGTCGAGTAGCGACGATTTAGAGGCGCTCAAGCTCTTTCTTGGCTTCCTCTTTGGTCTTGCCGTATTTCTGCTGGATCAGGCCGGCGATCTGCTCTTCATTGCCTTTGGCCTGCTCGATCTCATCATCGGTAAGATCGCCATACTGCTCGCGCAGTTTGCCTTTGAATTCCGCCCAGTTGCCTTTGATTTGGTCCCAATTCATGGTGCCCTCCTTGGCTTTGGTTACGGGACATCAACGCGTGACCCGTTCCTCGGGTTCCGCCTGCTCAGGGGTTTTTTGGGATCCCTCGCCCACCTCGATCCGCGCCAGTTCGCGTTTCAGGATCGCGATGTTGCGGCGGTGAGATTTGAAGAACACGTCGAACGCATCGCCCAGGATCGGCACACCGCCCACCACCATGTCGATGCCGGTATTGGCCCCGATCCGCGCCAGCGCGCGTTTGCGGGCCCCCATGCGCCAGCCTTCGTACAGCATCACCACACCGGGTCCGGCGGTGACCAGATCGCCCAAGCCCGGGAGCAGGCCCAAGATCGAGTCCCAACCCACACGGATACCAAGCCCCGGCACGCGAAACCGGCTGTCGAGACTGTGAGCCAACCGCTCCAGCCGATCGATCCGCGCTTGGCGGGTATCGGGGGGCGTGGGCACCGCGCTACCGTGCGCTGAGCGCGCCGTGATCGGCGACCTCAGGCGGTGTCTCACCGCGCACCTCGCCCAGCGTGTCGGCCTTGGTCGCACCGCGCTCGCCCATGTGCCGGTCGGGGCCAACGGTGCTGTCACGCGCGGTCTGTGCTTCGAGCTCGGCGTCGAGCTGTGCGCCGAGAAGGACGATAAAGGCCGATAGCCACAGCCAGGTCAGCAGGACGATCACCCCGGCAAGTGCGCCGAAGGTTTCGTTATAGTTGCCAAAGCTTTGAACGTAGTAGCTGAAGCCCACCGTCCCGGCGACCCAGAGCGCGAAGCCCAGCACCGCGCCAGGGGTGAGCCAGCGCCATTTCGCATGGGCGCGGTCGGGGCCATAGCGATAAAGCGCGGCGATCCCGGCAGCCCCAAGCAGGAACATCAACGGCCAGCGTAGAAGCAGCGCGGCCTGGGTGATGGCAGGGCCCGCGCCGATCAGGGCGAGCGTTGTGGGGATGGCGGCGACGATGACGACCGCAAGGGTGAGGCCGAGGATCAGCGCAAGCGTCAGGCCGATGATGAGAAGGCGGGTATGGATGAACCCGCGCGTGTTGTCTTCGTCGTAGATGACGTTGAGGCCCTGGACGAGGCTGCCCATAGCGTTCGATGACGACCACAGCGCGAGGCCCAGAGCGAGAAGCGCCGCAAAGCCCAGGCTGCCGCGTTCAGCACCGGCGACCTCGGTCAGCTGCGTCTCGATCAGCGATCCTGCCGCGGCGGGCAGAACGGAGATCAGCCATTGCGATTGCTCGACCACCGTGGCGGGGTCAAGGACGAGGCCCACGATAGCGACGCCTGCGGTGATCGCGGGGAAGAGCGACAGAAGGCCGTAGAACGCGACGCCTGCCGCAAGCAGGCCGAGGTTCAGGGTGCCCAGCCGGTGCCAGACGCGAATGGCCACGTCGAGCCAGCCTGTGGTCGGGATCTCGCTTGGCGTGGTCGCATCGCGTCCTCGGGTCATGGGGCACACCTCCGGTTTGCTAAGCAAACGCCGCTGCGGCGGTCTGGGTTCCGGGAACCGATGCGCGGGCGTGCGCGTTGGACGCACATATTTATCATGCAAACCGGGAGGCCCCGATGACAAACACATCAGACCCCAAAATCATGGACACCGCCAAAGGCATGGCGCAAGACGCCGCCGACGCGGCAGAAGCCAAGGCCAAGCGCGAGGCGACAAAGGCCCGTGACATGGCCGCTGACGAGACGCAGAAGGTTGCCAACGCCGCCGAAGCTGCGGCGGCCGAGTTCGATCCGCAATCGGTGCAGGCGCAAGCGATCGAGCATGTGGCCAGCCGGATCGACGACATCGCCGATCAGCTGCGCACCACCGATATAGACCGGATGGCCGGGATGGTGGGCGATGCCGCGCGCAAGAACCCGATGCTGTTTGTGGCGGGGGCTGCGCTGGCGGGCTTTGCGGTGACACGGTTTCTCAAAGCGCGCGATCCGCAGCGCAGCTTTGCCGCGCCGCAGGGCGATGATCCCTGGGCCGCGCCGACCGAGAGCCACCCGCCCTACGGCCGCGAGCCCAACCTGACCTCGCGGGGGCATGTGTGATGGCCGACCAAAACGCCGACATCAAGGACACGCCGAACCTGATCGTGACGGCGTTTCGCCAGTTCACCCAACTGATGCAGGATGAGGTGGCGCTCGCGAAGGCGGAACTGTCGCGCAATATCTCGCGCGCGGGCTTTGGGCTCGCGCTCATTGCTGTGGCCGCACTTCTGGCGTTGACCGCACTGGATATCCTGGCCGCAGCCGTCGTGGCCTATCTGGCCGCGACGGTGTTTTCGCTGGGGACTGCGGCGATGGCCGTGGGTGGTGCGTTGTTGACGGTTGCGTTCGTGCTGGCCTTTGCGGGCAAGCGTCGTCTGAGCGCCGAGGCCATCGTGCCAGATCGCGCGATCCGCAATGTCGAGGCCGATATTGATGCAGTGAAGGAGGCGACCAATGCCTGACGGAAACTTGACAGACATTGAACGCCGGGTGGCCGCGGATCGCGCGGCGCTGGCCCGATCCCTGGATCTTCTCTCGGACACGCTGTCGCCCGACCGGCTGAAGGCCGAGGCGTCGCGCACGGCAGAGACCTATGGCACCGACCTTAGCCGCCAGCTGTGGGATGCCACGCGCGAAAACCCAGCGGCCTTTGCGCTGGTGGGCGCAGGTCTGGCCCTGCTTCTGAGCGGTGCGGGGCGTCGCGATGACCATGACGCTGCCACGCAGTCGTTCGAGGCCGTGCCACCGGCGAAGGCGATGGACGGATTTGATGCCCGCGTGGCCGAGGCCGATGCCAAGATCCGTGCCGACAGCACCGGGTTGACCGATGAGACGCTGAGTTCGGGCCGGATGCGGGCGGCGCTGGATCGGGGGCTGGACGCCCTGCCGCCCGTCGCGCGCAACCGTGTGCGCAAGGCGCGGATCGCCGCGATCCGCGCGCAAGAGGCGGTGGAGCGGCGCGCCAAGCGGGTGAGCCGTCAGTCGGCGGATATGGTGACGAAACAACCCATCGCCGTCGGTGCAGCGGCCTTTGGCGTAGGCGCGCTGGTGGCAGCGCTTTTGCCCAACACCCGGCGCGAGGATGCGCTGATGGGGGCCAAGCGCGATGCGCTGATGGCCGAGGCGCGCACGGCGCTCGCACACGAGCTTGAGGCTGTGCGCGGTGCTGTGGCCGATGAGATGGGCGGCCATTCTGAACCGCGCCCGGGCACTACCCCGCCCCTGAAGGCCGTCTGACCCGGCCAGAAAGGCCCCGACAGGCGAAACCCGCGCTCTGCCCCGAGCGCGGGTTTTTTTGTGGCGGACGGCCAAAGAAAACCCCCGTCATGCGGTGTGCATGACGGGGGTTTGCCGCGTCCGGGCGGTGGCGTGCCTGTGCGCTATTTTCCTGCGCTGCGGAGGCCGCGCACAACGATTGTGACGGCAAACAGAATGAGGAAGATGAAAAACAGGATCTGCGCGATCCCGGCCGAGGCGCTGGCGATACCGCCAAACCCAAAGACTGCGGCGATCAGCGCGACGACAAGAAATGTGAGTGCCCAACCAAGCATGTTGTGTTCCTTTCCTATCCATTTGGTACGGCAAGAAAACGCGCGACCAAGGCGCTAGGTTCCAACGGAACTTTCGGGCGCATTGTCACGTTGAACGCCTAGAAAGGAGAGTTCTCATGACAACCTATCACTCGAACGGAATGGACGAGACCGCAGGCGACGACACCATGGGTGCGACGCTGAAGGCACGTGCGGAAGAACAGATGGACGCCATCAAAGAGGCCTCCGCCGTGGCGCAGAAGCGCACGGAAGAGGCCGTGACCAATACCGTGAACGAAGGCGCGCGGTTTGTGCGCGAAAACCCCGGCGTGGCCCTTGCGGGCGCCGTGGGTGTGGGCGTTTTGATCGGGCTGGCACTGCGCGGCCGCGATTGACCGCTTCGTCAGTGTACTTCGAAATGGGCGCCCCGTGTCGGGCGTCCTTTTTGTTGCCGGATCTGCGTGGCTGACTGGGTCAGAGGCTGCAGTATTTGCAATACCGATGACGTCTACGCTGCCTGACAAAATTGCAGTCCGTTCTGATCATGCCAACTCTGCGGGATTGCGCGGGATGGTCATTTGATAGCCACAAAAAAAAGGGCGCCCAAACCGGGCGCCCTTTCGTTACGAGTGAAGAACGATTTACTGCAGCACGCTCTCGATGACTGCGGTCGCTTCCTCACGCTCTTTGCTGGTGACAGCAATGTAGAGCTGTGCCAGCTCCGCATCGTCCAGGGTGTCGGCGTCGACTTCATAGCCGAAGCTTTCGACACCATTCTCCACCTGCGCCTTCAGGCTGTTGATCGGCACAAACACGGTGTTGCCACCCATCTCCATCGTCGCATAGCCCGCGTCATGCAGCACCGACATGATCTTCAGGCGCTGCTCGCCGTGGTCGTCGGTCGAGGTGGTGATCAGGAACAGCTCGTTCAGCTTGTCTTCGCTCAGCTGCGACGCGTCGATCGTCATGCTGGCGCTTGAGAATGCGTCTTCGACCTGTGCTTCCAGCTGCGTGCTTGCGGTTGCTGCGGTTGCGGCAAAAGCGGCTGCGGCTGTCGTAAGCATGAGACGTGTCATGGTCGTTTCTCCTATCTTATTTCGGTTCGGCGATGGTCGCCGGAGAGGCTCCGTATCGCCTCATCGGGCTCTCAACACGGGTGGGTGGGGAATGGTTCCAGATGACCGAAATTTTTTTCAATCACCCCGTTTCAGACCTCAGGATCGCCGGGGCGCGGCACCGCATCGGTCCGATCGACACGGGTCTCGTCCCATGTCGGGTCCTGCTTTTTGATCTTGCGCGAGATCGCGTAGGCCGCGGGCCAGCTAAGAAGCGTGCCCGCCAGGACGGCCAGGGCAATGGTGGGCCACGCATAATAGTCGAGGGTGAACAAGATGATGACCGGAATTCCCGCAAGAACGGGGCCGGTCAGAAACGTGAGCCAAATGCTAAGACGATCCATGAAATTACTCCTCTTTAAAGAAGAACAGAGGATTTGCGAAAAAAGTTCCCTGTTGGGCGGAACTCTCTGCGGGTAGGCGCGTTGGCGAAGGAACAACACACCTGTTACGGAGACATCACCGATGCAACGGATCGCCGCGTTTCTCTTTCTTCTCGCCACACTCGCAGCTTGCGAAACCGTTGGTGGCCTGGGCCGGGATATCGAAGCCGGCGGCGAGGCGATCCAGGACACATCGAACGACGTGCAGGCGCAGATATAACCGGTGCCGCGTCTGAGCAGCACCTGACAGAGACGACACGCACTTTCATCAGGAGGGAACCATGGCCATCGAGAGCCTCAAAGACGTCTATATCGACCAGTTGCAGGATATGTATAGCGCCTGCCAGCAATCCCACGATGTGACCAAGGCACTGGCCCGGGCCGCAACAGACCCCAACCTGCGCGAGGCGCTCGAGCGGGGCGTGGGCGGGATCGAACGCGGCATGTCAACTGTGAAAGAGATCCTTAAATCGCATGACGCCGATCCAGAGGGCGAGCATTGCAAGGGCATGGAGGGGCTTGTGAAGGAAGCCCATGCCCATGCTCTGGAGGCCGAGTTCGGCGATGATGCGGCGCGCGATGCGATGATCATCACCCAGTACCAGCGGATGGCGCATTATGCGATTGCGGGCTACGGCTGCTGCCATGCGTTTGCGCAGCGGCTGGAGCAGAGCCATGACGCGCGTCGCCTCAGCATGTGTCTGGACAAAAGCTATGACGGCGACCGCGAGATGACAGCGCTGGCCGAAAACGGGGTGAACCGCAAGGCCGCCTAACGCGTTTCAGCCAGCGCGTTGCCTGTCCCTCGTTTCCGCGCTGGCTGTTGTTTCCGACTATGCCGTCTGTCCCCGGCGTCGGAACACTGTGGGGAGCGTCTTTCGCGACGCTCCCCTTTTTCTTGGCTGATGAGTGTAAATGACCACAAAAAAACGCGCGGTCCAAAACCGCGCGTCTCTTTTGCGTCGATGGGCTGTGGGTCAGGCCATCTGCGGGCTGGCGCCCACGAAATCCCACGCTTCGCGGCTGTCTTCTGTATCAAACGCCTTGGCTTCGACCGGGATGATCTTGTCCATGAAACCGATCATCTTTGCCGCGCGATCCGGCGCGCCGATGACGGCGTCGCGGCGCACTTCGCTCAGCGCGCGGAAGCGCGAGGCGATCACGTCGCCGTCTAGCATGCTATCCCAATCGCTGCCGGTGAAGGCAGTGAGATCAAGGAGCATGTCGATTTTTTCGTCATGTTTATCGAACACCGCGTTCATGTATTCGGCCAGCGCCTCGGACGCGTCGTCGTCGATATGGCCAGTGATGCGGAAGGCGTAGACGGTGGGTTTGTCGGTCTCGATTTGGGTGATCGGGCCGTGGGTAAAAGGGGTCATTAGAGGCTCCGTTGTAGGGTTGGTACTATTCGGCAGCCTGGGGCGCATGCCCGTCTTTGCGCAGCAGCACGGAACTAGGCGCATCGGCGGTGCTGAGCTCGGACGCGACATAGAGGCACCAGACGAGGATCGGGATCGCGACGACGCCGCCGATGGGGCCCCAGAGCCAGAGCCAGAAGACGAGCGAGACAAAGACCAGAAGCGGGTTGACGCGCATGTGCCGCCCGACGAGCGAGGGGGTGACGAACTGCCCCTCGGTCATGTTCATGGTGATGTAGAGGGCGGCTGGCGCAAAGCTCATCGCGCCGTCGAACTGGACGATGCCGGCCACCAATAGGGCCAGCGCGAAGGCGACGGGGCCCAGGTAGAGGACGAAGTTCACAAGGAATGCGGCCAGGCCCCAGAGCATCGGGTTGGCCACGCCGAGGGCCGTCATCGCGACGCCGACGAGTGCACCGAAGATCGCGTTGATGACCGTGATGGTGATGAAATAGCGCGACACGCGGGCCCCGGCCTTGCACAGGATCGCGCGGCTAAGGCGGATATTGGCGCGGTCGGCGCGGTCATAGACATCCGAGCGGGCGACGAGAAAGAAATAGAACGTGCCCACGAAGATCATGATCGCCGCGGCGAGCGATGGGGCGAGTGCCAAGGCATCGAGCACACCGGGGAAGGCCATGGGCGCGTCGCCTGCGGGAGTTTGCGGGGTGCCCTGATCCTCGGCCAGCGCGCCTGTGACGGTTTCCTGGATCTCGCGCACGCCCGACAGCGCGCTTTTGAGGGTTTCCAAGATCTCGGTCATCTCGCGCCAGATCAGGGGGGCCTGACGGATTGCGTCGGAGATCGTGGGCTCGACCGCGAAGAAGAGCGCGGTGAAGGTGGTGAGGAACATGAACAACACGAGAAGTGCGGCGGCGATGCGGGGGATGCCCGCGCGTTCGATCACGTCGGTGGCTGGCGCGCAGACAATGCCCAGGACGATCGCGGCCACCATGGGGGCAAAGAGGCCTTCGGCGAGGCGCATCACGGTGAGCACCGCGATCATAGTGAGGAGTGCAACGCAGGCGGTGATGACGCTGTCGCGGGCCATGGGGGATCCCCTTTCGATGGGAAACGCACCAAGTGCGTGCGGGGTTCCCGGAGGTGGCTATTTGTTGCGGTGCTCAGCCCCTGCCTGAGTGTCCATGCCGTTTTGCCTTTCCTTTGCGCAAATCTTGGGGAACCTGATCGAAAAAGGCCTGTGTGCGGGATGCGTTTGCGGAGAGCGATGCAATTCAATTGCCGTGTTCTTGGCGTGTGGTAAGGCAAGGCGTCCGTTCCTGACCCGCGAAGGCCGCTATGGCATCCGAAGCTCTCGATATCCCGATCCCGCCCGAGGCGAAGACCGCGCTGGTGCGCAAGCTGGGTGCGATGTGCCTGATGTCGGAAGAAGAGATCGGCTTCATGGAAGGGCTTCAGAACAACATTGTGGACGTGGACAAGGGTGTCGACTTCGTCGAGTACGGAACCGATTTTCGCACCACCTTCGTGGTGATGGAGGGGTGGGCGATCCGCTACATGCTGCTCTCGAACGGGCGGCGGCAGATCCTGAGCTATGCGTTGCCGGGCGATATTCTGGGGCTTCATATCAATTTCCGGGCGCAGGCCACCTATGGCGCGGCGGCGCTCACACCGCTGACGCTGGCCGCCGTGGATCCGCGGCGGATGATCGAGATCTCGCAGCGCTATCCGGTACTGGCTGCGGGCCTGAGCTGGTGCACGGCGCGGGAGTTTTCGATCCTAGGCGATCAGACGGTACGGCTGGGGCGGCTGGCGGCACCCGAACGGCTCGCGCATTTTCTGTTGGAGCTGTGGCACCGGCTGGATCTGATCGGCGAGGCCAACGGGCCCTGGATCGAGATGCCGATGACCCAGACGGATCTGGCCGATACGCTGGGCCTCAGCCTAGTGCATGTGAACCGGTCGCTGAAACGCCTGCGCGAGGCGGGGCTTGTCACGGTGGACAAGGATTGGCTGCGGTTGGACGATGTGCCGGGGTTGATCGCGATGTCGGAGTTCAATCCCGACCATCTGTCGGAGTTCAGCTTGTAGACAGCCGGACGACTGCGCAGGCGGGTGGTTGAACCGGTTTGCCGTCATTTTCTCGGGAACTATTTCGGCGGTTGGGCGTTCAGGGATCATTATCCAACGGGCCGCGCTCCTTTAAGCAGTGCGGTGGAGGGCACACGGTGAAGACCGAACAATTTGGCGGCGACTTCAACTGGCGTTCGCTGGCCGTGCGCGCGGGCGAGGTCGGGCGGTGGATCTGGTATATCGATTCAGGTGACTGCGAGATCGATGAGACATTGCGGTCTATGACGGGGCTGACAGACGCCCCTGCCCGGCTTCCCGTTGACGACTTTACCGCCCATGTTCATGGCGACGACCGCCCTTATATCTCATTGGCGCTGGAAGAGGCACTGGCCGCTGACGGGACCTTCAGCGTTGAGTTTCGGTTCAATCGCCCTGACGGGCAAACGATCTGGCTTGCCGGTCAGGGCCAGTTGACCAAAGCGCCTGACGGCGCACGCGTGCTGGTTGGTGTAAATTACGACGTGACCGACACGCGGGTGTCTCAGGAACGCTCGGACCTGGTGGCGGGCGAGATGGCCCACCGTGTGAAGAACATCCTGACGATCGTATTGAGCATTTTTCGCAGCACGGCCCGGTCAGCATCGGATGTGAATGCGCTGTCCTCGGCCTTTACCGAGCGCATCAATGCCCTGGCCGCCCTCAATGACCTTATACTGTCAGCCCGGGGCAAAGGGACCTCGACCGAAGCATTGGTGGATGCCGTGTTGCGGCCCGTTGACGGGCGCGCTGTACACCGCGATGTGGACAGCTTTGCGTTGAATGACACGGCGGCGCAGACACTCACGCTGGTGCTGAACGAGTTGATGACAAACGCGCTGAAACACGGCGCGCTGGCGAGCGAGGCCGGGAAGGTGCGGCTTCGGCTTGAGATCGAGGGGAACGTCTTGCGGCTGCAATGGCACGAAGATGCGGCTTATGAGGTGAAGGCACCGACGAAGACCGGCGGGTTTGGGATGCAGGTGCTGAACTCAATGACGGCTGCGACCTTCAGCGGGCGTCCGACCTTTGATTGGCGGCCCGAGGGCTTGCGGTTTCAGTGCGAATGGCCGGCTGATGAGATGGCGGCGGTGACGGTCGGTCGGCAACCCGGCGGGTGATGCGTGGGCTTCCCACCAGGGCGCTTGCGTTTCTTCGCGTCAGGCCTGGAGTATATGTCGCCACGGGAGGTCTGGCGGCGGCTGGTGTGCACAGCTGATCGCATCGCTCGCGGGGACGGCTTTGTCGTTGTGCGCCTGAATGGCATCGCGCGGGTTGGAGGATCTGCCGCCTAAGGACTGAGGGTGCTGCCGAAGCTGCTTGCGTTCAAAGGCAGTTCACCAATTGCGTTGTTCATAGGTCCAGGTGGGCGTCCTACGGTTCACCATAAACAGGCTGATGTCCGCACCTTGGACGCGTATGGTAGATAGCTGCGTTTCCATGAACGGCTGACATTACTCTTGCGTGCTACGCAAAGCTGGCAAAATCAGACTCTGCCGCTCTCTTGCCGGTCTGGGTGTATGGATCTCGCGCCCGCCTAGGAGGGCAGCAATCTCCGCCGATACTTCGTTTGCAGCAACAATAAGCGCCGTGTCGAGATGCACGTACCGCTGGGTGACACCGCGAGAGCCATGTCCCAGAAGACCGGCGACGGTCAGCTCGCTAAATCCCATAGATGCAGCAAGGCTCGCAAAGGTATGGCGCATGGTGTGCGGCGTCACGTCTGCCAAGCCTGCACGCGCGCAGATGCGATCAAGGACGCGGACGATGCCGACGAAATGGCCGTCGCCCCAATCGGCGGGGAAGACATATGGCGAGCTGTCGCGATCAGACGTTTCTACGAGATCAATGAGGGCAGCATCGCCGATCACCCGCATTTGGGCACCTGATTTCGTATCAGGAAAGGCAACACAGTTGCCTTCAACATCAATCCAGTCACGGCGCAAGCCGAGCACCTCCATTCGCCGAAACCCGGTCAGAAGAAGCGTGCGGATCGCGGCGATGCCGGTGGGATGCTCACCCTCCTTTTCCATCTGACGCAGGACTTTTCCGAAATGGCGCACTTCGCCGGCGCCGAGCCAGCGCTTGTTTTTTTGCGAGGCCATGATGCGCACGCCGTTCGCTGGATTGCGGTCTATGATGCCCAGGCGCAGGGCATGGTTCAAGAGGCTGCGCAGCGTGGTCATGCAGCGGCCGGCAGTGCCAGCGCCGCCAGCGGGGTGCCCACCGCGCCCAGCGCGCCGAGGACAAGCCGATTTTCCAGCGGCGATATCGGCTTGAAGTCCTTCGACATCGGCCAGTTTGAGGTGCGTTACCACTCGGTGACCGAACAGTGGTTTGATATGCGACTCGATGCGGCTGCGATCGCCAGCAAGCGTTGACGCCTTGATCGGCCTGCGGTTGCGCCCCAGGATCCGCCCTGCCCCGGCTTCGGACAGATACCAATCGCATACGTCGCGGATGGTCAGGTCCTTGCGCGCAGTCCGGCGATCCTCAGCGGGGTCCTTTCCTTCGATAACGGAGGCAAGCTTAACTCGTGCGAGGCGCCGCGCGCGCTCGGGCGTAAGCACTCCGACTCGGCCGAGGACGCAGCGCCGGGTTCGACCCTCCCCGTTGCGGTATTGGATCAGGAAAGACTTTGTGCCGCTTGGCTTTACTCTAAGGCCGAACCCGCGGAGTTCGCTATCCCACAAAAAGATGTCGCGAGCGGGATCAGGGCAGACGGCGTCAACGGTTCGCTTGGTGAGTTTCGGCATGTCGTCAGGCCCTTTCTCAGAAATTGGAGGGATCGGCATAGTGGTAATGGGCGCCCGGAAACGACGGGGCGGATGCTTCCCTGTGCAGGCGCAGCATTGCCGGGGAAGCAGGGGGGAACGCGCCGGGCGAAAGCCGCGACAGGTTCCAGCGTAGCCTCGGGTAGGATGAGCTCAATATAAGCTTTTGAAACAGCGCACGTTTTCGCGTTTCTTCGCAGAGAAACGTTCTTTAGCGAAAACGCCGGAAGGAGGTTGCCAAGGTA
The DNA here is from genome assembly GCA_038526915.1 of Pseudomonadota bacterium. GTDB lineage: Bacteria > Pseudomonadota > Alphaproteobacteria > Rhodobacterales > Rhodobacteraceae > JBCBGF01. Next base: position 12,757 of record JBCBGF010000006.1, on the reverse strand, counting down.
AGGGTCGTGAGTTCGAATCTCATCGCCCGCTCCAAATAACCAGCCTTACAACCGATGTGTCGTTTCACGTACAGAGTGAGACTACCACCCGCATAAGCTGCGTCACCGTGCGGGTCATCGGCGTCCGCAAGCGGCTTGTCAGGGCGCGTATCGCCGGACACTATCGCATCCGATCTGCTACAATTCTTGTGCTACGACGCTCCGGCGATCCGCCCCGAGATCCACCCGCTTGCCTCGATCAGCAAGGCCGAGGTCGCGGCATCAAACGCTGAGACAAGCGTTTGCGGGTTGGTGTTGGGTGCGGCTTGTGTGGCCTGGAACCCCCGGCTGGCGATGACGCGGGCATCGCTTTCGCGCGCGAGGCGCAGGCGGAGGGCCACGCGCACCGTCGCCCCCTCCCCCGCGGTTTCGGCCTGAAAATCAGTGAGTTCGCTGAGGACCGCGAAGTCCGCGCGGGTGCCGACGGGGCGACGGCCGACCGAGGTGAAGGTGCCGCTTTCGGTCAGCGTGCGCACCAGCAGCGTTTGCAGCATGATCGGCGCGGGATCGGCCCACTGCGCCTCGGGCAGGTATTGCGCCTGGAAGGGCCCGGGGCGGATCATGATGCGTTCGGTCGTCAGCGCGCCTGAGGCAATCGGTTCCTCGACCACCAGTTCCAGCCCCTGGGGCGCGCCGCGGCGGGGGGCGGCGGGGGTGCGCAGCTCATACACGGCAAGCACGCGGGTGGCATCGCTGACCGCCGAGATCGCAGTGCAGCCGGGGAGTGTCAGGGCAAGAAGCGCCCAAAGGACCATGTGGCGCATCACGCCTACCTTCTGTATTCCGGCGCGCCGGGATCGAGGAACAGGCGGCTGGGGTTGCGTTGCAGTTGCTGGGTCAGCGCGTCGAGGTTTTCGATCAGCGCGCGGGTTTCCTGCGCCAGCCGCCCGAACTGCGGCAGGGCGTCGGTGGCAAAGGCGCGCACGGCGGGGGAGGTTTCGCCCACCGCGCCTTCGATCTGGGCGAAGGCCGATTGCGCGGACCGGCTGGCCGAGCGCAGTTCGGTGGTGACTTCGGGGATCTCGGCGGCCACGCTTTGCACCGCTTTATCAAGCTCTTCGAGGGTGGCACTGAGGCGGGTGGTGATGGCGCTGACATCTTCGTTGATGACCCGGTCTGCGCCAGAGAAGGCCTTTTCAGCGGCCACCAGCGCCGCATCCCCACGCTCCAACGCGCCGTTGATCGCGGTGAGGGTGGTGTTGGCATTGGCAAAGGTGGTCTGGGCGGTGGCAAGCGTCGCCGTGGCTGTGGTCGTCAGCCCGTCGATCTGGCCCGAGGCGGCGGAGAGATCCTGGGCCACGGCGGAGACGGCGGTGGTGGCGTCGGTCGTGGCCTTGCGGATATCGGCGAGGATCGCGGGCAGGTCTTTTTCCGTGGCGGTGATGACGGCGGTGGCCTGGGTGGTGGCGGCGCGCAGTTCAGAAACGAGGGGCGTGGCACCGGTTTCGATCAGCCCGTCAAGGCTTTGCGCGGCGGTGTTGACGCTGACCAGCGCCTCATCCATGCGCGCGATCAGGGCGTTGGTGGCCTCAATCGTGGCCTGCGCCTCGGACAGGCGGCTGGTGGCGGTGGTGCCGGTGGTGGCGTAGGTGGCCATCAGCGCCTCGGCGCGGGTGCCTAGCGCGTCGATCCGCGCCTCGATCGCGGCGACGGTGGTGGTGAGTTGGGTGGTGGCGGTCTTGAGGTCTTCGGTTACGTACGCGTTCACGGCGGCGATGGGGGCCTGCGCGTCGGCCAGCGTCTTGGTGCCCTCGGCGACGAGGCCCTGGGCGTCTTTCGACAGCGCCTCCACCGCTGTCAGGGTGGATTGGGCGGCCTGGAGCACGCCCGAGACATCGCTGGTCAGCGCGGTAAGTGTATCGTTGAACTGATCGATTTCGCTGGCGAAGGCCGAGACCGTGCCGCTCACATCGGAGAAATCCTCAAGCGCCTGGGCGAAGGCGGCAGAGCTTTCTTCGAGGTTTTCAAGGATCGTCTGCACCCGTTCTTGGTTCCCCTCGCCCAACAGCGCGCGAAGCTCGCGCACGACGCCCAGCGTTTCCTCGACCACGGCAGGAGCGTCTTCGGTGAGCGATTGGAAGACGGACTGGCCGGCCGGGATCATCGGCACGGTGTCGTCGGAGGCCACAGTCAGCAGGGGGGCATCAGTGCTGCCTGCGTTGAGGCCCACGAAGGACACACCGGTGACGCCGAGCGATTCGATGGTGGCCTCGCTATCGGTGCGCACGGGCGTGTCGCGTTCAACCTCGATCCGGACGCGGACGCGGCCATCGGCCTCAGGCGACAGGCGCACATCGACCACCTGCCCCACCGGCAGGCCCGCAAAGCGCACGTCAGAGGCTTCGCTGAGGCCTGAGACAGAGGTGAAGTCGATGTCGTAATAGGCAAACTGCTGATCGAACTCGACCCGCGCGAACCAGAGGAAAAACAACAGGATACCGATGAACCCTGCGACGGCGAAAGCGCCGATGAGAACGTAGTTTGCGCGGGTTTCCATGGTTAGCTGTCCTTGCCAGACCCAAGGCCCGGCGCTTCAAAAACCGCGCGGGCGCGCGGACCGTGGAAGTACTCTTTCACCCAAGGATGATCAACCGACAGCATGTCAGTCAACGTGCCGGTGACCAACACCCGTTTTTCGGCCAAGACCGCGATCCGGTCGCAGATGGCGTAAAGCGTGTCGAGATCGTGTGTGACCAGGAAGACGGCCAGACCCATGGACCGGCTGAGGCTTTTGATCAGGTCATCGAAGGCGGCGGCCCCGATCGGATCGAGGCCCGCGGTGGGTTCATCGAGGAAGACGATCTGCGGATCGAGGGCGAGGGCACGGGCGAGGCCTGCGCGTTTGCGCATGCCGCCCGAAAGCTCGGAGGGGTATTTGTCGCCCGCAAGGTAGGGCAGGCCCACCATCGAGATCTTGAGGTCAGCCAGCGCGCGGCGGATGTCGGGGGCAAGGCCGGGCACCGATTGCATCGGCACCTCGATGTTTTCGCGGACAGTGAGCGCGGAGAAAAGCGCACCGTCCTGGAACATCACACCCCATTTGTCGTCAAGCGCGGCGCGGCCCGCCTCCCCCGCTTGCAGGATGTCGATGCCGAAAACCTCGATGGACCCCGCCGCGGGGGTCTGGAGCCCCGCGATGGTGCGCAACAGGACGGATTTGCCGGTGCCCGAGCCGCCGACGATGCCCACGATCTCACCCGGGTAGATGTCGAGATCGAGCCCGTCATGCACCACATGGGTGCCGAACTGATTGCGCACACCGCGGACGCGGATGATGGGCTGGGGTTGGCTGGCGTCTTTCACAGGCCCACCGAGGCGAAGAAGATCGAAAAGGCCGCATCCGCCACGATCACGGCGAAAATCGCGGTGACGACGGCGCTGGAGGTCATGCGGCCGAGGGATTCCGCGTTGCCTTCGACGCGCATGCCCGCGTGGCAGCCGACGACCCCGATGATCAGGGCGAAGACCGGCGCTTTGACCAGGCCCACAAAGACATGGGAGACATCTGTGCCCTCCACCAATCGCGTGCGGAACATCGACGGCGAGATCCCCAGTTCGATCCACGCCATGAGCGCCCCGCCGAAAAGCCCCATCAAATTGGCGATAAGGCCCAGAACCGGCAGCATCAGAAGGAGGGCGAGGATGCGGGGCACGAAGAGGACCGTCGCGGGGTCGAGCCCGAGGGTGCGCATGGCGTCGAGCTCCTCGCGCATCTTCATCGAGCCGATGGCCGCGGTGAAGGCCGATGCGGTGCGGCCCGCGACGATGATCGCGGTGAGAAGGATGCCAAGTTCGCGCAGGATCGAGATGGCGATGAGATCGACCACGAAGACCTCGGCCCCGAACTGGCGCAGCTGGGCTGAGCCCTGGAAGGCAAGGACGACGCCGATGAGGAAGGCCATGAGAGCCACGATGGGCACGGCGCGGAGGCCCACGTCTTCGGCATGCGCCACGAGGGCGGTCAGGCGGAACTCGCGCGGGTGGGCGATCAGGCGCGCGAGGCGGGCAAGAAAGAGGCCCATGAAGGCGGTGAGTTCGAGGACAAAGCGGCCCGCGCCCGCGACCGCGCGTCCAATGGCCTCCAACCGGTCGGTCAGGCCTGCGGGCGCGTCTGCGGTGGGATCGGGCGCACGCAGCGCGGTTTGCACGCTGCGCAGAAGTTCGTGGGTTTCGGGGGAGGTGTTGTCGAGGGTCAGCGCCCCCGCCCCGCCGATGAGACTCTGCCCGTACTCGGCAATCGCCCAGGCGCCAGCGGTGTCGATGCGGGTGAGCGGCCCGAGATCGAGCGTGACGGGCCCGTCGCCTAGCGTGGCCAAATGCGCGCGCAGCGCGGTGACGTTATGCACTGTCGCATCGCCGCCGAGGCGAACATGCGCGTCCGAGATCTGTTCGAATGTGAGGGGCTGAGCCTGCACTGTGCCGTCTGTTTGCTTGGGGGGCCTGCACGAGCGCACAGGCGAACATCGCGGGCAGTATGGCCGGTCTGTGACAGGGGCGCCATTGGTTAATCAGGGAGGTCGCGGCTCTGTCGAAGGCCCTTGCATCGACCGGGATCAGCTTGGCAGTTCATTCAAGGGCCCGCATGACAGGACGGCTCGCTGAGCAGGCAGGTCTGCGGATCATCCGCCCGGTTATGTTGCGGTTTGGCGACATTGGGGCGTCTTGGCCTTGGATCGGCCCCATCGGGCCTCTATAGGGATCGCGCAACGCCCCAAGGAGAGCGCCAATGCGCCAGGCCACGATCACGCGCAAAACCGCCGAGACCGATATCACAGTCACGGTCGATCTGGATGGGTCAGGGACCTATGACAACCAGACCGGTGTCGGGTTCTTCGACCATATGCTGGATCAGTTGGCCCGCCATGCGCTCATCGATATGACCGTGCGCGCGACTGGCGATACCCATATCGACGACCACCACACGGTGGAGGATACCGGCATCGCGCTGGGGCAGGCGCTGGCGCAGGCGCTGGGCGACAAGCGCGGGATCCGCCGCTATGGCGCGTGCCATCTGCCGATGGACGATGCCCAGGTGCGCGCGGCGCTCGATCTGTCGGGCCGGCCCTATCTGGTGTGGAACGTGGCGATGCCCACGCCGAAGATCGGCACTTTCGACACCGAATTGGTGCGGGAGTTCTTCCAAGCCTTTGCGACCCATGGCGGGATCACCCTGCATGTGGATCAGCTCCATGGGTTCAACAGTCACCACATCGCCGAGGCGGCCTTCAAGGCGGTGGCGCGCGCGTTGCGCGAGGCGGTGGAGACCGATCCGCGCAAGGCCGATGCGGTGCCGTCGACCAAAGGCACGCTGTAGGGCGCGATGCTGACGGTTCTGATCGATTACGACTCGGGCAACCTGCATTCGGCCGAGAAGGCGTTTCAGCGTGTCGCGGCTGAGGTGGGCGGCGGCGAGGTGATTGTCAGCGCGCGGGCCGAGGATGTGGCGCGCGCGGACCGGGTGGTCTTGCCCGGCGACGGCGCGTTTCCGGCGTGCAGCGCGGCGTTGCGCGGTCGGTCGGGCGTCTATGAGGCGCTGGTAGAAGCGGTCGAGGTCCGTGGCCGCCCGTTTCTGGGCATTTGCGTGGGCATGCAATTGATGGCCACCACAGGGCATGAGTACAAGGAAACCGCAGGACTTGGCTGGATCGAGGGCGATGTGCGGCGCATCCGTCCCGCGGACCCGAGCCTGAAGGTGCCCCATATGGGGTGGAACGATCTGGTCGTGGACCAAGCGCATCCCGTGCTCGACGGGATCACCACCGGCGATCACGCCTATTTCGTGCATTCCTATCAGATGGAGCTGCCGGGGCCGCAGGACTTGCTGGCCCATTGCGACTATGGCGGGCCGGTCACAGCGATTGTGGGCCATGCCAACCGCGTGGGCACGCAGTTTCACCCCGAAAAGAGCCAGTCTGCAGGGCTACGGCTGATCGCGAATTTCCTGAAATGGGCGCCTTAGGGTCAGCGCACCCGCGTCCAGTTCTGGCTGCGGCAGACCACAAGCACACAGCCCGACACGCTGAGCGCATCGCCTGACAGCTCCATCTTGGAGGTGTAGACCTTGTCGCGGTCCGGCGCCCAGATCTTGCCACCGCCATAGGCACCGCCGCCTTGGGGCGTCATGTCCCACAGCATCCGCCGGCCGATGTGGTCGCTGGCCACCTCGGCCCCGCTCCCGTCGAAGGCCTTGCGGATCACGCCGCAGATATTGCCCTCGCAGGGGTACAACTCGACATGCCCGAAATTGCCGTTGTCATCGGGCTGGGTCTTGTAGGTGCCAAGGACCGGGTCGGCCCCGGCAGTTGTTGCGCAGATCGCGAGGGTCGCGGCTAGGATCGTGGTGCGGTTCATATTGTCCTCCCGTCAGTGCGCGCGACTGTGGGCGGGGCAGCAGGCCCAAGGCAAGCGTGACGTCGGGTCGGCGTTCGGGGGAGCGCTCAGTTCACCCGTGTCCAGGTCTGGCCATCGCAGATGAGGCCCTTGCAGCCTGTGACATCCAGCGTGTCGCCCGACAGTGTCATCCTGGCGCGAGCCTCGATATCCATCAGGGGGACCCAGACCGTTCCGTCCACATATTCACCCGTGCCGGTAGACGTGAGGTTCCAAAAGAGTTTCTTGCCGACATTCGGCGTCATGACCTTTTGCCCGGCGGCGTTGAACGCATCCTTGATGATCCCGCAAACCTTATCGCCGCATTCGACGATTTTGATATGCGATGTCAGGTTTTTCCGGTCGGGTTCGGTTTTCCAGACGCCGGTGACAGGCTCGGCAACAGCGTGGGTGGCGCCGAGGGCGACGGCGAGGGCGGCAAGAGATATGCGCGTCATCGGGGTCCTCCTCATACGATGTGGTGTTCGTCAGACGAGGTAGCAATCGGCGCGTTGATAACCAATAACAGGGGCCGAAGGTTCGCAGGTTTCTGCCGATAGCAACGCGATGCGGCGGCCCCTTGGCATCGACGCGCACACGGGGCACAAGGTCGCGACCAATCCCGAGTGCGCCCATGATCCTTTATCCTGCCATTGATCTTAAAGACGGCCAATGCGTGCGGCTTTTGCGCGGTGAGATGGCCGACGCGACAGTCTTCAACGACGACCCCGCTGCCCAGGCGCGCGCGTTCCAGGATGCGGGCTGTGAGTGGATACATCTCGTCGATCTCAACGGGGCCTTTGCCGGTGCGCCTATGAATGCGCAGGCGGTGGAGACGATCCTGGCGGCCATCGACGTGCCCGCCCAGCTTGGCGGCGGGATCCGCGACATGGCAACGATCGAGCGGTGGTTGTCGGCTGGTCTGGCGCGCGTGATCCTGGGGACCGTCGCGGTGGAGGATCCCGATCTGGTGCGCGCCGCGGCCCGCGCCTTTCCCGGTCAGGTCGCGGTGGGGCTGGATGCGCGCGGTGGCCGGGTGGCGACCAAGGGCTGGGCGGAAGAGACCGATGTGATGGTGACGGATCTGGCGCGCGCCTTTGAAGACGCAGGCATCGCGGCGATCATCTATACCGATATCGACCGCGACGGGGCGATGGGCGGGCCCAACATCGCCGCGACCGAGGCGCTGGCACGCGCAGTGGAGGTGCCGGTGATCGCCTCTGGCGGCGTGTCGTCCATGGCCGATCTGATCGCGCTGCGCGACACCGGCGTGATCGCGGGCGCGATATCGGGACGGGCGCTTTATGATGGCGCGATTGATTTGGGCGAGGCGTTGCAGGCGCTGAAGGCAGAGGCCTGAGGGTGCCACCCCGTGTTCGCAGCACCCGCTTGCCCAATAGCAGCCTGCTGACCAGCCGCCGGGGCCCGCGCGATTTCCTGGATTGCTACGTGGTGCGGGCTGATATGGGCCCGCGTCGCGCCGCCCAGATCATTACCAACTTCCCCGATTGGGTGGCCCCGCTCATGGGGTTGCGGCGGATCGTGACGGCGCCATTCGGTCTGTCGAATGACGGGCCTGCGGCGGCTGACAAGCTGGGGATTTTCCCGGTCGAACAGGAAACCGAGCGCGAATTGATCGTGGGCTTTGACGACAAGCACCTGAATTTCCGCGTCTCGGTCCTGTGCGAAGACGGCCTGGTGCATCTGGCCACCTGGGTGCGGCCACACAATTTCGGCGGCAGGGCGTATCTGACGGCGGTCCTGCCCTTTCATGTGCTGATTATACGAAACGCCTTGCGCCGCGTCGCCGCCACTTCTGAACACTAGTTCGCCGCCGCAGCCGTGAGCCGTTCCAGCGCCCCGGTCATCGCAGCCCGAAACGGCGCATCGGGCGCAATATCGAGCCCGTCGAACATGGCATCCACACTTTCATAGGTCAGAACGGTCTGCCCGCCGTCGTCATGGACAAGAACCCGCAGCGGCAACACAAGCCCTGCCCGGATATCCTGTTGCAGCGCTGGCGTTCCGAGCATCGGGTTGCCAAAGATCACAAGCTCGGCGTCCTGCAATTCCATATCCACGCTGGCAGCTCCGGCAGAGTGCGGCACCCGGGCGAAAACCCGTGCCCCTGCCCCTTCGACCGCGGCCTGCAGTTTGTCCGCTGTCTCGGTCACCGTTCCCGACGCCTCGACCCGGATGTAGTCGGCCATGGCTGGCAGGGCCGCAAAGGCGAGCGCCGCGGTGAGCGCGAATGATCTGAGCATCGTAGTCTCCTTGTCTGGGTGCGATGACCCTAACCTGAAAGCCAGCGGACGGCTCTGGCATCGGCTTCAAGTTGCCGTTACCAGTGCGCCCATGCTGAAGACACGCATCATACCGTGCCTCGATGTGGCCGATGGCCGTGTGGTCAAAGGCGTCAACTTCGTCGATCTGATTGACGCTGGCGATCCGGTGGAAAGCGCGCGGGCCTATGATGCGGCGGGGGCGGATGAGCTGTGTTTTCTCGACATCCACGCAACCCACGAAAATCGCGGCACGATGTATGATTTGGCAACCCGGACGGCGGAGCAGTGTTTCATGCCGCTGACCATCGGTGGCGGGGTGCGCACAGTGGACGATGTGCGCAATCTGTTGCTGGCGGGTGCCGACAAGGTCAGCTTCAACTCCGCCGCCGTAGCTGACCCCGATGTGGTGGCCCGCGCGGCGGACCGGTTTGGCAGCCAGTGCATCGTGGTGGCGATTGACGCCAAGACGGTGTCGCCAGGCCGGTGGGAGATCTTCACCCATGGCGGGCGGCGGCCCACCGGGATCGACGCGGTGGAATTTGCGCGCACCGTGGCGGCGAAGGGCGCGGGAGAGATCCTGTTGACCTCGATGGATCGCGACGGCACGCGGGCGGGGTTTAACATCCCGCTGACACGCGCCATCGCCGACGCGGTGACAATCCCGGTGATCGCCAGCGGCGGTGTTGGCACGCTGGACCATCTGGTCGAAGGCGTGACCGAGGGGCATGCGAGCGCTGTTCTGGCCGCGTCGATCTTTCATTTTGGCGATTACACAATCCGCGAGGCCAAGGAACATATGGCCGCCGCGGGCATTCCGATGAGGCTGTCATGAGCGTGTTGGAGGACTTGGCCACGACCATTGCGGCCCGCAAGGGCGCGGACCCAGAGGCCTCGTGGACGGCCAGGTTACTGTCCCAAGGCCCTGAGAAATGCGCGGAGAAGTTTGGCGAAGAGGCGGTGGAAGCGATCATCGAGGCCGTCAAAGGGGATCGCGCGGCGCTAACGGCGGAGGCGGCGGATGTGCTTTATCACCTGCTGGTCATGCTGGCGGCGCGCGATGTGGCGTTGGCCGATGTACTGGCCGAACTGGAGCGCCGGGACGGCACATCGGGGATTGCCGAGAAGACCAGCCGCTAAGCGCGACGCCAGTCCGCCGGGAACAGCCGCGGGATCTCGATCCGCGGGCACCGATCTTGCACCACGGTCAGGCCCGCGGCGCGTGCGGTATCGGCCGCCGCGTCATGGCGCACCCCCAACTGGGTCCACAGAACGCTTGGGCGGGGGAACATCTGCAGCATTTCGTCCACGATCTCGGGCACGACTTGCGACTGTCTGAAGACATCGACCATATCAATCGGCGTATTGATTTCGGCCAGACTCGGTTGAACGACCTCCCCAAGGAATACCTGACCCGCAAGCCCCGGATTCACCGGGATCACGCGATATCCGAGATCTGAAAGGAAGCTTGATACAGTGTGACTGGGACGCGACGGTTTAGCGGAATAGCCGACAACCGCGATGGTCGCGACGCGCGACAAGAGCAACCGCACTGCGTCGTCTGTTGGGGAAAGCGCGTCCGTCATCCCCTTGGCATTGCGAAAAAAAGCGCCCGAAGCAAGAGCCCGGGCGCAGTCACGGAACGAGGGACAGTGAAGAGAGACGCGCGAGTTCCGGTCGCGCGCTCATCACTTGTAAATAGGTGCATCTTTGCCACAGGAAAGGACACCTGAAGAAATCGTGAACGATCCTGGCGCGGATCAGCTGTTCAGGACCGCAGGCCAGTTTGCATTGGCTTTGGCCACGTGTCCGGGGATGTCACGCTCCCACCGGCGGCGCACGCTGCGCGAGAAGTTAAGGTAGAGCTTGTTGTCGTGGATCGTCCAGGCCTGCGGCACGGTGGAGGCGGTGTAGCCTTGCGAGACAGCGAAGGCGCAGTAGCCGCCGTATTGCGGCGCGAACGCCTCGGGATCGGCTTCGAACATGGCGCGGTTGTCCGCGGTGGAGAACCGCCAGGTCGCGCCGTTCCAATCAAGCGTGATGCCGGGATCACCGGCGACAGGGCCGCCTTCGGTGAAATAGGCTACCGGATCGGTGCCATCGATGGCGATCCCGTTTTCGGCATAGGTTTGTGGGGTGGCGGCTTTCACGCGGGTCGCAAGAACGGCGGTGGCCGGGACAGCGGCGATGAGGCCAAGGGCGTGGCGGCGGGTGATCATGTGGGGTCTCCTATCCTGCGGGCGTTGCGATCTGGACCCAAGATGCGCGCCCGGACTGGGCAATGAAACCCGCGCCACGGAAGCGTGAACGCCTGTTAGAAACGTTTCAAAATGGGGATGGCCTCGGGTCGTGACGCTAGTCGATGATGTCTTCGACGATATCCCACGCCTCTTCCAGAAACCGGCGCCCCAGGCTTTTGCGCCGCTTCTTGGGCTTGCGCTTGGGGCGTTCCCAATCGCGGTGCGCATGCCCGTAAGGCTTTTGTTTTGTTGGCTTTACCAGTTCGCGCCGCCCCGGATGCTGGGCCTTGAGCATCTTGAGATCATGAAGCGGCGCGCCGCAATTGGAACAGGTCAATTCGTGCCGATCCTTGCCGCGCAGAACCAGGGCCGCGCGGGTCCCGCAGTAGCAACAGGTGGCGATTTTTTCGGCGGGCATGGTCAATCCTGTTGCTGGCGTTGACATGCATATAGGGCCACGGCCGCCGCATTTGAAACATTGAGCGATCCAAATTCGCCGACTGGGGCGATCTGGACCAAGGCATCGCAGGTCGCCTTGGTCTTTTCGCGCAGTCCCGGCCCCTCAGCCCCCAGGACCAGCACCAGGGGCCGGTCGCCGGCCCGCGCCGCCTCTGCCGCCACGCTGGCCTCGCCCGTGGCATCGAGGCCCAGGACGATAAATCCCACGGCGCGGAGCCTCTCCAAGGCGGCGGCGAGGTTGCCGACGCGCAGATAGGGCTGGCGTTCCAGCGCGCCTGAGGCGGTTTTGGCCAGTGCACCGGTTTCGGGCGCGGAGTTGCGGGAGGGGGCGATCAAGGCGCGTGCGCCAAAGACCTCTGCCGATCGCAGGATGGCGCCGACATTGTGGGGGTCCGTCACCCGGTCGAGCGCCACCACGACCGCCCGCCCCGGCCCGTTCAGGACGACCTGTTCCAAAGGCCCCCAGTCCAGCGGCTTGACCTCAAGCGCTGCACCTTGATGGACGGCGGCGGGATCGAGGGGGGCAGAGAATTTGCGCGGATCGGAAATCTCGGGCGTGACGCCGGAGGGGCCGATGGCCTCGGCCAGCCGGTCGGCGGCATTGCGCGTCACCACCAGCCGCAGCTTTTCGCGGGCGGGGTTCAAGAGGGCATCGCGCACGGCGTGCAGGCCAAAGAGCCAGACGGTTTCCGCGGCTGCTGCCCGCTTGGCCTGTTCCTTCTCGATCACCCATTTCGGCTTTTTCATCAGGGCCCTCCACCGCGCGCGCAACCTTTCCCGTGCATCGGATATGAGCGCAAGGTGAATTCGGCTGTGGCGGTGTGGCGAGCGGGTTGGCGGGGGATCATTTCACCTTGACGCATGATTGGCCCACCGGTATCTGACGCGCTCGTGGGCGACAGGCCGCAAGGTGTGGCAGGGGACTGTAACTCCCTCGCGGAGACGCACGCCTGGTTCGATTCCAGGGTCGCCCACCACCCGCGTTTCAAAAGAAACGCGGTCCAAACTCCCTGATGAGAACCAAGCGGCAGACGTTTCGCAGAAACGATGAGAGCGCCCCCGCGCCGACGTCCCGGCGCTTAGGGGGACATGCGTCCCCGAACCAACCCGATCACCCCTGCAGCCTCAGTCCCATTTGGCGACCATTGCGCAGGAGACGAAGATCCCAGCCGGGTGCAGGGCGGGAGACCAGCGCTGCAAAATCGGACGCGTCCGCCACCCCCTGCCCGTTCACACCCAGCACCACATCGCCGCGCTCAAGGCCCAGGCGGCGGGATATCCCCTTGGCGCCGATCACCACCACGCCGGTTGTGTCGAGCGGCAGGTCAAGCGCGTCGATCACCCGCGGCGTTGCATTGGCAACGCTCA